>CAVVDF010000001.1:0-84412 GCA_963746995.1 uncultured Actinomycetes bacterium
GCGAACGTCGACGACCTCGGCGACTGGCGGCCGGGTCTTCGGGCCGCCGCGGAGCACGACGTCCGCCATCCGCTCGTCGAGGCGGGCTTCCGCAAGCCCGACATCCGCCGGGTCGCCGCCGACCTGGCGTGCCGAGCGCCGACAAGCCGGCGATGCCGTGCCTCGCGTCACGGGTCCCGTACGGCACGGAGGTCGACCCCGCGGTGCTCGCGCAGATCGATCGTGCGGAGGAGGCGCTTCGAGCGCTCGGCTACCGCGAACTTCCGCGTTCGTCATCTCGGCCGCCGCAGGCCAGCGTCGAGCTCGGCGACGAGGAACTCGCCGCGAGCGGAGCGGGGCGCGAGGCGCGATCGCAGCGGTCCGCGCCGCCGGCTACGCGGACGCCGCGATCGACGACGAGCCGCTGCGCTCGGGTTCGTTCGCCGGCATCCTGCGGCTCCCGCTGTCGATCGCCTGCGCCGACGGTCACTCGAGGCCGCGGCCCGAGGGTCGCGCGCCGTCGGCGTCCGGTAGCCGGGCTCGCTCCGCGCGGTGAGGAACTCCACGGCGGCCCACAACAACTTGGACCGCGGGTAGAACCAGACCGGCAGGCCTCCGAGGATCGCGATGCTCATCGCGATCACGCGGCACGACGGGGATGAACGGCACGGTCAGCGCCATCGCGATGCGCCAACGCCGCCAACCAGAACGAGACCGCGAACGCGTAGTTCAACACCATCGCGCCGAGGAACCCGCCCTCTTCGGACTCGAACCGAAGGTCGCACACCGGGCACAGCGGCTTCGGCGTGAACCACGATGACCCAGATCCCGCGCTCGCCGCACCGCGGGCACCGTTTGCGGAGTCCACGCAGAAACACCCGGGCCGACCCCGCCTCCACCAACAGCGGGATGTCGTCGCGGTCCGACCGCGGGTCCAGCGAACCGTACGGGCGATCGCCCGTTGTGCGCCTACCCCGCGTCGTAGATCGCGAAGAACTTCACGATCGTCTCCGTGATGCGCCAGGTGCCGGCCGACCCCTTCGGCGTCACGAGCACGTCGCCGGCGCGCACGGTGTGCACCTCGCCCGTCCGTCTCGATCTCGGCCTCGCCCGCCAAGATCAGCGCGACCTCGTCGTAGGGACGCTCGAACGACCAGGTGTCGGGCTCGCGTCGCCACAAGCCCGTCTGGAACGCGCCGCCCGGGGTGGTGAACGTCTCGGCCTCCGCGCCGCCCGTGCCCATCGTGCCGGGCGGGTCGACCAGGTCGGCCCACGCCCCGCTCGCCCTCGTGGATGACCGGGATCGTCTCGTCGTGTCGCTCCTTGTCTCGCCCATGCAGGGAGGCTACGCCTACCCCCTCCCCCTGTCCGGGTCCGGGTGTACCATCGCCGGACCATGCCGAAGAAGCCCGTCCGCACGCCGCTCGGTCGTTCCCGGCGCGCAGAGCTCAACGTGATGGACTACACGCTCGCCAAGCGCGCGATCCTGCGGGATTCGCAGCGGCGGGCTCCAGTCGGTCAACGACCTCTGCGACGCCCACCCGGAGCTGATGCGCGCCGCCAAGTCACGTCGGCGAGCCGACCCGCATCGACTGCCCGGTCTGCGGCAAGGACAAGCTCGTCCTGCTCGCCTACGTCTACGGCGACGCGCCTGAAGCACGACAACGGCCGGGTCTGGTCGATCGACACCGGCCTGCGGATGGCCGCCGCCTACCCGGGCGCTGCTGCTACGTGGTGGAGGTGTGCCGCGCCTGCCAGTGGAACCACCTGCGCGAGGCGTTCACCGCCCGCCGCAGCGCCGCCGGCTGAGCTTCGCCACGCAAACGTCACACGGCCAGGCCCCGCATCCGCGCAACCCCTTGCTAGCATCGGGCGACCGTGTCGCGCGAACGCCCCTCGACCTCAGCGGGACGATACAACCCGAAACACGCCTCCAGGCGCCCCCCGTCCAGCGGGGCACGCCCGGAAGGCCGCGGCATCGGCGGCGCGACCGCGACGAAGACCAAGCCCGGCGACGGCCCGAGAAGCCCGGGACGCGCGGCCCGAAGAAGAAGTCGTTCCTGCGCCGCCGTTGGTGGCTCCTCGCTGTTGCTGACGCCGTTCGTGCTGGTGCTGTTCGCCGGCGATCGGGCTCTACATCGCCTACGCGCGGATCCAGCTGCCCGAGCTCGTTGCCCGCCGATCCAGACGACGTACCTCTACGACCGCAACGGCGAGCTGATCACCACGCTGCACGGTGCGGTCGACCGCACCGTGGTGCCGCTCTGCGTCGATCTCGCCCGAACATCATCGACGCGGTGATCGCGACCGAGGACCACGACTTCTACAACCACCCCGGCGTCGACGTCGTCGGCATCCTCCGGGCCGCGTACACCGACCTCGTCAAGCGCGAGACGGTCCAGGGCGGCTCGACGATCACCGAGCAGCTCGTGAAGAACGTCTACGCGGGCTCGTACACGACCGACGAGAACGGGGTGCAGAGCTACACGCTTCCCGCCCGTTCGATCCCCGAGAAGATCCGCGAGGCGCTGCTCGCCGATCAAGCTCGAGCAGCAGCTCGGCAAGGACCAGATCCTCGCGAAGTACCTCAACACGGTCTACTTCGGGCACGGCGCCTACGGCATCGAGGCGGCGGCCGCAGACGTACTTCGGCAAGCCGGCGAGCCAGCTCACCGTGCTGGAGTCGGCCTCGCTCGCCGGTGTGCTGCACGCCCCCGAGCTGTACGACCCGATCGACCGGCCGAGCGACAACTGGTTCCGCCGCAACTACGCGATCGACCAGATGGTGCGGTACGGCGACCTGACGCAAGGCGCCAGGGTGCGCGCCTCAAGGCGCGCAAGTGCTGCGGCACGATCCCGGACCGGGCGCGAGCGCCTCGTCGCGCCCGGCCAGTCGGAGTACTTCGCGACTACATCCGCCAGACCCTGTTCGACAAGTACGGCGAGGCGAAGGTGTACGCGGGCGGCCTGAAGGTCACGACGACGCTCGACCTCGGCTGCAGCGCGAGGCGGAGAACGCGATCGCCGACGGAGCTGCCGGATCAACGCAACGACCCGGCGGCGGCGCTCGTCGCGATGGACCCCCCGACCGGCGAGATCCTCGCGATGGCGGGCGGCCGGAACTGGGCAAGAGCAAGGTCAACTTCGCGACCGGCACGGGGCTCGGGCCGGCAGTCGGGCTCGGCGTTCAAGGCGTTCACGCTGGCCGCCGCGATGCAGCAGGGTACGACCTCAACGCGTATTGGAACGGCCCGTCGACGATCGGCATCCCGCAGTGCCCCGACCCCAGCCAGCCGGACGGCGCCTGGCACCCGGTCAACGCGGGCGACGGCGAGGCCGGCACGTTCACGCTGTTCGGCGCGACGGCGCATTCCGTGAACACGATCTTCGCGCAGGTGATCGCGCAGCTCGGTCCGAGCACGTCGTCGACATGGCCCACGCGCTCGGCATCCAGTCCGAAACTTCCCGACGTCGTGCTCGATCACGCTCGGGTCGGTCGCCGTGAACCCGCTCGAGATGACCAACGCGTACGCGACGCTCGCCGACCAAGGCGAGCGGCACTGGGCGACGCCGCTGCTCCACGTGAGCTCGGCGGCGGCACGCTCGACGACTCGGTCGGGTCGCAGGGCGCACCAAGTGCTCGACGCGAACGACGCCAACCTGGTGACCGTACGCGCTCGCAGGGCGTGGTCCGTGGGGGGACCGGGACCTCGGCCGCGTCTCGGCACGTCCGGTCGCCGGCAAGACCGGCACGGCCAACGAGAACGTCGACGCCTGGTTCTGCGGATACACCGTGCAGATCGTGACGTGCGTGTGGATGGGCTGGCCGCAAGGCGAACGGCCGCTGGAGAACGTCGAGGGCGTCCCGCCCGTCTACGGCGGCACGATCCCCGCCGACGATCTGGCACGACTTCATGTCGGTGGCGATGTAGGGCCAGCCGGCGAGGCGTTCCCGACCCCTCGTTCGACGAAGCACACTCGATCGGACCGCCGATCTCGGTGGCGCCGCCGCCCCCGTCGCCGACGCCCGCCCCGCCGATCGCCGAGCGCCGACCCCGTCGCCGACGCGAGACGCCGGCGCCGACGACGAGCCCGAGCCCGACGCCGAGCCCGTCGCCCACCGAGTCGCCGCCGCCGACCCACGCCGTGGCCGTCACCGCAGCTGATCGTCAGATCGCGGGCGCCGCGAGCAGCGACTCGTCCAGCGGGATCAACGCGGTGACGGCGGTGCCGCGCCCGGGCTCGAACGCAGGTTGAACGTCCCGCTCGCGAGCTCGACGCGCTCGCGCATCGAGGCGAGGCCGACACGGCCCGCACCGCAGGAACTCGCGCACCTGAGCCGTCTCGAACCCCGTGACCGTCGTCCTCGATCTCGACGCGGAGCTGACGGTCGTCGGTGTCCACGTGCACCATCACCGTGCGTCGCGCGCGCGTGCTTGCCGACGTTCGTCAGCGCCTCCTGCACGACCCGGTAGGCGAGCGTCTCGACGTCGCGCGGGCACCGGGCGCTTCAGGTCCCCTCGAAGCGTGGAGACGATCGCCGGTGTCGCTCTCGAACCGCGCGAGCGTCTCCCGGAGCGCCGGCATCAGCCCGCGTTCCTCGAGCACGGGCGGGCGGAGGCCCGACATCAGCTGGCGCAGCGCGTCGGCCTCTCCGGCGAGCTCCTGCGCGGATCTTGGCCAGCACCTCGATGCCACGCTCGACGTCGCCGGCCTTGATCATCAGCAGGGCCGCCTCGAGGCGAGAGCGACGCCGCCGAGACGCCCTGCACCGGCCCGTCGTGCAGGTCGCGGGCGATGCGGTTGCGCTCCTGTTCGATCGCAGCGTTCGATCGACGCAGCAACCGGGTGCGGTCCTCGTCGCGATCCTGCAGGAAGTGGAAGAGCGAGCGGATCGTCTGGTCGGCGACCTTGCCGCGGTCACGTCGCGAACGAGCACAAGCGTGCGGGGCGGGTGGGTCGGGATCTCCGACGCCGTCGACTCGAGGTGCAGCGATCTGACCGTCGCGTGCGCTGGATCGTGGCCTGACCGCCATCGCAGGAGATGGGCGAACGCCGCGTCGGCGCCGTCGACCGCCGTGGCCAGCGCGGCCCACGGATGCCCTTCCATCGCGCTCGGTCGGTCGAGACCATCCGGCCGAAGGCGTCGTTCGCGCGGATCGACCCTGTCCTGGTGGTCGACCTCGACGAAGCCGTCGACGGCCGCGTCGAACACCAGGCGAAGGTGCTCCTCGGAGGCGCGGAGCGACTCGTTCGCATCGCGAACGCGCTCGAGCGCGGCGTCGGTCTCGTGCAGCGCGGCCTCGCTGTCGGCGAGCGGCGGCCCGCACGGCTCGCGTACGCCTCGGCGCTCGCGAGCTGGTTGGCCAGGATGCGCAGCGCCACGCCGAGGCCGAGCAGCCATCAGGATCACCGTGGACTGTGTGCCGGCGATCGCCGCGGCGTCGTCCAAGATCGCGACGAGGGACAGCGCCACGCACGCGGTGATCACCGTGATGCTCGTGAGATCGGCCGTCCGGGCGGCCCCGGCGGTGCGCGAACACCTGGATGCGCGCGGTCGTCATGCGCGGACGCAGCACGGAGACACGCAGGCGAGCGCAGCAGGGGCGACCGAAGGTGAACGAATGCGATCCAGGTCGACGCCGTCGGCAATGCCGCGCGAGCCCAGGCTCCGCCGAACCCGATCGTGCAGCCGCGAACGGAGCCGAAGCCGACGAACCGAGCAGGACATGCTCCGGGAGTCGGCACGCAGAGCGTAGGGCGCCGAACGAACGCGAGGATGGCTGACGCCGAGGATCGCGAAGGTCGCCGCAGAGACCGATCGCGGCGGCCGGAGGCATCGACCGGCACGGATCCACGATGTAGACGATCGGGCGAGCGACGAGCGTGAGGAGCCCGACGTCGGCGATCACCTCGCGCCGGTCGCGCTCGTCGAAGTGGGCGCGGAACTCGTCGCCGGGCCGCGAGGACGAACGGCACCAGGAGCGGAGCAGCAGACGTCGAGGTCGCGGCTCGGGCCGGTCGGCGCGACGCCGATCGCGCCGGCGAGCGCGAAGGCGCCGCCGACGGCCGCGATCAGCGCCAGCCCCAGGCGACCGCGTCGCCCGGCCAGCCGGGCCACGGTCGGCGCCGAGCCGATCAGATCGCGACGGCCGCGACGAACGAACGACGCCGCGGCGAGCGCGCGCGTGACAGGCCGCGGGCGTCCGGGCTCCGCGAGCACGACGCCGGCGGCCCACGACAAGGGCGACGCAGGAGCGCCGACGAGCACGCCGACATGCCGTGGGGATGGAACGGCATCGCATGAGGCCTCCATGATGCGCTGTTCGGGCGTCCGGCTCCATCACCCGTCGCTGCGGACGGCATGCGCCGGACGGACTAGACCGTTGCCGGCCGCTACTCGATCAGGCGGCGGCGGAGCGCCTCGGCGACGGCCGCCGTGCGGTCCGAGGCGCCGAGCTTCTCGAAGATGTGCTCGAGGTGGGTCTTCACCGTGTCGGGGGAGATGTAGAGGCGCTCGGCGATGTCGCGGTTCGTATGCCCGAAGGCGAGCAGCTGCAGCACCTCGATCTCGCGCGCGGTCAGCGTCTCGGCCTTGCGGTCGCGCTCCTTGGCCGTGGAGAGTTCCTCGGCGAGAGCCACCACGAGCTGGGGGTCGATGACCATGTTGCCGCCGGCGACCAGCCGGACCGTCTGGATCAGGTGCTCGGCGTCGCGCGCCTTCAGCACGTAGCCGCGGGCGCCGCTGCGGACGGCCTCGACCACGAACTGCCGGTCGTCGTAGGCGGTCAGCATGATGACGCCGACCGCGGGGATGCTGGTCGCGGATCTCGCGCGCGGCCTCGAGCCCGTCCATCTCGGGCATCCGGATGTCGATCAGCGCGATGTCCGGGTGTCTCCGCCTCGATGAGCTCGAGCAGCTCCTTGCCGTTGGCTGCCTCGCCGACGACCTCGATGCCGTCGGCCATGTCGAGGTAGCGACGGAGCCCCTGGCGCACCAAGGAGTGGTCGTCCGCGATCGCGACCCTGATCGTCACGGCCCCTCCTCCGTCCCGCGTCCGGCCACCCCCGGGTCGCGGCAATCCTAGTCGGTTTCGGGCCCCTCGGTGACCGAGCGGCCTCAGAAGATCGGTTGCCAGTTCATGAACAGGAACGCGAGCAGGGCGAATCCCGCCGCGAACACGACGAGGGTGGCCGTCTCGGGCGGTCGTCGGCGCGCGGCGGCCAGCGCCCACCCCCACGACGCCGGGAACACGACCACCATGAACCGGGGCATCGACAGGAGCGGCCGGCTCGCGAGCGGCAACAGCAGCGGGAGCAGCACGCTCGCCGCGGCGTACACCGTGTAGGTGAGCGGGATCCGTCGAGCGGCCAGAACGATGCCGGCCGACGGCGAGCGCCACGACGAGCAGGTCGAGCAGCCACCAGGTCTGGTAGCGCCAGGCGAACTGAGACCGCGCCGATCACCGTCTCGAGCGGCTGGTGGACGCCGCCGGGTCGCCACGCTCGCTGGGCGTCGAGCGGCGCCCAGAGGTCGCGTGGCGCCACTGCCACCACCCGGCGTAGAGCACGGGCCCGAGCGCCACCGCCGCGGCGGCGAAGAGCCGGGGCAGGAGCGGCTCGGCGATCCGCCGGTACTGGGCGAGCGCCTCCACCCAGAGCGCGAGGACGAGCAGGATCCCACACTCCGCGTCGCCGCGGCGACCGCGCCGGCGAGGGCGGCCCACACCCCATCGGTCTCGGCGCGCGAACCAGAACGCGCGCGATCGACAGCAGCAGGAACAGCGACTCGCTGTAGGGGGCGTACAGGAAGAACGCCGTCGGGAACAGCGCAGTGAACAGCACGGCGCGGCGTGCCGCGTCGTCGCCGAGCTCGAACCGCGTCAGCGCGTGCAAGCAGCAGGAGCGCGCCGAACGCGGCGGCGTTCGCGACGAGCAGTGCGGCGCCGAGCGGCCCGAGGCCCGGGCACGACATCCACGACGCGGATCGCGAGCGGGAAACCCGGGAAGAACGCGGCGCTGTGGTCGCCCGAGGCGTAGCCCGTCGTCGCGAGGCGCAGGAACCACTGCGCATCCTGACGCTGCAGGGCGGTTCCCAGCAGATGCCACCCCGCGCCGATCGCGGGGTTCGGGAACCCGGCGTCGGTCGGCGGTTGGCCTGCGGGCAGCGGTCAGCATCCCGCCGCCCACCACCCCGATCGCCGTGACCAGCGCACGGGCGCCGAGGAACGCCCAGAGCGTTTCCCGCCAGCCGTCGCGGATCCGGACGTCGGCTCATGCGAGTGCCGGCGCCGTCGCGGCGCTCGGGCCGACCACACGAGGGACGCGAACCAGGCCGCGGTCCGGGATCTCGTCGCGCACCCACCCGACCAGACACCACAGCAGCACGAGCGCGCGGACGCCAACCGCGACCTCGAACCACCACTGCGGCAGGAGATGCCACGTTCCGGTGTAGGTGCGCGAAGAACCAGAACCTCGTGACGAACACGGCGACGTCAGCGATCTCAAACGCGACGAACCTGCGAAGCCGCGGCATCGTGAGCGCGAACCACGGCACGAGCCATAGCGAGTATTGCGGCGAGTAGACCTTGCTCGCCAAGCAGGAAACAGATCAGGAGCGGAACCCCAACCGCCCACCTGGGGAAGTCCGGATCGCGGCGCGATCTTCCAGAAGATCGCGACGAACGAGCCGACGAGGAACCCGGTGAGTGCCACCAGGTTCGCATTGCTGATCGAGATGCACAGTCCGTCGGCGTAGCGGCATGCGATGTAGAGAGGCTGAATCGAAGTCGGGCGTCCGAGCGCCGTTGAACCGGAAGAACTCCCACCACGAGCCGGGAGACGCCGAGCACGAACGGGAGGTTGACGGCCACCCAGGTGCCGGCCGACCACCACAGGACACGGATCGAACGATCGGGCTCGCGGTCTTGGAGGCCCTGCAGGAACAGCGGGATCAGGAAGAACGCGGGATAGAACTTCGTCGCCGCGCCCAGGCCGATGAGGACACCTGCCCAGCCGTCGCGGCCTCGCGACCACGCGACGAGTGCGCGGTTGCACAGCGCAACCGCGGCCAGGTCCCAGTTGATCGTGCCGTACAGCAACAGCGTCGGGGCGAGCGCGAACCACAACGCCCGGCGAGCCGGCAAGGAGCCACAGACACGCGGCGGTCGCCATCGCGAAGAGCAACAGCAGCTGGCGTTCGTGTAGAAGAAGCGCAGCAAGTGCGGCCCTGAGAACCATGCAGCGGCGCGCATGAGGTACATCGTGAGCGACCGGGTACTCGTCGCAGTTGTTCTGCGACGGTGGCGCAACGGTTGAAGAAGGGCAGACGGCCGTGCTCGAGCTGTTCCGTGCCGAGCAACGGCACGATATCCGTGTAGCACAGCAGCCTGTATTGCCGGCCGTCGTCGAAGTCCCCTCCGGCGCAGGGATGCTTGGGCCCGTCCCGATGGCCATCGTCATGACCACGCAGCCGAGAACGAGGCCGAGGCTGATCGGGCGCGCCACGTGCTTCATGCGGCGCATCGTAGCCCCAGCTCTCGGCCGTCCGTCGTGCGAGCGCGCGGTGTGAAGGTGTGAGTGCGCACTCGTAGAGTGTTGGATCATGCGGTATCGGGTGGAACAGCTCGCGGCGGCCTGCGACGTGTCGGTCGACACCGTGCCGCTTCTATCAGTCGCGCGGGCTGCTCCCGCAGCCGGCCGCGAGAGGGACGCTCGCCTGGTACGACGATGCGCACGCGGAGCGCATCCGCCGGATCCGGGAACTGCAGGGCAAGGGCCTCACCCTCGCGGCGATCGGCCGCGTGCTGGGCGGCGAGGTCGCGGCAGGCCGATGCCGACCTGGCGGCAGCCGTCGCGGTCGCGCGGCGGCGGCGACGGCTCGCACGCCGCGACGCTCACCCTCGAAGAGCTCGCCGGCGCGTCAGGGGTGCCGGCATCGTTGATCCAGGCGGTCGAGCGTGAGGGGATCAGGATCGGTCGGCGGTCGATGGCGAGGTTCGGTACTCGCGCCGCCGACGCCGAGGTGATGCGCACCGCGCTCCGGCTGCTGGAATTCGGGCTCCCGGTTGGCGAGCTGCTGGCGCTCGCCCGCGACGCGGACGGCGCGCTGCGTGGGCTCGCGGTGCGGGCGGTCGACCTGTTCGACGCCCACGTGCGGGAGCCGATCCGCGACACTGCCGGCGATGATCCGGTCGCCGCCACGCGCACCGTCGAGGCGTTCGAGACGCTGCTGCCTGCGGTGACCGCGCTGGTCGCGAACCATTTCCGCCGGGTGCTGCTCGAAGAGGCCGAACGGCGGCTGGAGTCGTGAGCGATCGTCGCTGCCTCGCGGCGAGCGAGAAGGCGGCGCACCGTCCGTTCGCTGTTCGATCGGATCAGCCCGCGCTACGACCTCGTCAATCGTGTGATGACGTTCGGGATGGACATCGGGTGGCGTCGTCGCGCGGTCCGCGAACTGCACCTGCCGCCGGGCTCGCGAGTGTTCGATCTGGCGTGCGGCACCGGCGACTTCTGCCGGGAGCTGCGCGCGCTGGCCATCGGCCGGTCGGGTTCGACTTCTCGTTCGGGATGCTCGCCAGCGCGCGAACCGATGCGCCGCTCGTGCAGGCCGACGCGCTTCGGCTGCCCGGTCGCCGACGGTTCGGCCGACGGCGTCACGTGCGGGTTCGCGTTGCGCAACGTCGTGTCGCTCGAGGGGTTGTTCGCCGAGCTCGGACGGGTCGTCTCGGCCCGGTGGCGCGATCGCGCTGCTGGACGCGAGCCGGCCCGACAAGCCGGTGCTGCCGCGCCGGCCACGGCGTCTACTTCGAACGCGTTGTGCCGGTGATCGGCGGGTTGCTGTCCGATCGCGACGCGTACGCATACCTGCCGAAGTCGATGGCGTACCTTCCGCCGGCGGAGGAGATGCTCGCGATGCTCCGGTGCCGCCGGGTTCCCGTCGGCGCGGCGGATCCAGCTGTCGGCGGGCATCACGCAGCTGCTGGTCGGGGTTCGGGCATGACGAGTCGAGACGACGCTCGGCGCGTCGTTCGATCTGCTCGCCGCGTGGCAGCGCGGGCGGGGTGTTCCTCGAGCGCGAGGGGGTCGGCGTCGCGACCGGCCCGGGCCGATGGGTGGCACCCGGCGACGTCGGCTGCCGCGCTGGCGGACGCTGCCCGAGGGCGCGGTCGCGTGCGGCGCGCTGCCTTTCGCCGGCGACGGCGAGCTCCTGGTCGGCGAGCGCAGGTCCGGCGAACGGACCCGTTCGTCACGGCCCGGATCGGCCGGGCGGTCGCGCCGACCTCGTCACGGGCGTCGTCCCGGCCGAGGCGTTCCGCGATGCGGCCGTCGACGCCGGTGCCGCCGCCGCATGTTCTACGAGGGCGCGGTGGCCGAGGCGGCGCGCCGGGTGCGCTCCGGCGAGCTTCGGAAGGTCGTCCTCGCGCGCACGATCGAGGTCGCGGCCGACCGGCGCTTCGATCCGCGCCGGCTCGCGCATCGTCTGCGAGCGGTCGACCCGCACGCGTACACGTTCATCGCGCCGACCGCGGCGGCGTCCTGGTCGGGGCCTCGCCGGAGTTGCTCGTGTCGCGTCACGGGAGTGAGGTGCGCGCGAACCCGCTGGCGGGCTCGGCGCCTCGGTCGGGCGACCCCGGGTCGAGATCGGGCGAACGCGGAAGCGGCTGCGCGGCCTCGGCGAAGAACCGCGAGGAGCACGCGATCGGTCGTCGAAGCGGTCGCGGAGGCATTGCAGCCGGCTCTGCGAGACGCTCGCGTGGGACCCCGAGCCGGTCGCTGCACGAGACGCCGAACGTCTGGCATCTGTCGACCCGGTTCCGCGGGCGTCTCCGCGAACCCGCGCCGAGCGCGCTCGACCTCGCTCGAGCGCTCCACCCGACCCCCGCGGTCGGCGGCGCGCCGACGGGCGACGGCGCTCGCGACGCTCGGACAGCTCGAGGGGTTCGACCGGGGTGCTATGCGGGGCCCGTCGGCTGGGTCGACGCCGCGGCAACGGCGAGTGGGCGATCGCGCTGCGGTGCGGCCTCCTGAGGGCGATCGCGCGATGCTGTACGCGGGGGCCGGGATCGTCGGGGCCAGCGAACCGGCGGCCGAGCTCGACGAAACCGACCGGAAGTTCAGCGCGTTCCTCGATGCGCTGCGCTGGGGCTAGCGGTCGCTCAGCGCCTGGCCGACGACCGCTCGCAGGTCGTCTCGGCGCCGTCGGTCGTGGGCGGCGTCGATCGGGACCTCGATCACCTGCACGCCGCCTTCACGCATCGCGCCTTCGAGCGCAGGCGCGAGGTCGCTGCGCCCGGTTGACGACGCGATGCTCCGCACCTGCAGCCGAGCAGACGGCCCCGATCGATGCCGGGTGGGGTGTCGCGAAGAGCGCGTCGAATTCGGGCAGCGCAGCCTGGTCGAGCAACGCGAAGATCTGCCCGCCGCCGTTCGCGAGGACGACGAAGGTCGCGTCCACGCCGAGCCTCGACGACCACAGCAGCGCCCCCGCGTCGTAGAGGAAGGTCAGATCGCCGAGCAGCGCGACGGTCGGCCGGCCGGCGGCGGCCACGCCGAGCGTCGTCGAGACCAAGCCGTCGATGCCGCTTGCCCCGCGATTGGCGACGATCCGCAGCAGATCTGGGGCGGTCCAGATGCGCGGGGGCCGGCGCGGCGCCATGAACAGATCGAGGTCTCGGCACGGGGGTCGAGTTGCCGATCACCATGGTTGTGCCGTGCGGGAGGAACGCGGCGACGTCGCGAGCTGTGCGCCCTTCGGACAGCTCATCCGATGCCTCGAGTGCGCGGTCGACAGCTCGCCGGGTGATGAGGTCGGCGGTCCGCCACGATTCGAGCCACGATGGGTCACTCGCCCCCAGCTCGTCGCGGTGGTCCCATGCGGTCGCGGCGAAGCGCTCGGGATCGAGCGCGATCCGCTGCTCCGCTCGTCCCTCCGGATCTGGGTCGAGGTGGTCTCGATCGAGAACGATCAGTCGTTCCGCGTCGCGCACGAGCGATTGCGTCGCACGGGTCGTCGGCGTCGCACCCACCTGCAGGACGATCTCGGGGCGATGTCGGTCGAGCCAGGGGCCGTCCCCGATGCAGGAATAGGCCGGCCGCGAGCGCGCGGCCCGCCTCGTCGGCGTCCAGGCGGAGGCCCGACATGGGTTCCGCGAGCACAGGCCAGCCGAGGAGGGCGCCCAGCGTCAGGAGCGCGAGGGTTGCGGGCGGGCGGACGCTCCCGATCGTGACCACCCCTCGAGCGCCCGCGTACGCGGCCACGAACGCGCGCACCTGGTTCAGCGGCTCCTCGTCGTTCGAACCGGACGACGCCGCGACGACGGCGGATCGCGTCGTGATCGCCTCGCCGTGCGGAACGAGCGGCTCCTCGAACGCACAGTTCACGTGGACGGGGCCGATCGGGGCGGCAAGCGCGGCGGAAACGGCTCGCCGTCCGGCATCGGCCCATGCACCAACGTCGTCGAGCGTCGCGGGAACCGGCGGTTCGATGTTCGCGCGGACGTAGCCGCCGTACAGATCGTGTTGATCGATCGTCTGGTTCGCTCCTGTGCCGCGCAGCCGTGGTGGCCGGTCGGCGGTGAGCGCGACAGCGGCGTCCGCGCACTGGGACGCCTCGACGATCGCGGGTAGGTAGTTCGCGGTCGCCGTGCCGCTGGTACACGCGACCGCGACAGGCGCGCCGGTCGCCTTCGCCAGCCCGAGCGCGAAGAACGGCGGCGCTCCGCTCGTCGAGATGGACGTGCACCGTGACCCGTTCGTCCCGCGCCAGCGCGAGCGCGAGCGGCGTCGAGCGCGATCCCGGCGACACGCACGCGTGCTCGTACGCCGCCGGCGACGAGCGCGTCGACGAGCGCCGACGCGCACGCGAGCGAGGCGTCGGCGATCGAGCTCACGCACCGTCCTGGACAGGCCAGCCCGAGCGCGAGCAGCAGCCGGTGGCGGCATGGACGGCGCGGTGCCGACCAGCACGGGGATCAGCTCGCGACCGGTCGCCGTGCGCACGCGCTCGAGCGGCCGGATCGCGAGCGGCCAGGCGGCGAGACCGAACAGCCCCCACTGCATCAGGCCGGCGTCGGGCCAGACGAGGTAGACGAGCACCCCGAGCACGATCGTCACGAACGCGCCGATCACGAGCCCCGCGTAGAGGCGTCGGGCGCCGCGGTCGCCGAGTCCGCACCGCGAGCGTTCGCTTGCCGGCGGCCTCGTCGGTCGCGATGTCGCGGAGTTGTTCGCCTCCAGGATCGCGACCGCGAGCAGTCCGATGACGGCGCGCGCACCACCACGACGCCGCCGGCACCGTCTCGACCATCACGTAGCTCGTTCCGCACGTGGCGACGATCCCGAAGAACAGGAAGACCATGACCTCGCCGAGTCCGAGCCCCGCGTACGGCCGCGGTCCGCCGGTGTAGAGCAGGGCGGCGATGATCGCGAGGGCGCCGACCGAACAGGATCAGCCCGGGCACGTCGCGAGCGCGAGCGCGAGCCCTGCGAACGCCGCGACGCCGAACGACCGACGCGGCGATCGGCACCGCGCTCGGCGACGCGGCGCCGGTCTGGGTCAGCCGCGGCGGGCCGACCCGCTCGTGCGTGTCGACGCCGCGCAACCCGTCGAAGGAGTCGTTCGCGAAGTTGACGCCGATCTGCAGCCCGGCCGCGACGAGCGAGCGCCGCCACCAGCCGCCACCAGATCACGTGACCGGCCGCGGCCGTACCGACGCACGACGGCGATCACGCCGACGCCGAGCGTTCGCGGCCGCGCCCCGAGCCACCACACGCGCCATCGCGGAGCTGATGCACGGCGTTGCGTGCTCGGTCACGGCCGCTTCGGGAACCGCGAGAAGTCCGGGTCGCGCTTCTCGTTGAACGCGTCGCGGCCTTCCTGCGCCTCCTCGCTCATGTAGTAGAGGAGCGTCGCGTCGCCGGCGAGGTGCTGGACGCCCGCGAGGCCGTCGACGCCCGCGTTGTAGCCCGACTTCAGCAGTCGCAGCGCGAGCGGGCGACTTCTCGAGCAGCTCGCGCGCCCACGACGACGTCGTTGCCTCGAGGTCCTCGAGCGGCACGACCGCGTTGACGAGACCCCAGTCGAGCGCGGTCTCGGCGTCGTACTGCCGGCACAGGAACCAGACCTCCTTCGCGCGCTTCTCGCCGATCTGGCGGGCGAGCAGACCGATCCCGTAGCCACCGTCGAACGAGCCGACGCTGGGGCCGGTCTGGCCGAATCGCGCGTTGTCGGCGGCGATCGTGAGGTCGCAGCACAGGTGCAGCACGTGGCCGCCGCCGATCGCGTACCCGGCCACCATCGCGATCACCGGCTTCGGGAACCGCCGGATCTGGATCTGCAGGTCGAGCACGTTCAGACGTCCGATCCCGTCGTCGTCGACGTAGCCGTCGTCGCCGCGGATCTTCTGGTCGCCTCCGGAGGAGAACGCCTCGGGGCCTTCGCCGGTCAAGATCACAACGCCGATCATCGGGTCGTCCCGTGCGAGTCGAACGCGCGGATCAGCTCTCTGGTCGTCTGCGGCCGGAAGGCGTTGCGCACGTCCGGCCGATCGATCGTGATCTTCGCGATGCCGTCGGCCGTTTCGTAGCGGATGTCGCGTCCACTCGCCGCTCGGCTGCCACTCAACCATATGACCACCCACTCCTAGAGCGCTGACTCGAACGGTTAGGCTACCCGACGTGGAAGGCACGGCGCACCGGTGGGCGAGCCGAGGGGAGCTCGTGGCCTACGCTTTGCCGCCCGGGTTCCACTGGCTGGAGATCCTTGCAGCCCATGCACATTCGGGGGCTTCCTTCCTGCCGATCGACGTGCGCCTGAGCCTCGCCGAGCAGGACCGCGTGATCGAGCGAGCGCGGCCAGCCGTGCTCGTGCGCCCAGGCGAGGAGATCGTGCTGGCCGAGGCGTCGGCGGTCGATCCGGAGGGCGCCTGGGCGGTTGTTGCCACGAGCGGCGCGTCGGGTGAGCCGAAACTCGCGCAGTCTGCCGATGGCGGCGGTCGGCGTGGCCGTCGCCACGCTCGCTCGACATGCTCGATGCGTCAGCGTACGACCCCTGGGTCGCGTGCCTCTCTCCGGCGCATATCGGCGGGCTGTTGGTGTATCTGCGCGGCGTGCTCACCGGCTCGCCGGTCACGGTGCTCGAGCGGTTCGAGCCGGGCGGTGCTGCTCGCGGAAGCACCGCAAGGCGCGCATGTCTCGCTCGTTCCGACGATGCTCGAGCGACTGGTGCGCGGTGGCGCGGACCTCGGCTCGCTGGGTGAGCTGCTGGTCGGGGGCGGTCCGCTCGACCCGACGCTGCGCGACGCTGCGGTGCGGCTCGGGGCCCGCGTCGTCAATCACGTACGGCAGCACCGAGACGTGCGGCGGCGTCGTCTACGACGGCACGACCGTTCGACGACACCGACGTTCGGATCTCGGCGACGCCAGGCGTCGACCAGGGGCCTGTCGAGATCACGGGGCCGACGGTGATGGAGGGCTACCGGTTCGATCCCGCCGCGACCGCGGACGCGTTCACCGCGACGGGTGGCTGCGCACGGGCGACATCGGCTCGGTCGGACCTGAGGGGCATCTGCGGTCGCGCGGGCGCGCGGACGACGCGATCCGCAGCGGCGCCGAGACGGTGTGGCCCGCGGAGGTCGAAACGGTGCTTGCGGGCCACGCGAAGGTCGCCGACGTCGCCGTCGCCGGGCGTCCCGACCCCGAATGGGGAGCGCACGTCACCGCGTGGGTCGTGCCGGTCGATCCGGCGGACCCACCCTCGCTCGACGAGCTCCGCGAGTACTGCCGCGACGACCTCGCTCGGTTCAAGGCGCCGCGCGACCTCCGGGTCGTGACGACGTTGCCGCGGACGCCGCGGGGCAAGCTCCGCCGCAACGAGCTGCCCTGAGATGGTTGAAGGCCCGAGCGAGGGAGGGGTTCGCTCGGGCCTTCAGTCTCCGGGTCGGGCCGAGGGGGTGGCCCGCCCTGAGGGTGTACGGCGTCGCACAGCAGGCTTCGTCCCTGGGGGCGAACGGCTGGATACCCGATCCGAGGTAGGTGCGTGGCGGGGCGTCAGGAGACCTGGATCGCCCCATGCTTCACGGCGAAGGCGACCGCCTCGAGCTTCGAGTGCACGCGAAGCTTCCCGAGGATGTTCCGCACGTGGGTCTGCACCGTTTGTGGGCTGATGAACAGCTCGCGCGCGATATCGTCGTTGCGCTTGCCCTGGGCGAGCAGTTGCAGGATCTGACGCTCTCGGTCGGTCAGATCGTTCAGCAGCGCAATCGCGTCGCGCTGTTCCTCGCGCTCGCGGGCGACCTGGGCGAGCAACCTGGTCAGCGTGACCGGATCGATCAGCACCTCGCCCTCAGCGGCCGATCGGGTCGATCGCCAGGATCTCGTCGGCGGGCAGGTCCTTCGACAGGAAGCCCGAGGCGCCGGCCTCGACGGCCTCGACGAGCAGACGATCGTCGTCGTGCGCGGTCATGATCACGACCTTCGTCGACGGGCGCGACTCCTTGATCGTCCCGCGTGGCCTCGATCCCGGTCATGACGGTGCCCTTGAACATGATGTCCATCAACACGACGTCGGGGAGCTGTTCGATCGCGAGGGCGACCCCTTCTTCGGGGGTGTGCACCGGTGCGCCGACCAGACGGAGGTCGCGTCGAGCCCGATCACCGTCGAGAGGGCGTCGGTCAGCACCTTGTGGTCGTCGCAGATCAGCAGCGAGACCTGTCCGTCACCCGTCACGTCGCACCTCGATCGGCAGGCGGATCTGCAGGATGGTACCCCCATCCGCGCGCTGGGCCACGGTCACGTCGCCCCCTTGCGCGCGGGCGATCTGCCTCGTGATGAACAGCCCGAGGCCCGGAGCCCGAGACGTCTTCGTAGCCGGCCGGGCGCCACCGGCAGAACTTCTCGAAGACCTGCTCGTCGAGTTCCGGCGGGATGCCGGGGCCGCGGTCCTCGATCTCGATCACGGCGTCTCCGCCCGCCGCGTAGAGGCGCAGGTCGATCGGCGTGTCGGTGGGGGAGTACTTGATGGCGTTCTCGACGCCTTGGCGCACGGCCTCGGCCAGCCACCGTGCGTCGATCGGGCCATGCAGGGAATCGTCGGCGTCGATCCGGACTTCCCGCTGTCCCGGCTCGGCATCGTGAAGACCTTGTAGCACCACGGCTTCGAGTTCGCGATCCATGGGCGACATCGGCAGCGTGTCGGCGTCGGCCCGCAATCCGAGCGACATCTGGTCGGCGACGCGGAGCAGTCGCATCGATTCCTGTTCGACCATCCCCACGAACTCCAGACGCTGGGCGTCGTCGAGCCGGTCATAGGAGGTCCGCAACGACCCGGCGATCGAGCGGATCGTGCCGGCGGGGCCGCGGACGTCGTGCGCGACCACACTGGCGATCTCGGCCCTTCCCTCCATCACCTGCGTCGCCCGATCGGAGGTGCGCCGCATGCGCGACGTGTCGAGATGGAGCCCGGCGATCACGAACGAGACGAGCGCCGCGGCCGCGATGGTTTGCGAGCCGGTGCCCCACGCGCTCGCGATCCGTACCGTCTGATCACCCGTGGTGTGCAGGCCGGCGAGGACGGCGAGCCCCACAACGCCGAGCGCAGCGCCCGCAATCGCCACCCAGCCGAACCGGCCGCGCCAGCGGAGCGATCGCACCGCCACGATGGCGCCGCCTATGACGAGCGCGACGGAGAAGGGGTTGGCCACGTGCTCCATCGAGATCGGCGACCACGTCGAGCGTCACGAGCGCGGCGACGCTGGCTGCGATCGGGAGGCTGGGCGCAAGCGGCGGGCGGCCGCGGCGTTCCCGAAACGGAACCACAACGAGCAGATTGCCGAGGAGCACCAGCAAACCGGCCAGTTGATAGCCGTTCATCAGTCGGGCCCATGCCTGGCTGGCCAGCGGATCGATCGTGACGAAGAGCCCGTAGACGATGATGTCGTGCGCCACCAACGCCGCCGCCCCCACCCCGACGAGCAGAAGCGTCGGATCGCGTCGATCGACGTAGGCGGAAAGCGCGAAGGCAGCCACCGCCGCGAACAGTCCGACGGACAGTGCGCCGATCAGTCCGCCGAACACGAGAGCGCCGGCCTCCGTCGCCGTGGCGAGCACGATGAGGATCAGGACGCAGACGGAGACGACAGCTGCAACCGCGGACTTCGTCACCCGGCGAGTGTAGGCGGGGTCGTCGCGCTGCCCGGGAGGCTAGGAGTAGGTGTGCCCCTCGTCGGGGAATGTTCCCTCGCGCACGTCGCCGAGAAAGGTGGTGACCGCCTCGGTCACCACCGAGCGCAGGTCGGCGTACTTCTTGGCGAGCTTCGGAATGTGTTCGTTGATACCGAGGAGGTCGTTGATGACGAGCACCTGTGCGTCGGTGGCTGCGCCCGCCCCGATCCCGATCGTCGGGATGTGGAGCCCCTTCGTGATGTCCGCGCCCAGCTCAGCGGGCATCGCCTCGAGCACGATCGCGAACGCGCCCGCCTTCTCGAGCGTGTGGGCCTGGTCGAGCACGCGTTGCGCAGCCTCCCCACGCCCCTGCACCTTGTAGCCGCCCAGCCCGTAGACGGATTGCGGCGTCAGCCCGACGTGCGCCATAACGGGGATACCGACGTCGACGAGCCGATGGATCAGGTCGGGCTGCGAGCCCTCGATCTTGACGGCGTGCGCGCCGCCGTCCTTGATCAGACGGCCGGCGTTGCGCATGCCGTCTTCGATCGAGGCCTGGAAGGACATGAACGGCATATCACCCACGACCATCGCCTGCTCAGCGCCGCGCGCAACGGCGCGCGTGTGGTGCAGCATCTCCTCCATCGTGACGGGCAGTTCGTTCGCGTAACCGAGCACGTTGCGCCCGACGGAGTCGCCGACAAGCAGGACGGGAACGCCGGCGGCGTCGAGGATCTGCGCGGTTGGGAAGTCGTAGGCGGTGAGCATCGCCCACCGCGTTCCTTCGGCCTTGAACGCTCGAAGGTCATGGATCGTGATCATCTGCTCGCACCTCCTGGGAGTGCACGGCTATCGCGAGGGAGTCTACCCCGGGGCGCCCTTCGTGATGTCGAAGTCCGCCGCCGCAACCGCCTCGTAGCTGTCGTCGACGAGCGGCATCGCGGTGTACTTCCCCGCCGGCGGGGGGAACCGGCATCGCGCGCAGGGTATCCCCGTGACGGGCCACGAGGGAAATGCCCAGCCGTGTCAGAGGTGCTCGGTAGGGTCGCTCGTGTGATGGCGAAGGAGGAACGAACGATGCGTCAACGCCAGAGTGAACCATGGGCCGAGATCCTGTCCCTCGGAGATACCCGTTTCGGCGTGCTCGCCGGCGGGCCGTTCGACGGGCGGTGCTACCCACTGCCCGAAGGCGCGACACCGCTGGTGCTCGACGTCCCGGGCCCAGGCCCGGGTGAGTGCGCGACCCTGCGCTACGTGCTCCGCGACGGGCTCTTTCGGTATCAACAGGCGGAACGGCCTGCTGCCTAAGTGATCCGGGCACGGCGCGGCAGGCGCCGAATCCCGGTCGCCGGTAGAGGTCCTTCGCGTACACTGCTGGGCAGCCCTCATTTCCTTTCTGCTCCCCTTCGTTGGGGGGCCGTCCAGACCAGAGGAGGTGAACGTTGAGGGAGTACGAATGCATGCTCATCCTGCCCGCTGACGCCGACGAGGCGTTGGTGACCACAGCCGTCGACCGCATCACGAAGGCCATCGCACCGAGTGGTGGCGAGGTGACGGGGCTCGATCGGTGGGGACGCAAGCGATTCGCGTACGAACTCGCACGACAGACAGAGGGGTATTACGTCATCGTGCGGTTCCAGGCGGAGCCCGCGACCCAGCAGGAACTCGACCGAGCGCTGAAGCTCGCCGACGAGGTGATCCGGCACAAGGTCATCGTCCTGCCCCAGAAAGTGAAAGCAGCAGCTTCCCCCGCCTCTGCCGAGGCGTAACCGACAAGAAGGGGGACCGCTCCATGGCGAGCGACAACCAGATCACCATCGTTGGCAACCTCACAGACGACCCGGAACTGCGCTACACGGCCAATGGCGCCGCGGTGGCCAATTTCCGCGTGGCGTATTCCACCCGTATCCGCGATGCGGCCGGCAACTGGACCGACGGCGACACGTCGTTCTTCACGGTCAACTGCTGGCGCGCGCTCGCCGAGAACGCGGCGGAGACGCTCACCCGTGGGACCCGCGTGGTGGTCACCGGGCGCCTCAAGCAGCGCTCCTGGGAGAACCAGGAGGGCGAGAAGCGCACCGTGATCGAGATCGAGGCCGATGACCTCGGTCCAAGCCTGAAGTGGGCGACGGCCAGCGTCACGAAGGCCAGCCGCTCCTCGTCGTCCTCGTCCGGGGGCGACTGGGGTGCCGCGGTGGCCGCGCCGGTCGGAGCTCCCATGAGTGAGGAGACACCACTGGATGCCGAGTAAGCCGGGGGGCTCGAAGCGCCCCAAGAAGGAGAAGGACGACAAGTGGGCGAAGAAGGGCAAACGCAAGTTCTGCGTCTTCTGTAAGGACCAGGTCGTCTATGTCGACTACAAGGACGTCATCGTCCTGCGGAAGTTCACGTCCGAGCGCGGGAAGATCCGCGCCCGGCGCGTCACGGGCAACTGCGTGCAGCACCAGCGCGACGTCGCCCAGGCCGTGAAGAACGCCCGCGAGATGGCCCTGCTGCCGTACAGCGCGCGATGAAGATCATCCTTCAGAAGCCCGTCGACAAGCTCGGGAACCCCGGGGACGTCACCGAGGTCGCCGACGGCTACGCGCGGAACTACCTGATCCCCAGAGGCCTTGCCATCAGGGCCGAGAAGGGGGCGCTCAAGCATGCCGAGACGCTCGCTCGCGGTCACAACAACCGCCTGACCAAACAGAAGGGCGAGTACGAGGCGCTCGCGTCGAAGCTGATCGCGGGTGGCCCGGTCGTCATCCCCGCTCGAGCGGGCGAGGAGGGCAAGCTGTTCGGCTCCGTCACGGCCGCCGATGTCGCTGCCGTCATCGAGGAGCGGGTCGAGACGCCGATCGACAAGCGGGGGGTCGTCCTCGACGAACCCATCCGCTCGGTCGGCACCCACGAGGTCAAGGTGAAGCTCTTCCCCGGGGTCGAGCCGATCCTGACGGTGGAGGTCGTGGCGCAAGACTGACGCCAACGCCGGCCACGATGGGGTGAGCGAACCCCGTCGTGGTCGGCGTTCCGCGTGTCAGAGGGGATATCCACACTTCTGCACATGGCTTTCCACATGGTCGACGCGCAGGTCACAGGCGGAGTGACAACAAATCTCGGATCCCCACCTGCGGTTGGGCAATCCACAGTGGTTCTCCACTGTCGGGGCTACTGCTCGAGGCGTACCTTCGTGCGTCGGGTGTCGTCGGTGAAGAAAGGGGTCGCGAGTGGCGCGCGTCGCTGACGAGGTCGTCAAGATCCCCGGGCACCGGGTTCCACCGCAAGATCTCGACGCCGAGCGTTCCGTGCTGGGCGCGATGCTGCTCTCGACCGAAGCGATGGCCGACGTGGTCGAGATCCTCGACGCCGACGACTTCTACCGCTCTGCGCACGGCAAGATCTATCAGGCGTTGCGGACCCTGTTCGCGCACGGCGAGCCCATCGACGTGATCACCGCGGTCGACGCCCTCCGCAGGACCGGCATCCTCGACGAGGTGGGCGGCGCCCTGTATCTGCGCGATCTGGTTGACGAGGTGCCAACGCCCGCCGGGGCACCGCACTACGCGAAGATCGTCTCCGATGCCGCATTGCGCCGCCGCTTGATCGGCGCGGCCGCCGACATCATCGACACTGCCTATGTCGGGGCGAACGACGCCGACGAGATCGCCGACAGCGCCGAACAACGTATCTACGACGTTGCTCGCCGTGAGGACGCCGAGGACGTCGCCGAGATCGGCGATCTGATCAACGACGCGATGTCCGAACTGGAGTCGATCCAGAACCGCGAATCCGCCTACACCGGCTTGCCGACCGGGTTCCGCGATCTCGACGATCTCACATCAGGACTGCAGCCCGGCAACCTCGTGATCATCGCTGCACGCCCCGGCATCGGGAAATCCTCGCTGGCGATGAACCTGGCGCGCAACGTCGCTGTCACCGGCGAGCCCGTCGCGGTGTTCTCGCTGGAGATGAGCCGGTACGAGATCGGTATGCGGTTGCTCTGCGGCGAGGCACGCGTGCCGTGGGACCGCATCCGCAACAAGCGGGTCGGTCCCGACGACTGGCTCCGTGTCGTCCAGGCAGGTGAGACGCTGCATGAGGCGCCGCTCCACATCGTCGACTCGGGCAACGTCAACATCGTCGACATCCGCGCGAAAGCCCGCCGCATGAAGACCGGCCGCCACGGTCTGTCGCTGATCATCGTCGACTACCTGCAGCTGATGACCTCGCCACTGACCCGGCGCCCCGACAACCGTCAGCAAGAGGTCGCCGAGATCTCCCGTTCGCTGAAGTTGCTCGCCAAAGAGCTCTCGATCCCCGTGGTTGCGCTCTCTCAGCTGAACCGAAACCCGGAGGCGCGCGCCGACAAGCGACCGCAGCTGTCAGATCTGCGCGAATCGGGCGCGATCGAGCAGGACTCCGACGTCGTGATGTTCATCCACCGTGACGACCTCGACCCCGAGAAGAAGCGCGAGGCCGAGCTGATCTTGGCGAAGCACCGCAACGGTCCCACCGGTCAGGTTCGGCTGCACTTCGAGCCGTCGCTCACGATGTTCCGCAACGCCGCGCGCGACCAGGGCGTGTGAGCACACCGGCGCTGCCGAACGCAACTCCTCGGCGCCTGCGCGCCATCCATGCGCGCTTGGCCAAGCGGTTCGGCGACCTCGAGCCACCGCGCGCCACAGACCCGCTCGACGAGCTGGTGCTCACCGTGCTCAGCCAGCACACCAGCGATCTGAACGCGGAGCGCGCGTTCGGCGATCTGCGCGCGGCCTACCCGTCGTGGCTCGCCGTCGTCGACGCCCCGAGCGAGCGGGTCGCCGATGTGATCCGCAGTGGCGGACTCGCCAATACGAAGGCCCCGCGCATCCAATCGATCCTTCGTGCCGTTCGCGATCGGGAGGGTGGCTTCACGCTCGATCGGCTCCGTGGCATGTCCGATGAGGACGCCCGCGCCTATCTGACGTCCCTCCCCGGGATCGGCCCGAAGACGGCGGCGGTCGTGTTGAGCTTTGCGCTGGGCCGCGACGCGATGCCGGTCGACACGCACGTCCACCGCGTCACGAAGCGGCTCGGCATCATCCCGTCGAACGCCTCGGCGGAACGTGCGGATCGCGTGCTCCACGACCTGGTTCCGGATGGTCTTCGCACACCGTTACACGTCGCGTTCATCCGCCTGGGTCGAGAGATCTGCAAGGCGCCCACGCCGAGGTGTGCCTCGTGCCCGCTGAGGGATCTGTGCCCGACGGCGCCTCGGTATCTCCCCGGACGCACAACGGCGCCGCGTCCGCGGCGCCCCTGAGAGCGGGTGAGGGGAATCGAACCCCCGTTTCAAGCTTGGGAAGCTTGCGTTCTACCATTGAACCACACCCGCATTGCCCCACCGGCCGCAACCGGCGGAGCGTCAGTCTAGCGAGCCGCCGCGGGCGAGCACCAGGGCCGCTGCTAGCCTGGCCTGCGATGACGGATCCGGATCTGTGGCCTCGCGTCCTGACCAAACTCTCGCATCGAGAGTCGCTCGAACGCGATGAGGCAGCCGTCGCGATGGACGCCGTGATGACCGGTGACGCGACGGGTGCGCAGATCGGCGCGTTCCTGCTCGCCCTCCGGACCAAGGGTGAAACCGTCGAGGAGATGGAGGGCCTCGCCCATTCGATGCTCAGGTTCTCCGTGCCGGTCGCCGCACCGCAGCCGGTGATCGACACCTGCGGCACCGGTGGCGACCGCGCCGGCACCTTCAACATCTCTACGATCGCGGCGATGGTCGTGGCGGGCGCCGGCGTGCCCGTCGCCAAGCACGGGAACCGCGCTGCCTCGAGCAACTGCGGTTCGGCCGACCTGCTCGAGGAACTCGGTGTGAAGATCGATCTGGACGCCGCCGGCGTGCAGCGGTGCCTCGAGGAAGCAGGCATCGGTTTCATGTTCGCGCGCACCTTTCACCCGGCGATGGCGGCCGCGGCGCCGGTGCGTGCGGAGCTCCGTGTGCCGACCGCGTTCAATTTCCTCGGACCATTGACGAACCCCGCACGGCCCTACGCGCAGGTCGTTGGCGTGGCCGACGAACGGATGCTGCCGCTGATGGCGGAGGTGCTCGCCCGTCGCGGCACGCGAGCGAAGCTGTTCCGGGGGGTGGACGGTCTCGACGAGCTCACGACCACCGACCTGTCGACCGTCTACGAGGTGAAGGACGGATCGGTCCGAGAAACCCACGTGGATCCGGCGAAGTTCGGTCTCGGCAAGGTCAAGCCCGAGGAGCTCGCCGGCGGCACGGCCGAGCACAACGCCGACATCGCCCGGCGGGTCATCGACGGTGAGCACGGAGCCCAGCGCGACGTTGTGCTGCTCAACGCCGGAGCGGCGCTCGAGGTCGCGGGGTTCGCCGGCAGCCTCGAGGAGGGCATGGCGACGGCGGCGCGCGCGATCGACGACGGCGACGCAGCCAAGACGTTGGCACGCTGGGTCGACGTGTCCAACGGGTAGCATCTGGCGCCGATGATCCTGTCCGATCGAGACATCCGCACCGAGATCGCCGCGGGTCGCATCACGATCGACCCGTTCGACGAGCGATCCGTCCAGCCGTCCTCGGTGGACCTGCACGTCGACAACCAGTTCCGGGTGTTCGCGAACTCGAGGTATCCGTTCATCGACGTGCGCGAGGAGATGCCCGATCTCACCGAGCTCGTCGAGGTGAAGCCCGACGAACCGTTCATCCTTCATCCGGGGGAGTTCGTGCTGGGCTCGACGCTCGAGCGCGTGGCGCTGCCCGACGACCTCGTCGCGCGGCTCGAGGGCAAATCATCACTCGGCCGGCTCGGCTTGCTGATCCATTCCACGGCCGGCTACGTCGACCCCGGTTGGGACGGATACCTGACGCTGGAACTGTCGAACGTCGCGAACCTGCCGATCACGCTCTACCCGGGCATGAAGATCGGGCAGATCTCGTTCTTCCAGCTGACATCGGCCGCCGAGACGCCGTACGGCAAGGCCGGCAACAAATACCAGGGCCAGCGCGGCCCGACGCCCAGCCGGTTCTTTCGCGACTTCGGGAGCTGAACCGGCCTCAGTCGACGACGAGCGCGCCCGGCACCGGCCCCACACCCATCTGCACGGCCATCATCGCGGCCTGCGTCCGGTTCGTGACGCCGAGCTTGCGGAAGATCGCCGCCAGATGTGCCTTGACCGTCTTCTCCGACAAGAAGAGGCGACCGGCGATCTCGCGGTTAGAACGGCCTTCAGCGAGCAGCGCGAGGATGTCGTGCTCCCGCTGCGTCAGGCTGTACTCGTTGCGGCGGCCGTTGGAGGACGATCCGCTCGAGGAATCCTGGTCCTCGAACAGGTTCTGGATCACCCGTGGGCTGAGCACGTTGCCACTGCCCGACATCGCGACGTTGATCGCCTGCGACAGGTCTTCGGGCGTGGCGTCTTTCAGCAGATAGCCGGATGCGCCGTCCGCGAGTGCACGCTTCACGTACGGCGCGTTCTCGTAGGTGGACAGCATGATGACGGGCATGTCGGTCCATTCGGCCTTCAACGAGCGCAGCAGCTCGAGGCCGTCGAGGTCCGGCATGCGGACGTCGACGAGGGCGAGATCCACTTTCTCGCTGTTCCGCATGGCTTCGAGCGCGGCCGCCGAGGATTCCGCCTCGATCACGTCTGCATCGGGGAATCCTTCCTTCACGACGTAGTTCATCCCGCGCCGTACGAGCGCGTGGTCATCCACGATCAAGATCCTCATCGTTCCTCACCTGCCCTCGTGACGGGGAGCACGGCAACAACGGTTGTGCCGTGTCCCGGGGTTGACGTCATGTCCAAAGATCCGCCGAGTGCCTCGGCGCGAGCCCGCATGATCCTGATACCGAAATGTGGGTCGTCGTCCGTGACCGGCGCCATGCCCCGGCCGAGGTCTTGGACCTCGATCCGGACCGCCTCGGGCGTCACGGACAGTGCGACGTGTGCATCGGGCGCGCCCGAGTGCTTCGCTGCGTTCGCGAGCGCCTCGCTGACGATCGAATACACGGCCTCGACCGAGGCGTCGTCGAGGATCTCCAGGTCACCCTGGACCTCGACCGTCGCCGGCAAACGCCAGCGTGCAGCTAGATCGCGCACGAGACCGACCAACGTTGCCTCGTCGGCGAGCGCTGCCTCATCGGTCATTTCGAAGAGCAGCTCGCGGATGTGGCGCAGGTCCTCGCGGATCTCGTGCTCCACTTCTTTGAGGCTCGTGATCGCCCCTGCGGGGTCCGTCTCGATCCGGTGTCGCAGGGTCTGCAGCTCCAAGATGGCGGACGTCACGGACTGGGTGAGGCCGTCGTGGATCTGCATCGCCCAGCGGGTCCGCTCCTCGAGCAGGAGCGTCTCGACGGCGTGACGCACCGTCGGATGTCCGCCCTCGACCGCATGGTCGCGAGGGGCCGTGTTCGCAGCACCGAGTCGCACAGTCGTTCCTTCCAGTCCGCTGAGGGTTCCGTGTGGCCAAGTCCTTCGGTCCTAGTGCCTTTTCGGACGAAGGTCGGGGGTGCTTGACCTTTGGCCCCGTCTTTGTGCCGGAAGCGGTACCCGGCTCCTACCGATCCCAACCTTCGAACGCTGCTGAACCGAAACCCTTGCACCACAGGAGTAAGCTCACGTAGAGAGCAGACATTGACAATAAGGCACTCAACTTCTATGCTCCCTGCGGGCGCAGGCATCGGCCCTCAATGAACGCCTGACTCGGCGGCGACGCCGCCGGTACGAAGGAGGAATCACATGGCACGAGCGGTCGGCATCGACCTCGGCACGACCAACTCGGTGGTGTCGGTACTCGAGGCGGGGGAGCCCGTCGTCATCCCGAACTCGGAAGGATCCCGGACGACGCCGTCGGTCGTCGGATTCTCCAAGAACGCCGAGATCCTGGTCGGAGAGGTCGCGAAACGCCAGGCGATCACCAACCCCGACCGGACGATCCGTTCGGTGAAACGCCACATGGGCGACAAGAGCTGGGCGCTCGACGTCGACGGCAAGAGCTGGACGCCGCAGGAAGTGAGCGCGCAGATCCTGCTGAAGCTGAAGCGCGACGCCGAGGCGTTCCTCGGGGACACGGTCACTCAGGCGGTCGTCACCGTGCCGGCGTACTTCGACGACGCGCAGCGCCAGGCCACGAAGGAGGCTGGGCAGATCGCCGGCCTCGAGGTCCTTCGCATCATCAACGAGCCGACCGCGGCGGCCCTCGCGTACGGACTGGACAAGAGCGCCGCCGACCACACGGTGCTCGTCTTCGACCTCGGTGGTGGCACATTCGACGTGTCACTCCTGGAGATCGGTGACGGCATCTTCGAAGTCAAGGCGACCCACGGCGACACGCAGCTGGGCGGTGACGACTGGGACCAGCGGATCATCGACTGGCTCGTGAAGTCCTTCAAAGACGCCCACGGCGTCGATCTCGGCGCCGACAAGATGGCGCTGCAACGACTGAAGGACGCGGCCGAGAAGGCAAAGATCGAACTCAGCCAGGTGATGGAGTCGACTATCAACCTGCCGTTCGTCACCGCGACGGCCGACGGTCCGCTGCACCTCGAGATCAAGCTCTCCCGTGCGGAGTTCGAGCGGCTGACCGACGACCTGGTGGAGCGCTGCCGGGTGCCGTTCGACCTGGCGGTCAAGGATTGGGGCAAGGATGTCTCGGGGATCGACCACGTGGTGCTGGTCGGCGGCTCGACGCGGATGCCGATGATCCAGGAGCTCGTGAAGAAGCTCACGGGTGGCAAAGAACCGCACAAAGGCGTGAACCCCGACGAGGTCGTCGCGATCGGCGCCGCGGTGCAGGCTGGGGTGCTGAAGGGCGACGTCAAGGACATCCTGCTCCTCGACGTCACGCCGTTGTCGCTCGGCGTTGAGACGCTCGGCGGGATCGTGCAGCGGATGATCGAACGCAACACGACGATCCCCACGAAGAAGACCGAGACGTTCACGACTGCCGCGGACAATCAGACCCAGGTCGAGATCAACGTCCTGCAGGGCGAGGGTGAGACCGTGATGAGCCCCGGTGTGAAGTCGCTCGGTCGGTTCAATCTGGTGGGCATCCCGCCGGCGCCGCGCGGGATGCCGCAGATCGAGGTCAGCTTCGACATCGACGCCAACGGCATCGTCAACGTGAGCGCGAAGGACGTCGCCACCGGGAAGGAACAGGCGATGACCATCACGGGCGGCACGGCGCTCGGGAAGGACGAGATCGACCGCATGGTGAAGGAAGCCGAGGCCGCGGCGGCAGAGGACCACGCGCGTCGTGAGAACGCCGAGGCGCGCAACCAAGCCGATCAGGTCGTCTACCAGGTCGAGAAGTTCGTCGGCGAGAACGGGGACAAGATCCCGCAGGCCGACACGGCCGAGCTCTCGACGGTGACCGACGCGTTGAAGGAAGCGCTGAAGGACCAGGAAGCCGACGCCGCGACACTGAACGCAGCGAACGAGGCTGTGATGGCCGTGTTCGGCCGTATCGGCCAAGCGATGTACCAGAACGCGCAGGCGTCCGAGGCCGCCGCAGGTGCGACGCCCGGTGCCGGCGATGAGGCGGCCCAGTCGAACGACGACGAGGTCGTGGAAGGCGAGATCGTTGAAGAAGGAGGCGGAGGATGATGCTCAGTCGATGGGATCCGTTCCGTGATCTCACATCTGTGGAGGAGGAGTTCGATCGGCTCGTGGGCCGTGCGTTCTCCCGTAACGCGTGGGTGCCCGCACTCGACGTGCGCGAAACCGACGATCGATTCGAACTGTCTGTCGATCTGCCGGGGATCGAGCCCGATGCCGTCACGGTGAACTTCGAAGACGGCACGCTCTCCATCAGCGGGAAGCGCGAGTTCTCGAACGAGGACGCGGGAGAGACCTGGCATCGGATCGAGCGGGGATTCGGCGCGTTCGCCCGGCAGGTGCGTCTGCCGCGCACCGCCGACCCTGAGCGGATCGAGGCGTCGTTCGATCGTGGCGTGCTGACCGTCACCGTCCCGAAGGCCGAGGCGGCCAAGCCGCGCACGATCGAGGTCAAGACCACGTGAGTGACGACGGCAACGACGACGTGCCGGTGATCAAGGTCACCGACAAGCGCCGGTTCGCCGATGCGGCCGCGGGCGAGACGGAGGTCGTCTCGCCCGTGGCCGACCTCGGGCCGGACGAGGCTGCCGCAGGCGCAGAGGACGTGACCAGCGAGGTCGAGGAGTACCGGGCGCACCTGCAGCGACTCCAGGCCGAGTTCGACAACTATCGCAAGCGCGTGATGCGCGAGCAGGCCGCGGCGTCGGAATTCGCGGCCGAACCGGTGATGCGCCGGCTCCTCGAGGTCGTGGACGATTTCGAACTCGCCCTGCTCCACGCGAGCGACGACGTCGACAGCGATCGGTTGCTGAAAGGCGTCGAGCTTGTCTACGCGAAACTTCTCGATGCGCTGGGAGCCGAGGGTCTCGAGAAGATCCCAGCCGAGGGGTCGGTCTTCAACCCGGAGCTGCACGAGGCCCTGATGCAAACCGGCGAGGGCGACGGTGAACCCGTGGTGGCCGAGGTGTTCCGGTCGGGCTACACGCTCCGAGGCCGCGTGATCCGGCCCGCGGGCGTGCGGGTCGAGCGAGCGTAACCCGCCGATGGCCGGCACCGACGATATCCGCCGCGAGTGGTTCGACAAGGACTACTACGCGGTCCTCGGGGTGCCGAAGAACGCCGGTCAGGCAGAGATCAAGAAGGCGTACCGCAAGCTCGCGCAGCAGCACCATCCCGATGCGAACGAAGGCAACGCGGCGTCGGAGGAGCGGTTCAAAGAGGTGGCCGCCGCGTACGACGTCTTGGGCGACGAAACGAAGCGCGCATCGTACGACCGTGCGAGGGAAATGGGCGCTTCGGGGTTCGGCGGCTTCCCGGGCGGTGCGGGCGGATATCCAGGCGGCTATCCCGGTGGGGTGCGGTTCGAGACGGCGGACGTCGACCTCGGGGACTTGCTCGGCGGGATGTTCGGGGGTGGACGGTCGCGGTCGCGACCTCGTCGCGGCGCAGACCTCGAGACCTCGGTGACCCTGTCGTTCACCGACGCGATGGGCGGGGTGACCGTGCCGGTCAAGCTCACGGGTCCCGCGCCGTGCCACACCTGCCACGGCTCGGGCGCCGCCCCCGGCACCCAGCCGGTCAGCTGCGGTACGTGCGGCGGCTCCGGACAAGTCGCCGTCAACCAGGGGTTCTTCTCGATGGCGCAAACGTGCCCGACCTGCCGAGGATCGGGACGGGTGATCACGACGCCGTGCGCGACCTGCTCCGGGACCGGTGTCGAGCGACGCACCCGCACGATCCAGGTCAAGGTGCCGGCGGGTGTCCGCGATGGCGCGAGGATCAAGGTCGGGGGCAAGGGCGAGCCCGGCGGTGCCGGCGGGACGCCGGGCGATCTCTTCGTCCAGATCTCGGTGCAGCCCGACGAGGTGTTCGGGCGGCGCGGCGACGATCTCACGCTCGAGGTGCCAGTGACGTTCGCCGAGGCGGCCCTGGGCTCCCACGTCCAGATCCCCACGTTGAACGGTGCGGTCACGCTCAAAGTCCCTGCGGGAACGCCGAGCGGGAAGACCTTCCGGGTGCGTGGCAAGGGATCGCCCCGCAAGGGCGGCCACGGCGACCTGCTGGCGACGGTGGTCGTCGACGTGCCGACGAAGTTGTCGAAGGAGCAGAAGCGGCTGGTCGAACAGCTCGCCGAGGCGACGCCGGAGTCGCCGCGGCGGAGCATGGAGGTGGACGCATGACTGACGAGGAACGTGACGCGACACCGATCGTGTCCGACGACGAACGCGCGGTCTACGTGATCAGCGTCGCGGCCGAGCTCGCCGGCGTGCACCCACAGACGCTCCGGATCTACGACCGCAAGGGTTTGCTGGCGCCGCAACGCACGGCTGGAAACACCCGCCGATACTCCGATCGTGACATCAAGATGCTGCGCCAGATCCAAGACTTGACGCAGGCCGACGGCATCAACCTGGCCGGCGTGAAGCGGATCATCGAGCTCCAGGCCCAGTTGGACGCTCTCCGCGCCGAGACCCACGAGCTGCAGGAGCAGCTTCGAGCACGTGCGGCCAACACGGAGAACGACGGCAAGATCGTGCCCCTGCACAGCGTGTTCCTCCCGCCGTGGCAGACCGGCTCGCGATGAGGATCGTGCTGGCGACGGGCGATGTGACGGTTCGCCCGTTCGTCGCGGAGGACTTCGACCTGCTGTGGGCCGAGGAGACCGCGGATCGCGGCGATTTCGACGTGCCGTGGTCGCCCGACGACGCGACGGCGAAGGACCGGGTGCGAGCTCGGGTTCGCCACTCAGGCACCTGGCGCGACGACCGCGTGCTCGACCTGGCCGTCGAAGTCAACGGCGAGGTGGTCGGCGACGTGCAGGCGCGGCGTGACCCGATATACGCCCCACCGGGCCTCTACGATCTGGGCATCGGGCTGTTCGGTCCGTCACGTGGCAAGGGGGTCGGCACGACGACGCTCGGTCTGATCACCGCGTTCTTGTTCGACGAGGAGCAGGCCGTGCGGGTGTCGTTGTCGACCGACGTGGACAATACGGCGATGCGCCGGTCCGCCGAGAAGGCGGGCTTCACCCTCGAAGGCGTGCTGCGAGGCTTCTGGGCGGCTCCCCATGGTGCGCCGCGCGACTACGCTCTGTATGCGCGCACGCGTGCGGACCACGAGGCGCCGGCCGAATGAGTCCCCGCCACGAGGGTGGATTCGCTCCCTCGATGGGGCTCCTCGCCACGGTGGTCCCGCTGGCGGGCGTCCTCGCTGGGAAGCACAGCCCGAAGCCGTCGATCACATTCCATCCGCCGGTCGACACCGGGACGGCTGGGATCCCGGTCCTGCCCATCCTGTTCGTGATCGGTGGCGCGCTGCTGGTCGGCCTGATCGCCTACCTCGGCTACCAGGCGAAGCAGCGACGTCGCGCCGGATTCGCACGGATGGCGGTGCAGCTCGGACTCACCTATAGCCCCGAAGATCCGTTCGGTCTCTTGGGCTACCCCTTTTCGCTGTTCCAGCGAGGCGACGGCCGCGGCATCGAGAACGTCCTGCACGGCATGTGGCAGGAGTCGAACGTCATCGCGTTCGACTACTGGTACTACGAGGAGACGAGCGACGGGAAGACGACGAGCCGCTCCTACTACCGGTTCGACTGCGCGATCGTGCCGATCGAGGCGGACTGCGCCCGACTGACGATCGACCAGGAAACCTTCTTCTCGAAGATGGCAGGCGCTCTGTCGTTCCGCGATCTGCAGTTCGAATCGGAGGCGTTCAACGATGGCTTCAAGGTCGAGTCAGACGACGCGAGGTTCGCGACCGCCTTGATCGACGCGCGGATGATGCAATGGCTCCTCGCAAATGGGACCGGCTACGGTTTCGAACTGATCGGGAATCGGCTGCTCGTTGCGGGCCCGAAGGTAGATCCCGATGCGCTCGTGCCGTTGCTCGGGGTGAGCCGTGGGTTCGTGCAGCACGTGCCGAAGGTCGTGTACTCGCTGTATCCGGGGTAGGGTGGCTCCAAGGAGGTGCCGTGTACTGGATCGTCGTTGTCGTACTGATCGTGGTGATCGTGGTTGGCGCGGTAGCCAGCTACAACCGCTTCGTCTCGCAGAAGAACCTGATCAAGGACGCGTGGGCGAACATCGACACCGAGTTGCGTCGACGCTACGACCTGATCCCCAACCTTGTGTCGACCGTCCAGGGCTACGCGACGCACGAGCGAGAGGTCTTCGAAAACGTCACCAAGGCGCGCGCGATGGCGACCGCGGCCACGGGCTCGCCCGCTGCGCAGGCCGCCGCAGAAGGTCCCTTCGTTGCGGCCCTCCGCCAGCTGCTTGCCGTCGCCGAGAACTATCCGCAGTTGAAAGCGAACGAGAACTTCCTGGCGCTGCAGGCTGAGCTGTCGAATACCGAGGACCGACTGCAGACCGCCCGGCGCTTCTACAACGGGAACGTGCGGGACTACAACCGACGCGTCCAGTCGTTCCCGTCGATGGTCGTGGCGCGGTTCGGGCATTTCGAGCTCGAGGAGTTCTTCGAGGTGGACGAGTCACTGCGCGGCGACGCGGGTGTGCCGAAGGTCGACTTCTCCTCGTTGTCGACCCCGGCGCCGCCCGCCCCCGACGATCGGCCGCAGACGGCCGACGGCGGATCCGGCCAGCCACCGCCTCCGCCGCCAGCCTGACCGCTACTCGGCGCCGGGTGGCGGTCGTTCGATCGGCAGGGTCACGACGTCGGGCGCGGTCGGATCGAAGAACGGCTCGGCTCGGACACGGCGATTGAGGGCCCACCAGATCGCCGCCCACGCGAGCGCGATCCCGCCGACGATCATCACGGCACGGCGGGGTCCGATCCCGTCGGCGAGCCACGAAGCGACCAGGCTCGAGACCCCGAGCGACAGGGTGATCAGGGCGAAATCGAACGCGAAGATACGACCGCGGATCCGGTCGGGCACGATGCGCTGCAAGCCGTAGCTGGAGAGCACCCACTGAGAGCCACCGCCCAGGTGGGCGAGCAGGATCGCGAGGGCGGCGATCGCGATCCCTGGCGCGAGCCCGAGCGCCGCGTAGCCAACCCCGAACGTCGCGAGCGACGCCGCGATCACCGCCAGCAGTCGTCGGTGGCCCGGCCCTGCCAACCGATGCCCGACGAAGGGCCCGATCAAAGCTCCGATGCCGCGCGCGGCCATCAGCAGGCCGAATCCGACGTCGCCAGCGTGGTAGACCTGCCGGGCGAAGACGGCGATCAGGGCGAGGACGCCTGCGGCTGCGCCGAAACCGAACTTCACGCTGACCAACGCCCAGACGCGCCGGTCGTCGCGGGTGTAACGGATCGTCTCCCGCGTGGCCTCGACGATCCCGATGTGCTCCTCGTGCTCACGCGGCGCCGAGAAGGCGCGACGGACGCCCAGCAGCAGCAGTGCCGAGACGGCGAACGAAACCGCGTCGACCGTGAACGCCACGTCGCGGCCGAACACCGACGCCACAACCCCGCCGACCGCGGCGCCGATCGCGAGCATCGTGCCCCACAGCGATCCCCCGAGCGCGTTGGCCGTCGGCAGATCCGCGGGATCGACCACGTTGGGCAGCGCCGCGGAGGACGCCGGGTCGAACACCGCGGCGAACACCGAGAGACAGACGAGCAAGACGTAGGCCAGCCACAGGTTGTCGGCCCCCACCGCGAGGAACGACAGGCAGATCACCGTCCGGGCACCGTCACACGCGATCATCAGCCGCCGCCGGTCGACGCGGTCGGCGAGCCAACCCGCCCACGGTGTCGCGAGGAAGACCGGGAGTTCCTGGGCGAAGATCATGACGCCGACCGCCGTCGCCTTGCCCGTGACCTCGAGGACGAGACCGCCGAGCGCAACGAACAGGAACCAGTCGCCACCGAGGGAGATCACCGAGGCCAGGAAGAGCCTGCGGAAGTCACGGTTGCGGGACAGGAGGTCGATGGCGGCCCGGGCGCCCGTCGTGCGCTCCGCCCGCTCCTCAGCCATGGCCTGCCAGACTACCGGCGAGGTCGATCCAAGGAGGTCCGGAGTGCTTGAGCGACTCACGTGGTACCGGCAAGCGGCGTTTCGCTGGCAGGACGACGAACGCACCATCTACATCGACCCGTGGGGCACCCCACCCGATGCGCCTGCCGCCGATCTGATCTTCATCACGCATGCGCACTTGGATCACTTCCAGCCGGACGAGATCGCGCGACTGTCGACAGGGTCGACGCGGCTCGTGGCGCCTCATGACGTCGCGGACGAGCTCACCGGCGACGTGACGCCCGTTGCACCCGGTGAGTCCCACGAGGTTGCCGGCGTCCGGTTCTCGACCGTGCCTGCCTACAACGTCCGTGAGGAGGCGCTCGAGTTCCATCCACGGGCCAACCAGTGGGTCGGGTACGTGCTCGAGCTCGATGGGCACACCTACTACCACGCCGGCGACACCGATCACGCGCCAGAGCTGTCGGACGTGCGCACCGATGTCGCGATGCTGCCCATCGGGGGGTACTACACGATGGACGTCGACGAGGCCGCTGGCCTCGCGCGAGCGATCGCACCTCGACTCGCGGTGCCGATGCACTTCGGATTCGTGGTCGGATCGCGTGCCGACGGCGAACGATTCGCGAAGGAAGCGGCGCCGGTGGCGGTTGAGCTGCTTGTGCCGGAGAACCCGTTCGAGATCGACTAGGGCTCGGGCAGCAGGCCACGGCGCCCACGGATCCTTCGGTCGAGCTGGCCGAACAGCAGGTAGTCGGCCGCGACGCCTAGCAGGACGATGACGGCGAGTGTGGCGAGCACCGCTGCCGGATCGGTCGCCTGTCGGTCAGCAGGTGCCCCAGTCCGGTCGTGCCCACGGTGGCAACGATCAGCTCGCCCGCCATCAGGGCCTTCCAGGCGAAGCCCCACGCCTGCTGGAGTCCGGCCATCACGCCCGGCAGCGCGGCGGGTAGCACGATACGGCGGTAGAGGGTCCATCCGTTCGCACCGAGCGTTCTGCCTGTGCGTTCGTAGAGCGGCGGCACTTGTCGCATCGCCTGGAGCGTCGCAAGCGTCATCGCCGGGAACGAGCCGACGATGGCCACGAACACGACTGCGCGTTCGGTTGCTCCGAACCAGACCACGGCGAGCGGCACCCAGGCGACGAACGGGGTGATCTGCAGTGCGACCACCAGCGGGCGGATCGCCCGCCGGGCGAACTCGTTCAGTGCCAAGACCAGGCCGAGGGCGACACCGATCGTGACGGCAACAACGAACGAGAATGCGAGTCGCACAAGGGTGCGGAGCGCTGCGCGCGGCAGCTCGCCACTCCGCATGCCGTCGACGAAGGCGCGCCACACGACCATCGGCGAAGGGATCGCGGCGGTGTCGGTCGTCGCAGCGACGATCGCCCAGACGATGAGGACGCCGGCGATCCCGACGAGCGGGGGACCGACCTCGGCGAGAGCCCTACGTGAGCGCATCGCGTTCCCCTTCATGGACCTCGTGCATCAGCGAAGCGTGGATCTCTGAGACGACCCGCGCGATAAGGACATCGTCGAGGTCGCGCGGCCGCGGCACGTGGATCCGGAACTCCTCGAGGAGCCGACCCGGCGCGGCACTCATGACCAGCACACGGTCGGCCAGGAGCACCGCCTCGCGGACGTTGTGCGTGACGAAGAGGTAGGTCTTGGTTCCACCGGCGTTCACCCACACACGCTGCACTTCGTCCTGCAGCAGCTCGCGGGCCTGGGCATCGAGTGCGCCGAAAGGCTCGTCGCCGAGCACGACGGGAGGGTCGGTCGCCAGCGCGCGGGCGAGCGCCGCACGCTGGCGCATCCCGGCGGAGAGTTCGTGCGGCTGTGCATCGGCGAAGGCGGTGAGGCCAACCTGCTCGAGCCAGCGGTCCGCGTTCGCACGGCGCGCTCCGTCGCCGGTACCGACGAGCTCGATCGCGAGCTCGATGTTCGCGCGCACCGACAACCACGGGAACAAAGCAGGCTCCTGGAACAGCACGGCGCGATCGGGACCGGGGCCCGCGATCGGTTCGCCGTCGAGCAGCGCCTGCCCGGCGCTCGCACGGTCGAGGCCGGCGAGCACGTTGAGGATCGAGGTCTTGCCGCACCCGCTGGGGCCAAGCAAGCACACGAACTCGCCGACGCCGACCTCGAAGGTCACGTCCGTCGCCGCCACGACGGAGCCGCCACTCGCGAGGGGACGGCTGACGGTGAGGTTGCGAACCTCGAGCTTGGGCACGGCCTGGCTCGGCTCATGCCGCTCCGGGTCGATCGCTCGCTCAGCCATCACACCTCACCGCAACCGGAACTTCTCGGCCATCTCGATCTGGACGACCTTGCCGTCTTGGACGACGAGGACGACGGTGCCGAAGTTGATGCGACGGAGCACCTTCGCCACCTTGGCCAGGACGATCTTCTCGTCGTCCGTGAGCGCCGACGCCTCGAGCTGCTCGTCGCCGGACAGTCCCTCGGTATCGGCCATGCGGGGATGCTACGCCGAGGCGAGCCTCATGGCCGCCAGACGAGTCCCGAGCCGATCGCGAGCAGCGGCACGGCGAACAGCGCAGCGACGAACGTCCACATGCGCCGTGTATCGCTGACGAGCCAATCGTCTAGCGTCAACACGGACCGCTTCGTGGGCGCATAGAAGAATGCCAGGATCACGACCGAGACGATCGTCACGCCGATCGCTTCCGCGAGTACGATCTGGGCGGCGATCGGCGTCTTCTGCAACATCGCGACCACGAGTGTGTCTGCGAGCGTCGTGATGTTCGCTCCCATGATGTACGGAAGCGCCTCGTCGCGCTTCACGTACCCCTTGACCGCCAGCGGCACGAGGACCGTTAGCGCGACCGACACCGACAGTGTCAATGTCGCGACGATGCACCCCAGCAGGAACATGGTCCACGGATGCTTCAACCACGCCCGGCGCTTCGAAACCGCGGAGTTCGAGTCGATCTGCGGCAAGATCTTGTCGATCAAGTTGAAGGACACGAGGATCGTCGCGATCCCCACAACGAAGAGTGCCCAGCCAGGCAGGTGCGTCTCCGCCGCGTCCACGATCGGGCCCCAGAGCTTGCCGAGGGCGGCATCGAGCTTTCCGGAGGCATGCCATTGCACGCCGTCCAGGGCGCCGCTGCGGAAGATGAGATAGGCCAGCAGCATGCCCGGGAGGTACTGCACCATGGTCATCGTCATCGCCTGGATGCCGACGGCGAGACCAGCCGAGCGTTGGCCCGGCCGCCGCAAGGTGTACAGGAACCCGGTCACCAACACGATGAACGAGGCGCCGAGTCGCGAGCCGGACAGCATCGAGAGGGTTTCGAGCTGCGTCAGCGAGCCAGCGCCGAAGAGGCTGATCGTCGTCGCAGCGACCGGCGAGCCGGACAGCACCAGATACGCCCCAAGCCAGCCGGTGCCCAGCGTCGAGGCTGGGTTCGCGAAGGGGAAGGAACCCTCGATCGACGGCCCGATCGCGGCGGCGCCCGTCTTCATCAGCTGAATCGCCAGGATGAACAAGAACATCGCGGGCACGAACAACAGCACCCGACCCAGGAAGAACGAACCCGGCTTCTGGACGTCGCCGAAAAGCGGTCCAAGATCGATGTGGTATCGGACCTCGTCCAGCTCGTGCGGGACGCAATACTCGCCGTCCACCTCAACAGCAGCTCGCTCCATCTTCGCGAGGTCCCGGTGGGTCTTCGACATCCGTATCGCTCCTGAGAAATGCAAACGGCCGCGACCCATCGTCCCCGACGTGTCGCGGCCTCCAGTCCTTCTGGTCAGCTGCGGGGTCAACGTAACAGGCGTTCGGAGCTCGGGCAATACAACCTTCGGCCCAGAGTTGTGGCGAGTTCGTTGCGACAGTTGACAGCAGCTTGATGCGCGCGGTATCTCTGTCGCCGTTCGCTCGCGCGACCGGACGACCGGAGCGTGAGATCCCACGGGAGCGCCGCGGATCCGCGGCCGTTCCTCGGTTGACCGGACATCCGGAGGCCGACCCCTTGCCCATTGCTGGCTGGACGCTGCGCGTTCGCCCGCTCGGAAGGAGGAGGCCCGATGCCTCAGTGGATCTCGCGCCGGTTCATACCGGCACTGGTGGCTCTCGCGACGCTCGCGTTGGCCGCATGCACGTCGTCGTCCAGCTCCACCTCCGCCGCACCGGGTGCGTCCTGCACCCCGCCCGAAACTCCCACGATCATCTTCGCGGCGTACAGCACGCCGCGCGAGGTGTACGACGCGAAGATCATCCCGGCCTTCAAGTCGATGTGGAAGGAGCAGACAGGCGTCGAGCCGCAGTTCTTCGAGTCGTACACCGGCTCGACGACGCAGGCGCAGAACGTCGTTAACGGGTCGGGCGCGGACGTAGTCGCGCTGTCCCTCGCTCCGGACGTGCAGACGATCGTCGACGCAGGGCTGATCACGAGCGATTGGACCAGCGGCCCCGACAAGGGGATGGTCTCAAGCTCTGTGGTCGTGTTCGATGTTCGGCCCGGCAACCCGAAGGGTCTCAGCAACTGGAACGACATCGCCGAGCCCGGCCTCGGCGTCCTGACACCCGACCCCGATCAGAGCGGCGGTGCTCGTTGGAACCTCGTGTCCCTGTGGGGATCGGCGTTGCGCGGCGACGTGCCGGGCATCACGAAGGACGACACGGCGGCGGCGACGACCCTGATGGACAGTGTGGCGAGCAACGTCCTCTCATGGGACTCGAGCGCCCGCACATCGATCCAGAACTTCGAGAGCGGCAACGGCGACGCTTCGATCACCTACGAGAACGAGGTGAAGACCGCGCAGGCGAGCGGCCTCGAGGATGAGGCCGTCTACCCGACGGGCTCGATCATGATCGAGAACCCGGTCGCGGTGGTCGACGCGAACGCGGCCGCACACTGCGTGACCGATGTCGCGCAGGCGTTCGTGGAGTTCCTGCACTCGAAGGAGGCCAAGGAGTACTACACGACAACCGGCTATCTGCGGTCCACTGACCCGACGAAGGCGGCCGCCGGCGACCCGGCGAACGGCTTCCCGGCGATCAAGGATCTCTTCACCGTGGATGATCTGGGTGGCTGGGACGCGCTGAACGAGGAACTGTTCAGCACCGACGGTGTCGCCACGCAGGCCAAGGCGAACGCCGGCTAAGGCATCAGACGATGAGCAGCGTCGTGCAGGTCGAGCAGCAGCGCCGAACCGGTCTGTCCCACCGGACCGTGGCGGCGTTGCGTCACCTCGCCCTGCGCGGCGCCGCCATCGTCTACCTCCTGATCCTCGTGGCGTTGCCGACCCTCGCGGTCATCACGAAGGGGTTCGGCGAAGGCCTCGGCGCGTTCACGAACGCGATGGATGTCCCGGGGGCGTGGGCAGCGATCCAGCTGACCCTGGTGATGGCCGCGGTGGTTGCCTGCACGAACGCGGTCGCGGGGACCGCCCTCGCGTGGGTGATCGTTCGCTACGACTTCCCCGGGCGAGGGGTGATCACCATAGCCGTCGACCTGCCGCTCGCGATCCCGACGCTCGTGTGGGGCGTCATGATCCTTGTCCTGTACGGGCCGAACTCGGTGCTCGGTGGCTTAGCGGCCGATCTCGGGATCCAGATCCTGTTCACGCCGATCGCGATCTTCCTGGCGCTGTGTACGGTCACACTGCCCTTCGTGGTGCGCAACGTGCAGCCCGTCCTGCAGGAGCTCGACGTTGCGGAGGAGGAGGCGGCAGCCACGCTCGGCGCGACCCCTCGGACCTCGTTTCGCCGCGTCGTGTTCCCGGCGATCCGATCGGCCGTGGTTGCGGGGTCGCTGCTGACCTTCAGTCGGTGCCTCGGTGAGATCGGCAGCGTGATCCTCGTGTCGGGCAACCGCACCGGCAAGACCTTGACGGCACCGGTGTTCATATTCCAGCTGACCGGACAGTTCCGGTTCGCTGAGGCGGCGGCGGTCGCGACGTTGCTGTTCGCGATCTCGTTCGTGCTCGTGCTCTCGACCGGGCGGTTGCTCCGGAGCCGAAAGGACGCGCCGTGAGTGCGACCGAAGCCGCAGTCGCCCCCATCACCTCGCAAACCCGCCGTGGCCGGCGGGCGATCCTGATCGCATGCCTTGCGTGGGTGGGGCTGCTGCTGGCGCTGCCCCTCGTTGCGATCGTGATCACGGTGGTCCGCTCGGGCCTCGACACGGTCGTCGACACGCTGCAAGCGCCCGACGTGCAGCACGCCTTCTGGCTCACCGTCGAGATCACCGTGATCACGGTCGTGGTGACGACCGTCTTCGGCGTGATCGTTTCGTGGGTGCTGGTTCGCCAGCGGTTCCACGGGCGAGCGTTGCTCGATGCGTTGGTCGACTTGCCGTTCGCGTTGTCGCCGGTCACGGTCGGCCTCGCATGCGTGATCCTGTTCGGTCCGGGGGGATGGTTCGCACCGTTCTTCCAGGCCCGAGGGATCCAGATCATCTTCGCGCTGCCCTCGATGATCCTCGTCACCATCTTCATCTGTCTCCCGTTCACGATCCGGGAGGTCGTCCCGGTGCTGGAGGAGATCGGTCTGGATGAAGAGGACGCCTCGCGCACCCTCGGAGCGTCGGTGTGGCACACCTTCTTCCGCGTGACCCTGCCGAACATCCGCTGGGCGCTGCTGTACGGCGTCGCCCTGACGACGGCGCGGGCGATCGGTGAGATCGGCGCCGTGTTGATCGTGAGCGGACTGCTCCAGGGCAAGACCGAGACCGCCACGTTGTTCATCTTCCGCGCCTACGAGGACCGCCAGACCCCCGAGGCCTACGTCGTCGCGCTCGTGCTCGCGAGCGTTTCCGTGCTGTTGCTCGTCGCGATCGAGTTCTTCCGTCATCGTGAGGAGCGAGAAAGGACCCGCGCATGAGTTCCCCGATCATCGTCGAAGGCCTGAGCAAGCGGTTCGGCTCGTTCGACGCCGTGCGCGATGTCTCCTTCACCGCGCCCGCCGGCGCGATCACCGCGTTGCTCGGTCCATCGGGCTCCGGCAAGAGCACCGTGCTCCGCATGATCGCCGGGCTCGAGCAGCCCACCGCGGGGCGGATCGTGATGGGCGACGAGGAGCTGACCGCCAAGAGCGTGCAGGAGCGCCGCGTCGGGTTCGTGTTCCAGCACTACGCACTGTTCCGGCACATGACGGTGCGGCAGAACGTCGAGTTCGGGCTGCGCGTGCGCAAAGAGGAGGGCGACGTGCGTCGCGCCCGGGCGGACGAGCTGCTCGAACTCGTGCACATGGCGCCGTTCGCCGAGCGGTATCCCGATCAGCTCTCAGGTGGGCAGCGCCAGCGGGTGGCGCTCGCACGGGCGCTCGCGCCACGGCCGAGCGTGCTCTTGCTCGACGAACCGTTCGGCGCTCTCGACGCCAAGGTGCGCCAGGACCTCCGGCAGTGGCTCGACGAGCTCCATCGCGAGCTCGGCGTCACCAGTCTGCTCGTGACCCACGACCAGGAGGAGGCGCTCGAGCTCGCGAACCTGATCGTCGTGATGCACGAGGGCACGGTCGAGCAGGCGGGCGCGCCGGGCGATATCTACGACCGACCGGCGACGCCGTTCGTCGCGGGGTTCGTCGGATCGGCAAACGTTCTGCACGGCGAAGTCGTCGACGGACACGTCCACTTGGGGTCGCTTCGACTGCCTGCCGGCCATCTCGACGAGGGGGCGCCGGCTGCGGCGTACGTGCGCCCGCACGATGTCGTGGTGACGGGGCAGGGCGCCGGCGTGACGGCCGTCATCGAGCGGGTGGCGTCACTCGGCTGGCTCGCGCGCGTCTCTCTGCGTTTGCCCGGCGGGGAGACGCTCGTCGCACACGTGCCGAAGGAAGACCTGCACGGCGCGGGCGAGGGCGACGGCGTGCAGGTCGATCTACGGAACCCGAAGGCGTTCCTCGCGCCCGAGCACGAGGCAGCGCGGGATGAGGCCCTGACGTGAGCGAGTTGCCCACCGACGTCATCCGGTTCGCAGGACTGACGGTCGAGGAGCAGGAGATCCTGCTCAAGATCCACGACATGATGCAGACGATCCCCTACGGCACGATCGAACTCGTGCTGCACCAGGGTGCGGTCGTCCAGATCGAGACCTCAGAGAAGTTCCGCATCAGTTAGGCGCTAGCGCACCAACAGCACGGGGCAGTGTGCGTTGTGGACGACCTTGTTCGCGACGCCGCCGAGCAGCATCGACTTCCACTCCGTCATCCCTCGCGTGCCCATGACGATCAGATCCACATTCGCTTCGAGCGCGACTTGCACGATCTGTTCGGGGGTCGAACCCGGCGTGACGCGCCGGATCTCGCTGGTGACCTCGATCCCTCGCTGCGCGAAACGAGCGACGGCGTCACCGACGAGCTGCTCCGGCTCTATGTCGGGGCCGAGGTCGACGTCGGAGCCCTCATACTTCGCATGCTCCCGCACATGGACGACGGTTACGGACGAGCCGAAGCGCTCGGCCACCTCGAGCGCCGCAGGGAGCGTTTTGCTGCTCTCCACTGACCCGTCGATCGCGACGAGGATCCGTTCGAACATCAGGCCCTCCCTCCCGACGCCGTCCCGACCGTTTCGAGCAGCGGCCTGATCTTGGCGAAGTACGCGATCGCGTAGGCGGCGCCGACACCGATCGGCGCAAGGTAGAGCTGGCGGGTGACCCAGCTGCGTTTGGGATGCCCGATCGCTTCCCATTGCAGTCTCGGGTGCTGGGCGGCGTCGAACGCACCCCAGACTGCGAAGCCGACGAGCGCGCCGAACAGCAGCACGAAACCGAGGGTGTTGGTGGGCACCCCGAGAAGCTTGAGAGCCGATGCGGCGAGGACGAACACCAGCAGTGGCCGGATCACGCCGTCGGGAGCGCGCGATGAGACACGAGCACCGAACCAAACCGCCGGGATCGAGCCGATCAGGATCGACGATGTCAGGGCGAGCTCGAAATCGCCGACGAGGATATGGGCAAGCGCGGCAGCTGCCACCATCGGGATCGCCTGCACGAGGTCGGTGCCGACGAGCTCCGCTCCTCGGAGCATGGGGTAGAGCAGCATCAGCGCGATGATCACGATCGATCCTGATCCGACCGAGGTCAGCCCCACAAGGAGTCCGCCGGTGAGTCCGACGGCGATGGTCGGCGCGACCCGAAGCGCGAACGGCCGGTGGTCGTCCTGCGGCGAGAGGCCGGCCAGCCGGGCCTTGGACGCACGCCGTCCCTGCAACCATGCCTTGCCGATCATTGCTGCGGATGCGAGGAGCAGTGTCCAACCGAGGAACAGCCTCGTGATCTCCTCGACCTGCGCCGGGTCACCGAGGTTGTGCACGATGAAGACACCCGCGAACGCCATCGGGATCGACCCGATGCAAAGGGTCTTGACGAGCGGCCAGCGAACCGTTCGCCGCCGGATGTGCACGCCGCCACCGATAGGTTTCATGATCATCGCCGCGATCAGATCGCTGGAGACCGCCGCTGTCGGATTGATGTGAAAGAAGATGACGAGGATCGGCGTCATCAGAGCACCGCCACCCATTCCGGTCATCCCGACGACGAAGCCCACGATCGCACCGGCGAGCACGATGCCCCAGTCGATCTGCACGGGCACATCCTAGGTCGCAACAGAGCCGCAGCGAGCGGTCCCGTAGACTGGTTCGGCATGCCGGCCACGATCGTTCTCGGCACCCAGTGGGGTGATGAAGGCAAGGGCAAGGCGGTCGACTACCTCGCGGACCGGATGGATCTCGTGGTCCGGTATCAGGGCGGCAACAACGCGGGCCACACGATCATCGCCGAGGGGCACGAGCTCAAGCTGAACCTCGTTCCGTCCGGCGTGCTCTTCCCGCACATCACGAACGTGATCGCCGACGGGGTGGTGGTCGATCCGCGTGTGCTGCTGCGCGAGCTCGACGAGCTCTCCGCCTCCGGGCTGGATGTCGGCGGGCTTCGCCTGTCGCTGAACGCGCACCTGATCATGCCGTATCACCTCGAGCTCGAGAAGGTGACGCAGCGCTTCCTCGGGAAGAACGCCCTCGGCACGACGAAGCGAGGCATCGGCCCTGCGTACGCCGACCGCGCGGCGCGCGTCGGGATCAGAGTGCAAGACCTCTACGACGAGAAGATCCTGCGCGAGAAGCTCGACGTGGTGCTGTGGGAGAAGAACCGGCTGCTCTCGAAGGTCTACAACCAGCTCCCGATCGAGGCGGAATCGATCGTCGAGGACTACCTCGGGTACGCGGAGCGGTTGCGTCCGCACGTCGCGGACACCGGCCGGCTCGTGCACGACGCCCTCGTTGCGGGGAAGCACGTGATGCTCGAGGGCGCGCAGGGCACGATGCTCGACCTCGATCACGGGACCTATCCGTTCGTGACGTCCTCCACGCCGGTTGCCGGGTACGCCCTTGCGAGCGTCGGGATCGGCCCGCAGCACGTCGATGAGGTGATCGGGATCACGAAGGCGTACGTGACCCGGGTGGGCAGCGGGCCGTTCCCGACGGAGGCGCTCGACGCCGACGGTGAGCGTATGGGGAAGCGCGGAGCGGAGTTCGGAACCACGACCGGACGCAAGCGTCGGTGCGGGTGGTTCGACGGGTGCGTCCTCCGGTACGCGTCGCGGCTGAACGGTCTATCCGCGATGATCCTCACGAAGCTCGATGTGCTGAGCGGGTTCGAGACCCTCAAGGTGTGCGTCGGCTATCGGGCCGGCGGCCACACGTACGACGACGTGCCGCCCGATCAGACGCTGTTCCATGCGGCCGAACCGATCTGGGAGGAGCTTCCGGGCTGGGCCGACGAGATCGGCGATGTTCGCACCTTCGACGATCTGCCGAAGGAAGCCCAGAGCTATGTTCGGTTCCTCGAGGAGCTGGGAGGCGTGCGCGTCTCGGTCGTCGGGGTCGGACCGGCGCGCGAGCAAAGCCTCCCGCTGTAACGCCTGGGTCGGAGGTGCGAGCCCGCTTCCGTACACTGGACGGGTGAATGTGCTGGTCGTGGGGAGCGGGGGTCGCGAGCACGCGCTGTGCTGGCGGCTCGCGCAGGATCCGACCGTTACGCGAGTGCTCGCGGCCCCCGGCAACGCCGGCATGGCAGCGATCGCCGAGTGCGTGCCCGAGGTGGCTGCGGACGACCTGAACTCGATCGTCAATCTGGTTGACCAACGCAGCGTGGATCTCACCGTAGTCGGGCCTGAGATGCCCTTAGTTGCCGGCCTCGCCGACGCCCTCCGCGCCCGCGGCCACGCGGTCTTCGGCCCCTCGGCGGCAGCGGCCCGGATCGAGGGCTCCAAGGCGTTCGCGAAGGAGGTCATGACGCGCCGAGGCGTGCCGACCGCGCGCGCCGGCGCCTTCGAGGACGTCGAGAAGGCCGTCGCGTTCGTCGACGAACTCGGCGGACAGGCGGTGATCAAGGCGGACGGCCTCGCGGCCGGCAAGGGAGTGACCGTCGCTCCCGATCGCGCGACGGCCGTCGCCGCGATCGAGGCGAACCTGGTGGACAGCGTGTTCGGCGTGGCGGGCGCAACTGTCGTTGTCGAGGAGCTCCTCGACGGTCCGGAGCTGAGCGTCTTTGCCGTCACCGACGGCACCGGCGCATGCGTCCTGCTGGACGCCGCCCAGGATCACAAGCGGATCGGCGACGGCGACGTCGGCGCCAACACCGGAGGGATGGGCGCCTTCTCGCCGGTGCCCGGTGTCTCCCGGCAACTCGCGACCCAGATCCTCGACACGTGCATCACGCCGGTGGTGGATGAGCTCGCGCCATACGTCGGTGTGCTGTTCGCCGGGCTGATGCTGACCGCGGACGGACCGAAGGTGCTCGAGTACAACTGCCGCTTCGGTGACCCGGAAACGCAGGTACTGTTGCCGCGCATGCCCTATCAGTTGGGGACGTTGCTGCGCGCGTGCGCGACCGGCACACTCGCCGGGGTCGCTGAGCACGCAGGGTTCGATCGCGTCGCCGCGGTCACCGTCGTGCTCGCGAGTGCGGGCTACCCGACGTCGTCGATGTCCGGCGTGCCGCTCTCGGGCGTCGACGAGGCGACGCTGTTGCCCGGGGTGGAGGTCTTCCACGCCGGAACAGCCGTGGACGCCGACGGTCGGCTGGTGACGGCCGGCGGCCGCGTCGTGGCGGTGACGGGGACCGGCGCGACGCTGCAAGAGGCGCGCGATCGCGCGTACGGCGGTGTCGCGCAGATCCACTTCGAGGGGATGCAGTTCCGCACCGACATCGCCGCTCGCGCGGCGCAGGAGGAACGATGAGCGACGAGATCCCGCTGATCGGCGTGCTGGCGGCCTCGCCATCCGAGTTGCCGATCATGCGCCAGACCGGCCTGATCCTCGAGAAGTTCGAGATCCCCCACGAGGTGCGCATCATGTCGTCGTCCCGCAACCCGGATCTGGTCGACGAGTACGCGCGCACCGCGTTCGAACGAGGCCTGAAGGTGCTGGTGTGCTCGACGGGGTTGTCCGGGCACCTGGCCGCGGCCGTCGCAGCCCGCACGGTGTTGCCGGTCATCGGCATCCCGATCGCGACCTCGCCCCAGATGGTGGGCAACGAGGCGCTCGCGATCACGGCCCAGATGCCCACCGGCGTGCCGATCGCGACGGTCGGCGTCGACGCGGCGGTGAACGCCGCGATCCTCGCCGCGCAGATCCTCGGGGTCGGCGACGAAGAGGTGCAGGCGAAGCTCTGGAAGTTCAAGGACGACCTGGCGGAGGGTCTGAAGCTGTGATCGAGCGGTACGACGTGCCCGAGGTTTCGGAGATCTGGTCCGATCGGGCCCGGATGACGAACTGGCTCGAGATCGAGCTGGCCGCCGTCGAGGCGTGGGCCGCCCTCGGGGTGATCCCCAAGGACGAGGCGCGTGCGTGCCGCGACCGGGCATCCTTCGAGGTGGACGCGGTGCTCGAACGGGAGCTCGTCACCCGCCACGATGTCGCGGCGTTCGTCGACGTCGTTGCCTCCTCGATCGGCGAGGAAGGCCGCTGGATCCACTACGGCATGACATCGTCCGACGTGCTCGACACCGGACTCGCGCTGCAACTGCGTGCGAGCACGGACGTGGTGCTCGCGGATCTCGAGGCGCTCCTCGCCGTCGTGACACGCCGGGCGCTCGAGTTCCGCGACACGGTCTGCATGGGCCGATCCCACGGCATCCACGCCGAACCAACATCGTTCGGGCACAAGCTGGCGGTGTTCTCGTTCCAGCTGGATCGCGACCGCACGCGGCTGCGGCGTGCACGTGCAGCGGTCAGCGTGGGCGCGATCAGCGGCGTTGTCGGCTCGTATGCGAGCGTCGATCCCCAGGTCGAGCAACTCGTGTGCGAACGTCTCGGGCTCCAGCCGGCGGAGGCCTCGACCCAGGTGATCCAGCGCGACCGGCACGCCGAGTTCATGGCCGCGCTCGCGGTCTGCGCCTCCACACTCGACGCACTCGCGACCGAGATCCGCCACCTCGCGCGTTCGGAGGTGCGAGAGGTACAGGAGCCTTTCGCTGCTGGTCAGAAGGGGTCCAGTGCGATGCCGCACAAGCGGAACCCAGTCGTGTGCGAGCGTGTGAGCGGGCTCGCGCGGGTGATCCGCGGTCACGCGGTGACCGCGCTCGAGAACGTGACGCTGTGGCACGAGCGCGATATCTCGCACTCGTCGGCCGAACGGATGATCTTCCCGGACGCGACCGGACTGCTCGCGTTCATGCTCCGCGACATGACGTGGGTGATGGACGGTCTCGTCGTGTTCCCCGATCGGATGCGCGAGCTGGTCGACAGCCGCGGCGGGATCGCGTTCAGCCAGACGGTGCTGCTGGCGTTGGTCGGATCGGGGATGGCGCGTGACGACGCCTACCGAGTCGTGCAGCGCGCGGCCGCGGCCGCGTGGGACGAGGGCGCGAGCTTCCACGACGAGATCGCGAAGGACCCCGACGTGACAGCGCGGCTGGACGCTGCAGCCGTCGATGCCTTGTTCGACCCCCAACGGTTCCTCGGGAACCTCGGGCCGTTGTTCGAACGGGTCGGCGCGCTGGAGGTGGCGGGTTCGTGACGCTCGTCGCGCAGGGCAAGGTCCGGGACATCTTCGAAGCGGGCGCCGACAGGCTGCTGATCGTGGCGACCGACCGGATCAGTGCGTTCGATGTGATCTTGCCGACGCCGATCCCGCACAAGGGGCGCGTGCTGACCGCCTGCTCGCTGTTCTGGTTCGAGCAGACGGCGGACATCGCGCCGAACCACGTCGTGACGGCCGACCGAGGCGAGTTCCCGCCCCCCTACGACGCGGACGTGGATCTGGCGGGGCGGGCGACGCTCGTGCGGACGGCGGACGTCATCCCGATGGAATGCGTCGTCCGCGGCTATCTCGCCGGCAGCGGCTGGTCGCAGTATCGAGCACGGTGGCGCGGTGTGCGGGCTCCCGCTGCCCGGCGGCCTGCAAGAGTCCTCGCGACTGCCCGAGCCGATCTTCACGCCGACCACCAAGGCCGCGGAGGGCCACGATCTGCCGCTCACGCCGGAGGAGGCGCGCGACCTGGTCGGCACCGGCCTGTACGAGCGATTGCGCGAGGTGAGCATCGCGGTCTACGAGCGGATCGCCGAACGGGCACGGCGCCAAGGCCTGATCGTCGCGGACACGAAGTTCGAGTTCGGGTTCGATCGCGAGACGCACGAGCTCACGCTGATCGACGAGCTCGGCACGCCAGACTCGTCGCGGTTCTGGCCCGCAGACACATACGAGCCGGGGCACGCGCAGCCGTCGTTCGACAAGCAGTACGTGCGCGACTGGCTCGACGCGAGCGGCTGGAACCACGAGCCGCCGCCACCCGCGCTCCCCGACGACGTCGTGGCGGCCACGGCCGCGAAGTACCGCGAAGCGTACGAGCGCATCAGCGGCGAGCCGTTCGACGATTACCTCCACCGGATGGGAGTACGCGAGATGACCGCGTTCACGTTCGAAGTGCTGGTCTCGCTGAAGCCGGGCTGCTCGACCCGCAGGGCAAAGCGGTGGAGGGGTCGCTGCCGGCGATGGGTTGGACAACGTCACGGGCGTTCGGGTCGGCAAACACATCAAGCTGACGGTCGACGCACCCGACGAGGCGGCCGCGACCGAGCAGGTAGAGGACATGGCGACGCGGGTGCTCTCCAACCCGGTGATCGAAGAGTTCGAGGTCCTGGAGGTGCGCGAAGGCGTGAGCTCGCCACGGGTCGGCGTGATCACGTTTCCCGGGTCGCTCGACGATGCCGACGCGCGGCGCGCGGTCGCCGCGATGGGCGGCGACGGGCGTGGCACTCTGGCACGCAGAGGCACGATCTCGACGACGTCGACGCGGTGATGCTGCCCGGGCGGGTTCAGCTACGGCGACTACCTGCGGTGCGGCGCGATCGCGCGCGCGCGCGCCGATCATGGACGAGGTCCGCGCCTTCGCCGAGCGCGGCGGCCCGGTGCTCGGCATCTGCAACGGGTTCCAGATTCTCTGCGAGGCAGGGCTGCTGCCCGGGCGCTGATCAGGAACGCGTCGCTGCGGTTCGTGTGCGAGGACGTATGGCTCCGCGTCGAGACGAGCCAGACGTGTGTCACGCGCGGCCTGACGCCCGGCGAGACCCTCCAGATCCCGGTCAAGCACGGCGAGGGGCAATGGGTGGCGACGGCCGAGCAGCTGGGCCGCGTCGAGGACGACGGGCTGGTCGTGTTCCGCTACAGCGCCGAGGACGGGCAGCTGGGCGACGCGAGAACCCGAACGGCGCGACGAACCACATCGCGGGCGTGCGCAACGAGGCCGGCAACGTGGTCGGGCTGATGCCGCATCCGGAGCACGCGGTCGATCCGGACGTCGGGCCGACCGGTGGGCAGCAGCTGTTCGCGTCGCTGTTCGAGACGGTGCTCGCCGGGGCGCGTGAGACGCCGCTCCCGCCGGACACGTCGCCCGACGCCACCTGGAAGCGACGGTTCCGGACGCCGCTGCTCGCCGGGCTGCAGATCGGCCGCGGCGATCGGCGATCGGGCCGTGGTGTCGGGCAACTCGAGCGGCGTGATCCAGGCCTACGCGCTCGATCTCGGGACGGTTAGATGCGCCAGTTGACGCACGCGGACACCGGCACCGTCTTCGCGCACCTCCGCAGGACGGGCGGGCGTGCTGACGCTGCCGACGACGGTGGCAACGAGGTCGGTCATGGACGCGCATCCCGTGGAGGGGGCGACGCGTCGACCTGACGCCCGGGCTGCCCGCCTACTCGTCGTGGGCCGTCGCGACCGAGCGCGATGGTGCGCAGGTCGCGATCGCGATCACGAGCGACGACGGGACGGAGATCTGGGTCGCGCGACCGGGCGACGCCGAGCCGGCGCCGTTGACCGCCATGTGGGGTCTCGTGCTCTCGCTGGCGTTCACGGCGGACGGCGGGACGCTCGTGTGTCTGTCGTCGGAGCCGACCAAGTCCAACACGCTACGCCCTCGTCGCGTTCGACGTCGCGACGGGCGAACACTCGGGCAGCTGTGGGACGGCCCGCCGAGCTCGATGTACGGCGTCATGCCGAGCCCGACCGGCCGAGCGTCGTGTCGGCGCAACGCAGGTGGCGGGCAGCGGCCGCTGCTGTGGGATCCGCGCACCGGCGATCGCACGGACCTTGCGCTCGACCTCGAAGGCGACGTCGACGTGCTCGACTGGTCCGACGACGGCGGCGAGCTGCTGTTCGCCGTCGCCGACCGCGCCGAGGAGACGCTCGTTCGCTACGACCTGGCGGCGCGCGCCGGCCGGGTGGTCGACCTCGGCGGCGGCTCGTTCGGCGAGGACGCCCGATACGGTCCCGATGGTTCGATCGTCGCGATCCGGTCGCGCGCGGCCGAGCCGTACGAAGTCGTCGAGGTCGCGACCGGTGGGGTTCGCTCGGTGGTGCGTCGGGACGACGGCGCCCGCGGCGCGCCGTGGCGGTCCGTGTCGTTCCCGTCCTCGGACGGCACGCACGATCCAGGCCTGGGTGGGCATGCCCGACGGAACGGGACCCTTCCCGACGGTCCTGTCGGTGCACGGCGGCCCCGAGAGCGTGTCCAAAGATGCCTACAGCCCGCGGCTCGCCTCCTGGCTCGATCACGGCTACGCGGTCTGCGCGCTGAACTACCGAGGGTCGACCACGTTCGGCCGCGCCTACCAGCAGGCGATCTGGGAGAACATCGGGCACTGGGAGACCGAGGACCTCGCGGCCACCGCGGCCTGGCTGGTCGACAACGGTATCGCGACGCCCGGCGGCATCGTGTTGACGGGCGGTTCGTACGGCGGCTACCTCACGCTGCTCGGCCTCGGACGGCTCCCCACACTCTGGGCCGGCGGGGTCGCGCTCGTTGCCGTCGGCGACTGGCTCGGCATGTACGACGAGGCCGCCGACGCGCTGCGCGCCTACCAGGAGCAGATCTTCGGCGGGCCGCCCGACGCCGTCCCGGAGCGCTATCGGGTCGCTTCGCCGATCACCTACGTCGACGGCCTCTCGGCCCCGCTGCTCGTGTACCAGGGCTCCAACGACACGCGCTGCCCGCCCGGGCAGTTCCGCGCCTACGAGGAGGCCGCCCGTGCCGCCGGCAAATCGATCGAGGTCGAGTGGTTCGAGGCGGGCCACATCGGCCCGACCATCGAGCAGCTCGTCGAGCAGCAGGAGCGCGCGCTCGAGTTCGCGCACGGTCTGTTCGCCGAGAGGAAGCCCGAATGAGCGTCGAGCCGCTGCACCGGCAGCTCGGCCTGCAGTGACGACGAGCACGAGCGGATCGTCGCGACGCTCGGGCGCGAGCCGAACCGCGCCGAGCTCGCGATGTACTCCGTGATGTGGTCGGAGCACTGCTCGTACAAGTCCTCCAAGATTCATCTGAGGACGCTGCCTACTGAAGGCGCCGCTGTGCTGGTGGGACCCGGGCAGGACGCCGGCGCGGTCGACATCGGCGACGGCGACGCCGCCGTCTTCAAGATCGAGTCGCACTCCCACCCCAGCGCGATCGAGCCGTATCAGGGCGCCGCGACCGGTGTCGGCGGGATCGTGCGCGACATCGTCTCGATGGGCGCGCGGCCGGTCGCGCTGCTCGATCCGCTGATGTTCGGCCCGCTGACCGAGCCGCGGAACCGCTGGCTGTTCGAGGGCGTCGTGGCGGGTATCGGCGGGTACGGCAACTGCATCGGCGTGCCGACGGTGGGCGGCGAGATCCGGTTCGCCGATGCGCACAGCGCCAACCCGTGCGTCAACGTGCTGTGTGTCGGGTTCGCTCGCGCGGGGGAACTGGTTACCGCCAGCTCGCTGACCCCACAGGTGGGGTCGCTGATGGTGCTGTACGGCGCCGCCACCGGCCGCGACGGGATCGGCGGCGTGAGTGTGCTCGCCAGCGCGACCTTCGAGGACGGCGCAGAGGCGTCGCGGCCGTCGGTGCAGATCGGCGACCCGTTCGCGGAGAAGCTGCTGATCGAGGCATCGCTCGAGCTGATCCGCGAGGGCCTGCTCGAGGGATTGCAGGACCTCGGCGGCGCAGGCATCACGTGCGCCGTCAGCGAGTCGGCGTCGCGCGCCGGGATGGGCGCCGACGTCGACCTCGACGCCGTGCCGCTGCGTGCGGCCGACATGGAGCCCTTCGAGATCCTGACGAGCGAGTCCCAGGAACGCATGCTCGCGATCGTCCATCCGTCGAAGCTCGAGGCGGTCCGGGCGTTGTGCGAGCGCTGGGGTCTGCACACCGCGGTGATCGGCACCCTCGTCGAGGGCGACACGCTCAACGTGCGCCGTCATGGCGACGTCGTCGCGGCGGTCTCGGCGCGATCGCTCGCCGACGACGGGCCCGAGTACGACCGCCCTCGCGAGGAACCGCGGCACCCCGACCCGACTGATCCCGCGTTGACGCCGTTCGACGGCGACCTGGGCGAGGCGCTGCAGACCGTGCTGGCCGCTCCCGGCGTCGCGTCCAAGCGCTGGGTCTGGCGGCAGTACGACCGCGTCGTGCAGGGCAACACCGTCGCCGGGCCGGACTCGGACGCCGCGGTGATTCGCGTGCCCGCGACGCTGAAGGCCGCCGTCGTCTCGAGCGACGGCAAGGGCCGGTACGGACGGCTCGATCCTCGGCTGGGCGCAATGCACGCGGTCGCCGAATCGGCTCGCAACGTGGCGGTCACCGGCGCGCGGCCACTCGCGATCACGAACTGCCTCAACTTCGGCAACCCCGAGCGCCCGGAGGTCATGTGGCAGTTCGCCGAGTCGATCGCCGGCCTGCGCGAGGCGTGCGAGGCGCTCGGCACCCCCGTGACCGGCGGCAACGTGAGCTTCTACAACGAGTCCGGCGACAGCGCGATCGATCCGACGCCGGTGATCGGGATGCTCGGCTGCTCCGCGATCACCGCCTTCGCGTGCCGCTCGGGTTCCCGCGGCCGGGACTCGCCGTGTACGTGCTCGGCGAGACGTTCCCCGAGCTCGGCGGCTCGGAGTTCGCCGAGGCGGTGCTCGGCGAGGTGTTCGGGCATGCCGCCGGCGATCGACCTCGCCAGGGAGCGCGCGCTCATCGAGGTGCTGGTCGCCGCGGCCGAGCGACGCGCTGCTCGCAAGCGCCCACGATTGCGGCGACGGCGGGCTCGCCGTCACGCTGGCGGAGTGCGCGATCGCGACGGGCCACGGCTTCGCCGTCGCGATCCCGACCGACCTCCCGCCGCACGTGGCGCTGTTCAGCGAGTCCGCCTCCCGCGCGGTCATCAGCGTCGCCCCGGTCGAACGAGGACGCCGTTCGCGCGTCGGCGGCCGAGCACGGCGTGCCGATCGCGCGCATCGGCGAGACGGGCGGGCCGCGCGCCTGATCGACGGCGCGATCGACGTGCCGGTCAGGAGCTCGCCGAGGCCTGGGAGACGGCGATTCCGCGCCTGCTCGGCGAGGCCGTCTGAGCCGTGAGGCTTCGCGCCGTCACGTTCGACTACTGGCAAACGCTCGTGTCCGAGCGGCGCGGCGACATGCGCGCCATGCTGATCGACCGATGGGTCGCGATGCTCGCCGATTCGGGCCAGCCGCGTTCCGCGGATCTGATCTCCGAGGCGCTCGCGGCGAACTGGGCGGTCTTCGAGGAGTACTGGGGCGCCAACGCCGGTCAGTGGGGCCCCGCGCAGGCGGCACACTTCGTGGCGGATCGTCTCGGGCTGCGCCTCGAGGACGGGCTCGGCGAGGCGCTCGTCGATTCCTTCCGGATCGTGGGCGAAACGGCGCCGCTGCAGCCGGCGCCCGGGGTCGATCGATGCCTGCGCGTGCTCAAAGACGCCGGTCTTCGGCTCGGGATCGTGTGCGACGTCGGCATGACATCCTCCCCCACCCTCCGCGCGCGTCTCGCCGGCTTCGGCCTGCTCGAGGTGTTCGACGCATGGTCGTTCAGCGACGAGACCGGCTGGTTCAAGCCGGCCGAACAGGCGTTTCGCCCGGCGCTCGACGGCCTCGGCGTGACGCCGGGCGAGACGGCACACGTCGGCGACAACGAGCGCACCGACGTCGCCGGTGCCCAGGCGCTCGGCATGACGGCGATCCAGTACACGGGTCTGTACGAGATGGCGGGATGGCTCCCGGAGCAAGCGCCCGGCCGTCTCGCCGACCACGTGATCGACGATTTCGCCATGCTCCCGGCGCTGCTCGGCGTCGCGTGAAAATCCCGCGCCGACCTCACAGCTCGGCCTGCCCACGCGTTGTTCGGGTGTGGTTGCATCACCGATCGTGAGCACGCGCACGCCTCCGCCGTTCGAGGACTTCCTCGGGCAGCACGGCGGGGTCGTGATGCGGTTCCTGGTAGTCGCCGTCGGACCCGAGCACGCCGACGACGTCTATCAGGAGGCCTTCCTCTCGGCGCTTCGGGCATACCCGCGGGTGCACGACGACGGGCGACTCGACCGGTGGATCCTGCGGATCGCCTCGCGCGCGGCGATCGACCACCACCGGCGCGCGAGCTCGGCGGCCCACGCCGACCGAGGCGGTTCCCGACCGGGCGGTGCACGACCCGGATCCAGCTGACGAGGCCCTCTGGGCGGCGGTCGCCGCCCTGCCACCCAAGCAGCGGGTCGCGGTGGTGCTCCGTCACGTGCTCGACCGGCCCTACGACGAGATTGCCGAGGCGCTCGGCTCCTCGGTGGATGCGGCCCGCCAGAACGTCCGGGCGGGCCTCGAGACCCTTCGGGAGACAATGCGATGACGACCGACCTGCGATCCCTGATCTCCTCCGCCGACGCCCGAGCGCTCGCCCGGTCGGCCGACGACGAGTTTCGCCGCGCGGCCGAGGACGCCGGCGGCGTCGACGTAGCCACGGCCTCGATCGCCTCTCCGGTGGGCGAGCTGTTCCTCGCCGTCACGCCGCGCGGGCTCGTCCACATCGGCTTCGACGACGAGAACCACGACGCGATGATGCGGCGGTTCGCCCGCGAGCTCTCTCCGCGGGTGCTGGCCGCGGTGCACGCCACCGACGACGTCCGCCGCCAGCTGGAGGAGTACTTCGCGGGGGAGCGCCGCCGCTTCGCCCTCCGCCTCGATCGCCGGTTGATGACCCCGTTCGCCCGGGAGGTGCTGGGCGCGACTGCTCGCGTGCCGTACGGGCGCCTTGCCACCTACGGCCAAGTGGCTGCGGAGATCGACCGGCCCAAGGCGGCACGGGCGGTGGGGGCCGCGCTCGGCTCCAACCCGATCCCGATCGTGGTTCCGTGCCACCGGATCGTGGGCGCCGACGGGAGCCTGACGGGCTATGCCGGCGGTCTCGACCGCAAGGAAGCGCTGCTGCATCTCGAGGGCGACCCGGCACTGCACGGCGGAACCGCCCCTCTTCCGTTGTGACGCATGTCACAACGGATTCCCCGCACCCGTGGTGGGATGTCTTTGTCATGGGTGGTCGACAGCCATATATGGCGTATGGCACTATCTGGTCCGTGGAGAAGACCACCGTCTACATCGACCAGCCCACAAAGCGCGAGCTGGAGGCCCTCGCCAAGCGAACCGGCCGTCCCCAGGCCGCATTGCTCCGGGAGGCTCTCCTCACGTACATCGAGCGGCAGAAGCGGCCGTCGCTGCCCACGTTCGTCGCGAGCGCGGCGGTCGGGGGCGACGCGATCGAGGACCTGCGCCGGCATCGCGAGCGAGCCGCCGCGGGCCGGTCGCGATGATCGTTCTCGACTCGTCGGCGGTGGTCGCCCTGCAGGACCGCCGCGACGCTCGCTATCCCGATGCCCTGGAGGCCGTCCGCGACGAACCGGGGCCGTTCATCCTGCCGGTCGCCATCCTCGCGGAGGTCGACGCCGTGCTCGCCGGCCGCTCCGCGGGCGCCATGTCCCAGGTGCTCGGCTCGCTCGTCGACGGGTCGCTGCTGCTCGACTGCGGCGACGCCGACCCGCCGCGGATCCTCGAGCTGATGGCCCGGTTCGCCGAGCAGCACCTCGGATTCGCCGACGCCGCCGTGGTCGCGTGCGCCGAGCGCAACGGGGGCCGGGTCCTCAGCCTTGATCGCAGTGGGCTCGAGGCGGTCGCCTCGCGACGTGCCGATCACGCTCGTGCCCGTCGGCGGCTGAGCCACCGGCCGAGGCCCGCCGGGCCGGTACACTGGGTGCCTCGATGGGCGCCGAATCACCCAAGGACGAGTGCGGGCTGTTCGGGGTGTGGGCGCCCGGCGACGACGTCGCCCGCCTCACCTACTTCGGTCTCTTCGCGCAGCAGCATCGCGGCCAGGAATCCGCCGGCATCGCGGTCTCCGACGGCCACAACATCCTCGTCTACAAGGACCTCGGGCTCGTCAGCCAGGTCTTCAACGAGGCGACGCTCACCACGCTGCACGGCGACCTCGCCGTCGGCCACACGCGCTACTCGACCACCGGCTCCAACACGTGGGAGAACGCGCAGCCGGTGTTCAAGACCGACGGCGTGCGCTCGGTGGCCCTCGGCCACAACGGCAACCTGGTCAACACCACCGACCTGGCGCAGCCGCTTCGGCGTGCCGGGCGACGCGACCACCGACTCCGACCTCGTGACGTCGATGCTCGCCGCCGAGCTGCCCGACGTCGGCAGCACCGAGGAGGCCGCGATGCGCGTGCTGCCGAAGCTGCGAGGGCGCGTACTCGTTCGTATTCATGGACGAGCGCAGCGTCTACGCGGCGCGCGATCCCCACGGCATCCGGCCGCTGTCGATCGGCCGGCTGCCGAACGGGTTCGTGGTCGCCTCGGAGACCTGCGCGCTCGACATCGTCGGCGCGACGCTCGTGCGCGACGTCGAGCCGGGGGAGCTGGTCCGTATCGACGACCGCGGACTGCACAGCGCGCGGTTCGCCGAGTCGCCCAAGCGCTCCCTCTGCATCTTCGAGTTCGTCTACCTCGCGCGGCCCGACTCGCGGATGCGGGACATCACGGTCCACGAGTCCCGGCAGGAGCTGGGACGCCGGCTCGCGCGTCGAGCACCCGGTGGACGCCGACATGGTGATCGCGGTGCCGACGACCGGGCATTCCGCGGCGCAGGGCTACAGCCAGGTGTCCGGCATCCCTACGGCGACGGCCTGTACAAGAACCAGTACGTGGGGCGGACCTTCATCCAGCCGTCGCAGACGCTTCGCGACCGCGGCGTGAAGCTCAAGCTGAACCCGCTGCCCGATGCGATCCGCGGCAAGCGTCTCGTCGTGGTCGACGACTCGATCGTTCGCGGCACGACGACCAAGCAGATCGTGCTGGCGCTTCGCGAGGCCGGCGCGACCGAGGTCCACATCTCGGATCACGTGCCCGCCGATCCAGTGGCCGTGCTTCTACGGGATCGACATGCCGACTCGCCAGGAGCTGATCGCGGCCGATCTCACGATCGAGCAGATTCGCTCCTACGTCGGCGCCGACTCGCTCGGCTATCTCTCGATCGACGGGATGGTCGAGGCGGCGGGCGGCGACAGCGCGTCGTTCTGCCGCGCGTGCTTCGACGGCGAGTACCCGATCCCGATCCCCGAGGGCGCCGGGAAGTTCGTGCTCGAGGACCAGCTCCAACTTCCGACCGCGTGAGGCACCGGTGAGCGACGCGTACCGCGCCGCGGGTGTCGATACGGAGGCGGCCGCCAAGGCCGTGACGCTGATCGCCGACCTCGCCGCGCGCACGCGCCGGCCGGGCGTCGTGGACGACGTCGGCGGGTTCGCGGGCCTGTTCGACATCGGCGGCGGCCGGTTCCTCGCGGCGGCGACCGACGGGGTCGGCACCAAGCTCGAGATCGCGCGGCTGACCGGGCCGCCGCTCCACGGTCGGGATCGACCTCGTCGCGATGTGCGCCGACGACGTCGTCTGCACCGGTGCCGAGCCGCTGTTCTTCCTCGACTACCTGGCGGTCGGACGCGTGGTGCCCGAGCACGTGGCCGAGCTCGTCGAGGGCGTCGCCGAAGGATGCCGCCGCGCCGGCTGCGCCCTGCTCGGGGGCGAGACGGCGGAGCACCCGGGCGTCATGCCCGACGATCAGTTCGATCTCGCCGGCTTCTGCGTAGGCGTCGTGCACGAGGCCGACCTGCTCGGACCCCGACGCGTGCGGGAGGGAGACGTACTGGTGGGCCTCCCGTCCAGCGGCCTGCACGCGAACGGGTACTCGCTGGTTCGGCGCGTGCTGCTCGACGGCAGGGCGCTCGACCGGCCGGTGCCCGAGCTCGGCGGTCGAAGCCTGGCCGAGGAGCTGCTCGAGCCGTGCGCGATCTACGCACCCGACCGTGCTGGAGCTCCACCGCGCAGGCTTGCTCCACGCCGCCGCGCACATCACCGGTGGCGGCTTCCACGAGAACGTCCCGCGGATGCTGCCGGCGGGTCTCGGTGCGCGGATCGAGCGCGGCAGCTGGCCCGAGCCCGCGATTTTCGGCCTGCTGCAGCGCGAGGCCTCCCTCAGCGACGACGACCTGTTCTCCACCTTCAACATGGGGATCGGGATGGTGGTCGCGGTCGCCCCGGAGCACGCCGAGGCCGTTTCGGCGCACGGGCCCGTCATCGGCAGGGTCGAAGCGGGATCAGGGGTCCGGATCGGCTGACGCCCCCAGTGGTGACTACGCCCGTATCCCCCGTCCACCCCGACCTTAGACGGGTGTGGGCTCGTCAGCCGAGCACGATTCGAGCCTTCCGTCGCATCTATATGGCCGCTGCGATGCCGTAGCTGCAAGGGATGGTCGCGACACAGCAGCCGAGCGTTCTCGTCGTCGACGACGAGCCCCAGGTCGTGTGGGTCCTCGAGTTCAGCCTGCAGGGCGAGGGGTACCGCACCTACTCGGCGCACGACGGCTTCGAGGCGATGGACCAGGTTCACCGCCACCACCCCGAGCTCATGGTGCTCGACGTGATGATGCCGCGGATGGACGGCTGGTCCGTGCTCGAGGAGCTCGCCAAGCTTCCCGCGGTGGAGCGTCCCCGCGTCGTGATGCTCACCGCGCTCTCCTCCGGGCTGGACAAGGCGCGCGCGGAAAGCCTCGGCGCCGCCGCCTTCGTGCACGAAGCCGTTCGACATCGACCAGCTCGTCGGCGTGTTGCAGGGCCTCGAGATCGCCAGCTGAGCTCGACTGCTAGCTCGTCCGCCCGTGCCCTCGCCGCGTTTCAACCCCGACCGCCTCGGCCGTCTTCTCGACACCGACGAGCACGTCGAGCTGGTCCTCGTGTCCGACGAGTTCGACACGTGGGCAGTGGGAACCGATCGCATCCTGAAGGTCTGCTCGCACATCCGTGCGCGCGGAGAAGGTCCCGCTGGAGCGCTCGCTCTCATCCGCTCGTCCGTCGGTCCACGGGGAGCGCATCCCGCGGATCCTCGACCACGGGGAGGTCGATGGCGTGCCGTTCCTGCTGTTCGAACGGGCGCGGGGGTTGCAGGGACAGACGACGGACGGTGTCGTCGTCGACCCCGACGAAGGGCTCGTTGGTGACATCGGGAAGATCTTGGCGACGCTCCATACGATCACCGCTGCTCAGGCGCGCGCGGCGGGCGCGCGAGACCGACCGTTGACGTTCGCGCCCGTCGAGCTCTCCGACGCGACGATCGAGCGCGTAATGACGCACGTCGGGAAGGATCGCTTGGCATGCGTTCCTCGACGCACCGCCACCGGCCGCAGTGGATCGGGAGGTCCTCTGCCACACCGACGTGAAGGGCGAGCATCTGTTCTTGGACGACGGCCGCGCTCGCGTGCGGTCCCTGATCGACTGGGCAGACGCCGAGGTGTGCGATCCGGCGAAGGACTACGCCGATCTCACGATCTGGCTGGGTCCGGCGTACACCCGGGCGGTGGTTGCGGCAAGCGGTGAGGACGACGGCACCTTGGCCGATCGTGCGATCTGGCTCGGTCGCGCCGGTCACCTGGACTATTGGAACAACGTCCTGGCGGGCACGGAGACGGCGCCCTCATCCCTCATCACCGCGCAGCTGCGTGCTGCGTTCAGTGACTGACGCGCTGGTGTTCCTTCGGCACGACCGTGGTGCCGACGGCCTTGAGCGTCAGCACCGGCTCCTCGAGGAACTCCGCGGCGCTGTCGCTGACGTCGGTGCGCGCCGCACCGATCTTGTAGATCTCGAACTCGCAAGTGCGCGAGGAGTTGCCGACCTTGACGATCCGCCCGCGCGCCTCGATCCAGTCCCCGGCGTACAGCGGGGCGAGGAACTCCACCGACTCGTAGGCCCGGAACAGGCCCTCGTCGCCGTCGTACTTCATGGCGAGCTCGGTGATCAGGTCGCCGACGATCTTGAGCTGCGTGGCGCCGGCGACGAGGTTGCCGCCGTAGTGGGCGTCTTCCTGGCCGAGGCGCAGCCGGATGAGCGCGGTGGGGAGCGCCTCGTCCGGGCTCATTCGGGGATCACCTTGCCGTGGCGGACGCCGCGCATCGGCACGCGCGCCTCGGTGCCGTCCTTCCGCCTCACGAAGAAGGTCTCGGCCTCGGGGTCCCATCGCTCGAGCACGCCGACCGCCTCCGACAGGAAGCCGTTCGGCAGCTCGAACTGGAAGGTCACGCGCTTGCCGAGGTCATCGGGAGTGACGAGGTTGTTCGGTTCGCTTAGAGCCCCCCATCAGGTGGGCATCCTAGCGGCGTTATCGGACGCCGGCCTGGAGGAACGTCATGCGCGCGAGCCTCCGGATCGACGCCGAGTGGTCACGCCGATCGGAATCGTCCAGGCCGGGTCGGTGTGTCCGAAGTCGACGCCGGTCACGATCGGCAGCCCGTCGAGCGTTCCATTCGTCGCGCACCACCCCGAGGATCGCCTCGTCGTAGCCGAGATGCTCCTCCGGGGCGAGCGTCGCGCCGCCCGGGCGGCCGAACACGATCGCCCGCGAGCCGATCCAGGCGTGACCGGCGGCTGCCAGCGACCGGAGAAAGCGGCGACGCTGCGGGCGGCGGGGCCTCCTCTGAGGTCTCGATCGCGAGCACGGCGCCGTCGAGATCGGGAAACCACTCGGTGCCGCGGAGCCAGTCGAGCACCTCCACGCAGCCCGCGACGATCGGGCCTTCCGCCGGACGGCCGCCGTGCCATCGCCAGCCCGTCGGGGCCGCAATGCCGTGCGACTTCCTGGTTGGCCGGATCCGCCCAGTCGAGCATCTCGACCGTCCATTCGTCCGTGTTCTCCGGCCACGCGAGCGATGCCTCCGGCTCGAACAGCATCCGGCGCACCCCGTCGGCGAGATACGGAAACAGGCCCCGTGTTCTCGCCGAAGCCGGCCATGATCGACGGGCCGTAGAACGACGTCAGTCCGGCGCGCAGACACGCGCAGTGCGCCGACGGTCGTGTCCGAGAAACCGAGGAAGACCTTGGGGTTCCCGCGATCACGCGAGGTCGACGAACGGCAGGGTGCGGATGGAATCGTCGCCGCCGATCGTCGCGACGATGCCGGCGATCGACGGGTCGGCGAAGGCCGCCATCAGATCCTCCGCGCGGGCCGCGGGGTTCGCCGCGAGCCACGCGGCGCCCGGAGCGCGTTGGCCATCGGGGTCACCGTGACACCGAACGCGGCCTCCAGCTGCCGAACGCCCGCCTCGTACCGGTGGGGGAACGCGCCCGGGCCGCCCCACGAGAGGGACACCGCCGCAAGACGGTCTCCCGCGCGCAACCGCGGCGGCGCGCAGGAGCCCCGACGAATCGATCACAGCGCCAGCACCGCTTCGGCGGCGATACGGAAGAGCAGGTATCTGACCTCGGCGTGTTCGTCGCTCCTCGGGGAATCCGCTCCACGTCTCGCCGGACAAGTCGTCGGACGTGGTGAGGAGCATGCCGATCTCCACGCCGCGGAACGCGCGCGATCGCGAAGAGCGCCGCGGCCTCCATCTCGACTGTCCGGCAGCCCTCGGCGACCCGGCGGGCGACCTTCGTCTCCGTTTCGCGGTAGAAGCCATCCGTCGACCACGTCTGCCCGGTCTCGTAGCCGACGCCGTGGCGCGCGAGCACGTCCTCGAGCGCGGCGACCGCCGCCGGTCGGATCGGCGCGCCGGCCTGCGGCGGCAGGTAGTGATAGCTCGTTCCTTCGTCGCGGATAGCGGCCGATCGGGACGACCACATGCCCGATGGCGGTCGGGCAGCAGCCCACCCGCCCCGCCGACCGCGATGCATCGCTCGGCGCCGCGCGCGATCGCCTCCTCGAGGAACGCGCCGGCGAGCGGCGCGCCGACGCCCGGATGGAACACGCCGATCCGCTCTCCGGCGACGTCGACCCCGTAGACGGGGTGGATCCCGTGGGCGGCCTCGCTGGAGCAGCGATCGGGTGGCCACCCTCGTCGCGGAGGCGCTCGATCACCTGGCGGAAGAAGCAGAGCACGACCTGCGTCGGGGAGCGGCGCTCGTCATCGATGACCCGGTGCGGCTCGACCATCGCCGTCGTGGCGGGATCGAACTCGAGGATCGGCGCGTCGTCGCCGGCCATCGCTAGGCGAGCTTGGCGATCGTGCCGGGCGGGGGAGCGGGTAGGCATCGGGATGTGCCGCCCACGCGAGGATCTCGAGACCGTCGACGAGCCGCGGCCCCGGCCGGGAGAAGAACGACGTCGCGTCCACCGCGTACACGTTGCCGTTGCGGACCGCGGGCGTGTCGGCGAACTCGGGATGGTCGAGGAAACCCTGCGCGCCTCCTCCTCGGCCTCCTCGAGGTAGTAGCCGCACGGCATGAACACGATGACCTCCGGCATGGCGGCGCGCACCTCGTGCCACGCGGTCTCGCGGCTCGGTTGGCCGTCCTCGGCGAGCACGGGCGTACCGCCGACCGCCGTGATCATGCCGGGCATCCAATGCCCGGCGGAGAACGGCGGGTCGGACCATTCGAGCGCGAAGACGCTCACCGTCGGCAGCCGCTTGGCGGTGGCTTTCACAGCCTCGACGCGGTCGCGAAGCGACGCCATCAGCACGGCCGCGGCTCGACGCGATCGAGCGCGTTCGCCGACCGTGCCGATCGAGGCGATCACCTCGTCGAGCGTGTTGGGATCGAGCGAGACGACCGTCGCGTCGGGCGTCCCGAGCTGGTCGAGCGCCTGCTGGACCTGCCCGGACGGCACGGCGCAGACGCGGCAGAGATCCTGCGTGAGCACGACATCGGGCTGCTCGCGGCGCAGCAGGTCGACGTCGAGCTGGTAGAGCGGTTGGCCGGCGCCGACCTTCGCCCGCACGGCGTCGTCGATCTCCCGCGGCGCCTGGATGTGTCCCTGGGCGAGCGTGCTGCGGCTGATGACCGGCTTCGTGACGTCGCGGCCGGCGGGAAGTCGCACTCCTCGGTGACGCCCACGAGGTCCTCGCCGAGCCCGAGAGCGAAGACGATCTCGGTTGCGGACGGCAGCAAGGACGCGATCTTCATCGAGGAAGCTCCCCCAGGCGGTCGGCCGACTCTAGCAGTGCCACCAGATCCGTCAGCGCGCGGCCGGCGGCGGCCCCGTCGAGCACCCGGTGATCGAACGTGAGGGAGATGGTCGCCGCCGGCCGCGCGACCACCCGTCCGTCGACGACCAGCGCGCGCGGCTCGATGACGCCGAACGCCAGCGTCACGCTCGTCCCCGGGGACAGGATCGGCGTCCCCGCCTCCGATCCGTACGAGCCCGTGTTCGACACGGCGATCGTCGCCGGCCCGACGTAGATCGTCGAGGGCCAGCGCTCCCGCCCGCGCGCTCTCGGCCGAGCGGCGGATCTCCCGCTGCAGCCCGTCGATGCCGCGCCTCGGCTCCGCGCAGCACGGGAACGACCAGTCCGCGATCGGCGTGTCGACGGCAAGGCCGACGTTGACGCGCCCGAACGCCGAATCTGGATGTCGTCGATCCATCGAGCGTTCGATCAGCGGATGGTCCGGCACCGTCCGGCACAGCGCCGCGATCACCACCGGCAGCGGCGAGACCCCCACCTCTCCGCGGAACTCGCTGAAGGGCGGAGCAATCGACCGTGCGGAACGTGGTGACCTGTGGGATCCGAGCCTGCTCGCTAAGCGTCTCCGCAATCGACTGCCGGAATGGACCGGCTCCAGCCTCTCGACATGGAGCTCGTCGCATAGACAGCCGGCGCCGGGCCCCACGCGCTCGACCGTCGGCCACTCGCCGGACATCCGTTTCGATCACGCGACCATCCGGTCCCCGAACCCTCGAAAGGGTCGATGTCGACCCCAAGCTCCTTCGCCAACCTCCGAACCGGCGGCGTTGCCTTCGCCGGCCGTACGGGTTCGCAGCTCGACGAAGGCAGGTCATGCAGCGACAGGAGGCGGGGCCGGCGATCCGGGACCATCTGGACCGAGCGGCGAAGCCGCGAGGGAAGCGGTCCCGGACGCCGGCCCCGCCGACCCTTCCACCTCGAACGTCACCAACGGCGCCCCAACGGGAACGTCCTCACCTTCGTCGCCATGCAGCGTCGTGATCCGCCTGCGAACGGCGACGGGATCTCAACCGCCGCTTTGGCGGTCTCGACCTCGACCAACGGCTGATTGAGCGTCACGTTGTCGCCGACCGGCCACGAACCATTCGACGACGCGGCCTTCCTCGAGACCTTCGCCGAGGTCGGGCATCGCGAAGACGCGCTCCATCTAGTAGCGCACCGCCTTCTCTGCGGCGGCCACGATGCGCTCGACGCTCGGGAGATAGCCGTCCTCGAGCGAAGCGGGCGGATAGGGGGTGTCCCAACCCGTGACCCGTTGCACGGGCGCCGCGAGGGAGTCGAATGCAAGCTCCATCACGCGGGCGGCGACCTCGGCGCCGAACCCGACGTGCCTGGGCGCCTCGTGCACGACGACGATCCGGCCCGTCTCCTCCGCGCACGTTCGCAGGAGGTCGTCGTCGAGTGGCGAGAGCGAGCGGAGATCGACGACGCGCGCCTCGACGCTGCAGCCGCGAGCCGCTCGGCGGCCTCGCCGATGCGTGTGACCATCGCGCCGTACGCGATCAGCGTGACGTCGCTGCCCGCACGGAGCACCCGCCCGCTGACCGATCCCGGGCCGGCCGCCGGCAACTCGCCCTCCTCCTTCGGCCAGTAGCGCGCCTTCGGCTCCAGGACGACGACCGGATCGGGGTCGGCGATCGCGTGGCGCAGCAGCGCGTACGCGTCGAGCGGGCTCGAGGGGACGACGACCTTCAGGCCCGGCGGTGTGCGCGTAGTACGTCTCCGGGCTCTCGCCGTGGTGCTCCTTGCCCTTGATGCCGCCGAACGCCGGGATGCGGATCGTCATCGGCATGTCGACGCGCCCGCGCGTGCGCATCCGCATCTTCGCGACGTGGTCGATGATCTGCTCGAACGCGGGGTACGAGAACGCGTCGAACTGCAGCTCCACGACGGGGCGCCAGCCCGCGAAGCACAGCCCGACCGCGCCCCGACGATGCCGGCCTCGGCGATCGGCGTGTCGAAGACACGCGCGCTCGCCGTATTCGTGCTGCAGCCCGTCGGTCACGCGGAACACGCCGCCGCTCGCGCCGACGTCCTCGCCGAACACGAGCATGCGTGCGTCCTCGGCCAGCGCATCGTTGAGCGCCCGGTTCAGCGCACCGCTCATCGTCCACGTCGTCACTCGAGCGCCTCCTCGCGCATCCGGCTCGAAGGTCGCCGGCGGCTCGGCGTACACCCAGTCGAACTGCCACTCGGCGGGCGGCGCGGGCGTGGCGATCACGCCCTCGCGCACTGCGAGCGCGAACGACTCGGCCTCGGCGTCGCAGTCCGCCACGAACGCGTCGTCGGCCTCACCGGCAGCGAGCAGCCACGCGCGGAACCGAACGATCGGATCGAACGCGCGCGCGGCCTCGACCTGGTCCTCGGTGCGGTAGCGGGACGCGTCGTCTGCGGTGGAGTGCGCGCCGATCCGGTAGGTCATCGCTTCGATCAGGGTGGGCCCGCCACCGGCGCGGGCCCTCTCGAGTGCGCGCTTCGTCGTGGCATACACCGCGAGCACGTCGTTCCCGTCGATGCGCACGCCCTCGAACCCGTAGCCCTCGGCGCGGCGCCAGATCTCTCCCGCCGTTTGCTGCGTTCGTCGGGACGCTGATCGCCCAACCGTTGTTCTGACAGAACAGCACGAGCGGGAGCTTCCAGACGCCCGCGAGGTTCGCCGCCTCATGGAAGTCGCCTTCGCTCGTGGCGCCGTCGCCGAAGTACGCGATCGTCGCCGCGCCAGTGCCGTCGAGCTGCTGGCCGAGCGCGTAGCCGGCAGCGTGCGCGATCTGCGTCGCGATCGGGATGCAGATCGGTCCGAACCTCGTCGCCCGCGGGTCGTACGGCCCGCCGTGCCAGGTCCCGCGGTGGTACTGGAGGTATTGGACGGGGTCGACGCCACGCTGCAAGCGCGACCGCCAACTCCCGGAAGGTCGGCCAGACGAAGTCGGCGGGTCCCAGCGCGATCGCGGATCCGAGTTGCGCGGCCTCCTGCCCCTCGAAGCCGGGGTAGACGGTCAGCTCGCCCTGGCGCTGCAGGGCGATGCACTCACGATCCAGCCGACGGGCGAGCACCATCCAGCGAAGGAGTCCCCGGAGGTCCTCGGCGCCGAGGCCGACGTCGGGATCACCGACGGGTGTGCCGTCGGGAGCCAGGATGCGCTGCGGCTCGGTGCCGGCCCAGTGCACGGGCGGCTGGTGGGTCGGCTGGGCCACGGCTGAAGCTCCTTGCGACGGATGCCGAGAGGATACGTGACGGTCCCCCTCGCTAGAATCCGGTGCTGATGGTGCCCTCGGCCTACCTCCGCGTGTTCCAGCCGCTCGACGGCTTCGAGCGCGACGAACAGCTGCACTGGGAGCGCTGGCTCGATGACCCGCCAAGCCGTCCCCGGCACGCCGAGATACGCAGACCGGCCCACGAGCCCCGGACTTGGCCTCCTCGCGCCGGCCGGCCCCGAGGTCGCCGACGTCCGTGTCTTCGACGGGCGCACCTATCTCGCGCCGCACCGGATGCGACTGCGGGTGCTCGAGATCGATCGCCGGTCATTCCGACGAGCAGCCGTTCGAGCTGTGGGACTCGGTCGTGCCGAAGAGGGAGGCGCGCAAGGCCCGGCGCCAGCTGGGCAAGCTTCGGCGTCGCGATCCGCTGGCGGTGCCGTTCGTCCAGCAGTGCGCCTGGCACGTGCCCCTTCGCTGGTTCACGATGTTCAAGCCCGAGGAACGCACGATCGCCGACGACGAGTTGGGACGGCTTCGCCTTCGGTATCGCACGGCGGCGCGACGGGCGATGCGTCGCGCCGAGATCGCCATCCCGACTTTGCGTCGTTCCGATCTCGGCCAGCTCGGGGAGCTGCTCGTCGATCTGCACCAGTGGATCGCCGCGTTCGACCCGCGCAGCGTGCTCGAACTCGACTACGGCGAGCTGTCCGACCTGATGACGTGGGACGAGATGGACGACGACCACAGCGCCGCCCAGATCCAGCGCGCCCTCGACGCGCTCGCGAAGCACGAGGCGGCGGAGTCCGCCGAGGTCTACCAGTCGGTGCTCGTGCGGTGGGCGGAGTTCCGCAGCCGCGAGATGTTCAGCTAGTCAGCCGCGAGAGCAGCTCGTCCCACGCGCGCAGGTACGCATCCACGTCCTCGTCACTCGCCGGCACGGGTACGACGGGCCCGGCGCCGACGATCGCCTCCCACACACCGCGGTTCGCCATCCAGATGCGGATCAGGCGGGTCAGCAGGTCGTTCGCCACCGCCCTGCCCTCGGCCGCGTTGCGGATCGCGCTCGGGCCGGAACGTGTAGCCCGAGCGTGGGCCCAGGTGATGGATGTGCCAGGGCAGGCCGACTCGGTCGACGCTCGCGCGCATGCCGGCAGCCAGACGGGCACCCAGCCGTTGCGTGTGCGTGTACGCGTCGGGCGTGAGCACCTCGAGCATCGTCGCCCGCGCCGCAGCCATCGAGAGCGCGTTCCCGAACAGCGTCCCGCCGATCGCCACCTGGTCGAACCGTTCGCCGTCGGGACCTTTGAACTGTGTGAGGAACATGGCTGTCTCCTCGGTCATGCCCCAGGCGCCGAAGGGCACGCCCGCCGCGATCGACTTCCCGGCCGTGACGAAATCCGGGTCGAGACCCCACAGTGCGGTGAGCCCGCCCGGGCCGACGACCTGCGTGTGGGTCTCGTCGTAGGCGAGCAGCGTTCGGGTCTCCCGGGTGAGCCGTCTGAGCTCGGCATGGAACCCGTCGTCGGGCAGGACGAGGCCGACGTTGTTCGTCATCGCAGGCTCGGTCATGACGAGGGCGATGTCCTCTCGTGCCAGAGCCGCCCGCACTGCGCCGATGTCGTTGAACGGGACGAGCACGGTGTGACTCGTGACGTCCGCGGGCAGCCCGTATTCCTCGGGGAGGAGGGCACCGTCGGGGCCGAGTTGCACGAGGGCTTGGTCGAAGTGGCCGTGATACTTGCCATCGAACATCAGGACTTTGTCGCGCGCGGTCAGGACGCGGGCGACGCGGATCACCTCGGTGTTCGCCTGCGTCGCCGACAGCGTGTACTGCCACTTCGGCAGCATGTAACGCCGGCCGAGTTCCTCGGAGACCACGATCGCATCTTCGGTCGGCAGCAGGAACTGGTTGCCGCGGGCCATCCGTTCGGCCACGGCGTGCACGACGGGCTCGGGCGCATACCCGCAGAACGTCGAGAGGTCAGCGATGTTGAAGTCGCTGTAGGCGTACCCGTCAACGTCGGTGAAGCGGGCTCCTTTCCCAGAGTCCACCCAGATCGGCATGTGGTGGTAGGAGCCGCGGATCCAGGCCATCGGCACGCCGTTGGGCATCACATCCCACGCGCGAGTCCACAGCTCGGCGGAGCGCGGTCGCGCATCGTGGAAGCGGGTGTCCTCCGCGTCCTTCAGCTCTTTGACGAGGGCGGGATCGATGCCGGACAGCGTGGTCACGCCGGGAGCATAGAGGAGTGGCCAGGGGCAGAATCGAACTGCCGACACCGCGGTTTTCAGCCGCGTGCTCTGCCAACTGAGCTACCTGGCCCGGGAGAGTCCCGTCTGATGTTCGTGCGTGCTGGACGAGTGCTCGGGCTTCGGCAGTGTACTGAGCGCGGTACGCAGCGTCTCCAACCGAGCGAGGTCCAACGACAGCAACTCCGGTGGAGGCTCGAAGACCTTGGCGAGCACCTTGGTCTTCACCCGCATACCTCGCCGCGTCAGGCTGACGACCTTGACGCGGCGATCGGTGGTGAGCATGCGCCGTTCGACGAGCTTGCGATCCTCGAGCCGGTCGATCAGCCAGGTTGCCATCGACGGATCGCATTCGAGCGTCTTCGCGATCGAGCCCATCGGAAGTGCTTCGTCGTACTGCAAAGTCGCGAGAACCTTGAGGTGACCGGGCGTGAGTCCGAGCGCCTTCAGCATGCGGAACGCTTGCCCGCGCTGCATCCGGCTCCATGTGAACTCGGCCATCTGCCGCCATACGTCGGCGGCGACCGTGTAGACCGGATCGGTGACCGGCACCGCGTTGTCGGCTGCTTGCGCCATGCATCTATCGTACACCGCCGGTCAAGGTCCTTCGGTATTCTCAACCTTTCATATCTCTCGATACTTGACGTTACTCAAATGATTGTGACAGGATCGCGGCATGGATGGAGCGGCGATCCTCGCGGAAGGACTGGTCAAGCGGTACGGTCATCTCGAGGCCTTGGCGGGCATCGACCTCGAAGTGCCGCAGGGCGCCGTTTTCGGCCTCCTGGGACCGAACGGGGCGGGCAAGACTACGGCCGTCAGGATCCTTGCCACGATCCTGAAGCCCGACGCGGGCCACGCCTCCGTCCTCGGCCACGATGTGGTCCACGACGCGCAGGCGGTGAGGCGCCGCATCGGTCTCGCGGGCCAGTACGCCGCGGTCGACGCGAATCTCACGGGACGCGAGAACCTCCGTATGGTGGGCATCCTCGGACAGCTTCCGACGCCGGAGCTGATGCCCCGCGCGGCCGAGTTACTCGAGAAGTTCGATCTTGTGGATGCTGCCGACCGCCCGCTCCGTACGTATTCGGGCGGCATGCGTCGTCGGCTCGACATCGCCGCGTCGCTCGTGACGCGTCCCCCGGTCTTGTTCCTCGACGAGCCGACGACCGGACTCGACCTCACCAGCCGGAACGCGTTGTGGGAGATGATCGAACAACTCGTGAGGGACGGGACGACCGTCCTGCTGACGACCCAGTACCTCGAGGAAGCGGACCGGCTCGCCGAGCGGATCGTGGTTGTCGACGACGGCAAGGTGATCGCCAACGACACCCCGTCGAACCTGAAGTCCGAGTTGGGCAGCACGGTGGTCGAGATGCATTTCGGCCCCGACGGCCGCTCCGAACGGGCTTCATCACTGCTGACGGGCCGGGTCAACGGACAGGTCGAGCGCGACGACGGGACCGTCCGTATCACGTCGAACGACGGCGCTCGCATCCTGATCGAGGTGCTTCGCACGCTCGACGCGAACGCGATCGAGCCCGACACGCTTGCGGTCCGCGAGCCGAGCCTCGACGACGTGTTCCTGTCGATCACGGGGCACCGAGCCGAGGAACGCGATCCCGGCGAGCAACCGGCCGAGAGCCTGACAGGAGGTTCGGCATGAACGCAGCACAGGTGACGGTCGGTCACGACGTGGCAGATCGGCGGATCCCGATGAGCCGTGTTCGCGACACGGGCGCCGTGGTCCATCGCAACCTCTTGCAGTACTTGCGCGTCCCACAGCTGCTGGTCTTCTCGACGATCCAGCCGATCATCTTCGTGCTGATGTTCCGATTCGTCTTCGGTGGATCGATCAACACCGGCACGATCCCGTATGTGGATTACCTGATGGCCGGTATCTTCGTGCAGGTCGTCGTGTTCGGCTCGCTCGCGACCGCGATCGGCCTGGCGACCGACCTGAAGAGCGGTCTGATGGAGCGCTTCCACGCGCTGCCGATGTGGACCCCGGCGGTGCTGGTCGGCCGGACACTCGCCGACCTGATCCGCAACGTCTTCGTCGTCGTCCTCATGATGATCGTCGGGTTCCTGGTCGGATGGCGGATCCACACCACCATGTTGGCGCTGATCCCCGGCATCCTCGTGGTCATCCTGTTCGGCTACGCGATGTCGTGGATCTTCGCCACCGTCGGCTTGGCCGTGAAGGACCCGGAGACGGCGCAGGCGGCGGCGTTCCCCGTCCTCGCACCGCTCGTGTTCGCCTCGGCGGCGTTCGTCCTCGTCGACAACATGCCGGGGTGGTTGCAGCCCTGGGCGAGGAACCAGCCGGTCTCGATCACCGCCGAAGCGTTCCGTGCGCTCACGATCGGCGGTCCGACAGCGGACCTGGTCCTCAAGGCCATCCTGTGGGCGGCGGTGATCATCGCGATCTTCGCGCCGATCGCCGTTCGGCTCTATCGCAAGGCCGTCTAGCGACCTTCTGTGTCACACCGGCTCGCCTTCGGCCTTCGGCCGGCGCTTGTCCTCCGGCATCTGGTCGACGTCCGTCTCATCCCAGACAGTGCTCCCGGAGAGCCCCTCCACGTTGAACTGGTAGTCGAACACGAGCGAGCCGCCGTACGCGGCACCGACCGCGACGAGACCGCCGACGAGCACTGAGAGGATCACGGCACCGATCGGCGCGAACTGCGGGTCGTCCTGGAGGAGCCGCACGACGATGTCGGCAACCGCGAGCGCAGTGACGGTCAGCATGATTGCCATGTGGGTGTTGATCGTCCTCCACACCTGCGTGTGCTTGGCCCGACCTAGGGCACCGCTGTGATCACGAGGGACGCCCTTCCACCAGTCCCAGAATCCCGTCGTCGCTGTTGCGAGCGAGACGACCGCGCCGACGATGATCACGTACGTGCCCGCCGTGAAGAGGTCGCGGGCGAATGAGTTCGGGTCGTCGCTCGATCCCCGCGCGACGTACGAGATCACATCGAAGAGCGCGACCAGCACGTAGCAGACGATCGGGAAGTCGGTCAGCGGAGGATGGGTCGGTTTGCCCGCCCATCCCCGGACCCCATAGAACTTCCGGCCCTTGAGCGAGAGGGCGGGCTTGAATGAGAACAGACGTGCCATGCGAACCTCCTTACCGCTCCGTTCGCACGGGAGCGCGATCAGGCATCAGTGATCTTCTCAACGTACCCATGGGACCCTGGTTCCGCCACCCGAGGAACGCCTTGGGCTGACGGAGGCCAGGGGAGCGAACGGATCGTGAGGATCACGACGAACCGACGGCTGCGATCTCCCTTCACGTCTGGAACACGGCGTCGCGTACGGTGGTTGCCTTGAGCATCTCGACGAGGGGGGATCGATGGACGATCAGGATCTGATCACCGGAAGCCTCGGTCCGCGACGCTTCTACCGTCGAGGGATATCTCCGTTGACATCGACGGGCTCCTCGGATCGGCAGTTGACCTGATGCCTGTCGCCGTCGTCGCGGGTCTGGCGCTCGTCGTCCTGGTCCTGTGGGAGACGTTCGAGACGCTCGTCCTGCCCCGGCGAGTGACTCGACGTGGTCGGATCACGCGCGTCTTCTACCGGGTGCTGTGGGGCGGATGGTCGAGGATCGGCAGGCGCCATCCCGGCCCGCGCCGCGAGAACTACCTGAGCGTGTTCGCGCCACTGTCGATGTTGATGTTGCTCGGACTCTGGGTGATCGGCGTCATCGCCGGCTTCGCCCTGATCATGTGGGGGCTCGAGGCGCCGCTTGCCCCCGGCGCGTCGGCGTCGTTCGGGACGTACCTGTATCTCAGCGCCACCACCTTCGTCACGCTGGGACTCGGCGATGTCACACCGCTGTCGTCGATCGGTCGAGCGATCACGGCGATCGAGGCCGCATCCGGGTTCGCGTTCCTCGCGCTGACGATCTCGTACCTCCCCGTGCTCTACCAGGCGTTCTCTCGCAGGGAAGTGAGCGTCTCGATGCTCGACCAGTGGGCGGGATCGCCACCGAGCGCCGTGGAGCTCTTGCGGCGAGCGGCCGCCAACGACGCCATCGAATCGGTGGAGATGCTGCTCGCCGATTGGGAACGGTGGTCGGCTGATCTGCTCGAGAGCCATCTGTCGTATCCCGTGCTGGCCTACTTCCGTTCGCAACACGAACAACAGTCGTGGCTCGCAGCCCTCACCTCGATCCTCGATACGTCCGCGCTCGTGCTGGCCGGCGTCGAGGGGCCGTCCCGGTGGCAGGCGCGGCGGACGTTCGCGATCGCTCGGCACGCGGTGGTCGATATCGCCCAGGTGTTCTTCGCCGAGCCCGAGCGACACGGTCCCGACCGGCTCACCGAGGAGCAGCCTCGGCAGATCTGCGCGGTCCTGACCGGCGCCGGGCTCTCGCTCGACGCGAAGACCGCCGGTCGTCTCGGCGCCTACCGCGCGATGTACGAGCCCTACGTCATCGCGCTCGGCCGGCGGCTCCAGATGCCGCTTCCGTCGTTGATGCCCCTGGAGGGCGCATCGCTCGACGATTGGGAGCGTTCGGCTTGGGACGAGCCCGACGCCGCGCGCTCGTGACGGTCGGGTTGTCGCTGTGGCGCGCCTGACGGGCTTCGATCCCGCGATCTTCGCCTTGACAGGGCGATGAGGACTCCGGACTCCTCCACAGGCGCGTGTTCAGTTGTCACGGCACTCGAGAGCGCCGGCGGTGCTGGTTGAGCGTGGTGCTGGTGGTGCCGTGCCCCCAACGGGATTCGAACCCGTGCTTCCGCCTTGAAAGGGCGGCGTCCTAGGCCTCTAGACGATGGGGACGAGCCCGCACCCGGAAGGGGCAGCCGGGGAAGGATAGCAAGGGGAGCCCGCCGCTACGAGGTCGAGAGCGCGTGGAGCAGCGCCGGGCCTCGTCCGGCTCCGACCTCGAAGATGGCACGCACCCCTCGCCGGGGGAGCAAGAGCCGGCCCGGCGACAGCGTTCGGGTCGTGATCGGCCGCCCGAGCTTGTCCACCATCACGACGTCGATCGGGAAGCGCATGCCGAAGGTGTGGACCGATCTGCAGCGATCGAGTCTGAGCGCCTGCCACGGGTCGAGGCCGGCACGGCCCAGGAGCCCGCGTCGCCGCTCACGCCGTTCGGTCGCGATGAGCACGGTCCAATCGCCGAGCCGCTCGATCCGCATGCCGGCGGACGCTAGCGGGAGCGTCCGACACGTCCCCACTACCCCGGTTCCGCTGATCGGCCGGGTCAGAACGGCTTCGTCACCATCAGTACGACGATGAACGTGACGACCGCGAGTTCGTACCAACGGGCGGCCGCGACCGCCGGGTCGTGGAACGCGGCGGTTAGTTCCGGCGTCACGTGACCCGCCGCTTCCGCATCTGCCAGGGCGGCGTCGAACACCTTTCCTCGGGGAAGGAAGATCAATGGAACGAGCGGGATGATCGTCGCGAACGCGATCAGGGATACGGTGACCCAGCGCGTGTTCTCGCCCCAGAGTGGCAGCTTCTCGGTCCACCATGAGAGGATCCCGAACACGAGCACGAGCATCGATCCCGTTCGAACGAGATGTCGCTCGAACGGCGCAGACGCACGGAGCAGGGTGCGGATCCTCGAGAGATCGTCGCTGCCCCGAGCCACGCCCAGGATGATGTCGCGTCCCAGCAGACCCGTAACGAACGCGAACGCCGCTAGCACGTGCAGCACCTGCATCACGTCCGCGAGCGACACGCCCGAAGCATGCCGGTGGTCGCAGAGCCGGTCAAGCCGCGCTCGCGCCTGGGCCCGGCGTACCCTTGCCCGATGTCGCGATCGAACCGAAGCGCCGGGATCCTGCTGTGGCGCCGCTCGCACGGATCGGTCGAGGTCTTGGCTCCGTGACGTGCTGGAGCGCAATCGTGCGGCCAACGAACTGCTCGAATTGAATAGCGCCATCGCGCATCTGAACCGGGTCGCATCAATGGGCCAGATGACCGCCTCGCTGGCGCACGAGCTTGGGCAGCCCCTGACCGCTATCCTCAACAACGCTCAGGCGGCCCAGGACTTCGCCGGCAGACCGCAACCCGATCTTGAGGAGATCCGCGCAGCGCTCGACGACATTATCGAGGACGGCAATCGCGCCGGCAGCATCGTGCAGAATCTGCGGGCCCTCTTCCGGAAACACACGACATCGCCGCATGATCTGGACCTGAATCAAATGGTGAATGATGTGGGCCGGCTGGTAAAGAGCGACGCGGTGATGCGAGGCGTCAAGCTCCAACTGGTGCTTTCTCCAGATCCCGTGAGGGTTCGAGGAGACGAGGTTCCTCTCCAGCAGGTGCTGGTGAACCTGGTCAGAAACGGCATGGACGCGATGGAGCAGAATGCGCCTCAGGATAGGATTCTCGCCGTCAGGACGACTGTCAGGACCGAGCAGGACCGGGGGATCGTGCGCGTCGAAGACAATGGTCCCGGCATTCGGGAACAGGACAAGGCCAAGCTGTTTACACCCTTCTTTACCACCAAGAGCAATGGTTTGGGTATGGGACTCTCCATTTGCCGCAGCATCGTACAGTCTCTCGGCGGACGTATCAGCCTCGAAGATCGATCCGGACCTGGAGCGGTGTTTCTGGTTGAACTTCCTCTGACGGCAGCTTCGATCACAACCGTCGTTCCTGATGGCACAGCAGCGAGAGTGGGGGGGTAATGGACGAAGGTTACGAACCCGACAGTACCCATCCCGATCCCCGAGCCGATAGGCCGGGCGGCTTCACGGAAGACGGGCCCGAGCCAGGCAGGGCGGTTGCGACCGGTATCCCGGTGGCCGGCATAGGAGCCTCAGCCGGCGGGCTGGAAGTCTTCAAACGGCTGCTCGCCGACTTGCCTACAGACACCGGTCTTGCCATCGTGTTCGTTCAGCATCTCGATCAGAAACACTCGAGCATGTTGACCAAGATTCTTGCGGGTGCGACCCCAATGCCGGTCATTGAGGCGGCCGAAGGCATGCGGGTGGAAGCCAATCACGTGTACGTCATACCGCCAGACGCCGATTTGACCATCGCACAAGGGACGTTGAGGCTGGTCCCCCGTACGCAAACGCCGGGATTACACATGCCCATTGACCGCTTCCTGAGGTCCCTGGCCGACGAGTGCGGGCCAGAGCCGTCGCGGTAATCCTCTCCGGAACGGGAACGGACGGTTCTGCGGGAGTTCAGGCAGTCAGAGCCTCCGGCGGCACCACCTTCGCGCAGGATCAGGACACCGCGAAGTTTCCCGGAATGCCCCAAGCCGCGGTCGCGACCGGTAGCGTGGACTTCGTTCTGCCGCCGGAGCGCATCGCCGGGGAACTGGTTCGCATCGCCAGACACCAATATGTTTCCGAAGCTGGACATCCGGAACGGCTGCTGGCGGAGGCTGACGTCCCAGATCGGTTTGCCCCCATCCTGGACGTCCTCCATAGCGCCTCCGGCATCGACTTTTCCCTCTATCGGGAGAATACGGTCAGGCGCCGCATCCTCCGGCGGCTCGCCTTGCGCAATATCGAGAGCATCGAGGCATACAAGAAACTGCTGGAAAATGATCCCGGCGAGACGAAGGCGCTCGAGCGGGACCTACTCATCAGCGTAACCAGCTTCTTCCGCGATCCGGAATCATTCGAGAGCTTGAAGAAGACCGTCTTTCCCCGCATTCTCCAGGGGAGGCCCGCCAACGCAACGGTCCGCGTCTGGGTGCCGGGTTGCGCCACGGGAGAAGAGGCTTTCTCGATTGCCATATTGTTCCAGGAATACCTGTACGAGACAGGTACGGGCTTTTCCGCTGCAGATTTTCGCTTCCGACATCAGCCAGCCGGTAATCGATATGGCCCGAAGCGGAAGATACCTCGAGAACATCGCGGCGGACGTCAGCCCTGAGCGGCTGAATCGATATTTCGTCAAGGTCGAAGGCGGCTATCTGCTGAACAAGAGCCTGCGCGAAATGTGCGTCTTCTCCCGGCACAATCTGATCGACGATCCACCTTTCTCTAAGCTGGATCTGATCAGTTGCCGCAACGTCCTGATCTACCTGGGAAGCGTCCAGAAGAGCATCATTCCGGTGTTTCACTACGCGCTCAAGCCGGCCGGGTATCTGATGTTGGGGGCATCGGAGACTGCATTGTTCGGTGACCTGTTTTCGCTGGTTGACCCCCAGCACAGAATCTACGCCAAACGGGAGACGCCGAGAAGGCCGCACCTGTTCCTGACAGGCGACGTCGGAGGTCGCAAGGGCTCGGAGATGGGCAAGCGGACCCGCAGCTTGCCGGCTTCGGACGTGTGGGATGGAGAGGAGGTTCGAAGAGAAGTCGATCGGATCCTTCTGTCGAAATACAGCCTGGCCGGAGTGGTCGTGGACGAGAACCTCGAGGTTCAGGAGATCCGTGGCGAGGCTAACTCCTACCTCACGTTGCCGGCTGGAAGGGTGAGTTTCAACCTTGTGAAGCTGATCCCTGATGCCGGTCTGTTTCTCGAGGTGGAGAAGATGGTCCGGCAGGTGAGGCAGAACGGCGAGCCGGTGCAACAGGACTCCATCAGGTATGAGCGTGACGGGACAAGCGGCGAGGTAAACATCAGAGTTGTGCCGCTGCACGGCGTCCGAAAACTGCCCATCCTGGTCCTTTTCGAGCCCGCCGGAGCCCACAGCGAGACTGAACCGCAGGAGGCGGTCCCCACGTCAGATGAACCCGGCGATCAGCGGGACCTGCAGATCTCGCGGCTGAAGCGGGAACTCGCCGAAATGCGGCAGCGATACCTGGCCGTAATCGAGGAGCACCAAACCACCATCGAAGACAGCCAGAGCAGGACCGAGGAAGCACTTTCTACCAGCGAGGAGCTGCAAAGTCTCAACGAAGAACTGGAAACTGCCAAAGAAGAACTCCAATCCACCAACGAAGAATTGATCACGGTCAACGAGGAATTACAGACCAAGAACGCGGCGCTGGTCCAGGCGCGCGACTTTGCCATATCTATCGTGGAAACCGTCCGGCATCCGTTGATCGTGCTCGATACGGAGCTGCGGATCAAGATGGGCAACCGGGCGTTTTACCGGACGTTTCAGGTGTCACCTCTCGAAGCCGAAGGCCGGATCATCTATTCGCTTTCGGACGGTGCCTGGGATCTTCCCGGGCTGAGGGATTCGCTGAACGCTCTGGGGCAGGGAGATAACTCGTTTTCGGAGTACGAATCGAGCGGGACTTTCCCAGCGTTAGGCGCAAGGTGATCGTGCTCGGTGGACGCCGCATCGATCATCTCAACATGATCCTGGTGGCGGTTGACGATATTACCGCGCGCAAAGACGCCGAGAAGGCCCTTCGCAAAGGCGAGGAGCATCTTCGCCAGGCTCAGAAGATGGAGGCCATCGGCAGGCTCGCGGGCGGCATCGCGCACGATTTCAATAACCTTCTCACAGCCATAATCGGCTACAGCAGCCTCCTTCTCGAAACTCTGACCGGTAACGACCGGGCTCTTTGGCAAGTCCGCGAAATCAGGAACGCGGGCGAGAGCGCGGCTTCGCTTACGCAGCAGTTGCTATCCTTCAGCCGCCGGCAGGTTCTGCAACCCAAAGTGCTGGACTTGAATGGCATAGTTCAGGACTTCGACGGCATGCTGCGCCGTCTGGTGAGCGAGCGGATCAAGGTGGCCGTCCATTGCGCACCCGAACCCTTGGCTGTAAGGGCCGATCCCGGTGAAATCGGCCGCGCCATCATGAACCTCGCCCTGAACGCTCGGGACGCCATGCCCGGCTCCGGTACCTTGACCATCGAAACGGCCGACGTAACACTGTCGGAGACAGCCGCGAAGGAGCGGAACCTGGCGCCTGGCCGTTACGCGACCCTGGCGGTCAGCGACAACGGCATCGGCATGGACGCCGAGCTGCAAAATCACATCTTCGAGCCGTTCTTCACCACGAAGGACATCGGCAAGGGAACCGGACTTGGGCTGGCCACCGTCCAGGGAATCGTCGAGCAAAGTGGCGGCGCCATCCGCTGTGAATCTGAACCGGGCCGGGGGACGACCTTTAGAATCTTCCTGCCCGCGGTGCTCGATCCGGTCGGCAAAAGTAGCCATCTAGCCGGGGGCCTGGCCCAGGCGCCGAAGGGCTCCGAGACCCTTCTCCTGGTGGAGGATGAAGACGCGGTCCGCGGGCTTGCCCGGATGATTCTTTCGGAGAGCGGATACACCGTTCTCGAAGCCCGCAGTGGACGTGAAGGTCTGGTAGTGTGCGAAACCCATCCGGGTACGATCCACCTGCTGGTCACAGATGTGGTTATGCCGATGCTGGGCGGACGCGAACTCGCCGAAGCTGCCACCCTGCTGCGCCCCGGAATGAAGGTCCTCTTCGTATCCGGCCACACGCAGGATGTGGTTTTAAAGGAGGGCATAAAGTGGGGAGCCGCTTTCCTCCAGAAGCCTTTCACCCCCACCGAACTCGCCCAGACGGTGCGGGAAACGCTGGATTTGCGTCCAATGTCGTGATTGCCGGTTTGAGAACTCGAGATTCTCGAATGCATTGACCCATCCCGGCAGCCGCCGCTAACAGCTTTTGGAGCGGTGGCGGTAGCCAGAACACCCCATTCGGGGGTATACTGAAGTTGTCGATTGATAAGAGTGGGCGTAAGCCCACTTTTTTATTGGCCGCCGACGGCCTGAAGGCACCGGACATCGTATGGCAATCAGTATGAATCGCGAAGCCATCGTCGCCCAAGTCTCTGAAATCACGGAGCGAGTGGGACGCCCCCACGACATCGAGCCCGTCGAGATCGAATTGCTTGGCGGCGGCAGCAGCCGTGTCCTGCGCATTTATATCGACAAGCCCGGTGGGGTCACCCACGCCGATTGCGAAATGATTTCTCAGGACGTCGGCACCCTTCTCGACGTCGAAGATGTGATTCCCGGGGGAGCCTACACGCTCGAGGTCAGCTCTCCGGGTATCGAGCGGAAGCTGACGAAACCTACTGATTTCGTCAGGTTCAAAGGACAGAAGGTCAAGCTCGCGCTGCGCGAGCCGGTCGAGAATCAAAAGCGTTGGGAAGGCACCCTGGCAGAATTCGCAAACGGTACGATCACGCTGGAACCCGCCCCCGGCCGGACCCTCCAGATCGCCCTCGGCAATGTCGCTAAGGCGAATCTGAAGTTCGAGTGGTAATCACAAAAAGTCAACGAGTAGCGAGGACAGTCGTTTTGGCATCGATCTTTGAGTCTATCGAGATACTGAGCAAAGAGAAGGGCATCGACCCGCAGATCGTAATCACTGCGGTAAAGGATGCCATGCTTGTGGCCGCGCGCAAGCAATTCAAGACAACGGAAGACCTGGTGGCGGAAGTTGACGCCAAGAGCGACCAGATCCAGATCTTCGCCGTCAAGCACGTGGTGGAGACGGTGGAAGACCCACTCAACCAGGTGACCGTCGAGCAGGCGCAGGGGCTGCAGCCCGGGGCCGTGGTCGGAACCGAAATCCGCATTCAAAAAGGCACTGAGAGCCTGGGCCGGATCTCCGCCCAGACGGCCAAGCAGGTGATCCTGCAGAAGGTCCGGGAAGCCGAGCGCGAAACCATCTATACCGAGTATTCGGACCGCGTCGGAGAGCTGGTCAATTGCACCGTCAAGCGCATCGAGGGCCAGGACCTCGTCTGCGATCTCGGGAAAACCGAGGCCCGGCTGCCGAAGAAAGAACAGTCGCGACTGGAGAGCTTCACGGTGGGCGAGCGTGTCCGCTCCGTAATCCGCACGGTCGAAAAGGGGGGGCAAAAACGCGGGCGTCATCGTGTCGCGCGCCGCCCCCGAGCTCGTGATGCGCCTGTTCGAGCAGGAAGTTCCGGAAATCTACGACGGTACGGTCGTGATCAAGGGTTGCGCGCGCGAGGCCGGCGAACGCACCAAGATCGCCGTTTTCAGCCGTGACCGCGATGTCGATTGCGTGGGCGCCTGCGTCGGAATGAAAGGCATGCGTGTGCAGTCGATCATCCGCGAATTGCGCGGTGAGAAGATCGACATCATCGAATACTCCGAAGATGCGGTCAGTTTGCCACCCACGCGCTCAGCCCGGCGAAGATCAGCCGGGTGTCCATCGTGGACGCCACCGGCAAGCACATGGAAGTCATCGTCGACGACACACAGCTGTCCCTCGCCATCGGCAAGAAGGGGCAGAACGTTCGCCTGGCGGCCAAGCTCCTCGGCTGGAAGATCGACATCAAGAGCGAAGAAGAGAAGCGGCAGGAAGTCGAGTCTCAGATGGCGGCCCTCTCGATGGGAGCCCCGGTCAGTGCCCTGATCGACCAGGGCCTGCCCGAGGACATCGTCGACAAACTCAACGAGGGTGGTATCGGCACGGTGGAGAAACTCGGCAGCATGACGCCCGAGGAACTAGAGCAGATTCCCGGCATCGGCCCCACAATGGTGGAGCGGATTCAGGACGCCGTGCTCGCCTATTATTCCCAGTTCGAGCCGCAGGTGGATCCAGTCGAGGCTGAGGAGCCAGTCGAGGCGGCACTCGAGGAAACCGCGACAGAGCCCGAGGTGGAATCGGTGGCGCCGCTCGAAAGCGAAGCAGTGGAAGCCGCGTCCGGGACCGTTGAAACGGAGGAGGCGCCGGTTGATCCGGTGCTCGAAACCGAGCCCGGCGAGCCCGTGGCCGCGGAGCAATCTCTGGATGCAGGCAGAGAAGAGGAAAAACCCGGAGAACAGGAGAAGGGGAAGCCCCGGAAGAACTCTGAGGCCTAAGACCCTCTCTCTGCTACGATTGAAAGAAGACAAGGGTCAGTTCGCCCGGGGGACGAACCTTCCGTTGTTTGGGTTGCCGGGACACGATACGACTGTCCGGGTCAGCCTGGAGGCAGTTGCAGTCATTAAATATGAAGACGATCAGAATCAACGAGCTGGCGCGCGAGCTCGAGGTCAAGCCTAAAGTGATACTAGAGCTCTTGCCGGATGTAGGTGTCGTCTGAAAAGAAGACACACTCCAGTTCGATTGAAGAGGACGCGGCGATCCGTCTTAAGCGGCTCGCGGTGCAGCGGGGCCTTTGCCTCGGGCGATATCGAGCTTCTCCATCTCGGAAACGGAGAATCACGATTACGGCTGTGGCCGTCGAAGAACCGCCGGTTGAAAGCCCGGAGGAGTGTCGTCCCGCACGAGGCCGCGCTCAGGGCGCCCGGGTCCGCGGGCGCGGCGCCTTGCCGGCCGAACCGCCGTCCGACGAAGAAATCAAGGCTGAGGACAGTGGCCAGCTGCCGGTGGGGAGGGTCTTTGCTGCGCGTCCCACGCTGCGGCCGCCGCTCCGTCCGCCGCTCGCGGGCGGATTCGGGAAGCCCATCCGCATGTGGCGCCGGTCCATCCAGCGCCGCCGGTACCGGGACCCGCTGTCCCGGCGCCTCCGTCGTCATCCGCTGTTCCGGGTGCTCCCAAGCCCGCCGTGCGGCCGGCACCTGTCAGCGCCGCGTAATGTGCCGATTTATCGTCCGGGCCAGTTGCCGTCTGGTCCGCGCCAGCCGCTTCCCTCGTCCGAACCGCGTCCGGCTGCCGCCTCTCCGGGTGTGCCGCGGCCTGCCCCGGCGGCCCCGAGGCTCCCGGCGCGTCCCGCCCCGCCT
>CAVVDF010000002.1:0-109091 GCA_963746995.1 uncultured Actinomycetes bacterium
CTCGGTCTTCCCGGCGGTCCGTTCTTCGTTGGGAAGGATGCCGACCACTGGACCGTCCTGAAGGGCGAGATCGAGAAGGGGGAGGAGCCGCTCGCGGTCGCTCGACGTGAGTTCGAGGAAGAGAGTGGCCATCCCGTGCCGGAGGGTCCGACCACGGAACTCGGCGAGATCACGCAGAAGGGCGGGAAGGTCGTGATCGCGTGGGCGGTCGAGGGCGACCTTGATCCCAGCGCCGCCGTGTCGAACACGTTCGAGATGGAATGGCCACCGCGATCCGGGCGCCTCCAGACGTTCCCGGAGATCGTTCGCGTCGAGTGGTTCGATCTCGCGACGGCGCGAACGAAGATCAAGGCGGCGCAGGTGCCGTTCCTCGACCGCCTCGAGGCCGCACAGACGCTGTAGCGCTTTCGTGGGCCGGGCAGGATTTGAACCCGCGACACGAGGGTTAAAAGCCCCCTGCTCTAACCAGGCTGAGCTACCGGCCCCGACCGCGCATCGTAGCCGAGTGGCCTACGCGGGAGCGGGGGAGGCGCCGTTCGCAAGCAAGGTATCGACGTCCGTCGCGCCCATGGCGGCGCTGCCGCCCGTCTCGTCCGCACCGCGGGTCTCGGTGTGGAAGCGCGCGACGGTGTGCGCGAGATCGTCGGCGAGCGCGGCGAGGGCTGTTGCCGCCGACCGAGCGTCCTCGACCCCGTGGGAGGTCTCGGCGGCCGCCGACGCGACGCCGCCGATCGTCGACGCGATCTCCTCTGCGCCGGACGCGGCCTGCGCCATCCGATCGATGATGTCCCCGGTCGTGCTGTTCTGCTGCTCGACCGCTGCGGCGATCGTCGTCTGCGTGTCGCTGATGTGTTCAACAACCTGCGCGATCCGCGCGAGGGCGACCGTCGCCGCCTCGACCTCGAACCGCATCCCGCCGATCGTCCGATCGATCTCGTCGGTCGCCTCGGCCGTCTGTCCTGCGAGCGCTTTGACCTCGCTCGCGACGACGGCGAACCCCTTGCCCGCCTCGCCCGCGCGCTCTGCTTCGATCGTCGCGTTGAGCGCGAGCAAGTGTGTCTGACGGGCGATCTTCGTGATCAGGGCGACGACATCGCCGACCTGCTCGGAGGCCGTCTCGAGCCGCGCGACGGTTCGACCGACGTCGTCCGCGTCGGCGACGGCCTGATTCGCGATCTGCGCGGCGTCTGCGGCGCTGCTCGCGATCTCCTGGATCGACGAGCCGAGGCTCTCGGCACCCGAGACAGCATGCGCGACGTTGCCGGACACTTCGCTCGCGGCGGCCGCCACGTTGTTCGTGACCAGTGAGGTCTCCTCCGCGGCCGCTCCGATCGATGCGCTCGTGACCGCGAGCTGCTCGGAGGACGCCGCCAGCGCCGACGCGCCCTCGTCGATCGTGGCCATCGCCGAGGCGGTCCGCGCCACGGTGGCGTTCAGCGCGCCGCCAACGATCGCCACCTCGTCGGTACCGACCACGGTGACCGAGGCGGTCAGGTCGCCATCGGCGACACGCTCGAGCGCGTCGGCAGTTTCGCGAAGCGGCAGCGCGATCGAGCGCGAGATCGTCAGCCCCATCGCGATCGCGAGGGCGAGGCCGAGCACGAGCAACGCCGCGAGGAACGCGAGCGATCGCAGGTAGGCGGTGTGAGCGCTGGCCAACGCCCGATCCGCGCTCGCGTTCTCGGCGGTCATCATCTCCTCGACGGTGATGCGGGCGCTCTGCAGCAGCGGGGCCGCGGCGGAGCGGAACTTCGAGTCGAATGCAGCCCGGTCCCCGGCCTCGGACAGGGGGAGCAATTCGTTACTGACCGTGGTCTCGATGAAGCCGCTCGCCGCATCGAGCTTGTCCGTCGCCGCTGCCTCGGCGCCGTCGGGCGCCGTCGCCCGGAGGGCGGTCAGATGCTCGCGGAGCGACGAGAACGCATTCTGGATCTTGGTCGATGCATCCTGCTTCGCGAGCGACGTGTCGGCCGCCATGTGGGCTCGCACATCGAGTTCGATCTCGTCCACGGTGCTGCGGATCGCGGCCACCTCGTTGATCGGGCGGAGCGAATGCTCCGTGACTCCTTCGAGCGTTCCGGAGATCTGGCGCAACTGCCAGATACCCGCGGTCCCGACCAACATCGTGATCGCGACGGCGACGGCGAATCCGGCGAAGATCCTGGTGCCCACACTTCGAGCGCGCATGGCGGCATCGAGCCGCGCCAGGTCCAGCCTCGGGAAACGCATGCCTTCCTATCGTCGGCGAGGGACCCGACCCTGAGGATGCAGCGGGACTATCTGGCCCGCAAAGGCTATCGGCCGTCGTAGCGGTTCGTGATCGGCAGGCGGCGATCGCGCCCGAACGCCTTGGGGGTGATCTTGACGCCCGGCGCTGCCTGGCGTCGTTTGTACTCGGCCCGGTCGATCATCGCGGCGACCCGAGCGACGGTCGCAGTGTCCGCGATGCCGGCGGCGACGATCTCCTCGATCCCGAGGTCGTCCTCGACGTAGGCGGCGATGATCGGGTCGAGCTCGTCGTAGGGCGGGAGGGAATCGGTGTCTCGCTGATCCGGGCGCAGCTCCGCCGATGGCGGCTTGGTCAGCACGCTCTCGGGGATCGGAGCATCCGGTTCCAGGTTCCGCCATCTGCAGAGTTCGTACACGAGCGTCTTCGGGACATCCTTGATCGGGGCGAACCCACCCGCCATGTCGCCGTACAACGTGGAGTAGCCGACCGCGTACTCGCTCTTGTTCCCGGTTGCGAGCACCATCCATCCGAACCGATTCGACAGCGCCATCAGGTCGTTGCCACGGATCCGGGCCTGAAGGTTCTCGGCGGCGAGGCCCTCGACGGCATCCAGGTCGGCGAGCTGGCGCTCGTAGGCGCGGAAGACGTCGGTGATCGGGACGGTGCGCAGGTCGATCTTGAGGCGTCGCGCAACCTCGCCGGCATCGTCGAGGCTTCCCTGACTGGAGTACATGCTCGGCATCGCCAGCGCATGCACCGCCTCGGCGACCGAGCGCGTCGGTCGCGATCACTCGCCACGAGCGCGGAATCGACGCCGCCCGAGAGGCCGAGTACGACCTCGAGGAAGCCGTTCTTGCGAACGTAGTCCCCGTTCCGAGGACCAGCGCTCGATAGACGTCGGCGGGATCGGTCGGGCCACGGCGGTCGGCATCGGCTTCGAAGCGGTCGCCCTCGATCTCGACGACGAGCAGGTCCTCCTCGAAGCGACGTCGCCCGGCAGGCGACCGACCCGTCGGGGGCGACCACGAGCGACCCGCCGTCGAAGACGAGCTCGTCCTGCCCGCCCACCGCGTTGACATAGACGATCCAGGCGCCGGTCTCACCGGCACGGTCGCGGAGCACGTCGGCTCGCTCTTCGGCCTTGCCCCGGTGGTACGGCGAGGCGTTGAGGTTGGCGACGATGGGAACCCCGACGTAGCGGTCGAACGGCGGGCCGGGCTGCCAGGCGTCTTCGCACACGGAGAGACCGACCTGCGTGCCGGCGATGTCGACGACGACCCCGCCGTCGCCCGGTGACGAACGTGCGTCGCTCGTCGAAGACACCGTAGTTCGGCAACTTGCACTTGGCGTAGCGGGCCGCGACCACGCCGCCGCGCAGCAGCGCGGCGGCGTTCTGTGCCGCGCCCGCTGCGCTGCGGTCGGCGAAGCCGACCACACGTCGCAGCCGCCCGCGGTCTTGGCCGCGAGGTCGTCGAGCGCCGCAGGGTGTCGCGAGGAAGGCCGGCCGGAGCACCAGGTCCTCCGGCGGGTAGCCGGTGATGGCAAGCTCCGGGAAGACGACCACGTCGGCACCGGCGGCCGTGGCGTCGGCGGCGGCGGTCGGCGAGGCGCTCGACGTTGCCGGCGAGGTCGCCGACGGTGGTGTTCAGCTGGCCGAGCGCGATGCGGACCACGGGGTCAAGGCCGAGCCGCCGCGGCAGGGCTCGGCTACTCGAGGCCCGCCGATGTCGACGTTGTACGGCCTCCCACACGAGGTCGGCGCCGCTTCTGGCGGTGGCGGATGACCGTGCCGATGAACCGCTGGAGATCGTCGCGAGCTCGCGTCGAGCGGCCAGTCGTCGCTGCCGATCCGCTCGTGCTCGAGTCGGTTCAAGGTTCTCGGATGCCCTCGCGGATCTCCGGATGCTCGTCGCGCAGGCGCCGGACGTTGCCGGCGAGACGCGGGGCCCGCTCGAGAATCTCGTCGTAGAGGCCATCCTGCTGCTCGGTGCGACCACAGTGCTGTTCGAACGCGGCCTCGACCTCGCGCATCTCCTTGACGACGTGTGCGGTCCAATCCTTGATCCGCCCGGCGGCCGGGGAGGACAGCGCCTCCTCCAGGTGGACCAGCGCGTCGTGCAGGGTCTTGCGCCGCTGCCGTGCCTGTTGCAGCGCAGGCGGTGAGATCGTGTTCGTCGGTCCATCGCGACCCACCGTACCGGAGAGGGCGCGGACATGAGCAAACGGCGGGTAGGCTATCCGCCCGCAGAGCCTTCGGAGATCGTCGTGCCGCAACATCGTGCTCGGGAAGGCTCCGGTCGGCGATGGGGACCAGGCCGAGCCGAACATCGGAGAGAAGCCCTCGGCGCGCCCGTACGTGCCGCGCATCCTGCTGCGCCATCTGGCCGAGATCCCGAGCCACGTGGTGGACGGCCGAGGGGTCGGTGGTCTTCGTCGACATCTCCGGGTTCACGAAGCTCTCCGAGAAGCTCGCGAAGGTCGGTAAGGAGGGCGCCGAGCAGGTCACCGACGCGATCGAGGCCTGCTTCACCGACCTGTTGGCGGTCGCCTACGCGAACGACGGGAGCCTGATCAAGTTCGGCGGCGACGCGCTCCTGCTGCTGTTCGAGGACGGGGACCACGTCGCGAACGCCTGCCGGTCGGCGGTGTGGATGCGCAGGGCCCTTCGCGAGGTCGGGCCGGATCGAGGTGCCGGGCTCCCACGTGCAGCTCCGCATGTCGGTCGGCGTGCACACCGGCACCTATCACTTCTTCCACGTCGGCGGGTCGCATCGCGAGCTGGTCGTGACCGGGCCCGGCTGGACGCGGAACGGTCGAGGATGGAGCACGTCGGCCGACGCCGGCGACATCCTCGTGAGCCCGCGAGATCGCGGAGGCAGCTCCCGCCGCGCTGCATCGGGGACGCCAAGGGACCCGGGATTCTTGCTGAAGCGCGAGCCGCCCGGGCACCACGCGGCCTCGCGAGATCCCGACCTACGACGTCGATCCGGATGCCGTGGCGCACTGCTTGTCGACGGCCGTGCGCTAGCCACGTGCTCGCCGGCGGCGGCACGCCCGAGCATCGGCAGATCTCGATCGCGTTCATCCATTTCGACGGCACCGACGACATGATCCCGAGCGCGGCGCCCGAGGCGGTCGCCGACGGCCTGCAGGAGCTGCTCGCCGATACGCAAGCCGCCTGCGACGAGTACGGCGTGTGCTTCCTGTCGACCGACGCCGACGACGACGGCGGCAAGCTGATCCTCACCGCGGGCGCCCCCACGATCACCGGCAACGACGAGGAGCGGATGCTGCTCGCGCTCCGGAAGATCGCCGACAAGCACCGAAGGATCCCGGTCCGGATCGGCGTGAACAAGGGTGGCGTGTTCGCCGGCGACATCGGTCCGTTCTACCGGCGGACCTACACGGTCATGGGCGATGCGGTGAACCTCGCCGCGCGGCTTGATGGCGAAGGCCACGCCCGGCCAGATCTACGCGACCGCCGACGTGATGGATGCGTCCGGTACCCGGTTCGACGTCACGGAGCTCGAACCATTCATGGTCAAGGGCAAGGCGAAGCCCGTCCAAGCCTGGGCGGTCGGCGCGGCGATCGGGTCGCGCACGCGCGACGCCCATGTGCAGCTCCCGTTGGTCGGGCGCAACGAGGAGCTCGCGATGTTGCGCGCGGCGCTCACCGACGCGGAGGAGGGCCACGGCTGGCTGGTCGAGATCGTCGGCGAGCCGGGGATCGGCAAATCGCGCTTGATCGAGGAGCTGCACGCCGAGCGCGAGGCGCGGGTGCTGTTCGCGAACGCGGAGGCGTTCACGTCGTCCACGCCGTACATCATCTGGCGCGAGCTGCTCCGCGAGATGCTCGAGCTCACGCTGGGAGGCCAGCGATCGCGACGTCGTTCGCCGCTTGCAGGAGGTCGATCGCGGCGCGCGATCGAACGCTCGTGCCGTGGCTGCCGCTGATCGCGATCCCCCTCGACGTCGACATGCCGATGACGCCGCGAGGTGGAGCAGCTCGCCGAGGAGTTCCGCCAGCCGAAGCTCTTCGAGGTCGTCAGCCGTTTCCTGAAGGCGACGCTGCGCAACCAAGCGCTGATCCACGTCGAGGACGCGCATCTGATGGACGGCGCATCGAGCGAGTTGTTCTCGTACCTGTTACGCGAGACCGCCGACCGGCCGTGGCTGTTCACCGTCACGCGACGCGACGAGACCACGGGTTTCGTCGCACCCGACCACGAGCGCGCGCGCTCGATCCACCTGCGAGCCGCTCGTGCGCGACGATGTCGTGGCGCTCTCGAAGCGGCGACCGAGGACGAGCCGCTCCTGCCGCACGTGGTCGCGCTGGTCGCCGACCGCTCGGGCGGGAATCCGCAGTTCGCGCTCGACCTAGCCCAGGTGGTTGCGACCGGCGGCATGCTGCCCGAGTCGATCGAGACGGCCGCGATGGCGCGGATCGACGCGCTCGCACCGGCCGACCGTGCGCTCGTGCGGCGCGCATCGGTGCTCGGCATCTCGTTCGCCCGCCGGTTCCTCCCGAGGTCCTCGAGGAGGACGCGCCCGATCCCGACGACCAGACGTGGGATCGCCTCGGCGAGTTCTTCACGGACGAGGGCGACGGCTTCACGCGGTTCCGGCGCGCGGTGGTGCGCGACGCGGCGTACGCCGGGACTGCCGTTCCGGACGCGCCGTTCGCTGCACGCGAGAGTGGCGGCGCGCTTCGAGGCCGAGTACAACCCCGAGGAGACCGGCGGCCTGCTGTCGTTGCACTATTTCCTGGCGGGCTCGTTCGACCGCGCGTGGGGGTACGCGCGCCACGCCGCCGAGCGTGCGGCCGTCGCAGTTCGCCCAGCAGGAGGCGGCCCAGCTGTTCAGGCGCGCGGTCGACGCACTGCGCCGCCTTCCCGATGCGACGCCGGAGACGATGGCTGATCTCTACGGGTCGCTCTCGCAGGCGTTGATCCGCTCGGGTGAATTCAAGGCTGCGTCTGCCGCGTGTCGCGCTGAGGTGCGCTACCGCAAGCACGATGCCGTGGGACGCGGAAAGGCGCTGTTTCAGCAGGGTCGGATCCAGTCGAGGCTCGGCACCTACTCGAAGTCGCTCGGGTGGCTCACTCGGGCGCGTTCGGCGTTGGCGACGACCGATGTCCCCGAGGCCAAGCCGATCGCCGCGGCTGTGGCCGCGTACTACGCCGCAACGTTGACCCGGCTGGGGCGCATCGCAGACAGCCGTCGGTGGGCGCAGATCGCGGCCAAGGAAGCGACCGCCTGCGGCGACAAGGAAGCATTGGCCGACGCGTACGACGTGATGGACACAGTGAACCTCGTCTCGGGGCAACCCACTGGGGAGTACTGGGACCGGGCGCTCGCGCTCTACGAGGAGATCGGCGACCTGGCGCAACAGGTTCGCATCCTCGCGAACCGCGGCGTAGGGCTGCAGAGCGCGGGCCGGTTCAGCGAGGCCATGGCCGCCTACACCCAGGCGGAAGAGATCGCGAACCGCGTCGGCGACTCGTATTCGGCTGCCTCGGCGGCGATGAACGAGGCGGAGATCGTCTGCGATGTGGGTTCGTTCGCCGAGGCGGAGGAGCTCCTGCGCGGGGCGGTGCGGTTCTTCCGAGCGGCCGCCGACACCGACCTGCTGTCCGTCTCGCTCATGTATCTGGGCCGCGTGCTGTACCGTTCGGGCCGCTTCGACGAGGCGCTCGAGGCGCTCGGGGAAGCGCAGGACGGGTTCGCAGCGATCGGGGCCACGCCCGACGTGGGCGAGGTACAGATCCACCGGGCGGAGTGCTTCGTCTTGCGCAGGGATGCGCGCGCCGCGCTCGCGAGAGCTGGAATGCGCCACGGAGACGGACGGGGACACCGCCATTCACCCCCTGGCCTTACGGACCCGCGGCTACGCCAATGCGCAGCTCGGGATGCCGGACGAAGCCCTCGGGTTCTTCGAGGCGGCGATCGCCGAGGCGCGCGATAGGCTCGCCGCCTTCGAGGTGTTCGAGGGAATCCAGGGACTGTTGCGTCTGCGGTCCCTCGGACCCTCCGACCCCCTGTTCGAAGAGTCGCGTGAGATCGCGACGCAGCTCGGCGTCGTCGCTGTCACGTCGCCGCCTTTGTAGCAGCGCCTCTCACTGAAACGGAAGAACCGGCCCAGGGGACCGGTTCTTCGCGTTGCGGTTGTGGATGCTGCTATTACGGCTTCAGCATCGTCCGCCCGTCCACCAAGGTGACCGTGGTGTCGAGGCGAAGGACGCCTGACTGGGTCGCCGTCTCGGTGGTACTCACCAAGACAGGTGGTGTGCGGATTGTTGCCTGCCCCACCGGGCTGGCATGAGGTATCGCCGTTCCCGCCGACCATGCAGAAGAGCATCTCACGCTCGGGCACGCCGCCGGCCCCGTCGTCGTCGTACCAGAGCTCACGCTGGGTCTTGTCGCCCTGGATCACCCACTTGAAGTCCTGTTGAGCGGCTTGGGCGTTCCAGTCGGCGGGAAGTTCGGGTGGAAAACGACCTGCTGTTCGCCGTTCGTATCGACCCAGCTTTCGAAGACGTACTCACCGGGCTTGCAGCTATCCGCGAAGATCGTGACGGAGGCCAGCGGCCCCTCGAGGGTGCCATCGCCGACCGTGTAGACGTCGCCGGCGGGGCCTGGCGTCGGGCTACAGGTGACGGTAACCGTGTTGCCGGGGATCGTGATCGTGCGGACGTTCCCGAAGTTACCGGTGAAGTCTGGTTGACTCGCTCGACACGCTCGCATCGATGCCATTCGGCTCGGCGTCCGACGGGCAGATCGTGCCAGGACCGGGTGTGGATTGTGTCCAGCCGAGGTATGAAGGGCTCTCCAGGGGAGCGAACTCACACACGGTGTATGAGCCGTTGCCGAGGCCAGCAAATGAGTACGAGCCGGTCGTGCCCGTGGGACCCGCGCTCGCGACCTCCACGAGGTTGGGGGCGGTCCCGGTGTAGAGCTTCACGGTCCAACCACCTGGCCATCCTCCGTAGCAGAGTCCAGGTCGCCATCGGCATTGTGATCCCGGAACACCTCCCGGACACGCTGCCATTGCAGGCCCTGGTAATCGGGGTCGTGACCGGCGGCCCCTGCAGCGGGTCGGGGTCGAAGTCATTCCCGTTCAGTTGCGAGCCCGTGTTCGCCTTCACAATCCAGGCAGCCGACGTCGCCGTCCGTTGCACGCCACCGTCGCGTTGACGGTCGCGGTGATGGCGATCACGACCTTCTGTTGGGCCTTCACCGGCGAGATGCTGCACACGCTCGACCGTGGGCCGGTTGTCATTACACAGTTCGTGCTGCCCGCGCCGTTGTAGGCAACCGTGCCAGCGGTGCCGTTGGTACTGGAGGGTCGACGACCGCCGACTGAAGGGTGAATTGGGCGCGGGACGACGATCGAGACAGAGCTGATGTTCGACGACGATTGCTTTGGTGACGTGTTCGTGATCGTGACCTTGAACACTGGCGTCGTGCCGGTCTCGACCGAGGTGGGCGCCACCGAGTACCTGAAGTACTTGGTACCGGTCGGTGCCGCCAAACTGGGTACCGCCAAGAACGCCACTAGTGCGATGATCGCGAGCCCGGCGATCCACGGTGCGAGCTTCGCGTGGTTCTGCTTCGACATCAGTCCCCTCCCAGGGTCCATAAGACGCTTTGCGTCACACACCACTCGTAGGCCGAATGGTCGAACTAAGGTAGGCCGTTGGGGGGTTGCGCGTCAAGCCGACCAGAAGGCCTCATCACAAGTTACTCACAACGGATCACGCAGGCCTACAGGACGGGCAGGTATCGCTCCAGCTCGTACGGGCTGACGTAGGCCTTGAACGCATCCCACTCCTCGCGCTTGTTGCGGATCAGGTACTCGTGGACGTGGTCGCCCAGCGCCTCCCGCAGCACCTCCGAGCCCTCCGCGAGGGCGATCGCCTCGTGCAGGTCCTCGGGCAGGGAAGCGATGCCGGCGGCGCCCCGCTCGGCCTCGGTCATCTCGTAGATGTTGTTCGTGGCCTCGGGCGGCAGCTCGTAGCTCCTCCTCGATGCCCGTCGAGCCCGGCCGCGAGCATCGCCGCGAAGGCCAGGTACGGGTTGCACGCCGGGTCGGGCGAGCGGTACTCGATCCGGGTGGCCTCCTCCTTGCCCGGCTTGTACATGCGGCACCCGGACCAGGGCGCTGCGGTTCCGCCGCGCCCAGCACACGTACACCGGCGCCTCGTACCCCGGGACCAGCCGCTTGTAGGAGTTCACCCACTGGTTGGTGACCAGCGTGATCTCCGGCGCGTGGCGGAGCAGCCCGGCGATGTAGCTCTTGGCGGTCTTCGACAGGTGGTACTCGTCGGTGGCGTCGAAGAACGCGTTGCGGTCGCCCTGCGAACAGCGACTGGTGCGTGTGCATGCCGCTGCCGTTCACGCCCGGCGACCGGCTTGGGCATGAACGTCGCGTAGATGCCGAACTCCTGCGCCACCTCCTTCACCGTCAGCCGGTAGGCCATGACGTTGTCGGCCATCGTGAGCGCGTCGGTGTAGCGCAGGTCGATCTCGTGCTGGCTCGGCGCGACCTCGTGGTGGACGTACTCCACCGGGATGCCCATCGCCTCCAGGTACTGCGACGGTGCGCTTGCGGTAGTCGGTGGCGACGTCGAGCGGCGTCTCGTCGAAGTAGCCGCCGCGGTCGAGGAACGTGCGGATCCTTCGAGGCCTTGAAGTAGAAGTACTCGAGCTCGGGTCCGACGTAGAACGTGTAGCCGAGGTCGGCCGCGCGCTGCAGCTGGCGCTTGAGCACGCCGCGCGGGTCGCCGTCGAACGGCGTCCCGTCCGGGCTGCACATGTCGCAGAACATCCGCGCGCGCCGGCTGCTCCGTCTTCCAGGGGATGAGCTGGAAGGTGGAGGGGTCGGGGATCGCGACCATGTCGGATTCCTGGATGCGGCTGAAGCCCTCGATCGAGGAGCCGTCGAAGCCCATCCCCTCGCGCGAACGCGCCCTCGAGCTCCTGCGAGGTGATCGTGAAGGACTTCAGGAACCCGAGCACGTCGGTGAACCACAGCCGGATGAACCGGATGCCGCGTTCCTCGACGGTGCGCAGCACGTAGTCGGCTTCGGCGGAAAGAGCATGTGGGCAGGCTAGCGACGGCGCGGACCGCTGCACGGTTACGGCGGTGTGAACTCTCCTCGTAGGCTCGGGTGGCCATGCAGACGTCGAGCGCGCGCTCGGCAGCCGCGCCCGATCCCGCGCTGGCCCGCGTCGCGTGGGAGCGCGTGACGACCGACGCCGGCGCGCGCGAGATCCTCGACCGTCCGGCGGTCGCGCCGGTCGCGATCCAGGTGCTCGGGTTCTCGACCGCCGCGGCCGATTTCCTGGTGCGATACCCGGATGAGGTGGCCGTGTTCGCGACGTCGCGCCGCGCTCGCGCGCGAACCTCGACCTCGAGCTTGCGCGCCGACCTGGAGCGGCTCGGCCCCGCCGCCGGGCTCCGCCGGTTCCGTCGCCGGGCGATGCTCCGGATCGCCGCGCGCGATCTGGGCGGCGCCTCGCTCGACGAGGTCGTCGCACGAGATCACCGACGTCGCCGACGCCTGCTGGGCGGCCGCTGCGCGCTCGCCGACGGCGCCGAGGCGGCTCGCCGTGATCGCGCCTCGGGAAGCTGGGGCGGCCGCGAGCTCAACTACTCCTCGCGACGTGGACCTGCTGTTCGTGCACGAGCGCGTCGGGGCCCGACGAGCAACGAGGCGGCCGAGCGCGCCGCCGGCCGCGCTGCTGCAGCTTCTCGCCGATCCGACCGCCGACGGCGTGGCGCTCCGCGTGGACACCGCGCTGCGGCCCGGCGGCCGCGCCGGCGCGCTCTCGCGTTCGCTCGACGCGACCCTCGCCTACTACGAGCGCGGGTCGGCCACCTGGGAACGCCAGGCGATGATCAAGGCGCGCGCGGCTGCGGGCGACACGCTGCCTCGGCTGCGGCTTCGTCGCCGGGGTCGCGCCGTTCGTCTACCCGGAGCACTCGAGCCCGCGGCGATCGACGACGTGCGCCGCACGAAGGTCCGCCTGGAGGAGTACATCCGCCAGCGCGGCAAGGAGTTGACCGAGGTCAAGCGCGGCCGCGGCGGCATCCGCGACGTCGAGTTCGCGGTGCAGCTGCTGCAGATCGTCCACGGCCGCCGCGACGCGCGCGCTGCGGAGCCCGAACACGCTGCGCCGCGCTCAGGCGCTCGCCGACGAGGGGTACGTCGCCGACGCCGACGCCGACGCCCTGGCCGAGGCCTATCGGTTCCTGCGACGGCTCGAGCACCGGCTGCAGATCGTGCGCGACCTGCAGACCCACGACCTGCCGGCCGATCGCCGACGCGCGCACGACGATGGCGCGCTCCCTGGGCCTCGCCGACGCCGACGCGTCTGCAGGAGGAGTACGACCGCACCACCGGGCTCGTCCGGTCGATCCACGAGCGGCTGTTCTACCGGCCGTTGCTGGAGGCCTTCGCCGGCCCGGCGCAGCCACGCCCCGGCGCCGACCGCACCGCGACGCAGGAGCTGCTCGACGGGCTCGGGTTCGCCAGCCCGTGCGCAGCTACGAGGTGCTGGCGCGCCTGGTCGACCCGGCGCACCCGGCTGGGGAAGGTGCTTGCGCACGTGTTCCCGGTGATGACGCCGGCGATCGCGCTCGCGCGCCGATCCCGACGCGCGCGCTCGTGCGGCTCGAACGGGTCGCCGAGGCGGTCGGGCGAACGGCGCGGCCCCGCCGACGCTGCTGGCGACCGACCCGAAGGCCGCCTGGCGCCTGGCGCACCTCGTCGGGGCGAGCTCGATTCGCCACGGACCTGCTGGTCGCCGACCCCGAGCGGATCCGCGCGCTGGCCGACGGCGGTGATCCACGCCGACGACGCGAGCGGCCGACATGGTGCGCGTCGTGGCGCGCTACGCCGCGCGCGAGCTGTTCGCCGCGCGGCGACCGGCGCCGCGATCGCCGCCGTGGGCGAGCGCGTGCTGCGCGAGGCGGTCGACGCCGCCGCGTCCGACCGCTGCCGCTCGCCGTGATCGGGATGGGCAAGCTCGGCGCGCGCGAGCCATCGTTCGCGAGCGACCTCGACGTGGTCTTCGTCTACGAGGGCGAGGGCGCCGGACGAACAGCGCGCGGCGATCGAGGCCGCCGAGCGCGATCATGCGCGCGCGTGCGGCGAGGCCGGGCTGGGAGATCGATGCCGACCTGCGGCCGGAGGGGCGCAACGGCCCGCTCGCGCGGTCGATCGCCGGGTTCCTGGAGTACTGGGAGCGCTACGCCGAGCCGTGGGAGTTCCAGGCGTTGCTGCGGGCGCGCGCCGTCGCGGGTGACCCGGCGCTCGGCCGGCGGTTCGAGCTCGACGGCCGGCGGACCTCGCGTATCTCGCCCGACGGCATCACGATCGACCGGGTCGTCGAGATCCGCCGCATGCGCGAGCGGATCGAGCGCGAGCGCGTGACGCCCGCCCGAGGCGGCCAAGTTCCACTTCAAGCTGGGGTACGGGTCGCTCGCCGACGTCCAGTTCGCGGTGGAGATGCTGCTGCTGCGTCACGGCGGGCCCGAACCCGGAGGTCCGCACGCACCAGCACGCTCGAGGCGATCGAGCGGCTGGCCGAGCGACGGCTGCGTCGAGCAGTCGGTGGCTCGCGACCTCGGCGAGGCGTTCGTGTTCCTGAACGACGTGAAGTGCGCGATGGAGGTCGATCGTCGCGTGCATGCCGAGGCGCGTGCCCGCCCGGCGCCGAGGAGCAGACCGCGCTGGCCCGGCGGCTCGGCTACGAGGAGTACCCGCGGCAAGCGCTTCATCGACGACTACCTGCGGATCACCCGGCGATGCCGCCGCGCGATGGAGCGGGCGTTCGCCGAGGCCCTCGACTAGCGCATCTGCCATCCTGTCCGGCATGGGCGAAGCGACCGATCGCGTTGATCACCGGGGCGTCCGGCGGGCTCGGCGTACGAGTTCGCGCGGCTGCTCGCCGAGCGCGGGCACGACCTGGTGCTGTTGACGGCGCGCAGCGGCGCGCCGATGGAGGAGCTCGCGCAGTGGGCCGAGGCGCGGCACGGCGTCGAGGTGCACCGTGTTGCCGAAGGATCTGTCGCATCCCGGGGCCGCCGCCGAACTCGCCGAGGAGATCGAGGAGTGGCATCTGCACCCCGACGTGCTGATCAACAACGCGGGGTTCACGCAGCTAGCGCCGTTCGCCGAGAGTGACGAGCACGTGATGCTCTCGCTCCTTCGGGTGAACATCGAGGCGCTGACGCATCTCGCGCCGGATCGCACCCGGGATGGTGGCTCGCGGGAGTGGCCGCATCGTGAACATGGCGTCGAACGCGGCGTTCCAGCCGGGGCCGTACATGGCCTGCTACTACGCGTCGAAGGCCTACGTCCTCAGCTTCTCGATCGCGCTCGCGGAGGAACTCCGCGGCAGCGGCGTCACCGTTACCGCGCTCGCGCCCGGACCCGTTGCGACCGGATTCCAGGCTCGCGCCGATATGCAGGACGCGCGCGTTGTGAAGGGGCGTCGGCTGCCCGGCGCGGCCGAGGTCGCGGAATGGGGCTGGGCCCAGGCCGTTCGTGGGAAGCCGCTTGCCGTGTATACGCCCCGGTGGAAGATCGCCGCGTTCGGGACGAGGTTCCTTCCCAGACCGCTCGCGGCGAGGATGGCCGGGAAGACGAACGAGAAGGTCTAGCTTTACCCGGTCACCGACCAGAACCGACCGCCCCGGAACTGGTACTGGGTGCCGACCCAACCGGTCGGGAGCGCCCCCCGCCCGTTCTTGCCGATGCCGGCCGACATCGTCCGCTGGACGCTGGCTCCGAGCCTGCGGTCACCGAGGAACGAGCCGGTGGGCGAGTATCGCCGGACGAACAGGTCCGTCCCGCGGTCTCGGGCATTCCGCCTCGTGCCGACCAGCCAGATCCGGCCGCCCCGCACGAACGTGATGCCGGTCGTCGCGGTCCCGAGTCGCTCACCGCCGCCGAAGGTGCGGTGCCAGCCCATCGTGCCGTTGACCCCGAACCTGCCGATCCAGCCGGCCGACGGCGATGAACTCCAAGCCACGCCCGCGCCGCCGATACCCGCGGTCACCACGAGGAACCGCGAAGCGGCGATCGTGACGGGCAGGTATATCGTCGGCATCCGGACGGGAGCCAACCTGCTCCACACTTGGTGACCCCGGTCGTTGAGCTTCACGACGAGCGGTCGTCCCGGGGTCGGCGTGCTCTCGGTGATGTGGCCACGTGTCGCCGCCCATCCCGAGGCGTAGACCGCGCCACCCGACCCGATCGCCACGCCCGTCGCCGTGTCGTACCAACCGGCCGGCGTCGGTGCCGGCGGCTCCACGTCCGCTCGCCAGCCGAGCCGCAGGTGCCCTCCGAACGACTGCACCCACCCGTCGTGATACTGATCGCCGCAGCAGCCGAACGAGGAGCCCGACACCACGACCAGGCCGTCCCGCACGGCGATATCGGTCGCCGCCTGGGCGATATCGCAGGTCCACCCAGGCGTGAGGTATCGCCAACGGAGGTTGCCGTCCGGACTGTACGCACGGACGAACCATCCCTCGCCCTCGCACTGGCCGCGGATGATCCCGACCGTGTAGATCACGCCGTTGTCACCGATCGCCACGCCAACGGCGTGGGTGCTGGACTCGGGGTTCGGCAACCACGAACGCGACCACACCAAGGTGCCGTCGGACGCGTACTTCTGCAGGGTTGCGGCAACGGAGATCGATTGGCGTTTGGTCACGACGGCATAGATCGAACCGTCGGCCGCGGTTGCGGCGTCCATGACCTGCTTGCCGGCCTGCGCGCCCCACGCGACCGTGATCGGAGCAGCCTGCGCAGCAGGCACTGCCGTCACGACGAGCCCCATGACGAGCAGGACCCCGAGCAACCAGCGACGCATCGTGAACCTCCTGTGGCCGATTGCGACAGCCTACCTTCCGCACCGACCCGGAAACGCTGACTGGGCGCCCGAAGGGCGCCCAGTCACACAGGAGATGGAGGACGGCTAGACGTCGTAGTACAGCGCGAACTCGTGCGGGTGCGGCCGCAGCCGCACGGCGTCGCGCTCTTCCATCCGCTTGTACTCGATCCAGGTGTCGATCACGTCCTGCGTGAACACTCCGCCTTCCAGCAGCCACTGGTGATCGGCCTCGAGCGCGTTCAGCACCTCGTCCAGATCGCCGGGCACCTGCTTCACGTTCGCCTTCTCCTCGGGCGGCAGGTCGTAGAGGTCTTTGTCGATCGGCTCCGGCGGCTCGATCTTGTTCTTGATCCCGTCGAGGCCCGCCATCAGCATCGCGCTGAACGCGAGGTACGGGTTGCACGACGGGTCCGGCGTGCGGAACTCGATCCGCTTCGCCTTCGGGCTCGAGCCACCCACCGGGATCCGCACGCATGCGCTGCGGTTCCGCTGGGAGTAGACGAGCATGATCGGCGCCTCATAGCCCGGCACCAGCCGACGGAACGAGTTCGTCGTCGGGTTGGTGAACGCGAGCAGCGCCGGCGCATGCTGGATCAGCCCGCCGATATACCAGCGCGCGAGGTCGCTGATCCCGCCGTAGTTGACCTCGTCCCAGAACAGCGGCTCGCCCGCGGTCCAGAGGCTCTGATGCGTGTGCATGCCCGATCCGTTGTCCATGAACAGCGGCTTCGGCATGAACGTGACCGTCTTGCCCGCCTGGTAGGCCGTGTTCTTGACCACGTACTTGTACTTCATGACGTTGTCCGCGGTCGTGAGCAGCGTGTCGTACCGCATGTCGATCTCGGCCTGGCCGGCGGTGCCGACCTCGTGGTGGTGCACCTCGATCGTCAGGCCGGCCTTCTCCAGGTTCAGCACCATGTCGGTGCGCAGGTCCTGGTACTTGTCCATCGGCGGCAGCGCGAAGTACCCACCCTTGTAGCGCGGCTTGTACCCGAGGTTGCCGCCCTCCTCGTGCCGTCCGACTGTCCAGGCGCCTGCGACGGAGTCGATGTGGTAGAAGCCCTCGAACTCGCTCTGGTCGTAACGGATCGAGTCGAAGATGTAGAACTCCGCCTCGGGCCCGAAGTAGGCCGTGTCGGCGATCCCGGTCTGCTGCAGGTAGAGCTCGGCTTTCTTCGCGATCTGTCGGGGGTCGCGCGAGTAGTCCTCTCCCGGTGATCGGGTCCTTCACGAAGCACGTGATGTTCAGGGTCGGATGCTTCGTGAACGGGTCCATGTAGGCCGTCGAGCAGTCGAGATCCAGCAGCATGTCGGACTCCTGGATCTCCTGGAACCCGCGCACCGAGGAGCCGTCGAACGGCTGGCCGTCGGCGAACTTCTCCTCGGTCAGCTCGTGGATCGGCAATGACAGGTGTTGCACCTGCCCGGGCAGGTCGGTGAAGCGCAGATCGACGATCAACGCTCCGGCCTCCTTGGCCATAGCGATGACGTCCTTGGGCGTCTTCGGGCTCGCCACGATGTCTCCCTTCCCCTGGTCCGACGGCGACCTAGCAAGGGTAGGACCTGCTCGACACGACGTTCCGTTACTCGAGCGTTAACTCTCGGTTACAGCGGCAGGGCCGGCGCCGAAGGCGCCGGCCCTGTGTGCAGGGGGATGGGCGAAACCTGTCTCTCAGCGGCGGCGCCGGCGCCGGTTGCGGCGGTCCTCTCGGTTCCGCCGCGACCAGGATCCTCACCGGGTCTCGCTGCATGAACGAGGCCGAGACCGCTGCGCCGAGGGGGATAAGTCCCAGCGAGGGGAAGAGCTTCGCGGTGATGAGCCGATCCGTTCATGGCGCAAGGCATCGACCGTGGCGCTATGGGTGCGCAGAGCCCGTCGGTGTCATTTCCGCCTGGTCGCGCCGTGCTAGGTCCGAGGTCGGTCCGGCCGGAGGGTAGGTCGAAGGGCTCAGTCCTCGGCGAGTCGCCCGGTAGCCGACCGAACGCACCGTCTCGATCAGGTGCTCGCGCTCGGCGCCGAGCTTGGCGCGGAGCCGCCGCACGTGCACGTCCACGGTCCGTGTACCCCCGTAGAAGTCGTAGCCCCACACCTCGCGCAGGAACGCCGGTCGGGTGTAAACGCGCCCGGCGGTGGGTCGCGAGGAACCGCAGCAGCTCGAACTCCTTGAAGGTGAGGTCGAGCGGGCGGCCGGCCGCGGCGACCTTGTAGGTGTCGACGTCGATCCGCAGGTCGCCGAGGCGAACGATCGAGCCGTCGCCGTCGCCGACCCGACGCCGAAGCATGGCCAGGCGCACGCGCAGCTCCGCCTCGGGGGCGCCCGGGTAGACGAACTCGTCCGCGATCTCGTGCCAGGGGAATCGATCGAGATCGGCTGCGTTCCACGATCACCGCCACGGTCGCCCCAGGTTCGTCGCGCCGCAAGGTCGTCAACACGGACCAGGCTTGGCCGGGGTTCTCCGCGGCGTCCACCAGCCACAGGCTCGGGGTCAGCTCGCGCGCATGCGGCAGGGCGTCAAGGGCCAGCGGCTCGTGCTTCAGGTCCGGACGGAGCGCGTCGAGCGCGGGCAGCGCCTGCGCGGGCGAGCGATCGGAGAGCAGCAGCACACAGCCATAGCGACGGTCCTCACCGTACCCGGTCGGCAGCGCCGCCGGTACCCTTGACCTGCGATGACGATCCACGTGCGCCTGTTCGCCGTCCTGCGGGAGCTCGCGGGCGCGGGCGCCCTGGAGGCATCCGGGCGCACGTCGGCGACATCGCGATGCGCTGGGGGCCACGTACGGTGAGCGCTTCGCGAACGTCGCGGCCGTCTCGACGTTCGTGGTGAACGGCGAGCGGGCGAGCCGCTCGACCGTCGTCGCGGACGGCGACGAGGTGGCGATCCTGCCCCCGGTGAGCGGCGGCTGACCGTCGCGATCTGCACGGGTCTCGTCCGGCACCCTGGGATACTCCGCGGATGCGGTTCCACCGGGTTCTCCTCGTGGTCAACCCTGTGGCGAGGACCGTCTCCAAACCCACCTTGGCCGTGATCGAAAAGGCGCTATCCGCCGACTTCGCCCTCGAGGTCGCGGAGACCAAGGAGCAGGGCCACGCCAACGAGCTCGCAACGCAGGCCGTACACGACGGCATCGATCTCGTGGTCGTCTTCAGCGGCGACGGCACGATCAACGAGGCGGTGAACGCCCTCGCTGGCACCGAGACCGCGCTCGCGGTGATCCCCGGCGGCGCGACCAACGTGCTCGTGCGCGGCGCTCGAGTCTGCCGACCGACCCCGTCGAGTGCACGGGCGTGCTGATCCCCAAGGCGCTCGACGACGAGGCGTTCCCGCTGCACCTCGGGCGCGCCGACGGCCGCTACTTCGCGGTCAACTGCGGCGCGGGGATCGACGCGGCTGCCATGCGCCGGCTGGAGCGGAAGTTCCCCGAGACGAAGACGAAGTTCGACCGGGCGGCGTTCCGCGCGGTGTCGTGGGAGCTGCTCGTCGGTTACGCGGGCAAACAGCCGGACCTGTCGGTAGCGATCGACGGCGAGGACCCGATCCAAGCGCTGTCGGTGATGGTCGGGCGGACCGACCCGTACACCTTCTACAAGGAGCGCGGGCTGCGGATGACGCCGGACGCGTCGCTCGACAAGGGCCTCGACGTCCTTTCGATCCGGAAGCTGAGCGACGGCACGTCCCGCGCATCGCCTGGCAGGTCTTCGGCTCCGCACGACACGTGCAGGGCCGGCGACATCGAGTACACGCACGACGCGTCGCACGTGGTGGTGACGGCGGCGAAGCCGTTCCCGGTGCAGGTCGACGGCGACATGCACGGGGACCACCAGCGTCTCGAGGTGGAACTCGCTCGCGAGGCGCTCTGGGTCGTCGCCTGACGCCGCCGCCGGGCGTCCCGTATCCTGGGCCGACCCGAACCGAAAGGCTCTGCCAGCCATGTCCGATACGTATCCGATCGCGCCCCACGGCGGCACCCTCGTGAACCTGCTCGCGAGCGGCGACGCCGCCGCCGACCTGGCCGCCGAGGCCGCGAACCTGCCCAAGGTCGTCGATCAACGAGCGCGAGCTCTCCGACCTCGAGATGCTCGCGGTCGGCGCGCTCAGCCCGCTCACCGGCTTCCAGGGCGAGGACGACTACCACGCGGTGCTCGAGACATGCACCTCGAGAACGGGCTGCCTGGGCGATCCCGGTCGTGCTGTCCGTCGGCGACGACGACCTCCACCGCGTCGGCGGCGCCGAGTCGATCGCGCTGTGCACCGCCGAGGGCGGCGGACGCCGCTCGCGGTGCTCCGCGTCAGCGGCCGGTTCAAGCGCGACAAGCAGAAGGAGGCGCTCGCGGTCTACCGCACCGACGACCTGGAGCACCCCGGCGTGAAGGCGATGTACGACGGCGGCGACACCTGCGTCGCCGGCGAGCCTCGAGGTGATCGCGCTGCCGGCGCACGACGACTTCGCTCAACTACCGGCTGACGCCCGCCGAGACGCGCGAGGCGTTCCGCGAGCGCGGGTGGCGGACGGTCGTCGGGTTCCAGACGCGCAACCCGATCCACCGCGCGCACGAGTACATCCAGAAGTGCGCGCTCGAGATCGTCGACGGGCTGCTCGTGCACCCGCTGATGGGCGCGACGAAGGCCGACGACGTGCCGCCGACGGTGCGGATGCAGTGCTACGAGGCCCTGTTCGGCGGCTACTACCCGCACGACCGCGCGATGATCAGCGTGTTCCCCGCGGCGATGCGCTACGCCGGGCCGCGCGAGGCGATCTGGCACGCGATCGCCCGCAAGAACTACGGCTGCACGCACTTCATCGTCGGCCGCGACCACGCGGGCGTCGGCACGTACTACGGCACGTACGACGCGCAGAAGATCTTCGAGGAGTTCGAGCCGGACGAGCTCGGCATCACGCCGCTGATGTTCGAGCACTCGTTCTGGTGCACGAAGTGCGAGGGGATGGGGTCGCCGAAGACCTGCCCGCACGAGGCCGACGACCGCGTGTCGCTGTCGGGCACGAAGGTGCGCGAGATGCTCGCCGCCGGGCGAGCGCCCGCCGCAGGAGTTCAGCCGCCCCGAGGTGGCCGACATCCTGATCGCGGCGATGAAGGCCTGAGCGCGGTCGGTCCGGCGACGGTGTAGCATCGCGCCCGTGAGCGAGCAGCCCGCAAACCGACGGATCGACAAGATCCGCGACCCGGCGTTCGTCGTCGGGCTCGCCGACCTTGTCGCTCGAGGACGTCCGCGCGCGGCGCGACGACTGCCTCGCCGAGCGCGAGTACCTCTCACTGCTGCGGCGGCGTGCTCCAGGGCCGAGCCGAGATCCTGAAGGCGGAGGTCGAGCGGCGCGCGGGCGGGGACGCCGGGCCGCTCGTCGACCGGCTGTCCGAGATCCTGGCCGACGACGATCACCGCGGTCACCTCACGCGGCGAGGCGGTGCGGGTCGCGCGTGCCCGAGGAGGAGATGCTGCTCGCGCGGCGCGAGATCGAGCGGCTCGCAGCCGACGCCGCCCTGTCCGACCCAGCGGCGCTTGACGACGAGGAGCTCGGCGCCGCGATCGACGCCCTGGCCGCCGAGGAGGAGGGTGTCTCCGAGGCGCGGCGCGAGGTGTTCGATCGTCGCTCGACCTCGTCCAGGACGAGCTCAAGCGGCGCTACAAGGACGACCCGACTCGCTCGCGCTGCTGCTGCAGGAACTTCTTCGGACCTGGTATCCGCGGGCCACGGCGCGGTGTCGGGTGTACCGTCATCGCGGCCCGAATGAGACGCGTCCGCAATCGCCCTTCCCCAAGGGAGCCCGGGTCCCTCGGAACGGCCGAGCTCCCTGCGCTCAAGCGCAGATCGCCGTGTTCGCGCGCGAGGTCGGCGCGCTCTACTCGGCCGAGCGCGCACGTACCCACGAGCTCCACGATGGCGCTCGAGGAGCTGCGGCGAGACCTACGTCGCGACGATGACCTCCTTCGCCCAGGTGGTCGAGGCGAAGGACCGGACGACCGCGGGCCACCTCGACCGGACCGCAGCGCCTCGGGTTGCGAGCTCGCCGAGGCGTCGACCCCGAGCTGGCGGCCCGGCCCGAGACGCGCTACGGCTTCTTCCTGCACGACATCGGCAAGGTCGGCATTCCGGAGCGGATCCTGTGCAAGCCGGGCGCGCTCGACCGCGACGGAGTGGGCGGTGATGCGGGAGCACCCGACGATCGGCGCCGACATCGTGCAGCCGATCCGGTTCCTGTCCGGCGCGGTGGACATCGTGCGATCCCACCACGAGCGGTGGGACGGCACGGGGTACCCGACGGGGCTGCGCCATGAGGAGATCCCGCTCGCGGCGCGGGTCTTCGCGATCGCCGACTCGTTCGACGCGATGACGAACGACCGTCCCTACCGCGCGGCGATGCCGGTCGAGCACGCGATCGACGAGATCGTGCTCGGCGCGTGCACGCAGTTCGACCCCGACGTCGTGCAGGTCTTCCTCGATCTGGTCGACGCGGAGCCGACGGTCGTCGGGCTCGAGCCCGCCGCTCGTGTGAGCCGACCGTCGGGCTAGGCTGGGCGCCATGCCGCGTGCCGATCGTGCAGGTCGTCCGCTCCGGGCTCGTCGAGTCCGTGCATCTCGGCGACATCGCCGTGTGCGACGCGCGCGGAGGGCTGGTCGCCTCGCCGGGGATCCCGAGCGCGTCGTGTTCGCGCGGTCGTGCATGAAGCCGGTGCAGGCGGCCGTGTCGCTCGGCGCGATCGACGTCGGGGTGCCGGAGCGCGAGGTCGCAGTGATGTGCTCCTCGCATAACGGGGAGCCGGTGCACGTGCGCGCCGTGCGCGGGCTGTTGCGCCGGGGCGGGGGTGCCGGCGTCCGCGTTGCGGACACCGGCGTCGCGGCCGATGGACCCCGAGGCCGGCGCGCGCGTGCGCGCGCCGGCGCCGATCTACCACGACTGCAGCGGCAACCACGCCGGGATGCTCGTGGCGAGCGCCCGCGCCGGGTGGCCGCTCGACTCGTACCGATCGCGCTCCCATCCCCACCACCGCCGGACGCTGCCGTTGGTTCGCCGGCTCGCCGGGGAGGAGCCGGTGGTGGGCGTCGACGGGTGCGGCATCCCGGTGCACGGGCTCACGCTGCGCGGCGCCGCGACGATGTACGCGAGGCTGTCGGATCCGAAGGCCCAGACCGAAGCCGCGGCGATCGCGCGCGCAACGGCGGCGATGCGTGCGCAGCCGTATCTCGTCGGCGGGCGCGAGCGCGACGACACCGCCGATCATGGCCGCGGCGCCGGACCTGCTGGTCAAGGAGGGCGCCGAGGCGCTGGACTGCGCCGTCTCGCTCGAGGCGGGCCTCGGCGTGGCGGTCAAGGTCGGCGACGGCGGGCTACCGGGCGGCCGGGCCGGCGCTCGATCTCGGTGCTCGACCAGCTCGGGCTCCTCCCACCGGGCGCCCGCCGCCGGTTGCGGCCGTTGCTCCGGCCCGTGGTGCGCTGGCGGCGGGCGCCCGGTGGGCCACCTCGAGCCCGTCGTCACCCTTTCCGCCGCGCGCGCGTAGCATCGAAGGGATGCGGCCCGAACGCGGTCGCGCCGAGGAGATCTGGTGGGACGCGACACGGGCGAGCGCGCGCCGCGCGCGGCCGTGCTCTCGGTGCACACCTCGCCGGTGGACCAGCCGGGTACGGGCGACTCCGGGGGGATGAACGTCTACATCCGCGCGGTCGCCACCCGTCTGCAGGACCGCGGGATGGACGTCGATCTGTTCACGCGCTGCCGCGGCGGCGCGGACCACGAGACCAAGCACCTGACCTCGCACGCGCACGTCGTCGCGATCAAGGCGGGGCCCTGCGCAGCCCATCCCGAAGTCCGAGCTGCCGCGCTACCTGCCGGAGTTCCTCGGCGGCGTGATCCGCCACGCGAAGATGAACGGTCACCACTACGACGTGGTGCACAGCCATTACTGGCTGTCGGGCTGGGTCGGGGAGGCGCGTGCGCGAGCTCTGGGACGTGCCGCTCGTGTCGTCGTTCCACACGCTCGGCAAGGTGAAGAACTACTCGCTCGCGCCTCGGCGAGACGCCGGAGCCGGCGGCCGCGGATCGACGGCGAGACGCGGGTGATCGGGGCCTCGGACCGCATCCTCGCCGCCGACGCCCGCCGAGGCCGAGCCAGCTCGTCGGCCTGTACCGCGCCAACGCCCGAGCACATCCGGCTCGTGCCGCCGGGCGTCGACCACATGATGTTCACGGCCGCGCGACCGGTACGAGGCGCGCGCAGCGGCTGTACCTGACCGGGCTCCGGCTCGCGCTGTTCGTCGGGCGGCTGCAGGCGCACAAGGGTCCCGACGTCGCGATCCGCACGATCGCCGAGGCGATCGCGAGCGATCCGGACTCGACGCGCGACCTGCAGCTCGCGATCGTCGGCGGTCCGAGCGGCACCGACGTCGGCGAGGTCGCCCGGCTGATGGAGCTCGCGACGGCGCTCGGCGTCGCCGACCGCGTGATGCTCTTTCCGCCGCAGCCGCAGGAGCGGCTCGCCGACTTCTATGCCGCGGCCGACGTCGTGCTCGTGCCGTCGCGCTCGGAATCGTTCGGGCTCGTCGCGCTCGAGGCGCAGGCGTGCGGCACGCCGGTCGTCGCGGCGCGCGTCGGCGGTCTGCCGTTCGTCGTCGAGGACGGTCGCACCGGGTTCCTCGTCGACGGGCACGATCCGGGCGAACACGCGCGCCGCGTGCTTGGCGTTGCTCGGCGACCCGTCGCTGCAGGCGACGCTTGGCGCCGAGGCCGCGACGCGCGCGCTGCGGTTCACGTGGGACGTGACCGCCGACGAGGTCGCCGACGTGTACCGCGAGCTGATCTCGTCGCTGACCGCGCGACGTCCTGCGCATCGATGCAGGTCGGCGGCGGGTGATCTTGTCACTCTTTCTCCCAAACGCGTGACCTGCAGATTTGGCACTCTGACCTGCGGAAACGTTGGCTTGACCACCCTTGGGGCCGCCGATACATTGCGCTTCGCTCCGAGCGGCTGGAAGGCCGGGAGGAGAGACCGGACGAGGCGCCGGGCACGCGACAGGTGGCGACATCGGACGCGGGGAACGGTGCCGACGGGGAGCCGGAAGGCAAAGAGGCCGCAAGGTCACTCAGCCGGGAAGGATCCCCGCACCGGGACGAGCCGCAAGGCTCGAACCGGTCACCCGGCGCGGACGGTCGCGAGGCCGACGCCGCCGGGGGTCCGCCGCCCGAGGGCGCGGGCCGGCCGCGAGGCCGGCACGCGAACCACGGAGCCGCCGGACGGCCGCGAGGCCGGACGGAGGAGCCGCAGGGGTGGTGAAGGTGACGCGGGCGCCGCGAGGCGCACCGATCACCGGCCGTCCGGATCCTCTCCGCCAAGGGCGGCTGGTCGCCCGGGGCACTAGAGCCCGAGGGGCATACGGAGATCGAACGCTTCGGCGGGAGGTCACCGGAGGTCTCTCGGGCTCTACTATGTGCCGCCCTATGAGCGGCGATCCGATCGAGCGGCGCGCGGACCAAGCGCGCGGTCGACGTCGAGCAGCGGCGCGAGCGCATCGTCGAGGTCGCGATGCAGCACTTCGCCGAGCACGGCTTCCGCGGCGCCCACGTCGACGACATCGCCCATGAGGTCGGCGTCGCAAAGGGGACGGTCTTCCTCGACTTCGGTTCCAAGGAAGGGCTGTTCCTCGCGTCCTACCAGCGGGCGATGCGGATGCTGCCGGCGTGGCTCGATGCGCCGAGCGAGGTCGTCGACGAGGGGTTCTGGGCCACCCTCGACTGGTGGCTGGAGCGCACCGAGGAGATGGCGATGTCGGACCCGGTGCCGAACCGCATCGCGCAGATCGGCCGGTACGACACCGGTCTGGGCCTGCGCCAGCCGATCGACCGGTTCATGCGGAGCGAGGACCCGTACGGCACGCTCGAGTTCGTCGAGTTCGGCGTGCGCCGGGGCGAGGTGCGCGACGACGTGGACGCCGAGATGCTCGCCTCGATGCTCGACTGGCTCGCGGAGAAGTTCCAGGACGCCCTCGTGTCCGAGGACCTCGACCCCGGGCTGATCCACCGCCGGCCCGAGCGCCGGGGCATGCGGATCAAGGAGTTCGTCGAGATCCTGCGCGACGGCATCCTCGCGCGCGACGAGGCCTGATGACGCGGCACACGCGCGCCTAGACTCCGCGCCGATGGGGTTCTCGACGGCGATCCTGCGGCCCGCGATCCTGCGGGTCGCACACCATCCGTGGTTCCGGCGCCTCGCGACCGGCACCGTGCCGGGGCGGGCGGTCGCCACGCGGTTCGTCGCCGGCGAGACCCTCGCCGAGGCGCTCGACGTGGCCCGCTCGCTCGCCGACGACGGCCTCCACGTCATGCTCAACCACCTGGGGGAGCACGTCGCCACGCCGCGGGAGGCGCTCGCCGCGCGCGAGGCGTATCTCTCCGAGGTCGCCGCCGTGGTCGGGCGGCCCGGGCTCGATCTGGTCGTGTCGGTCAAGCTCACGCAGCTCGGTCTTCGCGAGTCGGTCGACGCCTGCTGGGCGAACCTCGCGCCGATCGTGGACGCCGCGGCCGAGGCGGATCTCGACCTGATGATCGACATGGAGGAGCACGACTACGTCGATCCCACCCTGGAGGTGTTCGGGCGGGCGCACGAGCGCTTCCCCGCGATGCGGGGTTGCGATCCAGGCGTACCTGCGCCGTTCGCACGACGACCTGTTCGCGACTGCCGGCCGACTGCCGGCTGCGGCTCGTCAAGGGCGCATACCTCGAGCCCAAGGACGTCGTCGTCCAGGGCAAGCGCGAGGTCGACCGCTCGTTCCGGCGCCTGTTCACGACGGCGATCGAGCGGGGCCACCGCGTCGACGTCGCCACGCACGACCCGGCGCTCCTCGAGGGCGTGCGCGAGCGCGTGGACGCCCTCGAAAACGGCTGGTCGCGGGTGGAGTTCGAGATGCTGTACGGTGTGCGCCGGGACCTGCAGGCGCAGCTGGCCGGCCAGGGATATCCCGTCCGCGTGTACATCCCGTACGGCACCGAGTGGTACCCGTACCTCACGCGACGCCTGGCGGAGCGGCCCGCGAACCTGTGGTTCTTCGCCTCGAACCTCGTAAGGACCGCGCGATGACGAACCGAACGGTCGCCCTGCTGGGCGGCGGCAAGATGGCGGAGGCCTTGCTCGGCGGGCTGATCCGCTCGGGCGGGCGCACGCCCGACGAGATCATGGTGACCTGCCGGCGGGACGAGCGCGCGCGCGAGCTGGCCGGCAAGTACGGGATCACGGCGACCCTGGACAACCCGGAGGCCGCTCGGTGGGCGGGCACGCTGGTGCTCATGGCCAAGCCGCAGGATCTCGACGTGCTGCTGTCGCAGATCCGCGCCGACGTCACGCCGGAGGACCTCGTGATCAGCTTCGCCGCGGGCATCCGCACGTCGTTCGTCGAGAAGCGCCTGCCCGACGGCGTGCCGGTCGTCCGCGTCATGTCGAACGTGCCGGTGATGGTCGACGAGGCGATGTCGGTGGTCGCGGCGGGGAGCCTGGCGACCGACGAGCACCTCGGGCACGGCCGAGGAGCTGCTCGGCTACGTCGGCAAGGTGCTGCGGCTGAAGGAATCGCATCTGGACGCCGTCACGGCGACGAGCGGCAGCGGGCCCGGCGTACTTCTTCCTGCTCGCCGAGGCGATGATCGAGGCATGCATCCTGCTCGGCCTGTCGCGCGACGTGGCGACCGAGCTGATCATCCAGACGATGCTGGGCTCGGCAAAGATGCTGCGCGACACCGGGAAGCACCCGGTCGAGCTCCGCGAGATGGTCACCTCGCCCGGGGGCACGACGATCGAGGCGATCCGCCACCTGGAGGAGGCCGGCGTGCGCGCGGCGTTCCTGAACGCAATCGACGCCGCCAACCGGCGAAGCGAGCAGCTTGCGCAGGGCGGCGACGAGGACGACTGAAAGCGAGATCACGATGGGCCGTGGGGATTTGAAGAAGGTGCGCAGCGCGCGGGACCGCCAGCGCAAGGTCAAGGCGCGCGAAGCGCCGCGTCGCCGCCGACAAGGGCGCGGCGCGCAAGGCCGCGAAGAAGAAGCAGCTAGGCAGGCGCGAGCCGGTTCCGGAGCGTGCCGATTCCCTCGGCCGCCAGCACGACCTCGGCGCCGGGCCAGAGTTCCGCGGGTTCCGCGCGAGAAGGGATTGAGCGCGAGCGCGTCGCCGCGGCCGAGCGGCGCCTGGCGCGACGCCGCGGCGATCGCGGCGAACAGGCTCGTGGCCGTCCCGTTGAGGTTCCCCTTCGCGATCTCGCGGTCGTCGACGCGCACCTGCAAGAACAGCACCTGGGGGTCGACCTCGTCGGCGGTGATCACGCACGGCCCGATCGCGATCGGCAGGCCGCCGGCGTCGCAGCACGGGGGCGCCGCTCGCGTCGCGCGCCTGCCAGTCGCTCACGAGCGTGTAGCCGAATAGGTGCCGCGACGGGTCGAACGGGTCGGCGGGGGAGGTTTCGAGCGCGAGGACGGCCGCGATCTTCGGCTCGTACTCGAGCCACGCGGCGCCGTCGGGCCACGGCACGTCGTCCTCGGGCCCGATCACGCGACGCTCGACGTCGAGCGATCCGGGAGATGAGAGCGAAGCCGGGAACAGCGGCGTCGAGCATGCGCGGGCGGCGGACGCGCCAGTCGAGGACGTCGTCGCGCTCCAGCGCCGCCCGTGCGGCATCCATGACGGTGCCTCGGCTGCTCGAGACGAGACCCTCGAGCGTGGTGGGGAAGGCCGGGTGCCCAACCGCGTCGGGCAGATCGACCACCTCACTCTCGAAGATCGCCCCCAGTCGCCGCTGCCCCCCGCGGTCGTAGGTGACGAACCTCATATGAAGGGAGCCGAAGCGTACGCCTCGCTGGGCCGCCGAATCACGCAGCGAAACGTCGGGTGTTCGGGCCGACGTCGGGTCAGCGCATGCTCGTGGGCGGTGCTTCGGCGCACCGGCTAGCATGGCTGCCTGCGTCCAGGTTCCCGCACGAAGAGGGGGCTCTTCCGATGACCGAGAAGTTCCGTATCACCTACGCCACGATGTCCGCGGACAACGAGGAATTGCAGGCCGCCTACGACGCGGCGGCCGAGCGCGCCCGAGCCGAGCTCGGCAAGGAGTACCCCGTGGTCGTCAACGGCGAGGAGCGCTGGCGCGAGGACGTCTACGCCGAGCCCTCGCCGATCGACAAGGAGATCGTGATCGGCCGCTTCTCGCAGGCCACCCCCGAGGACGTCGAGGACGCCGTCGCGGCCGCGCAGGGCGTTCCAGCTCGAGTGGGACCGCATGGGCTGGCAGGAGCGCGTGCGGATCCTCCGCACCGTCGCCGACATCATGGAGGAGCGCGTCTTCGATCTCGGCGCCCTGATGGCCTTCGAGGTCGGCAAGAGCCGGCTCGAGGCGCTCGGCGACGTGCAGGAGACCGCGGAGCTGATCCGCTGGAACTGCGACGAGATGGAGAAGCACGACGGGTTCCGCACGCCGATGAGCGGGCTCGGCGCGGCCGGCGACTACTACGACGTGATGCGCCCGCACGGGGTCTGGGCCGTGATCAGCCCGTTCAACTTCCCGATGGCGCTTTCCGGCGGGCCCTCGAGCGGCGCGCTCGTCGCCGGCAACACGCGTCGTGCTCAAGCCGTCCAACCAGGGCGCGCTGCTCGGCTACAAGCTCTACGAGTGCTACCGCGACGGCGGCGTGCCGCCGGGCGCGTTCCACCTCATGTCCGGTCGCGGTGCGGTCGCCGGCGACCGCTGTGGCAGCCACCCCGACGTGAACGGCGTCACCTTCACCGGGTCCTACGGGGTCGGGATGGAGATCTTCAAGAACTTCACGAAGGACGTTCCCAAGCCGGTGATCTGCGAGATGGGCGGCAAGAACCCGACGATCGTCACGAAGAACGCCGACCTCGACAAGGCGACCGACGGCGTGTTGCGTTCGGCGCTTCGGGTTCGGCGGCCAGAAGTGCTCCGCGTGCTCGCGCGTCTACGTCGAGCGGGAGGTCTACGACGACTTCGTCGCGCAGCTCAAGACGAAGACCGAGAAGATCAAGGTCGGCAACCCGATCGAGCGCGACGTCTACCTCGGACCGATCATCAACGAGGCGGCGCTCGACACCTACGAGGAGGCCGCCGAGGAGGCGCGCAAGAACGGCACGATCGTCACCGGCGGCCAGCGCATCACCGAGGGCGACTTCGGCAGGGGGCTGTTCGTCGAGCCGACCGTCGTCGAGGCGCCCGAGGACAGCTGGATCTGGAAGAAGGAGCTGTTCGTGCCGTTCGTCGCGGTGGCGCCGTTCGACGAGCTCGACGACGCGATCGACAAGGCGAACGACACCGAGTACGGGCTGACGGCCGGGCTTCTTCAGCGAGGACGAGGCCGAGATCAACGAGTGGCTCGACCGGATCCACGCCGGCGTGATCTACGTCGAACCGGCGCGCGGGCTCGACCACCGGCGCGTGGCCGGGCGTGCAGCCCTTCGGCGGCTGGAAGGCCTCGGGCACCACCGGCAAGGCCGGCGGCGGGCCCTACTACGTGACCCAGTACCTGCGGGAGCAGTCGCGGACGGTGATCGCCGAGTGAGCGTGACCGACTCGACGCTCACCTACGACGGCCTGGCGGCGCACAGCCGTCCGAAGCTCGATCACCGACGTCCCCGGGCCCCGAGGCGATGGCCCGGATCGAGCGCGACCGCAGGGTCACCTCGCCCTCGCTGCCGCGCGCCTACCCGTTCGTTCCCAAGCGCGGCGCCGGGCTCGATCGTCGAGGACGTCGACGGCAACATCTTCCTCGACATCAACGCCGGGATCGCGGTCACGTCGACCGGGCATTGTCATCCGAAGGTGGTCGAGGCGATCCAGCGCCAGTCCACGGAGCTGCTGCACTACTCGGCCTCGGACTTCTATCTGCCCGTCTACTCCGACGTGTGCGAGCGGCTGGACGCGGTGGCGCCGTTCGGCGGGCTCCCGCGCGCGGTCGTTCCTGTCGAACTCGGGGACCGAGGCGGTGGAGGCGGCGATCAAGCTTGCGCGCTATGCGACGGGCCGGCAGTACCTGATCGGCTTCTACCAGTCGTTCCACGGACGCTCGATGGGCTCGGTCACGCTCACCGCCTCAAGGCGAAGTACCGCACGAACTTCGGCCCGATGCTGCCGAGCGTCTACCACTCGTTCTACGGCGACTTCGACTACCTCGAGGAGGTGTTGTTCAAGCGGATCGTCTCGCCGACCGAGGTCGCGGCGATCGTGGTCGAGTCCTGGCTCGGCGAGGGTGGCTACGTGCTGCCCCCCGAGGGCTGGTTCCGCTATCTGCGCGAGCTCTGCGACCGCCACGGGATCCTGCTCGTGTGCGACGAGGTGCAGTCGGGCGTCGGGCGGAGCGGCACGATGTGGGCGATCGAGCAGGAGGGCGTCGCGCCGGACGTCATCACGTCGGGCAAGGGCATCGCGAGCGGGCTGCCGCTCGGCGCGATGATCGCGCGCGACGACCTGATGATGTGGAAGCTCGGCGCGCACGGCTCGACCTACGGCGGCTCGCCGATCTCGTGCGCCGCGGCGCTCGCCACGTTCGACGTGATCGAGCACGAAGGGCTGATCGACGAACGCGACGGCGGTCGGCGAGGTGCTGCTCGCGGGGCTCCGCGACATCGCCGCCGCGGCACCCGATCATCACCGACGTGCGCGGCCGGGCGCTGTGGATCGGGCTGTCGGTCGCGGACCACGACATCGCGGCGGCGATCGAGCAGGCCGTCGTTCCGGCGGGGGCTGCTGATCCTCGGCTGCGGCGACGCCGACATCCGGATCAGCCCGCCGCTGGTGTTCCGCGAGGACCAGGCGCAGGCCGCGCTCGAGATCTTCGAGGAGGTCGTCGCCGAGGTCGAAGCGAGGGCGTAGGTGGGCCTGGCGCCCGACACACTGACGTTCGACTGCGCGGATCCGGTGCGCGTGGCCACGTTCTGGGCGGCCGCGCTCGGATTCGGAGCTCGACACGCCGACTCGCCGAGCAGGCGCGTACATCGCGGACCCGACCGGAGATCGCCCGCGGCATGTTCTTCCAGACGGTGCCCGAGCCGAAGGTCGGCCAAGAACCGCATGCACCTCGACGTGCGCCCGACCGGCACGATGGCAGGAGGAGGTGGACCGGCTGTCAGGGGCTCGGTGCGAGCGTGCGCGGGTTCATCGAGAAACCGGCGAGCATCGTCGAGGCGGTCCACGTTCTGGACCCAGATGCGCGACCCGAGGGCAACGAGTTCTGCGTGCTGCGCGGGCCGGAGGACGGCTGGACGACCGGATGAGCTCTAGCAGGTCGCCAGTCGATGCAGGACGCCGTGCGCGAGCTCGTCCGCGACGGCGACACGGTCGCGATCGAGGGGTTCACGCACCTGATCAACTTCGCGGCGGGCCACGAGATCATCCGGCAGCGCCGGCGCGACCTGACGCTCGCCCGGATGACGCCCGACGTGATCTACGACCAGATGATCGGCGCCGGGGTCGCGCGCAAGCTGATCTTCAGCTGGATGGGCAACCCCGGCGTCGGGAACCTCCACGCCGTGCGACGCCGGATCGAGCACGCCGACCCCGCGCCGCTCGAGATCGAGGAGTACTCGCACTTCGGGATGGTGTCGCGCTACATGGCCGGCGCGGCGAACCTGCCGTTCTTCCCGATCCGCAGCTACTACGAGTCGGACATCCCGGTGGTGAACCCGAAGATCGTGCCGATGCGCTCGCCGTACGAGGACGACGACCGAGGTCTACGTGGTGCCGGCGCTGCAGCCCGACGTCGCGATCGTGGCGGCGCAGCGCGCCGACGCCGACGGCGACACGCAGATCTGGGGGCTGCTCGGCTGCCAGAAGGAGGTCGCGTTCGCGGCGACGCGCGTGATCGTCGTGGTCGAGGAGATCGTGGAGGAATCGGTGATCCGGCGGGACCCGAACCGCACCGTGATCCCCGGGCGCGATCGTCGACGCCGTCGTCGAGGAACCGTTCGGCTGCCATCCGAGCTTCGCGCAGGGCTACTACGACCGCGACAACCGCTTCTACCTGGAGTGGGACGCGATCGCGAAGGAGCAGGCCACCTCGAGGCCTGGCTCGACGAGTGGGTGTACGGCACCGCCAACCACGCCGAGTACGTCGAGAAGTTCGGCGACGCCTACTGGGACGCCCTGCGGCCGCAGCAGGCGCTCTCGGGCGAGGTCGACTACGGGAGGTACGCGTGAGCGCCCGAGATGGCCGCCGAGCTGGGCTACTCGAAGAGCGAGATCATGATCGCCGCGAGCGCGCGCTTGCTCGGGCGGCGCGCACAACTGCTTCGTCGGCGTCGGGCTGCCGAACATCGTGTGCAACCTCGCCCAGCGCACGGTCGCGCCCGAGCTGCAGCTCATCTACGAGTCCGGCGTCTACGGTGCCCGTCCCGAGCGGCTGCCGCTGTCGATCGGCGATCCCACGCTCGCGACGGGCGCCACCGTCGATCGTGTCGATGTACGAGCTGTTCGCGTACTACCTGCAGCGGGGTCACGTCGACGTCGCGTTCCTCGGCGGCGCGCAGATCGACCGCTTCGGCAACCTGAACACCACCGTGATCGGCGACTACGCGCACCCGAAGGTCCGGCTGCCCGGCTCGGGCGGCGCATGCGAGATCGCGATCCACGCGAAGCAGGTGCTCGTGATCATGCGCCAGGCGCAGCGCTCGTTCGTCGAGAAGCTGGACTTCCGCACCTCGCCGGGGCACAGCGGCGACCCTGCGCACGACGCCGCGCGTGGCTGGTCGGGCAGCGGCCCGACCAACGTCGTCACCGATCTCGGCACCTACGACGTTCGACGAAGCGACCGGCGAGATGACGCTCGGTCACGCTGCACCCTGGCGTCAGACTCGAGGACGTGCGCGCGAACATGGGCTGGGAGGTGCGGGTCGCTGACGAACTCGGCGAGACGCCGGCGCCGACCGCCGCCGAGCTCGCGCTGATCCGCGACGAGCTCGACCCGGGAGGGATCTACACGAAATGAACGACCGACTCGAGCGACGACGCCGGCGCGCCCACCGAGCCGGAGCTGCCCGAAGAGGACTGGGCAGCCGAGATCAAGCGACTGCGCGCGGCCCGCGGCGAAACGCTGGCCGGCCCGTCTCGCGGATGAGGCCGAGAAGGAGCCTCCGGTCGAGCCATGAGTCACGTCTTCTCGAGGGTGCAGCGAGCCTTGCCGACGGCGGTCTCGGCCGAGGGCGCGTGGATCACCGATGCCGACGGCAAGCGGTACCTGGACGGCGCCGGCGGCGCGATCGTGGTCGGGGTCGGCCACGGCGACCGCGTCCTGATCGACGCCGCCACCGCGCAGCTCGCCAAGACCCAATACACGCACGGGACGATGTTCACGACCGAGGCGGTCGAGACGTACGCCGACGAACTCGCGCCGCTGCTGCCGATGCCCGATGCGCCGGATCTACCCAGTGAGCGGTGGGTCCGAGGCGGTCGAGACCGCGATCAAGCTGGCGCGCGCCTACCACCTGGCGGTCGGGCAGGCCGGCCGGCAGACGGTGATCGCGCGACGATCCTCGTACCACGGCAACACGCTCGGCGCGCTCGACCTCTCGGGGAAGGAGTCGCTGCGCAAGCCGTACACGCCGTGGCTCGGGCGGTTCCTGCACGCGCCGCGCGCCTACGAGTACCGCTGTGAGAACCCGTCGCATCCGGACGGCTGTGGCGACTGGCACGCCGCCGAGCTCACGCGGATGATCGAATCCTACGGTCCCGACACGATCGCGGCGTTCGTCGCCGAGCCGATCGCGGGAGCCACGCTCGCTGCGGCCGTGCCGTGCGAGGACTACTGGCCGAAGATCGTCGAGGTCTGTCGCCGCTACGGCGTGCTCGTGATCGCCGACGAGGTCATGACCGGCTTCGGTCGCACGGGCCGCTGGTTCGGCGTCGATCACTGGGACGTGCAGCCCGACATCATCACCGCAGGGAAAGGAACGACGAGCGGCTACGTGCCGTTCGGGTTCGCGGCGTGCAGCGGCGAGATCTACGAGGTCGTCGCGCCGAAGGGGTTCGTGCACGGGTTCACGTGGTCGCACAACGCGCTCGGCGCCGCGGTGGCGCTCGCGACGCTTCGTCGGCTGCGCGACGACGGCCTGCTCGACCGTTCGCGCGACCTCGGCGCGAAGCTGCAGGGCGATCTTGGCGCGGCGCTCGCCGACGTCCCGGCCGTCGGCGACGTCCGTGGCGTCGGCATGATGATCGGCATCGAGCTGGTCGCCGACCGGGAGACGAGGGAGCCCTTCGCGCGGCAGGCGCAGATGACGGAGTCGGTGGTGACGGCCGCGCGCGAGAACGGGCTCCTGCTGTACTCCTCGACCGGACACGTCGACGGCACGAACGGCGACCTGCTGATGCTCGGCCCGCCGTTCGTCCTGACCGACGACGACGCTGCGACTGCTCGTGGAACGCACCGCCGATGCGATCCGCGCGGCGACGTGAGCGACCGGGTCGGCCTCGTCCTCGCGCCCGACGCGCGGATCTACGACCACGGTCCCGAGCATCCGCTCCGGCCCGACCGGGTGTTGCTGACCTGGGATCTGATCGCGGCGACCGGGCTCGATCGTGCCCACGGGCGTCCAGATCCTCGGGGCCGACCCGGCGAGCATGCAGGACCTCGAGCGCGTGCACACCCGGCCCTTCATCGAGGCAACCACCGCCGCCGGTCACGGCGACATCGGGGACTGGAGCCGGTTCGGCTACGGTCCCGGTGACAACCCGATCTTCCACGACATGCACGAGGCAGGCGCGATCGTCGCGGGCGCTTCGATCGCTGCCGCGCGGCTCCGTGTGGACGGGCGAGACGGAGCACGCCTTCAACGCGGCGGGTGGACTCGCACCACGCGATGCCCGCGCGGGCGAGTGGTTTCTGCGTCTACGACGATCCGGCGGTCGCGATCGCGTGGCTGCTCGCCAACGGCGCCGAGCGCGTTGCCTACGTCGATGTCGACGTGCACCACGGCGACGGCGTGCAGTCGATCTTCTGGGACGACCCGCGCGTGTTGACGATCTCGATCCACGAATACGAGCCGCCCTGGTTCTTCCCCGGGACGGGGGCGACGCACGAGCGAGGTGGTTCGAGCGCCCCGGGCACGGCGATCAACATCCCGCTGCCACCCGGCACCGGCGACGAGGCATGGCTCGATGCGTTGACGGCGATCGTCCCTCGGGCGGTCGCCGATTTCGATCCGGACGTGCTCGTGACACAGCTGGGATGCGACACCCATCACACCGATCCGCTCGCGCAGCTCCGTTTGACGACCGCCGCGTACCGCGAGGCTGCGACGACGCTGCACCTGCTGGCACACGACGTCGCGAACGGCCGATGGGTCGCGACCGGCGGCGGGGGCTACCGGTGGGCGCACGTCGTGCCGCGGGCCTGGACCCTGTACTTCGCAGAGATGGCGGGCGTGACGTGTGCGGACCAGCTCCCCGATGCCTGGGTCACCGAGGCGTCGCGACGGGCCGGCGAGCCGGTCCCGACGACGTTCTCCGAGCCGCCCCTCGACGGTCTGGCTGCCGACGACGATGCCGCTCGGGTGACCGCCGCTGTGGCCGACATACTGTGGCGCTGATGGCCCGTACGAAGCTCGTCTGCACGCTCGGCCCAGCGAGCGCGACCCCGAAGATGGTCCGAGGGCTCGTGCGAGCGGGTGGGTCGGTGTTCCGGTTGAATTTCTCGCACGGCGCGCCGGAGGATCACGAGCGGATGGTCGCGATCGTGCGAGAGGTCGAAGCCGACGCGGGCGTGCCGCTCGCGGTGCTTGTGGACCTGCCCGGGCCGAAGGTGCGGCTCGGAGGGGTCGACCCCGACCCGTGCACGATCCGGCCGGGCCAGCGGTTCGAGTTGCGGCCCGAAGGGGGCGCTGACGCGCGCGGCACGTCCACCACGTATCCGGGGCTCGCGAGAGATCTCGATCGTCGGTGACCGGGTGCTGCTCGCCGACGGGTCGGTCGAGCTGACCGTCACGGCGATCGAAGGCGATCTCGTCGAGACGCGCTGCGTGGCGGGCGGTGTCGTTCGCAGCGGGCAGGGCGTGAACGTCCCCGCCGAGCGTCTGGGGCTGCCTGCCGTGACCGATCGGGATCGCGACGGGCTCGCGCGCGCCCTGGCGCTCGAGGCCGACTTCGTCGCGCAGTCCTTCGTGCGCGAGCCGCAGGACGTGCGCGATCTGCGCGCCGCGATGGGTGATCGATCCGTGCCGATCGTGGCCAAGATCGAGACACGCCCGGCCGTGCAGAACGTCGATGGCATCCTCGCGGAAGCGGACGCCCTGATGATCGCCCGTGGTGATCTCGGCGTGGAGCTCCCGATGGAGGAGATCCCCCTCATCCAGAAGGAGCTCGTTCGCGCGGCGCGAGCTGCCGGCCGGCCGTCGATCGTCGCGACCCAGATGCTCGAGTCGATGATCCACGCTTCGCGACCGACACGGGCAGAGGCGACGGACGTCGCGAACGCCGTGCTCGACGGTGCCGACGCAGTGATGCTGTCCGGCGAGACGGCCGTCGGCGAATACCCGTTCGAGGCGGCCGCCGCCGCGACGAGGATCGCACGGCACGTCGAGACGGCGGGGACGGCCTTCCGCGCGCCCGACGTCGCGAGCCGCCACGCGAGCGAGGGCGCCGCGGTCGCACATGCCGCCGCGATGATCCCGATGGACGACCTCGGCGTCATCGCCATCACGTGCTACACAGAGACTGGGCGCACGGCTCACCTGCTGTCGGCCGAACGCCCGGCCGTTCCCGTGTACGCGTTCATCCCGACGGCCGACGTCCAGCGGACCACGTGTCTGCTGTGGGGCGTGCAGGCCCTGCCCGCGGCGCCACCTGCCGACACCGACGGCATGATCGCCTTGATGGACGAAGGGTTGCGGGAGCGCGGGCTCGCACAGGCGGGCGACGTGGTGGTCATGGCCGCCGCCTCGCCAGCCGGCAAGACCACGACGAACATGGTGAAGATCCACCAGGTGGGGACGCCGATCCGTTAGTGGGGGTCGGCGGCGAGCGACAGCATCTCGACCAGCTCCGTCAGCGCCGTGTACATCACGGCCGCCTGTTCGGTGAGCGGATCGCGGAACAACTCCTCGAAGTCGGTATCTTCCGCGACGTCCAGCCGAGTGCCGAGGACGAGCCGGATGTCGTTCAAGCAGCGCATCCACGCGAGCGTTTCTTCGGGGTTGAGGTGTGTCGCGTGGGCGGTCGCGCGCACCATGCCCGCGGACTCGCGCTTGCCGGCGCGCAGGGCCTCGCCCATCAGTTGCTCGAACCCGAGCGCCTCGAGGGGGTCGTCCACCGACGCAGGCGGGAAGAGCCTCGCGAGCCCAGGGCTGTCTGCCGACGCAGGGTCGTCGATCAGGTCGGTCAACTGCATCGCGAGCGAGGCGAGCAGATCGCGCAGGGCGGCGTCCAGCTGCAGGTCGACACCCCCGTCGCTCGCCGAGCTGATCCTCGTGCGCATCCTCACCGATCCCGTTGGTACGTTGCCCACAGACCGTAGCTGTGCAGGGCCGCCACGTGAGCCTCGCACCGCTCACGAGGACCGTTCGCGACGACCGCCTTGCCCTTCGTATGCACGTCCATCATGAGTTTCTCGGCCTTCGCTCGCGGATAGCCGAACAGCTTCTGGAACACCCACGTCACGTACGACATCAGGTTGATCGGGTCGTTCCAGACGATCACGATCCACGGCACATCGGGCTCGACCTCGTCGCGGACGTCGGGCTCCTCGAGGATCGACGGGGCGCTGCTCACGGCTTGGCCTTCGTGGCGGGGGCCGCCCGACGCACCTGGCGCATGCCCCACCGGTACAGCGACGGCGTCAGTACGCGGAACGCTTGGAACGGTGCGATCCACCTCGGCACCGAATACTCGGGCGCGATGTCCTCCACAACGACGTGGACGATGGCCTCCGCCACACGCTCGGGCGCCATCACGAGCTTCCGCGGGATGCCCTTCTGCGGGAACCCCTCCGTCGCGACGAGTCCGGGGTTCACCGCCGTCACATGCACCCCCACAGGGGATGTGTCGTAGTCGAGTGATTCGCTGAACGCGACCACCGCGTGTTTCGTCGCCGTATAGATGGCCGTGCCCGGCGCCGCGAACCGGCCGGCGAGGGACGCCACGTTCACGATGTGCCCCCGCTCCCGCCGGAGCATCCCCGGCAGGAACGCCCGCGTGACGTGGAGCACCGCCCGCATGTTCACGTCGACCACCGCGTCGATCTGTGCGTGCGAGAGCTCGACGAAGTCGCCGCCGCCCGGAACGCCGGCGTTGTTGACCAAGACGTCTGCGGGCCGGCCGGTCAGTTCCTTGACGATGCCGGGCAACTTCTTCACCGCGCGGGTGTCGGTCACGTCGCAGGTCCAGGCGAGCGCTCTGCCGCCGCCCGCCCGATCCGGTCGGCGAGGGCCTCGAGCCGGTCGCCCCGGCGGGCGACGAGGACGACGCGTGCACCCCGCTGTGCGAACGCCACCGCGGTCGCCTCGCCGATGCCTGAGGAGGCACCGGTCACCACGACCACCGTGTCGCGCAGGTCCACCGCCGTCTCCTCGCTCGTAAGCTGACGCTCGTATGACTTCCGACGTTATCGAAGCGCACGTGCGTCGTCTGCCTCGCCTGGATCGTCGCTCGTGGCGTCCCCGCGCCGTGCCGGTCGCCGAGCTCGAGCAGGCGCTCCTGGCTGGCCTCGTGGCCGGGTGGGCGACCCACCCCCTGGACAACGTCCGCGGGAACGCCCAGTCGCTGTTGGATCACGACCCGGACAAGGAGTTCGGACTGACCGGGCTGCAGAAGGACCTGACGCTCGACGAGATCTTGGATCTGGTCGCCCGCGCCGCCGGTGCGCCCATCGATCGCGAAGCGAGGACCGGTCCGGTCGAGATCCGGGCCGAGGCCATCCTCGAGGCGTGCGGGTCGGCGGGCGATCGGCTTCGGCAGGCGTGCGCGCGAGGGCAGCGAGTCGTGGTCGCCACCGGTCACCCGGTCGGGTTGGCGTACCTCTACCACGAGCTGTCGTCCTGGCTATCGGCTCGTGGCGCCGACGTGCGGACGCCCGCCAGCGGCGAGCGGTGGCGTGAGGGCAAGCTCAACCACGATTGGCAGGTCGTCTATTGGGGGGGCGTCGCGATGCTCACCGACACACGCGAGCCCCGACACACGCACTGGCCCGACGCGATGGAGCGTATCCTCGAGGCCGAGCCACCCGACCTCGTGATCGCCGACCACGGTTTCGCGGGCGCGGCGATCGAGTGGGGCGTCGAAACCATCTCGGTCGCCGATGTGAACGATCCGGCGCTGCTGGTCGCGAAGGCCCAAGGGCGGACCGAGCACGTGCTTTGTTTCGACGACCATGTCGACCCGAACGCCTACTGGCCGGTGTTCCTGGCGCTCACCTTCGGCGCCTCCTGATGTCCTGACCTGCGCGGTTCCTTCTGGGGCTAGACGCCGTCACACAGGAACGCCTACCATCGCGCCACAACTATGAGCACGCGATTCACCCAAGCCCGGCTGTTGACCGTGAACGAGGTCGCTGACCTCCTGCGCGTATCGAGGATGACCGTTTATCGGCTGATCAAGGAGGGCCAGATCAAGGCCCTGCGGGTCGGCCGCAGCTATCGACTCCGTGAGGACGACGTCGACGAGTACCTGAGCGCCCGGTACACCGAAGCGATCTAACTCACCCTTGCGCGCCACGCGATCCGGCGGGGCCTCCGGTGAACCTGGAGGACCTGTCCATGAACGAGCACGAACAGCTCGTCGACCGCGCCGCCCGTCATGCCCATACCGTGTTGTTCCTCGGGGGGATGGACGCCGGTAAGTCCACGATCGCACGCGCGACCGCGGCCTTCGCGCTCCGGATCGGCCGCTCGGTCGCCTATATCGACGCCGACGTCGCCCAGAAGACGATCGGCCCGCCGACCACGGTCGGGATGAAACACATCCGGTCGGCCGACGACCTCACCCATGAAGCCCTGTCGAGCGCCGATGCCCTCGGGTTCGTCGGATCGACCTTCCCGCAGGACGACCTGGTGTCGCTGATCGGCGCTCTCCAGCGCCTGCGTGACCGGGCCCGCACCGAGGGCGCCGACCTGCTGATCGTCGACACCGGGGGAGAGATCGCGGGCATCGGCGGCGAGCTCATCAAGTACTACATGGTCGACGTCCTCGAGCCCGACCTCGTGATCGGGCTGCATCGGGGCCAGGAGCTCGAGCCGATCTTCGGCATCGTCGACCGGTTCTTCGGGATCGAGACGATGGGCGCTCCCGTGCACCCCGACGTCGTGCTGACGAGCGTCGAGGAGCGCATGACCGCCCATGAGAAGGCGATGGCCCGCTACTTCGAGGCGGGGGAGCAGTTGCGCTTCCGGATCAAGCCGACCGTGTTCGTGCCCACGCTACCGCCGCTGTACGACCTTGAGATGCTCGATCGCATGCTGGTCGGACTGTCCGACGGCAGAGGTGGGTTCATCGGGCTCGGCCTGATCGGGTACGTGCCCGAGGACAAAGGGCTGCGGCTCACTACGCCGGTGGCAGAGCCGCCCAAAGCCCTTAGACTGGGCTCCGTTCGTCTGGAGGACACCTACCGCACCAAGCGGGTGGATCTCCGGAGCCTCTTCGGAACCGAATGAAAGGCCAAACCGCGTGCCATCGTTAGTCAAGAAACGCCGGAAGAAGATGCGCAAGAAGAAGCACAAGAAGCTTCTGAAGCGCACCCGGCACCAGCGGATGAAGCTCGGTAAGTAGGGGCCCCGTCGTGGGCGCCCCTGCCCGAGTCATCCTTCTCCTGATCGCAACGCTGCTGTTGGCGCCAGCGTGCTCCGGCGCATCGTCGCCGAGCGTCGACGTCGCCGGTTCGACCCCGATCACGTTCACCACCGACGACGGTGTCGAGCTCGCCGGACGTCTCTTCGGACCCGAAGACGCCCGGGCGGGGGTCGTGCTCGCGCACATGCTTCCGGCCGACCAGCGCTCGTGGTACCCGTTCGCCGAGCGCCTCGCGTTGCAGGGGTACCGGGTCTTGACGTTCGACTTCCGCGGCTACTGCCCGGGTGGCGACGGCGGGTGCTCGAAGGCGACAAGCAGATCGACGCGGCGGCGGTCGGATCTGCGCGCGGCGGTCGGCCGCCTGCGTGATGAAGGCGTGCAGCAGGTCGGGATCGCTGGCGCGTCGATGGGCGGCACCGCGGCGCTGATGGTTGCCGCAGACGATCCCGGCATCGGCGCGATCGCGACGCTCTCCGCACCGACGGCGCTCTCGGGGCTCGCCGCGGGTCCCGACGTCCTGACCCGGATCGCGGGCCCAAGCTGTACATCGCCGGGCTGGGCGATCCGTCCGGCGCCGCCGGGGCCGCCGACACGCTCGCGTCGCAGAGCCCTCAGCCCGTCCGCGAGGAGATCGTGACGAGCGACGCCCACGGCACCGACCTGCTGACGTCGCCCCAAGGTGAGCATGTGCAAGAGCTCATCGAGCGATGGTTCGCGCAGTGGCTGCGCGCGCCCGCGACGGCGGCAGGCTGAGCCTTCGTTCGAGGCCGATCAGCGCCCCGCGATCGACGCAAGTGCGTCCCCGACCTGCGCGATCGTCTCGGCTGTCGCGTCAGGCCCCAGTGCGACGTGCACGACGAAGGCGCGCCCGCCGATCGACCACCGGAAGACGGATGGGTTGGCACCGCCGAAGCACGGTGACGGATCGGTGGGCGCAGCGGTGACGTCGATGGTCTGCGGCTTCGGTGTGAACCGCAGGTCTGCCGGTGGATCGCCCCGATACCAATCGACCCACACGAGCGCTCCGTCGGTCGGGAGCTCGCGCAGCGCATTGATCGGCCCGCAGTAGCCGCCGGGCGTGAAGTTCCACGACCCGGCCGCGAGCGCCGACATGGGTTGCTCGAGTCCGGACACCGGGTTCGTTTGACCGGTCCACCCGTCCGGCGCTCGCATCTCGACATGGGTGTACGCGTCGCTCAGTGATCGGGCGGCGTCGTCGGCGGCGACCTCCGGAACGTCCTCGCCATCGTAGATCGGACCCACCCGCGTCGCACCGGGCGCCGGCGTGTAGGTGGGGTCGGCGAGCGGTTCGATCGTGATGCCCGCCAAGAGCGCGTTCACCTCGTCGAGCTGCGCGGCAGTCGGCGTCGCGCCGAACTCGACGTACAGGCTGAAGGCGCGACCGCCTGTGGTGAACGTGCGCTGGTACAGCACGTGGCCGAACGCGGGTGCCGACCCGCCGTCCAGCACCTCGCACCCGTCGCAGCGCTCGTTGTCCCCGATCGATAGGGACCCCTCGAGCGGCGCCCACCCCTGCAGCTCGACCAGGGCATCGCTTTCATCGAGCACGATGGTGGTGTCGTCGGGACCGAGGGCGGCACGCCGCGTCGAGTCCCAGTACAGCGTGTCGATCGGCATGGTCGCCACCATCAGCGTCGGATCGCCCGTGTACAGCAGCGCGTGCCATCCGACCGGCACAGGCATCGCGATGCCGAACTGATCGATCGCGTCGGTCGGCGCCGGCGCCGGCGCCACGCGAAGCTGATCGAGCGCCTGCTGCGCCTGACGCAGCATTGCGGGATCGGGGTGATCCGTACCGAGGTACACGAGTGCGAGGACGGGTCGGCCGTCAACGAGCACGGAGAACCAGATGCGGGTGAGGTCGGTCCGCGCGAGACCCTCGGCCCCCCCCGTCAGTCGGGTGCCATCGCTGAGGTCAAGTGGCAATGTGGCCGGGCGGTAGTCGGATCCCCGAGGGATGGGGTTCCGGGTGAACAGGAGTTGTTGCGCGACCATCGCGATACCGGTCGGTGGCAGGGCATCGAGGAATGCGTTGTCCAGCCCCGGCGGATATCCCTCGGAGGTTTCCGGCAGCGGCACGTTCGCCATCGTGGCCGCGGTCGACGCGGGCATCGAGGGCGCGGCGGTCGCGATCGAGGTTGCGGTGTGCCATCCGTCGAGCGGGGCGAACGTGATGGCGGCAGGTGACGGCTCGTTGCCAGGTATCGGCCCCTTTCCGAGGGATCCCAGTTCGTGCAGCGGCCACGCGATCGCGCCGATCGCGACGAGCACGGCGACGGCGCCTGCGATCGTCCGCCACGTGCGCAGCACGCGAGCGCGCCGCCGCACGGCGTGGAGGTCGGGCGGCGACGCCCCTGGCGACGCTGCCGATCGGAGCGCCGATCGAAGATCGAGGTCGTTCATGGCATGAGCTCCTCATGTGGGTTCGGCTCGGGTTCTTCTTCGAGCGCTCGATACAGCGCCTCGCGAGCCCGAGCGAGATGTGTCTTCACCGTGCCCGCGTCGACGGCCATCGCTGCAGCGACGTCGGCGATCGGAAGGTCCAAGAGATAGAAGAGCGCGACGGCCTCCTGCTGACGCGCGGGGAGCGAGCGGATGGCGGATCGGAGCGCGAGCGCCCCCGCCGCGTCGGGATCCGCGATCGGGTGCTCGATCGATATCGACGGTGCCTTCCGCAGCTGACGCCGAGCGACGTTCATCGCCGTCGTCGTGATCCACCCGCCGGGCACGGGGTGCGCGCGGAGCCGGCGCCATCTCGCGAGCGCTCGGGCGAACGCTTCCTGCGTCGCGTCCTCGGCGAGCTGTGCGTTCCCGCAGAGCAGGAACACGGCTCGGCGAACCGGTTCGAACTCGACCAGGTACAGCTCGTCGAAGTCAGGATGCGCGCTCACGTCCGCCTTCCCATACATCCTCGAGTCCTGCGGGAGCCCTCAGGTTGACACCGAAGCCCAGATCAGCGGAAGGCCCTAGGGCGAACCGGTCGCCGGCAGCTGCGCCGAGCCCGACGGCCCCGGAAAGGGCGTCGTCGGCGCGGGCTGATTCAGCTGCGCGACCGTGGCGATCAGCAGGATCACGAACAGGATGACCAGGATGATGGCGGTGACGCGACGCATCGCCTCAGGATACGGGCGCGATGCCGAGTGCGGCTTCGGTGTGCAGGCGCATCTCGACGAGCAACGCCTCGATCGCCTCCGGGTCGTCCAGCCGCTTGCGCAGGTCGACCTCGAGCGACACGCACCCTTCGTAGTCGCTCGCAGCGAGGTCCGCAAGGAACCGATCGAGATCCAAAACACCCTCGCCCGGCGGCAAGTGGGAGTCCCAGCCCTTGCCCGCGTTGTCGGAGAGATGGACATGGCGCAAACGATCGCCGAACGACCGCCGCACCTCCGCGAGGTCGTGGCGCGCCACAGCCGCATGCGACGTGTCGAGCACCAGATGCGGCAGCCCTGCCAACTGATCGATGTCCTGGTTCGCGTGCAGCATCAGCGGCTTCGACCCGATGTGCAGCGGAAACATGTTCTCGATCGCGACGATCACGCCCGTTCTGTCCTCCACGCTCTCGAGCGACGTGTGGAGCCACGCTCGGTACGAGCGCTGCCACCGGTAGGGCGGGTGCATCACGACGAGCGGGACACCGGCGGCACGGGCCACGCGCGTGGCCTGGTCGATCTTGCCGACGGGATCGGTGCCCCAGACCGACCGCGTGAGGAGCAGCGCCGGGGCGTGCAGGGCGCCGATGCGCAGGTCGTGCTGCTCGGCGAGACGCGCCATCTCGGCCGGATCCTGGCTGGCCGGGTCCTTCGTCACCATCACCTCGACGTTGCGGTAGCCGCACCGGGCGGCCAGGGCGAAGGTCTGCGCGAGCGGCCGGGCGAAGAACGCGGCCGTCGAGAGGGCGACGCACGGACGGGTCATCGGCTCCAGGCTAGCCCAGCGCGAGGCACCGGCGACACGGGCGGACGGGCACTATCCTGTGCGCCATGTGGCTGATCCCTCTCGTCGCGGCCGTCGTCGCGACCGTGTTCGCCGTCATGGTGTTTCGCCAATACCTCGCCCGTCGCGGGCAGGCGCAACTCATGTGGGCGATCGCGATGGCGATGTTCGCGGTCGCCTCGGCCGCCGCAGCGGTCGGCGTCGCCTCGGGGTGGTCACGACAGCTGTACGCGGTCTACTGGGCTTTCGGAGCCGTGCTGACGGTGCCGTTCCTCGCCGGTGGCGAGATCGTGCTGTTGTTCAAGCGCCGGTGGGTGGTGTGGGCGACCTGGCTCGTGCTGATCTTCTCGGTGGCGTTCACGTTCTCGGTGCTGCAGCAGGCGTCGTTCGATGCAGGAGCGCTGGCCGAACAGTTGCCGTCGGGCAAGGAGGTCTTCGGCGCCGGCACGTCGGCCCACCGACTGCCGCAGGTGTTCTCCTACCCCGCGTACGCGATCTTGGTTGCCGGCGCTCTGTGGTCCGCATGGAAGATGCGTGGGCGACCCGAGTTGCGGGATCGATTCATCGGCACCCTGCTGATCGCGGTGGGCGCGACGGTGGTGGCGGCGGGCGCGGGCTTCGCCGCCGCCGGGGTCGTGCCGGGATTCGTGACGACGCTCGTCGTGGGGATCGGCCTGATGTTCTGGGGGTTCCTGCGGGCGTCACGTCCCGTGGTCGTCCCGGAGCTTGCGGTTCAGGCGGCCGGCCAGGCCGGCTGACCGGGCGTCGCGGGCTCGGAATCGGCGGGCTCCAGCGTCACGAGCAGCTGCACCGTGGTCTCGTCCAGCGTGAGCTCGAGCGCCACGACGCCATTCACCGGCGCGAAATCGCCGAGGTAGCTCGTGCCCGACGGACCCCACGGCCCACAGTCGGTAGATCATGCCGCTGGGCGGCGATGCGACCCCCGTGCCCATCACGTAGGTCGCCTCGCGGTCGGGCGCCGTGACCTCGTCCGCCTCGCCGAGGTCGGTGGTCTCGGCGCCGGGCAGCGCGGCGATCGAGCGGATCTGGGCCAGGTCCGCCTGCGCGAGCGTCTGGCCCTCGCCGTCGGCCGAGGTGACCGCCAGTCCCGCGATCCCGACCAGCACCACGACGGCCGCCGCGGCAGCAACGAGCCGCGCGGGGCTCCAGCCGGCGAGACGGCGTGTCCGGCGCGGCTCGAGCTCGCCCGTCAGCCGTGGCAGGAGCATCTCGGGCGGAGCGAGCGGCGCCACCGAGACCGCCAGGTCGCCGGTCACGGCCTGGAGGTCCGTGAGGGTCGTGCGGCAGGTGGCGCAGTCCGGGACGTGCTCGGCGAGCAGGCGGTCGGCCTCCTGCGCGTCGGGACCCTCCAGCGCGCGCAGGATGTAGCCGGCGAGCAGCTCGTCGATGGCGTCGTGGTCGGCGATCACGCGGGCGCCTCCAGGGCGACGCGCAGCTTGCGCATCGCGGCAAGGGTCCGGGTCTTCACGGTGCCGAGCGGGATCTGCAACTCCTCGGCGATCTGCACTTGGGTCTTCCCATCGAAATACGCCATCTCGAGTACCTGTCGTTGTGCGTCGGGAAGCTCGGTGAGCGCTTCGCGGACCTCTTTGCGTCGGACCGCCAGGTAGCCGGCTTCGGCAACCTCGTCCGCTGGGTCTTCGCCAACCGCGGGCTCGAGGTTCGCCGCCTTCTCGTTGCGGGCTCGCATCCGTTGCTCCCGCCGCACGAGGTCCACACCCCGGTGGTGCACCATCGACAGGAAGAAGGTCCGGAAGGTGCCGCGGGTGTGGTCGAAGGCTTCGGGGGCGCGCCAGAGCGCCATGAAGGCGTCGTGGACGACGTCCTGCGCCAGGATCTGCTGGCCGGTGACCCGGTACGCGAGGCCGTACGCCGGGGCCGCATACCGGCGGTAGAGCTCGTCGAAGGCCGACCGATCGCCCGCTGCCAGCCGGCGGTGGAGTTCCAGATCCTCGGTCGGGTCCAGCATCGCCCCCGTATCCTGCCAGCCGTGGCCACCGTCGTCCTGTACTCGCGTCCGGGCTGTCACCTCTGCGACGACGCGCGCGCCGTGATCGAGCGCGTGCGAGCGTCGACGCCCTTCGCCTTCGACGAGGTCGACATCGAGACCGACGATGCGCTTGTGCGGGACTACGGTGTCCGGATCCCGGTGGTGAGCGTGGACGGCGAGGAGCTGTTCGAGAGCTCGGTCGACGCCGCCGCCCTGCGATCGGCGGTCCGTGCATGAGCAGCCCCCGTCAGATCCCCGACGCGACCGTGGCCCGGCTCCCGGTGTATCTGCGGGCCCTCGTGGGGCTCGTGGATGGCGACGAGACGACGGTGTCCTCCGAGACGCTCGCGGAAGCAGCCGGTGTGACCTCGGCGATGGTACGCAAGGACCTCTCCTTCCTGGGCGCGTCCGGCACGCGCGGCGTCGGATACGACGGCTGGTCCCTGATCCACGAGATCCGGGCGGAGCTCGGGCTCTCGCAGCACTGGCAGATCGTCATCGCCGGCATCGGAAATCTCGGCCAGGCGCTCGCCAACTACCGGGGCTTCACCGAGCGGGGGTTCCGCGTCGCGGCGCTTGTCGACGTCGACCCGGCGAAGCGCGGGATGCGGATCGAGGGGCTCGAGGTGGAGCCGCTTGACGCGCTGGACCGGTTGGTCCGCGAGCACGGGATCGCGATCGGGGTGATCGCGACGCCTGCGGCCTCGGCCCAGGACGTGGCCGGGCGGATGGTGCGCGCAGGGCTTCGCTCGATCCTGAACTTCGCGCCGGCTGTCGTGACGGTGCCCGCGGGCGTGACGGTGCGCAAGGTGGATCTGGCGGTGGAGCTGCAGATCCTGGCGTACTACGAGCAGCGCAGCGCCGACGAGCGGCCGCGCGACGTCAGCGCGGGATCGTGATCCAGATCAAGAAGGCGACGATCAGCAGCATCACCGTGAGCAGGATGAACTGCACGGCCCCTTGATCCAGGAGGGGCACGCCTTCGGCGATCAGGTGGAGCAGCATGGTTCCCCTCCTTCGCTATGCGGGTCCGTACCACGGCGGCGCCGTGCCGCCGATCAGGAAGTCCTTGCGAGTGCGTTCGGCTCTGTCGAGCAGCGGAATGTGCAGGATCAACAGCCCGAGCGAAACCAACAGGAAGATCACCGAGTAGTGCCACACTTGGCCGCTCGCGTAGTGCAGCGTGACGGTGGTGCTCGGACCACCACCGCTGAAGTGCGCCTGCGCGACCGCGATCTTGTTGCCGTCGGCGTCGGTGGTCAGACGGAGATCGTCCACGACGAACTGCGTCGGCTGGATCGAATCGAAGGCCAGTGGATCCTGGCCGAGAGCGATGTTCGACTGTTTGGCGAGGTACGTCTGGATCGCTCCCTGGGCTGCCTGGACGTCGGCGGCTTGGGCCGGGTCTGACGTATCCGGCTCGGGGAGTTCCCCGCTCGGGTAGGAGGCGAACTCGTCGTGGACGGCGCCCGGGTCCAGCCCCGCCGCGTCGACCACCCACGCAGGATCCGGCCCGCGCGGGCCGAGGTTGGTCGGTGTGGACGGCCCCTGGGACCAGAACCCGAACAGCCACAGCGACGACTGGATCGTCATCCATCCGAAGAACGCGACCGCCACGACCAGGTAGCCCATCCAGCGACCGAAGACGGCCGCCAGGATCATGTACACGGTGCCGACGAACAGGATGAACGCGGCGATCACGACGCCCGCGCCCTTCCACAGGACGCCGCAGTCCACCGCGAACGAGAGACAGGAATGCGTTTCCATCTACGGGTCCCTCGGGTTGGTGCGTCGCCGCCGCAAGCGCCGCGTCGGCCGCATCCTTGTTCAGGCACACGTTGTCCTCGAAGGGGACGTTCTCTTCGCTCAGCTGAACCAGATACAACACGATGTCGTTGATCTGCTGATCATCGAGTGCGCCGGCGTAGCGGATGCTCCACGACGGCATCGCGTTCCTGCCTTCGGAGATCACCTGGAAGATGTCATCCACGCTGTAGATGGAGGGGTGTCCGTACTTCGCGCCACCGCAGATCGTGGTCAGGTTCGGCGGGTTGGCGACGATCGGGTTGCCGTTCGCGTCGAGCGCGTTGATGGCGCCGCCCTTCAGCTCGTTGCCGTGGCAGCGCACGCACCCGACCCCCAGCTGGTTCTCCTCGGTGAAGGGATGGACGGCCTTCTCGCCACGAGCGATCGACTCGGTCTTGAGCGCCTCTTCTTGACCGAGGTTCCGTCCGGGCTCGAGCAGCCACTGCACCGGGAACCAAAGGACCATGAACGCGACCAGCACGACACCCCAGCCCTGGAGCTTCAACAACTGCGGGGTCTCGAGCGCTTGATCGGACGGGCCCGGGCTCATCGTCGCGGGCACCTCCGGCTTGCGCCCTTTCGACCGGTGCCGCAGGGCGAACAGCGCGAGGAACAGGAAGAACAGGATCGCGCCGAAGACGACGAGCGACGCGCCCGCGAGGTTCGTCTCAGCCAGCATGCCGTCCACTCAGCCCGTCGCCACGCAGAAGGGCCCCTCTTGGGGCTGATCGGTCGTGTTGGTACCGCGGGGCGGGCCCAGCTTTATCGTGGAGGTGTCGACGATCACGTTGCCGTCGACCACCTCGACCGGGAAACGGTCGAGGCCGCGCGGCGCGGGGCCGAGCTTGTACTCGCCGGCCTGGTTGTACTTCGAGCCGTGGCACGGGCACTCGAACCATTGCGAGGATTGGCAGAACGGTACCCGGCAGCCGAGGTGCACGCACCGCTGGTACAGCGGCATGATGCCCTCGGTGGTGACGCCCTCCTCGGGGTAGTTCGCCTGACCGGTCCCGGGGGTGCCGTCCCATGGCACGACGTACAGCCGGCCCTGTCCCACGTACACGTAGGAGTTCTCGTCGATCTGCGCCTTGATGTCCCCGAGCGGGCCCGCGTTGATCTTCGAGCCGAATCCACCCTTGAGGTTCGGCCACAAGAACCCGATCGTGCCCAGCCCGAACTCGGCGCCGAACAGCATGACCGACGACAAGAGCGCTCGGCGCTGGAAGTCGCGGCGGCTGATCGCGCTGGTCGCCTTGGCCGGCGCCTCGCCCGCGGCCGCGCGCTTCGCGGCGGCGTTCCGGCGCGCATAGCCGGTGATGAAGTAGATGAGGAACACATCCGCGAGGACGACCGCGATGATGATCGCGAGGGTGCCGTTCGTGATCGCCAGCACGCTCACAGCTCGAAGAACACCCCCTGCGCCCACGGCCACACCCAGTTGTACCCGGGGCCTCGGAAGAACGAGCCGATGATCGTCAGGACCGCACCGAACATGAACAGCATGGTGAACAGGATGATCGCGACCTTGCGGTCACCCGGCTTGTTGCTCGCGTTGCGGTCCATGTAGGGGATCGCGGCCAGCCCCACCAAGATGAAGGTCGGGATCGTGATGCCCGCGACCATCGGGTGGAAGTAGCGCAGCAGCTCCTGCAGCCCGAGGAAGTACCAAGGCGCCTTCGACGGGTTCGGCGTGAGGTTCGGGTTCGCCAACTCCCGCAGCGGCGCGTTGACGAACGCCGAGAACACGAGCATCCCGACGAACAGGATCAGCATCGCGATGAACTCCTCCAGCAGGAGATGCGGCCACGTGTGCACGCGGTCGCCCTGCTCGCGCTCGACGCGCTGGATCCCCTCGGGCGGCACGAGCGCCAGCAATCGGTGCTTGTCCGCCGCGCCCTTCTTCGGGGTCGGGAGGTTGCCGGTGGGCAGCGGGGCCTCGCGTCGTGCGGCGGTGATCGGTGCGGCGGCGACGGCGACAGCGGCCCCGCCACCGGCAGCGGCGGCGGCCGGCGCGGCGTCGGCGACCGGCGCGGCAGCGGGCGCGGCAGTGGTCTCGGCGGTGCGCGCCTGCGCGGCGTGGGCAGCGGCCTCGTCCGGGTGCGCGGCGCGGTAGGCCCGAACCGCCTTGGAGCGCGCGCGGCCCTCGGCGATCCGAGCATCGGTCCCCGCGCCCTTCTCGGCGTCGAGCGCCTGCTGGTAGGTGTCGAGGTCCTTGTTGGTTTCTTCCCAGCTCATACGCGCTCCTACAGCGGCCCCGAGATGCCGCCGTCCTTGCGGATCCGCCAGAAGTGCACCGCGATGAACAGCACCGCCACGAACGGCAGCGCGATCACGTGCAGCACGTACCACCGCAACAGCGTGCTCGGCGACACGATCGCCCCGCCCAACAGCAGGAAGTTCGCTTGCTTCGCGATGAACGGCGAGTATCCGGCCAGCGAGGTTCCGACCGTGACCGCCCAGATCGCGAGCTGGTCCCACGGCAGTAGGTAGCCGGTGAAGGACAGCCCGAGTGTGAGGAACAACAGCACGACCCCGACCACCCAGTTGAACTCGCGTGGGGGCTTGTACGCACCCGTGTAGAACACGCGCGCCATGTGCAGTGTCACCGACAGCACCATCAGGTGCGCGCCCCATCGGTGCAAGTTGCGCATCAGGTCGCCGAAGAACACCGACGTGCGGATGATCTGCATATCGGTGTAGGCCTGCGCGCCACCGATGTCGGCCATCGGCCGGTAGAAGAACATCAGGAAGATCCCGGTGATGGTCAGCAGGATGAACAGGAAGAATGAGATCCCACCGAGGCAGAACGTGTAGGTCAGTTTGAGCCCGTGGCGCTTCACCTTGGTGGGGTGCAGGTGCCACAGCACGTTGTTCATCGTGGCGAGCGCTCGGTCGCGCGAGGTGTCCTTGTAGCCCTTGCGGTAGATCGAGCCCGGCCGGAAGATCGACTTCCAGACCTCCGATTCCCGCAGGTTCGGCGGTTTCACCTTCGCCACGTTCCGGTCGTCTCCTCGTTCCGGTCGCTAGGCCGACTCGGCCTGCGACGCCGGGACCTCTGCCATCGCGCGCTTGCCGCCCGAACCCTCAGGCAGTCGCGCATAGTACAGCGTGTCGGTCGGGCACCGCTCGACGCACACCGAACAGCGTGTGCACGCCGTGTCGTCCACGACGAACAAGGCGTTCGCACCGCGAACCTCGGCCGCGACCGCTTCCTCGCCGCTTTCCTCGACGATGTCGGTCGACATCATCCAGATGCAGTTCCACGGGCAGACGTCCTCGCACGCGCGGCACAGGATGCAGTTGTCCGGGTCGAGCATCAAGTGCTTCGGCGACTTGACGCCTTGGGTGAGCCACGCCGCATCGACCGTCTCGACGACGTAGTCGTCGTGGATGTCGACCTCGGTCTTCGTGAAGGGCATGCTACCGATACCCACCGCTCGGGCGCGCGCCGGCGTCGCCGCCGCGGAGCTTCTTGCGCCAGTTCTGCATCGAGGTTGAGACCACGATGATCAGGATGAACGGGAGCGTCGTGAGCCCCATCGCGATCGCGTCACGCACCATGATGTAGCCGTAGCTCGACAGCGGATCGGTGAGACTCGTGCCGAACGGCTGTCGCAGGAACGCCTCAACGTCGGTTGGACCAGCCCAGCCGATCTTCTGCTCGGCGAAGTACATCCAGAACGAGGGCATGATCGAGGTCGAGATCAGCATGAAGAAGACGAGCGCGAGCGAGAACAGCACGGCGCTCGTCCAGGTCCACTCGAAGGCCTTGAGGAACGCCTCGGTCGAGCCCTTCAGGCCGGCCGCGCGCTGTTTCGTTCGTGACTTGGTCGCGACGTCGATCTGGCTCATCCGCTCATCCGTTCCTCGGCGGGGCGAATCATAGCAATCCGCTTGTCGGCTTCCGCGTACGGACGCGGGGGGATGTGCCGTCCGGCGCGCACACTATGACGGTCGTGGGGGCGGCGAGACAACCCCTGCAGGTGAGGGCACGTGGGGCTCTCCGCCCGCGCAGCGCAGCTCCCTACACTGGTCGACGCCCGACCCTGCGAGGAGCCCGATGATCGCCGATGCGAGCAGTCAACTGTCCCAGTGGTGGGGCCCGGCGTTGGCGTTCCTCGCAGGGCTGGTCTCGTTCGCGAGTCCGTGCGTCCTGCCGCTCGTGCCGGGATACCTCTCCTTCGTGCTCGGAGAGCACGCCGTCGACGAACCCGAACGCCGGACCGACGTGTGGCCGATCCTGTTGTTCATCGCTGGGTTCACCCTCGTGTTCGTCCTGCTCGGGGCGTTCGCGCACGAGGTCGTCCGTCTGCTGAAAGGGCACGTGGGCCAGTTGATCGCCGGGGGCATCGTGATCGCGCTCGGGGCATTGATGATCGCCTACGGACTCGGGCGGGGTTCGATCGCGCTGTACGAGGACCGGCGTCCCTTCCTGCGGAGGGTCAAGCCTGGCGTGGTGGGCGCGTTCCCGCTGGGGATGGCGTTCGCCGCCGGATGGACGCCGTGCATCGGCCCGGTGCTCGGGGCGATCCTGCTGATCGCCGCGTCGGGATCGGCTGGCCGCGGCGCGTTCCTGATGATGTGCTACTCGTTGGGGCTGGGCGTGCCATTCCTCATGATCGGCCTTGGGGCGCAGTGGCTCACGGGCACGGTTGCGTGGCTCCGACGCCACTACGAGGCGATCGCCGTGGTGTCCGGCGGCGTCCTGGTCGTCGTGGGGTGGCTGATCGCGACCGGCCGATTCACGCGGTTGATCGCGCCGCTCACCCGCTACGCACCGGGCCTGTGAGCCTGCTCGACTCGGCCCGCCTGTAGCATCGGGTCGCCGATGTCCCCTCCCGACGGCTCTCGCCCTCCGGCGTCCTCGTGGCGGCGCTCGACGGCGCTCGTGTGGCGCTCGTTGCGGTCGATGCGGACAGCGATCGTGTTGCTCCTGCTGCTCGCCGCGGCCTCGGTCGTCGGGTCGCTGCTGCCGCAGATCCCGAACAGCCCTCGCCGTGTGCAGGCGTATCAGATCGATCATCCGCTTCTGGGGCGGCGCGTTCCGGGCGATCGGCGCGTTCGACGTTTTCGGCTCGTGGTGGTTCGCGCTGATCACCGCGTTGCTCGTGATCTCGCTGGTCGCCTGTTTGCTCCCGCGGTCGCGCGCGTTGTGGCGTGCGGCCCGGGCCCGCCCGATCCAGGCGCGCGAGTTGGACTCGTTCCCCGGGTTCGCCGAGCTGTCGAGTCCAGTCCGAGCCCTCGGAGGCGATCGCGGCTGCCCGACGTACCCTGCGGCGCAAGCGCTTCCGTGTCGAGCTGGCGCCCGACGGCACGGGCGTGGCCGCCGAGAAGGGGTCGCTGCGCGAACTCGGCAGCCTGGCGTTCCACTGGGCGTTCCTGCTGCTGCTCGCCGCGGTGATCGTCGGCAAGGGCACCGGGTACGTCGGTCATGCGACCGTCGTGGAAGGCACCACCTGGACCGACGCCCGGCTCAACTACGACGGTGATGTGCGGACGGGACGATTCTTCGGTGGGGAGTTCTCGGGGACGTCGATCACGCTGCTCGACTACCAGGACGCGTTCCGGGAAACAGGCGTCCCGATGGACTTCCATTCCGACGTGCACCTGTCGACCGCGGACGGCTCGGCGACCGCCGATGCGACGGTGCGCGTGAACCACCCCGTGGTCTTCAACGGGATCCGCATCTACCAATTCGGGTTCGGGTGGGCGGCGATGGTCAGGATCGAGCAGGGCGGCCGCGTGCTCTTCGACGGGCCGGTCGTGATGGGCCAGGAGACGCCTCCGGGTGCCAACCCGCTCGCGCAGCCGTGGGCCGGCGTCGTCAAGCTGTCGACGCTGCGGCCGCAGGTGGCGATCGTGCTCGAGCTGTTCCCCAGCCTCGAGGCATACGTACGGTCGCTGACGACCGGTGTGCCGCAGCCGATGACCGATGCCAGCGCGCCGTTCCTGAGCTATCAGCTGTGGGAAGGGCGGATCGTCGACAACTCGCTCTCGGGCGTGGACGAGCGCTACATGCACCAAACCGCCTCGGGCGGTGTCGGCCAGGGGTGGACGGTCGATGTGCGGCGAGGGTGCGTGGTCGGCGGGCTCGACGAGAACCTGCCGAAGCAACTCGCGGGCATCGCCTGTCCCGACGGCGGCGGCCCGGGCTCGCTCACTCTCGCGTTCCCAGCCCTTCGCCAATACTCCGTCCTGCAGGTGTCCCACGACGCGACCGTCGGCTGGGTGCTTGCGGCGGCTATCCTCATCGTTCTGGGGTTGCTGCCCGCGCTGTACGTCTCGCGGCGAAAGGTCTGGGTCCGCGCGCGGCCCGGGAGCGCTGGCGGCACCGATCTCCAGGTGGGAGGGTTCGCGTTGCAGCGCCAAGACCGGTTCGACGAAGAGTTCGCGGCGCTGGTCGACGCGATCGAGCGGGCCGCGGGAGGCGCCCGCGACGACGCCCGCGAGGAGGTGACATCGCCGTGAGCACCGCCGATCTGGCGCGCCTGTCCTCAGACTGTTCAACGTGGCGCTGTTCGCCTACATCGCGGCGATGGTGGTGTCGTTCGCGTACCTCGCGTTCCGTCGGGACGGGATGCACACCGCCGCCACCGTGTCGGCGTCGTCGGCCTCGTGGCCAACGCGGTGTCGATCGTGACCGCGGGGACTCGCGGCCAGAGCGAACGCCCTGGGGCAACATGTACGAGTACTCGTCGCTGCTGACGTTCCTGATGGTGCTCGGGTACCTGTGGATCGTGGAGTGGCGCGCCAAGGTGCGGACCGTCGGCGGGTTCGTCTATGGCCTCGCCGTGCTCACGATGGCGATGGCGGTGTCCTTCTTCTACGTCGGACCGACGGCACTGATGCCGGCGCTCAACTCGTATTGGCGGCAGATCCACGTGACCTCGATGATCGTGGCGTCGTCGCTGCTCGGGATCGGGTGCCTGTTCACCGATCGTGTACCTCGTCAAGCAGTGGTCGGAGCGGCGCGGCGCTCGCGTCGCTCGCGCGCCCAGGAGCCGCCGCCGATCATGGGCGGGTCGGTCGACGCGGATCCATCGGCACCGCCGGACTACGTCGCGGGCGGCCGACGAGCCGGTCGGGGAACGCCGAGCCGAGCGGACGCCGGATCGCGTCTGCCGCCCTCGGCCACACTGGACGCGCTCGCGTACCGCTTCATCCGGTTCGGGTTCCCCGTGTGGACCTTCGGCGTGATCTGCGGCGCGATCTGGGCCCAGCAGACCTGGGGTCGCTACTGGGGGTGGGACCCGAAGGAGACGTGGTCGTTCATCACCTGGGTGATCTTCGCCGGGTACCTGCACGCGCGCGCGACCGCGGGGTGGAAGGGCACGCGCGCGGCGGTCGTCGCCCTCATCGGATTCGTCTCGCTGCTCATCACGTACTACGCCGTGAACCTCTGGATCGCCGGACTGCACACGTACGCGACATGATCCGGGGGAACGTGTCCGGGACGTTTCCGGCACCCTCGTGGACGGTGGTACAGTCACGCGCGTTCGCGCCCCGCGGCGCGGCGATCGACCGATGAGGGGCAACGTGCGCAAGAAGATGCTGTGGGTCGGCGGGCTGCTGCTGGCCACGCTCCTGCTCGCCGCATGCCGTTCGGATCTGCCCCAGAACACCTTCGACCCCGCCGGGCCCGACGGCGCAGTCCGAGAAGGACGTCTTGATGGTGCCGCTCGCCATCGCGGGGCTGATCTTCCTGTTCGTCGAGGGCGGGATCGTCTACCTCGCCGTCAAGTTCCGGCACCGCAAGGGCAAGGAGCGGATGCCCAAGCAGCTGCACGGCAACACGCGCCTCGAGATCGGCTGGACGATCGTGCCGGCCGTCTTGCTGGCGATCGTCGATCGTGCCGGCTATTTCGCTGATCTGGAAGCTCGACCGCATCCCGCCGGACTCGATGCAGATCAAGGTGCAGGGCTATCAGTGGTGGTGGGGGTTCCAGTACCTGGACGAGGGCATGCAGGTGGACTACGGCGACCGAGGTCCGATCACCGTCGCCGACGTGCTGGTGATCCCGACGAATACGACGATCAACCTGCAGCTCGCGTCGGAGGGCGGCGGCGCGCACGACGACGAGGGCAACCCCGATCACATGGTGATCCACTCGTTCTGGGCGCCGCGCTTGTTCGGCAAGCAGGACGTCGTGCCGGGTCTCGAGGCCAGGACAACCACATCGTGTTCTCGGCCTGGGAGCCGGGCACCTACTTCGGGCAATGCGCGGAGTTCTGCGGCCTGCAGCACGGCCTGATGAAGTTCCGGATCCTCGCGCTCGATCCGACCGACTGGCAGGCGTGGGTGGCGAGCCACAAGCAGCCGGCGGCGACCCCGACCGACGCCGCTCGCGAAACAGGGGATGGATCTGTTCCTCGGGGACCAACGGCGAGGGCGGCGGTGCATCGCGTGCCACGCGGTCGGCGGCAACCGACGCCGCGGCGACCGCCGGCGCCGAACCTGACGCAGTTCGCCGACGCCCTCGCACCAGTGCTTCGCCGGCTGCGACTTCGAGACGTTCAACTCCGACGGAACGCCGAACGTCGACGCGCTGTCTGCGTGGTTACGCGACCCGAACGCCGTGAAGATGGGCGCGAAGATGCCCAACTACCATCTGACCGACGAGCAGATCGATGCGCTCGTCGCCTACCTGTACACCCTGACGTAGGAGCGTGAGCGAACCGATGGCGAGCGTGACGGTACCGGCATCCGAAGGGGATCCTCCGGCGCCCGACGGCGACGACCGGGCTCTGGAGCTGGTTCACGACCGTGGACCACAAGAAGATCGGGATCCTGTACGGCGTCTCGTCGTTCGTGTTCTTCATCATCGGCGGCTGTCGAGGCGCTGCTGATCCGCTCGCAGCTCGCGCGGCCCGGACAACACGCTGCTGAACGCCGACCAGTACAACCAGATCTTCACGATGCACGCCTCACGATGATCTTCCTGTTCGTGATGCCGATGTCGGCCGCGTTCTTCAACTACCTGATCCCGTTGATGATCGGGGCGCGCGATGTGGCGTTCCCGCGGCTGAACGCGCTGTCGTTCTGGATCTTCCTGCTGGGTGCGCTGTTCCTGAACTCGAGCTGGTTCCTCGGCGGCGCGCCCAACGGGGGCTGGTTCGCGCTACGCGCCGAACTCGACGACTCGACCCGGCGATCGCGATGACGTTCTACGCGCTCGGTCTGCTGATCACCGGCATCGCCTCGACGATCGGCGCGATCAACCTCGCGATCACGGTGATCAACATGCGCGCGCCGGGGATGTCGATGTTCCGCATGCCGGTGTTCGTGTGGATGGGCCTCGTCGTGCAGCTGCTGCTCGTGTTCTCGCTGCCGATCATCACCGTGGCGCTGTTCCAGCTGCTGTTCGACCGGCGATGGGATACGGCGTTCTTCGATCCGACGCGCGGCGGCGAACCGCATCCTGTGGCAGCACATGTTCTGGTTGTTCGGCCACCCCGAGGTCTACATCCTGATCCTGCCGGCGTTCGGCATCATCAGCGAGATCCTGCCCGGTGTTCAGCCGCAAGCCGCTCTTCGGCTACCAGTTCGTCGTGTTCTCGGGGATCGCGATCGGGTTCATCGGGTTCGGCGTGTGGGCGCACCACATGTTCGCCGCCGGGCTCGGGCCGGTGGCGAACACCGCGTTCGGCATCACGACGGCGATCATCGCGGTCCCGACCGGGGTGAAGATCTTCAACTGGATGGGCACGATGTACGGCGGCGACCTCCGAATTTCGATACGCCGATGTTGTTCGCGGTCGGCGGCGGTCACGATGTTCGTGATCGGCGGGCTGTCGGGCGTCACGCACTCGATCGTGCCGTCGGACTACCAGCAGACCGACACCTACTACATCGTCGCGCACTTCCACTACGTGCTGTTCGGCGGCGCGGTCTTCGGGTTGTTCGGCGGCGATGTACTACTGGTGGCCGAAGGTGTTCGGCACGGCTGTTGAACGAGCGCGTCGGGCAAGGTGCAGTTCTGGATCCTGCTGATCGGCTTCAACCTGACGTTCGCGCCGATGCACATCCTCGGGCTCGGCGGGATGATCCGTCGCGAGTACACCTACCCGGCGACGCTCGGCCTCACCTTCTGGAACCAGGTCGCAACGGTCGGCGCGTTCACGATCGCGCTGCGGTGACGCTGTTCATCATCAACGCGGTCCGCGACGCAGATGAAGCCGCGCGGGGCTCGGCAACGAGGACCCGTGGGACGCGCGCACGCTCGAGTGGACGACCTCGTGCCCGCCGCCCGCCTACAACTTCGAGACGATCCCGACTGTGCACGCGCTCGACGACTTCTGGCACCGCAAGTACGCCGAGGACGAGAGGGCCGGTCGTGCCGGTGCCGGCGGGCGCGTCCGGCGAGCCGCACCCGGCGGCGGGCGGCCACGGCGATCCATCTGCCGAGCCCCTCGTTCTGGCCGCTCGTCGTCTCGGCTCGGGCTTCCCGCTGCTCGCGCTACGGGGTGCTCTACTCGTGGTGGCTGGTCGGGCGCGGGCGCCGCGGTCATCGCGATCGGGTCTGATGGGATGGGCGCTCGAGCCCTCGGTCGCGGAGTAGCGATGGCCGACGCGACCAACGAGCTCGTGCACGCCGAGCACGAGACGTCGACCGGGCTCCGGTCGACGAAGCTCGCGATGTGGCTGTTCCTCGCGTCGGAGTGCATGCTCTTCGGCGGGCTGATCACGCGCGTACGTCCTCTACCGGGGCGCGAGCCTCAAGGCGCCGTATCCGCGAAGACGTCTTCGACATCGGCTACACGTCGGTGTCGTCGTTCGTCCTGCTCGCGAGCTCGCTGACGATGGTGCTCGCCCACAACGCGGCGCTCGACAGCGACTATCCCGCGGATGCGGCTGTGGCTGCTCGGCACCGCGATGCTGGGCCTGACCTTCGTCGGCGGCCAGGTGTTCGAGTTCACGACCTTCTACCGCGAGGGCCTGTCGCTCACGACGAACCTGTTCGGCACGACGTTCTACGTGCTGACCGGGTTCCACGGCGTCCACGTCACCGTCGGCATCCTGATGCTGCTGATCCTGGTGGTGATGTCGTGGCGCGGCTCGCTCTCGGACGAACCGGCGTTCCCCGTCGAGATGGTCGGGCTGTACTGGCACTTCGTCGACATCGTCTGGATCGTGATCTTCACGGTCGTCTACCTGATCCCGACGCCCGCAGAAGTGAGGTGCGGGATGGCGACCGAGCGAGCACGGACGAGCGCCCGCAGCGCTGCCCGGCCCGTGCACCACGCGAGTACCACCCCTCGAGCGCAGGGAGTACGTCCGGGTCGGGCTGATCCTCGTCGCGCTTCACGTGCCTCGAGGTGTGGCTGAGCTACTCGTCGCTCGCGGGCGCGAAGCTGGTCGGCGCGCTGCTTCGTCGTGCACGCTGATCAAGTTCGTCGATGGTGGTCGGTGCTTCATGCATCTGAAGTTCGACAACGGGCGGTTCTCGCGGATGTTCGCGCTCGGGTGCGATCGGCGCGTTCACGCTGTACGTGGTCGTGCTGCTCATCTTCGGGGTCGTGGGGGACGCTGAGCGTGCCCGCGCTGGCATCCGCACGTCGACGTGCTGGCTGATCCTCGGATCGGTCGTCGCGGTCTATCTGATCTGGGGCCGCCGGCACGAGCGCGAGACGGGCGAGGCGACGTCGTCGCACCACCGGCGGCTGTTCCTGTCGGGGATGGCGCGTGCTGTTCGCCGGCCGCGGTCTGGCCGCTGCACGATCTGGCCGAGCGCACCTGGTACACGGCGCACATGGTGCAGCACATGGTCTACACGCTGGTCGCCGCGCCGCTGCTGGTCGTCGGGCATGCCCGCGTGGATGTGGCGGGCGGTGCTTCGGACCGACTGGGCTGCGCCGCGATGTGGCGGTCGCTCACCCGGCCGGTGGTGGCGCTGGTGCGTCTCGAACGCCGTGCTGCTGTTCACGCATTGGCCGGCGGTGGTCGAGCCGTCGGTGCGGTCCGAGCCGCTGCACTTCGTCGCTGCATCCTGCTGCTGGTCGCGTCGGCCCTGATCATGTGGTGGCCGGTGTTCTCGCCGCTGCCGGAGCTGCCCCCGATCGTCGCCGCCCGGCCAGATGCTCTACCTGTTCGCGCAGTCGCTCGCGCCGACGATCCCGGCGTCGTTCCTGACCTTCGGGCATCAGCCGCTGTACCAGATCTACGAGACGTTCCCGCGGGTGCTCGGGCATCTCGGCGCTCACCGACCAGCTGATCGCAGGGCTGCTGATGAAGATCGTCGGCGGGCTGATCCTGTGGGGCTTCATCGCGGTGATCTTCTTCCGGTGGGCGCGTCGGGAGCAGGAGCGAGGGCTGGGACGCGCTCGCGTTGCGTGACGTCGAGGCGGAGGTGCGCACGGAGGTGCCGCGGTGAGCGACGAGCACCGTCCAGACGGGCCGGCGCCGCGAGGAGCCTGTGGCCCCGGTCGCGATCCCGTCGGGTTGCTCGCTCGGGATCGGCCTCGTGCTGTTCACGTTCTCGCGCGTGCTGCTGCAGCGTGGAGCCTCGCGTGGCGACGGCGACGGCGCTGTTGGTCGCCGCCGCGATCGTGGCGATCGTCTCGTACGCTCGCCTCGCGCAAGCGGGTGACGAACGGGTCGGTGTTCACGATGGTCGTCGGGGTCGTCGGGGTCGCGATGTTGCTCTCGGGCGTCGCGCTGCTGGTCGGGCAAGGCGGCGAGGAGACCGGCCCCACCGCCGTCCCGATCGCGCATCGCCGCGCCCAAGGGCGCGGCCGTCGAGCGGGTTCGACGAGACGCGCTTGAGCGCGCCGGCGGATACCGCCTTCACGATCGCCTTCGACAACCAGGACCCGGCCGTGCAGCACAACGTCGTGATCGCGTCGGCCGATCCGGCGAAGGATCCGGCCGCGCAAGACGCTGTTCGACGGCGACCTGGTCACGGGGCCGCAGCGAGTTCGACTACGCGGTGCACGCCGCTGCCGGAGGGCGACATACTACTTCTACTGCAAGATCCACCCCACCACGATGAACGGCACGTTGACGGTGGCGCCGGGGGCCGCCGCCGGGCGCGAGGTGGCGGAGCACCGATCCGGCCGTCGAACGTCGCGTTCGACACGGACGTGCTGACGTTCCCGCCGAACGCGCCCGACGACCCTGCACTTCCAGAACAACGACGGGGGCGTGAGCGCACAACGTCGCGATCTACACCGACGCGTCGGCGTCGAAGCCGATGTTCCAGGGCGAGATCATCACCGGCGTCGCGACGGTCGAGTACGAGATCCCCGCGATCCCCGCCGGGCACGTACTTCTTCCGCTGCGACGTCCACCCGACCATGAACGGCACGGTGAACGTGGGTCCTGGAGGCGGCCAGGGCGGAGGCGCACCGATCGCCGCCGCCGATCGCGGCGGCGGCACGAGCGCCGCACCGCCGCCACGTCGGCGGCGCCACCGCCCGTGCGGGGGTCGACCCTGGTCGCGCAGGGCCTGGCGTTCGATCCGACCGAGCTGTCGCTGCCGGCGGGCCAGCCGGGCACGATCACGTTCGACAACGAGGACGCGGGCACGCCGCACGACTTGGCCATCTGTACGGACGACTCGTACATCGAGCGATCCGTTGTTCACCGGCGACGTGGTGACGGGGGTCGCGAGCGCGTGACTACGCCGTGCCGGCGCTCGAACCCGGGACCTACGCGTTCCGTTGCGACATCCATCACGACGATGACCGGCACCGATCACGGTCGGCTGACGGCGCTCATTCGGTCGCTCGCTCGGTAGCGTGGGTGGGATGCGTCGCTGTCTCCTGCTGTCCCTCTTGCGGTGCTCGCCGCTCGCGTGCACGCGCGGCCCGAGGCCACGACTCGACCGGGGCGGCGATGCGCCCGGTCGACGAGCAGCTGCCCGCGATGCAGCGGGATGGACCTGGACGGTACGCCGCATCAGCAGCGACGACTACGGCGGGCACGTGCTGGTCATCAACGCCTGGGCGACCTGGTGCGCCGTCCTGTGCGGAGGAGCAGCCCGACCTCGTCGCCGTGGCGAAGCGCTACGAGGACCGGGGCGTGCGGTTCCTCGGGATCAACCACATGGACCAGACGGCCGCGGCGACGGAGTGGGTGCGGCACTACGGCGTGCCCTACCCGAGCATCGCCGATCCGTCGGGCAAGTTCGCGACCGACCTCGACTACTTCGGGCTGCCCGACACGTACGTGGTCGACCCGACGGGCACGATCCGGTACGCGATCGGGACCGGGTGCCGGTGACGGCGGCGCAGCTGCTCGCAGGCGATCGACGAGGTGCTCGCGTCTCAGACGAGCGCGTCGAGCGCGACGGCCGCGAACAGCCCGCCAAGTAGAGCATCGAGAACTTGAACACGCGCCAGGAGCGGTCGTCGGCTCGGCGAACGCCACAGCGCAAGCACCGGTAGACGAACGCGCCCGCCGAGGCCCACCGCCGTCGCGATGTAGATCGGGCCCATCGACGCGACCGGGACGAGCAGCAGCGTCACGCCGAACAAGGACCAGCGAGTACAGGAAGATCTGGCGTCGCGTCTCGGCTTCGCCCCGCACGACCGGCATCATCGGGACGCCGGCCGCCGCGTAGTCGTCACGCATCCGCAGCGCCGAGCGCCCAGAAGTGCGGCGGCGTCCAGACGAAGACCACCGCGAACAGCACGATCGGCCGGCACGCGCGAGCGAGCCGGTGACCGCGGCCCACCCGACCAGCACGGGCACGGCGCCCGCCGCGCCGCCGATCACGATGTTCTGGTCGGTCGATGCGCTTCAGCCACATCGTGTAGACGAAGACGTAGAACGCGATCGCCGACAGGGCGAGCGCCGCCGCGAGCACGTTCACCGTGATCGCGAGAAGCGCATACGCGACGGCGGCCAGCGACGAAGCCGAATCGGAGCGCCGCTCGGGCTCGATCCGCGTGCTTGGGGAGCGGGCGCTGGCGCGTGCGCTTCATCACCTCGTCGATATCGCGATCGAGGTACATGTTCATCGCGTTGGCCGACCCGGCGGCGAGCGTGCCGCCGACCAGGGTGGCGAGGATCAGCCACGATCGGCGGGACCGTGCCGCGCCGCGAGGAACATCGCCGGCACGGTGATGATCAGCAGCAGCACGATGATGCGCGGCTTGGTGAGCGCGACGTAGGCCGGACCGTGTCGCCGAGAGGCCGGTCGGCCACGGCGGCGCGTCGTCGAGCTCGCCGCTCGTCGACTCGGGGCCGATCGGCGCCGGCTCGCTGATCGCGCGACGACGGCGAGCGCGACGACCGTGGCCCAGATCAGCGCGGAGAGTCCCGACGTGCGCCGCGCGCGCCCAGGTCGCGAGCTCGCGTGAGGACGTTTGCTCCGCCGACGAGGATCTGCGCCACGAGCAGCACAACGGCGGCCGTGGCGAGCTGCACGAGCCGCGGCGACCGCGGCCGCATCGTGCGGGCACGCACGAGACACCACGACGAACAGGGCGACCACGACGATCGCGAGCAGCCGGTGCGCGAACATCGCGCGTGCCGCCGGGCAGCGCGAGAGGTCCGGGACGATCGTGTCGCCCATCAGCGGCCACTCGCGGAAGGCGAGCCCTGCTCCCTCGGCGCGCACGTACGTCCCGACCAGCAGCAGCAGGTAGGTGGCGGCGGTCGTCCACGCGGTGAGCCGCGCGTATCCCAGCGTTCCCGGGCACGCCGGTCGAGCGGCATCGACGGCGATCGCGACCGCAAGCCCGAGCACGAGGAAGGCGACGGCGAAGTGGACGTCACGACCCCGGGATCCTCGCTCCGAGGCGATGATCCAGCCGCCGATCGCCGCCTGCGCGAGGAAGAGCGGCAAGAGCACGACGGAGCCGATCGCCGCGCTCCGGTCGACGTCGCCGTGCCGAAGCAGGGACCACGCGCCGGTGCGCCGAGGGTGAGCGTCGAACACCCGGCGAGGAGCGCGAGGAACCGGTGCGTGTACTCGATCAGGGTGTGGTAGCTGGCTCGGCGGGATCCACGACCCGAAGCAGGTGCGGCCAGTCCGGGCACCCGTCGCCGGAACCGGTGGCACGTACGACGCCGCCCCACGGCGATCAGGAGCACGGTGAGGACGACCGTGGTCGTGCGCGAGCGGTGCGGAACGCGTCGGGTCATAGGTGCTCGGCGGCCCATCATAGTGGCCGCGGCTCGCGCCGGACCGCTGCGATACTTGCGCGCATGCGCCCGACGAGCGCCCGCGCGACCGCCGCGATCACCGAGGTCGCGGGCGCGTCGAACGCCGTGCTCGAGACCTTCCTCGCCGAGCGCCGTGCGGACGCCGCCGCCGATCGCCGCCGAGGCTGCCGAGCCGATCGACGAGATCCTGCGGATCATCGACGCGGGCGGCAAGCGGATCCGGCCCGCCTTCTGCTTCTGGGGGTTCCGCGCGGCGGGCGGCGAGGCCGGAGAGCCGATCTGGCGGGCGGCGGCCGCGCTCGAACTTCTGCACACGATGGCGCTTGATCCACGACGACGTGATCGACGCGGGCGAGGACCGGCGCGGGTGTCGCCGCGGTCCACCGGCACGCCGCCGAGCGCGCCGCGGCGCGCGGTCGCGCGGATGCCCCGCGGGTGGGGGCGTCAGTCGCGATCGTCACCGGGCGACCTCGCGGCGGCCTTCGCTGAGGAGCTGTTCACCGCGGCCGGGGTTCCCCGCCGACCGGCAGGCCGTCGCCGGGCGCGCGCGCTGCACCGGATGCGTGCGAGCTCGCGGTCGGGCGCCTACCTCGACCTGGTCGGCGCCGACGTGGACCCTGCGACGGATGCGGCCCGACCTGAAGGGCGGGGCGTACACGGTGGAGTGGCCGCTGCTGATCGGCGCGGCCCTCGCCGGTTCGTCGCCCGAGCTCGACGCGGGCCTCGCGCGCGTACGGCCGAGCCGCTCGGGCAGGCGTTCCAGCTGCTGCGACGACCTCGCCGACGGTGACGCCGCGCCGGCGGACCACCCGGACGAGGCAGCCCTCGCCTGGTGGAGCGGGCGGCGGACGCGGTGGCCGAGCCCGCCGCTCCGTCCGCCGCCGCCCGAGCCCTCGGCGAGCTCGCCGAGCTGGTGGGAAGCCTGTGACCGACGGATGTCGAGATCGTGCGGCGGATGTTCCGCGACGTGCCGACGTGCCGCATCGCGACGGTTCGCCCCGACGGTGGCCCGCACGTCGCCGCCCCGGTGGTTCGTGTGGCTCGACGACGCGATCTGGGTCGCGACCCGGGTGGGCGGACGAACCCTGGGAGAACGCGCTGCGCGATCCTCGCGTGAGCGTGGTGATCGACCGAGGCCGGGACTGGCTCGAGCTGTCGGGCGCCCGGATCGACGGGGTCGCCGAGCTGATGCCGGCCGAGCATCCGGACCTGCGTGCCCCGATGTCGGCCTGGCACGAGAAGTACCGTTCGATGCTCGCCGGCGAGGGTTTCGAGCGCTTCACGCGGGCGATCCCGACGCTGGGGTTCCTGCGGATCGTTCCCGCGGTCGTGGCCACGTGGGACCACCGCGCCGCTACCAGACGGCCGGGACGTCCGGCGGCCGCGCCTGCGCCGACGCCCGGACCGCGCGGTACCCTGAGCTTGTGAAACATTTCACGAGCCTCCGTCGTCCGCGTGTGCGAGAGCGGAGGGGGGAGCGGTGCAGGCGAACCACCGAGACGGACGTCCTGGTCGTCGGGGCGGGCCCGGGAGGCTCAGCGGCCGCATATCACCTCGCGCGGCACGGGATCGACGTGACGCTCGTGGAGAAGGCCGCCGTTCCCACGCGAGAAGGTGTGTGGGGACGGGCTCACGCCGCGCTCGCGTCAAGGCGATCATGGAACATGGGTGTCGACATCGACGACCCGCGGTTCGAGCGTGTGATCGGGCTGCGCGTGTACGCGCGCGACACGACGATCCAACTGCCGTGGCCCGACCTCACGTCGTTCCCGCCGTTCGGCCTCGTGATGCCGCGTGACGGGCTTCGACCATCTGCTCGCCGAGCGCGCGGTCAAGGCGGGGCGCGCGTCTGTACGAGCGGACGGAGGCCGTCGCGCCGATCGTCGACGACGGGTACGTCTGCGGCGCCACGGTCCGTCCGGCGGCGAGCGCGACGCCGAGCCGACGGCGATCCGGGCGCGGTACGTGATCGCCGCCGACGGCGCCGCAAGCCGGTTCGGCGAAACCGCGCGGGCGTCCGGCGCGACGAGCGCACAGCCGCTCGGGATCGCCGCGCGGCGCTACTACCGGGTCGATCGCCACGCCCGGGCCGTGGATCGAGTCGTGGCTCGACCTGTGGGACGGCGATCTGCTGCTGCCCGGCTACGGCTGGCTCTTCCCGATGGCCGGCGGCCGGATCAACCTCGGGGCCGGGTTGCTCAACACCTTCGCCAACTTCCAGGACGTCTCGCGCCCAGCGGCTGTTCGACGCGTTCGCGCGGATGCTGCCGCGCCGAGTGGGGGATCGGCGAGGACACCGCCGAGGGCCGCGTGCTGTCCGGGCCCCTGCCCATGGGGCTCAACCGGATGCCCGCCGCCGTGCCCGGGATGCTGCTGATCGGCGACGCTGCCGGCGCGGTCAACCCGTTCAACGGCGAGGGGATCGCCTACGCGATCGAGACCGGGCGAGATCGCCGCCGAGCTCGTGCACGAGGCGCTGGTGAAGGATCGGCCCGCGCTCGCGATGCAGTACCCGCAGGTGCTTGCACGACACGTACGGCGGCTACTTCGCGATCGGGCGGCAGTTCGCGAAGGTGATCGGCAAGCCCGCCATCATGGGTCGCGCGACGCACCACCTGTTGCCCCGCCGCGGATCATGGCGTTCGCCATGCGGGCGATGGCGAACCTGACCGACGGCCCCGGCGGCGACCTCCAGGACCGGTTGCTGGATCTGGCGGTGCGGGTGGCGAAGGCGGCCTGAACGATGCTGACGTAGGATGGGGGCCCGATGCTGAGCGACTACCTGCCCATCGTCGTGATGGCGGCGCGCTCGCGGCCGTGTTCGCGATCGGCTCGCTCGCCGGCTTCGTCGATGCTCCGGCCGAACAAGCCGAACCCGGTCAAGTACTCCGCCGTACGAGTGCGGCAACGATCCGGTCCGGCTGCCGCGCGGCGAGCGGTTCAGCGTCAAGTTCTACATCGTCGCGATGCTGTTCATCATCTTCGACATCGAGACCATCTTCCTGTTCCCGTGGGCCGTCTCGTTCCGGCGGCTCGGGGTGTTCGGGCTTGTCGAGATGGCCGTGTTCATCGGCTTGGTGCTTCGTCGCCTACGCCTACATCTGGCGCAAGGGCGGGTTCGAGTGGGCCGCACCACGAGGTCGCGCCGAGCGAGCAGGAGGACGTGGCTGCGCGCGAGCGCGAGCTGAACGAGGTCACCCATGCCCGTTGAGCGCTACGAGGGGATCCACCTCGGCGCACACGCCCGAAGAGATCGAGGAGGAGGTCGAACGCGGGGTCCTGCTGACCACGATCGACCGCGCGATCGGATGGGCGCGTAAGCAGTCGATGTGGCCGGCCACCTTCGGGCTGGCGTGCTGCGCGATCGAGATGATGGCGACCGGCGCCGGCCAGCTACGACCTGTCGCGCTGGGGCATGGAGCTGTTCCGCGCCTCGCCCGCGCCAGGCCGATCTGATGATCGTCGTCGGGCCGCGTGTCGCAGAAGATGGCGCCCGGTCCTCCGCCGGATCTACGACCAGATGCCCGAGCCGCAAATGGGTGATCTCGATGGGCGTGTGCGCCTCGGCGGGCGGGATGTTCACGAACTACGCGATCGTGCAGGGGGTCGACACGATCGTGCCGGTCGACGTCTACGTGCCGGGCTGCCCGCCGAAGCCCGAGATGCTGATGCACGGCATCCTCACGCTGCAGCAGAAGGTGCGGACCGAGGAGCCGTTCCGGTGAGCCCGAGCGAGCTGGCCGCCGCGGTCGGCGAGCGCTACGCCGATGTCGTCGTCGCGCACGACGAGGTCACGGTCGTCGTCGAGCGCGAGGCGCTGCTCGAGGCGCTCGCGTGGCTGCGTCGACGACCCGGCATCGAGCTCGACTTGCTGTCCTCGCGTGACGGCGACCCACTGGCCGGAGCGCGCGCCGCGCGTTCTGGGTCGCCTACGAACTTCGCTCGCGCGACCGGCATCACCGCGCTCGGGTAAAAGTGGGACTCGCCGAGAGCGACGCGGTCGTTCCGTCGGTGACGGATCTGTTCCCGACCGCGAATTGGCACGAGCGCGAGACGTACGACTTCTACGGGATCGTCTTCGACGGCCATCCGGACCTCGAGCGGATCCTGTTGCCGGCGGACTGGCAGGGCCATCCCCTCCGGAAGGACGAGCCGCTCGGCGGCGTGCCGACATGGTTCCACGGCGTCACCGTGCCGCCGATCGATCAGCGGGGGATGGCGTGAGCCTGGGGCGCCACGACCAGGCGGGGGCCGCGTTCGATGCGGCCGGCGACGTCGCCGACGCCTTCCGCGATCCGGTCACCGGCGAGTACCGCCAGGAGACCATGATCATCAACATGGGGCCGCAGCACCCCTCGACCCACGGGGTGTTGCGACTGCTGCTGGAGCTCGACGGCGAGACCGTGATCCGGTGCAAGCCGGTGATCGGCTACCTCCACACCGGCATCGAGAAGAACACCGAGTACCGCACGTGGGTACAGGGCGTGACCTACGTCACCCGCGCCGACTATGTGGCGCAGTTCTCGAACGAGCTCGCCTACTGCTTGGGGATCGAGCGACTCCTGGACGTCGAGGTGCCCGAGCGAGCGCAGCTGATCCGCGTCCTGGTGTGCGAGCTGAACCGCATCACGTCGCACCTCGTGGGGCTGGCGACCACGGGCCTCGAGATGGGCGCTTCCTCGGTGATGCTCTACGGCCTGCGCGAGCGCGAGGTGATCATGGAGATCTTCGAGGCGATCACGGGCCTTCGGATGAACAACGCCTACATCCGCCCGGGCGGCGTCGTCATGGATCTGCACGAGGACAGCCCGCGGGCGCTCCGCGAACTGCTCGACGTGATGCCTGGGCGGATCGACGAGTACGAGACGCTCCTGAACGACAACCCGATCTGGCGCGAGCGCAACGAAGGCGTCGCGGTGCTCCCGGCCGAGCGGTGCCTCGAGCTGGGCGTGACGGGGCCCGTCCTCCGGGCGGCGGGTGTCGCGATGGATCTGCGCAAGGACATGCCGTACGGCGGCTACGAGACCTTCGACTTCGATGTGCCGGTGCGGACCGAGGCCGACGCGTACGCGCGCTACCGCGTCCGGATCGACGAGATGCGGGAATCGCTGAAGATCGTGGAGCAGGCGCTCGAGCGGCTGCTGCGCACACCCGGCCCCGTGATGGTGGAAGACCCGAAGATCGGCTGGCAGGTCAAGCTGTCCGTCGGCCCCGACGGCATCGGCAACGATCCCGTGTATCTGGCTCACATCATGGAGGAGTCGATGGAGGCCCTGATCCATCACTTCAAGATGGTGACCCAGGGCATCGCGGTCCCCGCCGGCGAGGTCTACAGCATGGTCGAGGCACCGCGCGGCGAGCTCGGGATCTACCTGGTGTCCGACGGTGGGCACCGGCCCTACCGCGTGAAGATCCGCGATCCCTCGTTCGTGAATCTGCAGGCGCTGCCCGATGTGATCGAGGGGTACCTCATCGCCGACATCATCGCCGCGGTCTCCTCGATCGACCCGGTGATGGGCGGGGTGGACCGCTGATGGCCGTATTCGAAGGACCGGTGCTGGACGACGCCCGCACGATCCTCGCTCGCTACCCCGGGCACGAGCGGTCGGCCCTGATGCCCTTGCTGTATCTGGCACAGTCGCTCGACGGCATGATCTCCCGCGATGCCCTTCGCGAGGTGGCGGCACTCCTCGGCATCACGACCGCGGAGGTCGAGGCCGTCGCCACGTTCTACTCGATGTACCGGCTGCGGCCGACCGGTGAGCACGTCGTGAGCGTCTGCACGAACCTCGCGTGCAAGCTCCGGGGGGCCGCCGCGGTGTACGAGGCCGCCCACGAGGCGGCGGGCGTCGTCCACGGACAGGAGCGATCCGACGACGGCCTGTTCACGGTGCACGAAGAGGAGTGCCTCGGCGTGTGCGACTTCGCGCCGGCGGTCCAAGTGAACGTGTGCAATCACGATCGCGTCACGCCCGAGCGGATGCGCGAGCTGATCGCCGCGCTGCGCGCCGGCGACGTGCCGGCGTCTGCGCGAGGTCCGGCGTTCCCGAGCTTCAGGGCGGCGTCGCGGGTGCTCGCGGGGCTCGAGGAGGTGCCGGCGACGTGATCGCCGAACCGCGGCTCACCCGCAACTGGAGCGACCCGAGCGTTGTCGGGCTCGACGGGTACGTCGCCGCCGGCGGCTACGCGGGGCTCCGCCAGGCGCTGGGCATGGCCGACTCCGACATCGTCGAGGTCGTGAAGGCCAGTGGGCTGCGCGGCCGCGGCGGCGCCGGGTTCCCGACGGGGATGAAGTGGGGCTTCGTGCCGCGCGACACCGGCAAGCCCACCTATGTCGTCGTCAACTTCGACGAGTCCGAACCGGGCACGTGCAACAACCGCGAGCTCGTCGAGCGTGAGCCCCATCGGTTGCTCGAGGGGACGGCGATCGCGGCGCTCGCGATCGGCTGCGAGACGGCGTTCGTCTACATCCGTGGCGAGTACCTGTGGCAGTCGATCGTGCTGCAGCGGGCGATCGCCGAGGCGTATGCGGGCGGCTACCTGGGCGCCGACGTCTGCGGATCCGGCACGCGGGTCGACGTCGTGCTGCACCGCGGCGCCGGCGCGTACATCTGCGGCGAGGAAACTGCCCTGCTGAACTCGCTTGAGGGCCTGCGCGGCCAGCCGCGGCTGCGGCCGCCGTTCCCCGCAGTTGAAGGGTTGTACGCGAGCCCGACCGTGATCAACAACGTCGAGACGCTGATGAATGTCCCCGACATCGTCACCCGCGGCACCGAGTGGTTCCGCGAGCTCGGCACCGAGAAGTCGCCGGGAACGAAGATGCTCACGATCAGCGGCAAGGTCGAACGGCCGGGCAACTACGAGATCGAGCTCGGCACGCCGTTCTCGGCGGTCCTCGACGAGCTTGCCGGCGGCATGCTCGACGGTCGAGCGTTGAAGGCGTGGACGCCGGGCGGTTCGTCGACGCCGATCCTGACGGCCGACCACATCGACGTCGGGCTCGACTACGAGTCGCTCGCGGCGGCGGGCTCGATGCTCGGGACAGCGGCGATCATGGTCTTGGACGAGACCGACTGCGTGGTTGATTGCGCCCAGCGCATGGTCGCCTTCTACGCACACGAGTCCTGCGGCAAGTGCACGCCGTGCCGTGAGGGCAGTTGGTGGGCGACCCGCGTGCTCGAACGGATCGAGGACGGTCACGGCCGTGACGGCGATGTGCCCCTGATGCAGGACCTCGGCCACAACATGTTGTTCAAGGCGTTCTGCGCCCTCGCCGACGGCACCGCCTCGGTGATCAACGCGACGCTCGCGCACTTCGGCGAGGAGTACGAGGCGCACGTTCGGCTCGGTCGCTGTCCACTCGCCGCCGAGCCCGAGCCCGCTGTGGAGGTTGCGTCGTGAGCGCCGACCAGGTGCAGCTCACGATCGACGGCGTCGAGGTGACGGTGCCGAAAGGCACGCTGATCATCCGTGCCGCAGAGCTCGTCGGGATCCAGATCCCGCGCTTCTGCGACCACCCGTATCTCGAGCCCGCGGGCGCGTGCCGGCAGTGCTACGTCCAGGTCGAGGGGCAGCCGAAGCTCGCGACGTCGTGCACCGTCTCCGTCGCGCCGGGGATGGTCGTCTCGACGCAGCGCACCAGCGAGGACGTGAAGGCCGCACAGGTGGCGAACCTCGAGTTCCTCCTGCTGAACCATCCGCTCGATTGCCCGATCTGCGACCGCGGCGGCGAGTGCCCCTTGCAGGATCAGGCTCTGGCGTACGGGCCCGGGGAGAGCCGATTCACCGAGGCGAAGCGCACGTTCCCGAAGCCGGTGCCGATGTCGCCGCTCATCGGGCTGGACCGCGAGCGGTGTGTGCTGTGCGCGCGATGCACGCGCTTCTGCGACGAGATCAGTGGCGACCGGTTCCTGGAGCTGTACGCACGTGGCGCGGGGGAGCGGGTCTCGATCGCGGCGGGCGAGGACCTGCGGTCGCCGTTCAGCGGCAACGTCGTGCAGATCTGTCCCGTCGGAGCGCTCACGGCAACCCCGTATCGGTTCGTGGCGCGCCCGTTCGACCTGACGAGCGCCGACAGTGTGTGCCGCCACTGCAGCGCGGGATGCGCGGTGCGGGTCGACGAGCGGCGCGGCGAGGTCGTCCGGGTCCTGGCTCGCGAACAGCCCGAGGTGAACGACGCGTGGATCTGCGACAAGGGCCGCTTCGCGTTCCACCACGACGACGCACCGACCCGGATCTCGGCGCCACTCGTCCGCGACCGAGGACTCGAACCGACGTCGTTCGGCGAGTCGCTGCTACGGGTGGCCGACGCGTGCCGTGGTGCCAGGGTGGGCATCCTCGCCGGCGGCCGGCTGCTCGACGAGGACGCGTATGCGCTGTCGAAGCTGGCGCGCACGGTGCTCGGCACGAACGACCTCGACCACCGCCGCAGTGCGCAGGACCTCGCCGTCGACCGTGCCGCGGCGCTCGCCGCGATCGATCGCGATCGATCGGTGACCTATCGCGACATCGAGCGTGCCCGCGCGATCGTGGTGGTGGGGCTCGACGCCGAGCAAGAGGTGCCGATCCTGCATCTGCGTTTGCGCAAGGCGGCCGCGCGCGGCGCGCGGATCGTCGTCATGCATCCGCGCCGTACGCGCCTGTACGACGTGGCCGAGCACGTGTTGTGCCGCCCCGGCGATGAGGGCAGGTTGCTCGCCGGCGGCGCCGACGCGGTCGTCGACGCAGCGCTCGCCGCGTTGCGGGACGCGGGTGCCGAAGCGGGCATCGTGCTTGCCGGTGAACGACCCGGGGCGGCGGCCGCCGCCCTCGCCGCCGCGCGCGCAACGGGGGCTCGCTTCGCCGCGGTCACGCGTCGCGCGGGCGATCGCGGGGCCCTCGCCGCCGGCGTCCACCCGGCGATGGGTCCCGGCGGGCGACTGTTGGACGACCCCGAGGAGCGCGCGGAGATCGAGGCCGTCTGGGGGCCGGTGATGACCACCACTCCTGGCCGCGACGCGATCGGCATCGTTCGGGCCGCCGCGGACGGCGAGCTCGACGTCCTCTATCTGATCGGCGTCGATCCGCTCCGCGACGTCCCCGACGCGGCGCTCGCCCGCCGTGCCCTGCAGAACGTTGGCACGGTCGTCGTCCAGGGGCTCGAGCTCGGCGATCTGGAACCGTACGCGTCGGTGTTCCTGTCCGCGGCCTCGCTCCTGGAGCGCGAGGGCCACGTCAGCGATTGGGAGGGGCGCAGCCAGCGGGTCCACCCCGTGCGCTCGGCCGCCGGGATCGCCCGGCCCGACTGGGAGATCTTCGCCGGGCTCGCCGCGGCCGCCGGCGGCGATCTGGGGTTCGAGACGCTCGACGAACTCCACGAGGAGATGGCGCGTCTGTGGTCGCCGCGCGAGGCGGCCGAGGTGCCGCCCGCGCCGGGCGAGGCCGTCGCTCGCGACGGCCTCGTGCTCTGCACCTACCCGCTCTTGATCGACGAGGGCCGGCTGTCCGCCGACGCCGACGAGCTCAAGGAAGCCCTGCAGGAACCCGCCGTGCTGGAGGTACACCCGACCGACGCCGCGGCCTACGGCCTCGTCGACGACGTGGTCGCGCGCGTGCGGACGGCGGCGGGCGAGGCCGCCTTGCCGGTGCGCGTCACCGAGCACATCGCGCCCGGGACCGTGTTCGTGGGCTGGAACCAGCCGGGGTTCGCCGCGAACACGCTGCTATCGGGTGCCTGGATCTCGCCGGTGACCGTCGAGGCGGCCGAGCCGGTCGCCCAGGAGGCGTCGACGTGACCTGGATCGACTTCGGCGTGCTGGTCGGCAAGGTCGTGCTGGTCTTCCTGTGCATGGTGATCTCGGTGCTGCTCTTCATCTGGATGGAGCGCAAGGTCGTCGCGGACATGCAGACGCGTACCGGGCCGATGCGCGCGGGACCCCGGGGCGTGCTGCTGTCGCTCGCGGACGGGCTGAAGCTCTTCTTCAAAGAGGCGATCCGGCCGACCCAGGCCGACCCCTGGGTGTTCAGGTTGGCGCCGTTGTTCGCGATCATCCCAGGGTTCCTCGCGTTCGCGATCGTGCCGTTCGGGCCGTCGGTGCACATCTTCGGTCGGACCGTCGGGCTGCAGCTCGCCGACCTGTCGATCGGCGTCCTGTGGGCGCTCGCGATGACGTCCGTTGCGGTCTACACGGTGGTGCTCGCGGGGTGGTCGAGCGGCTCGAACTACCCGTTGCTGGGCGGGGTGCGCTCGACCGCACAGATGATCAGCTACGAGGTCGCGATGGGCCTTGCCCTCGTCGCGCTCCTGATGTTCTCCGGGCACCTGCGCACCTCCGAGATCGTCGATGCCCAGGCGCGCGTCTGGTACGCGATCCCGCAGTTCCCCGCGTTCGTCGTGTTCTTGATCTGTGCGCTCGCCGAGGTGAACCGCCCGCCCTTCGATCTCGCGGAGGCCGAGTCCGAGCTGGTCGCTGGTTACCACACCGAGTACTCGGGCATACCCTTCGCGATGTTCCAGCTCGGCGAGTACGTGAACGCGGTGGTGGTGAGCTCGATCGCGGTGACGCTGTTCCTCGGCGGCTGGCGCGGACCGGCGCCGTGGCAAGGCGTGATCCCGTTCTGGGCCTGGGGTGTCTTCTGGTTCCTATTCAAGGTGACGCTGGTGATGTACCTGTTCATGCTCGTGCGCGCGACGCTGCCGAGGCTGCGCTATGACCGGTTGATGAACTTCGGCTGGAAGTACTTGATCCCGTTCGGTCTGTTCTGGGTGCTCGCGACCGGCGCGATCATCGTGTTGCCCGAGCGGTACGGGCGGCAGCGCGGGGCCTTCATCGCGGTCGGCCTGATCGTCGCGATCTGGCTGATCGGCTCGATCGTGAAGCCCCTGCTGGAGCCGAACCGCACGGAGGTGGCGCCGTGAGCGACGAACCTCGCGAGCAGGAGCGCCGAAGCTCACCGGTGTGGGCGGTGGCCAAGGGCATGGGCACGGTGTTCAAACAGACCTTCCGCTCCGACAACACCGAGCAGTACCCGAAGGAGATCGTGCCGCCGCCCGAGCGGTCCCACATCGGTCGGCACTTGCTGAATCGACATCCCGACGGGTTGGAGAAGTGCATCGGATGCGAGCTCTGTGCGTACGCGTGCCCGGCGGACGCGATCTGGGTCGAGGGTGAGGACAACGACCCCGCGGCGCCGGTGAGTCCGGGCGAGCGGCACGCGAAGGACTACCAGATCAACTACCTGCGCTGCATCATGTGCGGTCTCTGCGTCGAGGCGTGCCCCACCCGCGCGCTCACGCTGACGAGCTACTACGAGATGGCGTTCACCTCGCGCGAAGACGCGATCTGGACCAAGGAGCGTTTGCTCGAGCCTCCACCCCCGCTCGGCACCGACCCGGTCGACAAGGAGGGCATCTAGGTGCCCTTGGACAACCTGGTCTTCTGGATCTTCGCGCCGCTCGCGATCGCCTCGGCGGTCGCGATGCTCGTGATGCGCAACGTCGTGCACGCCGCCTTGTTCCTCGTGGTGAACCTCGGGTGCATCGCGGTGCTGTACCTGCTGCTGGATGCGCCGTTCCTGTTCGCGGTGCAGATCATCGTCTACGCGGGCGCGATCATGGTGCTGTTCCTGTTCGTGATCATGCTGCTCGGGGTCGACCGGGCCGACGTGCGGACCGAGCGGTTGTTCCTGCAACGCCCGCTCGCGGTGGTGCTGGCCGTCGCGTTCCTCGTGGAGATCGGCATGGCGGTGCGCGCGGGGGTCGGCTACGCCACGCATGTGCCCGACGGGTTCGACGCGGTGCAGCCGGCCGGCAACGCGCAGGCCGTCGCGGAGGTGCTGTTCCGCGACTACTTCTTCCCGTTCGAGGTGACGTCGATCCTGCTGATCGTCGCCGCCATCGCCGCGATGGTGCTCGCCCAGCGGAAGGCGCGCTCGGTGACGCAGGCGGAGATCGAGGCGCACGCCGAGGTGGCGCCGTGAGAACGCCGGTCGCGTACTTCCTCCTCCTGGCCGCGACCTTGTTTTCGATCGGCACCGTCGGCGTCCTCGTGAACCGCAACGCGCTGCGCATCTTCATGTCCGTCGAGCTCCAGCTGAACGCGGTCAACCTGACCCTTGTCGCGTTCGCCCGGCTGCACGGCAACCTGACGGGGCAGGTGCTCGCGTTCTTCTCGATGGTGGTCGCCGCGGCCGAGGTCGTGGTCGGTCTCGCGATCATCGTGTCGATCTTCCGGCGTCGGCGCAGCGTCGACGTGGACGACGCCAGGGAGTTGCGATGGTGACCGGGTTGGCACCCGTGTCGGAGGCCGCCGGGACCGGCGCGCTGCCCGTGCTCTGGCTGATCCCGGCGATCCCGCTCGCCGTGGCGATGCTCAACCTGTTCGTCGGCAAGCGTCTCGGCAGATGGGCCGGGATCCTCGCGACGCTGGCGGTGTTCGCGTCCTTCGTGATCGCAGTCGCCACCGTCCGCGAGCTCCTCGGGCTGCCCGCCGAGGAGCGCCTATACCTGCAGCATCTGTTCGACTGGATCTCGGTGGGCGGGTTCCGGGTCGGCGCAGATCTGCGGCTCGACACACTGTCGGCGACGATGATCCTGATCGTCACTGGGATCGGGGCGCTGATCCACCTGTACTCGATCGGCTACATGCGCGAGGATCCGCGCCGCGGCCGGTACTTCGCCTTCTTGAACCTCTTTGTCTTCTTCATGCTGATGCTGGTCCTCGGTGCCAACTATCTGGTGCTGTATCTCGGTTGGGAGGGCGTGGGGCTCTGCTCGTTCCTGCTGATCGGGTTCTGGTACGAGCAGGCCGCGAACGCGGAGGCCGCCAAGAAGGCGTTCATCACGACCCGCATCGGCGACACCCTGATGCTGATCGGATTGGCGATGCTGGTCTTCAAGTTCGGCACGCTCGACTTCGAACCGATCTTCGGCACCGCTGCGACCGTGCTGACGAAGGATGCCGCGACGCTGGTCGCCCTGCTGCTCTTCGCGGGCGCGATCGGGAAGTCGGCGCAGATCCCGCTGCAAGTCTGGTTGCCCGACGCGATGGCGGGCCCGACCCCCGTCTCGGCCTTGATCCACGCAGCGACGATGGTCACCGCGGGCGTGTATCTCGTGATCCGGTCGCACGTGCTCTTCGAGGTCTCGGGCACCGCGCTCACGGTGGTCCTCGTGATCGGGTTGGCGACGGCGATCTATGCCGCCACGTGCGCGATCGCGCAGTTCGACATCAAACGCGTGCTCGCGTATTCGACGATCAGCCAGCTCGGGTACATGTTCATCGCAGTCGGCATGCGGGCGTACGCGGTTGCGTTGTTCTTCCTGGTTGCACACGCGTTCTACAAGGCGCTGATGTTCCTCGGGGCGGGCTCCGTGATCCACGGGATGCACGAGGAACAGGACATGCGGCAGATGGGTGGGCTCCGGAAGCTCATGCCGATCACGTTCGTGACCTTCATGATCGGCGGCCTCGCCCAGGCCGGGATCCCACCGCTGGCGGGGTTCTTCGCGAAGGATGCACTGCTTGAGGTGGCGCAGCATTCCGGGCGCACCGCCGTGTATCTCCTCGGCACGATGGCGGCGTTCCTCACGGCCTTCTACATCGGTCGGATGCTGATCATGACGTTCTTCGGCCGGCCGCGATCCGAGGCCGCCGAGCACGCCCACGAATCCTCGCCGCTGTTGTGGATCCCGCTGGTCGTGCTGGGGGCCGGGGTCGCGTTCGCCGGCGTGCTGGAGCTCTCGCCCGACGGCAAGCTGGCCGAGTACCTCGACCCGATCGTCGGGGTCCTGAACGAGGGAGCGGCCTGACGTTCGTGCAACTCGCGGGGATCGCCGTGGCGGTGTCGGTCCTCGCGCTGGCGATCACCTGGTGGATCTACGGGTCCGGACGCGTCGACCCGGCGGTCGTCCGGGAGCGGATGGAGCCATGGGGCAGCGCGGCGCGGGCCGGGTGGTACTGGGACCGCGCCTACGATCGCGTGGTGATCCAGCCCGCGAAGGCGTTCGCGCGCATGGTCGGCGACGTCTTCGACACGAAGGTGATCGACGGCGCCGTGAACGGGATCGGCGGCCTCGTCAAGCGAGCCGCGACCGGAGGGCGTTTGGTGCAGACGGGGTTCGTCCGAACCTACGCGCTCGTGTTCCTGTTCGGCGGCGTGCTGGTGCTCGGGTTCATCGGGGTGCGATCGTGACCGAGCACCTGCTCAGCGTCGTGATCTTCCTGCCGCTGCTCGGCGTGGTCGGACTGCTGCTCGCCGGCCGGCATGCGAGCGACAACGGGGTCCGCTGGATCGCGCTCATCACGACGCTCGCGACCTTCGCGGTCTCACTGGCGATGCTCGGCCGCTTCGTCCAGGCGGACCCGGGGTTCCAGCTCGTCGAGCAGGCGTCGTGGGTGCCGTCGATCGGGCTGCAGTACCTGGTGGGGGTCGACGGCATCAGCCTGTGGTTGGTGCTGCTGACCACCTTCCTGTTCCCCATCTCGGTGCTCGCGTCGTGGACCGTCACCACCGAGGTGCGCCGATACATGCTCGCGATGCTGACCCTCGAGACCGCGGTGCTCGGCACGTTCCTCGCCTTGGACCTGATCGTGTTCTTCATCTTCTTCGAGGCACTCCTGGTCCCGATGTACCTGCTGATCGGTGGGTGGGGCGGCGAGCGTCGTGTCTATGCCGCCCTGAAGTTCTTCCTGTACACGATGGCTGGCTCGGCCTTCCTGCTCGTCGCGATCTTGTTCTTGTACGCGAAGGCCGGCGGGGCGACCGGCGGCACGTTCGACGTGCGAACCCTGATGGACGTCGCCGCGACGATGCCGGTGGAAACGGCGCGATGGCTCTTCCTCGGATTCTTCATCGCGTTCGCGGTGAAAGTGCCGCTGTTCCCACTGCACACCTGGTTGCCCGATGCACATACGGAGGCGCCGACGGCGGGTTCGGTCCTGCTGGCCGGCGTGTTGCTGAAGGTCGGGGCCTACGGCCTGATCCGGTTCAACATGTCCCTGTTCCCCGAGGCGTCGAAGCACTTCGCGATGGCGGTCTCGGTGCTCGCGGTGATCGGGATCATCTACGGCGCGATCTGCGCGATCACCCAGCGTGACGTCAAGCGGCTGGTCGCCTACTCCAGCGTGTCCCACCTAGGGTTCGTCGTCCTGGGGCTGTTCGCGTTCACCGAGCAGGCGGTGAGCGGCGGTGTCCTGCAGATGGTGAACCACGGGCTCGCGACCGGCGCCCTGTTCCTGCTCGTCGGGATGGTGTACGAGCGCACCCACACCCGTCAGCTCGATCAGATGGGCGGCCTGTGGAGCGTCATGCCGTGGCTGCTCGGGTCGTTCTTGTTCGCGGTCTTCGCCTCAGCGGGACTCCCCGGGCTCAACAGCTTCGTCGGCGAGTTCCTCGTGATCATCGGGACGTTCGCCGTGAGCCACTGGCTCGGCGTCGTCGCGGTGATCGCGGTCGTGCTGGGTGCGATCTATCTGCTGTGGTCCTACCAGCGGGTCGCGCTCGGTCCGATCCGGGAGGAGCACCGCGGCCTGCGCGACGTCACGACACGCGAGGTCCTCGTGCTTGCACCGGTACTCGCGCTGCTCCTCGTGTTCGGGATCTTCCCGAAGCTCATGACGTCGGCGATCGATCCCGCGACGAGACGGGTGATCGAGCACGTCCAGCCCGATCACGAGACAACGGTCGTCGCCGGTGTCGAGGCCGCCGACCAGCGGAGCGGGCCGTGATCGCACCGCTGGTCGCACAGGCAACGGATCCGTTCGGTCCGATCGCGACGCCGGCGCTCGAGTTCAAGCCGGTGCTCCCCGAGCTGATCGTCTGGACCGCCGCGATCGTCGGGCTGCTGTACGAGGCGTTCGCGCGCAGGAGTCGACGCACGGTGCACCTCCCGATCGCGCTCGTCGGCCTAGCAGGCGCACTGGTCGCCGCGATCCAGCTGTGGGACTGGACCGGGGCGCCACTCGTGCTCGGCGACACGGTGGCGGCCGACCGTTTCGCGGTGCTCGCGACGGTGATCCTCGTGCTCGTCGCGGCGTTCGGCTGCATCCTCTACACGAACGAAAGCGCGGCCGACGCCGAGCAGGCCCGCGGCGAGTTCTACCCGCTCGTGCTCTTCGCGACCGGCGGGATGATCCTGCTCGCCGCCGCGAACGATCTGATCCTCGTGTTCCTGGCGCTCGAGATCTTGTCGCTCGCGTTGTACGTGCTGACAGGGCTCGGCGGCCGACGGAGCCACGAGGCGGCGGTGAAGTATTTCCTGTTGGGCGCCTTCAGCTCCGCGTTCTTCCTGTACGGGGTCGCGATGGCCTACGGGGCGGCGGACACCACGAAGATCGTGGGGCTCGTCAGCGCGCTCGCGGGGCAGACGGGGTCGCAGGCGCTCGCGCTCGCAGCGATGGGCCTGCTCGCGATCGGGTTCGGGTTCAAGATCTCGGCGGCGCCGTTCCACATGTGGACGCCCGACGTGTACCAGGGCGCGCCCACCCCGGTGGTCGCCTTCATGAGCGCCGCGACGAAGGTCGCTGCCTTCTTCGCGCTGATGCGGGTCTTCGACGTGGCGTTGCAGCCGCTGACCTGGGATTGGACCCCGATCGTCTACGGTCTGGCGGTGCTGTCGGTGCTCGTCGGCGCCGGCCTCGCGATCGTGCAGCGCGACGTGAAGCGGATGCTGGCCTACTCGAGCGTTGCGCATGCGGGGTTCATCCTGGCCGGGCTGACGGCCGCGAACGCGACGGGGATGCGGGCGGCGATGTTCTACCTCGTGGCCTACTCCGTGATGACGGTCGGCGCGTTCGGCGTATCGATGCTGGTCGCAGCCAAGACCGCCGAGCCGTCGTCGTTCGACAACTACGACGGTCTCGCCACCAGGAGCCCCGGGCTCGCCGCGCTGATGACGGTATTCCTCCTGTCGCTCGCGGGTATCCCGCCGACCGTCGGCTTCATCGCGAAGGCAACCGTCTTCGCGGCGGCGATCTCGGCGGGAAACTGGCCGCTCGCGGTCGTTTGCGTGCTCGCCAGCGTGGTCGCGGCGTATGCGTACCTGCGATTGATCGTTCGGATGTACTTCCGGCCGGCGCGCGGCGTGGTGGTCGACGACGCGGCGCTCGCACCGAGGGTGGCGGGCGTCGTCTTGGCGGTCGCGGTCGTCGTGCTCGGCGTGTTCCCAAGGCTCGTGACCGGCATCATCGAACAAGCGTCGATCCTGAGGTGGTGAGCAGATGCGTCGTGTGATCCCCGGACTGGAAGCCCCCGATGCGGCTCTGGAGGCCGACATCAGGGCGCGCCTCGACGCGGTCGAGGACGCGCTCGACAAGGCCGTCCGCGCCGAGTCGGACCTGCTGTCGCAGTCGGCGAAATACCTGCTGGCGGCCGGGGGGAAGCGCTTCCGGCCGATGCTGGTGCTGGTTGCGGGCTACTTCGGCGACCCGGCCGATCCGCGCCTGATCCCCGGCGCCGCCGCGATCGAGCTCACCCACGTCGCCACCCTGTACCACGACGACGTGATGGACGAGGCCGAGTCGCGCCACGGCGTGGCGTCGGTCAACGCGCGCTGGGACAACAACATCGCGATCTTGTCCGGCGACTTCCTGTTCGCGCGTGCCTCGGAGATCTCCGCCGATCTCGGCCCCGAGGTCTGCCGGCTGCTCGCGCAGACGATCGCGGTGCTGTGCGACGGGCAGATCCGCGACGTCTCGACGGCGCGCAAGGTCGACAAGACCGAGGAGGAGCACCTCGACATCATCCGGCGGAAGACGGGCGTGCTGATCGCCACCTCATGCCGCCTCGGCGGCCTCCTGTCGGACGCGAGCGCGGAGCGCCTCGAGATCCTGGAGGCCTTCGGGGGATCGATCGGAATGGCGTTCCAGCTCTCGGACGACATCATGGACATCACGTCCTCGCAACTCGAGCTCGGCAAGGAGCCCGGCACCGACATCCGGGAGGGCGTCTACACCGTGCCGGTGCTGCATGCCTTGCGGCACAGTGATAACCGCGATGAGTTGCGCCGGATCCTGACCACCGGAGTCCCGGACGGCGAGCTGCTGGACCGGGCGCTCGAGATCGTGCGCACGGCCGGCTCGATCGAGCACGCGCAGGCGCAGGTGAGCGCCGAGGTTGCGCGCGCGGTGGGCCTCGCGCACCAGCTCCCGGACGGTCCCGCGCGCCACGCGCTGGTTCAGTTGACGCGGTTCTTGGCGGTGCGTTGCGGGGCCGACCCGGGACCCGATGTGGCTTCGGCCGCAGGGCGATGAGGCCGGTTATGGCCTTGGGACAGGCGGGTCGAGCGCGCTGTTAGGATACGGCCGCGCTGGGGAAGGCGCAGACACGTCGTGACCTATCTCGGATCGTACGGAGTCGTGTTGGCGGTGGCGCTCGCAGGAGCGCTCTTGGTCATCGTCGCCTTCTGGGCCGCTCATCTGATCGCCCCCAGTCGGCCCAGCCACGAGAAGATGCTGACGTACGAGTGCGGCATCGATCCGGTCGGCGACGGCTGGTCGCAGAGCCAGATCCGCTACTACGTTTACGGGTTCCTGTTCGTGATCTTCGACGTGGAATCGGTCTTCCTGTTCCCCTGGGCGCGCGTCTTCGGCAGCCTCGGGTACGCGGGGGTGGTCGAGATGACGCTGTTCATCGGCATCTTGGCGGTCGGGCTCCTGTATGCCTGGCGCAAGGGGGTCCTGCGGTGGGTCTGATCACCGAGAAGACCTCCCTGCCCAAGGTCAAACCCGTCAAGTTCATCCTCAACTGGGGGCGCCGCTACAGCCTGTGGGTGTTCAACTTCGGGCTCGCCTGTTGCTCGATCGAGTTCATCTCGGCGTCAGCCGCCAAGAACGACTTCATCCGGCTCGGTGTGATCCCGTTCGCCCACGGGCCGCGCCAGGCCGATCTGCTGCTCGTGGCCGGCACGCTCACCGACAAGATGGCCCCCGTGATCAAGCGTCTGTACGACCAGATGCCCGACCCGAAGTACGTCATCTCGTTCGGCTCGTGCGCGAACTGCGGGGGGCCGTACTGGGACAGCTACGCGGTCACGAAGGGCGTCGATCAGATCATCCCCGTCGACGTCTTCGTGCCCGGCTGCCCGCCGCGGCCGGAGGCGCTCCTGCACGGGATCGTGCAACTCCAAGAGAAGATCAAGCACGAAGACATCCAGGAGAAGTTCGGTAGTGGGACCTCGGCTGTCTCCTGAGGAACTCGGCTCGCGGCTGCGCGCCCGCTTCGGCGAGGACGTCGAGGTGTCCGACGCGTTCGGCCACACTGTCGCCGTCGTGCAGACCGACCGCTACCACGACACGGTGCGGTTCTGCCGCGACGAGCCCGAGTTCGGCTGCGACTACTGCGACTTCACGGCCGGCGTCGATCTCGGCGCCGATGCGGGCTTCGAGGTCGTCACCCACCTCGTCTCGACCACCCACCACCACGGCGTGCGGGTGAAGACGCGCGTGTCGCGCGAGGATCCAACCGTGCCGACGATCTCCGATCTCTACCCGACGTGCGACTGGCACGAGCGGGAGATGATGGAGATGTTCGGCATCCGGGTCGAAGGCCACCCCCGCCCCGTCAAGCTGCTGCTCTCCGAGCCGTTCGAGGGCCACCCGTTGCGCAAGGACTTCCCGCTGCTATCGCGTGAGGTCAAGCCGTGGCCGGGCGCCGTCGAGGGTGAGGAGGACGAAGACGAGTGAGCCTGCTTGCCGACTCATCCATCATCGACAGCACCTTCTCGGGGTACTGGTTGCCGCTGGTCGTGAAGGCTCTCGTCGTGATGATGATCTTCCTGATCGTGCCGCTGGCGGTCGGTTACATGGAGCACAAGGTGCTCGCCCACATGCAGGCACGCCTTGGCCCGATGGAAGCGGGTGCCTTCCACGGCTGGGCGCAGCTCATGGCTGACGGGGCGAAGTTCATCCAGAAGGAGGACGTGGTCCCCGAGGCCGCCGATCGGACGGTGTTCTCGATCGCTCCGGGGGTGGCGCTCGTGCCGTACCTGATCGTGCTCACCGTGATCCCGTTCGGCCAAACCCTGTACGCGCTCGATCTCGACATCGGCATCTTCTTCGTGCTCGCGATGAGCTCGATCGGGGTGCTCGGCGTGCTGATGGCCGGCTGGTCATCAGCGAACAAGTTCTCGCTGATGGGGGCGCTCCGCGCCGCCGCCCAGCTGATCGCGTACGAGCTGCCACTCGTGCTCGCTGCGGCGGGCGTCGTGATGCTCGCCAGCTCGGTCTCGATGATCGGCATCATCGAGGCACAACGGGGCGGCTGGTACGTGATCCCGCTGTTCCCGCTGTTCATCGTGTTCATGATGGCGTCGGTCGCCGAACTCACGCGGCCGCCGTTCGACATGCCCGTGGCCGATTCCGAGATCATCTTCGGCGCGTACACCGAGTACACGGGGCTCAAGTTCGCCTTCTTCCTGCTGTCGGAGTACGGCGGCATCGTCGTGATGTCGGCGGTGGCTGCGACGCTGTTCCTCGGGGGCTATCTGCCGCTGCCGGGCCTCCCGTTCATCCCAGGGTGGATGTGGATGTTCGGCAAGATCTTCGCCTTGTCGTTCGTGATCGTGTGGCTGCGCGCGACCTTCCCGCGGTTGCGTGAGGATCAGCTCCAGCGGTTCGCGTGGATCAAGCTTGTGCCCATCACGTTGCTGTGGATCCTCGGGGTGGCGTTCGTGAAGGTGGCGACCGCCTGATGGCAGACACGATGAAGCCGCAGAAGGAGCAAGGGATCGGGCTGGGCCTGCTGCAGGGCCTGGCGGTCACGCTCCGCACGATGACGAAGCGAGCCGTCACCGTGCAGTACCCGCATGTGAAGCCCGACCTGCCGGCGCGGAGCCGCGGCGTGATCGCGCTGAAGGAAGCGAACTGCACGGTCTGCTACAAGTGCTCGCGCGAGTGCCCCGATTGGTGCATCTACATCGACGCCCACAAGGAATCGCACGAACCTGCGGGTGGCGGTCGCGCTCGGAGCGCGAAGATCCTGGACCGGTTCGCGATCGACTTCGCCCTGTGCATGTACTGCGGCATCTGCGTGGAGGTGTGCCCGTTCGACGCGCTCTTCTGGAGCCCGGAGTTCGAATACGCCGAGTACGACATCACCGAGATGGTGCACGAGCGCGAGCGTCTCGAGGAATGGACCTACACCGTGAAGCCGCCGCCCCCACTCGAGGAGGGGGCAACGGAGCCCGAGGAGGCGGCGTCGTGACCGCGCAGGAGTACGCGTTCGCGGTGGTCGCGGTGGTCGGGTCGCTGGCGGCCGTCGCCGTCGTGACGGCGCGCAACGTGGTGCACGCGGCGCTCTATCTCGTCGTGGCGCTGGCCTCGGTCGGCGTCACGTTTCTGTTGGTCGGGGCCGAGTTCGTCGGGTGGACGCAGATCCTGATCTACGTCGGTGCGATCGTGATCTTGTTCCTCTTCGGTTTGATGCTGACGAAGGCGCCGATCGGGAAAGACACCCTCGACCACAAGACGGCCAGCCGGTGGGTGGGACTCGGCGTCGCACTGCTCATCTTCGTCGGTCTGGCCAGTCTGATGCTGCGGGTCTGGCCGATCGGTACGACGGCGGCGTCGGACCCTGCCCTCGGGTCGACCGCCGCCGTTGGCGAGGTTCTGTTCCGCGACTACGTCTTGCCGTTCGAGGTCGTGTCGTTCCTGTTGCTCGCCGCGCTGATCGGCGCGATCGTGCTGGCGCGCCGCGACGAGGGCCCCGCATGATCCGGCTCCCGATGATCCTCGTGTTCTCGGCGTTCCTGTTCTCGTGCGGGGTGTACGGCGTCCTCGCTCGCCGCAACGCCGTCATGGTCCTGATGGCGATCGAGCTGATGCTGAACGCGGTCAACCTGAACCTGATCGCCTTCTCCGCCTCGCTCCGAGATGTCACGGGCCAGGTCTTCGCGCTCTTCGTGATCGCGGTGGCGGCCGCCGAGGTCGGGATCGGTCTGGCGATCGTGATCCTGCTGTTCCGCAATCGCGCGTCCATCAACGTCGACGAGGTGGATCTCCTCAAGTGGTAGGGCTGATCGGGTTCCTGGCGAGCGAGGGGGGCGAGGCCGCCACCGAGGTGGCGAAGGCCGCCCCGAACTGGTTCGTCGAGCACGCGTTCTTGATCCCCCTGTTTGCATTCGTCTCGGCGGCGCTCACGTTGTTCTTCGGCCGGCGGACCCCCGGCAAAGGCCCGGTCTACGGGCTCGTCGCGATCGGGGCCGGCCTCGTCTTCGCGCTGGGCATCCTCGCGAGCTTCGCGCAGAACGGCGCGAACTACGAGCACAACATCGAGTGGTTCCAGATCGGACCGCTGCACATGCAGCTGGGGTTCTACGTCGACGGGCTGACGGCGGTGATGCTCCTCGTCGTCACGTCGATCTCGTTGATGGTGCACATCTACTCGATCGGCTACATGCACGGCGACAAGCGATACACGTGGTTCTACACGGTCCTGTCGCTCTTCACCGGCGCGATGCTTGTCGTCGTTTTGGCCTCCAACCTGTTCCAGCTGCTGGTCGGCTGGGAGATCATGGGCGTCTGTTCCTACCTGCTGATCGGGCACTGGTACGAGGACCACGCCAACTCGTCGGCCGCGATCAAGGCGTTCTTGACGACCCGGGTCGGCGATGTGCCGTTCATGTTCGGGATCTTCGCGTGCATCTTCCTGACCGGGATGACGACGTCCAACATCCAGATCGTGGGAGCGGCCGCCCACACCAGCACGAACGTCGCTCTCGTGACCGCCGCCGCGTTGCTGCTCTTCGGTGGCACGATCGGCAAGTCCGCCCAGTTCCCGCTGCACGTGTGGCTGCCCGACGCGATGGCCGGCCCGACGCCCGTCTCGGCGTTGATCCACGCGGCGACGATGGTCGCGGCGGGCATCTATCTCGTCGCGCGCACCTTCGAGGTCTTCTTGTCGGCGAACCCGATCGCGCTCACGATCGTGGCGATCGTCGGGGGATTCACCCTGATCATCGCGGCGCTGCTGGCGCTCGTCCAGGACGACATCAAGAAGGTCCTCGCGTACTCCACCATCTCGCAGCTCGCCTATATGGTGGCCGCGCTCGGGATGGGGGAGGCCGGCTACCCGGCCGCGATGTTCCACCTGTTCACCCACGCGTTCTTCAAGGCCCTGCTGTTCCTCGGCGCCGGGTCGGTGATCCACGCCGTGCACTCCAACAACATGAGCGACATGGGTGGGCTGAAGAAGAGCATGAAGGTCACCTATGTGACGTTCCTGATCGGGTCGCTCGCCCTCGCTGGTGTGCCGCCGTTCGCCGGATTCTTTTCCAAGGACGAGATCATCTTGGCCGCGAAGGAATCGCACACGTATTGGCTCGCCGTCGTGCTGCTCGTCGGTGCGATCATCACGGCGTTCTACACGACTCGGATGGTGCTGAAGACGTTCTTCGGCGAGTACCGCGGCCACGCCCACGCGCATGAGTCCCCACGTTCGATGACGGTGCCGCTCGTGCTGCTCGCGACCGCGACCTGCTTCGTCGGGTTGCTCGGGTTCGCGCCGGCGGGAGCCCCGTTCCTCGACTGGGTCTACTACGGCGCCGAGCCGCACGAGGCGATCTTCAGCGTGGCGGTCGCCCTGCTGTCGATCGCTGCGGTCACGATCGGCCTGTTCTTCGGGTGGCGGACGTATCGCACCTACAAGGAGGTCGATCCGGTCACGAGGTTGGGCGGCTTGTACAACCTGCTCGAGCACAAGTACTACCTCGACGACATCTACTTCGGCGGGATCGTCAAGCCGGTGCGCGACACATGGTCGGCCGGGGTGATGTGGATCAACCGGGCACTCGACGTCGTCGTGAACGGCGCCGGCGGGCTGTCGCGCGTTCTGTCGGTCGCGATCATGTGGTTCGACCGGAACGTGATCGACGTCGTCGTGAACGGCGCCGGCGGCGCGATGGAATCCTTCGGCAAGGGCCTGCGCACGATCCAGACCGGCAAGGTCCAGTGGTACGCGGTCGGCCTGTTCGCGGGCGTGATCGTACTGACGCTCTTCATCTTCAGGTAAGGAACGAGGGGACCAGATGACAGACCAGACGTGGTGGCAGGACTGGGGCATCACGATCACGACGTTCCTGCCGGTCGTCGGCGCGCTCGTGATCCTGCTCGTCCCCAAGGACAAGGACAAGATGATCCGGGGGCTCGGCGTCGTGGTCACGGCGCTGGCTTTCCTCGGCGCGCTCGCGATCGCGATGAACTTCGACTACGACCGGAGCGGCGAGCTGCAGTTCGTCCAGAACGTGAAGTGGATCCCCGTGATCGGCGCCCGGTACCACGTGGGCATCGACGGCATCTCGATGCCGCTGTTCGTCCTCACCTATCTGCTGGGTCTGCTGTGCGCGATCTACACCGCCCGCTACGTGCCCTCGCCGGGCAAGACGAAGGCGTTCGTCGCCCTCACCCTGCTCCTGATCACGGGGATGGCCGGCACCTTCATCGCCTTCGATCTGATCCTGTTCTTCGTGTTCTGGGAACTGGTGCTGGTCCCGATGTATTTCTTGATCGCGGTGTGGGGCTCGGCGAACCGGCAGTACGCCTCGATCAAGTTCTTCCTGTACACGCTGTTCGGGTCGGTCTTCATGCTGTTGGGATTCCTCGCCCTGTACTTCAACGGCCCGGTGCTCGATGGGAAGCACACGTTCGATCTGACCGCGCTGACCGCGTTCGGGGCGAGCGGGGGGTATTCCCACGACTTGCAACTGGTCGTCTTCGGTGCGATCGCCCTCGGATTCGCGGTGAAGGTTCCGATGTGGCCGTTCCACACGTGGCTGCCGGACGCGCATACGGAGGCCCCGACGATCGGCTCGGTGTTGTTGGCGGGGATCATGCTGAAGATGGGCACGTACGGGTTCGTGCGGATCGCGCTGCCGGTGATGCCCGAAGGCGCCGTTGCCTATGCACCTTGGATCGGCGCGCTTGCCGCGATCGCGATCGTGTACGCCGCGCTGGCGTGTCTCGCCCAGAAGGACCTGAAACGGTTGATCGCGTTCTCCTCGGTCGGGCACATGGGCTTCGTGATGCTGGGGATCGCGACGTTGACGGCGATCGGGATCCAGGCCGCGATCTTCGGCATGGTCGCCCACGGCGTGATCACCGGCATGCTGTTCTTCTGCGTCGGATCGATCTACGACCGCTATCACACGCGCGAGATCGCAGACATCGGCGGCGGCATGTCGGAGGTGATGCCGAAGATGGCCGGCATCTTCGCCTTCGTGGCGATCGCGTCGCTCGGGTTGCCCGGGTTGGCCGGCTTCTGGGGCGAGGTGATGGCCTTGCTCGGCTCGTTCAGCCCCAACGAGGCGGTCGGGTTGAACGTGAGTCTGTACCGGCTGTTCATGATCGTCGGTGGGATCGGCACGATCCTGACTGCCGGCTACTTCCTGTGGATGCTGCAGCGGGTCAATCAGGGCGAGGCGCCCGGGAAATGGAAGGAGCACAGCTTCCGCGACATCCTCGCCGTCGAGTGGGTCTCGTGGGTGCCGCTGCTGGGTCTCGTGGTCGTGCTCGGGTTGATCCCGAGCGTGATCCTGGACACCACCGCCACCGGGGTCGACGCCATCGTTCGGATCGTCTCGGGCTGAGTCTTGACCTCCATCGACTACCACGCGCTGCTGCCGGTCGAGATCCTCGCGGCCACGGTCCTGATCGTGCTCGTGGTCGACCTGTTCCTGCCCGCACGGGCGAAGGCCGCCTCGATGTGGGTCTCGATGGTGGGCGTCCTGGCCGCGCTCGGCGCGGTGGTGTCGCTCGTCGGGGGCGGGCCGCGGGTCGCCTTCGGCGGGGCGTACGTGGTCGACCCGTTCACGCTGATCTTCCAGGGCCTCTTCTTGTCGTCGGCGGTCGTCGTGCTGCTGATCTCGTACCGGTACCTGCGCGACGGCGGCTTCTACCAGGGGGAGTACTACTTCTTGTTGGTCACTGCGTTCCTCGGGTGCACGCTGATGCCGGCGTCGAGGAACCTGCTCATGCTGTTCCTCGCGCTCGAGCTGGTGTCGGCGCCCGGGTTCTTGATGGCGGCGTTCCGCAAGTCGGATATCCGCGGCAACGAGGGCGGCTTGAAGTTCTTCATCATCGGGGTGCTCTCCACCGCCGTGATGCTCTACGGGATGAGCCTGATCTACGGGCTAACCGGGCGCTTGGAGCTTTCGGCGATCGCCCAGGGTCTCGAGGGCCTCACGGGAGCGCGGCAAACGCTCGCCGACCTCGCGATCGTCTTCGTGGTTGTGGGGTTCGCCTTCAAGGTCTCGGCGGTCCCGTTCCAGTTCTGGGCCCCCGACGCCTATGAGGGCGCGCCGGTGCCGGTCGCCGCGTACCTCGCCGTCCTGTCGAAGGCGGCGGGGTTCGCCGGGCTGCTCCAGTTGATGTTCATCGCCTTCCGCGGCGAGTGGGAGTTCTGGACGCCGATCTTCGCGGTGCTCTCGCTGCTCACCATGTTCCTCGGGAACCTGGTTGCCCTGCGGCAGACGCAGGCTGTGCGCCTGCTCGCGTATTCCGGGATCGCGCAGGCCGGCTACTTGCTGTTGCCGTTCGCGCTCGTGACGGCCGACCCCAAGGTCAATGCCGCCGCCTTCACCGCCACGGTGACGTACATCCTGATCTACGCGGTGATGAACCTGGGCGCGTTCGCCGTGACCACCGCGGTCGCGGAACGCCGTCCGAATCTGCTGATCGGGGACTTCGCGGGCGTGATGAAGATCTCTCCGTTGCTCGGTGTGGCGATGACCGCTTTCATGGTGTCGTTGGCGGGCGTGCCGCCGACCGCCGGGTTCTACGGCAAGCTCGGCATCTTCTTCGCGGCGATCGACCGTGGCGGGGTGGGCGTCGTGCTCGCGATCGCGATGGTGATCAACTCCGTGATCAGCGTGGGGTACTACTTCTTGATCCCGCGCGCGATGATCTTCGACGAGCCCGACCAGGTCGAAGTGCACACGCCGACGCCATTCCTGCTCGCCACCGTGACCGTGATCGCGCTCGCGCTCGTCCTCGCGATCTTCGTGTTCCCGCAGCCGATCTACCGCCTCGGCGAACTCTCGGCCCTCGCATTCGGCTCCTGACGGGTTGCGCCGTCGCGAGCCTGCACCGTAGGATTCCCTCCCAAGACAACCTGAGGAGCCCACGTATGCGCGCAGCCCGTCGTCTCGCGATCGTCCTGGCAGGTATCGGATTGCTCGCCGGTCCGATCGTTCCGAGTCAAGCCGCGTTGACCCCCACGAAGGTCATCGCGACAGACGCGTTCGAGTACGACCCGGCTGCGAGCGCCGACTACGTCGCCTGGGTGGTCTGGACCGGGAAGCACAACGTTGCCTACGCGCAGGCCCTCGCAGGTGGCTCGCCGTTCCGCGTCAACGCGCTGCACACGGACGGCTGGGTGGGTGGGATCGATGGCACGACCCTCATCTACCAGCAGTATTCGCATCGGACGGGCACCTCGGACGTGTACGTATTCGACCTCGTCGCCAAGACACGAACGCCGATCGGGGGGCCGGTCAACTCGAGCCAGTGGGAATACGACCCGAGCATGTCTGGCGACTGGGTCATGTGGGCCCGGTGGTTCCCGAACGGGAACCGTCGGTTGTTGATGTACAACAGCTCGACACTCGAGACGCGAGTGGTCGCCACCTCCACTGGCGATCGACACGGGCTCACCCCAGGCCAGGTCAACGGGTTGTACGCGACGATCGAGCGATACACCGTCGGTGCCCGCAGGACCACGTCGTGTGACGTGTTCCTGTACGACATCACAGGGGAGACGACGGTCCCCGTCCCGAACGCCGGCCCCAAGTGCCAGTTCGGGTCCTCGGTGAATCCGGCAGGGACGGTGTACTACGGACGGGCAGGGTTCGGCTGCGGTGTGCACTCCTCACTGCGAGAGCTTCCGTTGGGCGGGAGTCCGACGACCCTGGTCGAACTTCCGGATGGCCGCGACTTCTACACCTCCTATGCCGTGGACAACGGCGACACAACGACGGACGTCTTCTACGACCCGGTGCGGTGCACACGGACGGGGGACGCGAACATCGTCAAGATCACGGCTCCGTAGGCCGGTTCACCGCCGCCGAGCACAGCCCTGACAGGGTGTCTGTGATGTCGGCTGAGGCTGCTTCGTCTAGGCCAGCGAGTCGCAGAGTGGCTCGACGTGCCCGCGGACCGAGGTCACGAGCAGGTTCGCGTTGAACGTGAGGAGCCCGCGCGCATGGATCCATGTGCCGTCTTCAAGCTGGACCCCGCTCCAGCCACCGGTTCCTCGGACCAGCGCCCCGGTTGCGTCGAAGAAGCTTGGCCCGGAGATGCTGAGGAACAACGTGACGACCGGTGTCGGCGTTGGTCTCCCAAACATGGATGCGGCCGGTGGAGATGGCGCGCGTCGGATCGCCGTTGGCATCGACGAAGGTGATCAGCTTCGTCTTCAAGACCTGGTGCACATCGAGGGCGAAATCGCAAAGCGCCCCGGCGGGGAAATGCAGATCCACGACCGTGACCCCGGAACGATCGATCTGCGGTTTCGCGGCATTCGCCGGCGCGAGACCGAGCGCCACGACGGACACGATGAGCAAGGACACGACGCAGATTCGCCGCATGATCGAACCCCCCCTTGTGCGCACAGTTTGTGCACACTTCGTAGGTCTTCGAACCTACAGCTCGTTCGGAGGTCGGGCAACTCCGGTCCCTCACGCCATCGTGCCCAGCACGGCGCGGACGTGGTCGAGTGTGGTTCGTCGGGTTGACGAAGCAGAGGCGAGCGACCTTCTCGCCTTGCCACGACGTTGGCTGGACGAACGCGATCTGCGCATCGACCAGTCGACGCCACCACGCCTCGTAGTCGTCGGCGTGCCCAGCCGATGCGACGGAACAGCACCACCGAGAGATCGGGCTCCATCAGCAGCTCGAGGTGCGGGTGTTCGCGGATCAGCCGCCGCCGTTCCTCGGGTGGTCGTCGAGCACGGCCTCGACCGCGTCCCGGTAGGCATCGGTGCCGTAGGTCGCGAGCGAGAACCACAGCGGGAGCCCTCGGGCGCGCCGCGACAGGTGGTACGCGTAGTCGGCAGGATTCCAATCGGGGGACGCGTTCGTCGTCTCGAGGTACGACGCTGTCTGCCGGTGCGCGGCGAGCGCGAGTCGCTGGCTCTCGGTACAGGAGCGCGCACGCGTCGTAGGGAGCGAACAGCCACTTGTGCGGGTCGACGATGAACGAGTCGGCTCGTTCGATGCCGTCGTAGACGGATCGCACGCTCGGCGCGAGCAGAGCCGCGCCGCCGTACGCGCCGTCGACGTGGAACCACAGCCCTCGCTCGGCGCAGACCTCAGCGACCCCGGCGAGATCGTCGACCGTGCCGGCGTTCGTGGCGCCGGCGCTCGCGACGACCGCGAACAGGCCGTCGCCTCCGTCGGCGTCGATCGCCCGCGCAAGGCTTCGCCGGTCAAGCGCCCGCGCGCATCGGCGGGCACGTCCAGGATGTCGACGTCCATCACGCGAGCCGCCGCCGCCACGCTCGAGTGGACCGTCTCGCAGGCGGCGAACCGCCACCGATCCGGACGCGGTACGTCCCTAGGCGGCCGCGTGCCGCGCCGTCACGAGCGCGGACAGGTTGCCCGCCGAGCCGCCCGACACGAAGACGCCGCCCGGCCCCGCGGGCAGGCCGGCGAGGTCGCGAGCCAGTCGAGGGCTTGGTTCTCCGCCCAGATCGCGCCTGCACCGTCGATCCAGCCCGCCGCGATAGTGGACGAGGCGCCCACGATCAGGTCGAACAGCACGCTCGCCTTGGTCGGCGCGCCCGGCACGAAGGCGAGCGACGCGGGGTGGTCGGTCGAGATCGTCGCGGGCGCGAGCACCTCGCCCCACAGCCGCAGAGCCTCCTCCCACGCCGATCCCGCCGGCGGTCACGGTCTCGCCCGCGCGCCGATCGAGCTCGCCGGCGGCGACGACGTTGTCGAGCGGCTGGGCTGCGGCGATCCGGTTCCGGGCGTAGGCGACGAGCGCGCGCGCCATCTCTTCGGTCTCGTCGGAGTACTCGTGCATGTACTGGACCATCGCTGCCTCCTCCAACATGAAGGGCCGGCCCGAAGGCCGGCCCCGCAGTTTCGGTCGCTACCCCGGACCGTGTCCTACGAGGCAGCTCCTGGCAGAACTCGCCGAACGCGTCCACGTAGGTCTGGATGTCCTCCTCGGTGTGCTGGACCGACAGCGTCCATTGCTCCTCGTCGCCGGGGGTCATGAAGATGCCCCGGTTGACCATCCACGGGTAGGAGGCCCAGTAGAGGTCCGGCATCGTCTCGAGGAAGTCGCGGTAGTTCTGGTAGCTGGCTCCGACCGGTACGAGACGCAGCCTTTCGCGCCGAGGTCGACCGTGTGCGCCGGGATGCCGTCTCGGCGATCGCCCGGTCGCACCCCTCGGACGAACTGGGTGCCCAGCTTCCCGAGGTGGTCGTAGGCGTCCTTGGTGAGCACCTGCGTGAGGGCGGCCAGGCCGGCCGCGCTCGACAACGGGTTGCCGTTGAACGTGCCCTGCTGGGCGGCGCCCTTACCGACCCACTCCATATAGCGGGCTTCGCCGCCGAACGCGCCGATCGTCGAGCCGCCGCCGATCGCCTTCGCGTAGGCCGAGAGATGCGGCTTCACGCCGTAGCGCTCGGTGGTGCCGCCGTAGGCGATCGTGCCGCCGCACTTGACCTCGTCGTAGATCAGAACGGCGCCGTGTCGCTCGCAGGCGTCGCGGCAGCGCCTGCAGATAGCCGGGCTGTGGCTCGACGATGCCGATGTTCATCATCACCGGTTCGAGGATCACCGCGGCGATCGCGCCCTCGTTGTCGGTGAAGCGCCTGCTCGACGGCCGGCGCGTCGTTGAACGGCACGACGATCACGGTGTCCCACAGCGCTTGGGGAACGCCCTTGGAGGTCGGCTCGGTCGTGTACCAGGCGGTGTCGCCCTCGCCGCCGGTGCGGAACCGCATGTCAAGCACGTCTGCCTCGGGCACCACGGAGAACAGCACCGAGTCGTGGTGCCCGTGGTAGGAGCCCTCCATCTTGATGATCTTGTCGCGTCCGGTCGCTGCCCGGGCGACGCGGATCGCGTCCATCGTCGCCTCGGTGCCGGAGTTCACGAACCGCATCTGCTCGAGCTGGAAGCGCTCGCAGATCGCCTCTGCCAGCGCGATCGTGTCTGGCGTGGTCACCGCGAAGTGGATCGCGTTCTTCGCGGCCTTCTCGAGCGCCTCGACGATCTTGGGGTGGGCGTGGCCGACCACGTTGACGCCGAAGCCGCCGTGGAAGTCCTTGTACTCCGTGCCGTCGACGTCCCAGACGCTCGAGCCCTTGCCCCTTCTCGAGGTAGATCGGGTACGGGTCGCCCGCCTGGAAGTTCGACGACCACCCCGGACGGGAAGGCTCTTGATGGCTCGCTGGTAGAGCTGCTCGGACGCCGTCGTCCGCGAGAGCAGGGTCTTCATTTCTTTGTCGGCGATCTCCGCCGCACGTGCCTTGAGTCGTTCAAGGTCCACGCCTATCACCTCCTGAAGAGCGCGAAAGCCTACCCGGGGGGCTACCGAGCAGGCAATCTGCCGGCCATGGCCTCTCGGGCCGATCGGGCCTAGTCTTCCCGGCGTGATCCGGTGCCCCGCATGCGGTGAGGAGAACTCCGAGCGAGCGCGCTTCTGCCAGGCGTGCGCGACGCCGCTCGAGAGGGCTCCTCGGCGCGCGAGGAGCGCCGTGTGGTCTCGGTCCTGTTCGTCGATCTGGTGGGGTTCACGTCGAAGTCCGAGCAGCTCGACCCCGAGGACGTCCGGGCGATGCTGACCCGGTACTACGAGCGAGCGCGGGCCGAGATCGAGCGGTTCGGCGGCTCGCGTCGAGAAGTTCATCGGCGACGCGGTGATGGCGGTGTTCGGGGCGCCGGTGGCCTACGGGGACGATGCCGAGCGGGCCGTGCGGGCGGCGATGGCCGTGCGCGACTCGATCGCCGACATGGACGAGGCCGACCCGCTGCTCGAGCTGCAGGTCCGCGCCGCGGTCAACACCGGCGAGGCGATCGTCGAGCTGGGCGCCCGGCCCGAGACCGGAGTCGCGATGGTTGCCGGCGACGTCGTGAACACGGCGGCTCGGCTGCAGTCCAACGCGCCGGTCGATTCGGTGTTCGTCGGCGAAGAGACGTACGCCGTCACGCGGACCGTGATCGAGTACCGGCCCGCCGAACCGATCATGGCGAAGGGCAAGATGGATCCGGTGCCGGCATGGATCGCCATCGCGCCGCTCGTGGCGGCGGGGGAGCGGGTCTTCTCGGAGGTGCCGATCGTCGGGCGCGGCGAGGAGCTGGCGGCCTCGCGAGCCATGTGGGACATCGTGTCGTCGGAGCGCCGCTGCTCGCTGCTCACGGTGTTCGGTCCCGCCGGGATCGGAAAGTCGCGCCTCGCTGCACGAGCTCGCCCACCGGGTCGACGGACGCCGGCGGGTACGCGATCCGTGGCCGCTCCGCCGGCTACGGCGACACCGGCCCGTACAGTGCGTTCGCCCAGCACGTCGCGAAGATCGCCGGGATCTACGACAGCGACGACGGGGCCGAAGCGGTCGACAAGCTCCGCGTCGACGGCCGCGGAGCTGGAGGTCGGTGAGGACCCCGGCGATGTCGCCGACGCCGTCGCTGTGCTGGCGGGCCTGCCCGTCGAGCGACGCGGCCTGCGGATCGCGACGGCGCTGTACTTCTCCGCGCGGCTCTTCGTCGAGGCGGTCGCCCGTCGAGCAGCCGACGATGATGGTGTTCGAGGACATCCACTTCGCCGACCCGAGCCTGCTCGACCTCGTCGAGTATCCTCGCCTCGCGAGTGCAGGACGTGCCACTGCTGATGGTCGCGACGTCGCGGCCCGAGCTGCTCACCTCCCGACCCATCGTGGGGCGGCGGTCTGCTCGCCTCGAGCGTCGATCTCGCTCGGGCCGCTTGACGACGCAGGACGCCGTCGAGCTGACCGGCAAGCTGTTCGAGCAGCGCGGGCTCGACGAGCTCGCGGATCGCGCCGAGTCGCTCGCCGCCTCGAGCGACGGGAACCCGCTGTTCATCGAGGAGCTGACGGCGTCGCTCGCCGAGCGGTCCACGCGGGACGCGAGCCAGCTCCCGGGCAGCATCCGCGGCATCGTCGCGGCGCGGCTCGACGCCCTGCCGTCCGCCGAGCGCGACGTGGTGCTCGATGCCTCCGTGGTCGGCAAGGTGTTCTGGCGTGGGGCGCTGGAGCGATTGCGGCCGGAACGGCCCGACCTCGCCGAGCTGCTGGGCTCGCTCGAGCGGCGCGACTTGATCCGTCGGGAGGCGTCCTCGTCGGATCAAGGGGGACCAGCAGTACACTTCAAGCACGGGCTGATCCGCGAGGTCGCGTACCTGACGCTTGCCGCGCGAGGAGCGGCGGCGCTGCCACCGAGACCACCGCGCAGTTCCTGGAGGACGGGTCGCAGCGTCCGGGACGCCGACGCCACGCTCGCGTACCACTGGCGCGAGGCCGGCGACGCGGAAGCGCGGTCACGACCACCTGCTCGCCGCGGCGGACCTGGCCGGCCGCGGGTGGGCCAAGGCGCGCGCGGCACGGCTCTACGCGCAGGCCCTGGAGCTCGTTCCCGAGGATCAACGCCGAGCTCAAGCACGACATCGTGAAGAAGCGAGCGGTGGCGGCTGCGGCGATGTTCCACGTCGCGCGATGTCGAGGCGACGCGCGGCCAACAGCGCGCGGCCGACGCCGCCGAGCTAGGCGTTGTCGGGCAGCGGCGGGAAGTCCGCGGGCGTCACGTCGCCGGCGACCTCGAACACCCCGTCGACCGTGTGCTCGCCGAGCATCTCCGCGTGCGCATGGATCGCGTCAAGGTTGGGTGCGTCGTACAGGCAGAAGGTCCGAACGTTGCCGTCGTCTTCCACCGCCACGTGGCTGTGGATCCAGACGACGTTCGGGAACTCTTCTTCGATGATGCTGGCGGGACCGCCGGCCGACCTCGGGCATCTCGCCTTCGGTGACGTCGAACTTGCGGTTGATCACGTATCTGGGCATCGGGCGCACCCCCTTGGAAGGCACGCCGAGTGTAAGTCGCATCGCACTTTGGGACAACGGCTGGGCTACAGCGATAATTCGTGAACTGCAGCGCGATGCCGAAGTCGTGGTCCTTGCAGGCGGCGATCGCGGCCTGCAGGTCGTTCTTGGACTTGCTCATCACCCGGACCTGGTCGCCCTGGATCTGGGTCTGGGTCTTCGGGACCGCCTGGCGGACGAACTTCGAGATCTCCTTGGCCTTTTCGTCGGAGATGCCGGTCACGAGCTTGATCGTCTGGCGGACGGAGCCCTTGGCGGCCGGCTCGACCGCGCCGGGCTGCATCGCCTTCAGAGGAACCTGGCGGCGCACGAACTTCTCCTCGAGCACCTGATAGGCGGCCTTCAGGCGATCCTCGGTGCCGGAGGCGAGCTCGATCGCCTCGTCCTTCAGCTCGATCGAGGTCTGCGTGTTCTTGAAGTCGAACCGCTGGTGGATCTCGCGGCCGGCCTGATCGACGGCGTTGCGGACCTCCTGCATGTCGATCTCGGAGACGATGTCGAAGCTGGATTGCGCGGCCATGGCGGCATGGTAGCCGTTCAGTATCATCGCTGGGCTATCCGGGAGGATGCCCGAGCGGCCAAAGGGAGCGGTCTGTAAAATCGCCGGCGATGCCTACGAAGGTTCGAATCCTTCTCCTCCCACCACCGACCAACCCACCACCACACACACACCCAACTCACCCACCCACGAACGAACTAACGGAATTGCCTACTGTCAGCAACCGATGACCCCTTTCTCCGATCCAAGTAGGGTTCGACGATGTCCTCCGATGAGGAGCCCCGGCTTCACCGGTATCCGGCCTATGTTCGCGAGTCGCCCTACCTGGAGTTCGCGATGGCGGAGGGCGCCGTCATGGCTTGGCCGTACAACCGGATGTGGCTGCCCGCGAGCTACGGCCGCGACCGCCGCGTCGAGTACGAGGCTCTCCTCGAACGCGTCACGCTGTGGGATGTCGGGTGTGAACGCGCGCTCGAATTGACCGGGCCCGACGCCGTCGCGTTCGCCGACTACCTACTCACGCGCGACATCGCCGGACAGACGGTGGGTCGGTGCAGGCACGCGACGGCCTGTGACGAAAACGGGGTGATCATCTGCGAGGCGCTCGTGCTGCGGTTGAGCGACGAGCGCGTGTGGATCTGTCACGGACCGGCGGACTTCCCGCTATGGGCTCGAGCCGTCGCACTGCACACCGAGCACGAGGTCGAGGTCCACGAGGCACCCGTGTCACCGCTCGCGCTGCAGGGACCGCGCGCTCTGGATGTGATGAAGGCGCTCGCGCCGAGCGTTGCATCGATGCCGCGGTACGCATGGGATTGGACGTCGATCGCAGGCGTGGAGGTGCTCGTCTCTCGCACCGGGTGGAGCGGCGAGTTCGGATACGAGGTGTTCGCTCCCGATGTGGAGCCTGCGAGGCGTGTGTGGCGGGAGGTTCGGCGTGCTTCGGATCCGGTCGGAGTGCTGGTGACGCCCGTCATCGGGGAACGGGCGTGGGAGCGCGGCGTGACCGACATCCGCTACGGCGACAACCTGGAGATCAACCCGTTCGAGGTGGGACTCGAGTACACGGTCGATCTCGACAAAGACGCGCCGTTCATCGGGCAGGACGCGCTTCGTCGGATCGCGGACGGCACGACCCCGAGGCGTCACGCGGTCGCGTTCACGATCGATGGCGAGGACCCGCCCGAACTCGAGACGTTCTGGCCGGTCAAGACGCCCGGCGACGGCGAGCAGATCGGCGTCGTGTGGCAAGCCGGGTACTCGTACGCGCTGGAACGGCACGCCGGAGACGCGCTGCTCGACGAGCCGGCGGAGATCGGTACCCGGCTCGCGCTGCAGTCGCCGTCAAGTCCGCTGACGGCCACGGTCGTGTCGCGCCCGCTCGTCCCCGAGGCGGCAACCGAACCTTGACGCGACTGACCGCGGCGGCAGACGTGGAAGTGGCCCTGAAACGCGCGTAAGGCTCACCGGAACATGCCGATGACGCCCTTCTTCGAGGGTGAGGTGTTCTTCGATCTCGCGCAGGTCAGGTTGGAGGCGGTGAGCGGCCGGACTCCTGACGATCAAGCCGATCACGTCGGTCCACGTTCCGGCGCGACGCTTCTTCCTTGTCCTTCTTCGGCAGCGCCGCGGCGCGCTCGACCTCCTTCTTCGCGAGTTACGATCAGTTTTACTCGAGGTTGTAGCCATTCAGGAATCGGTGTTCGTGTCCAACCCGGCGCGGACGAAGGGTTAGGGTTCCTGCATGCCATTTGATCGGTACCGAGACCGAAGTAGTAACGTCCGACGACTGCTGACGTAGACGGGGGTCGAACCACGTGGGCGGATGGGCGGTGGTGGCCGCGGTGTTCGTCATGTACGCGGTTGCTGCCCGCCGCCTCGATCGGCTGTCGATCACCGCACCGATCGTGTTGGTCGTTGCGGGCACGGTTCTCGGCGCCAGCTATCTCGATGTGCTGCCGGCCAATCCGAGCACCGAATCGGTCCGGCTCCTCACAGAGCTCACGCTCGCGCTGATCCTCTTCGCCGACGCGTCGACGGTGAAGCTACGACAGGCCGAGAGTGACGTCGGGCTCCCACTGCGCCTGCTCGGCATCGGCCTCCCGCTGACGATGGCGCTCGGCGCCGTGGCCGCTCGGGTCGTGTTTCCCTCGATCTCGTGGCGCGAGGCGGCGTTGATCGCCGCCATCTTGGCGCCGACCGACGCCGCACTCGGATCGCCGTCGTGACCAACCCGATGGTCCCGTTACGGATCCGTCGCGCCCTCAACATCGAGAGTGGTCTGAACGACGGGATCGCCACGCCCTTCGTCACGGTGTTCCTCGCGATCGTCGTGGCCGGCGCGGCCCAAGACCGATGGGGGATCGAGGCACGTCGCCGAGCTCGCCCGCGGTGCGGCGATCGGCATCGGCATCGGGTACCTCGGCGGCCGGCTCGTCCGGTGGGCGAAGTCGGCGCGATGGAGCACACCGCTGTCGGATCAGCTCTTCGTGCTCAGCCTCGCGTTCCTCGCTTACGGCGCCGCCGTCGAACTACTCGGGCAACGGCTTCGTCGCCGCGTTCGTCGCCGGCCTCGTGTTCGGCGCCGCCACGCGCGGTGAACTCCGCGAGGCCACCGAGTTCGCCGACACCGTCGGATCTGTTCTCGTCGTTCGTCGTCTGGGTCATCTTCGGCGCCGCGTTCGTCGGACCCGTGTTGCGCGGCGGCGTGCACCCCCGACCGATCATCTACGCCGTGGTGAGCCTGACCCTCGTGCGGATGGTCCCGGTGGCCATCTCACTCTTCGGTACGCGACTCCGCGCAGACACGGTCGGGTTCATCGGCTGGTTCGGACCACGCGGCCTGGCCTCGGTCGTGTTCACCCTGATCGCCTTCGACGCCCTCGGCGGCCAAGCCTTCGGCCCGGGGGCTGGCTGAGATCACGACCTGGACGATCTTGCTTTCCGTCATCGCCCATGGACTCAGCTCTGGGCCGCTCGCTGCCCTTTACGGTCGGCGCCTCAAGACGGCCCCGGCCGACACTCCCGAGCTCGCGACGGTGGCGCCAACCCGGATCCGCAAGCGCAGTCTGGTCTAAGGTTCCTGCTGCTCGGGATCGAGGGATGTCGGCGCACACACGGCCGGGGACTTCACGGTCTTCGTCCTGGATGTCACCGGCCGACACGACCCCTAAGCCAGGCCGTGACGGACCCGACGTGACGAACAGCTCTGAAAGGCAGTCCGAAGAAGCTGGCTAAGGAGGTCGGGTGACTCGACCTCCTGGTTCGAGTCGCGCTATCGCCCTCTGAGCCTTCAGCTGCTTGGCCAGCTCGTCGGCGTTCGCGTCGATCGCCTGGGAGATGTAGCGATCCTGCGCCTTGATGCTCGCAGCGACCTGGTCGGCCATGTTCGTCGCGTAGATCACGATCAAACCGGCCTGGCCCTTGTCCAGCACCGTGCCGAGCTGCTTGAGGTCGTCATCGCTCATGCCACCCTTGATGTGCCCGGTGATGGCTCCGACGCCCGCACCCACGGCCATGCCGACGCCTAGACCGATCCCCGGAAGGATCGCGGCCGCGGCCCCGAGGGCCAGACCTGCCCATGCACCGTGGCGCGTGGATGCCTCGTGCTTGTCGGCCACCTTGACCGCGCCATCGGCCCCGCGCTCAAGGACCGCGGCATCGAACTCATGCCCGACCCCCGCGTTCGCGTACATCGCCTTCACTGCCTCGTAGTCCACCTCGGCGTCCGAAACGCTGTCGTAGGCAGCACCGAGGACTATCAACGTGTCCTTCTCGCTCATCACAACCCCTCTTTCTGTCAACAGATCTTGGAATTCCCATCCCGCAGGTCCGGAGCCCGTCCCTGCCGCTCCCTTACCAGGAGAACTCATGTCGAGCTCCCCCTGGGACGCTCGGGGTCAACCGAGGGCGCCTGTGCAACATCCTCCCTTCCCCAACATGATGCCCCCGCTCGACCGGCGGTGACCATGGCCTCCTCGGCTACAAAGGTTTCCAAGACGTCTTCGACACCACGGTTGCACCACGGCGTCGATCGCCGCCGGCGTGTGGGAACTCGACATCGTGGGACGCCGCTATCCGGTGAGGCGTCGCTCGCGCCGCTGTACGACCCGGCGCGCGCCCGATCAAGGCCTAGGCGCTCGGCGACGCCGACGCGGCACAACCGAGCGCCATCTCGGCGCTGTTGACCTTCGACAGCGCGTCGGTGGCGACCTGCGTGACGTCGGCCGGCGCGGCGGTCGCGAGGTTCTGCACGTCGGTCGCGAGGGCGGCGACGTCGCTCGCGGCATCGGAGGCGCCCACGGTGTTCAGCAGGCTCGAGGCGCTCTGCAGGTCCGTCGCCATCGAGGCCGCCTGGCTCGCGAACGCCCCGGTCTGGCCGGCCTGGGCCGACGTGATCGCCGTGGATGCGGCGGCCAGCTTCGCGCACACCGTGACCTTGGCCTGTGCGAGCGGCCCGGCGGCCGAGGTTGCGGCCGGCGAGCTGGAGCTCGACGACTTGCTGCACGCGGCGAGCGCCACGGCGAGCACGAGCGTGGCGGCCACGGACAGGGTGCGGGTGCGCGAACGCATGGAGGTCCTCCCTCGATCGGTCGCGCGCATCCTAACCGGGAACGCCAAGAGCGAACGCCTGTGCCAGCTTCCACCGTGACCGGGCCCCGCGAGAGGGCATGCGCCCGGGCCCGCGTCTAGGCCCGCGTCCACCCTCGGTTTCGAAGCTGCCGGTCGCCCCGACCCCTCAGGAAGGCGATCGAGGCTACAACAGCATGGTTGACACATCGTCGGGCTACGGGTCGTCGCCCGCTGGGATCCCTTGAGGCTGCCGGGTCGGGATACGCCTCGTGAACAGCAGCGCGATCACGCCGGCGATCGCGAGCAGTGCGAGGGAGGCGCGGAGCCCCTCCACTCGCGCTTGCTCGTTGACGTCCAAGACCGCTTGGGTGGTCGTCTGATCGATCCCCGCCTGTTGCATCGCCGACTGGAGCTGGGCGTCGGAGACGAACGGTACGCCCGCGCGCAAGCTCCACGCTCGCCTTCGAGGAGAGGTCCTTGGGCACGTCAGGGTTCTGGGCGATCCCGGACAGGAAGGAGGCCGTCAGGGCGGCGATCATCACCGAGCCGGCGAGCGCGGTGCCGACCGAGGCGCCGAACTGGGTTGCCGTGTTCTGCAGGCCGCCGACCTCCGGGCTCTGGTCGTCGGGGACCGCCGAGACGGTGACGCTGCCCAGCTGCGAGGCCAGCGCGCCGAACCCGATCCCGATCAGGATCAGCGGGACGGTCACGATCGAGGCGCTCGCGTTCACGTCCATCGTGGTCATCAGCACCACGATCCCGATCACCGTCGCCACGAACCCGATGTCGACGACGCGCCGAGGCGAGGCCTTCGGGAAGAGCTTCGGGGTGCCCGCGGCCGCGATCAGCATCGACAGCGCCAGGGGGGTGATCTTGATCCCGGTATCGATCGCCGAAAGGCCGAGCGCGACCGACAGATACAGCGGGATCACGAAGAACAGTCCCATCATCACGAGGAACTGGAAGAAGAACATGAGGACCCCGCCGGTCATCTGCTTGTTGGCGAACAGCGCGGGATCCACGAGCGGCTCGCGCCCCGCAGCCTCGAGGTGTCTGACATGCTGCATGAACAGCCTCATCGATACGAAGCCGCCGAGGATCAGCCAGAACACCGGCGACATCCCCAGCACCGACGGCCCTCCCTCGGCCGGCAGGAGCCAACCCCACGTCGAGGAGCGCAGCACCCCGAAGACCACGAGCCCCATCCCCAACGCCCACAGCAGCGAGCCCAGCAGGTCGAGATGGGACCGGACCTTGACCGGAGCGTCGGCGATGCGGCGGGCGAACAGGAAGATGCCCGCACCGAGGACGACCTCGCCGGCGAAGACCCAACGCCACGATGCATACGTCGTCGCCAGTCCGCCGATCAGCGGGCCCACCGCGACCGCGATCGCCGCGGCCGCTCCGACGAGACCGAAGGCGCGGGGCCGCCCCTCGGGCGGGAAGTTCCCCGAGACGAGCGCGACGATCGCTGGCATGATCAGCGCCGCGCCGATCCCTTCCAGGAGCGACCATCCGAACAGCAGCACCGCGAGGTTCGGCGACAGCGCCGTGGTCAGCGAACCTGAGCAGTAGATCACCAGCCCGATCATGAAGGCGCGCTTGCGACCGATGATCGAGCCGACCTTGCCGCCGGTGACCATCAGCATCGCCATGATCAGCGTGTACAGGACGATGGCGCTCTGGATCCCCGTCACCGTGGTGTGGAGGTCGTTGGCGACCGTCGCGATCGACACGTTCATGACCGAGGTGTCGAGGGCCATCAGGAACTGGCCGGCGCACAGCGTCAGGAGGACCGTCCGCCCGGCCTGCTGGACCTGCACACCCTTTGCCGCGGATGTCACCGGCGAACACTACCCTTTGGTCCCATCGCGGTCGCGGCGCCGCAAGCTCGGTTGATGGGCTCGGATCTTCGAGCGCCACGAGGAGCAGCTCTGAACTGAGCGGTGGCCTGAGCGAACCCCGTGCCGGACGTTCTACTCCTTGTGTGCCCGTCTGCGGAAGGGCCGCATGATCGCGCGGAACGGGATGAGCAGGTAGAGCGCGATCCCCAGGTAGAGGAAGACCGCGAGTCGGGGCGCGAGCAGGCCGATCGCGATCGCCACGGCGTAGAACCCGAGGCTGGGGGTCAGCTTCTTCGTGACCTCCCGCACCTCCTCTTCGGGATGCTCGCTTGAGAGCATCCCTTCGCCGACCGCGTGCCGCCACACGACGCTCGTCATGGCCGACATCGCAAGCAGGTTGAGCCCGTAGATCGTGACCGCGATCCGCTCGGGCCCGAAATCCCCCATGAACTCCGCGAGCATCTTCGTGGGGAACGGGAGCACCGAGACGAAGAAGAGCAGGAGCAGGTTGAGCCGCAGCAGGACGGAGTCCACCCGCTCGAGATGGTTCGTGATCGTCGAGTGGGCGATCCACACCGCACCGACCGATGCGAAGCTCACGAGGTAGGCCGTGTAGAGAGGCCACTGATCGAGGAGCGCATGACCAACCCCGTTGCCCGTCTCGGGGACGGCGAGATCGAGCACCAGCAGCGTGATCGCGATCGCGAAGACGCCGTCGCTGAAGGCCTCCATCCGGCCGGGACGGAGCCACCGTCGATCGTTCTTGGGCGTCGGCTCGTTGCTCACGAGCCGAGGATAGCGGCCACGAACGACGACCCACCAACCAACAAACAAACTCACCACCGACCGTACCTACGACGGACACAACAACGAGCAACGACAGAATCGGACCCTCTCGGCCGGCGCATCTGGGAGATCTTCACGCCACGGAGCCTCAATATCTAGACTGACCTGAGGATCAGGACGATCTGCGCAGCGCTCCAGTGCGAGGCGCGATCCATGAGATCGGGGAGGCGACACGATGACACCCAAGGTGCTTGTGCTGGGAGGGAACTTCGCTGGGTTGACCGCCGCGCTCAGCGTCAAGGACGAGCTGGGAGACGACGTCGACGTGACCGTCGTCTCGAAGTCGGACCGCTTCCAGTTCAACCCGTCGTTCATATGGATCCCGTTCGGCAAACGCAAGGCGAAGGACGTGGTCTTCCCGGTGGCTAAGACGTTCGAGTCTCGGGGCGTCGAGTTCGTGCACGGCGAGGCGACGTCGGTCGATGTCGAGGCGAAGAAGGTCGCCACCTCGCGTGGTGAGTACGCCTTCGACTACCTGGTGATCGCCACTGGGTACCTCAACGACTCGACGTGGTCCCCGGACTTGGGCCGGATGGGAACGCCTACTCGATCACATCGCTCGACGGTGCGATCGATGCTGCCGAGGGCTGGGCTCGCTTCGTGAATCACCCCGGACCGGTCGTAGTCGGCGCCACCCAAGGCGCGGCCTGCTTCGGCGCGGCATATGAGTTCGTGTTCAACGTCGCCTACCACTTGAAGAAGCAGAAGCTGAAGGTGCCGGTCTCTTACGTCAGCGCCGAGCCGTTCGCCGGTCATTTCGGGATCGGCGGTCTCCCGGGCGGGGAAAAGATGCTCGGGATGTTCTTCAAGCACGTCAACATCAAGGGGATCTTTGACGTCGCGATGGAGGAGATCGTGCCGGGCGAGATCCGGCTCACCGACGGCAACAAGCTCCCGTTCCGCTACGCGATGGTGGTCCCGCCCTTCGTGGGGGCCGAGGTGATCAACGCAAGCGGGCTCGGCAACCCGAAGGGGTTCATCGAGGTCAAGGACACCTATCAAACGATCGGCCATCCGAACGTGTACGCGGTGGGGATCGCGGCCGCTGTCAATGCTCCGTGGCAGACAGCGAACGCCGTCGGTGTGCCGAAGACAGGCTTTCCCGCCGAGACGATGGCGCATGTGGCGGCGACGAACATCGCATCACAGATCCGGGGCCAGGAACCGACGAGGGAAGAAGGGTTCGGTGACATCCCCGCTGTGTGCATCATGGATGCGGGCAACAACGGGGTCGCGATCCTTGCTGACAAGATGCTGCCGCCACGCAAGCACGGCGTGATGATCCCTGGACCGCAGAACCACGCCGCGAAGATCGCGTTCGAGAAGTACTTCTTGTGGAAGATGAAGAACGGCTACGTGAAGCTGCCCTGAAGGAGACCCCCGGACGGTTCGGGCGATCTGTCCGGCGAGTTCCACGCGACGCCCCCCGGTCTCGCGAACGAGACTGAGCGTCAGTCGCCGAGCACGTGCACCCGAGTTCACGGGCGAGAGAACCAGGACCTGCGCC
>CAVVDF010000003.1:0-109096 GCA_963746995.1 uncultured Actinomycetes bacterium
CATGCATTAGGCCGACGTGTGCGCGCACCACTTTCACCCCTCCCTCCTTGCTGTCCCATGAGGTGTAAGACCGAACTCCTCGAATAGCCGGTCGCGCACCCGTTCGATGCGTCGACAACGCTCCTTTTGCGGAGACTTGGCAAATGTGGGATTCCCGGAGGCGCGGAACCGCAGCAGATAACTGGGCGTGCTCCGCTCGTGCGGTTCGTGCGTGAAGAGGCCGTCCGCTTGCCGTTCCAGTGCCTGTGACTACGGATCAGAAGGTTGGGGGTTCGACTCCCTCCCGGCGCGCTCCTCCCCCTCGCCCGTACGTACCAAGGCAAGAGCGGCATCCAGATCGTCTGCGCGGTCGAACGCCTCCGGCCCGTCCCAGAACCCCGCTCGTTCGAGTGCCGCGGCTGACCGCGGCGAAAGCCCTGCGATCACGACATCCACGTTTCGTCGTTCCATCGCCGTCGCGAACATCGCGAGGGCGAGGGCTCCCGTGGCGTCGACCATCCCGACCCGGCTCGCATCGACGACGAGCGTGTCGCCGGCGTCGGCGGTGGCCGAGCGCAGGTGATCGAGCACGCGCGTCGCATTGAGATACACGACTGATCCGAGCGGTCGCACGACACACAGGTCGTCGAACGGCAGCCGTTGCACCGTCGCTCCGAGCACCTGCCGAGCCCTGGGCTGAGGCGCTCGAGCAACCAGCACGCAGAGCGAGAGCGCAACGCCGACGCCGATGCCCTCCAGGAGCCCCAGCCCGATAGCCGCCAGCGCCGTCACCACGCCGACGGCGCACTCCAATCTGTCGATCTTCCACAGCGCGCGAAACCCCCGAAGATCGATCAGTCTGGCGACGGCGCCGATGACCACGGCACCAAGCGCTGCGAGCGGCAGGTTCGCGAGCGGCTCCGTGAAGAACAGGAGCGTGGCGGCCATCAGCACGGCGGCCGCGATCCCCGCCATCTGCGATCGCACGCCGACCATCTCCACGACCGCGGTCCGTGCGGCGCTCGCGCTGATGGTGATCCCGCCGGACAACGCCGAGGCGGCGTTCGCCGTCCCGAGCCCCAGCATGTCTCGACTCGCGTCGATCTCGTAGCCGCCGCGGTCAGCGAACGCGCGCGACGACACGATCGTGTCGGCCGAGGCGATCAGCGCGATGGCGAGCACGGCGGGGGCCAGGAGCCGCACGTCGCCGGCCGCGACCTCGGGAAGCCCGAACGAGGGCATCCCCGACGGCAGCGCGCCAACCACGGCCACGTCGGCGAAGACGCCGACGGATGCGACGACCACGCCCGCGAGCGCGATCGCGACGAGCGGTCCTGGCAGGGATGGCCACCGCCATGCGACGAACGCGATCACGGCGAGGCAGGCGGCGCCAAGCAGGACGGTCGGCGCGTCGACCTCACCTCCGTGCGTGACGAGGTCGCGCAACGTGACGAGCGTGCTGTCCGTCGCGACGTTCACGCCCAGGAGCCTCGGCAGTTGCGACGCGATCACCACGATCGCGAGGCCCGCCTGGTAGCCGAGGAGCACCGGATGCGACAGCACGGCCGCGATGACGCCGGCGCGGAAGAGGCCGGCGAGGACGAGAACGACACCGACCGCGAGGGCGAGCACGCCGGCGAGCGCTGCGTGCCGAACGGGATCGCCCATCGCCAGCGGCGTGACCGCCGCGGCAAGGACCGCCGCGGTCGACGCGTCGAGTGCCACGACCAGCTGGCGCGACGAGCCGAACACGGCGAACGCCACTGGCGCGAGTAGACAGCTATAGAGACCAACTACCGGCGGGAGCCCGGCCACCTCTGCCATCCCCATGCTGATCGGGATCCCTATCGCCACGATGAGCAATCCGCCCACCACGTCGCGCGGGAGCTCCCGCCACCGGTACCCGCGAAGCGATCGCGCGAGCCGTCGTGGCGGATCGGTTCCGGTCGCTCGTGCCCGATCCATCGGTTCCCCACGACAATCGTTCCATTCCGATGCAAAACTCGGAGCAGCCGCTCGGCCTCCAACGGGCGGGTCGTTCCGCGCAGGCTACGTCCCACCCGGGCTGGCGCGCCGCACGGAACCACAAGCCTCGGATAAGGTTGCCGCGATGGCCGAGTCCCTCCCGCTGTTCGAGCGCGTGGGTGTGCTGCGTCCGTTGCAGCACCGCGACTTCCGGCTGCTGTGGATCGGTCAGACGGTCTCGATGATCGGCGACGGCGTCTATGTCTTCTCGATCGCGTGGTTCGTCTACAAGGACGCCGGGGCGTCGCCGGCGGCGTTCGCGGCCGTCGGGATCGCGTGGTCGTTGCCACAGGTGCTGTTGCTGTTGGCGACGGGGGCCCTCTCGGACAGGATGGACCGTCGGCACCTGATGATCATCGGCGATCTGCTGCGGATGCTCGCGATCTGCGCGATCGGCACACTGATCCTGCTGGACGCGCTCACGATCCCGCTGCTCGTCGTGTTGGTGTTCCCGTACGGCGCCGGCCAGGCGATCTTCGGGCCCTCGTTCAACGCGGTGATCCCGATGATCGTGCCGGAGGAGCAACTGGTCGAGGCGAACTCGCTCGGCCACACGATCCGGCCGCTCGCGATGATCGTGATCGGTCCGCTGCTCGGCGCCGCGATCGTGGCGATCGCCGGCACGGGATGGGCATTCCTCCTGGACGGCGTCACGTTCGCCGTGTCGGCGGTCTGTATCTGGGCGATGCACGTGCGTGCCGATCCCGGCCGTACCCAGGAGACCCATCTGCTCGAGGACGTGCGCGAGGGGATCGGGTACGTCGTGCGAACCCGGTGGCTCCTGTGGGGCCTGCTCGGTGGGATGGTCAGCCTGTTCTGCGTGTGGGGGCCGTGGGAGACGCTGGTGCCCTTCGTGGTCACCGATCAGATGCACGGAACGGAGTTCCAGTTGGCGCTCGTGTTCGGCGCGGGCGGCGTGGGGTCGATCGTCGCCTCCCTGGTGGTGGCGCAGCGTGGCGGCCTTCCGCGCCGGCCGCTCACCGTGATGTACATCGCGTGGGCGATCGGCATGGGCATGACCGCCGCATTCGGCCTGGTGGCGAACGTGCCCCAAGCGATGGTCGCGTCCCTGATCGCTGAGGCCGCGATCTCGGTGCTGGTGGTGTTCTGGTTCACGGCGATGCAGCGCCTTGTGCCGACCGAACTGCTCGGCCGGGTGTCGTCGCTCGACTGGATGATCACGATCCTGGGCGCGCCGATCTCGTTCCTGATCGTGGGCCCGGCTGCCGCGGCGTTCGGCGCCGATGCGGTGCTGATCGTGGCCGGGGTGCTCGGCTCCGCCGCATCGCTCTTCTTCATGTTCATGCCCGGTGCCCGGGGGCCGGAGCGCGACGGCTCGTTCAGCGGGCCGGATCGATCCGCGATCCCAGCACCGCCAGCGTGACCGCGCTCACGGCGGCCAACACGAACGCGATCGCGAGCCCGGTCGCGAGCGAGTACCCGGCGTTCGTTGCCAGCGTGATCGCCGCGCCACCGAGTCCCGCACCCACCGCGATACCGAGCGTGTCCATCAGCAAGGTCGGTGCGAGTTCCCGCGCTTCGGCGCCTTCGTCGGCGCCGGCCATGACGGCGAGCGGGATCGTCGGGAACGCGGTGCCCATCCCGAACCCGGCGAACGACCACGCGACGTAGATCCACCAGATCGGCCATCCGCGCAGCACGAGTGCTGCGATCCCGACGCCCAGGACGAAACTCGCGGCGCCGACGCGCACGATCCAGCCGAACGATCGTCGCGCCGCGACGTGCGACTGCCACCACGATCCGATCGACCAGCCGAACGCGCCAACGGCCAGCGACAACGCTGCCGCCGTGAGGGAGAGCCCGCGGATGCCAGTGAGCATCAGTGGGATATAGGAGTCGATGGCGGCGAACCCGAACGAGAGCATGAACGCGCAGAGCGCGGCGGCCGGCGCTCCCCGTCGCGCCCGGAGCATCCCGTCGGGCACGATCGTGCGCAGACCGACGACGGCGATCGCCACACCGACGAACGCCAAGCCCGCGGAGGCGGCCGACCCTCCACCGACCCCCACCAGGAACAACGCCGTGCCGATCATCAACACCAGCGCTCGAAGGATCGGCGCGCGATCGGCGTCGGGGTTCGGCTGGTCGCGGAGCGCCGGGATGATCATCACGACCGAAACCACGAGGAACGGGATCGGCACGAGGAACGCCCACCGCCAGCCGACGTGATCGGCGAGCCACCCGCCGATCAACGGTCCGAGCAACGCCGGCAATAACCACGTGGTGGCCAACAGCGCGAGCACGCGCGCGCGGATCCGGGGCGGCAAGGTCTTCGCCACCGTGCCGAGCGAGAGCGCGTACGCGGAGCCGCTCGCGGCTCCTTGGATGAAGCGCCCGATGACCAGGACGAGCATCGAGGGGGCGAGGGCAGAGACCACCAGGCCCGTGACGTACAGGGCCGCCGTGGCGACGACCAGCGGCTTCGCGCCGAAGCGGTCGACCGCCGAGCCGACGATCGGGATCGTCACGATCATCGCGAGGGCGGATGCGGAGAACGCCCACCCGTACAACGGGAGATTGCCGAGGTCGGCCAACACCGCGGGCATCACGGCGGCGACGATCAGGATGTGGACGGCGGCGAGTGTCTCGAACAGCAGTAGGCCCACGACGAGCCGCCCATCGCGCCCGCGGAATACGTCTCGCCACGGCACCGGCTCGAGCGCGCGTTCCTCCATCTCGCACAGGGTATGCGGCCGAGCGTCGCCCCGGTCGTAGACTCGGGGGCCATGGAGTTCACCCACGTCGGACACCTCGGGCTGATGGTGTCGCGGGTGTGTCTGGGCACGATGAACTTCGGTCCACACGCCTCCGAAGAGGACAGCCACACGATCATGGACACCGCCGTGGCGTACGGGATCAACTTCTTCGATACGGCGAACGTCTACGGGCGCCACCTCGGGGTCGGTGCCACCGAGGAGATCATCGGGCGCTGGTTCGACAAGGGAGAGGGCCGGCGCGACTCCGTGGTGCTCGCGACGAAGGTGTACGGCAAGATGGGCGACCAGCCGAACGAGGCCCGTCTGTCCAAGCTCGCGATCATGCACCAATGCGAGGAGTCGCTCCGTCGCCTACGAACCGATCACATCGACCTGTACCAGATGCAACACGTCGACCGCGAGGCCTGGTGGGACGAGATCTGGGAGGCGATGGACCAGCTGAAACGGCAGGGAAAGATCCTGTACGTCGGCTCATCGAACTTCGCCGGCTGGCACATCGCCCGTGCGAACGAGATCGCTTCGTGGCGGCGTGCGCTGGGCCTCGCGACCGAGCAATCGGTCTACAACCTCCTGCAGCGCACGATCGAGCTCGAGGTGATCCCGGCCGTGAGCGAATACGGCATGGGGCTCATCCCGTATAGCCCGCTCGCAGGCGGCGTGCTCGCCGGCGCCCTCGAGAAGGTCACCGAGGGCCGGCGGTCGCAGGACTACATGCTCGCCGAGATCGAGCAGCGGCGACCGCAGATGGAGCGCTGGGAGGCGCTGTGCCACGAGTTGGGGGAGCGCCCCGCTGACGTCGCGCTCGCCTGGCTGTTGCATCAACCCACCGTGACCGCCCCGATCATCGGGCCCCGCACCGAGGCCCAGCTGCTCGGCTCCATGCGAGCGCTGCAGGTTCGGCTGTCCGACGACGTCCTCGAGGCGCTCGACATGATCTTCCCGGGTCCCGGCGGTCAGGCGCCCGAGGCGTACGCCTGGTAGCTGCCGGAACCTGTCCGCACGACCACAAGGAGACTGCACGCCATGGCCCGCACCCTTGCCGAGAAGGTCTGGGAACGCCACGTGGTGTATCGCGCCGAGGGTGAGCCCGACCTCTTGTACATCGACTTGCACCTGGTCCACGAGGTGACGAGCCCGCAGGCGTTCGACGGCCTTCGCCTGACCGGGCGGCCCGTGCGCCGTCCGGAGCTCACCGTCGCGACGATGGATCACAACGTGCCGACCACCGACGGGCCCGTGACCGACGAGGTCAGCAAGCGCCAGATGGACGCCTTGCAGCGCAATGCCGACGAGTTCGGCATCACGTTGTATCCCTGGGGCTCGGGCAGCCAGGGGATCGTCCACGTGATCGGGCCGGAGATGGGCTACACGCAGCCCGGCATGACGATCGTCTGCGGCGACTCGCACACCTCGACGCACGGGGCCTTCGGGGCGCTTGCGATCGGCATCGGGACGAGCGAGGTCGAGCACGTGCTGGCGACGCAGACGCTGCCGCAGTCCAAACCGAAGTGGATGGCGGTCACCGTCGACGGCGACATGCCGTCGAACTGCAGCGCGAAGGACATCATTCTCGCGATCATCAATCGCATCGGCACCGGCGGTGGCACCGGCCACGTGATCGAGTACCGGGGTTCGGCGATCGAGGCGCTGTCGATGGAAGGCCGCATGACGATCTGCAACATGTCGATCGAGGCCGGCGCGCGCGCCGGCCTCGTCGCGCCCGACGACACGACGTTCGCCTACGTGAAGGGCCGACCGCACGCGCCCTCGAACACCGACTGGGACGACGCGCTCGAGGACTGGCGATCGCTGCCGACCGACCCCGGTGCCATCTTCGACACGGAGGTGGCGATCGACGCTGGAGCGCTCGAGCCCTACGTGAGCTGGGGCACCAACCCAGCGCAGTCCACGACGATCGACGGTGTCGTGCCGGATCCGGGCGGCAACGAGTCGGCCGAACGCGCGCTCCGGTATATGGACCTCGAGCCCGGCACACCGATCCGCGACATCCGTCCTGACACCGTCTTCATCGGCTCGTGCACCAACTCCCGGATCGAGGACCTGCGGATCGCTGCGGACGTCGTCCGCGGCCGCCACGTCGCGGAAGGTCTCCGCGGTCTCGTCGTTCCGGGCAGCGTCGCGGTCAAGCTCCAAGCCGAGCAGGAAGGTCTCGACGAGGTCTTCAGCTCCGCGGGGTTCGAGTGGCGCGGCGCCGGCTGCTCGATGTGCCTCGGGATGAACCCAGACATCCTGGCGCCGGGTGAGCGAAGCGCCTCGACCAGCAACCGGAACTTCGAGGGTCGGCAGGGCAAGGGAGGACGGACGCACCTCGTCAGTCCACGCGTGGCCGCGGCCACCGCGGTCGCCGGCCGCTTCACCACCCCGGAGGACCTGTAGCCATGGAGCCGATCACGCATGTGGAGGGCACCGCGATCCCCCTGGACCGCGCGGATGTGGACACCGACCAGATCATCCCCGCGCAGTATCTGAAACGGATCGAGCGGACGGGCTTCGGGCCGTTCCTGTTCGATGAGTGGCGCAAGGATCCCGACTTCGTTCTGAACGACGAGCGGTACGACGGCGCGACGATCCTGCTCGCAGGTGCCAACTTCGGGTGTGGCTCCAGCCGCGAGCACGCGCCGTGGGCGATCGAGGACTACGGGTTTCAGGCGGTGATCGCTCCGAGCTTCGCCGACATCTTCCGCAACAACTGCCTGAAGATCGGGCTGCTGCCGATCGAGCTGCGCGACGAGTCGGTGCGCGCGTTGATGGACGCGGTGCTCGACGATCCGGCGACACGGATCGAGGTCGATCTCGACGCCCTGGCCGTGCGCGCTCCAGGCCTGGACGAGACGTTCGACATGGAGCAGTTCACCCGGTGGCGTCTGATGGAAGGGCTCGACGACATCGGGTTGTCGCTGCGGCACGCCGACGAGATCGACGCCTTCGAGGCGGCGCGCCCGGCCTGGCTCCCGTCGGCGTGATCTCCGCCGAGCGCTTCGAGGAACTCGTCGTCGAGGGGATCGATGCGCTTCCCGACTGGGTCCACGAGGCGATGGACAACGTCTCGGTGCTGATCGAGGATCGGCCGCCGCCGGGGCAGCCGGGGCTGCTCGGGCTGTATCACGGTGTCCCGCTATCGCAGCGCGGTGGCGGCTACACGAACGTGCTGCCGGACACGATCACCATCTACCGCGCCTCGATCGTCGCGTACGCCGGCCCGAGCGAGGAGCGCGTCCGCGCACAGGTCATGCGCACGGTCGCGCACGAGGTCGCGCATCACTTCGGCATCAGCGACGATCGGCTGCGAGAGATCGATGCGTACTGACGACGAATGGATGCGGGACGCGCTCGCGGCCGCCGAAGCCTGCGGAGCGCACGGAGATGTGCCGATCGGCTGCGCGATCGTCCGGCGGGATGAGCTGGTCGCCGTCGCAGGGAACGAACGCGAGGTGCGTGGGGACCCGACGGCACATGCCGAAGTGCTGGCGCTTCGCACGGCGGCCGAGCACATCGGGACATGGCGGCTCGACGGCTGCACGCTCTACGTCACGCTCGAGCCCTGTGCGATGTGCGCGGGAGCGATCGTGCTCGCCCGCGTCGACCGTGTGGTGTTCGGCGCGAACGACCCGAAGGCGGGTTTCGCCGGATCCCTCGGCAACCTCGTGCAGGACGACCGGTTGAACCACCGCGTGGAACTCACCGGGGGAGTCGAGGCCGAGGCGTGCGGGGAGGTGCTCCGCGCGTTCTTCCGCGACCGGCGGTGACGCTCAGCGTGCGCCGCGCTCGAGCGCGGCGGCGTTGATCCGCTGACCGACCAACGGGACCTCCGCGCACATCTCGAAGAACGACGGCTTGTCCATCACGATGGCGCGGACGTGCGTGGTGGTCGTGACGGTGGCCGTGCGCCGGTCGTCCTCCAGCAGCGCGATCTCGCCGAAGAAGTCCCCGGGGCCGAGCGTCGCGAGCGTCTCACCCTCGCGGTCGACCTCGACCTGTCCTTCCAGCACGACGAAGAACCCCTCCGGGACGCTGCCGAGGTTCAGCAGGTACCAGCCGGCCGGCACCTCGATCAGCTCGACGTACCCGGCGACGCGCGCGAGGTCTGCGTCGGAGAGCCCGTCGAACAGCGGGATCGTCCGGAGCTCGGTCTCGTCCACGGCGCACATGCTACGCCGGGACGCGTCGGGACCGGCAGGGGGCGGTTGCTAGACTCCCGCCCGGAGGCGTGCCGGAGCGGCCGAACGGGACCGCCTCGAAAGCGGTTAGGGGCCTAATACGTCTCTCGCAGGTTCAAATCCTGCCGCCTCCGCGTGAGGACGGGCGGGCTCCTCGCGAGCCCGCCCGTTCCGTGTCTCGGTCTCGATTCCATCCGCGCTCGCGTACCCTGTGGCGATGCGTCGGGCGGTGCTGATCCTCGCTCTCATCGTGAGCTTCGTGGTCACCGGCCCTGCCATTCCGTCGAGCGCGATCTGGGCGGGCCGGTACGCGATCGGCGACTCCGTGATGCTCGGCGCCAAGCCCGCTTTGCAAGCCCGAGGGTTCATCGTGAACGCGACGATATCCCGGCAGTTCGCCGAGGCGGTCACCATCGTCCGCAACCTCGACGCCGGCGGGCACCTTCGCCGGACGATCGTGATCCACCTGGGCACGAACGGCGTCCTGATCCAGGCCTCCCAATGCGACCGGATCGCGAAGCTCGCGGGCAGGAACCGGAAGGTCTATCTGGTGACGGTCACGGGCCCGACGCCGATACCCCGGCATCCGCAAGATGCAGAACATCCGGCTCCGCGCCTGCGCCAAGCGGCCGGGCCAACACCCGCTGATCGACTGGTACGCCTACTCGCGCGGGCACGGCGCGTGGTTCTACGACGGCATGCACCTCACGCCCGAGGGCCGCGCCGCGTACGCGGCGTTCCTGGACTCGAGGACCTCCTGAGTCGCCGCTTCCGTAGACTCGACGGCGGTGGCCTGCCCGAGCGGCCGAAGGGACACGCCTGGAAAGCGTGTGGAGGGGCAACTCTCCCGAGGGTTCGAATCCCTCGGCCACCGCCAAGAGCGACCGACGATCGGCATCGACGGCCGGTGTGCTCAGAGATCGAGCGCCCAGTTCGTGTACGACCGGCGCACGTACATCCCGATCCGCTCGTAGAACGGGAGCGCGCCCGTGCGCGAGTCGGTGTTGAGCTCGGTGAAGCCGGACCCGAGGTCGAAGGAACGTCGGAACGCGCGTCTGCAGCATCGCGCGCGCGATGCCCGCGATGCCGGTAGTCGCGGTGCACGGCGAACTTGTCGACCCAGATGCTCCCGTCGGCTTCGATGAGGAAGGCGCCGCCGACGATCGCGTCGCCGTCGGCGGCCACGATCATGTCCTCGGGACGGAATCCCTCGCGATGCACGGTCGTGCGCGACCCACGCGTCGATCGTGGAGGGCAGCCGCCCCTCGAACTCGAGGAACGCGTCCTCGAACATCGTCAGCAGCTCGGTCTCTTCTTCCGGGCGGTACGCTCGCTGAGCTCGATGCCCGGCGGGGGGCCGGCGGGCGGGCGCGATCGGGTGGTCCATCCGCAGGATCCACGAGGCGTACGAGCGGCTCGTAGCCTGCGCCTCGCAGCATGCCCGACGACGTCCGTGCGGCGGTCGTCGATCACCTGCGCCACGCGATCGGCGCCCGAGCTCGCGGGCGCGGTCCTCCGTCCACCACCGGAGCTCGGTGCCGATGCCCCGCCCGCGCTGGCTCGGGGTCGACGTCGACGAACGCGCGTCGCGGTCGCTGCGAACATCGCCCAGCCGACGCATCCGCTCCCGTCGAACACGCCGAGCCAGTCGCGCTCCCGATCGAACGCTTCGGCCGAGACATGTCGGCGAGCAGGTCGGCGCGCTCCCACATCGTCTCGCCGCTGTCGTGGAGCTCGCAGCGGTTGACCATCGCGACGACGTCGTCGACGTCCGTCGAGCGTGAGCGGCTCGCGCGTGCAAGCCGGCGGCAGGTTCACCGCGGGTGCCACCCGGGGCACAGCGGCCGGTGCGACCGGTGCCGGCAGGACCGCGGCCGTCCTCGAGCGCGCGCCGGACGTCGTCGAAGTCCTCGTAGGGCACGATACGGGATGCCGTCGGCCGCGGCACAGGTCGACGAGCGCGTCCTTCGCGAACACGAGGTCGGCGTAGAGCGCGCCGAACCGGTCGGAGTGGCCCTCGCCGACGAACGCGACCGGTGCCGGCGGCGCGCTGGACCGCGAGCATCTTGCAGGTGCCGCACCACCCGCACTCCGGATGCCCGTTGGGGAACGCCATCGCGCCGCCGGCCCAGTCGTTCGTCACGACCGAGCACGTCCGGCGACCCCCGCGGCGGCGAGCAGCGGCTCGCACGTACAGCCCGAGCCCGTCGGACACGATCGTCGACCGGCACGTCGTTCGGCCGTCGCACCACGCGACGAACGGCGCGAAGGTCGGATCCATCGGGCAATGCTCGAGCGCGTACGCGATCAGCTCGTCGGCAGCGTGCCGAGAACGGCGCGACCTGCGCGCGGATCGCCGGCTCGGCGTGTCGATCTCGCCGTTGCGCCCAGGCGATGTCGTAGTCGCGCCAGTCGGGCTCGCCGAACGCGGTCCATCAGATCCTCGGCGACGTCGTGCAAGCACGCGGTGCCGTCGAAGTCCACGAGCACGGAGCGAACGGGCAGCATCGCGCCAAGGCTACCGGTCGCCTGGGAGACTCCTGCGTGCGTGCTGGATCGGACCGATGCATCGAGCGGATGGCGGCGTTCGTGCCGGCGGCATGGGGCCGCCGGGTCGCGGCCTGCGGCGGCGTCGTCCACGAGGTGGACGGGCTCGCGGTGTGCCTCACCGGTGTGCCGGTCGCTGCGTTCAACCCCACGCTGGTCCGGGCGCTCCCCGCCGACCCGACGACGGCGCTCGCCGAAGCGGCGGCCCGATACGAGGGCACCGGCCTCTCGATCGGGATCGACCTCGAGCCAGTCCTGCACGGACCGGTCCGCGCAGGCGGCCGAGCGACGCCGGCCTGACGATGGTGGAGTCGCGGCCCGGCATGACCGCGCGCGTCGCGCGACGTCCCGACGCTCGACCCGCCGGACGGGGTCGAGCTCGTCCGCGTGGAGGACCCGGCCCTGCTCGATGAAATCGTCGAGGTCGACGCCGCGGCGTTCGGCGGCGAGGCGGCGATCACGCGGCGGTTCCTGCCCGACGCCGTGCTCGACGATCCGGCCCAGCGCGTGTACGCGGCGCGCGGTCGACGGGCGCCTCGTCGCGCGCCGGCGAGAGCACGACCCTGGACGGCATGATCGGCGTGTTCGGCATCGCGACGCTGCCCGAGTTCCGGCGGCGGGGGATCGGCACGGCGCTCTGACCGCGTTCGTGATCGCCGACCGCGCGGGCGAGGCCGACCTCGCGGTCCTCGATGCCTCCGACCTCGGGCTCGGCGTCTACCGCCGGCTCGGGTTCGAGCCGATGTCGACGTGGGAGGTCTGGGTCGCGGAGCCGGGCTAGGCGGCGCCGTCGACGATCGCCGGCCTGCGAGCGGCTCGTCCAGCGTGACGGTCACCTGTTTCTGCACCGCGATCTCGATGCAGGCGACATCGCCGGCCGATCGGATCGGAGCCCTGGAAGAGCGTCACCGTCACGGCGTCGGCGCCGTACGCGACGTCGACGTGGTCGAGCACGGCGCAGGGCTCGACGCCGCTCCAGAAGGTGATCGTGAGCGTGCGGTCGTCGTCGCCGATCGTGGCGGTGTCGAACGCCGTGGGGTGCACGTTCGCCATGCCGGGCCGGGGCTCGACGACCTGCGGGTCCCGGCCGGCTGCCGAGGCCGCTGTCGTTGCAGTCGGGGTTCTGGATCGTGCACGTCGTCCCGGTGACCGCCGCTGCCGGGTGAGGGGCTCGCGACACCGGCGAATCGGGAGCAGGTGGCGGGTCGCCGATGCGACGAGTCGCGAGCGAGCAGCGCGGCGAGGGCCACAGCGAGCGCGATCGCGGCCGCAGGGACGTGCGCATCGGGTCGTTCCTTCCTGCTCGGGCCCGGGCGGGCCGGCTTGGGCGTGAGACGGCCGGATTGACGTCCACCGGTTCCCGCCTCGGTCAAGGTCTCCGGAAAGGCGCCGATGGCCTAGGGACGGTTCCTTCCCAGGCAGGAGGTCCTGCCATGACCGTCGATCCGCTCCTGCACCGAGCGCACCGTCCCCGTCGGCGTGGCCGTGCTCGGTGCGCTCGTCGTCGCCACCGGGTGGCTCGTGCTCAGGGCTTCCGTTCGCTGCTCGGATGCGTCGTGATCGGTGCGGGCTCGCCGCGGCGCGATCGCGCTGCTCGGTCCGCATCCGCGCCCGCTGACCAGCGCCGGTCCCGACGTGTCGTGACTCCACCCGTATACTCGGCCTGTGGCCGTGCTAGGCGGGGAGCTAGCGGTGCCCTGTACCCGAGATCCGCTTATGCGGGGCTGAATCCCCGCCGGAGGCCCGCGAGGTCCGAGGCAGCCTCGGCGCGGGGCGTTGAAGGTCGGGTCCTACGCGACGTCGGACCGCGAACCGGGTCAGGGCGGGAACGCAGCAGCCCTTAGCGGTTTCCGGCGGGTGCCGTAGGTTCGCCTGGCCGGAGCCTGCCGCGCCGAGTAGCGATCGAGTCTCACGGGGTCGATGGCGGGTGCACGGCCTCTATCGATCGTGAGGGGTGTGCGTGGCGGAGGAGAAGCAACACCAGGCGCTGTACCGGCGGTACCGGCCGCAGACGCCCGCGCGAGCTGCTCGGGCAAGAGCACGTCGTCCGCGCCCTGACCGGCGCGATCCGCGAGGGCCGGCTGCACCACGCGTTCCTGTTCTGCGGGCCGCGGGGGACGGGCAAGACCTCCACCGCGCGCATCCTGGCCAAGATGGTCAACTGCGAGCAGGGGCCGACCGCCGAGCCGTGCGACCGGTGCGCCCAGTGCGTCGCGATCCGCGAGGGCACGCACGTCGACGTCGTCGAGATCGACGCGGCCTCGCACGGCGGCGTCGACGACGCTCGCGATCTGCGCGAGAAGGCGCCGACGGCGCCGATGGTCGGCCGCGAGAAGATCTACATCATCGACGAGGCGCAGCGGCTGTCGCGCGAGGCGTTCGACGCGCTGCTCAAGCTCTTCGAGGAGCCGCCGCCCGGCGTGCGGTTCGTCCTCGCGACGACCGAGCCGCACAAGATGCCGGCGACGATCGTCGGGCGGTGCCAGCGGTTCGATTTCCGGCGGCTGACGATCGAGGACCTGTCCGAGCACCTCGTCGACGATCGCGAAGGCCGAGGGCGTCGCGCTCGACCCGGTCGCCGCGCTACGCGATGGCGCGACAGGCGGAGGGCTCGGCGCGCGACGCGCTGTCGCTGCTGGACCAGGCGACGGTGGTCGGCGGCAGCGACGGTCGACGAGGCGGTCGTGCGGTCGCTGCTCGGCGCGCCGCAGGGCGAGATCCGCATCGAGATCGCCGACGTCGTCGCGGTGGGCGACCTGCGTGGCGCGTTCGAGGCGGTCGACCGGCTCGTCCAGGCGGGCCACGACCTCCGCAACGTCACCGGCGATCTGCTCGCGCATTTCCGGAACCTGCTGCTCGTGCAGACCGCGCCCGACCAAGAGGACCTGCTCGACATCCCCGCCGACGCCTATTCGGCGCTGCGGGCCCAAGCCGAGAAGTTCACGCCGGCCGAGCTGTCGCGGGTGCTCGACCTGCTGCTTGCGGCGCAGAACGACATGCGATGGACGACGTCGCCGCGGCTCACGCTCGAGCTCGCGCTCGTGCGGGCGTGCGCGCCCGAGACCGATCCGACGCCCGCGGGCGTGGTCGCGCGGCTCGAACGGCTGGAGCGGCTGGCGAACGTCGCGCCGGCGCGGCCGGCCCCGGCTGGTACGCCGTCGGCGAGAGCCGGTGCCCGAGCGGAGCCACCGCAGGCCGCCCGTGAGCTCCCGACGAAGCGCCGCGAGGCCGGAGACGACCCGTCCGAGTCGCAGGTCCCGCCCCTCGAAGCGCGGTCGTCGCCGAGCCCCGGGCGCCGAGGCCGGGCACCCAGCTTCCCGGTTCCGCACGCCGCCGACGCCGCGAGCGTCGACGTCGCGATGCTCCGCCGGTCGTGGGGCTCGCTCGTCCAGCACCTCGGCCAGCCAACCAGCCGGTGCTGCGCGCGCTTGATGGAGAGCGCGACGCCGACGTCGTTCGACGGCACGACGCTCGAGCTCGCGTTCCCGCCGACGTTCCGCAATACGGTGAAGCAGGTGGAGAGCCGCGAGGACGCGCTTGCGCCAGGCGATCCAGCGAGCTGTTCGGCATCGCGCCGGCGATCGCGTGCGTCGTCCGCGAGTCCCGCGCCGGCGACGACGCCCGCAGCGTCGAGCCGGTCGAGGAGGACGACGCGCCCGCCGACGATGCCGAGGCGCTGCGCCGGGTGCAGGAGATGCTCGGCGCCCAACCGGTCGACGGGGCGTGAGGGCGTGTACGAGGGCCCGATCCAGGAGCTGATCGACGAGCTAGCCCGGCTGCCGGGCGTCGGGCCCAAGTCGGCGCAGCGGCTGGCGTTCTGGCTGATCAAGGCGCCCGACGACGACGCCCGCCGGCTCGCCGCCGCGATCGTGCTCGGCGAAGGAGCGCATCGCGTTCTGCCGCGAATGCGGCAACGTCGCCGAGGGCGACCTGTGCCGGATCTGCCGCGACGAGAGCCGCGACCGCACGGTGCTCGTGCGTCGTCGAGGAACCGAAGGACGCCGCGTCGATCGAGAAGAGCGCGCTGCACAAGGGCCGCTACCACATCCTGGGCGGGGCGATCAGCCCGCTCGACGGCGTGGGCCCCGAGGACCTCCGCGTGCAGGAACTGCTCGAGCGGGTGCGAGCGCGACCACGTCGACCGAGTGCATCCTCGCCACGAACCCGAACCTCGAAGGCAACGCCACCGCGATGTACGTCGCCGCGCTGCTCAAGCCGATCGGCGTCCGCGTCACGCGGCTGGCGAGCGGGCTGCCCGGTCGGCGGCGACCTCGAGTACGCCGACGAGATCACGCTGTCCCAGGCCCTCGAGGGGCGGCGGGAGATGTGAGCGAACGGCCCGTCGGCGCGCGAAGTCGCCGACCGCGCGCTCGTGCTCTACGCGCTGGTGCGTCGCGCCACGATCGAGCTGATCGTCGCCGAGACCGACGACCAGGTCCGGCGCCGCCAGGCCGAGAAGGCGCGTCAGTCGAGACCGAGCGATGGTTCGAGCGCGAGTCGCTGACCGATGCCGCTCACCGACACCGAACGCACGCTGTTCGACGCGGAGACCGCGGCCTGGCCGCCCGAGGCGATCGCCGACGGCATGTGGCGCAAGGAAGCGCTCGGGGTCGCTCCTGTGGGCGCTCCGGGCGTTCGACGCGATGCCGCCGATCGACGAGGAGTTCGACGGTCGAGGATCTGAACGCGGCGATCGAGTCGGCGGGGTCGGTGTCGACGTTCCGCGCGACGGCGCGGCTGCGCGACCCCGGCGAGATCGAGGCCGCATGGCGCGAGGCCGACACGTGGTTCGGCGCCACCGAGGGTGCGCTGCGGGGACGGACAGCACGCTCGCGTCGATCAGCGCCGAGCGGTCGCGCGCGCTCGCGTGGCTCCGCGACGCGAGCGCGCCGCCCGCCTAGGCGTCGCCGGCGCGCGACGGCGCTGGACGCAGCCGCCACGATCGCGTAGCGCGAGCGCGGCGATCACGAGCAGCGGGATCAGGTACCCGAGTCCGATCAGCATCACCGCGAGCACATTCAAGAAGCCCTGGATCGCCCGTGAGAACGCGTCGCCCGAGGCTCGGGTTCTCGATCGTCGGGCCTCTTCGCGACCGCCGCGCCCGGGTTCGTGCAGGTCGACCTTGATGCGTCGACTCCGCGACCTGGTTGTCGAGGTAGCGGATCTGCCCGGTGATCTGATCGATCTTGAGCTGCACCTGCTGGAGCTGGTTCTGCAGCGGTCAGCGTCTCGCCGATCGTCGTCGCCTGCGCCATCAGCCCGTAGAGCACCTTGCCGGCGCGACAGATAGATCTTCAGGTGCGCCTTCGCGTCGATGTAGTCGCGCGGTGACGTCCTGTGCCCTGGATCGACGAGGAGTCGACCGACCCGAGCTGTGCGAGCTGCGACCATCGCCTTGTCGAAGCGCGCGGCGGGGATCCGCAGCGTGAACGTGCCGCTCGTCGCCGCCCTCCGTCGTGGAGGACAGCACCGAGCCGCCGTTGCCGCTGCGCGATCGCGACGACGTGCGCCGGCTGATCGCCCGGAACGTCCGTCGCGATCGTCACCGCGATCGCGCCGTCACGGATGATCTTCGAGAGGTCGGCCTGCGCCGTGCGGCTGATCGCCTGTCGTCGGCGACCCTGGGCCGTCCTGTCGCCGTGGCGTCGTGATCGCTGCTCGTCGGAACCGCTGCCTGCGCGACCGTACGTGGGCGCTTGCGCGCAGACGGCGCCTGCGGCTCGGGTCGCTCCCCGGCGGACGACGCCGGAACCTGCGCTGCCGCCGACTCCCAGGAGCGACGGCGGCTCCCGACGATCGCACGGCGCCTGTTCTGCACGAACGATGCCGAGCGGCGAACGACGACCGCGAGCACCGCCGCGGCGCGGCGATCCCGCCCAGATGCCGCGTCCGATCGTGCGGCGGCGCTCCGCGCGGTCCGGGCGACGCGGTCCGCGACCCGTGTCACGCTCGAGGTCCGCCTCCAGCTCCTGCAGGAACCTGATGTCGTCGTCGCATCACTCCACCTCCGTCGCGAGCGTGAGTCCCCGCTGTTGCAGGGCCAGCGCGATCGCGCCGAAGCCCGCGGCTCACGCGCTGCCGCGCGGCCGCCTCGGTCGCACCCGAGCCGTTCGGCGACCTCGGCGTAGGGCAGGCCGTCGATCACCCGCAGCCGGAGCGCGTCCCGCTGTTCCTCGCGCGAGGGTGCCGAGCGCATCCAGCAGCGCGTCCCGGATCGGCGCGAGGTCGACCAGCTCCTCGATCCGCTCGTAGTCCTCCGGCGGGAGGTCGCGCACGGCATCCCGAGCTTCCGTCGCGCCGCCGCATCGATCGTGCCGTGCCGGAAGAACCGGCTCAGCTGGTGCCTGCGCGATCCCGTAGAGCCACGCCACGCCGTCCGCTCCCGTGTCTCGGTAGTTCCGTCGCGAGGCGTATGCCTCTGCGAACGTCTCCGCGGTGAGCTCCGCGGCCGCCTCGGGGTCGAGGGTGCGGCGGGCGAAGTATCGCAGCAGATCCTCCGCGTGCCGCCGGTAGACCTCGACGAACGCCGCGGGCTCCGAGCGCGACGCGAGGAGCAGCTCGGCATCGCTCCGTTCGTCCATGCGCCCTCCGACGGTCGATGCCGTGCGCTGTCGGTTCCGTCGCGCCCTATATGCCACGAGGCGGGCCAGGGTGTGACAGCGGGCTCGTGTCTAGCGAGGCGGGAACGGTCGGGCGTCACGAAGTGGCACGCGGCCGGTCGGCCCGTGCCGCGGTCGATCAGCGCCGGCTTCTCCTCGGTCGCAGATCGTCCTGGGCCATCCAGCAGCGGGTGCGGAAGCGGCAGCCCGACGGCGGGTTCGGCCGGGCTCGGCAGGTCGCCCGACAGCACGATCCGGTTGCCGGTCATCGTTGCCCGTGACGTCGGCGGTCGGCAGCGCCGAGACCAGCGCCTGCGTGTACGGGTGGGAGGGATGCAGCAGCACGTCTTCCTCGTCGCCCGTCCTCGACGACCTCGCCGAGGTACATCACGGCGATCCGGTCGGCGATCTGGCGCACGACCGACAGGTCGTGCGCCACGAAGATGTACGACAGCCCGAGCCGCTCCTGGAGCGACTTCAGCAGGTTGATGATCTGCGCCTGCACCGAGACGTCCAGCGCCGACACCGGCTCGTCGCACACGAGCACCTTCGGGTCGAGCGCGAGCGCCCGTGCGATGCAGATCCGCTGGCGCTGGCCCGCCCGAGAACTGGTGCGGGTAGCGGTTCGCGTGGTTCGGGTCGAGCCCGACCAGCGGCGAGCAGCTCGCGCACCTTGTCGGGCCACTCCTTCTTCGGCAGGACGTCGCGATGCAGCGTGAACGGCTCGGTCAAGATGTCGGTGATCGTCATCCGCGGGTCGAGCGAGCCGAAGGTGTCCTGGAACACCATCTGCACCTCGCGCCGGTAGCGCGAAGTCGCTCCTTCTTCGAGAACGTGGCGACGTTCTTGCCGCGCCACGGATCGATCGTCCCGGAGGTCGGCTCATCGAGCATCATGAAGAGGTTCGCGAGGGTGGACTTGCCGCACCCCGACTCGCCGACCACGCCGAGCACCTCGCCCGCGTGCAGCTGCGACGCTCACGCCGTCGACCGCGTGGATCACGCCCGACGAGCCGAACACCTTGTCGTTCAGCGGGAAGTGCTTCACGACGTCGACGACGTCGATCAAGACGCTCGCCGGTCGCTCATCGGTCACCTGACTCCCAGTGGAAGCACGCGCTCCACGCGCTCGTGTCCCGACCTACTCGAACGCCGGGCGTCTCCGACGCGGCACCGTCCGTCGGCGAGCGGACACCGGGGGTGGAAGGCGCAGCCCGTCGGCAGACGCAGCAGGTTCGGCGGCGCGCCCTTGATGCCCGGCAGCCGATCCTCGCGGATCTGGATGTCGGGGATCGAGCGGAGCAGGCCCGCCGTGTACGGGTGCTTCGGCGCCGCGTACACGTCGCGAGCCGGGCCCGAGCTCGACGATCCGGCCGGCGTACATCACCGCGATCCGGTTGGCGATGCCGACGGCGACCGCGAGGTTGTGGGTGATCAGCACCATCGACATCTCGGTGTCGGCGACGAGCGAGGCGAGCAGGTCGAGCACCTGCGCCTGCACCGTCACGTCGAGCGACGAGGTCGGCTCGTCGGCCAGCAGCACCTCGGGCTCGAGCGCGACGGCCATCGCGACCATCACGCGCTGCGCGATCCCGCCGGAGAGCTGATGGGGATAGGCCTTCATGCGTCCCTCGGGCGACGGGATCCCGACGCGCTCGAGCAGCTGCAGCGCTGGCTCTTCGCCGCGTCGCTTGCGAGATGCCCCGGCGCTCGCGGAGCAGCTCGACCAGCTGGTCGCCGACCGTGAACACCGGGTCGAGCGCCGTGTGCGGGTCCTGGAACAGCATCGCGATCTTCGCGCCGCGCATCTCGCGCATGTCGGCCTCGTCGAGCGTCGAGGAGCGTCGACGTCGCCGAGCCGCGCCTGCCCGCCGGTGATGTGGGCCGGCGGCGAGTCGAGGATCCGCATGATCGCGCGGGCGTGCACCGTCTTGCCCGAGCCCGACTCGCCGAGGATCGCGAGCGTCTCGCCGCGTCCGAGCGCGTAGCCGACGCCGTCGACCGCCTTGACGACTCCCTCGTCCGTCCGGAACTCGACCTGGAGGTCGTCGACGGCCAGGACGGGGTCGCTCATCCCTCCGAGCAACTTCACGTCCATCGCGTCGCGCATCGATTCGCCGAGCAGGACGAACGCCGCGATCAACAGACAGAGGAACAGCGACGGGAAGAACATGCAGGTACGGCGCCTCGGGGAACCGCGTGTCGCGCGACCGCGATCTGGAGCCCCCAGGAGATGGCGGGCAGGCGAGGCCGACCCCGAGGAAGGTCAGGCCCGCCTCGGCGGCGACCGCACCGCCGACGACGTAGGCCGTGAAGACGAGCACCGGCGCGATGCCGTTCGGCAACACGTGGCGTCGGAGCGTCGCGCCGCCCGAGGATCCCATCGTCTCCGCCGCGCGCACATAGCCGCGGCGTTTCCCGCTGATCACGGTCGATCGGACGAGCCTCGTCATGTCGGGCCACCCGAAGAACACGAGCACAAGGGCGACGACGAGCCACCCCTCCGCCGTTGAACAGGGATGAGCACGCAGGATCGAGCCGAGCAACGTCGGGACCGAGAAGAAGATGTCGGCGATCCGCGAGATGATCATGTCGGTCGCGCCGCCGTAAGTATCCGGCCGCGCCGCCGAGGGTGAGCGCGAGCACCATCGTGAGGCCCGCGACGATCAGCCCGACCTCCATCGAGGTTCGCGCGCCGTAGATCACCCGCGTGTAGTAGTCGCACCCGAGGATGTCGGTGCCGAACCAATGCTCCCTGCTCGGCGTCTGGGTGCGTAGTCCGCGAGGTTGCAGACACTGCGGATCGAGGATCTTGGTGAAGAACAGCTGCGGCGCGATCGCCATCCCGACGAAGATCGCGATCATGACCGCCGCGACCCGGAACTGGTTGTCCTGCTTGAGCTTGCGCCAGACGTCGCCCCACAGGGTGTTGGTCGGCTGGCACCGATCGCGTCGGTCGAGGCCGGCCGTGCCCTCCACCAAGCTCGTCGGCCGTTGCTCGTGCCTCTACTCATAGGAGATCCTCGGGTCGATACGCGCGCAGATCAGGTCGACGAGCAGGATCGAGAAGACGAAGATGATCGAGGCCAGCATGACGAGCCCGACGACCAGCGGTCCGTTCTGCGTCCTGATGCCGCCGACCAACGCGTTCCCGAGCCCCGGCAGGTTGAAGATCGTCTCGGTGACCACGGCGCCGCCCATCAGGTAGGCGAGGTCGAGACCGAAGATCGTGACGATCGGCACGAGCGAGTTCTTCAGCACGTGCCGCCCGACGACGCGGCGGCGCGGGAGGCCGCGCGCGATGGCGGCGCGGATGTGCTCCCCGGTCATGTTGTCGAGGATGTTCGAGCGTCCGAGCCGGCCGAGCGAGGCGGCGGACCGGATCCCGATCGTGAGACACGGCAGGACGTAGCGACATCCAGCCCGTCTCGGATCCCGGCGACGGGGAACCACCCGAGCTTGACGCCGAAGATGTACTGCAGCACGAAGCCCAGCACGAGCATCGGGATCGTAGCACAGGACAGCGTGAAGCCGAGGATCGCGTGTCGATCGCATGTTCGTCGTTTGACGGCGGCGATGATCGCGAACGACAGCCCAAGCACGACCTCGACGAAGAACGAGCCGATCGCCAGCTTGAGCGTGACCGGGAACCGCTCCTTGACGATGTCGCGACACGATCCGGCCGGTGAACGTCTGCGCCGAGGTCGCCGTGGCATGATGCCCTTCGACGTAGTAAGCGAACTGCACGAGGAACGGCCGATCGAGGTGATAGCTCGCCTTGATCGCGCTGACCGTGCTCGGCGGGAGCGGCTTGTTCCCGGCGAGCCTCGTGATCGGGTCGCCCGGCGTGAGGAACACCAGCCGAAGACGAGGAGGATCATGCCCAGCAGCACCGGGATCACCAACAGCAACCGCCGGACGAGGTATCGCCGTAGACACGGCGCGTCTCCTTTCTAGTTGCTCGAGCTGGCGCTCGGCCCTGCTACTGCACCACCTGCACCTTCTCCAGATGCGATCTGGTCGAGCCGGGCCGTCCTTGACGACGTTCGTGAACGTCGGCTGGTTGCACGGTGTTGAACCCGAGGAAGCCCCACGGGATCACCGGCATGTCCTCAAGCACCAGGTCGTCGGCCTGCTGGTAGAGCGGGATCGACGCCGTCGATGCTCGTGGCCTCGTCGCCCTGCTTCAGCAGGTCGTCGAACTGCTTGTTGCTGTAGCCCGACGTGTTGTACGCAGCCGTTGGTGCCGTAGAGCGGCTCGAGGTAGTCCTGCATGCTCGGGTAGTCCATCACCCAGCCGTCCCGGACCAGGGGCCGTCCCATCTTCTTGTTCGAGCGTGTTGCCGTACTAGGTGTTCGTGCGGACCGCGTTGATCTTCACGTCGATGCCGAGGTTGTGCTTCCACTGGTTCGTGATCGCCTCCATCGCCTGCTCGAGCGTTGTGTCGTCGCGCGTAGATGTTGAGCGTCATCGTGCCCGACCAGCCGGACTCCTCGAGCTTCTGCTTGGCGCCCGTCGACGTCGAGCGCGCAGTACTGTGCACGCGCCCTGGCGGTAGCCCTGGATCGACCGGCGGCATCAAGTCGTCGGCCGGCTTCTCGTCGACCAGGATCGCGTTCATCACCGCCTGGCGGTCGACCGCCAGCGACAACGCCTGTCGCAGTTCCTTGCTCTGGAATTTCGGCGTCGTACAGCGGGCAGACCGAGGTACAGCAGCGTGGAGCTCCCGGATCCTCTGCAGCGTGTCCGGGTAAGTGCTGCTCAGCCTCGCCGAGGTGGTCCGAACCGACGAAGGTGATGTCGACGTTGCCGGCCTGGAAGTCGAGTCCAGGCGGCGTCGCCCGTGTAGATCCGGCAGCTCGATCTTGTCCGCGAGGCCGGGCGTACCCGCGTAGTCGGGGTAGCGCTGCAGGTTGATCGTGTCGTCGTGCTTCCACTTGCCGTCCATCATGTACGGCCCGTCGCCGATCGGCTGCTCGTTGAACGCGTCGGGGTCGTCGTAGAAGGCCTTCGGCAGCGGGTCGAATGCGTCGAACCTGAGCGTGACTCGGAACTGGCTGAACGGGTGCGCTCAGCTGAACGTCGAACGTCGTCTCGTCCTTCACCTTCAGGCCAGTCAGCTCCTTGGCCTTGGGGTTCTTGCAGTCGAGTGGGTTGAGGTCGTCGTAGCCCACGATCTTGTCGAAGAACGAGTTCAGGATGTAGCCGTTCGTGCAGTCGGCTGCGTAGTTCCACGCGTCCACGTAGGACTGAGCGGTGACCGGCTCGCCGTTGTGGAACGTCCACCCGCTCTTGATCTTGATCGTGTAGGTGAGCCCGTCGCTCGGAGACGTGATCGACTCCGCCTGGGCTCACGGGCTCGAACGTCGTCGTCGTCGAAGGCCATCAAGGCGCGTCCAAGATCCCTCGAAGACCTGCGTTCCGCACGCCTCGTAGTCGTTCGTTGGGATCAGGTGGTCCGGGCTCGCAGTTCGCGAGCGAGAAGGTGCCGCCCGCTGGCTCCGTCGCCGCCGCGCTGGTCGTGCCGCCGCTGCTGCTGTTGCTGCTGCACGCGGCCGCGACGAGGGCGAACGCCAGCCGCCGCGACGACGACCCGCGATCGAACCCCTCATCGAACAACCTCCCTATCGTGGTCGGACGGCCTATCCTGCACCGCTCTGACTGGACGCACAACGCCACCTCACTGCGAGTGATACGCGCTGGCCGCACCCTAGCGATTGCAAGATTGCCGGCTTGCCTCGGACTGGAGCCGGCAGCCCGGAATCGAACGTCTGTGCGACCGGTTCGGGCCTGAGGCCGGTCGCGTCAGTGTCAGGGTCGCGCCGGAGCCCAACGATGTCGAACCCGTACGGGTCTGTGACCCGGCCGATCTGCCGGAATCCGAAGCCCTCGTAGAAGGAGAGGAGCGCCGGGTCGCAGTCGAGCGCGACCGTCGGCGGGCGCTTCTGCGATCGCCGTCTCCCACGCGGCGGCGAGGAGCTTCCGCCCGATCCCATGGCGCTGCAGCTCGGGCTCGACCGCGATCGGCCCGATGTTCGCGTGTGGTGGCAGCCCGACGTGGAGGTCGCGGATAGCCAGGTACGACCCGTGCAGCACCGCTGTGCGCGGTCGGTCGGCGGCTGCGGCCGGGTCCAAGCCGCAGAAGAAGCAGGAACCCGGACGGTCGACGCACGCGATGCCGACGATGTGATCGCCGGCGAACGCGCCGAGTGTGATCGACGCTCGGCGCAGAGACGTCCATCCCGACGTAGACGTCCTGGACGGTCGCGTACAGCTCGACGGGATCGTCCGCGAGGACCGCCATGTAGTGCTCCGACCAGAACGCCCGCGCCGCCATGCGGCCCGCCTCAGGCCAGCCGTCCGGCCGGCAGCGCGACGATCGTCGACGTCCATACCGGTGGCAGCCTACCCGCGGCGTAGACTCGAGCCGTTCCTGCGAAGGAGTTGTCGCGCAGCATGCCCACGATCGTGATGAAGTTCGGCGGCACGTCCGTCGGCTCCGTCGAACGCCTACAGGTGGTGGCCGATCGCGTGGTTCGCGCGCGCGAGGTGGGCAAGGACGTGATCGTCGTCGTGAGCGCGATGGGCGACACCACCGACGACCTCCTGTCCATGGCGTCGACGATCACCGAGGTGCCCGACCCGCGGGAGCTCGACATGTTGCTCACCGCGGGGGAGCGGATCTCGATGTCGTTGCTCGGGATCGCGCTGAACGCGCGTGGGTGCCGCGCCGCGAGCTACACCGGCTCGCAGGCCGGGATCATCACCGACACGCAGCACGGCCCGCCAAGATCACCGAGATCCGGCCGAAGCGGATCATCGAGGCCCTCGCCGCGGGCAACGTCGTGATCCTCGCCGGATTCCAGGGGCTGTCGAGCGAGTACGAGATCACGACGCTCGGGCGAGGCGGGTCCGATCTCACGGCCGTCGCGATGGCCGGCGCGGTTGGTGCGGAGGTGTGCGAGATCTACACCGACGTCGGCCGGCGTGTACACCGCCGATCCCCGGATCGTCGCCGGGGCCCGCAGGATCGAGACGATCGGTTACGAGGAGATGCTCGAGCTCGCGGCGTCCGGCGCGAAGGTGCTCCAGTCGCGATCGGTCGAGGTGGCGCGGCGGAACGGCGTCGCGATGCACGTGCGGTCGTCGTTCAGCGACACGGACGGCACGTGGGTGCGGGAAGGAGCGAGGACGAGATGGAAGGCGTGCTGATCAGCGGGGTCGCCCTCGACACCGACGAGGCGAAGGTGACGATCGTCGAGGTGCCGGACCAGCCGGGGGTCGCGGCGCGGATCGTTCAAGGCGATCGCCGCGGAGGGCGTCAACATCGACATGATCGTGCAGAACGTGTCGCACGAATCGCAGCACCGACCTGTCGTTCACGGCGCCGCGTGTCGACCTCGGCCGGCTGCGAGGGGGCGCTGGGATCGCTGACGAGCGAGATCGGGGCCGAGCCAGTTCATCGTCGACGACGACATCGCGAAGATCTCGCTCGTCGGCGCAGGCATGAAGTCGCACCCCGGCGTCGCCGCGGACATGTTCGACGTCCTCGCCGCCGAGGGGATCAACATCGAGATGATCTCGACCTCGCCGATCCGGGTGTCGTGCGTGATCCGTCGGACGGACGGCGACCGGGCGGTGCGGGCCGTCCACGAGCGCTTCGGTCTTGGCGCCGACGCCTAGGACGCGCTGGCCATCGACGATGCCCGTCGCGTAGGGTGCTCGCCATGAAGGTCGCGGTGATCGGAGCCACCGGCGCGGTCGGCCGGGAGATGGCGCGGATCCTCGAGGAACGCCGGTTCCCGGTCGACGCAGTTCGTGCCGCTCGCGTCGGCGCGGAGCGCCGGTCGGCACGGTCCCGTTCGCCGGGGAGGAGCACACGGTCCGGGAGCTGACGGTGGACGCCGCCGAGGGCGCGGACGTCGCGTTCGTCTCCGCCGGGGCGAGCACGCGCGCGCATTCCTGCCGGGGATCGTCGTAGGCGCACGGCACCGTGTGCATCGACAACTCGAGCGCGTTCCGGATGGACGACGCGTGCCCGCTCGTCGATCCCCGAGGTGAACCCCGAGGCGCTCGAGGGCTGGCCGAAGCCGGGCATGATCTGCGGTGCCGAACTGCACGACGATCGCGGCGATGATCGCGGTGGCCCGCTGCACCGGATCGCAGGTCTCCGCTCGCTGGTGCTGTCCTCCTACCAGGCGGTGAGCGGCGCCGGGCAAAAGGGGACGCGCGAGCTGGCGGAGCAGGTGCGAGAAGCTCCACGACCAGGTGGAGTCGCTCGCCGATCCGGACCCGGACGTGCTGCCGGAGCCCGAGCTGTTCGCGAAGCCGATCGCGTTCAACGTCGTCGCGAAGATCGGCGAGTTCGAAGCGGACGGGTTCACGGGCGAGGAGGTCAAGTTGATGGCCGAGCCCAGGAAGATCCTGTCGCTGCCCGATCTCGAGGTGCGTCGCGACGAGCGTGCGCGTGCCGGTGGTCGACGGGTCACGCCGTATCGATCTTGGCGACGTTCGAGCGCGCGATCTCGCCGTCGAAGCGGCGCGCGAAGCGCTTGCGGACTGCCCCGGTGTCGTGTTGATGGACGACACGGAGGCCGACGAGTTCCCGAGTCCGCTCGACGCAGCCGGCCGCGACGACGCCTACGTCGGACGGATCCGGCAGGTGCCCGGTCGCGACGACGCGCTCCTGCTTGTTCAGTTGCGCCGACAACCTCCGCAAGGGCGCGGCGCTCGACGCGGTCCAGATCGCCGAGCGGCTCTTCAGCCGTTAGTTGTCGTCGCGGATCGGCTCGCCGCCGGGCGCGACGTCGTCGGTCAGCGGCTTCACGAACCACTCGCCGTAGTTCTGCCAGCCCTGTCGCTCGTAGAACGCGATCGTGTCGGTCCGCCAGCCCGCGGTGACGAGCGCCATCCGGAAGCAGCCGCGTCGCCGCGCGAGCTCCTCGGCACGCGACAGCAGCGCGTGGCCGACGCCCAACCCGCGTGCGCGCTCGGTGACGACGAGGTCGTTCACCCGCGCCTGCGGGCGGTGGTCGCCGAGCCGCTGGTGGTACTCCATGTCGATCACGCCGAGCACGTCGCCGTCGACCTCCGCCACGAGGGTGACGTCGTCGATCCGGCGGATGTGCCCGGCGAACTGCAACTGGTGCGTCGGGTCCTGCGCGGTGCCCTCCGCGACCCCGCGGCCGAGCTCGACCAGGAGCCCCGCGACGGCCGGCCAGTCCTCGGGGACGGCGAGCCGGACGGCGACCTCGCTCACCGAGCGCACCGGCACGGGCTGGCGCCGCACTTCGGGCAACCGTCCCGGTAGCGCTCCATCGCCTGCGACAGGTCGATGTCGAGCAGGTTGGCGAGGGACGCGAGCCAGGCGAGCGCGTCGGAGAACTCGTGCTCGAGGTTCGCGCGGTCGCCGGTGCGAGATGGCGCGGGCGAGCTCCCCGATCTCCTCGGTGAGCCACCGGAAGGTGGCGTCGACTCCGCGCGCCGCGTCGCCGCTCTCCATATATGGGCTGCATCGCCAGTTGCAGTTCGGTCAGTTCCATAGCGGGCAGTGTATGGAGCGGGGTGGTGCCGAGCCGGTCTTCACAGGACTTCTCCACACGGACTACTCCCGATTAGGCCGATGCGCAGGCGGAAGCGATTTGTTACCGTTCGGCGTAACGGACGACTCTGGAAAGGGTCTGAAGGTTTGGCGGCATCCGTCACGCTTTGTTCCGGGTCGACCGGTTCCATTCGATCCGACCGACATCGACCGCCAGCTACGCTGGCGACGCTCCGTCGAAAGCTGGCTCACCACGGCCACAAAGTGGTGTTCGATCTGTACGACCACTGTGCCTTGGTCATGCGGTTCTACGAGGTGGAGGGGGGCGACCTGCGCCTGATCCGGGTGAACGGCGATCGGTTGCTGGCCGACGTCCGCCGCACGCAGTGCGCCCGCGCGATCGTGAAGCCGGGCGGATGAATTCGATCCTCGCTGTCGAAGCCGGCCGGGTTCCGGTTGGTGGCCCAGCCGTTGCTCGACGGCGACGTCGTGATCGGCGTGATGGAGTTCGTCGTGCCGACCGAGATGGTCAAGCCGAAGGCGGACCGACTTGCGCTCGTCGCGCGCGCGGCGGCTTCGCGCTCCGCGCCTGGCGGCGCTGCCACCGACGCGAAGCACGAGGCCAAGCGTCGCGCGGGAACGTCGTTCGCGCTCGGTCTCGAGTTGGCCGGCGTGCTGAGTCGAGCCGGCGAGTTGGGCGCAGCGACACGCGGACAGCGTGCAGCTGCTGGCCGAGAACTGAAGACGCCGGTCGTGGCGTGGCGCATCGAGCCGTCCGGGGAGTCGTGTGGCTATCGGCGCGACGAGCGGACTCGGAAGCGCGCGCCGCGTCGAAGCTCGAGTCCTCCGCGGTGGCCGCGATGGTCGAGCGGCGATCGGTCGAGGAGCTGCGTCCGATGCTGCAGGCTCGGGCGTGGCGGTGTTCGGCGACCGACGCCACGATCGTGGACGGCGGGGCGATCGTGTTGGCCGCCGGCGGGCGGCAACGCCGGAGTTGGAAGCTGTGTGGACGCGAGCTCGCGTCGCTCCTGGAGCGGCTGCCGGAGTCGGCCGTGCTCGTCCGATCGAGGACGGCGAGACGATGGACCCCGAAGACATCGAGCGTCAGCGCTCGATTGCAAGACCTGACGCCACGCGAACGAGAGATCCTGAGCCTGCTGGCCGAGCGGGGCCGGGACGGTCGGAGATCGCGAAGCGTCTGGTGATCAGCGACAAGACCGTGAAGACGCACGTGCAGAACATCCTGCGGAAGCTGGACGTCACCTCCCGGCTCGAAGCCGCCGCCGTCGCGATCCGCGCAGGATACGTTTCCCTGTCGGCCTCCTAGCCTTCACCCGTTTCGGGGAAGAAATACTCCTTCTGGAGTAGGTCACCGACGGTTGGAGCCTCCATCCTTTGGGCTATCGGGTGGAGAAGCCTGTTCTCAGGGTCTCTGCCCGCTTGGAGAGAGATGAAGCTGCGGAGGACTTTCCCGGTCCGCCGCGTGGTCCTTGGGAGGGACAGAGATATGAGTCGCAAGGTCGCTGGAGTAAAGTTCGTACGCGCAACCTGGTCGCTGCGGGCGCGGTCGTCACCGTCGCTTTCATGATGATGGCGCTGGCGCCCGCAGCACACGCAGCACCGACCACCTTCCTCGACGACGGGGGCCCCGACGACGAAATCGGACAGAAGGACCTCAACTCTTTTACCGTCGACTACGGCAACCCGGGAGCGACGTCCATCGCCATCTCCGGACATGGACACATGGCTTCAGCGGCGGCAGCACTGGCGACGCGTGCGCGGAGTTGACAGATACAAGGACGGCAAGTCGAACTACGCGGTGTGCGAGGGATCGCCGGTTCGCCAGCCGTCTACTCCTACACGCATTTCTGGTCCGCGAGTGACCAGGCGGCAACCAAGTGCACTTCTCCAGTAGTGACTGACATCCCGAGTGGTCTTCTCCAAACAGCGATCTTCCGGTCTCACAGGTGCAGGATCCCTTTGGTCCTGGTGGGATCGCGCAGAACGCGAACCACTCACCGACGCACATCTGTCAGGCTAACCCACGGTGCAACAACAAGGACACCCAGGCTGCCGGTACATCGAGCTGGCAGACTTCGGAGGGGCGACTGCCAGGCTTATCAACGTCTGCAGCCACGAGTCGGCGGCGCCGACTTCGAACCCCGAGGAATGCATCTTCCGCCCAACAGCGGCTTCCTGACGATCATCAAGAACGCGGATCCAAACGACTCCACCCAATTCACGTTCACTTCTTCCGTAGCGTCAAACGATGGCCACACCAGCTGGTCGCGAAACGGCTCGGCTCCGTGGCTTCGATGATCACCTTGGTGACACCAGACAAGGGCTCGCGATTGACATACAACTGCTCAACTGAACGAAGCTGCCGGCTGGTTGGAAGCTCGATTCCTCGATGGTGATCGAGTGATCCGACCGTCGACCGGGAACGGCTACGCGCCCCTCCTGTCCGGAGCGGTCCCACCAGCAAGGGTGTTCGAACCTCGAGATCCATGCAGGCCTAGAGACGATCTGCACCTTCACCGACACGAAGGTGACGAAGCTGACGCTGGTGAAGACCGTCACGAATGACAACGGCGGCTCGGCTGCAGCGACGGCTTGGACTCTGACGGGTAACGGCACTGGCTCCAATGACATCTCAGGTGCCACAGGATCCACCGCCGTTACGAGCGCCGTCGTTTCCGCAGATACTTTCGCTCTTTCAGAGTCTGGACCCTCGAACTACACGCCCGGCAGCTGGAGCTGCGTTAAGACCGGCACACACACCGCGGCAACGATGCCCACGGCGACGACCGTGACGGTCCCAGTCGGTGATGACGTCACCTGCACGATCAACAACGATGACAACGCGCCGAGCCTGACGCTGAACAAGATCGTCGTGAACGACAACGGTGGAACCCGGGCAGAGTCCGAGTGGACCCTGACGGCCAACGGTGGCGCGGCGGGCACCCTGTCGGGTCCCGGTGCTGCGGGCAGCACGGACGTGGTGAGTGGCCCGGCTTCAAGGCCGGCACCTACGCGCTCAGCGAGTCCGGCCCGACCGACTACACCAACGGCGGCTACAGCTGCTCGAAGAACGGCGGTGCCTACGCGGACGCCACCTCGATCACGCTGGGCCTCGGTGACTCCGCGATCTGCAAGATCACCAACGACGACAAGCGCCATAGCTGACGCTGGACAAGATCGTCGTGAACGACAACGGTGGAACCCGGGCGAGTCCGAGTGGACCCTGACGGCCAACGGTGGCGCGGCAGGCACCCTGTCGGGTCCCGGTGCTGCGGGCAGCACGGACGTGGTGAGTGGCACCGGCTTCAAGGCCGGCACCTACGCGCTCAGCGAGTCCGGCCCGACCGACTACACCAACGGCGGCTACAGCTGCTCGAAGAACGGCGGTGCCTACGCGGACGCCACCTCGATCACGCTGGGCCTCGGTGACTCCGTGATCTGCAAGATCACCAACGACGACAAGGCGCCGAGCCTGACGCTGGACAAGATCGTCGTGAACGACAACGGTGGAACCCGGGCAGAGTCCGAGTGGACCCTGACGGCCAACGGTGGCGCGGCAGGCACCCTGTGGGTCCCGGTGCTGCGGGCAGCACGGACGTGGTGAGTGGCACCGGCTTCAAGGCCGGCACCTACGCGCTCAGCGAGTCCGGCCCGACCGACTACACCAACGGCGGCTACAGCTGCTCGAAGAACGGCGGTGCCTACGCGGACGCCACCTCGATCACGCTGGGCCTCGGTGACTCCGCGATCTGCAAGATCACCAACGACGACAAGCCCATCAGCCTGACGCTGGACAAGATCGTCGTGAACGACAACGGTGGCACCCGGGCAGAGTCCGAGTGGACCCTGACGGCCAACGGTGGCGCGGCAGGCACCCTGCGGTCCCGGTGCTGCGGGCAGCACGGACGTGGTGAGTGGCGCCGGCTTCAAGGCCGGCACCTACGCGCTCAGCGAGTCCGGCCCGACCGACTACACCAACGGCGGCTACAGCTGCTCCGAAGAACGGCGGTGCCTACGCGGACGCCACCTCGATCACGCTGGGCCTCGGTGACTCCGCGATCTGCAAGATCACCAACGACGACAAGGGCCGAGCCTGACGCTGAACAAGATCGTCGTGAACGACAACGGTGGAACCCGGGCGAGTCCGAGTGGACCCTGACGGCCAACGGGGCGCGGCAGGACCTGTCGGGTCCCGGTGCTGCGGGCAGCACGGACGTGGTGAGTGGCACCGGCTTCAAGGCCGGCACCTACGCGCTCAGCGAGTCCGGCCCGACCGACTACACCGACGGCGGCTACAGCTGCTCGAAGAACGGCGGCGCCTACGCGGACGCCACCTCGATCACGCTGGGCCTCGGTGACTACACGATCTGCAAGATCACCAACGACGACAAGCGCCATCAGCCTGACGCTGGACAAGATCGTCGTGAACGACAACGGTGGCACCCGGGCGAGTCCGAGTGGACCCTGACGGCCAACGGTCGGCGCGGCAGGCACCCTGTCGGGTCCCGGTGCTGCGGGCAACACGGACGTGGTGAGTGGCACCGGCTTCAAGGCCGGCACCTACGCGCTCAGCGGAGTCCGGCCCGACCGACTACACCAACGGCGGCTACAGCTGCTCGAAGAACGGCGGTGCCTACGCGGACGCCACCTCGATCACGCTGGGCCTCGGTGACTCCGCGATCTGCACGATCACCAACGACGACAAGGTGCCGAAGCCTGACGCTGGACAAGATCGTCGTGAACGACAACGGTGGCACCGCGGGCAGAGTCCGAGTGGACGCTGACGGCCAACGGTGGCGCGGCACGGCACCCTCTAGGGTCCCGGTGCTGCGGGCAGCACGGACGTGGTGAGCGGCCCCGGCTTCAAGGCCGGCACCTACGCGCTCAGCGGAGTCCAGGCCCGACCGGCTACACCAACGGCGGCTACAGCTGCTCGAAGAACGGCGGTGCCGACGCGGACGCCACCTCGATCACGCTGGGCCTCGGTGACTCCGCGGTCTGCAAGATCACCAACGACGACAAGCCCGATCAGCCTGACGCTGGACAAGATCGTCGTGAACGACAACGGTGGCACCGCGGGCAGAGTCCGAGTGGACCCTGACGGCCAACGGTGGCGCGGCAGGCACCCTGTCGGTCCCGGTGCTGCGGGCAGCACGGACGTGGTGAGTGGCACCGGCTTCAAGGCCGGCACCTACGCGCTGTCAGCGAGTCCGGCCCGACCGGCTACACCGACGGCGGCTACAGCTGCTCGAAGAACGGCGGCGCCTACGCGGACGCCACCTCGATCACGCTGGGCCTCGGTGACATCCGCGGTCTGCAAGATCACCAACGACGACAAGGTGCCGAGCCTGACGCTGAACAAGATCGTCGTGAACGACAACGGTGGAACCCGGCGCAGAGTCCGAGTGGACCCTGACGGCCAACGGTGGCGCGGCACGGCACCCTGTAGGGTCCCGGTGCTGCGGGCAGCACGGACGTGGTGAGCGGCACCGGCTTCAAGGCCGGCACCTACGCGCTCAGCGAGTCCGGCCCGACCGACTACACCAACGGCGGCTGCAGCTGCACGAACGGCGGTGCCTACGCGGACGCCACCTCGATCACGCTGGGCCTCGGTGACTGCCGCGGTCTGCACAGATCACCAACGACGACAAGGCCCATCAGCCTGACGCTGGACAAGATCGTCGTGAACGACAACGGTGGCACCCGGGCAGAGTCCGAGTGGACCCTGACGGCCAACGGTGGCGCGGCAGGCACCCTGTCGGGTCCCGGTGCTGCGGGTAGCACGGACGTGGTGAGTGGCACCGGCTTCAAGGCCGGCACCTACGCGCTCAGCGAGTCCGGCCCGACCGGCTACACCAACGGCGGCTACAGCTGCTCGAAGAACGGCGGTGCCTACGCGGACGCCACCTCGATCACGCTGGGCCTCGGTGACTCCGCGGTCTGCAAGATCACCAACGACGACAAGGTGCCGAGCCTGACGCTGAACAAGATCGTCGTGAACGACAACGGTGGAACCCGGGCAGAGTCCGAGTGGACCCTGACGGCCAACGGTGGCGCGGCAGGCACCCTGTCGGGTCCCGGTGCTGCGGGTAGCACGGACGTGGTGAGTGGCACCGGCTTCAAGGCCGGCACCTACGCGCTCAGCGAGTCCGGCCCGACCGACTACACCAACGGCGGCTACAGCTGCTCGAAGAACGGCGGTGCCTACGCGGACGCCACCTCGATCACGCTGGGCCTCGGTGACTCCCATCTGCAAGATCACCAACAACGACAAGCCCGGCACGATCGTGATCATCAAGAACGCGAAGCCCGCTGAGGGCACGTTCACGTTCAACACGACCGGTGACTCGGTTGGCCCGGTTGGCCCCAACACCGACGTCTGGCCAGACAACAACGGCAGCTTCACCCTGACTGGGTCGACCACGGGCGGTGGCAACACGAAGTCGTTCACTGTCGACGCAGGTTCCTACACCATGCACGGAGCAGACCCAGCTGAGTTGGGTCCTCACGGGAATCGGCGGCTCCAGTGATATCAACACCCCTTACGACTGCGTCAATACGGGAGGCCTTGGCAGCACTGGAAAGGGTGACCTTGATACCCGCCGAGGTGTCGATCGATCTGAAGAACGGCGACACCGTGACCTGTACCTTCGAGAACACCGGCAACGGTGCCACGAGGACGCAGGGCTTCTGGGCCACGCATCCGCAGCTGGCGGACATCGCCTGGAACGGTGGCACGGCGTTCGGTCACACCTTCCCCGGTGTGGCGGACCACACGCTGTGCGGCGACACGCTGACGATCGATCTGGATCCCGACCCTGCGCTTCGAGCTCGGAGTTGATGGGCGGGTTCTGGTCGCAGCGTTTCGAAGACGAGCACGAACGTGAAGCGCTCGTCTCTGAACCAGGCCAGGATGCAGCTTCTCCAGCAGCTTCTTGCGGCTGAGCTGAACGGCTCCGCATTCGGTTCGGTGCCCAGCGTCGGGATCGTTCTCCGCCTGGGAGACCGCGTTCTGCACTGGCACCGCGAAAGAGATCCAAACGGCTCAGCAGCAGGCTGCATCCTTCAACTCGAAGGGTGACAGCAGCACCTTCACGCCTGGCACGTCCGCAGATAGCAAGCTCGCTCGCTACATCGCGAAGATTACGTTCTGGGACAAGTACGGGAAGGTTTAGCAGCTGACCGGCTGAATGCCGAAAGGCCCGGATCCGAGAGGATCCGGGCCCTTCGTCTTCGTTGACGCCGCTCGGCGTTACGCCGCCGTCACCTTGAAGGTGGTACCGGCCAGGACTACCCATTTGCCAAAGCCGTCACGGGTGAAGTAGCCCTCTTCGGCCGTGCACGACGCGCTTGCGTTGGACCAAGTCGGAGCCGAGATCGGACCGACAGATGCTTGCGAATTCGAGTCAACCGCAAAGTAGCCGCCCCACACGAGTGTGCCATCACTTGCAGAAGCACTTGGCGAGTACATAGACGTCCGCGCCGCCCCGGGTTGGCGCTCGCCGTGACGGTGTCGCCGTAGGTTGCATCTGGCACGACTAGGTGACCGTTGGTGGATGTCGAGCCTCCCTTACCTCCGCCTTTACCGTTGCCGCCTGCGAACGCCGGACTGGCGATCGCGACCAGCGCCACAAGCGCGAGCGCGATCGGTGCCTTCCTCATCCTGCATCCCCTTTGCTCCGAGCCCCGTGCCAGACCACCGTGGGGCTACCCGAGTCCAGGTATCGGCTCCTACCTGGTGCTTCTTGAGGCATGGTTCTGATGACCTAGCCTTCAAGAGTTACCCCGCAATCCGCCGACAACTATTGCCAGGACCGCGTGATCACGCGGATCCAGGCTCGGAGGACGAAGGAGAGGCGGATGGCCCTACACGACCGACCGCTGGAGTCGTGGAGGGCGACCCAGGCACCAAGGACGCGTGATCCGAGACGACGCATCCCAACAGTCGCTGCGCTGGCTATCGTCGTGGTGCTCGTCACCACGACCTTCGCGTTCGCCGACGCACTCTCCGGCTGACGCGGATGCCGACGCTTGTCGACCCCCCGCTCGAACGCGATCGACGCGAACCAGGCGGTCGGCACCATGGTGCAGTACCCGTTCTCGGCGATGGTGACGAACACGAGTCGCCAGCACGAACGACGTGTTCGTGACCGCCGGGAACACGGTGCGGGTCGCGATCACCCGCGAGTGGAGACTGGGTGGCCTCTCCGGCCGGTTCGCCAGCCCAGGCGCTCACCCTGACCGCATACCTGACGAGTGCGAGCGGCACGATCGCGATCGCCGTTCCCCGCGACGCATGCGGCGTGACGAAGACGATGGTCGTCAGCCTGACCGGGACGGCGAGCAACGGTCGCGATCCTGGTCCCGGCGACCGACACGATGACCTACAAGATCACCGGGACCGGGGTGTGCGGCCCGACCGATACCGACGGTGACGGCATGGCCGACGACACCGACAACTGCCCGACGGTCGCCAACCCGAATCAGGCCGACGCCGACGCGTGACGGCCTCGGCGACGCCTGCGACCCCAACGCGTTCGCGCCCGAGCGTGCGGACGCTGCCGCGCCGAACCCCGCCTCGGGTCCCGAGGGTTCGCCGCTCGTCGTGACGGGATCGTTCGGTGATGGCGACGGGTGGCCGTCGATCGCGCGCGGCAGCGGCCGCGGCGACCTCGTCGACCATCGCGACGGCACCTGGACGTGGTCGCTACGCCGAACGACGACGGCGGCGGTCGCGTCCAGGTCGACGCGACGATGGCGAGCACGCTGCGGCGCACGACTCCTTCACGTGGGCGGCGACGAACGTCGCCCCGACCGCGGATCTGACGAACGACGGCCCGATCGACGAGGGGGGCTCGGCGAACGTTTCGTTCGAGAACGCCTTCGACCCCTCCTCCGACGACACGACGGCGGGGTTCCACTACGCGATCAGCTGTCACGGCGAGGCCTTGCCGACGACGTACGCCGACGCCGGCACCGACGCGTCGGCCTCCTGCACTTCGGCGACGACGGTTCGTACACGGTGACGGGCCGCATCTTCGACAAGGACGACGGCTCCACGGATCTGTCGACCGTGGTCGAGGTTCGCAACGTCGCGCCGACGATCACCGGCCTGACGCGTGACGGGCGCGGGCGGCACCGCGTGCCTCGGCGGCAACGCCGTGACGCTCGGCTTCTCCTGGAGCGACCCTGCTGGTGCGAACGACACCTACAGCTACGACGTCGACTGGGGTGACGGGTCGGCGCACGCGACCGACGAGTCGGCCAGACCTCGCCCGTGTCCGGGCTCAGCCACACGTACGGGGCCGGCACGTTCACGATCAGCGTCGACGGTCTCGGACGAGGACGGCGGCACGTCCGATCCGGCCACCGCCTCCGTCGTGGCACCTGTTCGCGACGAGCGGGCTCCTGCCGCCGCTGGCGAACCGCGCGAGCGCGAAGCTCGGCAGCACGATCCCGGTGAAGCTGCTCGTGACGCGACTGCGCGGGCCTGCCCGTGCTGACGCTGGTGCCGCGGGTGCACCTGGCGCCGCTCGGCGGTCCCGAGGCCGACGTCGCGTCTTCCAGCGCCGCGGACGAGGGCGTGAGGATGCGCGTGAGCGACGGTCAGTACCTGTTCAACCTGTCGACGAAGCGCTCGACGGCGGCGGGCGGCGGCGACCTGACACCGGGCACGTACCGGCTGTGGGTCACCAGCCCCGAGATCGCACCGGCGGAGGTCCTGCTGGACCTCCGCCGGTAGCGACCGTCGCTACGCGGGCACGACCTCGTAGGGCAGCATCATCTCGTTGTCCTCGTGATCGAGGATGTGGCAGTGCCACACGTACCTGCCGGTGAACGGGTTCGCCGTCATCGACTGACCGAAGGGGATGCCGCGCGGCCGCGCTCGGCCCGAACGGGACGAGGATCCGCGTCACCGTCCCGGGGTGCGCCTGGATCGTGTCCTTCCAGCCGCGCTCGGTCGGCGGTGGCCCCACCGGCGCCCCCGTCAGGTACGGACCGGGCGCGGGGAACGAGCCGTGCACCGTCCCCACGTCGGCGAGGGATAGCTCCGTCGTGCCGAACACGTCCTGCATGTAGTCGTCGACGTCGAACGGCTGTCGGTTCGCCAGTCGGAACTGGATCAGGTGCAGGTGGATCGGGTGCGTGTCCGCCGTCAGATTCACGATCTCCCAGCACTCCAGGGTGTCGACGACGGGTCGCTCGATCTCGGTGGTCTCCCACTCCCGCGCGTTCAGCAGCACCACCACGGGATCGCCCTCGGGCCCCATGATCTCGGTCAGCGCCACCACGCGCCGCGGGCACGCCGTTCGTCAGCGTCGGCGGTGCGGGCACCGGGATCGTCGAGGGCACGGTGAACGACGGCGTGGCGCCGGCCACCACGTGGAACCGCATGATGTCCGCGATCTTCGGGCTCGGCCGGGCTCTCCGTGCCCATCGGCAGCTTCGCGTTCCGGAGCTTGATGAGGTCGCCGACGAGCTGCTTCGAGAAGTCCACGAGCAGGTCCGCCCGCTCACCGGGTGCCAGCACCAGGTGGTCGATCGGCGCCGACTGCGCCATGAACCCCGTGTCCGTCCCGATCTGCCAGGCCGGCAGCACGGGTCGAAGCTGGAGGTTCCAGAACCGCGAGGTCGAGCCGTTGTAGACGCGGAACCGATAGAGGCCCCGTTGCACGTCCATCGTCGGCCATACCGCCCCGTTGACGAGCGCCATGTTGCCGAAGGACTCGGGCTCCCACGGGTCCGGGTAGTAGAGCGGCTGCGTCCCGCTCGGCGTGCGAGGCAGGAACGCCTTGTCCTGGAGGATCAGCGGCACCTCGTACGGCACCGTCGGCAGGTTCAGCCCGTCCTCGATCGCGTCGCGGATCAGGTAGCCGCCGGCCAGTCCGGCGTAGACGTTCAGCCGGGTGATCCCCAGCGCGTGATCGTGATACCAGAGGTTCCCCGCCTGCTGGTCGTTCAGGTAGTGGTACGTCCGTGACGTCCCGGGCACGAAGGTGTCCTCCGGTCCGCCGTCGTCGACGGATGCGACGTAGTTCCCGTGCATGTGAACGGCCGCACGGGGATGCGTTTGGTCCTCGCCGTACATGTCGGGCCCGTGCAGCTCGTTGTCGATCGCGAGCGGTTGCGTCCCCAGTTCGTTGTACGCCGTGAACGTCACGGGAGTGCCGCGCCGGGCGACGACGATAGGCCCGAGGTAGGTGTTCCCTTGCGGGGTGCCGTAGGCGAAGGTCGGCGTCACACCGAGATCGCGGTGGAACCTGTGCTCGGCGGAACCCATCGTGAGGCCCCGGCTGGCCAGCTCCGCAGCCGTCCAGATCGGCGGGATGGGCAGCGGATCGACGAACGGGCGGACCACGTTCGCTCGGATCGGCTCGATCTCCTCGGCGGCGGCCGCGCGGCTCCAGATGGACGGAAGGAGCATCGCGCCACCTGCGGCGATGCTCCCACCCAAGAACTGTCTGCGAGTAGGCATCAGATCCCTCCCCAGATCCGTTACCTCATAGGTCTACCCTGCTGTAGGGCAACCGGGTATGGGCCGAACGGCCCATACCCGACGTGTCTCAAGGAGCGGGGCTTGTCTACCGGACGGTAGATAACGCATAATCTGCCGCGTGGTAGAGAACCGCGGCTCGATCGTCGAGGCCCTGGCCGGCAAGCGGATCTTCCTCACCGGCGTGACCGGGTTCCTCGGGCAGGTCGTGCTCGAGCGGCTCCTGCTCGACTTCCCGGACACCCGCGTGACGGTGCTCGTGCGCTCCCAGCAGTCCTCGACGGCCGTCGAGCGCGTCCACTACCTGACGCGCAAGCCGGCGTTCGACGTGCTGCGCGAGCAGCTCGGCGGCGACGACGCGCTGCTCGCGCTGCTCGACGAGCGGGTCGACGTGATCGACGGCGACTTCACCCGCGGCGAGCCCGAGATCCCCGAGGGCATCGACGTCGTGATCCACTCGGCGGCGACGGTCAGCTTCGACCCGCCGATCGACGAGGGGTTCCAGACGAACCTGCTCGGCGCGCGCAACCTGTACCGGGCCGCGACGCGCGCACAACACGCCGCACCTCGTGCACGTCTCGACCGCGTACGTGGCCGGCGTGCAGAAGGGCGTGATCCCCGAGGGCCCGCTCGACCACAAGGTCGACTACGAGCTCGAGGCCGAGATGGCGCTGGCGGCGCGCCGCGAGGTCGAGACGGCGAGCCGCAAGCCCGAGATGCTCGAGCACTTCATGGCGAAGGCCGCGAAGGAGCATTCCCGCGCCGGCCCGAGCACGGTCAGCATCGACGCCGAGGAGCGCCGGAAGTCCTGGGTGGACAAGCGGCTCGATCGAGTACGGGCGGATGCGCGCGCGCACGCTCGGGCTGGCCCGACGTCTACACGTTCACCAAGGCGATGGGCGAGCGCGCGGTCGAGGACCTCGCGCACGAGCAGGGACTGTCGCTCAGCATCGTGCGTCCGTCGATCATCGAGTCTGCGCTGGAGCACCCCTCGAAGGGCTGGATCGACGGGTTCAAGATGGCCGACCCGATCATCCGCGCCTACGGCATGGGGCAGATCCCGGAGTTCCCGGGCATCCCCGAGGGCATCGTCGACCTGATCCCGGTCGACTACGTCGTGAACGCGATCCTGGCCGTGGCGGCGACGCCGCCGCCTGCCGGCGAGCCCGCCCACTACAACGTGTCGAGCGGCGACCGGAACCCGCTGCGGTTCTTCGAGCTCTACGAGTACGTCCGCGAGTACTTCGAGGCGCACCCGCTGCCCGAGCGCGGCCGCGGCGAGCACAAGGTGCCGACCTGGGACTTCCCCGGCAACCTCAAGGTCGAGACGATGCTCCGCCGCGCCGAGCGCCTGACCGACATCGCCGAGCAGGTCGTGACGCACCTGCCGAAGTCCAAGACGATGCGCGACGCCGTGACTCGGGTCGACCGCGACCGGGCCCGCGTCGACTTCATCGAGCGCTACTCGGACCTGTACGGCATGTACACCGAGACCGAGGTGGTCTACACGGACGCGCGGGTGGTCGGGCTGTGGGAGTCGCTGACGCACGAAGGACAAGGAGCGCTTCCCGTTCGACGCCGGCGTGCTCGACTGGAAGTACTACCTGCAGGACGTGCACTGCCCGGCGGTGACGCAGTCGCTGCGCGAGCTGTCGCGCAAGGACCGCGAGAAGCCGACGGTGACGATCCGGCCGCGCGACGACACCGTGCTGGCGGTCTTCGACATGGAGGGCACGATCATCTCGTCCAACGTCGTCGAGTCCTACGTGTGGGCACGGTTCGCCGACCTGCCGCCGGAGGAATGGCCGGCCGAGCTGGTGAGCGTGTTCGGGCGGATCCCGAACTACCTGCAGATCGACCGGCGCGACCGCGGCGACTTCCTGCGGACGTTCTTCCGACGCTACGAGGGCGCGAGCGTCGAAGGCGTCGACGCGCTCGTCCGCGGCCACGTCGCCGAGTTCATGTTGCAGAAGGCGTTCCCCGGCGGCGATCCGCCGGGTGCGCGAGCATCGCGCGGCCGGGCATCGCACCGTGATGATCACCGCGGCGGCCGAGCCGTTCGTCCGGCCGCTGGGACCGTTGTTCGACGTGTTGATCGGCGCCGAGCTGGAGGAGCGCGACGGCCGCTACACCGGGTTCATGAGCGCGCCGCCGCTCGTCGGCGAGGCGCGCGCCGCGTGGCTGAAGCGCTACGCGGCCGACGAGGGTGTCGACCTGCGCCATTCGTACGCGTACGCCGACTCGTACTCCGACCTGCCGCTGCTGCGCGCGGTCGGCAACCCCGTCGCGGTGTCGCCGGACTCGGCGCTGTACCGGCACGCGCGCCGTCGCCGGTGGCCGATCGAGACGTGGGAGATGTCGCGCTCGATGCCGAAGGCCCGATTCCCGAAGCCGGCGGTGCGCTGATGACGACCCTTGCGCTGGAGTACTTCCGGAGCGCTCCTCGATACCTCGGCGCTCGCGCCGTGGGCTCGAAGGCGCCCGGCCTGCTTTCGGGACCGCTCGCGCCGCTGCGTCTCGTCAACGTCAAGGATCCCGAGCCGCCGAAGGGCCGCGAGGGCTGGGCGCGCGTGAAGCCGCTGATGCCGGGCATCTGCGGCAGCGACCTGTCGACGATCGCCGGCAGGTCGAGCTTCTACTTCTCGCCGCTCGTCTCGACGCCGTTCGTGCCGGGGCACGAGATCGTCGGCGAGCTGCTCGAGGACTGCGAGCGACCTGACCGCCGGGCACGCGCGTCGTGCTGGGCAGCGTGCTCTCGTGCGCCGCGCGAGGCGAGCCGTTGTGCCCGAACTGCGAGGCCGGGCGCGACGAACATCTGCGACCGCGTCACGGTCGGCGATCTGAAGGCGGGTCTGCAGACCGGCTACTGCAACCAGACCGGCGGGGGATGGTCGCGCATGATGGTGGCCCACCGCTCGCAGCTCCACCCGATCCCCGACGAGATGTCGAACGAGGTCGCCGTGCTGGTCGAGCCGTTCGCGTGCGCGATCCACGCCGTCAAGCGCGCCGGCATCCAGCCCGGCCAGACGGTGCTCGTCGCCGGCGCCGGCACGGTCGGCATCTTGTCGCTGATCGCGCTCGAGCTGTTCGCGCAGCCCGGGCACGTGATCGTCGCCGCCAAGCACCAGAAGCAGCGTGCGGCCGCCACGATGGCCGGCGCGGACGAGGTCGTCCGTCCCGAGCACGCGACGAAGGCCGTCCGGCGGCACACGAGCGCCGTCAAGCTGACGCCCGAGCGCGGCCAGGACTTCCTGCTCGGCGGGGTCGACGTGACGCTCGAGTGCACGGGCTCGAAGAGCGCGCTCGACCTGGCGCTCCGCAGCACGAAGGCGAACGGCCGCGTGCTCGTCAGCGGCATCCCCGGCGGCGGCGCCGACCTGACACCGTTGTGGTTCCGCGAGCTGGAGCTCGTCGGGGCCTACACCGCGACCGGCGAGGACTTCGCCACGGCGATCGGCGCCGCGGCGAACCTGCCGATCCTCGAGCAGCTCGTGGGCGCGACCTACCCGCTCGACGCACTGGCGCGACGCGATCGACCACGCGATGTCCGCGGGGTCGCTCGGCACGTTCAAGGTGGCCTTCCGGCCGCAGGACTGAGGAGACCGACGACAGATGCCACGACCAGGATTCGTGCTCGAGGTGGACGAGCGGACGCCGCCGCTGCTCGTCAACGAGGGCGAGGGGTTCCGGATGCAGCGCTTCCCGCTCGGCACCAGGGTGATCTACCCGCCCGATGCGCTGCCGGGTCTCGACGACGTCGGCGCGCACATCCGGCACGCGCTGCTGCACCCGATCGGCGACGCGAAGCCGCTGCCCGAGCTGCTGCACGCGGGGATGAAGCTCACGATCGCCGTCGACGACATCTCGATCCCGCTGCCGCCGATGGTCACGCCCGATATCCGCCAGCGGATCCTCGAGCACGTGATCGAGCTCGCCGCACGCGCCGGCGTCGACGACCTCGAGATCGTCGTCGCGACCGCGCTGCACCGGCGGATGACCGCGTCCGAGATCCGCCGGATGGTCGGCGAACGCGTGTTCCGATCGTTCTGGCCGAAGGCGCTCTACAACCTCGACGCCGAGGACGCCGCGAACATGACGGTCGTCGGCCAGACCGACCACGGCGAGACCGTGCAGATCCAGAAGCGCGCCGCCGAGTCCGACCTGATCGTCTACGTCAACATCAACCTGGTCGCGATGGACGGCGGCCACAAGTCGGTCGCGGTCGGGCTCGCCGGCTACGAGAGCCTCAAGCACCACCACAACGTCAACACGATGCTGCACTCGCAGTCCTACATGGACCCGCGCGAGGGCCACAGCGCGATCAACGACTCCGTCAATCCGGATGGGCCGGCTACCTGCGCCGCCAACGGCGTCAAGATCTTCCAGATCGAGACGACGATGAACGCCGAGACGTTCCCGTCGCAGCTCGGCTTCCTGAACAAGCGCGAGTGGGAGTGGTCGGCCAAGGACCAGGGCGCTGATGATGGCCACCAAGAAGGCGAACGACCTGGCGCCGCCGCGCGTGCGCCGCGAGTTCTTCCGCAAGATCGAGGCGCCCTACAAGGTGACCGGGATCAACGCCGGCGAGGTCGAGGCCGTGCACGAGCGCACGCTCGAGAACCTGCATCGCCAGCAGCTGGTCGAGGTCGAGGGCCAGGCCGACATCGCGATCTTCGGGATGCCCTACCTCGGGCCGTACAACGTGAACTCGGTGCTGAACCCGATCCTCGTGCACTGTCTCGGGCTCGGGTACCTGTTCAACATGTACCGGAACAAGCCGATCGTGCGCGAGGGCGGGGTCGCGATCCTGTTCCACCCGGTGCCGTGGGAGTTCAACACGATCCACCACCCGAGCTACATCGACTTCTTCGAGGAGGTGCTCGCCGAGACCACCGACCCGAAGCAGATCGAGGCGACGTTCGAGGAGCGCTACGCGCGCGACCCGTGGTACATCCACCTGTACCGCACGTCGCACGCCTACCACGGCGTGCACCCGTTCTACATGTGGTACTGGGGCGCGCACGGCCGCGACCACTGCGGCGACGTGATCTTCGTCGGCGGCGAGCCGAAGTCGGTCGCGCGGCTCGGGTACCGGCGGGCCGACTCGCTGCGCGACGCGCTCGAGATGGCGAAGGACACCGTCGGGTCGTCGCCCGAACATCACGTACTTCCACGCGCCGCCGATCATGATCGCCGACGTGAAGTAGCCTGAGATGTCCGCGCGCGACGAGCTGAAAGAGCTGGCCAAGGGGTTCCGGTGGGGCCGCCGGCCGCTGGTGCCCCGCTCGGCGGAGCCCTACGCCGAGCCGCGCGAGGACGCCGGGTTCCCGACGGACTGGGCGCGGTCGAGGGCGGGCGTGGCGGCGCGCCGGGTGATCCTGCAACGCCGGCATCCACCCGATCGTCGACGACCGAGCTCTCGTTCCGCGTGTACGGCACGGACCTGCTCGAGGACGTGCCCGGGCCGGTGATCTTCTACTCGAACCACTCGAGCCACCTCGACGCGACGCTGATCATGTGCTCGCTGCCCGAGCGCTGGCAGAAGAAGACGGCGGTCGGCGCGGCGCGCGACTACTTCTTCGACGTGTGGTGGCGCCAGGCGTTCACCGCGCTCGTGTACGGCGCGTTCCCGATCGATCGCGGGCGCGGCGGCACGAGCGGCGATCGACAAGGCGCGCGAGCTCGTCGACGACGGGTGGTCGATCGTCGTGTTCCCGGAGGGAACGCGCTCGCCCGACGGGCACATGCAGCGGTTCCGTCACGGGGCGTCGCGGCTGGCGATCGAGCTCGGCGTCGGGCTCGTGCCGATCGCGATCGTCGGTGCGTACCAGGCGATGCCGAAGGGTCGGTTCTGGCCGAGGCCGGGCCGGCCGGTCGTCACGATGCGCTACGGCGCGCCGCTGTACCCCGAGGAAGGCGAGTCGCACCAGTCGCTGTCGGTGCGGATGCAGCAGGCCGTGATGGCGCTGTTCGACGAGGACCGGACGAACTGGTTCGACGCGACCGCGCGGGCCGAGCGCGGCGAGACGCCGTCGCTCGCCGGCCCGATCGGCGCGGCCTGGCGGCGCACGTGGGAGGGCTCGCGGCCGGTGCCGCGGCGCGGCCGCCCGAGGACCTGGGAGATAGAGCGATGCCGCGAACGGGCGGCGAGCGGCGGCGCACGACGCTCGTCGAGGAAGCGATCCGCCAGTTCGGCACCGAGGGGTACGCGGGCGCGTCGCTCGACTCGATCGCGCAGGCGGTCGGGGTGCGCAAGCAGACGCTGCTGTACTACTTCCCGAACAAGGACGCGCTGCTGGAGGCGTGCCTCGCCGCCGCCGGGCAGCGGGTGGCCGAGGAGATCACCTCGGCGCTGGAAGCGTCGACCGATCCCGGAGGAGCGCGCCGAGGCGGTGATCCACGGGGTCTACGAGCTCGCCGCGGAGTGGCCGGAGTTCCCGATGTTCATCCGCGAGGCGGGCACGGCTCGGCCCGAACGCGTTCGATCGGTTCGGCGGTGCGCTCGAGCCGCTGCGGGTGCGCGCGATCGGGTTCCTCAAGGCGGGGATGGACGCGGGCGAGATCCGCAAGCAGGACCCGGCGATGCTGCTGTTCACGCTGTACACGGCGGTGATCGGTTCGCTCACCGAAGCGAGCGTGCTGGCCTCCTTCGTCGGGCCGGACGACGCGCGGACGTCGCTGAAGCGCCGCGAGGCCGAGGTGGTGGAGCTGGTGCGCGCGGCGTTGGCGCCGGCGCCTAGGCGTAGAACTCGACGATCAGGCGCTCTTCGACGGGCACCGGGAGCGGGATCTCGTCGCGCTCCGGGTAGCGGCTGAGCGTGCCCGAGACCTCGTCCTTGTTCCGGTAGAGGTACGACGGCGGCTCGGGCGTGATCTCGAGCGCCTCGCGCACGAACACGAAGTTCCTCGCCTTGGGCGACAAGGTGATCGTCTGGCCGGGCTTGACCTGCGCGCTCGGGATGTCGATCCGGCGCCCGTCGAGGCTGACGTGGCCGTGCGAGACGAGCTGACGCGCCTGGCTGGTCGTCAGCGCGAACCCGAGCCGCAGGCAGACCGTGTCGAGACGGGCTCTCGAGCTGGCGGATCATCTCTTCGCCGGTCACGCCCTTGTGGCGGGTGGCCTTCTCGAAGTAGCCGCGCATCTGCTTCTCGTTCACGCCGTAGATGTGGCGGAGCTTCTGCTTCTCGAGCAGCCGCGTCTGGTACTCCGAGATGCGCTTGCGGCCGCGGCCGTGCTGGCCAGGCGGATAGGGTCGCTTGTTGGATGGACAGTTGGGGCGCCCACAAAGTGGTGCGCCCACGCGTCGACAGGTCTTGTGCTTGGGGCCGTTCTTATCCATGCGGTTGGCAAGGCTACCAGACCCTTGGTTGCTGTGACCTGCGGATATGCTCGCCGCCGATGGTGGCCAGCGGGAACGCGCGATCGGGAGCATCCTCGGCCTCGCGGTCGGCGATGCGCTCGGGGCGCCGTTCGAGTTCCGCCGGCGGACGCAGATCGCGTCGCCGCTGCCGGCGTTCGAGCTGCCGTGGATGGGCTTGCCGCCGGGCACCTGGACCGACGACACGGCGCTGGCGAGGAACCTCTGGCTGTCGTTGATCGAGCACGACGGCGCAGCTCGACGTCGAGGACGTGCGCGCTGCGCCACCTCGCCTGGCTCGACACGCGGCCGCCCGACGTCGGGAACCAGACCGCGCTTGCGCTGCTGCGAGCCCGGACCCGAGCCGGCGCGCATCGGTGTTCGAACGTCGAGGCCCGGAGGTGAGCGCCGGGAACGGGTCGGTGATGTACTGCGCGCCGCTCGGCGTCGTCCGCGCTCGGCAGGCCGGAAGCGCTGTTCGAGGAGGCGCCGGCGCTCTCGCGGATCACCCACTGGGACGGCCGGTGCCAGACGGCGTGCCTCGCCGTGACGCTCGCCGTCGCTTCGCTCGTCGCGGGGGAGGTGGCCGGATCGCCGCCGTGGTCGGCGCCGTCGAGGCCGTCACCGATCGCGAGGGCGGCGAGGAGCTCGAGTTCCTCGTCGGCGAGGCCGGACGATCCCGCCAGATCGACGGTCCCGGATCAGGGGTTCACCTTGTTCACGGCAGGGATCGCGCTCCAGGTCGCCGGCGAGGGGCTCGGCTTCGAGGAGGGCCTCCGCCACGTCGTCGGGCTCGGCGGCGACACGGACACGAACGCGGCGGTGGCCGGCGCGTTGCTCGGCGCCGCGCACGGCGTCGACGCGATCCCGCCCGCGTGGCTCGACCGCTCTCGCGGACGCGGGCGGAGCTCCGCAGCCGAGGCGGAACGGCTCTCGGCGCTCGCCTGATCTCACCCGTGAACGCGCGAATGGCTTCCGTCCGGCACTAGGCTCCGACGTCGAACGGCGAGGAGCCGCTCGTGGACGAGCTGATCAGGGTGTACGGGGCGGCTGGTGCGCGGACTGCCGCCGCGCCAAGAAGTTCCTGGCCGACCAGCGCGTGTCCTACGAGTGGCACGACATCGAGCAGGACCCGGACCTGATCCCGTTCATCCAGGAGCGGAACGACGGCAAGAACATCATCCCGACGATCGTGTTCCCCGACGGGTCGCACCTGTCGGAGCCGACGAACGAGGAGCTCGCCAACAAGCTCGGGCTCGAGCGGATGGCGATGCAGCACGCGTACGACCTGATCATCATCGGGGGCGGACCCGCCGGTCTCACCACCTCGATCTACGCCGCTCGCGAGAACCTCGAGACGCTGATCATCGACGCCAAGGGCCTCGGCGGCCAGGCCGGCGTGACCGAACGGCTCGACAACTACCCGGGGTTCCCCGACGGGATCGGCGGCGCCGAGCTCGCCGACCGGATCGTGCGGCAGGCCGAGCGCTACGGCGTCGAGATGCTCCAGGCGCTCTCGGTCGAGCGGATCGAGGACGCCGGCGCCGAGGAACTCCGCGTCGTCACGTCCAACGGCGACCACTACGAGGCGCGCGCCGTCCTGATCGCGACGGGCTCGACCTACCGGCGCACCGGTGCCGAGGGCGAGGACGACCTGATCGGCGCCGGCATCCACTTCTGCGCGACGTGCGACGGTCCGTTCTACAAGGGCGCGGAGGAGCTGCTCGTCCTCGGCGGCGGCAACAGCGGCCTCGAGGAGGGACTGTTCCTCACGCAGTTCGCCGACATGGTCACCGTCGTCGAGTACAAGGACAGGCTCGCCGGCAGCCAGGTGCTCGCAAGACAAGGTCGCAGCCGATCCGAAGATGGACGTGCTGCTCGAGCGGAAGGTGACGGCGTTCCGTCCGAAGGACGACGGCAGCGGCAAGATCGGCACCGTGGTGCTCGAGCACGCTCGAGACCGGCGAGATCGAGGAGCATCATCCCGACGGCGGTGTTCGTGTTCATCGGGCTCGATCCGAACACGGGGTTCCTGCAAGGGGACCGTCGATCTCGACCCGCGGGGGTTCGTCGCGACCGACGACGCTGCTCATGACCTCGATGCCCGGCGTGTTCGCGGCCGGCGACGTGCGCGTCGGGCTCGACCAAACAGCTCGCGAGCGCGGTCGGCGAGGGCGCGGCCGTCGCGCTGCAGATCCGCGGCTTCCTCGAGCGCCAGCTCGAGGAAGCCGTCCACCCGGGGGGCTGAGGGCGATGGATCCCAAGGAGATCTTCGAGCTGATCATCAAGGCCGACGAGAAGCTGAAGTACGCGACCGACGCGAACGCCGAGCGTGCGGCAGGCGCAGGCGCGGCAGCTGCTCGAGCAGGCGCGCGACGAGGCGCGCGCGATCGGCAACGACGCGCTTGGTGCAGCAGGCCGAGACGCGGCTCGCCGATCTCGCCGTGATCTAGGCGCTGGTCCAGCCTGCGGAAGCGTCTGAGGAGCAGGGCGCGCTGCGCGGGCGTCGACCTGCTCCTCGTTGAGCCGGCCCGTGAGCGCGATCGTCTGGCGGAACTCCTCGAGCACCGTCGTGCAGCCGTCGCACCCCGCGAGGTGGGCGTCGATCGGCCTGGCGGTGCGCCGGCGGCAGGGCACCGTCGAGGTAGCCGCTGATCAGCTCCAGCAGCTCGCGGCACATGATCGTCGTCGTCATGCGGCCCACGCTCCTCAGGTGGGCTTCGACGGCCGCGCGCACCTTCGTGCGGGCGCGATGCAGCAGCACCCGTTGATTGGTGTCGGTCAGGTCCAGGGCGTTACGGACCTCCTCGGAGGACCAGCCGAGCACGTCGCGCAGTCGGATCACCTCGGCCTGCATCGGCGGGAGCGCGTCGATCGCGCGGCCGATCACGGCGAGCGTCTCCGCGCCGAGCGACGCGCGTCCTCGGGCAAGCCCGCGCCAGTCGAACGGCAGCGTCGACCACTGGCCGTCGGGCTCGAACGCGCTCGGATCCCAGGTCGGGCGCGTCGAGGTCGTCGCCCGCGAGCGTCGCGAAGGGCACGCTCCGCGCCTCGCGCTGGCCCCGCGTCTTCGCGATGTTGACCAGGATCCGGAAGATCCAGGTCCGGAGCGACGAGCGGCCCTCGAAGCGGTCGATGCCCTGCAGCACGCCGAGCCAGGCTTCCTGGACGCACTCGTCGGCGACCGCGTCGGAGGAGACGTACATCCGCGCGACGCGGCGCATCGACGGGGTGAGCCGGTCGACGAGCGTCCATGAAGGCGGCCTCGTCGCGCGCACGGAGCCGCTCGAGCAGAGCTCGTCGCTCGGACGGGGCGGTCGCTGCACGCTCGAAGCGTAGCCGGGACGAGGAGATGCGGGTCTAGCCGGGACGGACGGCGCCGTACGGCTGTGTCGTAGCCGTACATCGAGCTGACCTGCACCTCGCCGCCGGGGCCGGGGTGACGGGCGTGGATGATGTTGCCGCCGCCGACGTAGATCGCGACGTGGGGCCCGAAGTTGCCGTAGTAGATGATGTCGCCGGGCTGGACCTCCGACAGCGGCACCCGCGGGAACGAGCGCGTACTGCGCCGGCGGCCGAGTGCGGGAGGTAGACGCCCGGCCTGCGCCCACGCCCACGACGTGAGCCCGGAGCAGTCGAACGAGCTCGGGCCGGCCGCGCCGAACACGTAGGGCGAGCCGAGCACGCTGTAGGCGGCCTGGACCGCGATCGCCGCGGCGCTCGCGTTCGGCGGCGGGACGAAGCCGCCGCCACCGCTGGTGCCGCTATCGCGTGGGCGGATCGCGTCGGGCGCCGTGGCCGGTCTGCTGCTGCGCGAGCGCCGCTGCTGCTGCGCCGACGGCGGCCTGGTAGTCGGCTTCGAGCTGAGCCGCGATCGGCTGCTGCTCCTGCGAGCGTTCTGCCTCGGCCTGCTGCCTCTGCTGCTGCGCGGCGTCCGCCTTCGCCTGCGCGTCGGCGACCGCCCGGTCGTACTCCTGGGCGGCCCAGGCCGCGCGCTGCGCCGCGGCGTCGGCCTCAGCTCGCGAGGTCGAGTCGGTCTGCGTGATCGCGCCCAGGAACTCGAGCCGATCCGAGAACTCGGTCATCGAGTCGGCCGACAGGAGCGCCTCGTACTGGGAGCCCATGTCGGTGTAGGCCTGGACGGCGCGGGCCGACAGCCGGGCGCGCGCGTCGGCGGCCTGCTTCTCGGCCGCGTCGCGCATCGCCTTGGCCTCGTCGAGGTGCTGCTGGGCCTGTTGGAGCTGGTAGAGGGCCTCGTTGTAGTTCTCGTTCATGGCCGCGAACTGATCCTGGAGCTGCGCGAGCCTTCTGCTTCGCGGCCTCGACGTCGGCCTTGGAGGGGGAGGCGACGGAGGGGGTGACCGAGGCGACGACCGCGGGGAGCACGAGGAGGGCGGCGATGGCCAGCCGAAGCGCCTCGGGTGATCCTCGTCTCGATCTTCGTCGTCATAAGTTCCTGCGCTCGGGTCGGGGCCCGGATAGCCCAAAGGCTCGGTTCGCCCGAGCCCTCGCGACGACCACGGTAGCCAATGGGACCGACAGGCGTCAAACGCGTTCGAACACCTGTTCGGGAAGACGTTAACGTCGCATCCAACGCGACAGGGACGGCCCGCGCGACGGACCGTCCCTGTCGATTCTCGGGTCGGGACGGCGGGATTTGAACCCGCGACCTCAGCGTCCCGAACGCTGCGCGCTACCAAACTGCGCTACGTCCCGAGGCACGGTCAGTGTAGCGGCCGGCGTCGCGAGCCGCAGCAGCGTCGCCTCGGGCCGGCACCAGAAGCGGAACGGCGCGTACTTGCTCGTGCCGAGCCCCGCGGGAGGTGTGCACGGTCGCGGTGCCCATCCGCATCAGCCCGGCGGCGAGCCGGCGCGGCATCGAGCAGTTCGTGACGAGCGCGCCGACGACCGGCAGGCACACCTGGCCGCCGTGCGTGTGCCCGGCGACAGGAGGTCGTAGCCGAGCGCCGCGATCTCCGGCGCGGCGTCGGGCGAGTGCATCACCGCGACGCCGAACCGGTCGGTCCGGCGCGGCGCGACCCGGAGGTCGTGCCAGTGGATGTGCGCGTCGTCGAGGCCGAGCAGCTCGATCGGCAGCCCGTCGAGCGTCGGCGTCGCGCCGGGTGTTCGTCAGGTCGAGCCAGCCGTCCGCGCTCGAGCTGGTGCGATCAGGTCGCGGCGCCCGCCCGCGGGCGGCGCGCCGGTGGCGCCGGCGGCCGCGGAAGTACGCGAAGTAGTTCGAGCGGCTTCGGGCACGAAGTAGTCGTTCGAGCCGAGCACGAACCAGGACGCGAGCCGGCCGCGCGTCGGCCGGACGGCCTCGACGGCGGTCTCGACCGCCTCGGGCTCGGCGAGGAAGTCGCCCGTGACGACCGTCACGTCGGCGGGCGGCAACGCCGCGAGGAACCGAGCCTTCGCGCGGTCGCGCCGGACGAAGTGCAGGTCCGACAGATGCAGCACGTCCACCGTGCTCCGGGCCGTCGGGTGGGAGGATGGCGAGGTCGTAGGTGCGGAGCCGGTACCAGCGCCGCTCGATCGCGATGCCGTACGCGATGCAGAGCGCGCCGGCGACGAGGACGGCCACGAGCACGGGCAGCACGGGGAGGGAGTCTACGGTGGGCGCATCGCTGAAGGAGCAGATCACGCGAGCGGACGACCGCGGCGATGAAGGCCGGCGACAAGGTGACGGTCGGCGCGCTGCGGATGCTGTCGGCCGCGATCACGAACCGCGAGAAGGACGTCGCTGCACGAGCTCGACGACGACGAGGTCCGCGAGGTCGCCGGCAAGCGAGGTCAAGAAGCGGACCGAGTCGATCGAGGCGTTCGACGCCGCCGGGCGGACCGAGCTCGCCGACAAGGAGCGCGCGGAGCGCGCGGTGCTCGAGCCGTACGCTCCGGCGCAGCTCGACGACTCGGCGGTCGAGGCGCTGATCGACGAGGCGTTCGCCGCGACGGGCGCGAGCGGCCCGCAGGACATGGGCAAGGTGATGGGCTACGTGATGGGCAAGGCGAAGGGCCAGGTCGACGGCGGCGCCGTCCAGCGGAAGGTCAAGGAGCGGCTGTCGGGCTAGCCGCGTACCCGTGACCGCTCCGCCCTGTCGTTCCCTTGCCGACCGGCCATGGCCGTTCTCGTTGCCTCCGCCGCCACCGTCTGGACCGTGCTCGGGCGGTGCACGGGCTCGGGAGGGGCCGGCCAGACGAACAGCGTGACCGACGTCCCTCGCGGACCGTCGTGCCGGCGTCGGGGTTCACGCCGAACACGATGCCGTCGAGCGTCGGGTCGTTCGTCGACGGTAGACGACGACGGAGCAGGTGGAGCGCGCGCGAGGGCGGCCTCTGCCGCTCGAGAGGCAGGCCCTTGACGGACGGGAGCCGTCACGTCGGCGCGACGCCGTTGCTGACCTGAGATGGACGGTGACGCCGCCGACCGCCTGGCGTCCGCCGCCCGGCGTCCTGTTCGGCGACCGTGCCCGCCGGGAGGTAGGAGTCGACGATCGTGGCGGCGACCTTGAATCCGGCGCTGCGAGGATCGGGATCGCCTCCGCCCTCGGCTTGCCGACGACGGACGGGACACGGTCCGAGCTCGGCGGCGGGAACTCGAGCGGGCGGCATGCCCTCCATCACCTGCAGCATGTAGGCCTTCCAGATCGGGCGCGGCGATCGTAGCCGCCGAACACGGAGTACCCCCAGTAGTCGGGCATCTCGTAGGGAGTCTGCGGGCGAGCCGACCCACACCGCGGTCGTGACCTGGCGGGTGTAGCCCGCGAACCACAGCTCCTTGTTGAGGTCGGCGGTGCCGGTCTTGCCGCGGATCGGCCACGGGCCCCAGCCGCTCGAGAACACCGACGCGGCGGTGCCGTAGGTGACGGGCCCATCGAGCAGTCGTTGACCAGGTCGGCGATGCCGGCGGTCGATCACGCGCTTGCAGTCCGGCTCTGGCTCGAACAAGCACGTGTTTGCTCGCGGCGGATCTCCTGGACGGCGTACGGGGTGCAGTGGACGCCGCCGTTCGCGAACGTCGCGTAGCCCGAAGCCTGGTCGAGCGGCGTGATGCCGACCGAGCCGGTGGCGAGCGCGCACACGGCTGGCAGGGCGGTCGTGATCCCGGCCCGGTGCGCCATGTCGACCACGTTCTCGGGACCGACGTCGACGATGAGCCGCGCGAACACGGCGTTCACGGATTCGGCGGTCGCGTGTACAGGTCGAGCGAACCGAGGCTCGTGCCCTCGGCGTTCGTCACGTTCCAGACGCGCCGTCGGCGTTGTAGCAGCCGGCGATCGGCCCCTGCGCGCCCGAGTACCGGTCGGTCGGCGAGATGCCCTGCTCGAACGCCGCGGCCAGGACGTAGGGCTTGAACGACGAGCCGGGCTGGTGCTGGGTCGTGACGGTGTTGATCTGGTCCTTCTGGTAGTCGCGGCCGGACAGCATCGTGCGGATCGCGCCGGTCCGTGTCGCGAGCGACACGATCGCGAGGTCGGGCTCGGGCTTCACCTCGGGGTGGAGCGGTGTCCGGGCCCACGGGCTTGTTCGCGGCCTTCTGCGCGGCCCGCTGCCAGTCGGGGTCGAGCGTCGTGACGATGTTGAGCCCGCCCTCGGTCATCGCCGCTGGCGCTCCTGGGGCGTGTTGCCGAGCACCGCGTACCAGCCGTTCGGGTCGTCGAGGATCTGCTGCTTCACGTAGTCGACCAGGAACGGCGGCGTCGGCAGGTAGTTCTGCCCGACGTTCGAGGCCAGGCCGAGCGGCTCGTCCTTCGCGGCCTCGCCGCGCTTCCGCTGACACCCGCCGCGTCCGGTCCGAGCGAGATCATCCGGTTGAGCACGTCGTTGCGGCGCAGGTACGCGGCGTGCGGGTGCGTGAGCGGGTCGTAGTCGGTCGGGCCCTGGATCAGACCGGCGAGCAGCGCGCCCTGCGCGAGCGTCAGCTTCGACGCCGGCTCGTGGAAGTAGAAGCGTGCGGCGGTGCCGATCCCGTAGACGTTGTTCCCGAGGAAGACGTTGTTCAGATACAGCTCGAGGATCTGGTCCTTCGAGTACTTCTGCTCGACGCGCTGGGCGAGCGCGAGCTCCTGGAACTTGCGGGCGAGCGATCGGTCCGTCGTCCAGCAGCGTGTGCTTCACGAGCTGCTGCGTGATCGTCGAGCCGCCTTGCACGACGTCGCCCGCGCGGATGTTCTCGATCGCCGCGCGGATCAGCGAGGTGAGGTTGATCGCGCCGTGGTCGTAGAAGCCGGAGTCCTCGATCGCCAGCACGGCCTTGACGCGATGCGGGCTGATCCGGCGGAGCGGGACGATCTGTCGGTTGTCCAGGTAGACGTGCGCGAGGACCGTCTTGCCGTCGTTCGCGTAGATCGTGGATCGCTGCGGCAGCCGCGGGATCCGCGTGAAGTCCGAGCCCTCGCTGCGTCGAGGCGGTCCTGGACCTCGTTGCACGCCGAGCCCCGGCCGCGAGGAACGGCGGCGAGAGCATCACGGCGAAGCACCGCCTGCCGAGGCGACGAGCGACGGCGAACAGCAGGACGAGCGCGACGGGCTTGAACGCCCAGCGGTCGCTGATGGGTCGCGACGGCGGAGAGTGTTTCGGGGACCGGATCGTGTCCATGGGGATTCCTGCCGAGGATACGCCTCGCCTCGGTACGATGGTTCGACCCATGCGCCGTTCCCTCCTGGTGCTGTCCTGCTGTTCGCCGTGGCCGCGGACGGCCGTTGCCGCGGCCGCAGCGCGCAGGACCGGCGCCCGGCGAACCGCGTGGACGTGATCAAGGTGGAGGGCGCGATCGACCGGCCGCTGCTCGGGTACCTGCACGACCAGCTCTGGACGCAGGCCGTCGCCGACCACGCGGTCGTCGTGCTGCAGGTGGACAGCGCGGGCACGATCGGCGCAGGACGGCGTCGCGCTCGGGCAGCGGCTGGTGGAGCTGCCGGTGCCGGTGCTCGTCTGGGTCGGGTCCGGTGCCGGCGCGGGCGAGCGGCGCCGGGATGCTCCTGATGGACGCCGCGTCGCTCGCGGCGGTCGCGCCCGGGATCGCAGACCGGGCCCCGCGACCCGGTCGACCTGCTGCATCCCGACGCACGTGCCGCCCGACCTCGACGCGACGATCGAGGCGTGGCTCGCGCGCGCGGGACCGCACCGGCTGACGCTCGATCACCAGAACGAGGCGATGCCGGGCGCGCTGGCCGTGGAGTACGGGTTCGCCGACCTCGGCGCGACGTCGGTGGTCGACCTGCTGGACAGGGTCGACGGGCGAGACCGTCCAGACGGCCGCGGGGCCATGGGTGCTCTGCACACGAAGGTCGCGACGACCGACGCCGACGTCGCGAACGGCGTCGGCGTGTCGATCCGGTTCATCGAGCCGGGGTTGCTGGTGCGGGTCGCGCACGCGGTCGCGACGCCGTCGATGGTCTACTTCTTGCTCGTGTTCGGGCTCGCGTGCCTCGCGTTCGAGCTCACGCAGACCGGGGTTCGGCTTCGCCGGGTTTCGCCGGCGATCGTTCCTCGTGGCGCTCGGCGTCTACGGGCTGACCGTCGCGATCCCGATGTGGCCGTTGGGGTTCGTCGCTGCTGCTCGCGGGGATCGCGGGCGATGGTGCAGGACGTCCGGCTGCGACGGCTGGGGTCTGCTGACCTACGCCGGCCTCGTCGCGTTCGCTGGCCGGGTCGTTCCTGGCGTACGGCGGCGTCGCCGACCGCGATCCGCATCTCGCCGTGGCTGATCGTGGGCGCGACGGTCGCGAGCTGGCTCTACTACGGGTTCGCGCTGACGGTCGCGGTGCAGTCGCGCGACCGGATCATCGCGACGCAGCGCGGCCTGATCGGGCTCGTCGGGGAGGCGCGCGGCCGGCTCGCGCCCGACGGGCCCGTCCACGTGAAGGGCGCGATGTGGCGCGGCCGGAGCCTCGGCGACCCGATCGCGCCCGGGCACGAAGGTGCGGGTCCGCGGCGTCGACGGCCTGATCCTGAAGGTGGAGCCCGAGCCCGGATCGGCCGACCCGGAGCCCGTCGGAGCCGGACTGCCGATCGGCGCCGGACTGACGGTCGTGGCAGGATGCCGCCATGGACGACGCCGGCATCCTCGCACGCTCTGTCCGAGCTCGGCCTCGAGCTCCCGCCACCGACCAGTCGGCGCTCGCCGCGTACGTGCCGTGCGTGATGCCGACGGGCTCGCCGTTCGTCGCCGGCCAGGTCCCGATGGTGGACGGCGCGGTGCGTGCATCCCGGGTCAGGCTCGGCGATCGCGTCGACGATCGATGAGGGCGCGGCCGCGGCGCGAGCGCGCGGCGTTGCAGGCGCTGTCGGTGCTGCGCGACGCGCTCGGCGGGTTCGACCGGCTCGAGCGGATCGTGCAGGTGACGGTGTTCGTCGCCGTCGACGCCGGACTTCGTCGATCACGCCGAAGGTCGCGAACGGTGCGAGCGAGCTGCTGGTCGATGTGCTCGGCGACGCCGGCAAGCACGCGCGCGCGGCGGTTGGGGTCGTCGTCGCTCCCGCTCGGCTGCGAGCGTCGAGGTGGCGCTCACCGCCGCCGTTCGGCCTAGTCCGGCGCGCTAGTCGCGCGGGAACCGCAGGTCGCCGACGCGCTTGGTGATGCCCTGCGCGTCCATCCACTCCGCGAGCGGCACGGCGTACTTCCGGCTGGTGCCGAGCGACTGCGCGGAGCTCGACTGACCGTGCAGCCCGTCGGCGGCGTGCGCTGCGGACGAACGGCCTCGCGCCTCGAGCGACCAGACCGCGCGTGACGACGAGGTCGGGGCGATCCGGACCACCATGCCGGCGCGGCCGGCGGCGTCGATCAGCGCGGGGTCGAACCCGCGCGCGACGAGCTGCCTTGACCGTCGGCGGGGTCGGCCTCGTGCTCGCCGGCGATCGCGGCGACAGCCGATCCAGGTCGTCCTCGTGACCGGCTCGAGCGCGACGGCGTGCGTCGGCAGCCGGACGGTCGTCGCGCGTGCGCACGACGATGCCCGGTCTCGGTGCAGCCGGTCCAGCAGCGCCGCGGGATCGGCGCGGGATCGCGTGAGCGCCGAGCTCGGCGCGACGCTGCATCGAGCGACGTCGCGCGGACGCCTCGAGCGGCGCCCCTTCTTCGAGCGGCCGTTCCGCGTGGAAGGACGCGAGGTAGCGCCGTCGAGGACGTCGCGTCGCCGACGCGGCTCGAGCGACGCTCGGCGAGAACCACCCGTCCTGCGGCGCCGGCGCCGGGCGCGCCCCAGTCGCGCGCGTCGAGGTCGTCGGCCCGGATCGCGACGGCCTCCTCGACGGCGAGCGCAGCGATCGTGGCGCGGTCGGCGGTGCCGCGCGCCGCGCGAGGAACGCCACGTGCCGCGGGCCGGCGGCGCGCGGCGGTGCGACGTCGAGCACGGTCGCCGCCGCCCGACCGTGCGCCGGCGCCCCGCCTCCCACAGCACCAGTCGGTCGCCGACGTCCAGGACGAGCGCGTCGTCGATCCGCAGGCGCGCCGAGCGACGCGAGCCGTCGTCCTGCCGCTCGAGGATCCGGAGCCGGGCGGCGGTCTCCGGCGGCGCCGGCGTGCACGAGATAGGCGCGCGCGTTCCGGGATCGCGTCCACGCCTCGCACCGGGCCGGAGCACGGCGTCGAACGACGGTCGTTGGCGCGAAGGCGCCCGGCGTCGTCACGCGACCGACCCGCGGCCGATCGGCGCCCGGTCGATCCCCGCGAGGTTCGCGGCCACCCGGGCGACGTGACACGACCTCGTCCCGGTCGACCTTGTGCGACTGGAGCGAGCGGATCCGCGCGCGGACGCCGGCGGGCTCGATCGCGACCTCGTCGTCGACGGCGAGGCACCCGCCGGTCAGCGTGCCGGTCACGACGGTGCCGGCGCCCGGCGATCGTGAAGACCCGGTCGACGAACAGACGGCTCGCGCGCGCGTCCTCCGGCGTCGCGCGCGCCGGCGACCATCGCGTCGAGCGCGGCGCGCAGCGTCGTCCACCCGGCGCCCGTCGCGCGCTCACCGGCACGATCGGCGCGTCGGCGAGCACGGTGCCGGCGAGTCCGCTCGCGGACCTCCGCCTCGGCGAGCGTCAGGGTCTCGTCGTCGACGAGGTCGGTTTCGTCAGCGCGACGACGCCCCCGTCGATCGCCGAGCACGTCGAGGATCTGCAGGTGTTCCTCCGACTGCGGCTTCCAGCCCTCGTCGGCGGCGACGACGAACAGCACGAGCCGCACCGGCCCGACGCCGGCGAGCATCGTTCGGATGAATCGCTCGTGGCCCGGGCACGTCGACGAACCCGACCTCCCGGCCGCTCGGCGAGGGTCGTCCACGCGTACCCGAGGTCGATCGTGAGGCCGCGGCGCTTCTCCTCGGCGTACCGGTCGGGGTCGATCCCGGTGAGCGCGACGATCAGCGTCGACTTCCCGTGGTCGACGTGGCCCGCCGTCGCGATGACCCCAGCGTGCCGGTCACGCTCAGTCCTCGTCGTCGAGGTCGTCGCCCTCCAGGGCGTACAGGACCGCGCGCGCAGCGTGGGGCACCTGATCGTCGGTGATCGTCCGCGCGTCGAGCAGCACGTGATCTTCGGCCGTCCGGCAGAACACCGGCGGGGAGCCGTTGCGCAGACGTGCCGCGAACGCGGCGGGATCCGGGCACCGCACACGCACGCCCCACGACGTGATCGCCTGGCCGGGCACGGAGCCGCCGCCGACGACCGACTCGGCACCGCACGACGTGCGCGCCCTCGAGGTCTCCGCCGATCGCCTCGGTCGAGGCGCGTGCGCGCGTTTGGCCACGGTGTCGAGCGGCTCGTGGATCATCCGGTGCACGGGGATCTCGCCGTGCGCGGCCGGTGGCGTACAGCGCGAGCGTCGCCTCGAGCGCCGCCGCCTGGAGCTTGTCGATCCGCATCGCGCGCGCGAGCGGGTGCCGGCGGAGTCTGCCGATCAGGTCGGCGCGCCCGACGATGCACCCGGCCTGCGGGCCGCCGAGCAGCTTGTCGCCGCTGAACGTGACGAGGTCGGCGCCGTCGACGAGCGCCTGGTGCACCGACGGCTCCTCGCCGGGGAACCCGCGCTCGGCGTCGAGCAGGCCCGACCCGACGTCGAACAGCAGCGGCACGCCGGCCTTGCGCGCGATCTGGGCGAGCTGCGGTCGTCGAGGCGGCCGCGGTGAACCCGACCACGCGGTAGTTCGACGGGTGCACCTGCAGGATCGCGGCCGCGTCGTCGATCGCCGCGCGGAAGTCGGCCGGGCGCGTCCGGTTCGTCGTGCCGACCTCGACCAGCCGCGCGCCGGAGGCGCGCATGATGTCGGGGATCCGGAACTCGCCGCCGATCTCGATCAGCTCGCCACGCGAGACGAGCACCTTCTTCCCCTTCGCGAGGGCGGCGAGCGCGAGCACGAGCGCGGCCGCGCAGTTGTTCACGACCAGCGCGTCCTCGGCGTCGACGAGCGCGGCGAGCAGGAGCTCGGCGCGGCGCTGCGCGACCCGCGGGCGCCGGTCGACCGGTCGACCTCGAGGTCGGTGTAGCCGCCGGCCGCGCGCCGGACCGCCTCGACCGCAGCTGGCTGCGAGCGGCGCGCGGCCGAGGTTGGTGTGGATGATCACGCCGGTGGCGTTGATCACGGTGATGAGGCCGGCCGTCGCCCGGTGCGCCGCGCCGACCGCCCGCGCCAGGATCTCGTCGGCGATCGGGGGCTCGACGCCCGTCTGCGGCGGCGGCGCGGACGGCCGTCGAGCTCCGTCGTCAGGGTGCGCTTCAAGACGGCGCGGCCGACGACGCGCGCGGCTCGCTGCCCGGGGGTGGAGCGCAGGATCGCGTCCACGACTCGGCACCTTGCGTCGCACGTCCGACCCGGCCATGGTCGGGCAGCCTAGCGCCGCGGGCTTTCCCGCGCGTCTCGGGTGCGATCCCGGCTCGCGGCGCTCGGCGGTACGATGCGCCCACGATGGTGGATAGCCCGACGCGTCCCGCGTTCCAGCCGACCGGCGAGCTCAACGCCCTGGTGCGAGGCGGCGGCGTCGACATCATCCCCGCGGGCGAGTTCCAGACCGAGGAGATGATCCTCAACATCGGCCCGCAGCACCCGGCGACCCACGGGGTGCTCCGGATCGTGATCGAGCTCGACGGCGAGGTGATCAAGCGCGCCGAGCCGGTCATCGGCTACATGCACCGCGGCGCCGAGAAGCTCGCGGAGTTCCGCGACGCGCGCCAGACGCTCGTGCTGATGAACCGCCACGACTGGTTGTCGGCGTTCAACAACGAGCTCGGCTGGACGATCGCGATCGAGCGTCTGTGCGAGATCGAGGTGCCCGACCGCGCGCAGTGGATCCGCACGATGTTCGCGGAATGGAACCGGATCATGAACCACCTCGTGTTCATGGGCTCCTATCCGCTGGAGCTCGGCGCGATCACGCCGCTGTTCTACACGTTCCGCGAGCGCGAGATGGTGCAGGACCTGGTCGAGTCGGTGACCGGCGCGCGGATGCACCACTCGTTCGCGCGGGTCGGCGGGCTGAAGGACGACCTGCCGCGCGGGTTCATCGCGCGGGCCCACGAGGTGCTCGCGGCGGTGCGCGGCGTGGTCAGCGAGTACGAGAGCTGATCATGGGCAACGAGATCATCTTCGCCCGCTGCCGCGACGTCGGCGCGATCTCGGCCGAGATGGCGATCGCGTACGGCTGCTCGGGCCCGGTGATCCAGGCCTCGGGCGTGCGCGATGGACCCGCGCAAGGACGAGCCGTACGAGAAGTACGCGGAGGTGGAGTTCGAGGTGCCGGTCGGGGACGCGCGGCGACTCGTACGACCGGCTGTGGGTGCTCGTCGAGCGGGTGAAGCAGAGCTGCAACATCATCGAGCAGTGCCTCGACAAGCTGCCGCCCGGTCCGTTTCGCGCGGCCGGGCTGCCGAAGAAGCTCACGATCCCCGAGGGCGAGATCTACGTGCGGCAACGAGAACCCGCTCGGCGTGATGGGCTACTACGTGGTGGGCGAGGGAAGAAGACGCCGTACCGCTGAAGATGCGCACGGCGAGCTTCTCGAACGTCGAGCGTGATCCCGGCGATGCTGCCTGGCACGCTCGATCCCCGACCTGATCTCGATCCTCGGCTCGATCTTCTTCGTCGTCGGCGACGTCGACAAGTAGCCGGTCGCACGGCTATCCTTGGGCGCCTGATGGCGCTTCCCGACTTCACGTCCGACTTCCCCGCCTGGTACCAGGCGGTCGTGCGCGACGCCGAGCTCGCCGAGAACTCGCTCGTCCGCGGCACGATGGTGATCAAGCCCTACGGGTACGCGATCTGGGAGGCGATCCGCGACGCGCTCGATCTCCGATTCAAGCAGACCGGGCACCAGAACCTCTACTTCCCGATGTTCATCCCGTACTCGCCTGCTCGAGCGCGAGAAGGAACACGTCGAAGGGTTCGCGCCCGAGGTCGCGGTGGTCACGCACGCCGGTGGCGAGGAGCTCGGCGAGCCGCTGGTCGTGCGTCCGACCTCCGAGACGATCATCTGGGACACCTATTCGCGATGGGTGCAGAGCTATCGCGACCTGCCGCTGCTCTACAACCAGTGGGCGAACGTCGTGCGCTGGGAGCTCCGGCCGCGCCTGTTCCTGCGGACGACCGAGTTCCTGTGGCAGGAGGGCCACACCGCGCACGAGACGCGCGAGGAGGCGTGGGAGGAGACCCTCCGCATGCTCGAGGTCTATCGGCAGGTCGCCGAGGACGTGATGGCGATGCCCGTCCACATGGGCCGGAAGACCGCGAGCGAGCGATTCCCCGGCGCGGTCGAGACGTTCACGATCGAGGCGCTGATGCGCGACCGCAAGGCGCTGCAGTCCGGGACGTCGCACTACCTGGGCACGAACTTCGCGAAGGCCTACGGCGTGCAAGTTCCTGGGCCGCGACGGCGAGGAGCACTGCGCCGAAGCGACCTCGTGGGGCGCGTCCACCCGGCTGGTGGGCGGCCTGATCATGGCGCACGGCGACGAGAGGGGCCTGCGCCTGCCGCCGGCGATCGCGCCCGTCCAGGTCGTCGTCGTGCCGATCTATCGCAGCGACGACGAGCGCGGCGAGCGTGCTCGGCGCGGCCAACGGCGATGGCCGGGGAGTGGCGTGCGAACGGTCTGCGCGTGAAGGTCGACGACCGCGACGACCTGCGGCCCGGGTTCAAGTTCGCCGACCACGAGCTGCGCGGCGTCCCGCTGCGGGTCGAGATCGGGCCGCGCGATCTTGCGGCGAAGAGCGTCACGGTCGCGCGGCGCGATACCGGCGAGAAGGTGTCCTACGGCTTCGACGCGATCGAGGGCGCGCTCGACGACCTGTTGGTCGACGTGCAGCGAGGGCTGTTCGACGACGCGCTCGCGTTCCGCGAGGCGAACTCGCACACCGTGTCGGCTCCTACGACGAGCTTGCGCTCCGCGATCGGCGACGCCGGCGGGTTCGTGACCGCTGCGTGGTGCGGCGAGCGCAGAGTGCGAGGCGACGCGTCAAGACGGACACGAAGGCGACGATCCGGTTCCTCCCGCTCGAGCCCGAGGATCCCGGCGCCTCTTGCGTCGTGTGCGGCCAGCCCGGCGTCGACACGGCGACGTGGGCGATCGCGTACTGAGGCGGCTGGTCATCCCGCGCGACGCGGTGGAGGATGCCCCGGTGGGCCCGGGCGAGAGCGACCGTGAATCGCCCTCGCCCTCCCGCGCTACGTCTGCCGGTTGAACCACACGCCGCCGGGGCCCGTGTAGGAGTTGCCCTCCCCCAGATCCCGATGAACTTGCCGGTGTTCGTGATCGCGGCCTCGCCGTAGTCCCCGTACGGCTCGAGGAACCCGTTGGCGGTCTTGTACGAGGCGCCTGCGGTGACGTCGGAGATCTTCACCGGCGCGGACCACGTAACGCCGCCGTCGGTCGAGGCCCGATACCAGACGTTCCAGGCGTCGAAGTTGCCGCCGTTCGGTCTGCATGTACCAGGCGCGCACGTCGCCGGCTCCGCGAGCCTCGGCCGCGGGGAAGTCGGCCATCTCGCCGGCCGTCGACAGCGCCTGACGCGCCGACCAGGTGGCGCCGCCGTCGGTGGAGCGGCGCGCCCAGATCGTCTCGTTGCCCTTCGAGACCGTCGCGCCGTCGTACAGGAGCACTGAGCGTGCCGGCCGCGTCGGCAGTGATCGCGCTGTGCCCGGGGTAGTAGTCGGCGTACAGCCGGCTGCTGTGCAGTCGGGCGCGAGCTCGACCGTGTCGACGAGGTTCGCCGTGAACGACCCGCCGTTGTTGGTCGAGCGGAGCACGTTGACCTGCGCCTGCCCGACGAGCGACCCGCCCGGGACCACCGTAGTCGAGGCTCGTCTCGCGAGAACACGACCGTGCCGTTCGGCAACACGTCGCCGTCGAACGCGAAGAAGTAGCGCGTGCTGTTGACGATCCTCGTCTGCGTCCACGTCGCGCCGCCGTCGTGGGACTGCGCCACGTATGGGTCGCCGTTCTGCGGGCCGTTCCAGCTGACGTAGACGTCGCTGCCGTTGTCGCTCATGGCGAGGATCGGCTTGTCGTTCCAACTGACTTTGCCGTAGGTCTTCACCGGCGTGGTCCACGTCGCGCCGTGGTCGGTGGACTTCGTGAACATGACGTTGAACCCGTTCATGAACACGGCGTAGACGGCGCCGGTGTTCGGCACGACCTCGATGATCGGGTCGGCCTGCGAACCGATGCCCGAGCACGTGCAGATGTATCGGTCAGGTCCCCAGCTCGCGCCGCCGTTCGTGGAGACCTTGAGCATGATGTAGGGGAGGGGGCATTTGTTGCCGCACGCGGTTGGCCCCGTGTATCTGGTGGTGAGCACGTAGACGTACGGAGCGTTGGGATCAGCGGCGATCGCCGGCTCCCAGTCGTCGGCGGTCGTCGAGAAGACCTGCTCGCCCGCCCATCCGGCGGCCGGTGCGGCCGCGGCGGCCACCTCTGCCTGGTTCACGCGGAGCGTCCCGGCCGCCTTCGCCTCGTTCCACGCTTCGAGTCGTTCGGCGGCTTCTTGAGCCTGCTCCGCGGCCTCCGCAGCCCCGCCCTTTCCTTCCTCCTCGCCGCCGTCGGCTTCTCCCTCGGTCTCGCCTTGGGTCGCGCCCTCGGTCTCGCCCGCCCGGTCACCCGTCGCTGCTGTGGTTGATCCGCCGCTCGGCACGAGTGCGGCGACGAGGAGCAGGACCGCGACCGCCACGATCACGGCGATCGCGCTTCGACGCGTGTGCATGGAGACCTCCTGTTGCGTCCGGGGGGAAGCGTCCGCGCGACCGTACGCCGCTGTTGCATCGGGCGCAACTGACTGCCGTTCAACCGTCTGCAGCGTCGGTGAACCACTGGGGTGCAGGAAGGCCCGGCGTGGCGAGCAGGCACCATCGCAGGCGCCCGAGCGCGGCAGGATCGGCTAGCAGCGTGGCGCGTGATCTGCCCGACCAGGTTCGGACGGCGTCGAGCCCTCGACCGGCTTCCAGGTGATCGTGCTGTGCGCCGAGCTCGTCGCGCAGCCACTCCTCGAAACCGAGCGCCAAGAGCGCCCGGTGCTGCGTGACGGAGCCCAGCGCGTGCATGCCCCGGTCCCCGGCGCGGCGTTCGATCCACCCGAAGTCCACACCGGCCGTGATGTCCGTCTCGCCCGGCGCGGCGAGGATGTCCTCGAGCGGGATGTGCGCTCGGTACCCGTGCATCGGACCGCCCGCTGTCTCGGCCGCCGTAGTCGATCGAGCAGCGCGTACCCCTCCTGGAGGACCTCGGCGATCCGATCGACGAAGGCGAGTGCGCCGACCGGTACGACGAGTTCCTCGGCGGTGTCCGCTTCGCCGATCAACGCCGCCAGCTCGTCGTCGATCGCCGCCGGTTGCTCGACGAGGTCGTCACCGTCGAGAGCCACCCGGATCTCGCGTTCGTCGCGCACGACTCGGAACGGCAGGTTGTCCAACAGCTCGTGTGCGAGGACGAGGTCGGTCGGCTCTTCGCGCTCGAGGACCGTGACGCCGGTCACCGTCCTGCGAGCGCGCGACGGGCGCCCGGCGCTGATCTCGACTGCCGCGTAACGGAACGGGCGGCCGATCCCGGCCGTGAGGATCTGCCCGGCGAGCGTGCCGTCGCCCGCACCCACCTCGAGGATCCGTCGCCGGGTCGGCGGGCAGGGATGCCGCGAGCTGACCCAATGCGCGCGCGACGAACGTCCCGAACGCGGGGTGCACGTGCGGGCTGGTGACGAAGTCGCCTTCCGCGCCGATCGGGGGCTCCTCGTAGAAGCCGCCGGGGCCGTAGAGGGCGAGCCTCATGTACGTCGCGATATCGATGGGGCCGTCGGTTCGTATCCGGTGCCGGATCGCCTCGATGACGCGCGTGGACACGCTCGCAGTATGGCGTGACCTGGCAGGATGACGCCGTGAACGAGCGACCGATCCGCCATGCCGCGACGATCGTCTGTGTCCGCGCGCACGGCGACCACCCCGAGGTGCTCGTCGTTCGCCGGAGCGACGGCAGCCGGTTCTTGCCTGGCTACGTGGCGTTCCCCGGCGGGGCGGTCGATGCCGACGACGAGGTGCACGCCGAACGGTGGTTCGGCGACGCGTCCGAGGCGCCGCGAGCGGCGGCGCTTCGGGAGTTGGTCGAGGAGGTCGGGATCGCGTTGACCGGCGACGGCACCGCTACCGGCGCCGCGGTGGCCGCGATCGACGCCGCCCCACCCTCGGCCGAAGCGCTCGGCGAGCTCTGCCACTGGATCGCGCCGCCCGAGGTGCCGGTGCGGTTCGACGCGCGGTACTTCACGGCCGCGCTCGACCACGGAGCGGAGCCCGTGCCCGACGGGCAGGAGGTCGACCGACGCGTGGTGGATCTCGCCGTCGGCGCTGCTCGCCGGGTGGGAGGCGGGCGAGCACAAGCTCTATTGGCCGACGTGGCTCACCGTGACCGAGTTGGCGACGTGCGACTCCGCCGACCGGATGCTGGCGCATGCGGTTCGCGACGCGCGAACCGACCGCGCGACGAACAGGCGACGATGCCGCATCCACGTGATGGAGCAGGAGTAGCCGATGCTCCGGGTGATCCGTGTGCTGGCCCCGAACCCGAGCGTCTACACGCTTGAGGGCACGAACACGTGGGTCGTCGGCGACGGACCGACGATCGTGATCGATCCGGGGCCGGACGACGCCGGTCATCGCGCCGAGATCCGTCGAGCAGCAGGTGAGGTCGCGGCCGTCGCCGTCACCCACGACCACGAGGACCACGGGGAGGGTGCGTTGGCTTTGGCGCACGAGGTCGGCGCACCGGTGTGGGCCTGGCGGCTTGCCGGCGCCGAGCGGCTGCGCGACGGCGCCATGCTCGAGGTGCCGGGGGCCCGGCTCACCACCGTGCATACGCCGGGACACAGCGCCGACCACGTCGTCTTCTGGTGCGCCGACGGTGATGCGCTCTTCACGGGTGACGCCGTGCTCGGTCGGGGAACGAGCTTCATCGACCCACCCGACGGCGATCTCACCGCCTACCTGGCGTCGCTGCAGCGGATGCTCGACCTCGGGCCACGCACGATCTACCCGGGCCACGGCCCGATCGTGCTCGATGCGGCCGCGAAGCTTGCGGAGTACCTCAGCCATCGGGCGGAGCGTGAGGATCAGGTGTTGGCCGGGCTCGGGGATGGTGACGGCACGATCGCCGCGCTCGTCACTCGAATCTACGCGGACCACGCCGCCGACGTTCAGGCACTGGCCGCGCGCTCGGTGACGGCGCACCTGCAGAAGCTCGAGCGGGAGGGCCGGGTCCGCGCGTCGGGCCGCGGTGCGGCGAAGACCTGGACCGTCGCCGAGCCGACGTCGTGCGCGCGGTGCGGCCGACCCGTGCGCGGCCGAGGCACGCTACTGCGGCCCGTGCTCGCTGGCCCTGCTGCAGGACACGGCCGGAACCTAGCCGGGGCCGGGCACCAAGCGGAGCGGGGACGCACCACGTAGCGACCGCGGCCCCGGACCTCGACGACGCCTCGCGCGGCGAGCCCGCCCAGCGCGCGGTTCACCGACTCGCGCGACGCTCCGACCATCGAGGCGAGTTCGCTCCTGCGTCAGCCGCCGGGGATCAGCAGTCCCCCGGGGGCGGCGTGACCGAGCCGCGACGCGAGATCGAGCAACCTGCGCTCGACCCGTTCGGCGACGCCGAACCACGCGAAGCCGGACGCCACCCAGGTGAGCCGCGCCGCTTGCTCGGCGAGTGCTGCATGGATGCCATCGCCACTCACCGTTCGCAGCCGTGTCGGACGCGTCGCCGTCACCGTCCATGGCGCCACGGAGCCCTCAGGTGCGCCGACCGGCTCGCCGGGCCCCAGCACATCCAGCAGGAACGAACGCCCCTCGGGGTCGACGACGTCGAGGGACACGAGTCCGGTCTCGATGCGCCAGAGACCCGGGCACGGCTCGCCCTGGCGCACGGCCGCTCGACCGGCGCGGACCACGAGGGGGAGCGGTTCGAGGTTGCCCAGCGGGCGAACGACCATCGGCACCACCCGCGCGCACGGTAGCGTGCGGCACCGACACGCGCGAACGCCCGACCCGGTAGGCTTCCCGCATCACCGCGAAGGAGGTTCCAGCGTGGCGACCGTGAAGCTCGATGCCGTCCTTGGCTACGTGCCGCTGTTCCGCGGCCTGACGAAGCGGCAGCTGAAGCACCTCGCCTCGCTCTGCGAGGTCGCCGACTACATGGCCGAGGCCACGATCGTGAAGGAAGGCACGGACGGCGACGCGTTCTACGTCGTGCTGAAGGGGCAGGCGAAGGTCACGTCGAACAAGCGCTTCCTCGCGCGGCTCGTGCCGGGCGACCACTTCGGCGAGATCGCGGCGCTCGACGGCGGCCCGCGGTCGGCGAGCGTGACGAGCGAGACGCCGATGACGCTCGCCGTGATGAGCCGCAAGTCGTTGATGAAGGCGCTGCACGACGATCCCGAGATCGCCTTTCAAGCTGATGGCGGAGCTCGCCCGGATGTTCCGCCGGGCGAGCAAGGACGCGAACCGCTAGCGGATGCTGGCCGAGTTCTACGACCCCGACGACGAGCAGAAGCTCGCGGTGGCGACCGCGGACTGGGACGGCTCGGAGGTCACGATCACCGCCGCCGATCCCGACATGCGCGACGCCTCGCGAAGGCGTTCCGTCGGTCGCCGGTGGCCGTGCCCGACCCCGGCGACGAACGCGCCGGGCGCCACCGTGCTGCAGCCGGGCGACCTGCAATGGTTCCGCGCGGCCGCGGCGATCCGCGTCCGCGCGGAGACGGGGCTCGCGGCGCGGTTCGTGGCGGCGACGGTCGTCGGGGGGTACGACCCGGCGGCGGGCTACCGGCCGTTCGAGCGAGCAGGTCGAGCGGCTCGACGAGCGCGCCGGCGGCTAACGCTCGTCGGCGAGCCAGGCCTTGCCGCGTCGCAGAACCCTTGAAATCGCAGAACCCGCACCAGCGGCCCGGCGTCGGCTCGAACACCCCGGACTCGATGGATGCGAGCGACGCCCGACGCGTTCCCGCACGTCGGCCGGGTCGCCCATCGGGATGCGAGACCGTCTCGTCGCGCGCGAGGTAGCAGTAGGTGAGCGTCAACTCCTCGGGCCGCTTGTGCCAGATCTCGACGCACGCCAGCCCGTAGAGCTCCAGCTGCAGCTGGTCGGCCTCGCCCACACCGGTCTTCCAGTCGACGATCTCCCAGGGCGCCGTCGGGCTCGCCGTAGATCGCGTCGATCCGCCCGCTCACCGCGAACCCGTCGATCCGCAGCAGGAACGCGCGCTCGGCGAACAACGGCGTCCGCCCGGCGTAGGGCGAGCCAGGAACGCCTGGCGCAGCCGGTCGATCCGGCCCGGGTCGCCCGCGAGTTCCTCCTGGGTGAGGTCGACGGCGTCGTCGGCTTCCAGCAGCCGGCCTTGGCCCGCCGCGCGGCGCTCGATCCACCGGTGGATCTCCGTGCCGATCCGCGCCGCCGGCCCGCTGAACCGCGGCAGCGGCCGCACCCGCGTCCAGTAGAAGCGCTTCGGGCACCGCGCGTGGTCGATCAGCGAGCTCGCCGACAGCGTGCGCGGGATCCGCTCCTCGCCGGGCTCGGCGTCGCTGGCCTCGCGCTCGCGCAGGTGCGCCGCGAGCTGGATCCGGTCGGTTGAGAGCGCCTCGAACGACGCTCGCTGGCCGCGGGTCCAACGCGTCGACCAGCGCTCGTCTGGCCCCCGGGCTCGAGCGCGGCCCGCCGCCAGCCGCCGGCGAAGAGCAGATCGTCCGCTGCGGGCAACGCCGGGCCCGGCCAGTCGCGCACGAACCGCTCGCGCAGGCCGAGCATCGGGTTCTCGTCGCCGGGCTCGGTCGCGTCGAGTCTGCACCGACGCGAGCCCGGTGTCGGCGGCCCAGGCGATCAGCTCGTTCAGGAAGCGACTCTCCTTCTTGGGGTAGACGTTGTCGCCGTACCAGTAGGCCCCGCTCGCATCGAGGGTCTTCCGCGCGCGCGTGAGCGCGACGTAGGCGGTGCGCCGCTCCTCGATGATCTCCTGGGCCTTCAGCGCGTCGCGGAACGCCGACAGGTTGCCGTCGTAGCGCGGCAGGATGTCGGCGTCGCCGCGCAACTCGAAGTCGAGCGACTTGCCGCGCTCGGCCGGGTTCTGCGGCATCTTCGGGTTCGGCAGGAGCTCATGGGCGAACCCGGGCACGAAGACGTGATCGAACTCCAGGCCCTTCGCGACATGGATCGTCATGACCTTGACCGAGTCGGCGTCGGAGGGCTGCACGGGCGCCCACTCCTGCTTGTCGAGCCGCTCGACCGCCTCGATGTGATCGAGGAACGCGCGCAACGTGAGCTCGCCGTCGACCGGCTGGAACGCGTGCACCTCATCGAGGAACGCCGCCAGGTTGCGTCGCGCCCCGAGGCCACGTGCGCCGGTCGGGGTCGGCGTCGAGCTCGTCGAGGATGCCGATCCGACGGATCACCTCGCCCAAGAACTCGCCGACCGGCCGTCGAGCCTCGACGCGGAGCGCTCTGAGCTCCTCGCGGAACCCGGTGAGCCGCTCGCGCCCGTCGTCGGAGAGGCCCTCGACGTCCTCGAGCTGCTCGAGCGCCTCGGCGAGCAGCACGGGCAGGGCTTCGATGTCGTCGTCCTCGAGCTCGTAGGCCTCGCGCAGATGGCGCGTGCGTTCGGTGGCGAGCCGCGCGAGCCGCGCGAGGTCTTTGAACCCGACGCGATACCGGGGACCGAGCAGGATACGGGCGAGCGCGACGCTCGCGGTCGGGTCCTGCACCGCGCGTGCGTAGGCGAGGATCTCGACCACCTCTGGCATCTTGAGCAACCCCGCGAGCCCGACGATCTCGACCGGCACCTCGCGCGCTTCGAACGCCTGGCGCAGCAGCGTGAACAGCCGCGACGTGCGACAGAGCACGGCCATCTCGGGGCCAGGCGGACCCGGCCTCGTGAAGCTCGACGCACCGGTCGGCGATCCGCTGCGCCTCGGTCCACTCGTCGAGCACCCGCACGACGCGCACCTCGCCTTGGCCGTTGGCCGCGAAGGGTACGAGCCGTTTCCCCGGCGGGCGCTGCGCCTCGGGCACCGGCGCGATCACCGCGTCGGCGGCGGCCAGGATCCGCGCGCCCGATCGGAAGTTCGTATACAGCGGCAGCTGTGCGGCGCGCGTGCCGTCGGCCTTCGGGAATTCCTCGGGGAACCGGAACAGGTTGTACAGCGACGCGCCGCGCCAGGCGTAGATGTTCTGATCGGGGTCGCCGACCGCGGTGACCGGGTGGCCGTCGCCGAAGAGCGCGGCCATCAGCTGGGCTTGCGCGACGTTGGTGTCCTGGTATTCGTCGAGTAACACTGCTTGGAAGCGAGCGCGGTGGTCGGCAACCACGTCGGGGAATCGCGTCACGACCTCGAGCGCGCGGTCGATCTGGTCCCCGAAGTCGATCACGCTCAGTTCGGCCTTGAGCTCGCGGTAGATCGCGGCGGCCCGGATCAGCTCGATCCGCTCCTCGGCCGCGATGTAGGGCCGGGTGGATCGGTGCGCCTTCAGCACCTCGAGCCGCTCGCTCGAGCCAGGTGAGCGCGTCGCCTGGGGAGACCCGGTGGTTCTGCAGCTGGTCGTCGAGCTCGAGGATCTTGGCGACGAGCGAGGGCTGGAACGTCGCGGCGGCGTGCTCGAACGTCATCCGGTCGAGCACGCGGCCGCAGAGCTCTTCGCGCTGGGCCTGGTTCAGGACGCGGGCGCCCGGTTCGAATCCGGCCAGCACGCCATAGCGATCGAGCAGCGAGGCCGCGAACCCGTGGTAGTTCATGATCTCGGGTTCCTCGCCCTCGGCGAGCTCGAGCGTCGCAAGTGCCCGCCGCACCCGAAGCCGCAGATTGTCGGTGGCCTTGTTCGTGAACGTCAGACACAGCACGTTGCCTGGCATCACGCCGGGGCCGTCCACGCGGCCGAGCGCGCCCAGCGCCAGGTACACGACGCGCGCTGCCATCACGGAGGTCTTGCCCGAACCCGCGCCGGCGATCAACACGCACGGTTCGAGCGGCCAGGCGATCGCATCCCACTGCTCGTCCGTGGGTTCGGCGCCCATCGCGGCGACGACCTCGGGCGATGCGACGCGCGTGCTCACGGCGCCCTCGTGAGGTCGAACACAGGCTGGCCTTCAGGGAACAGGGGACACAGCGGCTTGAAGTCGCACCAGAAACAGTCGGCCGTGGGGCTCGGCCGGTAGGTCTCGGTCGCGATCAGCTCCCGCTTCTTCGCGATCAGCCGTGACAGCTCGGCCCGCACCCGCGTCTGATAGTCCTCCTCTTCGCCGGGCGTGACCTGCCAGGCCGGCCGCACGAGCTCGCCGCGCTTCCAGTCGCCCTTGATGTAGGCGAGCTCCACCTGCCGGACGGGGCGGTAGGGCTCGAGCTCCTCGCACTCCTGTACCGCAAGGTAGTAGATGCCGAGCTGCAGGCTCTCTTCGGCCTTCGGCGCGTAGTCGGCGCTGCCGGTCTTGAAGTCGGTGATCCGGGTGCCGTCGCCGAACGGTCCGATCCGGTCGATCACCCCGACGATCGTCGCGTCGTCGAACTCGAACGAGAAGAACGCTTCGTTCGCGAGCGAGTCTTCCTCGCCGTACTCGAACCACCAGTTCTTGAACATCTTCGTCTCGACGATCTGGCGGTGCGCGCTCGACACGGCTTTGGATGGGAACTCCTCGTCGCGCCACCGTCTGTCGACCTCGGCGAGGATCTCCTCCTTGGTCTTGCCGACCTCGCCCTTCTCGACGCGCTCGATGATGCCGTGCACGAGCTTGCCTACCCACGCCTGGTAGCCGGCCACGCGGCCCAGGCCCAGCTCGTCGCCGAGCACGTGTTGCAGCTCGCAGTTCTCGAGGCTCGACAGCCGCGAGAAGGACACGCGCAGGTCCTCGTGCAGCGGGAGCCCGGTGTCGGTCCAATCGCGCTGGAACCACCAGTGGGACGCGTCGACGCCGAGCGCGCGGAGCCCGTCGAGCGCGGCAAGTCGCCGCCATGCGTCGGCGCTCGGGTCGGCCAGCTGACGACGCCAGGCCGCGACCGCCTCGCCGACGCTCACGGGTTCATCGAGACCGCCCTCAGGCGCCGCCGCCCACACGACGCCGGGCAGCTCGTCGACGAACCGCGAGCGCAGCGTCAGCTCGTCGGCGTCCGCGTGCGTGTCGGCCGCGATCAAGGTGACGCCTCGCCGGGCGCGCCCGAGCACCATTTGGAACAGGCGCCGCTCGTCCTCCAGACGCTCGCGAATCTGCTCGGAGCGGCTGCGTACCCGGTGCAGCGCTGCCAGGTCGAACATCGGCTCGGGCCGCGAGAGCGAGGGGAAGTTGCCTTCGGTGGTGCCCGCCACCAGAACGGTGTCGAACTCGAGTCCGCTCGCGCCGTGCGCGGTCAGCACCTGCACGGCGTCGGCAGTTGCGACCTCGCGCGCGCTCCAGCCGGGCCCGTGCTCACCGGCGTCGAGCGCCTCGAGGAACGCCTGCACGCCGGCGTCGCCCTGTTCGGACGCGTCGGCGACGACATCGGCGAAGGTGACCGCCGTGTCGAGCTCTTGGCCACCGGCGGCGACGAGTCGTGCGGAACAGGGCAGTTCTTCCCACAGGACCTTGAACGCGTCCTGCACGGACATGCCGGCGAACAGGGCCGCCTTGTCCAGCGTGGCGCGGGCTCGCTCGACCCGTAGCGCTTCCTCCGGGGCAAGGCCGTCGGTGCGATCGAGGGCGGCAGCGGCGGCGCGCGGCGTTGGGCCCGTGCTCGTGGCCAACCTGATCAAGCCGCGCGCCGCCGCCGGCGAGAGCCCGACCACGTCGGAGGTGAGCAGCGGCTCGATCAGCTCGTCCCGTCGAGCGGCATCGGCGACCAGCCAGCGCAGCGCCAGCACGTACGGGTAGGTCGCCGATTCCAGGGTGAGCGACTTCCCGCGCTCCGGGACCGCGCGCGGGATCCGGGCGTCGTCGAGCGCACGAAGCAGGTTGCCAAGATGGGCGCCCTGCCGCCGGACGATCACGGCGAGATCCCCCCACCCGACGCCCTCCTCGACGTGGATGCGCCGGAGCTCGCGGGCGATCGACGCGTGTTCCTCGGACGAGTGCGGCGCCACCCACGCCTGCACCGTGGGTCCCGCGGGACAGCGGTAGGCGGTCGACAGGTGGACGTGCGCGGCGTCCGGGAACGCATCGGTTGTGAACCGATCCAGCGGCACTCTGGTCATCCCCTGGAACGAGAAGACGTGGGCGTCGGGGTCGGCGGCGACAACAACACTCTCTGCCTTGAGCGTCCGCAGGAGCGCCTCGGCCGCGAGCGTCGTGTCCTGATAGTCGTCGACGAGCACGTGATCGAACAGACCGGGACCGGCCTCGACCGCTGCGCGCTGCACGAGTCCCGCATAGTCAATATGGTTGACCGAATCGAGCGCGTCGAGATACTCCTGGGCGAACCGCGCGAGCTCGGCCCAGCCGCCGAGACCAGCGTCGGCGGCGTCGCGCTCGAGGTCGGCGGGCGACAGGAGCGATTCCTGCATGCGCGTGAGCAGCTGCCGCACCTCGTCGGCGAACCCGCGGATCTGCAGGAGCGCGCCGTACGCGGGCCAGGCTGCCGGGTCTTGTCCGACCAACAGCTCGCGGACCATAGCGAACTGTTCGGCGGCCCCAAGCACCTCGGGCGGCTCGACGTCGCGAAGCTTGAGCACCCGATGGGCGAGCCCGTGCGAGGTCAGGATCTGCAGCCCGGGCAACGACTCGGGGAGTCGTTCGAGCATGGCGGATCGGGCGGTGTCGCGCGCTCGTCGCGTGCCGAGGACGAGCGCGACGCGCTCGGGCTCGGCGCCGTCCTCGATCAGCCGGGCGAAGCGTTCCTGCAGGATCGCCGTCTTGCCGGTGCCGGCGGCCCCGGTCGCGAGCATCGGCCCGTCGCGATGTGCCAAGACCGTTTCTTGGGCATCGTCGAACCGGAGCGAGGGGGCCGCCATGACCCGGATGCTACCCCTCGGTGCCGACACGCCCGCCGCGACTAGCGGTCGGGCCGGGGCGGGATCGCGGGCGCCGGCTCCAGGTACTCGCCCGTTGACCAGTGGGCCTTCAGCCAGGCGTCGACGTCCTCGACGGCGATCAGGCCGATCGGCCGTTTCGCTCCGTCCACCACGAGCCCGTCGCGGTCGCCGATCCACTCCACGACGTCGTCCAGCGGTTCGTCGCCCTCGACCAGGGGTGGATCGGCGAGCTGGATCATCGCCTCGCCCACCTGCGTGGACGCCGCGGTGTCGCGTCGCGTCCTCCCACGAGATGGTGCCCACCAGCTTGCCCGCTGCCGCCACGGGGAACACGGTCTCCGGTCTCGATCGGAGCCATCGCTCGGTGGCGTCGTATAGCGGTATGTCGGCGGGGATCGGATCCGCGATCGAGCGCATCGCGTCGCGCGCCGTCCCCCGCTGGAGCCGCTCGCGCAGGGCCGCCCTCGACGGGATCTGCCGTCCGGCCGTCAGCATCACGAAGCCGATGTAGCCGAGGAAGATCGCCGAGCCGTTGCCCTTGCCGAACAAGAGCACAGCCGCGAACATGAACGCCCCGCCGATCACCAGTGAGGCGATCCCGGCGACCCGCAGCGCCAGCACGCGCTTGCGCGTGATCCCCCAGGCGACCGCCATCAGCATCCGCCCGCCATCCAGTGGGAAGCCCGGGATCGCGTTGAACACCGCGAAGAACAGGTTGATGCCGCCCAGGTACTCCATCGCATAGCGCAGGCCCGAGTACGGCGGCTGGCTGGCCGCGATGAAGAGGAACACCACGCCGAGCACGGCGGTCGTCGCCGGACCGGAGCCGGCGACGACGAAGTCGGCGAGCGCGCCTTTGCGCCACGAGCGGGTCTCGGTGGCTCCACCCCAGAACACGAGCGTGATCGCCCGCACCGGGAGGCCGAAGCTCCGCGCGGAGACCGCATGGGCCCCTTCGTGCAGCAGGATCCCGGTAAAGAAGAGCACCAAGGTAAGCGCGGTGAGTGTGGTGAGCTCGTCGGACGGCACGTGCGGCTTGAGGATCCCGTAGATCCAGAACGCGAACAGCCCGGCGATCGCGAACCAGGAGTACGAGATGTAGATCGGGATCCCCCCGATGCGCGCGACCTGGAGGCGACTGCCGGTGCCGAACATGTGCATCGAGCCTACCCGCGGCCGCCTCGAAGGCCCGGAAGCCGACGGGTTGCCGACACCGATGAACGGAACCCATGCTCCAGGCGTTCATGGACCGATGGAGACGATCGTGACGAGCGACGCGGTTGGGCAGCCGACCGCGTTCGACGTGTTCTTCGAGGCCGAGCGCGCCCGGCTGCTGCGCGCCTTGTACCTGCTGACCGGGAACCGGCACGAGGCCGAGGAGGTCCTGCAGGACGCCTTCATCGCCGTGTGGGAGCGATGGGACCGGGTCGGGACGATGGACGACCCGACGGGGTACCTGTACCGAACGGCGATGAACCGGTACCGCAGCGGCCTTCGGCGTGCGGGGAGGGCGGCGAAGCGGGCCGTGGGTCTCGCGCACGGCCGTGACGGGTTCGCCGACGCGGAGGACCGAGTGGCGCTGGCGGGCGCTTTGGCGTCGCTGTCGCCCCGCCGCCGCGAAGCGATTGTGCTGACGGAACTGCTCGGCTACGGCTCGGCCGAAGCCGGAGCCCTGATGGGTGTGGCCGACGCGACGGTGCGCAGATTGGCGCAGGACGCGCGCGCGGAACTACGAGCGAGCTTGGAGGAACGCGATGCCTGACCTTCGTGACGAGTTGGGGAGGCTCGCCGACTTCGTCGGCGAGCCGGTCGGGCTGGATGAACTCGCAATGGCGCGTCGGCGGCGCGAGCGCCGCCGACGCACCGCCGGCCTGGTCGGTGGTCTCGCGGTGGTGGCGCTGATCGCCGCGATCGCGCTGTCGTCTCTCGGCGACGGCGGTGATTCCGCGGTTCCCGTCACCACAGGATCGCCGGAGCCCGCTGCGGATTGCCTCACGGGCTCGTCGCTGCTCATCGGCACCTCCGTCCGATACCAGGGCGTCGGAGCGACCAACCCGGAGTACCGTCTGTCGGCCTGTACCGAATGGCCGGCAGGTCTGGCGATCGCGGTGACGCTGAACAATCAGGTGCGAAACATCCCGCTCGGGCTCGCCGTTTACGACGCGGCCAACTGCAACAGCAACGGCTGTGACGGCGATCCGATCTGGATGATGGATCCGATCGTCGGCCCCGGGAAAGGGTTTGGCACGATCCCGGCTTTGCTAGCCGGTCACTACGTCCTGCTCGATCCTGTCCACCCGCCAACGACCTTGTTGCCGGTCACCGTAGGCGACGCTAGACCCACACCGTCTTCAAGCCCTCACGAGACGCCGTCGAGCCAGCAGACTGGCGGCGACGTGCCGATCCCCGCCGATCTCGCGTCGATCCCTCTCACCGAATGCCTGCCGACCAATGACGCCACAATCACCGAGCGCTCGATCGCATTGACCGGATGTGGGTTCTGGACCGCCGGGCAGCCGATCACTGTCCGGTTCGAACGGAAGGACGAAAGGATCGTGTCCGGCCTCATGCTGTTCCCTTTGCGCAACTGCGATGGCGACGTCTGCAACGATCCGACGTGGGAGGCACCTTTGGCCCCTGGGCCGAGAACCTTCTCCCAGGTGATCGGACCACTCGAGCCGGGCAGATACGTCCTCGTCGACCCGGTGCATCCGTCGAGTGCGGTGATGTTGGTAGAAGTCGTGCGCTGACTGTTCACCTTTCCCGCATCCAGGCGCTCTGTCAGGGTGACGGAGTGGATGACGCTCACGACTACGACGCGATCTGGCGCGGGTCGGGGGCGGCGATCTGGCGGGCGATCTACGCGTATGCGGGCGGCCGCCGGGATGTCGCCGACGATGCGGTCGCCGAAGCCTTCGCGCGGATGATGGCGCGAGGCTCGGCGGTGCGCGAGCCCGAGCCCTACCTGTACCGGGTCGCCTTCCGGGTCGCGAGCGCGGAGCTCGCACGACGCGGGAAAGAGACGGCCGACATGCCCGAGATCGCCATCGGTGGCGCAACGCAGAACGGTCTTCCCGACCTGCTCGCGGCGCTCCGGGAGCTGACGCCCGCGCAGCGTGCGGCGGTGTACCTGCACTACCGCGTGGATCTGCCGGTGCGCGAAGTGGCGCACATCACGGGCATGTCGAGCGCGGCTGTACGCGTGCATCTGATGCGTGGCCGCCGGCGCCTCGCGGAGCTCCTCGGCGAGGAGGACGACTGATGTCGGAACGCTGGCGCAAGAAGCTCCGCGATCTCGACAACGCAGGTCCGAGTGACGAGGTGTTCGATCGCGCGAAGCAAGGACCGACTCACGGCGACGAGTCGCTGCCGAACTCCAGAACGTCGACGCGCATCGTCACAGTGGTCGTCGCGTTCCTCGTGTTCGTGCTGGCCATCTCGGCGTTCGCGATCCCCATCCTTCGGATGAACGGAACGGACGCGGGCTCCGAGTCGCTCGGCCTGTTCCCGATCTGGCCCGCCCAGTCCTCCGACGACCTCGAGGCACTTCAGGCGCAGTCGGATGACTGGGTGCGGAGTCCTCAGGGCGTCGCCGTGCGGTTCGGTCAAGACGTCATGGGCTGGCCCGACGCGATCGCCCAAGAGATTCCGCAGTCGACGTGCTACGAAGTCGCGAACGCCTCTGCGTCACCGTCACCGTCAGCATGGATGGGCTGCGATGCTGTCGCGATCGGTTCGTTAGCTCCTGTACCCGGGGGGCAATTCGGGTACGCCCCCGTGTCCGGTCCGCCATCCGGTTACCCCACCTCGGTCCAGAGCCCAGGTGTCGGCGACGCCTTCGTACGATATGTGGTGTTCCAGTGTGCATGCGATCTGGCTCCCTCGAGCGAGGTCTTGACGCTGTACCAACCCCTCGAGCAGGGGGATGGTCAGATCTGGGCGGTCCTTGAAGCCCGATACCCGGATACGAACCTGTCGGTCCTCCCGAGCCAGATCGTGCACGATGGATCGACGATCGCCGCGCACGTTCCTCACTTCGGCGAGCCGATCGTCGCCTACTCCGCGTGCGACGCTAGCGGGGGTTCGACAGTCTTCTCCCGGCGGGAGACCATCTACGGCGGCTTCGTCGACGCACGCCAGGGCTCGATCGAGGTGTCGCTTCCAGGTTCGGAGACCTGCATCGGCCCGACGCCCGGCTACGCGTGGGCGGCGGTCGCGAAGCAAGACCCGAGCGGATCGGATCCGATCGCCGGACGTCCGCCCGAGGGGCTCGTCGCGTTCACCGCCGTTCCGATCGTCGCCCTGTTCCCCGAACGGTCGGGGGAAGACGCCATCACGCCAACCGCGAGCACGGTGACTGCAAGTCCGGCGTCGCTCGAATGGACGTCGTATGCCGACGCACTGGGCTGGACGATGGATGTTCCCGCAGGATGGCGGACCACGAAGGTCGATCAGACGGATCCAGGAGCCGTCTTCCGGGGGTCGGTTGACGGCGTTGATACAAGCATTTCGGTCGTGCACATCGAAGGCGGGGCATTCCGGCCACCGCAAGACGATTCGCGATTCCCGTTGGATCCGGCGGATCTGACGGAAACGGACGGAGGTCTCGACCTAGTGTTCCATGGCGACGGGCTCCCCTTCATCTTCGAGGTTGGAGGGCCCCTCTCCGATGCACAGCAGGCGGTCGTCGATCGCATGATCCGTTCGATCGCGTTCCAGCCATGGGCGATCGGCGACCTTCGCAACGGATGGACCGCCGTCGGCGAAGTCCATCCATCTGCCACCGCCGAATGGATCACCTACCAGGGTGATAGCTACCTCTCGTACATCGGCGGGGAGGGCGACGGTGGGCGCGTCGTGTACGGTCCCGCGCCGAGGTGTCTTCCGGGAGAACCTCAGCCACTGCTCGAGGTTCGCGAGACCGGTGTCGCCGCAATCACATGCCAGGACGGTCAAACCGGCGAGTGGCGCTTCGACTCCGGCGAGCCAGGCTCGACGAACGACCAGCGCTTCGCCGATCCGCTGCCGAAGCATCGCGCGATTCTTTCCTGGGACGGATTCCTGCTCGTCGACCTGGCGTCGACGATCCAGTAGCTACTCCGTCGGGAGGACGAGGTCGAGCAGGTCTCCGAGCTCGCGGGCGCTCCTGACCGCGTAGTCCTGATAGCAGTTGTTCATCAGCACGTGCGTCTCGCGCGCTTCGGCGGCGAGCGCCTCCACCTTCGGCGCCCACTCCTGCAGCTCGTCACGCGTGTAGTCGTATCGGAACCGCTCCGAGGCCGGGACGTTCTTCTTCGCCCACACCTCTGGGTTGCGACCGTGGAACCGCACCATCGCGAGATCGCTCGCCGTCGCCGCGGCGATCGGCGGCACGCTCGAGTCGAATCCTTGCGGCATGTCGACGCACACGTACGGCAGGTCGCGTTCTTCCAGGAAGGACAGCGTCTCCTCGACGTTGCGCTCCTCCATCCAGCTCTTGTGCCGGAACTCCACCGCAACCCGGTAGTCGGGCAGCCGCTCCTTGCATTCCTCGATGTAGGCCTTCGACTTGCGGGAGATCACGAACCACTGCGGGAACTGGAACAGCACCGCGCCGAGCTTGCCCGCCGAATGCAGCGGCATCAGCGCGTCGCGGAACCGCTGCCAGACCTCCTCGACGACCTCATCGGGCAGCTGCTCGCGGTAGACGTTCCGCTTGTCGCTCGGTGCGGACTCCTGCAGATCCTTGTAGAGCGACTCGCGCTTGGTCGGATGGTTCGTCAGCAGCGAGTACGCCTTGATGTTGAACGTGAACTCCGGCGGCGTCCGCTCGATCCACAGCACGGAGTTCGCCTCACTCGGCGGGAAGTAGTACGTCGAGTCCACCTCCACCAACGGGAACTGCGAGGCGTAGTACCGCAGGCGCTTCTCGGCGCTCTTCGCGTCGGGCGGATAGAAGTTGCCGTCCTTCACCAGCGTCGGGTCGGTCCATGACGAGGTGCCGATCAGGATGCGGCCGGTCATCTCAGAGGTACCGCGCAGACGCCATCGCCACGACCGCGAGGAGGACCAGGGAGAAACTCACCCGCTCGGCCACGACGAGCCGACGCTGGAGCGCGCCGATCCGGCCGGCCGTTTCGGACGTGGGTGTACCACCTGACTCGGCGACCTGCTTCCCGAGGGAAACGAGTCGGCCGATCGTGGGGCGCGTGACGAGCGCGGCCACGCCGAGCCCCGAGATCGCGAGCACAGCGCCCACCGTCAACCAGACCCCGAATCTCGTGTCGATCCAGTCGCCGAAGGTCGGATACATGTGCCAGTCGTGCCAGTAGAGGAACGACCCGGCGACGACGGTGAACAGGGCGTCGATGAAGACGACATCGACGAATCGGCGCCGGCGAAGCTCCGACATGAATGGCGCCCCCGCTGGACCGAGCGTCGCGGCGCTGGGCTGCACGAACACCACGACTACGAACAACGAGCCAACCCAGATGACCCCAGTGACGATGTGGACGATGCGAAGGAACACGATGGATGCATCGGTCGCCAGCATCGCCCTCCTCTCCTGACGCCCGCGAGTCTGCTAGGTGGCGTCGCCGTCACCGTTCTTGTTCTTGCGGGTGACGACGTCCTTTGCTTGGATCGCTCGGCGCTTCGCCTCGGCCAGCATGCGCTCGGCCCATACGTACTCGGTGGCCAAGATGGCGAGCCCGGCGAGGATCACCACGATCCCCGGGCCCGGCAGGACAAGCATGGCGATACCGGCGAGGAGGACGCCGAAACCGACGATCGTCACAGCGATGCGCTTTCCGCTGCGCTCGATGAAGAGCCAGACGGCCTTGATCGGAGCGAACGCCGGGTGGTCGTGCCAGCGACGTTCCGTCGACGGGAACTCCTCCTCGACCTCCTCGACCACCGCGTCGGCGTCGATCTCCTCGGGGTTGTCCCCCCAGACCTCACGCGCCGAGGCGTGTCTCCTCTGATGGGCTCCGGTTCGGCCATAGATGCCTAGTTTGGCACGGACCGGTGAAGTGGTTCGACCCGGTTCAGTCGTCGCTGTCGGCGTCGTCGTTGGCCGCGTCGGTGCCGGAGTCCGATCCGCTCGAAGTCGAACCGGGCGAGCTGCTCGAGCCTCCGTGGTCGTCCGACTGCGAGGGCTGGGCACCCCCACCGGACGAGGGTTCATCGGAGGGCTCGGGCCTTGGCGACGTTGTTGCGCCGGGCGAGTGACCTTCCTCTGCGGCGGAAGGGATCACGCGAACGCTGCCCGCCGGCTCGCTCAGTCTGCCGCCCGCGACCGCATAGGCGGTCATCGACAGCGCGATCGCGAGCGCCAGGCCGCCGAGCGCCCACATGGCGGTCTTCACTCGCCTGTCCATGGCCCCACCGTACGTCTGCCCAGGGAAAGAGCTGCCTAAGAACCGGCTCGTTGGAAGGACGCCGTGAAGGCCGTCCCGCCGTCGGGCGGCGGCTCGATCGCGAGTGTGCCGCCCCACTTCTCCGCCAGCTCGCGCGCGATGGCGAGCCCGAGCCCGGAGCCTCCGGCCGGCGTCCCCGAGCCCCGGTAGAAGCGCTCGGTCACTCTCGCCCGATCCTCGGGAGAGATGCCGGGACCGTGGTCCCGCACCCGTACCCACGCGAGGTCGGTGTCCGTGCCGAAGGCGAGTTCGATCGGCCCCGGCGCGTAGGCCATCGCGTTGTCGAGCAAGTTGTCGAGGATCTGATCCACGTCCGTCGGATCGGCGTGCGCCTCGGCACCCTCGCCGTGCTCGACAGTGTGCATCCGAGCTTGGCGGCCCGATCTCCCACCTTGAGACGCCTGAGAGACTGCGTCGCCGAGATCCACTTGCGAGGCGGCGCCTTCCTCGATGTGTCGAGCCATCACCAAGAGACGGTCGACGATCTGCGAGAGGCGATCCACCTCGGCGTCCGCCGCCCCGAGTTGGTGCTCAAGGTCCGGGTCCTGCGCGTCGTCCATCGCAGTTTCCAAGCGGAGCTTCATGCCGGTCAGCGGGGTGCGCAGCTGGTGCGAGGCGTTCGCGACGAACTCTCGCTGCGCCTGCACTGTTCGTTCCAACCGCTCGGCCATCTCATCGAACGAACCCGCGACCTCGTGCACCTCGGCGGAGCCCCCGATGTCGCCGACGCGGACCGACAAGTCACCCTCGCCAAGATCGTGTGCGGCGCCGGCGAGCTGCTGCAGCGGCCTCGTGAGCGAGGATGCGAGCCCGTACGCGAGTACGACGCCGGCGATCAGACCAGCGGCCGCTACGAGCCCCAGTCCGACCCACGTGCGTCTGGTGTTTTCCGAAACCTCCTGAGCGCTTCGGTTCAGTCGGATCGAACCCACGATGCGTTCGTCGATGACGGGAGCGGCGGCGTACATGATGTCCCGGCCCGCGGTCTCGCTATAGCGAACCTCGGCGACGGGATCGCCCGCGAGCGCCGCATCGATCTCGGGACGAAGGCCGTTGGCGAAGTCGTCGCCGACGGCGGTGCCCTCGCTGTCGTACACCACCGTGCCCTGAAGGTCGGTGATCACGATGCGGTCGATCTCGGGCGGCGCGGCCGCCGCGATCTTCGCTAGCGCGTCGGGGTTGGAGAGGTTCTCCGCCCCGACGTATGCGGCGAGGGTTTGTGCAGTGATGAGGGTGTCCGAGGCGAGCTCGGTTTGGCCCCTGCGCGAAAGGCGGATCGCGAGCGGGATCGCCAGCGCCACGATGACTGCAAGCAGGATGTAGGAGATCGACCACACGAGCCGGGTCCGAAGGCTCGTGCGATCGCGCCGGCGGGTCATGCGTCGTCCGGCGCGAGGAACCGGAAACCCACGCCACGCACGGTCACGATGTACACGGGCTCGGTGGGATCCTCCTCGATCTTCTTCCGGAGCCACGAGATGTGGACGTCGAGGGTCTTGGTCGGACCGAACCAGTGCGGGTCCCACACCTCGTCCATGATGTCCTCGCGGCGAAGCACCGTGCCGGCGTTCGCCATGAGGTAGTGCAACAGATCGAACTCCTTGGCTGCGAGTTCGACGGGCACTCCGTCCTTCGTGCACGTGCGGGCTCCGGGATCCAGGGTGATCGAATCGACGGTGATCGCGCCCGTTCTGGCGGTGCCGGCGCCGCGACGAAGGATCGCCCTGATGCGGGCGACGAGTTCGCGGGCACTGAACGGTTTGACGACGTAATCGTCAGCGCCGAGTTCGAGTCCCAGCACGCGGTCGATCTCCTCGCCGCGAGCCGTGAGCATGATGATGGGCACGTCGGAAGCGGTGCGGATCTCGCGCGCCAGGTCACGTCCATCGCCGTCGGGGAGCATCACGTCGAGCAGGATCACATCGGGAGGCATTGCCGCGTACGCCGTCCGGGCATCCTCGAGTGTTCCGGCATGTGTCGTATCGAACCCCTCCCGATCGAGATGCTCGAGCAAGGGTTCCGCGATGCTCTGTTCGTCCTCGACGACCAAGACACGCTGGCGCATTCCTCGATGGTACGGCCGGTGAGACGAGGCTCACCGGTTGTCTTGTCACTCTTTCGGGTGTGGATAACTTGCCCCCGGTGCTCGCTTTCCACTACAAACCGAACCATTCCCCTTCATTTGGTCGGGGCGACGAGAGCGCCCGGGAAGGGAAGCAGCGATGGCGACGACAGCAGCAGCTCAGGCAAGTTCCCCGAATCGAACAAGTCATCGGCGGGGAGCATCCATCTTCCACTGGTCGGTTACGGCCACCTGCGTAGTTCTTCTCGCGCGATGGCTTTTCGAGGGAGGGTTGTCCGAAAGCGACCTAATGAATGTGGCCGCTTGGACTGTAGCCGCGCTTACAGCGGACCTCATGACGGTTCGCATGGGTCGAGGCGTTGTCTTGAGCATGTCGGTTGCAGTGCTCCTCGCGGCAGCGATGCTTCACGAACCAACCATGTCAGCTTTGATCGCAATACTTGCGAGTGTCGATGTCGGGGAGTTCAAGGGTCGGATCTCCCTTGAGCGTGCGCTGTTCAACAGATCACAGGTCGCCCTCGCAGTCGCATTCTCTAGCCTCGTGATGCATGTCGCCGGGCTCAGCCTCGACTGGCCCGGCGTCGTGCTGCTGGCGGCTCTTGGCATGGCCGCTGACTGCCTCGTGAATATCGCATTGGTTGCGGTCTCGACTGTGCTCTCCGGGCGAGCGACCTTCCGCAAGAGTGTTATGTCGTTGTTTGGCCCCGAGCCGGCGGAGAGCATCGGGTTGTATGCCTCGATGTGTCTCGTTGCGCCCTTGTTGGCTCTTATCTACGCGTCCTGGGGCGGCTTCGCCCTCCTGCTCTTCACAGTGCTAGTCGTCCCGTTCCGGATGGCGCTCGTGAAGGTCCAGGAGTTGGGAAAGGCAACCCGGCTCGCGATTCTTCGTCAGGCGGCACTGGAGCGGGCACAGCTCGCTATGGATCGAGAGCGAATCGAGGAGAGGCGTCTCATAGCAGGAGATCTGCACGATGAGGTCCTTCCCGCTCTCTTCCAGGTGCACCTCATGGGGGAGGTCTTGAAACAGGACCTCGTCTGCGGTCGTCTCCTTGAACTCGACGAGGATCTTCCCGCACTGCTGGAGGCAACCGAGATGGCACAGTCCGCCGTCCGGCTGGTGGTACGGGGGCTTCGACTTGACAGTGATCCGATACGAGACCTCGGAGGAGCCATTCGTGCCTGCGCAGAGAACCTGGAAGGGGAAGGCAGGCCGCGGATTCTCGTCGATGTAGAGCAGATCGACGCGACGGACTCTATCCGTCGGACACTTCTTCAAGTGTCCCGCGAGGCGATGGTCAATAGCTCGCGCTACTCCCGCGCCTCATGCATCAGAGTTTCCTTGCGCAGTTCTGGCGATACTCTCGAGATGGACGTCTCAGATGATGGCGTCGGCTTCGATCCCGCAAGCGTCGATCGCGCAGCTCACTTTGGGCTTCAGTTGATGGGAGAGCGTGTGCGCAGTGTCGGGGGCGAGCTGCAAGTCACTTCTACCCCCGGGCTTGGAACGCTGGTGACCGTTCGACTTCCGATGCCTGACACAAACGGCTGACCTGAATCAAAGCGAAGACCCCCCGGATTCCCGAGGGGTCTTCGAATCAGGATTCGAGCTTGGATCAGCCCGCCCGCCAGTGAGCGCCACCGGCGAGAGCCAGAGCCGCGATTGACGCGAGCGCGATAGTGATGCGACGCACCAGCTTCATGGAAACCTCCTTCTCTCCGCTCCAGTGGCCCCCTGCTGGGGGTCAGGGCTAGATTGTCGGAGGTCACCCCTTAGGGGGACAAGCCCGGTAATAGGACTACGCTATTAGTACTAGCCGCGACCCCCTTTCGAGCTGCTTCAACTTGGTGTGCTGTGCATTCATGATGGTGGGGTGACTGCCGCACAAGCCCTCCCCAAGCGTGCCGCCTACCTTGCCTTCGGGTGTGTCGCCCTGACTGTCGCCCTCATCTGGATACTGACCCAGCGTGAGGGCTGGCAGATCGAGCCTGAGTGGCTTCTCTGGGCACTGCTTGTCGCGGGCGTGGAGCTGTTGCCAGTGCCGACTTGGCGCGGCCTGACGCTCAGCGTTGGCTTCCCGCTCTTGATGATGCTGGCGATTCTCTATCCGCCTAACGCGGCAGGATTGATCGCCTTCCTCGGCGCCTCTGACCCTCGGGAGATCAAGCGCGAAGTCAACATCCCAACCGCGCTCTTCAACAGGTCGCAGGTCGCTCTCTCCGTAATTGCCGCCGGGCTCGTCTTTCATCAGTTCCAGACACCCGGCCAAGTGCTCACGGATACGGCGACCGGCACCCTCGTTCTGGCGGCCGCTCTTGCCGCCGTCGCCGACTATGCCGTGAACGCGGGGCTAGTGGCAGCCTTCATGAGCCTGAAGCTCCGCGTCTCCTTCGACAAGATGCTCCGTCAGCTGACGATAGGAACCGGGCAGGAATTCCTCGTGAGCTACCTGGGCCTTGGTGTTCTCGGCCTCTCACTCGCGGTCTTCTACGAAAAGGTGGGGCTCTGGATGCTTCCAGCGGTCCTAGCCCCTTTGATCTTCGCCAGGCAGGTCTTCTTCAAGATGCGTGCCCTTGAAGAGGCGCACGTGGAGTTGCAGGAGCGCGAGGAGATCCTCCGAGAGCTCTCGAACACGATGGCCGAGGAACGCGCCGACGAGCGTCTTCAGATCGCTGGCTATCTCCACGACGACCTTGCCCAGGTGCTGTTCCGGCTCTCGCTCCAGGTGGACATCGCCCGCAAGCTTCTCGAAAGGCAGGACCTCGACGAACTCAGGATGCAGCTCGAGAAGATCCGCGAATCCAAGCAAGAGACCTCCGATCGGATCCGCGCGCTGATCCGCGATCTCCACCGCTCACCGCTCGGGGCGACGGGCCTTGCCGAGTCCCTCGAGTCGTTCACCGACGAGGTCGGTCGCGACGCGGGCATCGAATTCCACCACGACGTCCAGGACATCCCGCTGCCTGCGCCGATCGCATTGCTGATCTTCCATATCGCCCGCGAGGGCATCATGAACGCGTTGAAGCACGCGCATCCGACCGATGTGTGGATCGCGGTCACGGAGTCCAACGAAGACATCGTCCTCGAACTTCGCGACAACGGCAGTGGCTTCGATACGAGCCAGCCGGGCCCCGAAGGTCACTTCGGTATGGCGATGATGCGCGAGCGCGCGCAGGTCGGTGGTGGTTCCTGCTCGGTCGAGAGCGAGCCCGGTGAGGGCACGACGATCACGGTTCGATTCCCGAGCTCCCTGTTGCAGCGCGATCAGGACCTCGGTAGCGGACCGGCATCCTCCAATACTCAGGCGCATGCTTCCCTCGGTAGCCCAGCCACCACCATGCCAGCGGCCGAGGGTTCTCGCGGCAGCGTCCCCGCATGATCTGCACGATCGAGTAGGCGATCGCGCCGTACAGCAGCAGGTCCCCGATCGACAGCACGGCCGACACCGGCGCCGGGATGCCGATCGTGTCCCCGAGTCGCCAGAACACGTCGTCGGACGTCATCAGATGATGTGTGCCGGCGTTTGCGCCCGCGAGTGAGGTGGAGTCGGCGTCGATCGCGCGGATCGCGTTCGGGTCGACAGGCATCCCGCCGTTCGCGACCACGACCACCAGGTTCAGGAGGAGTCCGACGAGCATGACGCGGGCGCCGGGGATCCAGCGGTTCCAGACGAGGAACGCCGCCAGGAGACCGTACGACAGGGCCAGCACCACCGGACCTGCCACCGGATCGCTGATCACGTAGATCGCAGCGAGGTGCAGCGCCAACCCACCGAGTGCGAGCCCCCACCGATGGATGCGAAGTTCCTCGAAGCGCTTCAGGCTCCCACGGAACAAGAACCCCACCAGGACAGCGAGCGCGATGATCGCCGGGATCAACAGCATGGCCCCGATATTGCCTGTTCCGACGCGGGGGCGCACGGAAGGCGTGTCTGCGTCGGCTGGGTACGCTGGCTCCGATGAGCGGCGACGAAGGCTATTTCGGCCCGGACAGCGTTTCGTGGCAGGTCCACCGTGAGGTCACTGTGCTCTTCGGTGGCGCACGTGCCCTGCTGATGCAGGCCGCGCACCCGCTGGTGATCGCCGGTGCCGGCCAGACGGGGATGTTCGAACGCGATCCATGGAAACGGTTGCAGCGCACGCTGATCCTGACCTATACGCTCACGTTCGGTACGAAGGCGGAGGCGGACGCCGCCGCCGAGAAGATCAACGCCGTGCACAGCCGCATCAATGGGATCGACCCGGTCACCGGCAAGCATTACGACGCCTTGGACCCGCATCTGTTGCTGTACGTGCACGCGTGCCTCGTCGATTCGGCGTTGCTGTTCGAAGAGCGCACGGTCGGCGCGCTCGACGACGCCGGACGGCAGCGCTTCCACGAGGAGCAGATGCTCGCCGCCGAGATGTGCTTGGTCCCTCGCGACCTGATCCCACCCACCGTGCCGGCGCTCCGCGCATGGCTGGCCGACGTCGAGGACCGAGGCGAGCTGCTGGTCACCGACAACGCGTTGAAGGTCGCCGACCTGTTCCTGCATCCGCCGCAGCAGGCCGACTGGCGTCCGGTCCTCGTTGGTGTGTCGAGGCTCGCGTTCGCGACCCTCCCGTCATTGGTGCGAGAGATGTACGGGTTCTCGCTCGGTCCCGTACGGCAGGCGGCCGTCGATACGACGCTCGCCGCGACCAAGTTCGCACGACCGATGTTGCCGCCGAAGTTCCGGTATCTCGCTCCGTACGACGTCTGGCGGCGTCGCAGGCTCGGCAAGCCAGTCTCCGACGATATCGAGCGCACACGTCGGTCCATCGGGATCCGGCTCGGAGCCTGAGTCGATGCGTGAGGTCGATGGCGTCTTATTGGACATCGACGGCGTCCTCTCCGTTTCGTGGGAGCCCATCACCGGCTCGATCGAGGCGGTCGAAGCGCTCCGAGCGGCCGGTCTGCCGATCTGTTTGATCACGAACACGACGACGCACCCTCGGCATCGCTCGCCACGACCCTGAGCGACGCCGGATTCTCGATCCGACCGGACGAGATCGTCACTGCGGTGACCGCGACGGCCGCGTACCTCCGCAACGCACACCCCGGCGCGCCCGTCTTCGTCCTCTCCGACGGCGACGCACGGAGGATCTCGAGGGGGTGACCGCTCGTCGAGGACCCCGACGACGCGACGGTCGTCGTGCTCGGCGGCGCGTCGGATCGGTTCTCGTATCCGGTGGTGACGGCCGTGTTTCGACGGCTCATGGACGGCGCCTCGTTGGTGGCGATGCACCGGAATCTCTACTGGAAGACGGCGCGCGGCTTCGAGTTGGACGCCGGCGCGTACGTGCTCGGGCTCGAGGCCGCGAGCGGTGCGTTGGCCACCGTGTGCGGGAAGCCTGCCGCCGCGTACTTCCAAGCCGCGCTCGACCTGCTCGGGATCGAGGCCGCGCGCGGTGTGATGGTTGGGGATGACGTCACGAACGACGTCGAGGGCGCGCGGGCGGCCGGGATCACTGGCGTACTCGTTCGCACCGGGAAGTATCGCCCGGGTGACGAGAGGCGCGGCGACCCCGACGCCGTCATCGATCGCCTGAGCGACCTGCCGGCGTGGCTCGGACTGCCTGGCTAGACTCCCCGCGCCATGACGAAGATCCATGAAACCGTCGCCTTTATCGTGCTGGCGGCATTCACGGTCGGCTGGGTTTGGGGGCTGGGTGCGCTGATCGTGCGCCGCGATCCGGGCGAGCGGTTCTGGGCGTGGATCACCGTCGAGCAGGTGATCGCGGCGGTGCAGGCGCTGATCGGCATCGTCCTGCTACTGATGGGCCGCAGGCCCTCGACGTGGTTGCACTTCGTGTACGGGTTCGGTCCGCTCGTGATCCTCGGCGTCGGGCACCTGATGTCGCGCGACGTGGCCGGCGGTCGGGGCGGGGACAGCTTGTGGACCCAGCCGTGGGTGATCTTCACGGGTGCATCGTTCATCTGTTTCGGGCTGTCTCTCCGGGCGCTGATGACCGGCCTGGGCGTCGGCTGAGCACCTCACGGTAGGCTCGCCCGCGTGCCGAAGCCGCTGAAGGTCGTCGTATGGATCGCCGCGTTCGCGCTCGCGGCTGCCGCGGGAGCCTTCATGGCGTCGCGGTCCGATCCGTTCCCGCCCGGGGTGGAGGATCCGGGCGCTCGACCGACGCCGAGCACGACCGCTGGTCCGGAGGTGTGGACGCTGACGATGCGCACGAACAGCAGCCACGTCTTGCACGAGGGCGGGTCGTGCACGAGCGACTGGATCGTGCGGGGATCGTTCTCCGTGGTGGCGCCCGGCGGTGCCCTGTCCGGGAGCGCAGTCGCGCGGCTGGACCCTCCGGCGGGCTGCGATTTCGACCAGGCCCAGGTCCAGACTCGACGGATCACCCTCGAGGTGTCCGGCTCGGTCGACGGCCATGTGGCCAGGCTCGCGTTCCGGTCGGTCGAGAGCTCGCCAACGGGTTCGCAGGACCTCGGCGGGTTCGAAGCGACCTTGCCGGGGATCACCCCGACGGTCCGCACTCCCGGCGGGATCGGAGCCTCGTTCGTCTCCGTGGAACAGCCGGACGGAGATCTCGGGCACTATCGGTCAAGTACGACGCTCCAACTCCAACAGTAAGGGATCCGCCCGTCTGTGGTGCCCCGCGAGACAACTAGCCAGTTGCGGCATAGTTGCTACATGATTGCTCCTCGATGAACGACCAAAGTCTCCAGCGCGCCAACGCGTTCCTCGCTGCTGTCGCGAGCCGTATCGCGGTTGGCGATGTGCTCGACGAGACGCCGGCGGAGATCGGTCGCGAGCTCGGCTTGCCGGACCCACTGTCCACGGCGCGGGCCGTGCGCGCCCTGATCGCGCGCCGACGTCTCGAACCGGCCGAGGGTTCCTACCGGCTGCTCGACGCTCGTCCGCTCGAGCCGGGTGAGCGGGAATCGATCGGACGCAAGCCGCGCGCGAAGTCATCGCGCGCCGCAGCCGCACCTGCCGACATGGGTGCCAGCTCGTACTCGGACCTCGGCCGAGCGGTGGCGGACAAGTTGGTGGAGCTCGGGCGTGAGAACGCCGAGCTCCGTGCCGAGGTTCGCCAGCTCCGGGAGGAGACTCGCGACGCACGGGCGACGCGCGACGAGGCCGAGCGACGGGCGCGGAGTCTGGCCGAACGCAGCCGCGAGCTCGAGAACCGAGCCGAGATGGCCGAGTCGAACCTCCGGTCGCTGCTGGCGTCGGCTCGCACGGGCGCAAAGTCCGACGCGCCCGTGGGTGACGCCGAGATGGCGGCGATCCTCGGCGTGCTGCGCAACGAGCCGGAAGAGCAGGACGACGCCGAGGCTACGGCAGCTCGTTGAGCTCCGTGAGATAGCACGCAGCGAAGTGCTGGTTGCCGACCTCCTGCAGTGCCAGGTCGGCACCGATGCAACGATCTTCGATCCCGAGTTGCTTGGCTCGACCAGAGGCGACCACCGGGCAGCGAGGGTGGAAGCGACATCCCGGAGGGATGTTGGTGGGGTCGGGCGGTTCCCCCTGAAGGATCGGTCTATCTTGGCCGCCCGCTTCCGGAACGACGTTGAGTAGCGCCTTCGTATACGGGTGGTGCGGTCGTTGCAGAACGTCTTCGGTCGGCCCGATCTCGACGATGCGACCGAGATACATGACGGCCACCCGATCCGCGATCGTCCAGGCGAGGCCGAGGTCGTGAGTCACGATCAAGATCGAAAGCTGCAGTTCCTCCCGGAGCCGCATGAGGAGCGCCAGGATCTCGCCGCGCACAGAGGCGTCTAGGTTCGAGACCGGTTCGTCCGCGACGATCACGCGGGGGTCCAGCGCGAGCGCGCCCGCGATCACCACTCGCTGTCGCTGCCCTCCCGAGACCTCATGGGGGTAGCGCAGGAAGAAGTTCTCGGGCGGCCGGAGCCCGGCCCTCGAGAGCGCCCGTGCAACAAGCTCCCGTTCTGACTCCCCGTTTGGGCCCGACGTGATCTTGTGGATCCTGAGGCCCTCCGCGACGATCTCGTAGATCGTCGATCGCGGGTTCAGGGAGCCGGTCGGATCCTGGAACACCATCTGCACTTGGCGGCGGTACGGTCGCAACTGTTTCGTCGACGTGGGGAGCTGCTCGCCCTCGAAACGGATGAGCCCCTTGTCCGGCACGAAGAGGCCCATGATGGCGCGAGCCGTGGTCGTCTTGCCACAGCCCGACTCCCCGGCCAGCGCGAGCACCTCTCCCGCACCCAACGAGAGATCGACGCCGTCCACCGCCTTCGCGTCGAGCCCTTTGCGCCCCATCGCACCCGCGACCAGACTCACGCGGCCCTTGAAGTTGACCTCGAGTCCCTCGACCTGGATGACGGGTCTTGCTTGGGGCGTCGTCTCCGAAGCCACGGTCTCGGTCATGCCGGGGATCCCTCGAGCTCCGGGGCTCCCTCTGCGTGCACGCACGCAGCAGTCCGCCGCTCCCCGGCTGTCCAGAGTTGCGGATCGATCCGATCGCACACGCCTTCCACAACCTTGGCGCAGCGGGGATGGAACGAGCATCCGGACGGCATGTTCTGCGGGTCGGGGGGATCGCCGCCGAGTCCCGTCGGGTTCCCACGGAAGTGCAGGTCGCCGATCTCGGGGAACGCAGCGGCCAACGCTTCGGTGTACGGATGCACGGCGCGGTGAAAGACGGGCTCGGCCAGGTCCCTCCTCGACGATCTTGCCCGCGTACATGATCGCCAAACGGTCGGACACCTCGACCAACACCGATAGGTCGTGTGTGATGAAGACCATGGAGAGACCGAGGTCGTGCTGCAAGCCCTTTAGGAGCCGCAGCACCTGCGCCTGCACCATCACGTCGAGGGCGGTGGTGGGTTCGTCCGCGATCACGATCGAGGGGTTGCACGCCAACGCCATCGCGATCATGACGCGCTGCTTCTGTCCACCGGACAGTTCGTGCGGATAGTCGTCGATCCGACGCGGCGGGAGGCCGACCTGCTCGAGGAGCGCACCGACGCGGACTCGCGCCTCCGCCTCGTTCGCCTGTCTGTGGACGAGGATCGCCTCTGCGATCTGCTCGCCGACCCGCCGGACGGGGTTGAGTGAGTGCATCGCACCTTGGAAGATGATGGATGCACCGCTCCACCGTGCTGCCCGGAGCTTCGGCGCGGTCATGGCCATGACGTCCTCACCGTCGAGCAGGATCTGACCGCTGACCTTCGTCCCCGGAGGCAGCAGGCGCAGGATCGACGCGGCGATCGTCGACTTCCCGCACCCCGACTCGCCTGCGAGCCCAAGCACTTCGCCTCGTTCGATGTCGAGGCTCACGCCGCGCACCGCGGGAACGTCGCCACCCGTCGTCGTGTAGGTGATCTCGAGATCCCGCAGCGACAGAACCGTCATCGGCTCCTCAGCTTCGGGTTGAGGATCTCATCGAGTGCGTAGCCGCACAGCGTCACGCCGAGGCAGACGAAGACGATCGCGAGACCCGGCGGGATGAACCACCACCAGTAGCCCGCCGTCAGGGATCCCGCCGCATATGACTCGTTCAGCATCGTTCCCCAGGAGACGTTGTTGAAATCCCCGAGCCCGAGGAAGCCGAGCGCCGCCTCGGACAGGATCGCGATCGCAACCATCAGCACCGCGTTCGCGAAGATCACCGGCATCACGTTCGGCAGGATGTGTCGCGTCACGAGGTGCCAGTTGCCCGACCCGAGCGCACGTGAGCGTTCAACATACGGGCGCTCCTTGACCGAGAGCGTCTGCGATCGGATCAGTCGGGCGGAGCCAGCCCACGAGGTTATCGCGATGACGAGGATGATGTTGCCTGCCGCGGGGAGGTGGAACGGATTCACCGAGGCGAGCAGGATCGCCAGGGCGAGCCACGGCAGCACGAGGAACCAGTTCGTGACAGCGCTCAACGAGGTGTCCGTCTTTCCACCGAAGTAGCCCGCGCAGATGCCGACAACAGATCCGATCAGCATGGCGCCGATAGTGGCGGTGATCCCCACCATCAGCGACATCCGGGATCCCCAGATAAGCATCCCGATCACTTGGCGCCCGAAGGAGTCTGTACCGAGGGGGTATCCCCGCGTCGGTGACTGCAAGATGGGCCCCGTCGCGGTGGCTACATGGATCTGCGCCTGATCCACGATCAACGGGGCCAGCAGCGCCATCATCACGAAGACGATCAGGATGAACAGACCGATCATGCCCTGCTTCGATCGGCGGAAAGTCCGGGCGTAGCTGGCGAACGCCTGGCGACGACGCGCCCAGGCGATCCTTTTCGTCTTCCCGGGGCGCGGGTCGGGCGCAGTCGCGGGACGGTCGAGTGACGGTGGCTCGACGAGATCGGGAGGAAGCCTCGACATGCTCAGCCCTGCCTGATCCGGGGGTCGAGATAGCCGTACGTGATGTCGGCCAGCAGGTTGAACAAGATCACAGCCGCGCTCGAGATCAGGAATACGCCCTGGATCACGGGGTAGTCACGTGAGTTGAGAGCCTCGAACGTCAATGATCCGAGTCCGGGCCACGAGAAGACCACCTCGATCAAGATCGCTCCGGACAGCACGAACCCGAAGCTCAGGAAGATCAATGTGAACGTTGGCAGGAACGCGTTCGGGACGGCGTGCTTCTTGCGAACGTCGCGATCGGGCACCCCTTTGGCACGAGCGGTCTGGATGAAGTCGTCGTTCATCACTTCGATCAGCGATGAACGCATGATGATCGTGTACTCGCCGAAATACGCGAGCGTGAGGGTGAGGACCGGTAGGAACAGATGGTTCGCCATGTCGACGAAGTGGCCGATACCCTCGCCGCTCTGGGGCGATGAGATCTGTCCTGCAGGGAAGAACCGGAAGATGCCTGCGAACATCCAGATCAGCATCATCCCGAGCCAGGCCTCGGACATCGACCAGAAGACCTGCGAGGTGAACAGGCTGGAGGTGTCGAACCTGCTGCCCCGTCTCCAGCCCCCCTTCACGCCCACCCAGATGCCGAGCAGCGACGCGGTGATCGTTCCCAGTCCGAGCAGCAGGATCGTCGCCCCGAGTCGTTCCTTGAGCACCTTCCAGACGGGCTGAGAAGTGTAGATGGACGTCCCGAGGTTGAGCGCCAGCGTGTCGCCGATGTAGGAGAGGTACTGCACGGGCAGCGGGCGATCGAAGCCGAGCTCGTGCCGAAGCTTCTCCACGTCCTCGGGTTTGAGGTGCGCCGTTCGAACCTGCCGGAGGACGGGATCGCCGCCGCCGACGCGAAAGAGGAAGAAGTTGAACGTGAGGACGAACAGCAGTGTGAGGAGCGCATACAGACACTTCTTGACGATGTATCCGCGCGTTCCCACCCTGCCGTCGTCCTCCCGTTCGGCGTCAGTCTGTACTTATACGACGTCCTCTTCGTCCTTCTTGCGTCGGTTCGCGACCACGAAGCCGAAGATGACGACGATGCCGACGACGATCGCGAGCCACACCCACGCGGGGAGACCCGAGGATGCCTTCCCGCTCGACGCGCCCGCGACCAACTCGAGGTTGAACAAGGACTCGTTGTTCCACCCGAAGATCAGATCGCCATCCACGACCGGACTTCGTTCATAGCCCGTAAATCGATCGGCCCGATAGGCCTCGAGTGTCGTCCAGTAGTTGAGCACCATCGTCGGGACCTGCTCGGCGACCATCTCCTGCATCTGGTTGACGGTCTGCTGACGATCGTCTCGGTTCAGCTGCGTCTGCTGCAGCTTGTAGAGCTTGTCGTACTCCTTGTTCGAGTAGCAGCCGTCGCTCCAACTCAGGCACTCGGCCGTGGTGAAGACTGAGAGCATGAAGTCCGGATCGGGGTCGGGACACCAGTCCCAGACGTACGCGTCCCAGTCGCCGTTGTACCAGAGGTCGACCGCCTTGCCTTCGTCCACCACGAATGGCTTCGCGCCGATGCCGACCGCCTGGAAGTAGCCGGCGAGGAGTTTGCCGGTATCCACCGAGCCCTCCACGTCGCTGACGGAGAACATATCGAGGTTGATGTTCTCGTGGGTACCCGGGTCCTCCCGGATGCCATCGCCGTTCGTATCGACGACGCCGATCTCGTCGAGAACAGCCTCCGCCTGCGTTGGGTTGTAGTCGAAGCGCAGGTCGGGTGGGATGTCGTGATACCAGGCCCCGTTCTTCCCGGGCATGAGCATGCTGTAGCCCACCTGATACGTGTCGTTGTAGACCTTGTGCACGATCTCCTGGCGGTTGATCGCCATCGACATCGCCTGACGGAACTTCGTCTCATGGATGATCGGATCCGCCGACGCCTCCGGTCCTTGTCCGCCGAAGTTCCAGGCGATGTTCGACCAGCAACCCCCGTCGAATGTCTCCGGTGTGATGTTGGGGTCGTTCTGCACGGTCGGCGAGTTCCAGAGCGTCGGCGTGATGCCGTACGCGAAGTCGATCTCGCCCGCCTTGAGCGCGCTGACCATCGCCTCCTGGTTCGAGTAGATGCGGATGTCGATCTCTTGGACCGACTTGGGCTGACCGCCCCAGTAGTCGGGCCTGACCTCGAAGCGAAGGAGCTGCTTCGGCTTGTATTCCGTGAGGGTGAACGGACCGGAGCCGATCGGGTTCTCGTTCGGGAACGCCTTCATCGCCTTCCGGGTCGCATCCGGGTCACCGGGCACCACCAAGGGCTCCCACACGTGCTTCGGGTAGATCGGGATGTATGCGGGCACGATGGGGGCATACGTCGGCTCCTCGGACCTCCACTCGATCGTGGTGTCATCGATGACCTTGAACGTCGGGTTGAACGGGAGGTAGTTCTTGTAGGTCGCCATCTGGTTGTCGGCGACGTTCGAGAACGAGAACGCGACGTCCTCGGCAGTGACCGGCGTCCCGTCGTTGAACGTCGCATCGTCCCGGATCTTCAGCGTCCAGATCATCGAGTCCTCGTTGGGTGTCCACGAGGTGATGATGCTCGGCGCGACCTTGAGATCGTCTCCGTAGCCGAAGGCGGTGTCGTAGACGAGTGTCATGTACGTGTAGTCCGGACCGCAACAGAGCTTCCAGATATTCAGGCTCGTGATGTCGGAGTCGGTCCCATAGCTGAAGATGACCTTGTCGCCCGTCGAGCTCGCGGCGGTGCTCGGCGGTGCCGTCGCGCTCTGTGCGAACGCGGGGACCACTGCAAACATCGTGATCAGGGCCGCGATCCCGGCGAGGGCGGCGAGGCGGCGAATGTTCGTCATGCGGTGACTCCCTTCAGAGTGCTCCAGCTTCCTCTCCGGCGACGCCGGCCACTACCGTTGGCTCCCGAGCGATCCTGCCCCGAGTTCGCAAGCAGTATGCATTTCGTCGAGTCGTCGGCCAAGTCGGTGTTTCCTTCCTGGGGTTCGTGTGTGAGGCGCCGTCGGTTGTCCGTCATTGAGCCAATGGCCGCCTCTCAGATACCTACGCTTTCTGCCGGACACCCGGTTCGTCAATCGACAAGGTTTGTGCATCCGCATCCAAAGTTGCCTGCACCCCAAGCGGAATGGTGGCGAGATGTTTCCCGTGTCCGAGCGGGAGCTTGTAGAGGACCGGGACGCCGAGATGGGCGAGGCAGCGTTCCAAAACGTCCTCGATCGAGCGGGTGCGGGGCGCCTCGGGTCGTTCCTCGCGCCAATCGCAGTCCTTCAGTTCGCCGACCACCACCCCGGCGAGGTTCCGGAGCTTCCCCGCAAGCTCGAGCTGGTGGAGGTGGACCTCGACGACGTACGGCGGTTCGTTGACCTCCTCGAGCAGCATGATCGCGCCGTCGAAATCCGGATCGAAGGGCGTCCCGATCAAGTGGACGAAGGTGAAGAGGTTGCCGCCGACGATCGGTGCTGTCGCTTTCCCGCCGGCGATCGTTCGGACGTACGGATCGTCAGGATCACGCGGCACCTCGCCTGCGCCTCCCCGGCGGAAGCCTGCCAACGCGGAATCCCATGTGAACGCCGTGCGTTCGGGGATACCCATAGACCCGAACCCCGGACCGTGGAACGTGGCGAGCCCTGCCTGCTGGCGAAGCGCGACGTGCAGGTTCGTGATGTCGGAGAAGCCCATCAGCGCCTTCGGGTTCGCCGCGATCACGTCGTAGTCGAGGTGCGGCAGCATCTCGATCGCTCCCGTGCCGCCCCACAGGACCTGGATCGCGTCGACCTCGGGGTCCGCGAAGAGCGCCGTGAGGTCCTCTGCCCGTTTCTCAGGCGGGCCGGCGACGTAGTCGTCCTGGGCCCACACCGAGTCGGCGAGCTTCACCTCGAATCTCCGATCGCGCCACCAAGCCAACGGGCGCTCGACATCGCTGCGGTTGAAGTACGGGCCGGAGGGCGCCATCACGCCGATCGTGCCGCCGTCCGGCAGGGGGGCACCGAAACGCGTGGCTTTGATCGCGCTCATCCGCAGCTCCGCGGAGACGCTGCACCGGATGGGATTCGGCAGATCACGGGCACGACCGTCGGATCGGTTCCTTCCCCCTCGGTGGGGCCGCGATCGGTTCGGCGCAGCCCGCGTAGGCGCGCATCATGCCCGAAATGGCGGAGGCGCGCTAGTCCCTGTGGGCCATGTCCTCGGCCAGGGCGCGAGCTTCGATGGACCGGATGAAGTTGCCCTTCCCGTAGGTGTAGGTGTGGATGTCCCGGGGGTGCCTCGCAGCGAGTTCCCGCTTCAACCGTCCGTAGGCTTTCGCATCCTCGGGATGCGCTCGGAGCCAGTCGCGGAAGGCGAGGTGGCGGCGTTCCCAGTCGCTTCCGGCGCGGCAGGCATGTATGTGCACGCCACGCCGGTCGGCGTCTTCGATGGAGAAGTACTCGTGCAGGTCGTCCCACGGATCGAGCGTCCAGCTATAGCCGGCGGCAACCAGCGCATCGACGTACGGAGCACGCGGCGACATCGAAGCCAATGAGACCTGTACGTCGATCACCGGTTTCGCGAGTAGCCCGGGGATCGAGGTAGACCCGACGTGGTCGATCCGCACGGCGAGATCGCCGAGGATTGCTCGTAGTTCCGCGGCCACGTCTTCGAACCGTTCTGCCCAGGCTGGATCGGGATCCGCCAGTCCGTAGGCGCGCGTTCGTCCCTCGGTCTCACCCGGGCGGGCGCGTGAGCCGTGGAGCCGCGCGATGAGTGAAAGAGCGTCGAACAGCGACTGCTGCGATGGGTCCGCGCCCGCGGTCTCCTCAGGGTGCCATTGGACGCCGAGCATCCACGTCTGCCACTCATCCTGTTGATCGGGCACGACGAGTTCGAGTGCCTCGACCAGGCCGTCAGGGCTGCGACCGGAGACCGAGAGGCGGTCGCCGACCCGGTCGATGCCCTGGTGGTGGTGGGAACTGCAGGCGAGCCGGCCTGACTTCGTCGTCGCCGAAAGCCGCGAGCCGGGCTCGGGCTCCACGTCGTGGATCGTCTCGGTGCCCTCCAGCGGCACGCCGTGCTGCAGGAGGCCCTCCATGGCCGGCAGGTGTTGATGCAGCGTGCCTCCGAACGCGACGTTCATGATCTGCATCCCCCGGCAGATGCAGAGCGTCGGCACATGTTGGCGATCGGCCTCGTGGAGCAGCGCGATCTCGAACGCGTCTCGATCGGGCTCGACGCCGTAGTTGTGCTCCGTCTCGGGGGACGTCCCGTATCTGGCGGGATCGACGTCGCCGCCGCCCACCAGGACGAGCCCGTCGAACGGCTCGAGGATCTCGGCCGGCTCGCCGGTCTCCCCGGGGGAAACGATCGCCGTGCGGGCGCCCGACCGGCGCAGCGCCTCGATGTACGGGGCCGGGACGCCGTAGCCGCCGTCGGGCCACCGCGCAACGCGGGAACCGTCGAGGTGGTACGCGACGACCGCGATCAGCGGCCGATAGCTCATGCCCGCTCCTGCGCGACCTTCACGAACCGACGGAACACCTCGGTCCCGACCAGCTCGTGCGCCGCCTGGTGGCGGTCGGCCTCGGCACGGATCGCGTCCGGGGTCTTGCCCCATTCAGCCTCGACCGTGTCCGCGACCTCCCCGACCCACAGCTCGATCTCGGGCCGGTCGATCTCGAAGTGGAACTGGGTCGCCCACGTCGCCTCGCCCAGCCGGTACGCCTGATGCGCGACGTCGTCACCGGTGATGAGGAGCGTGGCCTCGTCGGGGAGCGCGAACGTGTCCATGTGCCATTGGAACGCCATGGTGCCGTCGGCGATCTGAGCGAGGATCGGATCGTCCGCGCAGGCCGGCGTGGGGCGGATCGGGACATAGCCGACCTCCCGAACCGGCGCCCTTTCGATGCCGACACCGAGCGCCCACGCAAGGATCTGTGCACCGAAGCAGATGCCGAGGTACGGCGTGCCCTGGTTGAGGGCGTCGAGCGTCACGGCTCGCAGCGCGCTGGATGAACGGCTGCTCGTCGGCATGCTCGACGTTGAACGAGGAGCCGAACAGGACGACCCCGCGACGTCGTCGAGAGCGGGCGGCGTCTCGCCGCCGATCGCGTCCCAGATGCGGACCTCGGCGCCCGCGTCGGTCACCGCAGCGGGGGCGATGCCGAACGTCTCGAACTCGTCGGCGCGGGCGAACAGGACCGGCTTCATCGCCCGATGAGTCTACGGCTGGGGCGGTGCTGCCGAGGGTGGCCTCCGCGAGCAGCGTTGCGACGTCGGCGACCCGCATCTCGGAGCCCTTGGCCTTCGCGGCGTCGTCGAGCATGACGAAGCAGTACGGGCAGGCGACCGCGAGGGTGTCGGCGCCGGTGGATTCGGCCTCGGCGAAGCGCGTGTCGTTGATCCTCGCGTCGCCGCCTTCCTCCATCCACATCCGGGCGCCGCCGGCGCCGCAGCAGAAGGAGCGCTCGCGCGCGCGCTCCATCTCCTCGGCGGTGAGGCCGCTGTCGGCGAGGACGTCACGGGGGGCGTCGAAGTGCCCGTTGTGCCGGCCCAGGTAGCAGGCGTCGTGGTACGTCACCGACCCGTTGGCGCCGGGCGTCGTCAGCAGGCGCTTCTCGGCGATCAGATGCGACAGCAGCTCGGTGTGGTGCACGACCTCGAGCGTCGCGCCGTAGTCGGGGTACTCGTTCGCGAGCGTGTTGAAGCAGTGCGCGCAGGTGGCGACGACCTTCCGTACGCCCGCCTCGGCGAAGGTCGCGGCGTTCTGCTCGGCGAGCATCTGGAACAGGTACTCGTGGCCCATCCGCCGCGCGGGGTCGCCGGTGCAGCGCTCGCGCGGGTCCGAGGATCGCCCACTCGATACCGGCGGCGTTCAGCAACCGAGCCACGCTCTGGGTCGTCTGCTTCGCCCGATCGTCGAACGCGCCGGCGCACCCGACCCAGAAGAGGTATTCGGGCGCCGTGCTCGCCGGGCTGCGAGCACGTGCACCGGGATGTCGCCGATCCAGTCGGTTCGCGCCGACGCCGGCTGGCTCCACGGGTTCTCGTTCGGTCCCTCGACACCGCGGAGCATCGTGCCCGCCTCGGTCGGGAACCGTCGACTCGGCCATCACGAGGTTCCGGCGCAGATCGACGATCGTGTCGACGTGCTCGATGTCGACGGGACACTCCCGGACGCACGCGCCGCAGGTCACGCAGTCCCATACGACCTCGTCGGTCACCGCGTTCGGTACCAGCGGCTGCAGCTCGACGGTGCCGGCAGCCATCGCGGCGGGATCGATCGTCGGCGACGTGATCGCGGAGGTCCATGATCAGCAGCTTCGGGCTGAGCGGTTTGCCCGTGTTCCAGGCGGGGCAGACCTCCTGGCATCGGCCGCATTCCGTGCAGCTGAACAGGTCGAGCAGCTGCTTCTTCGACAGGTCCTCGGCGGTCGCGACGCCGAAGCGCGATGTCCTCCTCGGGCCCCTCGAGGTCGATCCGCAGCGGCTCGAGTCGCCCACTCGGACCGTTCTTCGCGAAGTAGACGTTCGGCGCCGCCGTGATGATGTGCAGGTGTTTGGACTTCGGCAGGTACGTCGAGGAAGCCGAGCACGATCAGCACGTGCGCCCACACGAAGACGCGTTCGAGCGTCTCGGTCGGCTGCCCGGTGCCGAAGAGGTGCCGACAGCGCGTTCGCGGCCGGCATCGCGTCGGGTGAGGAGATCTGACCGAGCGCGATCCGGGTCGCGTTCCACAGCAGGAGGGTGCCGACGATCGCGAGGATCGTGAGCAGGATGCTGGTCGGCTTCGTGCATGTGCGAGCCGCGGAACCGATCGGGCTTCTGCACCTTGCGGATGTAGAAGGCGATGCCCGACGCCGATCGCCACAAGCGTCGCGAACAGGTCCTGCAGGAACAGGAACCACGGCGCGTTCCCGACGAGCGGGAGGGTCCAGTCCGGGTCCACGATCGCGAGCATCGCCTCGACGATCGTCGGGAACAGGACGAGGAACCCCCAGAAGATGCAACGCGTGCATCAGCCCGGGCAGCGCCTTCTGGAAGAGCTTCCGCTGGCCGAGCACCTGGGTCAGCTCGCGTCCCGCGCGCCGGCCGACATCGTCGGTGCGCGGCGGCCGGACGCGCGGCGCTGATCAGCGCCCACCGCCCGCGCGCCCGCCGGATGAACACGACGACCGCGATCGTGACGATGACGGCGAGCGCGACGGCGCTCAGGAGCTCGGCGCGTTTGCGGACCTCCTCGGTGAGCGCCGGCACGATCTGGAACAGGTCGCCGACCACGCCGAGGTCGGCGATCTTCAGGATCGGGGCCTCGGCGTCCTTATTGATCGCGACGATGCGCTTCGCGCCCTTCATGCCGACGACGTGCTGCAGCGCGCCGCTGATCCCGACGGCGAGGTAGACCTCGGGCTTGACGGTCTTGCCGGTCTGGCCGATCTGGTAGGCGTACGGCACCCAGCCGGCGTCGACGGCGGCGCGGCTCGCACCGACGGCCGCGTCGCCGATCGCGGCGGCCAGCTCGTCGAGCACGGAGAACGGCTCGGGTCCGCCGAGCCCGCGTCCGCCGGCGATCACCACGCTCGCCTCCTCGAGCTTCGGTCCGCTCGCCGCCTCGGCGTGGCGCTCGACCACCGTGGCGATCGGGCCGTCCGGGGATGACGGGCTCGACAGCCGCACGTCGGCGGTGCCGCCGCTCGGCTCCGCCGGGAACGACTTCGGGCGGACGAGCACGAGGCGTGGCTCGGGCCCGGCGAGCTCGACGTCGACGATCTTCGTGCCGCCGAAGATCTCGGTGCGGGCGTCGCGTGGCGTCAGGACGTCGGTCGCGTTGGCCATCAGCGTCGAGCCGGTGAGGGCCTGCAGGCGGCCTGCGACGTCGCGCGCGTCGTACGTTCCCGCGAACAGGATGAGCGAGGGCCGGTGCGTGCTCGATCAGCGCGCGCAGCGTATGCGCGGCGGCGCGGCCCGGCTGATCGGCGAAGCGCTGATCGTCGTTCGCGTAGACGGTTGAGTGCGCCGTGCGCGCCGAGCTCCGCGGCGGCCTCGGTTGCGCCGGGCCCGAGCGCGACCGCCGCGACGTCGCCGCCGAGCGCGCGCGCCTTGGTAAGGAGTTCGAGGACGGCGGGGTGCGGGCCGTCGGGGGAGACCTCCGCGTAGACCCAGGTCGCGGCCACTCAGATCACCTTCGCTTCTGCGAGCAGGTCGGCGATCCTGCCGACCGCCTCGTCGCCCGAAACGATCTCGCCGCCCGCCTTCGCCGTGGCGTCGGTCACCGGCGGCCACGGACTGCGTGCTGGTGAGGTCGCTCACGCCGAGGTCGGCCGCGGAGAGGTGCTCGACCGGCTTGGACTTCGCGGCCATGATGCCTTTGAGGCTCGGGTACCGCGGCTCGGTCGCGCCGGCCGTCACGGTGATCAGCGCCGGCGACGGCGCTCGAAGCACGTCGTAGCCCGCCTCAGTCTGGCGCTCCACACGGAAGCCGTCGTCGTCGGTCTCGAGCTTCCGGACGGCGGTCACGCTGGCGACCCCGAGGAGCTCGGCGACCGTCACCGGCACCGTACCGGTGTAGCCGTCGGTGGACTCGGCGCCGGCGACGACGAGGTCGGCGTTCGTACGGGCGATCGCCGCCGCCAGGACGCGGGCGGTCACCAGCGCGTCGGCGCCGCGGAGTCCGTCGTCCGTGACGAGGACACCCTTGTGGGCGCCCATGGCCAACGCTCGCTGCACGCCGGCGAGCGCCTCGGCGGGCCCCATCGAGACGACGGTGACCTCACCGCCGGAGGCCTCGGTCAGCTGCAGGGCGAGCTCGAGTCCGTACTCGTCGCCAGGATCCAGCGCGCCGTCGCCTGCGGTGCGCACCAGAAGGTTGTCGGATCCGAGCTCGGGCGTACCCGTCGGGTTGGGGACGTATTTCGTGCAGACGGTGATGTTCATGGCGCGGATGCTACCTACCTCGCCCACGGCGCGGGTTGGCTGGTCGCGGTGCGAGGCGCGCGGGCGGTTGCGAGGGATTTCGGGCACACTGGCGGTCATGGGTGGGGCGCTCGATGGCATCCGGGTCGCGGACTTCTCGCGGGTGCTCGCCGGTCCGATCGCGACGATGATCCTGGGCGACCTGGGCGCCGACGTGATCAAGGTCGAGCGTCCCGGCACCGGCGACGATACGCGCGCGTGGGGTCCGCCGTGGTCTGACGACGGGGTCGCGTCCTATTACCTGGGTCTGAACCGGAACAAGCGCAGTCTCGCCCTTGATCTGAAGGATCCGACGGATAGGGCAGCCGCGCGAGCGCTCGCGCTCGGGTGCGACGTCGTGATCGACAACTTCCGGCCCGGCGTGATGGCTCATTCGGGGCTCGATCACACGACGCTGAGCGTCGAGCGGCCGGATCTTGTGTCGTGTCGGATCGCCGGTCTCGGGCTCGGCGACGTCGGCCGGGTACGACTTCCTCGCGCAGGCCGTGGGCGGACTGATGTCGATCACGGGCGATGCCGACGGCGAACCGCACAAGGTCGGTGTGGCGCTCGTTGACGTGATGGCGGGGCTGCACGCGACGATCGGCATCCTCGCCGCCCTTCGGCACCGAGACGAGACCGGCGAAGGCCAAGTGGTCGAGGTCGATCTGCTTTCCACGACTCTGTTCGCGCTCGCCAACCAAGCGTCCAACTGGCTCACCGCCGGCGTCGTGCCGGGGCGGATGGGCAACCGGCACCCCTCGATCGCACCGTACGAGCTTCTCGAGGCCGCCGACGGCCCATTCGTGATCGCGGTCGGCAACGACGCCCAGTTCCGGACGTTCTGCGACGCGTTGGACCTGCCGGCGCTCGCCGACGACGATCGGTTCGCGACCAACGCTGCGCGGGTCACGAATCGTGAGGCCATGCTCGCGGCGCTCGGACCGACGCTGGCGGGCGCGACCGCTGTCGCGTGGGTCGGGCGGCTCGGTGCCGCCGGGATCCCGTGTGGGATAGTCAACCATATTGACCAGGCGTTCGCCGATGCGCGCGCGCTCGGACTCGAGCCGGTCGCGAGCGTCGGCGGCGTCGATACCGTTGCGAACCCACTGCACCTCTCCGCAACGCCCGTGTCCTATCGTCTGGCGCCGCCGGCAGTCGGTGAGCACGACGCCGAGCTCCGCCAGGAACTCACGAAGGAGATGACCACCGATGGCTGATCCGCTGAACCCGCTCGACCTGATCGACGTGAACGCGCTGCTCACCGACGAGGAGCGCCAGGTCCGCGACCTCGCCCGGGAATGGGTCGTCGACAACATCCTGCCGAACGTCGATGACTGGTACGAGCGCGGCGAGTTCCCGGCACGCGAGCTCGCCAAAGAGCTCGGCACGCTCGGATTCCTAGGGATGCAGCTCCCGGACATCGGCGGGCTGGGCGCAGTCGCGTACGGGCTTGTCGAGCTGGAGCTCGAGGCGGGCGACAGCGGCCTGCGGTCGTTCGTCAGCGTGACCAGCGCGCTCGCGATGTTCGCGATCCACGCATTCGGCTCGGACGAGCAGAAGGCGGAATGGCTGCCGCGCTTGCACGCCGGCGAGGCGATCGGCTGTTTCGGGCTGAGCGAACCGGACAGCGGCAGCGACCCCGGGTCGATGCGCACGTTCGCCAAGCGCGACGGGGACGACTGGGTGCTGAACGGCACGAAGATGTGGATCACGAACGGCAGCTGTTCGGACGTGGCGATCGTCTGGGCGGGCACCGATGACGGGATCCGAGGCTTCGTCGTCCCGTGCGACGCGCCGGGGTTCAGCGCTCCCGACATCCACAAGAAGCTCTCGCTGCGCGCCTCCGTGACCTCGGAGCTCGTGATGGACGACGTTCGACTGCCCGCCGGCGCCCTCTTGCCGGGCGTTCAGGGGCTCCGTGGGCCTCTGTCGTGTCTGAACGAGGCCCGCTTCGGGATCGTCTGGGGCGTGATGGGCGCCGCCCGTGCGTGTTTCGAATCGTCGCTCGACTACGCGAAGTCGCGGATCCAGTTCGATCGGCCGATCGCCTCGTTCCAGCTCACCCAGAAGAAGCTCGCGGACATGGCGCTCGAGCTGAACAAGGGGACGCTGCTCGCCTACCACCTCGGGCGCATGAAGGAACAAGGTCGGTTGCGACCGCAGCACGTGAGCATCGGGAAGCTCAACAACACGCGCGCGGCGCTGGAGATCGCCCGAACGTCTCGCGGTATCCACGGCGCGAACGGCATCACGCTCGAGTACCCGATCATGCGCCACATGACGAACCTCGAGTCGGTCATCACGTACGAGGGCACCGAGGAGATCCACACGCTCGTGATCGGCGAGGCGCTGACGGGGATCCGCGCCTACACGTAGATGGCTGGGCCGGTCGATGCGCTGCTCCTTCGACCGGCCTCCGAGATCCTGTCGGAGCGTTCGCCGGCGGCGGTCAGCGGGTGAACGCGATGACCAGCGCGACGGACGCGACGGCCACGATCGCGAGCACGATCGTGAGTCCGCGTGCGCCCATCCGTCTCGGCGAGGGATCCGTGTCACGCATGTGCAGGTCGCGCTGGCGGTTCTGGAACCCGCGGAACCGCTCATCCATCGGCATGCCTTTCATCGCAGCCCGGCGCACGATCGGCGCGTTGAGTTGGGGCGCGGCCACGGAGCACGCGCTAGCCTGCGCGCATGCGGATCGGGGTGCATCTTCGACACTGGGATGCGACCCCGCACGACGTGGCGGGGCTCGCGAGGCTCGCCGAGGATGTCGGGCTCGAATCGGTCTGGGTCTCGGAGACCTGGGGATCGGACGCGAGCGTGCTCGCGGCGTGGATCGCAGCGCACACCACGCGCATCGCGATCGGCACCGGGGTGCTGCAGATGCCTGCGCGAACGCCGGCCGCCGCGGCGATGGCGGCGCTGACGCTCGATCACCTCTCCGGCGGCCGGCTCCGTCTCGGGCTCGGTGTGAGCGGGCCTCAAGTCGTGGAGGGCTGGTACGGCGTGCCGTTCGGGTCGCCGCTGACGCGCACGCGGGAGTACGTGGCGCTGATTCGAGCCGCGTTTGCCCGAACGGAGCCGCTCACCCTCGACGGCGAGGTGTACACGGTGCCGGTGCCCGGCGGCCTCGGCAAACCGCTCAGGTTCAATGTCGAGCCGCTCCGCGCCGACGTGCCCATCTACCTCGCGGCGATGGGCCCGAAGAACGTCGCGCTCGCGACAGAGATCGCCGACGGCTGGCTCCCGCTCTTGTTCTGTCCGGAGCACGCGGATGTGTTCGCACTGCCGGCCCTGCGCGACGGGTTCGACATCGCGCCGATGGTGTTGACCGCGATCGGCGACGATCTCGCCGCGGCGCGCGACGAAGTTCGGCCACAGATCGCGCTGTACGTTGGCGCGTTCGGCTCCAAGACGAGGAACTTCTATGCCGATCTGGTCCGCCGGTACGGGTTCGAGGCCGAGGTCGACGCGATCCAGACGGCGGCGCTTGATCGGCGGATGGCCGATGCAACCGCCGCCGTTCCCGACGAGCTGGTCGACGCCCTGGCCCTGGTCGGGCCGGTCGCGCGCGTGCGCGAGCGTGTACGTGCCTACGAGGCGGCCGGCGCCACGTCGCTGCTCGCGATGACCAAGGACCCGGCTACCATCCGAGGTATAGGGGAGGTGGCGACATGACCACGTACCTGGAGGACCTGACCGAGGGCCTGAAGATCGAGACCGAGCGGCGTGTGGTGACGGTCGGCGACATCGACGCGTTCGTCGAGTTGTCGGGTGACCGCAATCCGCTGCACACCGACGATGAGTACGCGCGCGCTGCTGGGTTCGCCGGCCGGATCGCCCACGGTCTGCTTGTGCAGTCGATCGAAAGCGGATTGTCGTCCGAGGCCGACGACTGGGCGATGGGAACGTACCTGGAGGAGTCGCGCCGCTTCGTCGAGCCGGTGTTGCCCGGCGACGAGGTCCACTCCGTGTCGGTGGTCACCGGCGTGCGCCGCTCGACGTCGAAGCCCGACCGTGGGATCGTCACGCTGCGGGTCGAGACGCGCAACCAGCGCGACGAGGTCGTGCTCGAGGGCATCGACGTGATCATGGTCGGCGCCCGAGGCGAGGCGTGAGCCGAACCGATCCACAGATCGAACGCGAACTCGTCGCGCTCGCCCACGATTTCGCCGCGAACGAGATCCGTCCCGTCGCGCCACACTTCGACGAGACCGAAGAGTTCCCGGCCGAGATCATCCGCAAGGCTGCGAAGGTCGGTCTCACCAGCTTCGACCTGCCCGAGGGCTACGGCGGCGGCGGCATCGACTCGGTGCGCACCGCCTGCTTGATCGGCGAGGAGCTCTCATGGGGCGACGCACCGATCGGTTCGTTGGTCGGCAGCGCCTCGTTCTTCGCCCACCCCCTCGCCGAGCTCGGAACCGAGGCGCGAATG
>CAVVDF010000004.1:0-96042 GCA_963746995.1 uncultured Actinomycetes bacterium
GAGGCTGGCGTCGACTTCCCGCAGGCTGCGGCGGAGCTCGGTGATCTCACCCACCGTCAGACCGCGGTACTCGGTGAGCAGCAGGGCGTTGGCGCCCTCGATCTGCTCCTTGAGCGCCGCGACCCGCTCGACCTTGATTGCGTTGGGCATCGCGCCTCCTCATGTGGTGCAACGAAAAACGCGTCTCCGCAGACAGCGGAGACGCGCGGTGCAGGCGCGGAGCCTCGTTGCTGCCTCGGCAGGTGCCCGAAGGTTCCGGGATTACGCGCTTGTCGGTGCGCCCCTGCTGTCTGTGGCGACCGGGCAAGGATACGGGCTGGCCACCCGGGTTGTCAGACGAGCCGCAGGAGCTCGGCGTGTCGCCCGCGGACGGCCGCCAGAGCAGACGCAGCCGCCTTCTTGTCCGCTCGGACGCGAACCCATCGGCTCTCCGACGGCAGGCAGATCGTCCGGTCCGGATGCTGTCCCTGCTGCAACCCCGCAAAGCTCGCCTGGACCGACATCTCCGACTCGACGATCAGGTCGAACAGATAGTGGCCGCGGGCGTCGGTGACCGTCGTGCCCAGCACGCCGTCCTGATCCGAGATCGTGATCAGCTGGGAGTCGCGACACCACGGCGGGCCCGCGAGAACGCCGGCGACGGAGGCGGGATCGCCGGGGGCAGCTGCCCGCCCGGGACGACGCGGATCGTGAGGTTCGTGTGCGCCACGCGAACGCCGGCCTGCGACGACGCGACCGTGACCGCCATGAGCACGCCAACCGAGACCGCGATGAGCGCCGAAGCGACGGCGCCAAGAGTGTGGCATGTATCCCTCCCACCCCCGGTCTACTCCTGATGCGCACCTAAACGCAAGGGCGGGTGGCGTAGCTAGGGCGCACGCGGTGTCAACCCGCCGGTCGCGTCGACCGGCGGGTTGACCGAGACGCTAACTCGCGCAGTGCGTCACCGCAGCGGCGGTGAACCCGCCGTCACCGACGGTGAGCGGGGCGTTGCCCACGTCGCGAGGTATGAGCCCAGTGATCGGGCCGCCGTTCGCGGCCGCCGCCGGCGTGGTGTCGGTGCGGTTGGCTCCGTCCACCTCTGTATTGCCGCACGCGAGGAGCGGAGTGATGCCGTGCACGTGAGCGGATGCACCGCCAGCCGGTATCACGGCGAATGCCGCGACCGCGGCGGCTATCAAGAGCAGGCGCTTGCCTGTTCGCATTCGTTCCCTCCCTCATCCGGATGACACGGTCTACGGATGAGAGGTCGCGCCGGTTCGGATGGCGCGCGTCGTTCAAAGGGTGTAGGTTCGCGAAACTCCATGGCGGACACCGACACGCTCGCCGCGCAGCTCGCTGCCGCACCGCCGTTCGACGCGCTCGCGCCCGACGATCTCGCGGAAACGGCCAAGGCTACTCACGAGGAACGCTTCGCGCCCGGTACGACGATCCTGCACCAGGGCGGGCCGCCGTCGCCGGCGCTGTACCTGATCCGCTCCGGCCACGTCGAGATCCGCGACCTCGGCAGGCTGATCGACCAGCCGGGGCCGGGCGAGGTTTTCGGCGAGCTCTCGCTGTTGTCCGGCGCCGAGCCGACGGCCACGGTGATCGCCGGGGACGACTTGGTCTGCCTCGTCGTCGACGGCGACGTCGCCCGCCGCGTGCTCGGCACCGCCGGCGGCGTCGCGTTCGTCCAATCGAGCCTGCGGCGCGGGCTGCTGCATTCCCTCGATCACGAGCCCTCGACCCTCGCCGAGGCGATCCACGACTCGGCGAGCGACGAGGAGGCGATCGCGGACGCACGGCGACTGCCCGAGCTCGCCGCCACGCTGCTCGACGACGGGGCGGACGCCACGAAGATCGGCGCCGTCATCGGCACGTCGATCGACGCGCTCACCGAGCGTCTGCTCGCGAACGCGATCGGCGACATGGGCGAGGCGCCGGTTCCCTGGGCGTGGATGGCGCTCGGCAGCGAGGCCCGGCTCGAACAAGCGCTGCACACCGACCAGGACCACGCGCTCGCCTACGACGCGGGCGATCGGCCCGACGAGGAGATCGACCCGTACTTCGCCGACCTCGCGGAACGCGTCACCGCCGGTCTGGAGAGCGCCGGCATCCCCCGCTGCACGGGCGACGCGATGGCGATCACCCCGGTGCTCCGCCGATCCGTGCACAGTTGGGAGGATGCCCTGCGCGCCTGGATGAGCGATGTCGGGCCCGAGGGCAGCATCTTCACGTCGGTCGTCTTCGATCATCGCCAGGTCGCGGGCCCGCTCGACGTCGAGCCGGCGTTCCACGCGGTGATCGCCACCGCGCCGGACCGGTACCCGCTGTTCCTGCGGCGGCTCGTGCAGCGCGCGTTGCACTACCGGCCGCCGACGGGGTTCATCAAGGACTTCGTCGTCGAGGCGAAGGGCGAGCACGCCGGCCGGCTCGACATCAAGCACGGCGGCGTCACGATCATCGCGAACATCGCCCGGTACTACGCGATCCGCGAGCGCCGGGCGGAGCGAAGCACGCTGGACCGGCTGGCCGCCGCCGAGGAAACGGGCGCCATCTCCGACAGCTCGCGCCAGGCGCTCGCCGAGGCGTTCCGCCTGCTGTGGCAGATCCGGCTGGAGCACCAGGTGCGGCAAGTGCGCGCGGGCGCGTCCCCGGACGACTTCGTCCACCCGGCGCACCTGGGGCCGATCCAGCGTCTCGGTCTGAAGGAGGCGTTCCGGATCGTGACGGACGAGCAGAAGCAGCTCGCGGGCGCCACCGGCGTCAAGTACTGAACATGACCGATCGATCCCAGGCCCCGCCGTTCCAACAGCTCGACTTCCTCTACACACCCAGCCGCGACGTCGCCGTCGATATGGCCTTCTTCCGGGATGTGCTCGGCGGCCGGATCGTGTTCGCGGTCGAGGGGATGGGGGCACGCGTCGCCGCGATCGAACTGGCGCCGGCGTCTCCCCTCCTGCTGCTCACCGACCACGTAGACGGTGACCGCACGATCATGGTGTTCCGGGTCGACGATCTGGAGGCGGCGATGGAGCGCCAGGAAGCGGCGGGCTGGACGCGCGAGGCGACGTTCGAGATCCCGCACGGACCGATCTGCTCGTTCCGGACACCCGGCGGCCATCGCATCGCGCTGTACCAACTGACCCGGCCCGACGCCGCCACCCATTTCGACGGACGGATCGATTTCTGATGCGCCGGCTCGTGCTGCTCCGCCACGCGAAGTCCAGCTGGGACGATCCGGGGCTGCCCGACGTGGATCGCCCGCTCGCGCCGCGCGGGGAGCACGCGGCCGACCGGATGCGTGCATATCTCGCGTCACAGGACCTCGGCCTGGATCTCGTGCTCTGCTCCGGAGCGCTCCGCGCACGGCAGACCCTCTCGCACGTGTTGCCGGCGATCGGCACGGAGCTGACGATCCGGATCGAGCCGGCGCTCTACACGTTCGACGACGCGGTGCTCCTCGAGCGGCTGCACCAGGTTCCGCAGAACATGGCGACCGTCCTGCTGGTCGGACACAACCCGGCGTTCCAGAACCTCGCGACGCGGTTGGCCGACCGGGGCGATCGGCTCGAGGACCTCCGGGAGAAGTACCCGACCGGCGCGCTCGCCGAGATCACCTTCGCGTCGGCGTCCTGGGCGACGTTGCCGGCGGGCGAGCTCACCCGCTTCGTCACGCCACGGGAACTCGACGCGACGTAGCGTTCACGATCCGGGGTCGCGCGCCTCCAACGTCTCGTACCGGTCGAGCCCGATGTCGCCGACGAGCGGTCGGCCGTGAAGTTCGAGCCAGGCGTGCGCCTCGAAGTCCTCGCTGTCGGTCGCGACGCCGATCCGCAGGGCGGGCGTTTCGCCCTGGCGGCGCAGGAGCACGTCGGCCGCGAGCGCTTGGGTCAAGCAGGAGGCGCCCGGGATCGACCGTGCGGTGGTCTCGACCGCCCACGCCACACGCCCGGGCGCGAGACCCGCGATCGGCATGCGTCTGCTCGCGAGCGCCGCCAGCTCCTGCACGCGGGCGAACGGGAGGGTGGAGAGCGCGAGGCGTGCGAGCACGAGCCAGCAGGCGGCACGCAGGGCCAGCCACCGGTCGGCGGCGGGCAACCCGAGGAAGGTCCCGATGCGGTGCACGGCGGGACTCTAGGGGAACGCCGTTGGGACGTCGCGCGCGTCAACAGGTTGACGGGATCGGGCAGCGTCCGCGGCAGAACCTGTCAACCGCTTGACGACGTCGACACGTCAGGCAGTTGACGACTTCACCCGAGCAAGCGCCGCCAACGCGTCAACCTGTTGACGGCACCTTCCGCTGCGACTCGACCGGGGCGAGGCGCCGCCACACCACGATCACACCCCAGGCGAGGCAGACGGCCACGATCTCGGCCACCCAGTCGGCCACCTCGGCCTCGCGACCCACGAACGACTGCACGATCTCGACGGCCCCGCCCGCGGCCACCATCGTCGCCAACACGGCCCACCACCACCGCGCGAACGGCCCGTCGCCGCGACCGGGACGCCACACCGCCGCGAGCAGCACCAGCAGGGACGTGACCAGATAGGCGAGCCCGTGCTCGACCTTGTCGGCGCCGTCGAACGCCGATGTCCCCGGGGGCACGGCCGCGAGCGAGAGCCAAAGCGTGGCAGCGACGCACACAGAACCGCTGCACCCAAAGGGTCGTCGGTCGATCCGGTCGGTGGTCGCACGCATCGAGCCGAACGCTACCAGCGGCCCACGGCGCCCTCCGCCTAAAGACCCCCCTCGTACCGGACGAAAGCCTTAGCTGAGCGGTTCAGGGGCAGTGCACGGGGAGAACCACGTGAGCAGCGACATGGACGAGATCGTCCAGGAATTCCTGGTCGAGAGCTACGAGGCGCTCGATCGCCTCGACAGCGATCTCCTCGCGCTGGAAAAGGACCCCGCCTCCAAGGAGACCCTCGCGAGCATCTTCCGTGTGATGCACACGATCAAGGGCACCTGCGGGTTCCTCGGCTTCCAGAAACTCGAACGGGTCGCCCACGCCGCGGAGTCCTTGCTCGGCGACCTTCGCGACGGCACGCTCGCCGTGTACCCCACCGATCGCAAGCGCCCTGCTCACCACCGGCGACGCGCTTGCGGCAGATGCTCGGCAACATCGAGCGCGACCGGCGACCGACGGCGACGAGGACTACCTCCACCTGGTCGCCACGCTCGAGAGGCTCCGCGCATCCGGCGGCCTTTCGGCGCCCACGCGCGTCCCCGCGATCCCCAGCGCTCCCCGCAGGGCGCCCGCCCCAAGGCGCCCGACATCACCGGCGACACCGCACCGCCGCGTCGAACCCGCCGCGCCCGCGTCGGTCGCCGAGACGAACATCCGCGTCGACACCCACGTCCTCGACAACCTGATGACGCTCGTCGGCGAGCTCGTGCTCGCCCGGAACCACATCGCTGCAGCTCACCGCAGGTGTCGACATCGATCCCGCTCTGCTCACCGCCGCGCAGCACCTGCACACGATCACGTCGGACCTGCAAGACGGCGTCATGCGCACCCGCCTGCAACCGATCCACACGGCGTGGTCGCGGTTCCCGCGCGTCGTCCGCGACCTCGGTATCGTCGCTCGGCAAGCAGGTGCGCGTCGAGACCGAGGGGGACGACACCGAGCTCGACCGCTCGATCATCGAGGCGATCAAGGACCCGCTGATGCACCTGGTCCGCAACGCGGTCGACCACGGCATCGAGACACCCGAGGAACGCGAGGCCGCCGGCAAGCCCGCCGAGGGCGTGCGTGCGCATGCGCGCCTCGCACGAGGGCGGGCAGGTCACGATCGACCTCCAGGACGACGGACGCGGCATCGACCTCGAGAAGGTGCGCTCGCGTGCCGTGGAGCGCGGGCTCCTCACGGCCGCGGCGGCCAAGACGCGCTGTCGATCGCGCGACACGGTCGAGCTGATCTTCCAGCCGGGCTTCTCGACCGCCGACCAGGTCACGAACCTGTCCGGTCGCGGGCGTCGGCATGGACGTCGTCAAGACCAACGTGTCCGCGATCGGCGGCACGGTCGAGGTCGACGACCGAAGGCCGGCGTCGGGCACCACCTACACGCTTGAAGATCCCGCTCACGCTCGCGATCATCCCGGCGCTCCTCGTCGTCTCCGGGGGCGCAGCGCTACGCGATCCCCCAGGTGAACCTGCTCGAGCTCGTGCGGGTGCGCGCCCGAGGAGATCGAGACTCGTCCACGGCGCGCCGGTCTACCGGCTGCGCGACCGGCTGCTGCCGCTCGTGTACCTGGCGAGCCGAGCTGGGCGTCGAGGTCCGCCGAGGCCCCGGCGCATCACGATCGTGGTGCTGCAGGCCGACGACCGGCGATTCGGTCTGGTGGTGGATGGCGTGACGGACTCCGCCGAGATCGTCGTGAAGCCGCTCGGACGCCTACCTGCAAGCAGCGTCGATGACGTTCGCCGGCGCGACGATCCTCGGCGACGGCGCGGTCGGGCTGATCCTGGACGTCCTCGGGCTCGCGCGGCGCGCGCACGTGCTCACGAGCGACCGAGCAGCGCGAGGTCGCTCGCCTCCGCGCCGCGAGGCGGAGGACGCCGACGAGGTGGCGCTGCTGGTGTTCGCCGACCACGAGGGCGGGCGCATGGCGATCCCGCTCGAGCTGGTGCAGCGCCTCGAGGAGTTCCCGCGCACCGAACTCGAAACCGCCGGCCCGTGTCCCGGTCGTGCAATACGGCGAGGAGATCCTGCATCTGGTCGATGTCTCGCGGCTGCTGCTCGAGCGCCGTCACGCCTCGCGCACCGACGGGCTCGGCTCGTCGGCGGGCGAGACGATTCCCGTGATCATCTACGAGCACGAGGGCCGGCGCGTCGGCGTGGTCGTCGGCCAGATCGTCGACGTGATCCGCCACCAGATCGAGGAACTCGAGCCGGGGACGCGGCCCGGCGTCGCCGGCACGATGGTCGTCGACGGCCGCGTGACCGAGGTGCTCGACCTGCCGCAGATCCTGTCCGACTGGGACGAGGACGCCCTCGCGGCCCTCACCGGGATGGAGCTGTCGGCATGAGGCTCTACGCGACGTTCTCGGTGGACGACCGCTACGTCGGCGTCCCGGTCGAGCGCGTGCAGGAGGTGCTCCGCGCCCAGCCGATCACGCCGGTGCCGCTCGCGCACGCCGCACATCCGCGGGCTGCTGAACCTGCGCGGCCAGATCGTGACCGCGCTCGACCTGCGCGCGCGGCTGGGCCTGCCGGCGCGCGACGACGGACGCATCCGGCGCGAACGTGATCGTGACGACCGAGGACGGTCCGCTCGCGCTCGTGGTCGATGCCCTCGGCGACGTCGTCGCGGTCGACGACGACCGGTTCGAGCCGCCGCCCGAGACCTTGCTGCAGCCGCGCCATCTGATCAAGGGCGCCTTCAAGCTCGACGATGCCTTGCTGCTGGACCTGGACCTGGACGAAACCCTGCATCCTTCCGACCTGACGGGGGAACCGATGGACGAGCCCGACACGACGACCACGGCGGCGACGGAGCACGGACACGAGCACCTCGGCGACGACCACGCGCACAGCGACGCGCGGACGCGGCCGCTGGCCGCGCGTCCAGTGGACCGTCGGCCGCAAGCTGGCCGTGCTCGGCGGCGCCGGGCTGCTCGCGACGACTGCTGGTGATGGCGACCGGGCAGTACGCGATCGAGACGCTCGAAGACACGCGAACGAGCAGCAGGCGCTGACCGCCGCCGCCGTGCGCGACGGGATGCAGGCCGACATGCTGCACGACGCCTTCCGCGCCGACGTCTACGAGGCGTTGCTCGCCTCCGACAACAGGCGAGCTCCAGGGCGCCGCCACCCCGTCAAGGACCGACGCGACGCGACCTGCGGCAGGCGATCCGAGGACGCGCGCCGACGAAGCTCGGCAGGGCACAGCTCGATCACGTCGTTCGCCGAGGTGGCGAGCAGCAGGTCGACACCTACGCGAGCACCGCGGAGAGCATGATGCGGATCATCCCGGAACAACCCCGACGCCGTGCGAGCGCGCACGCGTCAACGTTCCAGTCGGCGTTCGAGCAGCTTCGCACCTCGCCTCGACACGCTGAACGACCAGATCATCGCGGAGTCCAACGGGGCCTCGGCAAGGGCGCACGACAGCGGCGTCGACCACCCAGATCCTGCTGATCGTCCTGTCGATCGTCGCGATCTGCGGGCGTGTTCGTCGCCGCGCGGATCGTCTTGCAGGGCATCGTGAGCCCGCTCGAGCAGGCGGTGGCCGGACTCGGGCGTCTCGCCGACGCCGACCTCACCGGCCACGTCGAGGTGAAGGGCGAGGACGAGGTCGCCGACCTGGCGACGTCGTTCAACACCGCCGTCGACGACCTGTCGGGGCTGGTGGTCAGCCTGCGCGAGTCGGCGACGACGCTCGCGTCGAGCTCCGAGGAGCTGTCGGCGACCAGCACGCAGATGGGCGCCTCCGCCGAGGAGACCTCGGTGCAGGCGAACGCCGTCTCGGCCGCCGCCGAGCAGGTCAGCGCGAACGTGAACACCGTGGCCGCGAGCACCGAGGAGATGTCGGCCTCGATCCGCGAGATCGCGTCCAACGCCACCGAGGCGGCGGGCGTTGCATCGCAGGCGGTCGACCACCGCGCACCAGGCGACCGACACGGTCGCGAAGCTCGGTGCGAGCTCGGCGGAGATCGGCGAGGTGATCAAGGTGATCACCGCGATCGCGGAGCAGACGAACCTGCTTGCCCTGAACGCGACGATCGAGGCCGCGCGCGCCGGCGAGGCGGGCAAGGGCTTCGCCGTCGTTGCGAACGAAGTGAAGGAGCTCGCGAAGGAGACCGCGGCCGCGACCGAGGACATCGGCGTGCGGATCGTCGCGATCCAAGGCGACGCCCAGGCGGCGATCGGCGCGATCGACGAGATCAGCGGCGTGGTCGCGCGGATCTCCGACATCCAGAACACGATCGCCTCGGCGGTCGAGGAGCAGACGTCGACCACGAACGAGATCACGCGTCACGTGACCGAGGCGGCCACGGGCGCGAACGAGATCGCGGCGAGCATCACCGGCGTCGCGCAGGCGGCGCACGACACATCCTCGGGCGCCGCCTCGACCCAGGTGTCGGCACGCGACCTCGCGGCGCTCGCCGACGAGCTGAACCGCAGCGTCATGCGGTTCGTCGTGCGCGCCAACGGCCACACGCCGTCCGCGCCCGTCGAGCCCGATCCGAACCCCACGTACGAACCCCAACTGGCCCACGTGGCCGCTCACTGAGCAACGGAAGGAGGTGAACGAGATGCGAGCACTGGTCGTCGACGACTCGCGCGCGATGCGCATGCTGCTGAAGCGCGAGCTCGTCGCACTCGGTTTCGAAGTGGATGAGGCCGGCGACGGCAACGAGGCGCTGGAGAAGCTCCAGGCGTCGGGGCCGGTCGACGTGGTCTTGGTGGACTGGACGATGCCCGGGATGGACGGGATGTCGTTCGTCCACCAGGTCCGTGCCGATCCCGCGTTCGAAGAGATGCGGGTCGTCATGGTGACGTCCGAGGGCGATCCCGCCCAGATCTTCCACGCGCTGATGGCGGGCGTGGACGAGTACGCCACCAAGCCGATCACGAAGGAAGCGCTGGCCGAGAAGCTCGGCCTCGTGGGTCTGGTCGAGCAGGACTGATGCTTCGACCGCGGGTCCTGGTCGTCGACGACTCCGTCGTCGTGCGCCGGCTCGTGTCCAAGGCGCTCGAGGCCGAGGACGAGGTCGAGGTCGTCGGCGTGGCCGCCGACGGGTCGATCGCGCTGGCCAACATCGAGCGCCTGCAACCCGACGTCGTGATCCTCGACGTCGCGATGCCGGTGATGGACGGGCTGGAGGCGCTGGCGGCGATCCGTCAGCGCTGGCCTGGGCTGCCCGTGATCATGTTCTCGACGCTCACCAGCAGGGGCGCCGAGGTCACGCTGGACGCGCTCGCGCTGGGCGCGTCCGACTACGTGCTCAAACCCTCGACGGCGGACGCGGCCTCGTCGATGGCCGAGATCCGCCGCGAGCTGCTCCCCCGGATCGCCGCCCTCTTGCCCGCAGGCGAGGGAGGCGAGGGAGCGCACGACGGGCCGGCCCGCAACGCCGGCCACAGCGCCCCGGTCGCGACGTCCACCGGGCGAGCGGGCCGCTCGGGCCGCGTCGACATCGTCGCGATCGGCGTGTCGACCGGCGGACCCACCGCGCTCGCCAAGCTGATCCCGACGTTGCCGGCGCCGCTGCCGGTGCCGATGGTGATCGTGCAGCACATGCCGCCGATGTTCACGAAGATCCTCGCCGAGCGGCTCGACGCGAAGAGCGCGCTACGGGTGATGGAGGGCGTCCGACGGCGCGCGCATCGCCCGCGGCCAGGTCTGTGATCGCGCCCGGCGACCGGCACATGGAGGTCGAGGCCCGCGACCGCGCTGCGCGTCTACGACGGCCCGCACGAGAACTCCTGCCGGCCGTCGGTCGATCCGCTGTTCCGCTCGGTCGCCGCCGCCTTCGGCGCCCACGCCCTCGCGATCGTCATGACCGGGATGGGCAGCGACGGCCTCCGCGGCGCCGAGGACATCGCGCAGGCGGGCGGGCGCATCATCGTGCAGGACGAGGCGACGAGCGTCGTGTGGGGCATGCCGGGGTTCGTCGATCGCGCCGGGCTCGCCGACGCGAACGTGCCCCTCGAGCAGATGGCCGAGGAGATCGTGCGCCGGGTGGCGATCGGCCGCGACCCGGCCGTGCTCGCGGGAGCCGCGTCATGAGCGCGCCACCGTCGCGACGCTGCCCGCCGACGACTTCGAGTACCTCTCGCGGCTGATGCACGAGCACGTCGCGATCGTGCTCGAGCCGGGCAAGGAATACCTCGCGCTGTCGCGGCTGGACCCGATCGCGCGCGATCACGGCGTCGACTCCGTGTCGGCGCTTCGTGGCGGAGCTCCGCCGCCGTGAGGAAACGTCGGCGCTGCACGACCAGGTCATCGACGCGCTCACGACGAACGAGACGACCTTCTTCCGGGACTATCAACCCGTGGGAGTCGCTTGCGCACTCACCGTGTTGCCCGAGCTGCTCGAACGGCGCGCTCGCACGCGGACGCTCGCGATCTGGTCCGCCGGATGCTCCAGCGGTCAGGAGCCCTTCTCGGTCGCGATGGCGATCCGCGAGCACTTCCCCGAACTCGCTGACGTGGCAGCTGACGATCCTCGGCACCGACATCTCGCCGACGGTGCTCGACCGTGCTCGCCGCGGGCAGGTACGGTCAGCTCGAGGTGAACCGTGGTCTGCCCGCACACCTCCTCGTGCGGCACTTCACGCGGGCGGGCATGGAGTGGGAGATCGAGGAGCCGATCCGTCGGATGGTCCGGTTCCAGCGGCACAACCTCGACGCGCGACTGGACGGCGATGCCACCGTTCGACCTCGTGTTCATGCGCAACGTGATGATCTACTTCGACATCGAGGCGAAGCGGCGACGTGCTCGCGCGGATGCACGGGCAGCTCGCGACGGGCGGCTACCTGCTGCTCGGCGCGTCGGAGACCACCTACAACCTCAGCGACGACTACGACCGCAGCTGGACGGCCGGACCGCTTGGTACCGGCCACGCACGACCCCGACGGCGGGGCAGGCAGATAGGAGGCACCACCATGGAGTTCTCAACGGAGGCGCTCGGTCAGATCGTGACCGACATCTGGACCTCGATGCTCGGCTTCCCCGTGGAGGCGCGCGGGGAACCGATGGACGTGAACGGCACGCGGCACCTGTCCGCGTCCGTGCAGATCTCGGGCGGCTGGGAGGGCACGGTGCTCGTCAGCTGTCCCGAAGCGCTCGCGCAACGGGTCGCGGGCGTGATGTTCGACACGCCCGAGGCCTCGGACGACGAGATCCGCGACGCGCTCGGCGAGGTGGCGAACATGACCGCCGGCAACGTCAAGGCGCTGGTGGAGAGCTACTGCCGACTCTCGCTGCCGATGGTGGCGGAGGGCCGCGAGCTCGCGATCAGCATCCCGGGCAGCAAGGTTGTGGCGCAGGCGAACTTCGACTGCGGCGAGGACCCGCTGTCCGTTGAGGTGTTCGAGAAGGCCTGACGGCCTTCTCGAACACCGCCTGCCACGCCGTCAGTGCAGGGGCGGGGGCCTTCGGCCCCCGCCCCTGCCGCATCTCCACCCCTGTCAAGGTGGGCTCGAGACCGGGCGATACCTCAGGGACATGCAGGGCTCCGCCGGCCCCACCTCGGGTTCGTTGGCACGTTCGCGCTGCTCAGCGGCGCCGCCATCATCGTGCTCGGCATCGCCCTGGCCCAGATCGAGTCGATCCACGACCGGGCGGACGCGACGGAGCAGGCCGCCGAACTCGGCGCAGCTCCTCGTCCAGGTGGGCCTCCAGCCGCACATCACGCGGTCAGACATGGACCCGGCCTCCCGGCGAGCACGATCGCCGCGCTCGATCCGCGTTCCAGGCGGGGATCGCCGACGGCCAGCTGACGCGGATCAAGCTCTGGTCCCCGACCGGCGAGGTCCTCTACTCCGACGAGCACGAGCTGATCGGTCAGACGTTCCCGATCAGCGACGACCTCCAGGAAGGGCTCGGACGGCGAGCTCACGGCGGAGGTCAGCGACCTGACCAATGCGAGGAGAACGTCGCGGAGCGCCAGTTCGGGAAGCTGCTCGAGGTGTACGTCCCGATGCGCTTCGGCGAGGAGCACGTCGGCGCCTTCGAGCTCTACGTCCCGTGGGCGCCGATCGCGGCCGAGATCCGGGCGAACTCGATCCGGCTGTACGCGGTGCTCGCGGCCGGCCTGGTGCTGCTGTGGGCGGTCCTGTTCCGGATCATCGTGCGGAGCATCGGCGCGGCATCCGTCGCGACCGTGAGGAGCTCGCGCGCCGCGCGGACGAGAACCAGCGCCTCGCGATGTACGACCACCTGACGGGCCTGCCGAACCGGCTGTTGTTCCAGGACCGCGCGAGCCAGGCGATCGTCGCCGCGGGCAGGGAGGGCACGGACGTCGCGGTCATGCTGCATGGACCTGCACCGCTTCAAGGAGGTGAACGACACCCTCGGTCACGACCGTGGCGACGAGCTGCTCCAGCGAGGTCGGCCCTCGGCTCCAGGGCGCCATCCGCGCGGCCGACACCGTCGCGAGGCTGGGCGGCGACGAGTTCGCCGATCCTGATCTCGGGTTGCGTGGCGAGACGGAGGCCGCAGGACGGTCGCCCGCAAGCTGACGGAAGCGCTCGATGACGTCGTTCCTGATCGACGACATGGAGATCGCGGTGGGCGGCAGCATCGGCGATCGCTCGATACCCCGACGACGGCGACGACGCGGAGAAGCTGTTGCGGCGCGCGGAGGTGGCGATGTACGTCGCGAAGGCGGCGCGCGATCCCTTCGAGCTGTACGCGCCCGAACAGGACACGTACTCGACAGAGCGGCTCGCGCTCGTCGCGGAGCTCCGCCGGGCGATCGACCAGGAGCGACTCTGGCTCTCGCCTACCAACCGAAGATGGACCTCGAGCGCTCGGCGATCGTCGGGATGGAGGCGCTCGTGCGGTGGAGCACCATCCGACGCGCGGGCAGATCTTCCCGGACGCGTTCATACCCGTCGCCGAACACAGCGGGCTGATCCGCCGGCTGACGTCCTACGTGCTCGAGAACGCGATCCGACAGATCGCGCGTGGCAGCGCCGAGGGATCGACCTCCCGGTATCCGTCAACCTGTCGGTCCGCGATCTCCTCGACCCGGGGCTCGCCGAGGAGGTTGCGACGCCGCTCGACCGACGCGGACGTCCCGCCGATCGCCTGCAGCTCGAGATCACCGAGAGCTCCATGATGGATCAGCCCGAGCGAGCGCTCGAGACACTGGCGGCGCTCGCCGACGTCGGCGTCGGCCTCGCCGTGGACGACTTCGGAACCGGGTACTCCTCGCTCGCCTACCTGCAGCGCCTGCCCGTCAGCGAGCTGAAGATCGACCGATCGTTCGTGATGGACGTCGACGACCAACGCGTCGGATGCGGAGATCGTCCGCTCGACGATCGACCTCGGCCACAACCTCGGGCTCTCGATCGTCGCCGAAGGCGTGGAGGACGAGCAGCCGCGATGGCATTCCTGGTCGAGGTCGGCTGCGACATCGCGCAGGGCTACCACATCGCGAAGCCGATGCCGGCCGAGAACGTGGCGACCTGGCTCCAGAAGCGCTCCATGGCCGACGCTCGCGGCGACGGGCGCCCGCCGAGCCGCTACGCCGTGACGCCCTCGAGCTCTCTCGGCTTCGTCGGGTCGATCCGCACGCCGGGGCCCATCGTCGAGGACACCACCAGCGACTGGATGTAGCGACCCTTCGCGCTCGAGGGCTTCGCCTTCAAGCACCTCGTCGACGGCCGCGAGGTAGTTCTCGAGCAGCGCCCGCTCCTCGAACGACTTCTTGCCGATGATCATGTGGATGATGCCGGTGCGGTCGGCGCGGTACTCGATCCGCCCGCCCTTCATGTCGCCGACCGCCTTCGCGATGTCGTTCGTGACGGTGCCGGTCTTCGGGTTCGGCATCAGGCCACGCGGTCCGAGCACACGGCCGGCCTTGCCGACCTCGGCCATCAGGTCGGGCGTCGCGATCGCGGCGTCGAAGTCGATCTCACCCTTCATCACCTGTTCGACGAGCTCGCCCGCGCCCACCACGTCGGCCCCGGCGTCGCGCGCCTCGCGCGCCTTCTCGCCTTGGGCGAACACGGCGACACGAACCGTCTTCCCGGTGCCGTGCGGCAGGGAGACCGTGCCGCGGAGCGCCTGATCCTGCTTCCGCGTGTCGATCCCCAGCCGGAACGCGACTTCGACCGTCTCGTCGAACTTCGCGTCGGGGCAAGCCTTCCGAGGCGGATCGCCTCCGCCGGCGTGTGCTCGGCCTCGCGGTCCCAGCCTGCGGCGGCCTGCTCGTAACGCTTGCCGTGCCCGCTCATGCCAGTCCCTCCACGTCGACGCCCATGCTGCGCGCGGTGCCGGCGACGATACGCATCGCCATCTCGACGTCGTTCGCGTTCAGGTCGGGCATCTTGCGCTCGGCGATCCGGCGCAGCTGGTCGTTGTTGAGCGTCGCGACCTTGTCGCGGTTCGGCACGCCCGAGCCCTTCTCGATGCCGGCCTCTTGTTTGATCAGCTCGGCCATCGGCGGCTGCTTCAGGATGAACGAGAACGAGCGGTCCTCGTAGATCGTGAGCACGGCCGGGATCACCTGGCCCGCGTACTGCTGCGTGGCGGCGTTGTACTGGTTGACGAAGTCCATGATGTTCACGCCGTGCTGGCCGAGGGCGGTGCCGACCGGCGGTGCGGGCGTGGCGGCGCCTGCTCTGATCTGCAGGGTGACCGTCGCGAGAACCTTCTTCTTCGGTGCCATGTCGCTCCTCCTGCGGTTCCAACGGTCGCGCCGAGGCGACCTCCCGCCGTAGGGTGTCCGTTCCGAGACCCGGAACGCCCGACGATGGTACCTGACCGCCGCGTGAGCGGTGGCCCGGAGCCCGGGCGGGAGTACCCTGCTGCCATGGACATCCGGATCCAATGCGTCGTGGTCGACGCGCACGACTGCTCGAAACTCGCGAGCTTCTGGTCGCGAGCGCTCGGCTGGCGGCTCACCTTCGAAAGCACCGAGGAGTGCTCGATCGAGCCACCCGAAGGCAGCCCTGCGGTCGACGTCGCGCCCGACATCTTGTTCGTGAAGGTGCCCGACGAGAAGATCACGAAGAACCGGCTCCACTTCGATCTTCGCCCGACCACGACCAAGCGGCCGAGGTCGATCGATTGATCGAACTCGGGCGCCACGCGCACCGACATCGGTCAGGGCGAGGACGTGAGCTGGGTCGTGCTCGCGGATCCGGAGGGCAACGAGTTCTGCGTCCTTCGTCCACGCGAGTGATGGTGGACTGGGACGGCACGACGGTCCTTGTGACACCGCGGCTCGTGTTGCGGACGTTCCGGCACGACGACCTGCCGTTGTACGCGGCGCTGAACGCCGACCCCGAGGTCGCGCGGTGGTTGGGCGGCCCGCTCTCGCGCGAAGACTCCGACGACATCGCCGCCTGGGCGCAGGAGGTCTACGCCACCGAAGGGATCGGCCTGCTCGCCGTGGAGCGCCGAGACGACGGCGCGTTCCTCGGGATGTGCGGGCTGCACCACCCGGAGTCCTACCCCGACGACGTGGAGGTCGGCTGGCGACTCGCGCACGCCTATTGGGGCAACGGCTACGCGACGGAGGCGGCGACGGCGTGGCTCGACCACGGGTTCGGTGCGCTCGGGTACGACCGGGTGATCTCGACCACCGATCACGACAACGTCCGGAGCCTCGCGGTGATGGCGCGGCTCGGGATGACCTTCGACCATGCGGGCGAGATTCGCGACAGCGGGCAGGTCTTCGACGCGGTGATCTACGCCATCACGCGCGAGCGCTGGCTCGCGCGTCGCGAGATCGGCTAGACCTTCGCGACCTGGTCGAACGACAGCTCGACCGGCGTCTCGCGGTCGAAGATGTTGACCAGCACCTTGAGCTTCGCCTGGTCGGCGTTGATCTCGGAGATCGTGCCGTTGAAATCGGCGAACGGACCGGAGGTGATGCGCACGACGTCGCCCTCGTCGAAGCCGAGGCGGACGGCGGGCTTCGCCTCCTCCTTCTTGACGACGAGGATCTTCTCGATCTCGCGCTTGGACAGCGGCGTCGGCTTCTGGCCGGTGCCGGCCGACACGAACCCGGTCACGCCGGGCGTGTTGCGCACGACGTACCAGGAGTCGTTGTCGTATTCCATCTTCACGAGCAGGTAGCCGGGGAAGACCTTCTTCTGGACGATCTGCTTCTTGCCGTTCTTGATCTCCATCACGTCTTCCATCGGGATGTGGACGCGGAAGATCTTGCCCTCCATCTGCATCGTGTGGATGCGCGACTCGAGGTTGGCCTTCACCTTGTTCTCGTAGCCGGCGTACGTGTGCACGACGTACCAGTCGCCGGGGCCACGGAAGGGGTCGTCGCTCGCCGGCACCTCGGGCTCGGGGGCCGCGACCGGGAGCTCGCCGTCGCCTTGCGCGGCCTTCTCCTCGAGGTACTCCTCCTCGACGATGGCCTCCTCGCGCTCCGCCGCCTCGGCGACAAGCTCCTCGCCGATCTCGTCGGCGGCCTGCTCCATCACGGCGACGTCGATCGCCGCTTCGACGAGAACCTCGTCGGCGCCGTCGGGGTCGCCGGCGTCCGCAAGCGCCACCGCTTCGTCGGCGGCCTCCGCCATCGTCACCTCGGCGGCCTCGTCGGCGAACTCGTGGATCGCGGTGCTCGCCTCGAGCGCCTCGTACATCGGCACCTCGTCGCGGTCGGTTTCGACGGCCTCGGCGGCCTCGACCACGAGCTCTTCGGCGACCGCCAGCTCGACTGCGGCCTCGGTCACCAGCTCGTCGACCATCGCGCCTGCCTCGACCTCGATCGCGTCGGCGTCGTCCTCGTCGCCGTCGGCGAGCATCTCCGCCGCTGCTTCGTCGGCCGCCTCGGCCACCAGCTCGGCGGTCTCGAGGCGCTCCTCGGCGTCGGCGGTCAACACCTCGGCGGCAACGATCGCCTCGGTCACTTCGTCGTCGGTGGTCTGCTCGTCGTTCACTATGGTTCCTTCAGGGTCGAAGCCGGGGTGCGAGGCCGGGACCGGCCACGAGGGCAACGGGAGCGGACCCGCTGCGTTCGCTCAGTATAGGAGCGGTTCTTCACAGGCGGCAAAGCCGGCTCAGTTGAAGATCGGGAACAGGAACTTCGTGAACAGGTAATCGACCCCGAACACGAAGCCCGTGAGCACGGTGATCGTGACGAGCACCACCGTGGAGTAGGTCACGAGCTCACTGCGGGTCGGCCAGTCGACCTTCTTGAGCTCGAGCCGAACCTCCTTGAGGAACTGCCGGGCCCCGGTGCGCTTCTTCTTCTCTTGGCTCGCGGCACGCCGTGAGGCCTGTTGCGGCGCAGAGCGTCGGTCGGTACCGGCGGCCTTCTGCTGGCGCTCGGCTTTCGCCTGGGCCCGCTTCATCTCTCGGTTCATGCTGCTCCTTGCAGGCGCGGAGGGACTTGAACCCCCAACCCCCGGTTTTGGAGACCGGTGCTCTGCCAAATTGAGCTACGCGCCTTCGCGGCCGGTCCCCGAGGTCTGGGGCCTCGGGCGACCCAGTATAGCCCGCGTCGGGGGGCGAGCCAGCCTCCCCGCTGCGGCGCGGTGCATTTCCCCACGTCAGATACGTGAATCGGCCCGTTCGGGGCCCTATGCTCCGCCAGACGACCGCGCGCGGCCCCCCAGACGAAGCGAGGCGTCGATATGGACACAAGCGATACGGCCCACGAGCCGCAGGAGACCACAGGGCTCCTTCGTCGTGGGTTCTTCCCCCGTCGCGAGCAGCTGGCCAAAGGCCGACCCGCCGCTGACGGAAACCGAAGCACGCCTGGACGAGACCGTCCGGCAGAGCCTGGACGACGGGCTCCGTCAGCTGGAGGACTCCGCCACGGGTCTGATGAAGGAGATCGCCAGCGAGGTGTGGCGAACCTCCGCGAAGGACGTGCGCCCCGAGCAGGAGCGCATCATGTCGCTCCTCGCCCGGGATCAGGCGATCCGTTCGTTGATCGCGACGTCGGACGAGCGGTTCCAGGCGATCGCGATGCGCGCGGCGCGACTGGAGGACAACCTCCAGGATCTGGCCGAGTCCGAGCGGCGCACCCGTGAGGCGATGGAGTCGACGGCCGAGGCCGTGCGCGACATCGCGCAGTCCCCCACCCTGCACAGCGTCGAGGCGGTGCGCTCGCAGCTCGAGCAGGTGGAGGCCCACATCTCGGAGGCGTTCGCGCACTTCGACGAACGCGACCGCGAGATCGCCCAGCAGCTCGAGCAACAGGTGCGCGAGCACGGCGACCTGATCGCCAACGAGACGGTCCGCATCGTCGAGTCGATGCAGGCGTACGTGCAGGGCGGCGCCGAGGCGATCGGACGGCTCGCCCAGCGGATCGAGGAGCACGCGAAGCTCTTCGTCCTGCAGGACCACAACATCACCCAGCACGTCCTCGACGCCGTCGGCGTCGCGGGTGAGGACGTGATGGCCGAGCTCGACATGATCAAGGAGAAGGTCGGCCTGTACGGGCGCGACCAAGACCACCTGCAGGCGGCGATCGAGCGCACGATCGACGCCCGCATGCGCGGCATGGCCGAGCTGGTGCGCTCGGACTCCCTGGCGTTGCAGAAGCTCGTCGAGGAGAAGATGACCGCGGGCCAGCCCGCCCTCGTCCTCGGCGAGGACGGCCAGGTGGCGTTCGACGAGACCTCGGTGACTCGCACGATCGATGAGCGCATGGGCGTGCTCGCCCAGGTCGTCGAGGAACGGCTCGGCGTGCTCGAGCGCACCGTCAGCGAGCAGGTGCTCGCGCTGTCGACGGCGCAGACCGCGGCGATGGAGCGCAACCTCGACAAGATGAGCGCGGCGGCCGGGCAGGTCGACGGTCTCGACGAGCTCGTCGCGGAAGGCCAGCAGGCCTTCGAGGAGCGCATGCTCCAGCACATCGACGAGCGGATGGCGCAGATCGCCCGGCTCGTACGGTCCGACAGCGAGGCGCTCGCCTCCCGCGTGTCGGCCCTGTCCGAGTCGATGCCGGCTCAGACCGAGGCACTCGACGCCGAGTTGCTCCGGTCGGTGCTGCGCTCGATCAAGGAGCTGCAGGCGGGGATGGCCTCCGAGATGCTGGGCACGCTCGACGGGCGGTTCCAGCAGGTGGCCGACCAGCTGCACCGCGAGGGTCAAGAGCAGGCCGAATCGATGCTCAAGGTCGCCGAGGTGCTCGGGCACAAGATCGACCGCCTGTCGGTCCGCGTCGACGAGGGCGTCGGCAACGACCTGCAGATCGTGGTGGACCGGATGTCCGACGCGATCCGCGCGATGTCGGGCGTGCGTCGCGACATCGCGTAGCCGGCAAAGAACCGACGACGCCGGGGCGGCCTTCGGGCCGCCCTTCGTCGTTGCAGCCCCCGCTAGTCTGATGCGATGCCAACCATGGACCGGTGATCGATGCCCTACGCGACCAACGCGATCGACGGCGCACGCGTGTACTTCGAGGACGACCTCGGAGAAGGGCCGGCCGTCGTGGTGCTCGGCGGCTTCCTCGATCCCGTTCCGCTGGTTCGCCGAGCGCCGATGGCTCGTGCGCTGTCCGCGTCCGCCCAGGGATTCCGGACGATCGTCATCGACCACCGAGGCCATGGACGAAGCGACAAACCCCACGATCCGGTGGCCTACGCCATGCCCACGCGCGTGGCCGACGTCGTCGCGGTGCTCGACGCGATCGACGTCGCTGCGGCGCACATGGTCGGTCTGTCGTGGGGCGGTCGTCTCTCGCTCGGCATCGGCGAACACGCGCCCGAACGCGCCCGGTCGCTCGTCGTCGTCGGCCAACAGCCGTACGCCATCGACCCCGACGGACCCCTCGCCCGAGTGGTTGGCGACGCACTCGGCGGACCTGGCGAGCCACGGATCGAGCCGTTGATCGAGGCGTTCGAGGCCATCGCCGGACGCTACCCCGACGACGTACGAGCGTTCTACCTGGCCGCCGACCCCGCGGCGATGCGCGCCGCCTGGCTCGCGGTGTTGGAGGAGGGTCCGGTCAGCGAGCGTCTCGGCGAGTGGCGGATCCCGGTCCTTCTCTGCCTCGCCGCGCACGACGCCGACTTCCTCGAACAGGCCCGGCGCGCCGCGGACGAGATCCCCGGCGCCGACCTGATGATCGTGGCCGATACCGATCACCTCGGCATGGACATCGAGGACGTCGATCCCTTCTTTGCTGCGGTTCTCCGGACCCTGTCGGCCGACGACGCCGGCGTCTGACCGTTACGCGACGCGGATCACCGCGCGTCCCTTCTTGATCGGCCAGACGGTCTCGCCATCGCGCTCGGTCCGCACCCAGGTCTCGAGCGTCGCCGTCCCGTCCGCGAGCGAGCGCACACGGCCGCCCGCAACGATCGTGTCCCCCATGAAGACCGGTGCCCGGAACTGCGCAGCGATCTCGAGGACGGCCGAAGGGTCTTTCGCGAACGCGGTCACGGCCGCCGCCATGTGACCCATCGTGAACATGCCGTGCGCGATGATCCCCGGGAAGCCGACGCTCCGTGCGAACGCCTCGTCTTGGTGCAGTGGGTTCTGATCGCCGCTCGCGTCCGCGTACGCCTTCACGTCGACGGCCGTCACGAGACGGGCCAATTCGGGCAGCTCGTCGCCGACCTCAAGCATCCGCGGACCGTTCGACCATCTGCGATCGTGCCGTGCAGACGAGGGTGCCGCCGGCGTCGAGCAGATCCATCCGCACCGTCAGGAATCCGCTCGCGCCCTTTGTCTTGACCGACTCGATCCGCGCCCGCACCGTGAGCGTCTCCCCCGCAACGAGCGGCCGCTCGTATGCATACTCCTGCGACCCGTGGGTCACGCGTGTGAAGTCCAGGCCGAGCGCCGGGTCCCCGATCACCTGGGGAAACACGGCGAACTCGGCCGCGGTCGGGAAGGTCGGCGGCACGCCCTCGGTCTGCCCGAACACCTCGCGGAAAGCGGCCACCCGCGCCGGATCCACGACGAACGGGACGTCCGGATAGACCGTTCCCTCGGCGTTTGGGTTCATCGCGCGCGACGCTACGGGGCAGCCGAGGAACCCGTCAACGGTACTCCAGCAGACGCTGTCGGCCGTTCAGGGGACATGCGAAATCGGTCACCCTGGTTACCAGGTTCCGGTCCCTACACGTCCTACCATCCGCGTCATGGCTGGCACCGATCCCATCAAAGTCGTGATCGCCGACGACCATCGGTCGTTCGGCGAAGCGATGCAGATCGCGCTCGACAAGGAACAAGATCTGACCGTCATTCAGGTGGTCGACGACGGCGAGGACGCCGTCTCCGTCACGCTCGAGCAAGAGCCCGACGTCGTCTTGATGGATCTGCGGATGCCCGGCACGGACGGGATCGAGGCCACCCGCAAGATCCGGACCGAGGGCGGCAAGGCGGCCATCGTGATCTTGACGGGCGAGGGGGACGATGTGAGCCTCGCCCGCGCGATCCAGGCCGGTGCCCGGGGGCTCCTGGCGAAGACCTCCCCGATCGGCGAAGTGGCCGGCGCCGTCCGCCGGGCCTATCGCGGCGAGCCGCTGCACCGTCCGGCAGAGATCAACCGCGTCCTGCAGGTCGAGCGTGCCCGATCGGACCGCGATCGGGAGCTGCAGCGCCGCGTCGAGCGGCTCACCCCGCGCGAGCTCCAGATCCTGCAGGCGATCGCCGACGGCAAGTCCTCCGAGCAGATCGCCGAGGACCTCGGCATGTCGCGGCACACCCTGCGAACGCACACACAGAACATCCTCACGAGGCTCGGCGTCCATTCGAAGACCGACGCCGTCATCGCCGCGATCCGCTTCGGCAAGGCCACCCCTCCCGGTCTTGCCTCGCCGGGTCGTGACACGCTTGAGGCCGCCGACCCCGGCGGCCTCGAGCGTGTCGTCTAGCGTTCGCTGCGGATCAGCGCGTCTCGCGGTGCAGAGTGTGTGTCCGGCACCAGCGGCAGTACTTGTTGAACTCCACGCGATCCCGGTCGTTCACACGGTTCTTCACCGTGTTGTAGTTCCGACGCTTGCAGTTCGTGCACGCGAGCGTGATCTTGGGGCGGTTGCCCTCTTTCTTGGCCATGTGTGGGTTCCTTACTTCATCGGTCTATCGCGTCGCTCCGTCAGACCTACTTCAGGATCTTCGTGACCCGGCCGGCGCCGACGGTGCGGCCACCCTCGCGGATCGCGAAGCGCAGACCGTCTTCCATCGCGATCGGGTTGATCAGCTCGACGGTCATCTCGACGTTGTCCCCGGGCATCACCATCTCGACGCCACCGGGCAGGTTCGCGGTCCCGGTCACATCGGTCGTGCGGAAGTAGAACTGGGGCCGGTAGCCGTTGAAGAACGGGGTGTGCCGGCCGCCTTCTTCCTTGCTCAAGATGTAGACCTGGGCCTCGAAGTTCGTGTGCGGGGTGACCGAGCCGGGCTTGGCGAGGACCTGGCCACGCTCGACCTCGTCCTTGTCGATCCCGCGTAGCAGCACCCCGACGTTGTCCCCTGCCTGCACCTCGTCGAGGAGCTTTCGGAACATCTCGAGGTCGGTCGCCGTCGTCTTTCGGGTATCGGTGATCCCGACGATCTCGATCTCTTCCATCTTCTTCAAGACCCCGCGCTCCACGCGGCCGGTGACCACGGTGCCGCGCCCGGTGATCGAAAAGACGTCCTCGATCGCCATCAAGAAGGGCTTGTCGACGTCGCGGACGGGCTCGGGGATGTAGGTATCGACCGAGTTCAGCAGCTCATCGATCGCGTTGCCCCAGGTCTCGTCGCCGTCGAGGGCCTTCAGGGCAGAGACCTTGATCACGGGGACGTCATCGCCGGGGAACTCATAGGAGCTGAGCAGCTCCCTGACCTCGAGCTCGACGAGGTCCAGCAGCTCCGGGTCATCGACCATGTCGCACTTGTTGAGGGCGACCACGATGTAGGGGACCCCCACCTGGCGGGCCAACAGCACGTGCTCGCGGGTTTGGGGCATCGGGCCGTCTGCGGCGGAGACGACCAGGATCGCCCCGTCCATCTGGGCGGCACCGGTGATCATGTTCTTCACGTAGTCGGCGTGGCCCGGGCAGTCGACGTGGGCGTAGTGGCGGGCTTCGGTCTGGTACTCGACGTGGGCGATCGCGATCGTGATGCCGCGCTCGCGCTCCTCCGGGGCCTTGTCGATCTGGTCGAAGGGGGTGAAGTCGGCGAGCCCCTTGTCGGCCTGGCGCTTGGTGATCGCGGCGGTCAGGGTGGTCTTGCCGTGGTCGATGTGCCCGATCGTGCCGATGTTCACGTGGGGCTTCGTGCGCTCGAACTTCTGCTTGGCCATCTCGGTTGCTCCTTGATGCGATCCGACGGGTTCTGGCTTCCGTAGCGGGGGCGGGACTCGAACCCGCGACACAGCGATTATGAGCCGCTTGCTCTACCTCTGAGCTACCCCGCCGCCGCAGCGGCCCAGTCTACCTGTGGGAACGGCCGTCGCCACGGCACGAGGCCGGGACTGCTCCTAGGGGACGGGCGCAACCGACGGGCCTGCGTCAGCCACCTCCATCGCGAGCTCGAGCGTCGCAAGCGAGGGCTCCACCTGCAGCTCCTCTCCCAATCGCTCTTCCAGCACGCGGAGTTGGTGCATCGCCATGGCCGGGTTCCCCTCGGCGAGGTATGCGCGCATCACGGAACGATGCGCGGATTCGCGCAGGGGTTCGGCTTGGACCGCCAGCATCCCGCTTTCGACAGCGAGCGCGTGCTCACCGTCCGCCGTGAGCCGCTCGCACAACGTCTCGAGGGCGTGGGCGCGAAGTTCGCTATACCTCGCCCGCTCGAAGACGAGCCACTCCTCCTCCCAGTCGGGCAACAGATCTGCCGACAGAAGCTCGACGGCTGCGAACCCTTCGGTCGGGGCGAGCGAGCCGTCCAGGATGCCGTACGCGACGTCCTCGCCCCGGCGCAGGTCGATCACGACATCATCTGCCAGCCGTACCCCGGAAGAGCACGCGTCGACCAGATCGATCGACCCCGCGCGGAGCCGCCAGAGCGCGGTCCGGAGGTTCGCATGCGCTCGCGCTTCCTCGACCTCGGGCCAGAGAGCGCCCGCCGCCCTCGACCGACTGACATCGCGATGGATCGCGAGGTACGCAACGAGACGCTGCGTGATCAGCGGCAGTGAGGGTCGACCGTGTCCAAGATGGACACCGAACGACCCGAGGAGGTGGAGCCGAGGCTTCGTCTGCCGTTTCCGAACCCTGGTCGTTCCGACAGCTCCCAAACCGTGGCGGCCTCCCTCGGGGGGAAAACGTTCTCTCACGCCCCTGTTCTACTCCGAAGCATCTCACATCGCAAACCAGACGAACCCGTGACGCAGCGGTGACACGGCGTGGACGCGGCCGCGCCAGTCTGAGGTCGTCAGGGTGCCACGCAGCCCGATCGGCTTCGATCGGGCCGCGGCACCGCGGAGGAAGGAGACTGCGATGAGTAGGAGGAAGGGCTTGCGCGGGTGGGCTGCCGGGGCGGTGTGCACGGCCTTCGCACTCGTGCTCTACATGGCCGTGACGGCCGTGCCGGCCAGCGCGGCGGTGAGCTGCGGCTTCGCCGCGGGTACCGTGACGGTTTCGCTCGATGCGAACCTCGATGCCGCCACACTGAAGGTGAACGGGACGGCGATCGAGGTCAACGGGGCTCCCTGCTCCACGGCCACGACGGCCAATACCGACCTCATCAACGTGAACGCGGACACGCTGGTCCAAGTGGAGAGCCAGACGCTCACGGTCGACCTGTCCGGTGGCGCGTTCGCCCCCGGCCTCACCGATGAGACCGGCACATCCGACGAGATCGAGTTCGCCGTGAACCTCGGCGCGGGCTCGGATCAGCTCGTCATCACCGGAAGCTCCGGCGCTGACACGCTCACCTTCGGAGCGAACGGCGTTGGGCTGAACGACGACGGGGCCGACCCGGCCGACGTGGACATGACCCTCGCGGGGGTCGAGGCGTTCACGGTCAACGGCGCCGGCGGCGGCGACGTCGTCAGTGGTGACGGCGGCAACGGGACCGGCGCGGCGTTCTCCGACAACCTCACGCTGAACGGCAATGACGGGGACGACACGCTGACTGGCGGCACCGGCAACGACGTGATCGGAGGCGGCGAGGGCGCAGACACCCTCTCCGGGAACCTCGGCAACGACACGATCACCGACACCGGGCTCGCCGACGACGACACGCTCAACGGCGATGCCGGCAACGACACGTTGTCGGCTGGCGAGGGCGATGACACCGTCAACGGCGGCGCCGGCGACGACACCATGACGGGTGGCGACGGCGACGACACCATGAGCGCAGGTGCCGGTCTCGACACGGTCAACGGTGGCGCCGGCGACGACACCATCAGCGGCGGTGACGACATCGACACGATCGACGCCGGTGACGGCAACGACACGATCGACGCCGGTGACGGCGACGACGTCGTGCACGCCGGTCTGGGCAACGACGATCTGAGCGGATCGACCGACCGCGACGCCCTGTGGGGCGAGGGCGGCGACGACGCGATCGACGGCGGTGGCGGCAACGACACCCTGGCTCCCGGTGAGGGCGACGACGTCGTCGCCGGCGGCACGGGACGCGACACCGTCACGTTCGAGGACGCGACCGCTGGAGTCGACGTCGATCTGGCCGACGGATTCGCATCGACCGGTTCGGACGACGATCTCCTGGCGGGGGTCGAGATCGTGATCGGAACCACGTTCGACGACACCGTCCGGGGATCCGCCGGGAACAACGAGATCCGCGGCCTGGCCGGAGCGGACATGATCCGCGGTGCAGCCGGAGAGGACGACCTCTACGGTGGCGCAGGGCCGGACACGCTTCGCGGCGGCGAAGGCGACGACGATCTGTTCGGCGGGAAGGGCGCCGACACGCTGTACGGCGGCGGCGGCACCGACCTCCTGAATGGTGGCAACGGCGCCGACGAACTGCACCAGTGATGGTGTAGACGATCAGCGAACGAAGGGGCCGGCCCTCACGGGCCGGCCTTCCTTCGCTCAGGGTCGGTCAGCTGAACCGGCCGTAGAAGTGCTCGGGTCCTGATTCACCGTCGAGCCTCGTGAACTCGCCCCCGACATGCACCGTGGAGCCGCCGACCGTGGTCGCCCAGATGCCCCGGTACAGGCAGCACACGCGTGGCGTCCACGAGGTCTCGGCGAAGCCCGTGGCGCGAGAGACCGCTGCGAGGCGCGGCTGGAGCCAGCACGGCGACTGGCTGGCCGCGTTCCGCGGAGGACATTCGCCCGCGCTCTGATCCCCGGCGCCGCTGACTTCGATCGAGGTCCAGTGCCCGCCGACGATCAGGCTGGAGCCGTCGAGGATCGCGACGTCCTGCGCCGAGCCGTTCACATCCGTCAGCCAGATCAGGCTGCCGTTCGAGATCCGGAAGGCCCCCACCCAGTCGTTACCGCCGGCTGCCACGTAGGCGATATCTCCGGCCATCTCGACGCCGAGTCCGAATGCCGGGCCCGACTGCGCCGCGCAGCCGCAGTGCAAGGCCCAGCTCCCCGAGCCGAGCTGCGGTTGGCCCGTCGAGGCGTTGACGAGGACCGCCACCTTCTTCTCATGGGCCGCATCTCTGCCATCGATCCAATCGAACTGACCGACGACGATCAGCGTTCCGGCCGAGGCCAGCTCGATCTCGCGGAACGCGGGCGAGATCTTGTGGCCACGGAGGCTGCCGTTGACGTAGCCGACCATGGCGTGCCATGAACCGCCCGCGGAACCCCCTCCAAGGGCGAAACGCCACAGCCTCGTGCCGCCGCCGTAGACATAGCCGGATGTCGCCAATACGGACTTCAGCGGCTCGGCGTTGAACGTGGCCGCGATCTTCCCGTTCGAGGGGTTGATGCCGATCAGATTCCTGAAGCTCGTGCCGCCCACCGAATAGTTGAACTTGCCCGCCGCGTACAGGATGCCGTTCGATCCGAGCGACAGGTCGTACACGACGGGTGACGACCCGGCGAAGTTGGGGAGGGCGTTCTGGAGCGCGCTCACCAGATGTCCGGCGGCATCGAACACGGTGAGCCCGGAGGCCGATGCAACGGAGGAACCGCTCGAGTTCTCGACCCTGGAGAACTCCCCGCCGATCCACGCGTTCCCGCCGACGAGGACGATGTCATTCACGACGGGCCCGTCGACCATGTAGACGCCGGCCTCAGCGGTACTGCTCGGCAGCGCAAGCGCGGCGGATGGGAGGGCGACCACGAGCACCGCTGTCAAGAGAGCCACAACGGATCGGCTCAGGCGCGCGCTCACACAGCGACGATAGGCAGTGGTTCCGGGTAGCGCAAACCTCATTCGTCCCCAAGCTTCGGTGTTCCACAGCCGAGGGAGACGATTACCAAGTAACGGAGTACCTCACACCAGAGAAAGCTGTAGTCTGCACGCCTTCAACACAGTGGTACGTATCTGGAGGAGGAGGCAGATGCGAAGGATCTCGATCTCGCTGGTACTGCTGGTGACCGCCGCGGCCTGTGGCGGCGATTCGTCATCAACGAGCGCAGCCGCAAGCAGCACGCCCGACGCAACAGAGCTGACAGTGTTCGCCGCTTCATCGTTAGCGGCGGCGTTCACCGAGATGGGAACACAGTTCGAGCAGGACAACGCAGGGGTCCACGTGACGTTCAACTTCGGATCCTCGACGGACCTCGCTACGCAGATCACCAGCGAGGGCGTCGCGGATGTGTTCGCCTCCGCCAGCGGTACCGCCATGGATGCGGTCGAGGCCGACCCCGGGGTTACCGACCGCAGCGACTTCGCCACGAACCGACTGGTGATCATCGTTCCGACCGACAACCCCGCGAACATCACGTCCCTCGATTCGTTGACGAACGCCGGCATTCAGCTCGTCATCGGGGCCGAGGGCGTCCCCGTCGGCGACTACACGCGGGACATGCTGCAGAACGCGGGCGTCGAGAAACAGGTCATGGCGAACGTCGTGTCCGAGGAACCGGATGACGCGAGCATCGTTGCCAAGGTCAAGAGCGGCGAGGCCGACGCAGGGATCGTCTACACGTCGGATATCGCTGCGGCGAGCGGAACGGTCTCGAGCGTCGAGGTCCCGACCGACGTGAACGTGACCGCCACCTACCCGATCGCCGAGGTGACAGGGTCCGATGTGCCCGATACCGCCGCGGCATTCGTGGCCGCTGTGCTCGGATCGCAGGGTCAGGCGACGCTGCAACAGTACGGGTTTGACCCACCGCCGACCGGCTGAGTCACCGACCACGCATTCGGCCCCACCGGTCGCTCGCGCACGGACGGGCTCACGGCTACGCTCCGTTCGTATGGATCCGATGTTTCGGGTGCCCCCGCCGGGAGGCGTGCGGTTCGCGGGGTGGATGCTCGGGATCGGCGCGTTCCTCCTGTGTGCCGCGGGGTTGCTGTTCTTGTTCATCCGACCGGATCCGATCACCCTCGAGGACGCCGGCCTCACGCGCAGCAGCCTGCAACTCGTCGGGTTCATCATGCTCGCGATCGGGCTGCTGTACTTCCTGTTGATCTACGCCCTGCGGGAAGGCAGCAACGTCGCCCGCATCATCACGACCGTGCTGGTCGGGCTCTCCGCCGTTGGAGCGCTGGCGCAGGTTGTCGGCGGCGGGCCGGCGGGGCTGCTCGCGTGGCTCCAGCTCCTCCTCGACATCATCATCATCGTGTGCCTGTGGGGCACCCCGAACGCAACCGAGTTCTTCCGAAAGCCGCAGGCACCACCGGCCGCGCAACCGCCGCCCCCGCCGCCCATCTGACCGCAGGCGCTTATCGAGTCTCGTCGCTGGAGTAATCCCCCGAGAGCTGCCGTACGGCTTGCCCGTATGTCCAGAAGGAGACCAACCCTCGCTCTGTGATGAGGATCTCGATCACGTCGGCAGGCAGGTACATCGAGCTGTCTCGCAGCGCCTCGAACGACGGAGCAGGCTCCGGCATGCCCTTGCGCACCCACTCGCGGAACGTCTGTTGCAAGTGGTCCATCGTCGGGAGCGAGACCGTCGTCATATAGGAGACATCGGCGTGTCGGCGACGTTCTGGAGCCGGAGAGGGGAATCGAACCCCTGACCTCCTCGTTACCACAGGTCCGGGCCAACGCGTCTACCAGCGGCCTTGCACGAACGCGCAGGCCAAAGACCGTATCGGGTGCTCACCGTTCCCGTCTGTTCCGACCTATTCTCGGTTGGTCCGTTACGTCTCGTTACACGAGAACGGAGCGAAGGCTCCCGGTATGACGCGACTGCACGTCGACTTCGTGTCCGGTCTGGACGAGTCCGACCGGCTGGAGTTCATGCCGCGCCTAGCCCGCCACGCCCGCCGCCACCGCGTGGTGCGCCGCGTGCTGGTGGAGCGCCTGCTCGCTCGATACCCCGGCAGGCTTCAGGTCGAACACGACTTCCTGCACGGTGCCAGTAAACGCATACGGCGCCTTGTCCTCGTAGTCGAGATCGGCGACGAGGCCGTTGTCCCGGCCGATGTCCATACCGGAATACGACGTGAAGGCGATCGGCACCGTGTGGTCGAGCCGACCTTCGCCGACCTGCGCGTCGTTCACCCACAGGGTGACCGCCCCACCAGCTCCGGGCTTCGGCTCGTCGATCTCGAACAGCATCTTCACCGCGACGTCCCCGGTGGGCAGTGGATGACTCGCCACCTGCTTGAAGGTGTCGACGCCTAGGAACGAGTACGTATGCCGAAGCAATCCGCCCTCGTCGACCCAGAGCGAGAAGCCGCCGATGAAGTCCGCGTTCGCCACGATCACGCCCTGGGCGCCCTCGTCGGGGACCTGCAGCTTCGCCTCGATCGCGTAGGAGCGCCCCTGGATCCGAGGCGTCATCCCGCGCTGGATGTTCTGGACATCGCCCGCGAAGCGCAGCCGGGTCACCGTCGGCAGTGGCGGCAGGATCCCGTAGATCACCGACAGGCCACCCATCAACGGGAGCACGCGGTTGCGCTCGGCCTCCGTCCACCACAGCTCCCGCAGCGCCTCCACTCTCTCCGGGTGCTCCGAGGCCACGTCGTGGGCCTGCGAGAAGTCCGTTCGGAGGTCGAAGAGCTCCCAGCCGACATCGCGGTCGGGGTCCCAGTCTGTCTCGGGACCGAACTGGGCGAGCGTGGCAGGTGAGACGTCCCACGGCAGACGCGTCGGGTGCGATGAAGCCCACCACCCGTCCTTGTAGATCGCCCGGCTGCCGAACATCTCGAAGTACTGCGTCGTGTGCCGCTCGGCGGCCGCGGGATCGTCGAAGGTGTAGAGGAAGCTCGTGCCGTCCATCGGCTCCTGCTCGATCCCGTCAACGGTGTTCGGCTCGGGGATGCCCGCCGCCTCGAGGATCGTGGGCCCGATGTCGATGCAGTGCGTGAACTGGTCGCGCATCTCCCGTCCCGCGGCGATCCGCTTCGGCCACGCGATGACCATCGGATCGCGCGTGCCCCCGAGGTACGCGGCGACCTGCTTGCCCCAGCGGAACGGCGTGTTGCACGCGTGAGCCCAGGCCGCAGCGCAGTGCGGCGCGGTGTGCACCCCGCCGAGCGCCTCGACCCCGCCGTACTTCTCGATCAGTTCGAGCTGTTGGTCGGCGTCGAGCACCAGCCCGTTCAGAAAGGTCAGCTCATTGAAGGAGCCGGTAGTCGTGCCTTCCATGCTGGCGCCGTTGTCCCCCCAGATGTAGAAGATCAGCGTGTTGTCGAGGTCGCCCATGACCTCGATCGAGTCGAGCAGGCGACCGACGTTCCAGTCGGCGTTCTCCTGGTAGCCCGCGTAGACCTCCATCTGCCGCGCGTACAGACGCTTCTGCGACTCGGAGAGCGAATCCCAGGCAGGTAGTGCGTCGGGCCGCTCGGTCAACTCGGCGTCGGGCGGGATGATCCCGAGTTCCTTCTGCCGAGCGAAGATCCGATCGCGTAGCGCGTCCCAGCCGTCGTCGAACTTCCCCTTGTACCGATCCGCCCAGGACTGTTCGACATGGTGCGGCGCGTGCGCGCAGCCGGTGGAGTAGTACATCATCCACGGCTTCAGGGCATCCTGGGCCCGCACGGCATGGAGCCACTCCACTGCCTTGTCGGTCATATCGTCCGGGAAGTAGTACTGGGCGCCGTCCTCCCCCTCCACCACGCCGATCGTGGTGTTGTCCTGCGTGATGATCGGGTCGTACTGACCGGCGGCCCCACTCAGGAACCCGTACCAATGATCGAATCCCCACGACATCGGCCAGTGGTCGAACGGACCGGCCGCCCCCTGCACGTTGTCCGGGGTGAGGTGCCACTTGCCGAAGCCGCCCGTCGCGTAGCCGTTCTCCTTCAGGATCCGCGGAACGCCCGCACAGCTCTTGGGCTTTGCGGCCGTGTACCCGGGGAACGGCCCCGGATACTCGGCGATCGAACCGAAGCCGACGCGGTGCTGGTTGCGCCCGGTGAGGAGCGCTGCACGCGTCGGCGAGCACACCGCGGTTACGTGGAACCGGTTGTAGGTGATGCCAATGTTCTGAACCCGAGTGAAGGAGGGCGCGCTGATCGGGCCACCGAACGTGTCGATCGCGCCGAACCCAGCGTCATCAATCAGAACGATGAGCACATTGGGCGCACCCTCGGGCGCTTTCGGCCCGGGGATCATCGACCAGTCTGCGACCGAGTCCTTGAGCGTGCGACCGGCCGTTCCGCCGAACGTGCGATCCGGGATCGGGAGAGACGTGCGGTCCTGGGCGAACTTCCCCATGGCAGTCGCCAGCTCGCTCTTCAACGCCCGAACGCCTTCCTTGTCGGTCTGCGCGACCGACTTCGCGGGCGTACCAGGGAGCGCCTGTTCGACCGCCAGTCGGTGCTCGTCGTCGAACACCGTGATCGACACCGGCCGTGCCAGGCGGGAGTTTCTCGCCGAGGCCCTCCATCCCCGCCTTAACCTTGCGATCCGTGAACTTCCCGATCAGCCCCCCGGCAGCGGCGCCCACGACCATCGACCCGAGCAACGGGGGCGCGAACAACCCGACGACGAGCCCAGCTCCTGCTCCCCAGCCGAGGCCCTTACGCCCCAGGTGGTCGCCGTGTTGCACCACGGTGACCTCGCCGGCGGCATCATGTGTCACGAGGATCGCACCCTCAACCTTCGCCTGTCCGGCCTCGACGGTCCGCATGAGGCCATCGAAGTCCGCGGTTGCCGCCTCGATGTCCTGGTAGACGGCGACGAGTACGTCGGTCGGAGTGTCGGCCATCTCGATTCCCCTCTCACCCGCGCGCGCGAACTGCTCGGTCGTCACGCTAGACCGCGGGCAGTGCAGCACAGGCGACGCAGGACCCGAAGATGGCGGGCCAGAAGGCCCTTCGAACGACGTCATCACGGCGGCGACGGTGTCCTTCTTCGTCGGGTCGCCCGGCGAGATGATCGTCACTGGGCATCGATAGGTGAGCGAACTTGAGTGCAATACGCAGAGACCGACCCGAAGAGCGGGGGTCGAACGGCACTGAGGCGACGATTGGGGCCAGACGTACGTTGCCACCAGAGGGCGGCGAGTGTCGTCCACAGGGAGGGGTTCGAGATGCTGGCGATGTCGGTAGGTGCGTGGTTGATGTGGTTCTTGGTGATTGCGATCTGGGTGGCTCTTGCGTTCTGGCCTGCCCGCGTCGCTGGTCGGAAAGGGCACAGTTTCTTCGGGTTCTTCGTGTTCAGTCTGGTCTTCTTCCCGCTGGCGCTGATCGTTGCGTATGCGGTCGATGATCGTCACGTCATGACAACGGCAACGGTGTGAAGTCCGCAACCTGAACTGACGAACGGCGGTACGCATACCGCTTGTGGGGAGAGGGGAAGTCATGTCAGATCGAGAAGTGAGTAGGGGTGCGGTGGGTTGGATCAGCTTCGCCGGGTTCGTGATGATCCTCGGCGGGTCGTTCGCCCTCATCCAAGGGCTTGGGATGGTGATCAACTCCGACAACTTCACAGTTACGGATTCGGTGATCGCCCAGAGCGCATCGACGTGGGGCTGGATCCACATGTTGCTGGGGCTGGTCGTGTTGCTGTCCGGCATCGCCGTCTTTTCGGGCAACGTGCTCGCTCGCACGGTCGGTGTCATCGGAGCCACGCTCAGCGCGATCGGCGCGTTCGCCACGATCGAGATCCAACCGTTCTGGAACATCGTGATCATCATCGTGGACATCGCCATCATCTGGGCGCTCACGGTGCATGGACGAGATGTCCAGAAGATGCAAGAGATGGGCATGTAGCGAAACTTCCGAGTGAACCGGCGGACCGTGCCGGAGCCCACGGGTTCCGAGGCTGGTCCGCCGATTCGCGTTTGTGGCACATCATCGCGAGGTAGGCGGGGCCAGGATCAGGACCAAGCCAACAAGCGCGACGATACAAACGCGACGAGTCAACACCTGCAGCGCATTGCTCGCGGCCATTGAAACACCTCGACCGTGCCGAGTGCCCAGCCTAGAGTCGAGGAGATGAGCGGCCACCCGTGCAGTTCGCCAGGTTGCGAGAACCCGCCGCGTCGGCGGTGCTTTCCGAACAGCCGCGGGTGTCTAGATGGAGCCGGAGAGGGGAATCGAACCCCTGACCTCCTCCTTACCATGGAGGCGCTCTGCCGACTGAGCTACTCCGGCGGCTCGCGGGCGATGATAGCAATGCGTCCGGCGCAGCCAGACTACGATGCTCGTCGAGGAGGTCGCGATGGCACCCAGGACCTGGAGTCTGAGCAAGGAACAGGCGCATTACCGGCCCGCCACGAAGCCCGAGTTGTCGTGCGGGAACTGTAAGTGGATGTTCCCCCGGCTCTCCAAGGGTTCGTGCAAGTACATCTTCGGCGTCGTGCGGGGGTCGGACACCTGCGACGAGTTCGAGCCGCACAAGCCGCTGCGCTGATCCTGCATGTCCGAAGCCTTCGGCGAGATCCTCCCCTTCGCGCTGGTGATCGCGCTGAGCCCGATCCCCCTCGCCGCGGTTATCGCGATGCTGTTCTCGCACCGGGCGGTCGGGAACGGGCTGGCGTTCCTGTTCGGGTGGATCGTGGGGGTGGCCGCGGAGCTCGCGCTGTTCACCGCGCTCGCGTCGACGCAGGATCTCGGGACCAGCGGCGAGCCCTCGACCACGGCGACCGTGATCCGGCTGGCGCTCGCGCTGCTGTTGCTCGCGGGCGCTGCACGGAAGTGGCGCTCGCGGCCTGCACCCGGCGATCAGGTGCCGATGCCGCGTTGGATGGCGAGGGTCGACGGGATCCATCCCCTTCGCGCCTTCGGCCTCGCCGTCATCCTCTCGGGCATCAATCCGAAGTGTCTCGTGATGAACGCGGCGGCGGCGGCGGTGCTGGCACCCGCGGCGCTCTCCGGGGCGGACACGGCGCTCGTGATCGCGCTCTACACGGCCGTTGCGTCGAGCACGGTCGCGATCGCGGTTCTCTACCGGGTGTTCACCGGCGACCGAGGCGCGGCGACGCTCGAGGGCGTGCGCACCTGGCTCATCGCGAACAACGCGGCCGTCATGGCGGTGATCCTGCTCGTGTTCGGGGTGAAGCTCCTCGGCGACGCGATCACCGGTCTGTGACCCGGCCGTGCGCCATGATGGTTCTGTGCGTCGCGTCCTCGCCCTCGTCGCCATTCTCGCTGTCGCCTGCTCGAGCGCAGGCACGGCCACGCCCGGCTCCTGCCCGTCGCAGCCCGCCATCGTGCGGGCGGGCAACGCAACCCTGAGGGTGGACGTTGCCGAGGACGATGCCAGCCGAGCGCGCGGCTTGATGGGCGTGGCGTCGCTGCCCCCCAACCGCGGGATGGCCTTCGTCTGGCCCTCCCCCACGACCGGCGAGTTCTGGATGAAGGACACGTTGATCCCGCTGTCGATCGCGTTCGTCGGGGAGGATGGACGCGTCGTGACGATCCGTGAGATGACACCGTGCGCGGCGGATCCGTGCAAGACCTACGCAGCCGACGCGCCATACGTGTACGCGGTGGAAGCCAACGCCGGGTGGTTCGCCGATCACGGCGTCGAGGTGGGCGACACCGTCACCATGGACCGAACGGGATGCTCGTGACGGATCCGTGCCAGCTCTGCGACGCCGAGCGTCTGACCGAGTGGCTCTACGAGGACGACGACTGCTGGGTGAGCGACTGCGTCGTGTGCATGACGCCGATGATCGTGTGGCGCACGCACGGACTCCCCGACCCGCACACCGAGGCGATATTGGTGTCGCACCTCGAGCGGGTCGCGGCCGCCCGATACGGCGACGACGGGTATTACGTGGATCCCGAACGCCGGCGGATCCCCGATCATTGGCACGCACACGCGCGGCCCGCGGGCGGATTCTTCGATCCACGCAGCGCGTTATACGAGGCGGACTAACGGGCGAACGGAAGAAAACGCGATGCCGGACATCCGATTCCGCGAGGTCGTGATCGATTGTGCCGAGCCGCGATCGCTCGCACGGTTCTGGGCGTCGTTCACGGGCTACGAACGCCGCTCGGATCACGATGACTGGGCGACGATCGAGGCTGCCGACGGCTCGATGGTGATCGGCTTCCAGAGGGTGCCCGAACCCAAGACGGTGAAGAACCGGGTGCACCTCGACTTCTGGGCGGCCGACGAAGAGGCCGCCGCTCGTGAGGTCGAGGCGCTCGGCGCCGTGCGCCGCTGGGTGAGCGAGGATCCCGAGATCCGTTCGTCGTGTTGGCCGATCCCGAGGACAACGAGTTCTGCATCGTTCGGGGCGGCTGGCCGCGGCCACCGTAGCGGATGGCCACCCCCGATGTCGTCGTGATCGGCGCCGGGCAAGCGGGCTTGTCCGTCGCCCACGAGCTCGCGGCCGCGGACATCGCTGCGATCGTGCTCGAACGCGACCGCGTCGGATCATCCTGGGCGCGCCTGTGGGACAGCTTCCGGTTGAACACGCCGGCCTGGAGCGTGGATCTGCCCGGGATGCCGTACGACGGTGAGGACCCGGACGGCTTCCTGCCCCGTGACGAGATCGTCGCCCACCTCCAGCGCTACCGACGCGAAACGGGCGTCGACGTGCGCGAGGGCGTCGAGGTGCACCGGCTCACACAGGCCGACGGCGCGTTCGAACTCGGCACGTCGGCGGGGCCGCTCGGCGCGGCGGCCGTGGTCGTCTGCACGGGCGCCTACCAGTCGGCGTACGAACCGCCGGGGACCGAGAGCCTTCCCGCCGATCTCCCCAGACTGTCGGCGACGACCTACCGGAACCCGGCGGCGACTCCCGGCGGGACGGTGCTCGTCGTCGGCGCGGGGCAGTCGGGCTGTCAGATCGCGGAGGATCTGCTCGACGCCGGTCGCGAGGTCGTCCTGTCCGTCGGCAAGGCCGCCTGGGCGCCTCGGCGGCTCGGTGATCACGACATCGTGTGGTGGATCCTGCGATGCGGATTCATGGATCAAACCCTCGAGGACCTTCCCTCGCCCGCCGCGCGGCTCGCGGCCAACGTGACAGCGAGCGGCACCCACGGCGGCCACGACCTGCACCCGCGGATGCTCCGGGGCAAAGGCGCGAGGCTCGTCGGCCGGTTCCGTGGCTACGCGAACGGCTCGTTCCGCTTCGACGACGATCTCGTGGCGAACATCGCCTTCTCCGATGCGCGGAACGCCGACCTCATGACGATGGTGGAGCGGACATGCACCGAACAGGGGATCCCGCTGCCGGAGATCCCGACCGTCGAGCCGTTCGAGAGCGGAGGTCCAACGGCGCTCGATGTCGCCGGTGTGGGCGCCGTGATCTTCACGGGCGGATTCCGACCCGACTACGGCTGGGTCGAGATACCGGGGATCCTCGATGACCTCGGTTTCCCGGAGCAGCGTGACGGCGCGAGCACGGTGGCGCCCGGTCTGTTCTTCGCGGGGGTGCACTTCCTGCGGAACCGCCGATCCTCGCTCCTGTTCGGGATCGGCGATGACGCCGCCGTGGTTGCGGCCGGCGTGCGACGACACATCACCTCCGCCTGAGGGGAGATCCCGTTTTGCCCGTACGGGCGACTCGGGCCACACTGTGCCGATGGAGCCCTCCGCCAGAGATCCAGAACGTGGTGACTCGTCTGCTCGACGCCATGCATCAAGGCGACGAAGAAGCCGTTCGAATCCGCTGCTCACGGCAACAAGGGTTCGAGCGGTTCGGGTCCGACCCCGCGGAACACTGGCGCGACGGTGAAGATGCCGTGGCGGTCGTGATCCAGCAGATGCGCGAGATGGGCGGGTACCCGTTCCACACCAAGGAGGACGTTCGCGGCTTCGCCGAGGGAACGGTGGGTTGGGCAAGCGCGGTCTTGGCCTTCGAAACGGTGATCGGCGTCCAGGAGTACCGGGTCACCCTTGTCCTGCACCTCGAGCACGGCGATTGGAAGGTCGTGCAGTGGCACAGCTCGGTGCCGGCGACGAATGAGTCGTACGGCTTCCTGCTCACAACCTCCGTCGAGGACATCGCGGTCTCGGTGCAAACGGCCCGTCCCGACCTCGGGACGACGTCAAACGATGGCACCGTCACGATCGCGTTCACCGACATCGTGGATTCAACCAAGCTGAACGGTTTGCTCGGAGACGACCGATGGATGGACGTCCTCCATGCGCATAACGATGTCATCGAGGAGGTCACGGCGGAGTTCGCCGGCACGATCGTGAAGAACCAAGGCGACGGCTTCATGCTGGCGTTCCCGTCCTCGCGACGCGCGCTCGGATGCGCGCTCGGGGTGCAGCACGCGATCGGTGAACGTTTCAACGACCCCGGCTCACCGATCCGTGTCCGGATCGGCCTGCACGCCGGCGAGACGGTCCGCGAGGCCGATGACTTCTTCGGACACGCAGTGGCGTACGCGGCGAGGATCGCGTCCGCAGCCGCGGGCGGTGAGATCGTCGTCTCGTCGCTGGTTCACGAGTTGATCGGGCAGGCCGGTGGCTTCGCGTTCGGCGACCCGCGTCCGGTCGAGCTGAAAGGGATCGAGGGCATCCAGCTCGTCTATCCGGTGCTCGACGGCGCAGACGGCGAACGCGCACGCAACCTCGGCACGTGACCACCTCCGTCCTCATCGGTGCGAGCGCGAGCCCGGCGGTGAGCCGCTAGCATCGCAACATGTCCGAGACACCGACGCCTGCCCCACCACCCCCCGAGGAGCGCCTCGCCCAGCGGCTCGCCGCCACGCCGACGCCGCGCCGTGCGGCGCTGGCAAAGGCGCTGGAGGAGTTGGGCGCCGTCGACCGGGCGATCTATCGGGCGGTCGCCGATACGCCGATGCCGACGCTCGACGAGCCGCTGCGTCGACTCTCCCGACTCGCGAACAACTCCGGGCTCTGGCTCGCGATCGCAGGTGGTCTCTTCGTCGTGGGCGGCGCGAAGGGCCGACGTGCGGCGGTGATCGGCGTCGCGGCGATCGGGGCAAACTCCGCCCTCGTGAACCTGCCGATGAAGGTCGCGAGCGGGCGTCAGCGACCCGACCGTGAAGGTGCGGGGGTGCCGTCGGCACGGTGGGTCACGATGCCCGCGTCCACGTCGTTCCCATCGGGTCACTCGGCGTCGGCGTTCGCGTTCGCGGCTGCTGTCGGCGGCGAGCTGCCGGCTCTGGCGGTCCCGCTGCGCGCCCTCGCCGCCGCCGTCGCCTACTCACGGGTCCACACCGGCGTGCACTACCCCGGCGACGTCGTGGTCGGCTCGATGGTCGGCACGACCGTCGGCGAGCTCGCCACCCTCACCGCGCGATTCGTTCGTCGGCGTCGCGCCTAGAACGATGTCATCTCGGCCGCGACGGTGTCCTTCTTCGTCGGGTCGCCCTGCGAGATGATCGTCACCGGGCATCGATAGGTGAGCCCGACCGACTGATCTCCCGTGATGAAGTTCAGCGTGATCGTGACCCGCTCATCGGGCGCGAGATCGAACGTCGCAGTGTCGTTGCGGAAGGCGTCGGTGATGTGGATCGAACCCGCACCGACGGGAACCTTGTACCGACCGATGATGACCGCAAGGATCCGGAAATTCTTCGTCCCGCGGCAGCCGTTCACACGGAAGGTATCCGCCTGCGTCCCGTCGTTCTGGAAGGTAAGCCAGTAGCGGATCCCCTCGCCGTTGTCGATCCGGTCGCGATGGGTCTGGTGATAGCCGGTCGTGTTGTAGACGTCCTTGCCGAGCCACGGGTGCGGGAGCGGGTCGATCGTGCAGCCGGTGCTCTGACCGCACAGCTTGATCCAGGCGTCCGGGCGGTACGGCTTGGCGGCGGCGGCGCTCGACACGGACATGGTCGTTGGCGCCCACACGAGGATCGCGAGCACCACGAAGAGGGACCTGCGCACCATGCCGACGGTATCGGCCGTCAAGGTCACCACCCTGAGTTTCTCCCGGCAGTCCCCGGCCCTCAGCTAGGCACCGAGATGACGAGCTTGCCGAGCGTGTGCTCGGTAGCGAAGTCGTGCAGCGCCTGCGCGGCCTGATCCAGCGGGTACGTGTGCCGCACTGCGACCCGAACGGACCCTCGAACGACCAGGTCCGCGAGCTCCCGGAGGTGCCCGGGGTTCCCCCCGGTGTTCGAGACCATCACCCCGCCGATATCGACAGCGTCCCCAGCGCCGCCGACGACCGACGTCGCATGACCTCCGTCGCACACCAGCCCTGCGAGCGTCACGAAGGCCGCCTGGTCACGGTTCACGGCGTCGAGCGCAGCATCGAGCCCATCGGGGTACCGCTCCCGAAGGGCGGCGTTCGGATCGGTGGTGTAGTCCAGCGTCTCGGCCGCGCCAAGATCGGTGACGAACGCCTCGTCACCCGGCCGCACGGTGGCGATCACGTGTGCGCCTCGGAGCGCCGCGAGCTGGATCGCGAAGGTGCCGACGCCCCCCGTTGCGCCGACGACGAGCACCCGATCGCCCTCCCCCACGTCGAGCGCCTCGATCGCACTCATCGCCGTCGTGCCGGCCACTGCGAGGGAACCGGCGTCAGCGTCAGACAATCCGTCGGGCGCGATCGCGATCGACGGAGCCTGTGGGGTGGCGAGCTCGCCGAACGATCCGTCGTGAAGCACGCCCTTCATGCCCATCATGCCGAAGACGCGCTGGCCGACCGCGAACCCCTCGACCCCTCCGCCGACCGCCACGACCGTGCCGGCGAGATCGTTGCCGATCACGACCGGAAACTCGTAGGACATGAACTCCTTCATCGCTCCGGCCGCGACCCCGATATCGAACGCGTTCACCGACGCGGCGGCGACACGCACCAGCACTTCGCCCGGCCCGGGCTCGGGATCGGCGACCTCCCCGATCGCCGCCGCCTGATCGAACGACTCCAACGCCAACGCTTTCATCGCGCCTCCTGTAATTCGCCCGGTACGCAGTACAACCGGAAGGGCCGCGGGCATTCCCGCGGTAGGGCTTCCCCGAGGGTACGGGCGGAGCCCGATGGTGTCTCCTGCGTCGTAGGCTGACCGGACCCCCGACGGAAGGAGTCCCCTGATGGCGACCCAGGTCAAGCACCCGACGCTCGATGAACGACGCGCGACCGGCAAGGCCGCGCGCGAACGGACACCTCGTTCTTCACTCGAAGCCTGGCGCCCGGCCTCCGATCGCCCCGACCCGGTCGGGCTGCTCGAAGAGCAGAACACGGCGCGTGAGCCCGATCTCGTGCCACTGCGTCGCGGGCGGATGATGGCATCCCCGTTCACGTTCTATCGGGGGGCGGCCCGAATCATGGCAGCCGATCTCTCCTCGATCCCCGTGGCCGGCCTCACCGTGCAGCTCTGCGGCGATGCACACCTGTCGAACTTCGGAGCCTTCGCCTCACCTGAGCGAGTCCTGCTCTTCGACCTGAACGACTTCGACGAGACGCTCCCGGGGCCGTTCGAATGGGATCTGGCGCGTCTCGCGGCGAGCTTCGTGATCGCGGGCAGGTCGAACGGCTTCAAGCCGTCCGACGCACGAGCTGCTGCCGCGGCGGCTGCCGCCAGCTACCGGACGGCGATGGCCGAGTTCGCCGACAAGCGAACTCTGGACGTGTGGTACTCACGCCTCGACGCCGAGCAGGTCGTGGCTCAAGGGATCGCGAAGGCTGGAGCGCTCAACCCCAAGCTCGCGAAACAAGCAACCAAGAACCTCCAGAAGGCGAAGATGAAGGACAGCTTGCAAGCGCTGTCGAAGCTCGTGGAAGTCCACGACGGCGAGCAACGGATCATCAGCGACCCGCCCGTGGTCGTCCCGGTGCGTGAGCTCGCCGAGGAGAGAGGCTATTCGGTCGAGCAGGTCGAGAAGATGGTGCACGGGCTGTTGCGGGCCTACCGCTCCACGCTGGCCGACGATCGACGCCAGCTCCTCGAGCGGTTCGAGCTCGTCGACATCGCGCGCAAGGTGGTGGGCGTGGGCAGCGTCGGAACCCGGGCCTGGATCGCGCTGTTCCGTGGACGCGATAGCGGCGACCCGCTGTTCCTGCAGGTCAAGCAGGCGACCACGTCGGTGCTCGAGGGCTATCTCCCGAAGAGCCGTTTCCGGCAGCCCGGCGAGCGTGTCGTCCAGGGTCAGCGTCTGATGCAGGCTGCCAGCGACATCTTCTTGGGCTGGACCAAAGGCGTCGAGCAGGACCTGTATTACTACTGGCGGCAACTGCGTGACATGAAGGGCTCGGCGCTGGTCGACGCGTACGACCCCGCTGCGATGAACTACTACGCCGGCGCGTGCGGATGGACGCTGGCACGGGCGCACGCGCGATCCGGCGATCCGGTGGCCATCGCCTCCTATCTCGGGAACAGCGACCGGTTCGATCGCTCGATGACCGTATTCGCCGAGCGGTACGCCGATCAGAACGAGCAGGACCACAAGGAATTCGTGGCTGCGATCCGAACGGGAGGACTGGAAGCGCTCGAAGGCGTTTGATCGGGAGGAGGGCGAGCGATGGATCCTGCAGACGCCGTCGAAGCCGCCCCGTCCTCGGCGCCGAAACGCGGCGGCCTCGTTCTCATCGCGCTGATCCTGGTCGCCGCGGTCGCCAACCTGAACCTCGCGGTCGCCAACGTCGCGCTGCCCGACGATCGGCAAGGCGTTCGACTCCTCGCAGACCGCGCTCGAACCTCATCGCGGTCGGCTACTCGCTCGGGCTCGCCGGCGTCGGTGCTTGTGTCTCGGCGCGCTCGGCGATCGCTACGGGCGCAAGATGATGCTGATCCTCGGCGACGGCGCTGTCGATCCCGGCGTCGCCTGCTCGCCGCGTACGCGCCGACCGACGGGGTCCTGTTCGTCGCCCGGCTCGTCGGCGGGCTCGCGGCCGGCATGGCGTACCCGACGACGCTCGCGCTGATCACGGCGCTGTGGTCGGGGCCGGCGCGCACGAAGTCGATCGCGCTGTGGTCGGGCACTCGGCGGCGCGATCGCCGCGCTGGGACCGCTGCTCGCCGGTCTGCTGCTCGAGCACTTCTGGTGGGGCTCGGTGTTCCTCATCACGCTGCCGCTGGCGGTCGATCGCGCTCGTGCATGGCGATCGGTTCGGTCCCGGCACACGTCAACGAGACGACCGACCCGGTCGACAACCTCGGCGGCATCCTGTCCGTCGCTGCTGGTCGGCGGCGCTCATCCTCGCGATCAACTTCGCGCCGGTGCCCGAACGAGGGCGCGCTCGTCGCTCGGGCTCGCCGTCATCGCGCTCGCCGCGGGCATCGCGTTCTTCGTCCGGCAGCGCCGCGCGCGCGAACCCGCTGTACGACCTGCACGTCGCCGGCGCGGCGCATCTTCTGGGTCGCCGCGTGCGCCGGGATCATCGTGTTCGGCTCGCTGATGGGCGCGATGTTCATCGGCCAGCAGTTCCTGCAGAACGTGCTCGGCTACTCGACGCTCGACGCCGGCGCGGCGATCCTGCCGGCCGCGTTCTTCATGGTGCTCGTCGCGCCGCGCTCGGCGAAGCTCGTCGAGGCGCGGGGCGCGCGGTTCACGCTGCTCGTCGGGCTACGTCTTCTGCCTCCTCGGCTTCCTCACGATGCTGCTGCTGTGGAAGGAGGGCATCCCGTACTGGCAGGTCGGCCTCGGCGTACGCGTTCGTCGGGATCGGCGTCGGGTTCGCCGGCACGCCCGCGTCGCACTCGCTCACCGGCTCGGTGCCGGTCAAGCGCGCCGGGCATGGCGTCGGGCACCGCCGACCTGCAGCGCGACCTCGGCGGCGCGATCATGCAGTCGATCTTCGGGCGCGCTGCTGACCGCCGGGCTACGCCGCGGCGATCACGCCGGCGATCGCGCGCGTCGCCGAACAAGCCGCAGGTCACCGACGAGCGTCCAGACACAGCTCACGAAGTCGTTCTCGAGCGCGGAGGCCGTCGCGCAGCAGTACCCGCAGTACGCGACGCAGATCACCGCGGCGGCCAAGACGTCGTTCCTCGCACGGCGCCGACTGGGCCTACACGGCCGGCATCGTCGCCGATCCTGCTCGGCGCCGCCCTCGTGTTCTTCCTGTTCCCGAAGAAGGACGAGGAGCGACGGCTGCTGGCCGAGTACCACGAGACGGACACGAGGAGAACGAAAGCGGATATGTCATGAGCGCTGGGTCGGTGCTGACGGTGCCGGGAGCCCCTCCTGCGTTTCACCTGATGGCGAAGCCAACCGGGGCGATCTGCAACCTCGACTGCGAGTACTGCTTCTTCCTGTCCAAAGAGATGCTCTACCCGGGCAGCCGTTTCCGGATGGCCGAGGAGCTCCACGAGACCTACATCCGCCAGTTGTTGGAGTCCCACGCGCAATCCCCGGAGGTCGTCGTGGCCTGGCAAGGCGGCGAGCCGACGATGATGGGCTTGGACTTCTTCCGCCGATCGATCGAGCTCGAACAGAAGTACGCCAATCCCGGCCAGCACATCCTCAACACGATGCAGACGAACGGAACGCTGCTCGACGACGAGTGGGGCGAGTTCCTCAAGGAACACAACTTCTTGGTCGGGATCTCGATCGACGGTCCTCGCGAGATGCACGACGCCTACCGCGTCGACAAGGGCGGCAAGCCGACCTTCGACCGGGTGATCGCCGGGCTCGACGTCTTGAAGCGCCACCAGGTCGATTGGAACGTGCTCACGACGATCCACGCGGTCAACGGCGACCACGGCCGCGAGGTGTACACGTTCTTCCGAGACGAGCTGGGGTGCCACGTTCATCCAGTTCATCCCGATCATCGAGCGAGCCACCGAGGGAGAACTTCGAGATCACCGACTCGGGATGGGGGACGGGGTCAAGGGCCGGCCGCTCTACAAACAGGAGGGCGACCTCGTCACCCATCGCTCGGTCGGCCCGGAGCAATACGGGCGGTTCATGATCGACGTGTTCGAGGAGTGGGTGCGCCACGACATCGGCACCGTGTACGTGCAGATGTTCGACACGGCGCTGGCGAATTTCTACGGGGAACCGGGCGGCATGTGCGTGCATGCGGAGACGTGCGGGTTGCAGCTCGCGATCGAGCACACCGGCGATCTCTACTCCTGCGATCACTTCGTCGAGCCCGACTACCTGTTGGGCAACATCAAGGACAAGCACATGCTCGAACTGATCGTGTCGCCACAACAACAGAAGTTCGGTCAGGACAAGTTCGACACGCTCACCGAGTACTGCCTGGACTGCGACGTGCGGTTCGCCTGCAACGGCGGCTGCCCGAAGGACCGCTTCGCAACCTCGCCCTACGGAGAAGAGGGCCAGCACTATCTGTGTCCCGAGCTACAAAGACTTCTTCCACCACGTGACGCCGGCGATGCAGCAGATGAGCGCCCTCCTGCGAGCCGACAGAGCCCCCGCGGAGTTGATGGCCGCGTACGCGTCGGAGGACGCGAAGCGCGGCCGCAACGACCTGTGCCCGTGCGGTAGCGGGAACAAATGGAAGCGATGCCACGGGGCGCCGGCCGGTGCGCAGGCCGCCGCGAGCGGCGCCGGCTGACATGGCGTACGCAGACGTCAACGGGCTGCAGATGTACTACGAGATCCACGGTGAGGGCCCACCGTTGCTGCTTCTCCACGGCGGGGCGGACGTCGATCCCCGATGCGTGGATCCCGTCCTTCGCGTCAGTGTTCCGAGTGATCGCGCCCGAGCAGATGGGTCACGGGCGAACCGCCGACGACGTGAACCGGCCGTTCCACTACCACGACATGGCCGAGGACACGGTGGCGTTGCTGGATCAGCTCTCGATCGACAGCGTCGCCATCCTCGGCTTCAGCGACGGGGGCATCATCGGTCTCGACATCGCGCTGCATCACCCCGAGCGCGTGACGAAACTGGTGGTCACCGGATCGAACACGCGCACGGACGGCTACACCGAGGAGAACATCGAGTACGCGCGCACCCTCGATCCGTCCACCGAGACCGCCCCTGAGACCTACGCGCGCCTGTCCCCCGATGGCGCCGACCATTGGCCCGTCGTCCTCGGTCGCTTGCTGCCGATGTGGAAGACCGAGCCGGCGTTCACGCACGACGAGGTGCGACGCATCGGTGCACCGTCCCTTGTCATCGTTGGCGACCGCGACATCGTCACGCTGGAACACGCCGTGGAGATGTTCCGGACGTTGCCCGATGCGCAGCTCTGTGTCGTGCCGAACGCCGGCCACGGTGCGATGCCGACGGACAGTGTCCTGACGTTCCTGAGCTAAGACCCGTCGCTGTCACTCGCCGATCGCTCGACGCGGGTCTTGATGTTGGCGAGGTCGCTGTGGATGCCGGCCGGGATGTCCTTCGACAGTTTCCAACTGGTGAGTTTCGCGAGGAACTTCGGCTCGACGATCTGCGCGCCCTTCGTCAGGGTCGTCGACCCGCCCGCATCGGCAAGTGCGAACCAGTGATGGGCACGCCCCAGCGCGCCCCTGGAGTCCCACGCGAACGCGGTGTTGGGCGTGAGCTCGGTGATGGTGCTCTGCTCGCGTTGCGTGCCGAATGCCTTCGCCGTCGTGGAGTACGTGGCACCCACCGCCGCGGGATCGTCGCTCGATTTCGCGACCTCGAGGCCATTGCCCCCCCATTCGCCATGACGGGTGAAATCGGAGACGTAGTCGAAGACACGACCGGCGGGTGCGTCGATCGAGATGCTTTCCTCGAAACGCTTCATGGTGCCCTCCCCTCCCACGCAGCGCGACCACGCCCCCCTGACGGGATCGGCTGGCAGAGTTGCCTATCCTAATCCCCCCGTGAACGATCCACGCCTCGCGATCGCCGCCCAACGGCTCCGCAACCAACTCCTCGTCGGCCCACCGGCCGATAGTGCGGAACAGGTCGTGCGCCACCTCGGTGGGATGCAGGCACAGGAGTATCCCGTCGCCAGGTGGTCCATCGGCGCCCGAAGCAGCGACCTCCACGAGGCCGGGGTCGACCGAGCATTGACCGAGAGACGCATCGTGCGGACCCACGTCCTGCGAGACACCTGGCATCTGGTGGCTGCCGATGACCTGCGGTGGATGGTCGAGCTCACACGGCCCCGAATCCAAGCGCGGAACGAGACGATGCATCGCAAGCTCGACCTCGATTCGAAGGTGCTCGATCGGACCGATGCCCTCATCGTCGAGGCGCTGTCGGCAGGGAGGAAGACGCGGCGGCAGCTCAGCGCCTATCTCGCCGAGCACGGCGAGGAGGCCGAGGGTCCCCGTCTCGCCTACATCATCATGCACGGCGAGCTGGAGCTGCTGATCTGTAGCGGTGGCTTGGACGGGAAGCAGCACACCTATGCACTTGTGGACGAACGGGTCCCGCGCACGCCGTCCATGTCGCGCGACGAAGCGCTCGTCAAACTCGCGCGACGGTACTTCCGCAGCCATGGTCCGGCCACCGTGAAGGACTTCGCGTGGTGGGCGAGCCTCACCATGCGTGATGCGCGGCAAAGCGTGGAACCGTTGGGAGACGAACTCGAGCACCTCGAGCTCGACGGTCGCACGTATCTATCGGGCGCGGCGCCGGCCGACGAGGCCCCGCTGGGGGGTGCACCGCGAGCCCACTTGCTCCAGTCATACGACGAGTACGTCATCGCCTATTCGGAGAGCCGCGACGTCCTCGACTTCGGTCGGCTCGCAGGTCCCACCCCAACCGGGCGATCGTTCACGCACACCGTAGTTCTGGACGGACAAGTGATCGGGCATTGGCGGCGGAGACCACACCCACGGATGCTGGAGATCGACATGCAGCTCGCGCGCACGCTGACCGGCTCGCAGAAGCGATCGCTCGACGATGCGGTTCAACGTTACGCCGCGTTCCTCGAGCTCCCTGCCGGCTCGTCGACCTAATCGCTCTTCCCCGAGCATCGCGGCACCTAACGGAGATCGTCGAGCCGGAACGTCTCGAACACGCCCGTGCATGCGTGCCCAGAGGCGATCGTCAGCGAGCGTTGCGAAGGCTGAGCCACCATGGCGAACAAGATCGTTGCCGCGTCGTCGCCCTCGGCGGGATCCGGATGCACGCAGATGCTTTGCGGCTCGCCCTCGTGGTCCGCGAGGATCGACACGACCCCATCCATCGTCGGCGGCACGGTCGCCGCCAGCGACGCCGCGCGCTCGTAGCGGCTGAGGCTGCCGGGCGACGCGGCGAACGTCACGTCGACCATCGGGCGATCCAGCGCATGGTTCGTGTGGACGTTCGCTTCGCGCACCGACTCGTGCGCGCGGTCGTTTCCACGACGAGGGCCGGTTGGTCGGGGAACGCGAACTGGTACGAGTACCCGCCTGCGCGTCCGGATCGCGTTGCCCGCGCCTCCGCATCCGCCGCGTCGCGCGAATCGAGCACATCGCGCGCGATCAACGCTCGCGGGATGCCGATGCCTTCGTCGCGCGCCGACAGCGACATCGCGCCCACGGCCACGCCGTGCTCGTTGATCCCGACCAGCGGGAGCGTGCCTGCCACAACCGGTGCGAGCAACGCCGGACCGTCCTCGGGCACGTCGAGCACGATCCCGACCGCCCCCTCGTCGCCTGCGTACCACTGCTCGGTATGACCCAGCAGCGGGCCATCGGCGCCCTGCAGCACGACGTCGGTGCAGCGCTCGAGTGGAACGGCGCTCCCGACGCCGAGCTCGACCTGCCCGTAGATCTCCTCGAACGCGTTGGCCGCCATCAGCAGGGCGAACGGCTGCTCGGCGCCGTCGGCCATACCGCGCACCTGCTCGACGAGGTGCGGCACGGTGGCCTCGCACGCCGCCACGTACGGCGCGAGCACATGATCGAGCGCTCGCGTGCCGATGTGCGCCTCCAGATAGCGACCGACGAAGGCCAGCGACCTCTGGATCTCCTCACCGAGTCCTCGACCGATCGCGCGCCCGCGCTCGAACGGTGCACCGCTCGCCCGAACCACGATGAAGCCCACGATCCCTCCTCGCCCGGTCAATCGTTCCAGCTGACGCCGATCTTCCCTTCGATCCCGGGCAGCGGCAACGACTCCGCCTCCTCGACCACCGGATCGCGTGCCGCACGCGACAGGCGGCGCCAGGTCTCGATCGTCACCGTCGCCCCCGCGCGCCGCCACGTCCCGGCCACCTCGCCCTCGACCAGGAGGGCGCCGGGCCAGACGCGTGACGTCCACAGCGCCTGACGGCGGTCGGCGTCGGGGACCAGGAGTTCGCGATCGACTCCATACAGGAGGAAGTAGGCGTCGCCGCTCGGGAGGAGCCGTGCCGACGCGACCGTTCCCGCGGCGCCGCGGAACGCCGGCTCGTCTCGGGTGAGGATCCACGCATCGCCGATCGGCGTCCGCACCGGCGTCAACGACCTGCGGAGCGCGTCGAACGCCGCACTGCCTGGCTGCCGCCCGATCCCCGCCCATTTGGCGAAGGCCGGGGGCGTCGTGGGTCCGAAGACGTGCAGGTAGCGGCGTGCCAGCTCGAGGCGTGCGTCGTGCGCATCGAGCTCAGGCGGGGGAACAGTCCAAACGGTCGGCAACCGGGCGCCTTCCCACCGGATCGCGACTGTGCCGGTCAATGCTGCGTAGCGAAGGGCGTTGCCATGGACACCGATCGCCTGCCCGGCGTCGTCGTAGCGCATCCTGCCGCCACTGAGCGTGGTGTGGAGGCGAGCGGCCAGATCGTCGGCCGTCCTCCTCGTCTTGCCGTCCTCCGGCAGCCTCCCGAGCGAGAAGATCGCGAGATCGCGCGCCGCGACCACGTACGCGTTGTACCGGGGACCCCAGAGCTGGACGAGCGATGGGTCATCCCACGAGGAGGGTTCGGTTCCCTCCACGCGCGCGTGGATCGACAGCAGCGCGGCTCGCGGCATGCTGTCTTGCAGGCCCGCCCACGCCGCAGCTCGCAGCGAGCGCCGACCGCGCGGGAGCCGCTCGTCGAGCGCGCCGACACGCCGTCGGAACGCGAGGATCTGCGACCGCGTGAGATCGAGCCGAGGCGGCGTCACGACGCGCCATCTAGGGCCGTGCAGGCCAAGGCTCCCGTCCGGAGATGGATCCCCTCGATCCGAATTCTTCGCGAGCGAGAGCCCGAGCTTGCGCCTTGCGCTCGATCGGGCATAGCGTGGGGGTCTGCCGAAGAAGGAGGGTCTGATGAGCGACGCCGCACGGAACGTCGAGGTCGTCCAGAAGCTCGAGGGGGCGTATCAGGCACGTGACTACGACATGTGTCCGCGAGTATGTCGCGGCGGACTTCGTCGCGCACGCGCCGGGCGCGGACATGGTGCCTGCAGGCGTTGAAGGCGCGATCGCCGCGAACGAGGGTTCGTTCAGTTTCTTCCCGGACATGCGCACGGAGATCCTCGAGATCTTCGGTGACGGCGACCGCGTCGTCTCGCACGTCCGTATGACGGGTACGAACGACGGCGGGATCCCGTGGGCCGGCGTCCCGGCAAACGGGAAGCCGATCGACATCGACTGGATCCAGATCTCGCGCCACGCGGACGACGGGAAGATCCAGGAGACCTGGGCGCAGATGGATATCGGGAAGATGATGATGCAGGTCGGAGCGATGCCGGCCCCGGAAGGGATGTGACCCGGTGACCACACCACAAGAGAACGCTGCGACGGTCCGCGAGTTGATCAAGCGGGTCCTCAACGAAGGCGACATCGGCTTCGCCGAGAAGACCCTGTCGGAGGACTACGTCGAGCGCAGCCCGATGCCGGGCGGCACGGCCGACAAGGCCGGCGCGATCGCAATGTTCACGATGATGAGGACACAGACGCCCGATATGCGCATCGAGATCGAGGATGTCGTTGCGTCGGGCAACAAGGTCGCCGTCCGCAGCGCGCTGCACGGCACGGACACCGAGGGGTTCATGCCTGGGATGCCGCCCACCGGGAAGCCGTTCGCGATGGGTGCGATGGACGTGTTCACCTTCGATGACGCCGGGATGAACACCGAGCACTACGGTGTGTACGACATGATGGGAACCATGTACCAGCTCGGCCTGCTCCCGGATCCGCCCGCGTAGGAAGGCGCGGCGACTCTAGGGGTCGGAACGCTCCCAGAGGGCCAACAGCGAACCGGCGAGGCGTTCCGGTTCGATGCGGTGCGGTGGATCGAAGTGGTGACGCTCGGGGAACGTCTCGATCGTGAAGTCCGGGAAGATCGTGGCCAATCGGTCGGCCATCCTGGCGTAGTAGTCGGGGTTGCTCCGACCGCCGAGCGCGAAATACACGGGTTGATCGAACGATCGCAGCGCCTCGAGGTCAAGATCGCCGGAATCGAACGCCTCGATGAACGCTTGGATGCCCGCGGGCCGCTTGGTCATCCACGGCGGTGGGGGTCCTTCTGGGGGCGGCGGCGGCCCAACGCCGGGCGCAAGCTGCAGCCGGATGAACCCTGCCATGAACCGATCTGGCGGCAGCTGTTCCAGCTCACGGAATCGCAGCCACACGGCCTCCTCGGGCTCCGACCTTTCGTTTCCCGCCCACGCCGGTTCAAGTAGCGCCAAGCTGAGGAGCCGTTCACCGTGCACAGCGGCGAAGGCGAGCGAGGATGCGCCGCCTCCTGAGTAGCCGACAAGATGGAACCGGTCAAAGCCGTGAGCGTCTGCCTCGCGCAGGATCCCCTGTCCCTCCATGCCGAGCCCGTAGTTCTCAGGCGGCCGATCGCCTGCGTAGACCTCGAGATCCTTCGCGACCGCATCCACTCGCTCACCGAGCACGTGAAGCAGTGAGGCGTACGCGGGCTCCGCGGGTAATACACCACCCGGCAAGAACACGACGGGGTAAGGAGTCCCCATGTCGATGACCCTACTCTCGTGTCGTCGGCCGAGCGGGTTCCGTCACGCGGCCTGTACTCCGGACGGGCTCGGCGCGCGCGGGCGGATCAACAGGTTGACGATGCTGCCCACGACGGCGCCGAGTGCGGCACCCCCGACGATGTCGAGGGGAAGGTGGGCTCCAACATACATGCGGCCGAAGAGCACCACGAACCCGAGTACGAGGGCAGCGATCGCCCACCGAACGGAAAGGTGGGCAGCCACGACGACGGTGAGGGCGGCAGCGACGGCGGCGTGTCCCGATGGGAAGCCAAGGCTCCCCTGACCGAAAACTTCTCGTTCCTCGACACCGGTCAGCAGGGCGGCCGGTCGTCCTCGCTCAACGATGGACTTGACGACGATGGCAAGAAGGTAGACGCCGACGCCGGCGAGCAGCATGGCGACCGCCAGGCGGAAGCGTCGGAAAAGCAGGGCGATCACCGCGAGCGCAGGGATCGTGATGAAGGTGCCGTATTGCATGACGGGCCAGACCACGGGGCGGATACCCTGCGGCAACTCGTTGATCGCTCGGAACACGGCGACTTCGGCGTCGGACAGTTCTGCCTTAGCGGCCAGGGTGCTCAACGCAAGCACGACGATCGCGACCCCCAACACGATGGGGTCCCAGTTCCGTCTGGCGGTCACCGACGACTCGGCATCCGACTCCGATGCCGAGCGAGGGCGAGGCGACGCTTCCTCGCTCATGGATCCTCCCCCCTGCTCGCACCGCTCGGCCGAGTATGCGTCAGAGGCGCGACTGGCGCCAGCGCGACCCAGCTGGACGCGGGTTCGTTCCGCGGATAGCGAACCCAGACCTGGAGGATCCTCCCTTCGACTGGGTACGGTCACGCTTGCGCCTTGTTCGAACGCTGATCCGAAGCCTCAGTAGAGTGAAGTGGTGCGATACGAAGCGTTCGTCGCTCAGGTCGATGCGCTCGGAAGACGGCTGGGGGCCGCCGCCGAGCGCGATCTCCTGGCCGCCGTGCCTACCTGCCCCGGGTGGACGGTGACGGATCTCGTCCGTCACGTCGCGCAGGTCTACGAGCACAAGATCGCTAGCACGCAGCTGCAGCGTCTTCCCGACCCGTGGCCTCCGGATTGGCCATCGGATCGCGACCCCGTCGAGTGGTTCCGCGATGCGCACGTGCGATTGCTCGAGATGTTCGATTCCCACAAGCCGGACGACCCCTCGCCGACCTGGTGGCCCGACGATCAGACGGTGGGGTTCTGGGCTCGGCGCATGGCGCACGAGACGGCGATCCACGGCGCGGACGCGGAGCTCGCGACGGGGGCAGTGTCGCCGCTCGACGCCGAGCTCGCCGTCGACGGCATCGATGAGATCTTGACAATCATGCTCGCCGGCGACTGGTCCGAAGCGCCGAGCCCCGACAGTGCCGGTCAGCGCGTCACCGTGGTCAGCGGAGACCGCGTATGGGTCGTGACGCTCGAGCCGACGGCGATCGGCGTCGCCGAAGGCGCCGACGACGCCGTTTCGGCCACCGTCGGCGGCGACCCGTCCGATGTCGACCTCTGGCTGTGGGGAAGGGCGCCCGACGAAGCGATCGATACCTCCGGCGAAGCGGCCGATGTTCAGCTGCTACGGGCGCGGCTCGCGCTCGCCACACAGTGACCATGACCGACATCACGACCGATGCCTCGACGATGATCAGCGCGCCGATCGACGACGTCTGGCGCACCCTGACGTCGCCGGACCTGATCAAGCGGTGGTTCTTCGGCGTGGACACCGAGACGTCGTGGAAGGTCGGCAGCCCGATCGTCCATCGAGGCGAGTACCAGGGGCAACCCTACGAGGACAAGGGTGAGATCGTCCGGTTCGACCCGCCCTCGACCTTGGTGCACACGCACTGGAGCGACCGGTCGGGGTTGCCGGATCGCCCGGAGCACTACCAAGAGGTCACGTGGCATCTCGAGGAACGCGGCGGCGCGACCGAGCTGACCGTCATCGAGCGGAACCTCCCGTCGGAGGAAGCTAAAGCGGTATCGGAGCAGAGCTGGCCGATGGCCCTCCAGTCGATCCGCGAGCTGCTGGAGAGATAGGCCGAGCCAGGAGCCGTTCCGCGCGCTGAGTGCGGAGGTCACAACGAATAGTCGATCTCAGAGCAGATCGACGACCGAACCGGTGCGAGGGCTAGATCCGCCGGCGACCTCGACCGGGCGTGACGGCCGCGGCGACGACAGCAGTCTTGGCGACCGGCGATGGACCGGCGTGACGGCCTTTGCTACGACCGCGGTCTTCGCCACGGGGGCGCCGATGACACCACGTCTTCCTGCACGTGCAGCTCTGAGTGGCATGCTCACCCTCCCTGGGTTGTCTGGGCTTCGTCAGCTTCGATGGAAGCGATGATCGCTTGGATCGGGATCCGGCCGTTCGCGATCAGTTGCCCACCGGAACGACGTGCGGCAGCGGCGAACGGCGCGGCCCACAGGTTCTCCCAGATCAGCACGCCAGCCGTGCTCCCTGGTTCCATCGCGGCCGCGAGGTGCTCGACATCTTCCTCAGCCAACAGTTCGGCCAGCTGCGCCTCGAGCGCCTCGAGCTCTCCCAGGTCGCCGACGTCGGAGAGCTCCATCGCCTCCACGGAACCGTCTTCATCCTTGGTCAGGATCAATACATCGATCACGCGGATGGTCCCGGCGTCGACCAACGCGAGCAGTTCTTTCGCCATCTCGCCCGTGAAGTTGCAAGCCCCTGCCGGAAACTCAACGACGATGTAGTCGACGGGGCCGAGTTCATCGAGGGATACGTCTGCCATGGCTCGTGCCTTTCGCTCGCCCAAGCGGTCTCGATCGCGGATCCGAGGCCTGAACGCACCATAGAGCGCGAGCCCTCTCCCGACAAAGACGGACAGGTTCGCGAGTCAGATCGTGGTGTCGTCACTCTCCGATCGTGACGACGAGCTTCCCTCGTGCTTTTCCCGATTCCAGATAGCGGATCGCATCTGGGACCTCGCTCAGCGGAAAGATCCTGTCGACGACCGGCGAGACCTTCCCCTCCTCAATGAATCCCTTGATGACTACCAAGCGATCTCCAGGATCCTTCGCGGCACGGAACGGATGCAGTTGCCGCACGAACGGCGAGATCGCGATGAGCTTGGCGAAGCGGCCCAGACTCCCGAACCAGCGGTGGCCCGAAGCCCCGTACTGATCGTGCCCGATCAAGACGTACGTCCCGTCGGGGGCCATCGCGCGTCTGATCTCGGGCCACGTATGGTTCCCCGCGATATCGAGGACGACGTCGTATCGCTGGCCGCTCCGGGTGAAGTCTTCTTGCGCGTAATCGACCACTCGATCCGCGCCGATCGACCGGATCATGTCGAGCTTGCCGGCGGCGTCAACGCCCGTCACGTTGGCTCCGTATGCTTTGGCGAGCTGCACCGCGAACGTCCCGACGGCGCCACCCGCGCCGTTGATCAAGACCTCGTGTCCGGCTCGGACCCGCCCTTCATCCCGAACGGTCTGCACGCCGAGCGACCCTGACGTCGGCACCGCAGCCGCCTCTTCGAACGTGAGGCGGGTGGGCTTTCGTTCGAACCTCACCTCCGAGACGGCCGCGTACTCGGCGAACGCACCGCCGTGACGCCACAGGTTGGCGACGAGGCTCTGACCGAAGACCTCATCGCCGGGCCGGAACCGCGTCACGTTACTGCCGACCGACTCGACGATCCCGGCCAGATCGGTGCCCGGGATGAGGTCCTTCGGCGCACGCATGCCGGCTCCCATGATCCGAAGGACATAGGGCACGCCGCGCATCACATGCCACACGTCGGCATGAACCGAGGCCGCACGGACCCGGACGAGCATCTGATCGTTCCGGGCCACCGGCCGGTTGACCTCGCGAAGTTGCAGGACGTCGGGTGAGCCGTACTCGGTCTGCACGATCGCTTTCATCTTGAGGGCCACCATCGCAGTCTAGATAGGGAGGCTCGACAAGACGTCCGCGATCACGCTGTTGCAGCCACTCCTTGCGTCCCGGGACTCCGGAGCACGGGCGACTCACTCCTGAAGCCCCAGAACGTCAGGTAGATGCCGAGGAAGCCTCCCACACGATCTCGGGCAACGTGAAGAGAGCGTTGATCTGATGACGTCTGATCGTAGACACCGAACAGCACCGCGGTAGCGGTCGCGAACGCGATCGCGCCGCCGACCATCCCGAGCACCGCCCACGGACGCGGAACGAGGTCCGACCGATACATGAGGTAGCCCAGCAGGATGCCGTTGCCGAGTCCGGCGCAGAAGGCGGGGCCGAGCAGGAACGTCCCATCGTGGACCGCCACGAGCGACTTGCCGACCGTGATGTACAGGGCCGCGTCTGCACCGGCGGCGCCGGCGAAATCCATGCGCATCGTCACGACGGCGAGCAGGCTGATGAGACCGACGACGATCAGCGTCGACTCGAGTATGCGGGTTGCGACGTAACCGAGCGCGACGCTCTCGCTCGCCCGCTTGAGGACAGGGAACAAGACCACCGCTGTGGCGATGTTCGCGATGACCGTGATGACCTCGAGGAACGCGCCCGCGTACACGCGGGTGTCCCCTCCCGCGCCGACGACGAAGTTCGCGTCGTCGAGAACGCCTTGTACAGGAACAGCGCAGCAGGGATCGAGGCGACAAAGGTCAGGATGAAGAAGATCCCTGCCAGTAACGAAGTTCTCCGGGATGAGTCCACACGCGTCTCCCTCTCTACCTTGCGTACACCGTACGCACCTGTTGTGGTAGGGTATTGCGTACAGCGTACGCATGTCAAGAGGAGACACACACATATGGCTCAGAAGGATCAGAACGCGACCCCGCGGGCGCCGCTGAGCAGGGACGGATCGTGAGGCCGCCGTTGCCCTCGCGGATGCAGGCGGCTTCCCGTCGCTCAGCATGCGCAACCTCGCGGAGTAGCTCGGGGCCGGCACGATGGCGCTCTATCGGCACGTCGCAAACAAGGAGGACCTCCTCGACGGCATGGTCGACGTCGTCTTCGCGGAGATGTATCCCCCAGCCACCGGGGGTCGTCGGAGGCACGAGTTACGTGAGCGCGGGGTCTCGGCGCGCGCCGCCCTCCAACGCCATCCGTGGGCGGTCGGTTTGATGGAGACGCGCCTGCAGCCGCGGACCGGCGAGTCGCCACCATCACAACGCGACGATGGGATGCCTGCGGGAAGCGGGGTTCCCATTCAGGGAGCCGTGCACGCCTACAGCTTGCTGGACGGCTACACGTATGGGTTCGCTTCCAAGAGACGATGATCCCGTTCGAGGCCAGCCCAGGAGTCCGCCGACATGTGCGCGTGCCGGACCGTAGGTAGAGCGGGGCGACGACTACCCTATCTCGCGAGGTCGCCATCGAACTCGGAAGCAAGGCTACGACTACACAGCGGAGTTCGAGTTCGGCCTCGACCAGTCACGAACGCTCGATCGCCCCGTCCGGGAGGCGAACAGATGCTCCCCGTGACGGACCGTCGACGTCGGCCCACGTGCGGCGCCGTAACGTCCTGCTCGCGCGCGAGGCGCGGCGCCGACGAACGCGTTTCCGTGCCTCGAGCCAGTCACCCATCGAGCAGGTCCGCCGGCACACCCATCGCGATTGAGCCCGAGCCGGCCGTCGCGAGTGCGTACTGCGCACTACGACGCGACCGTGGCGCTATACCGGCGAGTGCGCCGTGGGCTTCGAGCGCACAGCCAAGCGCTCGAGTTCCGCAGCGCGTCCACCCCAGGCGATGGTGGTAGAGCCCGACGGCGCCCGCCCGGCCGCGATGGCCCGCGGAGCCCCAATCCGAAGCCGCCGAGTCGTGGTCGTTCGTCAACAGGCGCGAGAAGACCGCAAGGTGTCCGGAGCGCGGAGGCGTGCCGGCGATCAGAGAGCGAGGGTCCGCGCTCTTGGAAGTCGACGATTCCGATGGTCACGGACGTCGAGGACAGCGTGGTTCAAACGCTTGATCGCATGCGCACGCTATCGCCGGCCCGTCTGGTCATTGAGACATGCGTCGATGAGACGAAGTCAGACTCGAGACAGGAGCTCTCCTCACCTAGTGATCGTCGTCGGTGGCGGCCAGTCGGGCCTCGCGGCCGCCCGCGCGCTGCAGGAGCTGCAGATGCCAACGATGATCCTGGAGACGAGCGACCGTCCAGCCGGATCATGGCCTCGCTACTACGACAGCCTGAGCGTGTTCTCGCCGGCTGCGTACAGCTCGATGCCGGGGATGCCCTTTCCTGGCGCGCCGGATCACTACCCGGGTCGTGATGAGGTGAGCGACTACCTCGAGCGGTATGCCGCCCAGCTCGACGTCGAGATCCAGCTCGAAACGCGTGTCGAGACGATCAGGCAGAACGGAAAGGGGTTCCTCGTCGTTACCGAGAACGGACGTGAACTGCCCGCATCAGGCATCGTGGCCGCGAGCGGGTCGTTCTCCAACCCATATCGCCCGCGGTTCCCGAATGATGAATCCTTCTCCGGCGAGCTGTTGCACGTGGCCGACTACCGCAACCCGACGCCGTATGCCGGCAAGCGGGTGATCGTCGTCGGTGCGGGCGACTCCGCGGCGCAGGTCGCCAACGAACTCGCGCCGGTCGCGGCGGTCACGATCGCCACACGCCACCCCGTGCGGTTCATCCCGCAACGGCTGGGCGGCCAGGACGTGCACTACTGGCTTCGCAAGACGGGGTTCGATACCTTGCCGGCGGTTTGGCTGAGCAAGATCACCGGCGGCAGCGTCGTGACCGACAGCGTCGGGTTCGAGCAGACGCTCGCCGAGGGCCGAGTCGATCGACGTCCGATGTTCGTCGCGCTCGACGAAGAGGGGGTGGTCTGGAGCGACGGCCAACGGGAACGGGTCGACTCGATCATCCTCGCCACCGGATATCGGCCCAGTCTGCACTACCTGCGAGAGCTCGGGGCTCTCGACAAGGATCAGGCTCCCCTGCACGTCGGCGGCATCTCGTCAACGCATGTTGGGCTTGTCTACGTCGGATTGGAGTTCCAGCGCTCGTATGCCTCGAACACGCTCAGGGGCGTCAGCCAGGACGCAAGAGCGGTGGTCGAACCCCTCGTCGCTTGGATTCGCGACGCGCCCACGACGGTTGGACTCGGCTCCTGAGACGGCCCGGCACGCCCGCGTCCAGGCGATCGTTCGCGCCAACGAGCCTCCTGATGAGCTTGCCCTCAAGCGGGCACAACTCGGATCGTCGTGGCTCGGGCCTTCGCGCTCGTGATGTGGTCGACGGCTGAAGATGATCGGCCGTACTTGCGCCGGTATTCCTCGTCGATCTCGTCGTCCAGGTCGTGATCGGCCTCCTCGAACACCACGTCTGCATCGACCCCGCCGGCCGTGATGCGGCCGCATGTCGCGCCTCCACGCCTTGGAACCACGCGCCGTCCGGCGTTCACCGAGCGGACGTAGACGTCGTTGCCATGTCGGACGACCCAGATGATCCGAGGGCGTTGAAGCGTGCCGTCGCGCCTCATCGGCGCGATCTCGAGCTCGCCAGCACCTCCGAGGTCAGTCAGCTCTTCGTCCGTCCACGTGGCCATGGCTGGTTCTCCGAAGCTTCGTCTAACGCCCCATGACGTCCCGCATCGAGCGCGGGAAGAACGTTCGCGAGAACGACATCGCGCCGGCGGGGATCTGCCACGGCATCACGCGAACCGAGAAGACGCCTGCGCGTACCGCCTCGTCGGCTTCCTTCAACCGGCGGGCCTCGTCGACCGGAACGCTGAGGATGCTCAGCCCCCGCAACTCACCGGTTGGGTCGCTGAGGGGCCCCGCGGCAAGGAGTGAGCCCGCGTCATGCAGCGAAGCGAGGTGCGACAGGTGCGCGTCCTGGAGCCGGTCCGAGTTCGGCGTCGGTCCGCTGACGAGGAGCGAAATCGTGAACTCGTCGAATCCCATCTCAGGCAAAGGGTCCCCCCGTCTGGAGCAGGCGTCAGGTGTCGGATGGATCGTTCGTTCGACGGTGGTCGATCGGTGGGATGTTCTCACCGCAGGTGCCAGGCCGTTTCCGGGACGTACGACTGCCCGCTATCGCGGGCGAACCTCGCCATCGACCGCGCACACACGGTCGTTGCGACAGCGGTATCGCCCGTCGTCGCTCACACGCAGGATCATGCCGGGCAGTTGCCGCGTGCGCCGATGCGAAGTCCTCAACCGCGGCCCGATCCTGCGACGCGAACGCCTCGCGACCTGCGATCAGGAGATCAGTGGTCTCCATCGGCGCATCTTGACACGCTTCCAGTGCGGTGAGAACCGAACTCCTTACCCGCGACGACGGATCACGCGCACCACCACCGACACGGCGACGATCCCGAGGACGACCACGGCGGCGATCTTGGCGATCGACAGGGCGCGTCCGGCCGCCTCTCGTACCGCGTGATCAGCCCGGTCGGCCGCATCGACGGCTCGCTTGGCTTGATCGAGCGCGCTTTGCATCTCCGCCAGGCCTTCTTCCGCTTTCGCGATCTTCGTGCTTTGCGACTCCATTTCACTTCCCCTTCCATTCGATCTCGTGCGACGTCTCAGTGCACGAGGGAGTTCTTGACGAGCGCCACCGCCAGCCCGATCACGAGCGCAAGCCCTCCGATCCCGAGCGACCGCAAACGGGATGCGTCCCCGGTGCGACCTGAGGCGTACCCGGCGATCCCCAGCAGCAGCGCGAGCAGAAGACGGATGATCCCGCTCTCGGAAGACGCCGGGAATACCAGGATCGGGATCGTGCAAAGGAGGGCGACGGCGGATGCGCCTCCGAGCTGCGCGAGCCCACTGACGATGTCGTGTCGCTCGAACGACTTCCCGCGAACGAGCCTGCTCGACATCCTGAATGCGTAGAAGTGGGCGAGCGCGAGGCCGAGCGTCGTTCCCCAGATGAGGCCGAGCAGGTCCACCTCGCTGGTATCGGAACCTCCGCGGAGCGCGACCAGCGCCGCGAGCAAGACCACCGACACGTACAGCGCCATCGTGCTCGCCTCGAGGAGGATCGACTGGGCGCCTTGCTCATTACCATTCGACTCGCGTTCCTCGATCGTTGTGGTCTTCCGTTCGCCAACATCCGAGGTGCCCATCACGCCGCCTCGCTCTGCTGTCGTTGCCTCGCCTTCACCCGACGTGTCACCAGGAGACCGAGGAAGATCAACGCGCCGATGAGCACGAGGAACATCGGGAGAGCCTCGCGGGATCGAGCGCTGCGGAGGCGACCGAGCAACGCGTCGAGCGTGTTCCCCGTCAGGTTGCCAAGGGTGATGGCGCGGACATAGGCGATGATCTCGGCGACCTGGGCTCCGCTGTAATACTCGCGCAGGTTCTCGAGCGACTCCGGCGCGACCTCATCCATGCTCTCCGCGTAGTGCTGCGCGAACAAGATCGCCGCGGCCTCCGCCTCATCCTTCGCGACGAGGGCCTCGTCTTGGTACCCGAAGATCTGGTTGATCTCCTCGAGCGGCACGCCCTGCGCGACGGCGAGGTACGTGTGTCCCCACTTGCAGTACCCGCAGTCGTTGATCGAGGTGACTTCGAGCATGATCTTTTCGCGAAGGGCGGTGGATGTCTTCGGCTTGACGAGTGCCGGTATCAGCACGGGAGCGGAGACGACGACGTTGCCGACCGTCCTCGAGAGATTCGCTCGGGTGAGCGTGCGCTTGGCGTCGCCTGGGGGCATCAGCGGCCCCTCAGTCGTCGTCGGCTTCAGATCTTGGGCAGCCATGACACGGCTCCAGCGTTCGCTCGTCGGTTCGGAGCGGTGGCAGAACCGCCGCCGCCCCGAACCGTGCTTCCTCAGTCCGCGGCGTTCCCCGGGTGGAGCTCGCCGGGCTCTTCGCGCTTCGGAAGCGCCATCTCGTCAGGGTCGAGGTCGTAGGTCCATGGCAGACCCGACATGATCCAGCCGTTCTTGCGGCGCATGCCGTCGAACACGCTGTCGTCGTCGTGAACCCGGTCGCCCTCCATCCCGTCGAGGATGTTGTAGGCCTTCGTGTAGCCGGCCCCGGCCATCAAGTTGCACGCCATCGCCCCACGGCCGCCCGAGCGGCACGTGACCAGGATCGTGTCCTCAGGAGCGAACCGCTCCTTCACGCGCGCGAGGAAGTCTGGGCTCAACGACCATGTGAACCCCTCCTTCTCCGCGTCCCAGACGTAGGCCAGGAACGCGAACGGGATCAAGGTCGCCATCGGCGCGTGTCCCGTGAAGACCCACTCCTCAGGCGTGCGAACATCGAGGATGTTCACGCCCTCAGGGTCCTCCTGCCACATCTCATACGCCTCTTTGGCGGTGACGTAGAGCTCCAGCTTCGTCTGCCGTTGCTCGACGATCGGCCGCCCCTTGTGTGTCGCTGTGGTCATCGTTTCCTCCTTCGGCTCATCAGGGCACGTAGTTGGCGCTCGTGTCGGTGCCGTAACCACAGCCCTGGTACGTGCACCCGAACTCGTCGCGAACGATCGCGGCCCAGCCGCCGGCGTGTGACGTGTCGAGCGAGAGCTCCTCATCGAGGATCTTGGTCTCGAACGTCCAGCCCTCCGGCAGGTTCTTGTACATGCCGCCCAACCGGTCGAGGTTGTCCGCCTCGAGGGTCGGGTCGACCTCCTGCGTGAACTCCTGCAACACCCACACAGCCGCGCCCTCGGGCTCGCGGAGCAGGTACACGGGCTTGCCCGCGTGCCAGATCCACTCGGTATTGCGGTAGATCAGGGACGGTGAGTACGGGCTCTTGAATTGGGCGATCATCTCGGCGCCGGTCATGTCGCCGGCCCAGCGCATCTCGACACCGTGGAAGTTCATGATGTCGCTGCCCGTGTACTCGTACTCGTCCATCATCCAGAAGCGCCCGCTGTTGACGGCGCACATGTCGACCTCAAGCTCTTTCGCCAGTCGCTCCGGATCGATCTGCTTGTGCGTCTCCGGAGTCACGGGGAATGTGGCCGCCGTGTAGACGTGGGCCCGCTGCATCTGGCCGACGCCGACGAACGCGCCCATCCCGCAGAACCGCAGGCCGCGCGAGTCCTTGACGTGCACCCGCTCGGTGTGGTCGAGACCTGTCTTCAGCTTCATCGTGGTTCCCTCCTCTTTCCGATCGTTGGTTCCTTTGTCGTTCGGCTACGCACTCGTCGGTATCGCTTCGACCATGAAGGGCCCGACGAGCGCGGTTCGCTGTTCGGATCGGGCGGCCACGTCGTATGACTCGCCATCCGCGGTCGCGAGCGTCGCGATCAGCACGTCATCCCCGAAGTGTCGGAGCTTGTGCCCTTCCTCGTCGGTCGGATCACGGAACTCCACGTCCCTCACCTGGACGATGTCCTCGCTCCAGGCAGCCGGGCTTCCGCGGAATGCGAACACGTCCGATATCCAGATCGCGTGCCCTCGGGTCCAGCGTGCCTTCCCGGGTCGTCTCACCCGCGAGGGGATGTTGCCGTAGCGTGCCCGGAGCTTCCGGTTGCGCATCAGCGTGACCGTGATGCCGATCACGATGAACCACAGAGGGATCCCGAGCAGCAACAAGATCGCCCAAACCATGTGTCACCTCCTTCTAGCTCGTTGACCAGTCCAGGAACCCATGAGGCGAGCATGGCACTGGGCCTGTGCGCTTTGTGGGCCGGGGTGCCGAATCACCCGGGTGAATGCGGTATCAGCGAGCGTCGAAGTGGACGCCGGGCCCCGAGATCGTGTGCGGGCCGCGCGCTTCGAACTCGCGGAAGAACGGCCGCATGCTCCGGAACATCGAGATGGGGTTCCGCCGCTGCCGGACGCTCAACCAGATCAGCAGGATCGGCGCGACGACGGCGTAGAGCACGAGGGCGGCCAGCTCGCTCAACCTGGTGCTTCCGGGGATGATCTCGCGTCTCACCCTGTACACGAAGGCATCCACGGCGTTGCTCGTCTCGTTCAGCCAGTACATCGTGCGTGCTGCCAGCGCGATGTCGGCTTGCTCCTGCGCGCTGAAGTAGCGCCGGAAGTGGGCGTCGACGTCTCCGGGCACCTCATGGAAGTCGCGGCGCGCGAATGCCTGGGCCCAGGCGAACGCCGCCCACCGCCGTTCGTCGAGGGCCGTGAAGTCCAGTCCTTCCAAGGCGGCGAGCTCCTCTTCGGGCAGGCCCTCTGCCCGCGCCCACTCACGGTGGGCGAAGCTGCACTGACGGCTGGAGTCAGCGCCCGCCGCGGCGATCATGATTTCCTCGCGGAACTGCGGATCCAGTCGATGCTTCCGGTAGATCGCCCAGAGGTCCCGCCGGTGACGCAACAAGATGCCCGTCGCACCGAACTTCCGCTGGCCCAGCACCGGATAGTGCCTGCCGTCGTCCCTCATCGGACCCCAGGCGAACGCATCGGGAGTCGGCTGTGCCGTGATTTCGGGGTGCTCCGATCCGCCCATACATCGCCTCCGATCCCCGCAGCCGGGCCCTCCTCGAGGACCCGGCCGAGGTCACTACGCCTTCGGCTCCATCGGGAGGCCCGACTTCTTCCAGTTGCGCATGTGCCCGTCGAGCGGCTCGAGATAGGTGTACCCCCGGTGGGCGAGGACCTTCCGCGCGATCCACGCGCGCTCGCCGCCGTGGCACGTGACGACCATCTTCTTCTCCTTCGGCAGGTGCGCCGTGTTGACCAGGATCTTCCCGAGCGGTGCGCTGATGGCACCGGGGATGTGCCCGTGCTTGAACTCGGGTGCGGTGCGTGCGTCGACGATCACCGGAGCGTCGTGCGACTCGATCCGCTGAACCAACTCTTTGGCTTCCATGTCCGTCCTCCTCCGGTCTGCAACCCCTGCACGATCAAGACCTTGCAGGGGCTCTCTAGGGCCGATGCTAGGTGCTCTTCCCCAGCGTTCGGAACGAAGCGGCGGAAGTCACCCGGGTGAACGCGGCCGCCCGGCGAGGGCTGACGGGGTCGACGGCGTAGGGTGACAGCATCGGCGCGAATGCCTCCAGCGAAGGAACGGACGATGGACGAAGCGCAGACCGTCACACGCGAGCGCCTCCGAACACCACGCGCCGCCGGCGTCGCGGGGGTCGCCTTCTCCTTACTGCTCGGCGGTGCGCTCGTCTTGATCCGCCTCGCCGTGCCCACCGCCGCGGAGGCGAGCACCACTTGGCTCTCCGATAGCGGCAAACGACAGTCGGTGGAACTGGCGCTCAACCTCGTGCCCTTCGCCGGCATCGCATTCCTGTGGTTCATCGGGGTCATCCGCGACCGCATCGGGGAGCGGGAGGACCGATTCTTCGCGACCGTGTTCCTCGGGAGCGGCCTGCTGTTCGTCGGGATGCTGTTCGTCGGGGCCGCGATCGCCGGCGGGATGCTGGCGGATCCCTCGATCCAGGCCGGGGTGGCCCCCGATCCCGGTCAGTGGGACTTCGAGCGTCGGATCACGTTCGCGCTGATCAACGTCTACGCGATCAGGATGGCGGCGGTCTTCATCCTCTCGGCGAGCACGATCGGGATGCGGACGAAGATCCTCCCGCGGTGGCTCATCATTACCGGTTTCGTGGCGGGGTTCGTGCTCTTGTTCGGCGTGAACCTCTCGGCGTGGGCGAACCTCGTCATGCCGCTGTGGGCGTTCCTGTTCAGCGTCGACATCCTCGTCAGGAACCGCCTGGCTGAGCGGCGACGGAGGGCTAGCGCTCTGGAGGGTCTGCCGGATCCTCGTCAGCTGCGGGGCGTCGACGGCGGGGGCCCGTCGCTCCTCCTCTTCGATCCCGCGCAGCGCCATGTCGATCGACGGGTACACGTGCTCGCGGGTGAACGTAGCGAACAGGCCGTAGCGCTCGAGGAGGTCTTCGATCCGGCTGCGCATCTCGACGAACACCACGTTGATGCCCTTGTCGTTGAGCTCCTTGTCGAGCTTGTCGAGCATGTCGGCTGCCGTGACGTCGATGTCCGTGATGGCCTCGCACTGCAGGACGACCCATCGAGGCTGCCGGCGACGCACGAGCTTGCGGATCTCCTGGCGGAAGATGCCCGCGTTCGCGAAGAACAACGGAGCCTCCCATCGGTAGACGACGACACCCTCGGTCTCCCTGGCGTCGGGGAAGAGATCGGTGCGGTGCCAGCCATCGAGCTTGCCGACGCGGCCGAGCACCTCGCCCTCGGGCCACCAGCTTCGCCGGAAGAACAGGAAGATCGACAGCACGATCGCGATCAGGATTCCCTCGAGGACCCCGAACAGGATCACGCCGAGCGACGCGACCAACGAGATCGTCAGCGCCGACTTGCGCATCCGGAAGTACGTGCGAAGGATCACGAGGTTGAACAGCGACAGGGCCGCCGCGATCACCACGGCGGCGAGGGCCGGCTGCGGCAGATTCTGCAGCAGCGCAGGCAGGAAGAGCAGAAGCAGGGCGACGATCGCCGCGCCGGCGAGACCCGTCACCTGCGACTTCGAACCGGACTGCTCGGCCACCGCGGTTCGCGAACCGCTCGCCGAGATCGCGAACCCCTGGAAGAAGCCGGCGAAGATGTTCGCCGCGCCCATCCCGATCATCTCCTGATTGGGATCCACCTCATCGCCGCGGCGTGCGGCGAAACTCGTCGACGTGGCGATCGTGTCCGTGAGGGACACGAGCACGATGCCGAGGGCCGCGGCCAACAACGCGCCGAGGGTGTCGAGCGGCACCGACGGGAACGCCGGGGTCGGCAGCCCTTGCGGCAGAGCGCCGACCGTGTCGACTCCCTTGTTGGCCAGATCGAACACACCGGTGATGACCGTCGCACCGAGGACCGCGACGAGCACAGCGGGGATCCTCTTCGAGACGCGCGGCAGAAGCAGCAACACGGCCAACGTAGCGACCCCGATCGCCAACGCCGTCGTGTTGGTCTGATCGAGCCCCTGCACGAAGGCTTTGCATTCCTCGATGAAGCCGTCCGCGTCGGTGGAGAAGCCGAACAGCTTCGGGAGCTGGCCCACGATGATCGTGACCGCGAGTCCGTTCATATAGCCGACCTGCACCTCCTTGGAGAGCAGGTCCGCGACGAAGCCGAGCTTGCCAAGACCGAGGCCCACCTCGATCGCGCCAACCATCAATGCCATCATCCCGGCGAGCGCGACGGCCTCTGCCGGATCGTTCGTCACGAGCAGCGGTGTGATCGCGGCGAAGATCAGCGGCGCGACGGAGGAGTCCGGGCCCAGCACGAGGATCCTCGAGGGACCGAAGAGCGCGTAGCCGATGAGGCACGCGATCGTCGTGTAGAGGCCCGTGACTGCGGGGAGCCCGGCGAGTTCCGCATAGGCCATGCCCTGCGGCACCAGGATCGCAGCCAGCACGACGCCGGCGACGAGATCGAAGCGGAGCCACGAACGCCGATAGCTCCGCAACATCGGGATGCCCGGCACCCACCGCTGAACAGGTCCGGGCTTCACGCTCGTCGTCGGCGAGTCCATGTCAGCCCGACGATAGCTTGCTGGTCCGCTGGAGGTGGCGTCGGACGCGGGGCTCGGGCAGGTCGACCAGCTCCGGCAGGTCGTCGGGTCCAGAGCGGATCCGGGCACCGTACCCGGCGGAGAACGGGCGTGCGGTGAGCCCATGGAGGATGACGGAGAGCAGGATCGTCCAGGTGGCGATCTCGAACAGGGGCGTGTCGACGGTGGTGCCCTGCAGCTCCTCGACGACGATCAAGGTGAACACCACCGACGCGAGTCCGCGAGGTCCGAACCATCCCATGAACCCTGTCGTCAGCGGTCGGAATCCTCGGCCGAGGAGGGCGATGGCGACGGGCACCATACGGACCAGGGTCAAGCTCAGTACGGCGTAGACGATCGCCGAGGCATCGAACGCACCGGCCAGCACGGGCCCGACGAAGTAGGCGCCGAAGACGACCCACACCAACAACGAGGCGAACAGCGCCACATCTTCGGTGAACGAGATGGCCTTCCGGTTGCCCTCGTCCACGGCGCCGAACACAAGGCCGGCCACGAACGCGCTCACAAAGCCGTTGCCGCCGAGCTCGACGGCGCCGATGTAGGCAACGAAGGCCAGTGCGAGCACGAAGAGCAGTCTCGATGTGTGCGACGACCACTCGCGTTGGGTCACCCACACGAGCAGCTTGCCCCCAACGCCACCGACCACGATCGCGACCGCGATCGCGATCAGGATCTGCACCAGTGCATCGGCGACGGGCGAGCCGCCTTGTGACGTCGTCTCGCCGACCACGACGGCGAGGAAGACGGTGACGAACGGCGTCGCGATGCCGTCGTTCAGCCCGCTCTCGATATTGAGCGCGCGCCGGATCCGGACCGGCACCGCCTTATCCGTCACGACCGCCATGCCGAGCGCAGCATCCGTCGGCGCGAGCACGGACGCGATCAACGCCGCCTCGGCCCAGGACAGACCCGGGACCACGATCATCGCCACGACCGCTCCGAGCGAGAGTGTGAGCAGCAGCCCGACACTGAGCAGTCGCCCGGGCACACCCGCGTCGCCTTTCAGCACACGCAGCGGCACGGTCGTCGCGTCGGCGAACAGCAACGCCGCCAGAGTCAGCTCGGTGAAGGACAACACGACGTGGCTTCCACCCTGGATGTGGAGCAGGTCCGCTCCTTCAGGTCCGATCGCCAGCCCGGCTGCGACGAACACCATGGGGGCGCTGATCCAGAGGCGATCGAGGCGTCGTGAGAAAGCTCCATAGCCAACTGCCACGAGCAACAGGATCAACCCGCCCACAGAGACCTCCTCTCGGACGATGCGCCGCGCCTGAGCGCCTCGCGGGATCATCGCATCTCGCGCCGACGATCGCGCTGCCCGATGGACCCGTTCCGCCAGGGACGTGGGACCCATGCTGACACGTTGGCATCGGTCCCCGCCCGCAACCACTTCGGCTACGCTCTGCGCGTCGCGCACGCCTCGCGGGGAAACCACCCTGTGGCGGAGTAAGCCGACCCGAGCGAGGGTGGATGAGCGAAGGCACGAGAGACGAGGTCCCCGAGCAGGACTACGACAAGCGGCTTGCGCTGCTCCTGGCGATGGCGATGTTCGTGCTCGTGTTCGACACATCACTGATGAACGTGTCGATCTCGGCCGTGGTGAACGACCTGAGCACAACGGTCAGCACCGTGCAAGCGACGATCGCGCTCGAAGCGCTTGTCTCGGCCGCGTTCATCCTGATCGGTAGCAAGGTCGGGGACCTCATCGGCCGCAAGCTCGCCTACATCCTCGGTCTCTGCGGGTATGCCATCGGTGCGCTGGCGATGACCCTCGCACAGAGCTCCACGGCGATGATCATCTTCTGGGCCCTCATCGGCGGGCTCGGCGCGTCGCTCCTGATGCCCGCGATGCAGTCACTGATCCACGGCAACTTCCAAGGGGTCGCGCAGAAGAAGGTGTACGCGTTGGTCGGAGCGTCGGCGGCGGTCGCCGCCGCGATCGGACCGCTCCTCGGCGGGTTCATCACCACGTACCTATCGTGGCGCGTCGGCTTCCTCCTCGAGCTCGTGATCATCGCGATCGTCCTGTCGGGTGTCGGGCGCGTCCACGACGTGCCGTACACGGGATCGCGCAAGGTCGACGTGGTCGGGGCGATCCTTTCTGTACTGGGTATGGGCGGAATCGTGCTCGGGATCCTCGCCTGGCAAGAGGGAGGGGAAGCCGTCGCCGAGCTCCTGATCGTCGGGGCCGTCGGTCTCGGATCCCTGGCGTATTGGCTCCTTCGCCGCAAGCGCGAAGGGAAGCCGATGCTGCTCGACCCGGATCTGTTCCGATCGAAGATGTTCCGGCTCGGGATCTCCGGCCAGACGCTGCAGAACATCGCGCTCGGTGGCGTGATGATCGTGATGCCCATCTTCTTGCAGATGGTGCTGGAGTACGACGCGCTCGAGACCGGGATCACCCTCACGCCGATGTCGCTCACGATGTTCGGGGTGGCCGTGATCGCCGGGAAGCGGGCTGGGAAGCGCCGTCCCAGCGGGATCATCCGTGCAGGATTCGGGCTCTTGTCGCTCGGACTCGTCTGGCTGATCGTGGTGGTACCCGGCACCGACTCGGGCTGGGATCTCTTCGCCCCGTTGATGATCTCCGGAGCGGGACTCGGCCTGCTCGTCTCACAGCTGAACAACTACACGCTGTCGCCCATCTCGGAGGAGCGTGTCAGCGAGGCGGCAGGCGTGAACTCGGCGGGCGGATCCTTCGGGCTCTCGTTCGGCCTGGCCTTCGCCGGCGCGATCATGCTCGCGACGCTCACGCTCGCCTTCACGGACATGGCGGAGTCGAGTGCCGTGCTTTCTCCCGCCGAAGCGGAGCAGGTTTCGACGGGACTCGATGAGGATGCGGAGGTGATGAGCAACACCCAGTTGGAGGAGCTGCTCGTCGATCAACCCGAGGACGTTCAGGCAGAGATCATCCGCATCAACACAGAAGCTCGGCCGTTCGCGCTCCAGGTAGCGTTGTGTGTGCCTCTCCTCGCCGCACTTGTCGGGCTCGTCACGGGATTCCGGATGGTGAAGCTGCCCGATCCCGGTCCTTCCAGCGCTCCGGAGGGTGCGGTCCTCGGCTGAGAACACGTGCTCCGCCGTCCGCCCTCACCGGTTTGCGCCCGTCTCATGAGCGCTGGAACAATCTCCGACGATGGATAGCGTTGAGGACAATGCCGGGCGCGACGATGGCGCGCGATCTGATCCGCCCCCCCTAGTCGAGGCGAAGCTCTCGGCACCAAGCGTCAGGCGCGACGTCGTCGAGCGGCCGCGCGTCGGAAACGCGCTCGATGCAAACCCCGGGGCGAAGCTCACCATCCTCAACGCGCCGGCGGGATACGGGAAGACCACGGCGGTCAGGATCTGGTGCGCGGCACAGGACGCGGCACTGATGTGGGTCACCCTGGACGAAGGTGACAACGACCTGAGCCGCCTGTGGCGGTACATCGCTACCGCCGTCGATCGGGTACGTCCCGGCCTCGCCCGCCCGGCGTTGCAGCGTCTGGAGGTCACGGGAGGTGGGATCGAGCCCGTCATCGACGAGTTGATGAGCGTGCTCAGCCGGCGGAGGAAGCCGATGATCCTGGTGCTGGACGACCTCCACACCGTGACCGACCCGGACGCGCTGGCGTCGCTCGACTACGCGTTGGCGCAGATGCCGTCGCACGCCCGCGTGATGGTGAGCACGCGGGTCGACCCACCTCTCTCGCTCGCACGGATGCGAGCCGCGCAACAGTTGATCGAGCTTCGCATGAGCGACCTCGCCTTCACGGTCGAAGAAGCGCGCGCGCTCCTCGTGGATCGCAACGGTCTTGCCCTCTCCGGCGCACAGATCGACGCGCTGGTCGACCGAACCGAGGGGTGGCCCGCCGCGCTCGTGCTGGCCGCGATCTGGCTTCGAAGCGTCGAGGACCCGGCGAGCGCCGTGTCCCGTTTCAGTGGCACGCAGCGGTTCGTCGCCGATTACCTGAGCACCGAGGTGCTCGCGACGCTGGATCAAGATCACCGGCGGTTCCTGCAGGGGATCGCCGTGCTCGGTCAGTTCACGCCGGGGCTGTGCGACGCTGCGCTGGATCGCTCCGATTCCGGGGAGATGCTCACCGAGCTCGAGCATGCGGATCTGTTCGTTACCAAGCTCGAGGACGGAGATTGGTACCGGATCCATCCGCTCTTCGCCGAGTACGCGCAGGTGGAACTGGAGGCATCCGAGCCTGGAGCCGCCATCCGCATCCATCGCCGCGCGGCAACGTGGTTGGCGGAAGACCGGCCGATAGAGGCGATGGCTCACGCCGCGGCCGGGGGCGAGCCGGAAGTCGTCTCCGAGATCCTCGCTCTGCACCATCTAACGCTCGTTCGCAGCGGAGCAAGCCGGACGATCCTGCAGTGGGCGAGCACGTTGCCCGACGACCTCCTGATCGAGCATCCCGAGATCGCCTGCGCGGCTGCGGTCGCTTCGGTGCTCATGAGCAGGGGCATGATGCAGCTCCGCCGATACCTCAACATCATCGACGAGTGGCGAGTGGCGCACCCGGAAGGGAACCCCTATGTCGAGTCCGTCGCCTTGATCGTTCGCACGCTGGCTATCGAGAGCGGAGTTGACAGGGCACTCCAGGAGGGGCGGCGGGCGGTCCAGACGACGGTCGCCTCGGTGGAAACCCTCGCGATGGGTGCGCTAACCGCATACGCACGCGCGCTCTATCTCGCAGGGATCCCCGACGAGGCGAGGGAGTCTGCGATCGCCGCACTCGAACGTCCGGAGATCCATGACAGTCCACCGAGCTTCATCCACGCCCACACGACGCTGGCGCTTGTGGCGGCGGACGAGGGACGCTTGTCCTCGGCTCGAGGCCATGTCGAGCAGGCGAAGCAGGCGGCTGGCAGGATCGGCTCTGAGCGAAGCTGGCTGGGTGCGAACGTGGCTGCCGCCTCGGGGGTCGTACGGGCGGCGGAGGGTGACCTCTCGGGAGCCGAGCATGACCTCGCGACGGGCGAGCGGGTCTTCCGCGACGATGTCCCGGCGGTGCATCACATCTGGCTCCTCACGCTCCTGGCCCGCGTGCGAGCACGGCGAGGACGGCTGGATCGGGCCGCCGAGGCCCTCGGACTCGCTCGTGAAGAGCTCGTCGAGCAGCCAGACGCAGGAGCGCTTCCTCTCCTCATCGAGGAGGTCGACCTCGAGCTGGCAGCCATGAACCGACGGGCCGCATCCGGCGACCTCGTGGACACACCGACGGAGGCGGAGCTCACTGTCCTGCGGCTGCTCGCGGACGATCTCTCGGTCCACGAGATCAGCGAACGACTCTTCGTGTCGGAGAACACCGTTCGCTCCCACCGCCGGGCGCTCTATCACAAGCTCGGCGTCCACTCACGCGAGGAAGCGGTCGCGCGTGCGACCGCGGTCGAGCTCCTGGATCCGCCGCAATCACCCGGGTGATTCACCGGCCATCCATAGGATGAGCTGTGGCCCGACGCCATGCTGCAGGTATGAGCGTTCGGACATACCGGCTGACGGTTGAAGGGGAACTCGGCGACAACATGGCGTCGGCGTTCCCCCGGATGACGCTCAGACCCAGCGCCGGCACCACGACGCTCACCGGTGAGATGCGTGATCAGTCGGAGCTCCAGGCCGTGTTGCGACGGCTGTCGGACTTCGGGCTGACGTTGCTCGAGACGAAGGCGATCACGAGCGGCCCCAGCAACGAACGCGGGCTAGCGGCCGCTCGGAGACCAGACGAAAGGAGCTGACGCGAGACGGTAGACCCAAGAGATGGCCGGACGGCCAACAGACATCAGCGAACGTGAGCCTGCACAAGAAGGAGCAAGACCATGAGAAGCCAATTGAAGGATATGGAACCGGTTGACGACTACGTCACCCAGCAGACCCCGGGCCTCGAGATCTGGCAGGAAGTTTGGGGCGACATGCAGTGCGCTTACCACATCTTCGCCCCGGGCACTGACTTCACACAGCTGCTGGCGCCATTGCCGGACAGCCTGTGCGGGGTTCCACACCACGCCTACATCATCAGCGGCACGCTGAAGGTCATCTACAAGGATGGGACCACTGACGTCTGCAAGGCCGGCGACGTGTGTTACTGGCCGGCTCCGCACAACTTCATCTCAGAAGAAGGGGCCGAGATCATCCAGTTCAGCGGTGCTGGCGCCCTGGCAGCGCAGGCCGCGATCGTCGAGGAGCTTATGGCCAAGCAGGCACAGGCATAGTCCGGCTCAAGCCCGTGATCTACGGGTGACTTGAGCCCCTGCCGACCCAGCGAGGGGGAGGCAGGGGCTGAAGGCGAAGGCTGAAGGCAAGACGAGAGGAGGAAGCAACATGTCGGTAACCGAGATAGACGAGTTCGGTCCGGTCGACTACGTGGTCGTGGAATTCCCGGCCGGCGCCACCAACTTCCAAGGTGAGGCGGCCAAGGAGCTCGCGTCCCTGGTGGATCGTGACCTGATCCGGGTGCTCGATCTGCTGATCGTGCACAAGGACGAGGACGGATCGATCGAGGCATTCGAGATCGACGACCTCGACGAGGTCGATGAACTCCGCGCGCTCGAGACCGAGATCGCAGAGATCCTCGCCGAGGAAGACGTCGTGAATCTCGCGGCGGCGATGGACAACGGCAGCACGGCGGGCCTGGTGGTTTGGGAGAACAAGTGGGCGGCGCCGTTCGCGTCCGCCGCACGGCGAGCGGGCGGGCAGCTGATCGCCACCGGTCGGATCCCGATCCAGGCCATCGTGGCGCAGTTCGAGGCCGAGGACGCTGAGGAAGGAGACTGATCATGCCATTGCGCGCAGCACGAGCAGGACGACGTGGGGTCGTCGGTGGCCATCCGGTCGCGAAGGGCGCCGCCGTCGTCGGTACGGCGAAGGTGGTCTCGCACGGCGTCGATCGCCGGCAGGACCGTCGCGAGGATCGACGCGATCGTCGTTGAATCGGATCCAAGGCCATGACGTTGATGGCCGGAAGGAGGGGTTCCGAATGTCTGATCAACCAAGTGGCAAGGCTATCGGTTGGATCGGCTTCGCTGGGTTCATCATGATCCTCGGCGGCTCGTTCGAGATGTTGGCCGGGCTCGCAGCGGTCATCAACCCGGACAAGTGGACAGCGATCGATTCGCTGTTCGAGCAGAGTGCGGAGACATGGGGTTGGTGGCACCTGCTCATCGGCGCCGTGGTGTTCTTCGCCGGGTTCGGCGTGTTGTCGGGCAACGTGCTCGCGCGGACCGTCGGCGTGATCGTCGCGATCGTCAGCGCGATCTCGGCGTTCGTGTGGATGCCCGTGTACCCGGTTTGGGGCATCTGCCTGATCGCGATCGACGTCATGGTCATCTGGGCGCTGACCGCCCACGGCCGTGACATCGAGAAGGCGCAACGGATGGATATGTAGCTTCACCGGATCGATCGACGGCTCCGTCACCGGGGCCACCTTTGGGTGGTCCCGGTTCCGTCTCAGCCGGCGAACCGCGACGGGCGGCCCACGACGACGCCCCAGAGGTCTCGGAGGCTCTCGCGCCATCCGATCGAGCGTGCTGCAGGCGAGTAGCCGATCGCGTGATGCGGCAGCCGCACCCGAACGGGCTGGGGCCGCATCGAGAACCGCACCGGCGGGTCCATGACCATCGTCTCTCCGTCAAGCCCGAGCTCGATCGGAGCGCTCGACGTCACCTCGAACGTCGGCGTCGCCCATGTCGCGAACCCTCCGAACCGGTCCGGATGTCCGGTCGCGAGCGCCGCCAGGAACGCCGCGGCTCCGCCCTCTTGGCCCAGCACAAGCGACACGACGCCGAGTTGGCCGGTGTCCAATCGTGGGCGGCTGCCCATCCCTCGGACGGTCTCCCCGTAGGGGTTGTTCGAGACCTGGATCACGTGCGCGCCCTGGTGTGCCTTGCCGTCGCCATCTGTGAACCGCAGGTCGAAGGGTTCGGTCTCCGGGCCGAGCACCTGCGGCAGCGTTGCGAGGGTCGTGTCGACCTTCGCGTCCCGGTACTCGGGTGAGCGCACGATCGCCGCGTACAGGCCCAACGACACGTTGTTGACGAACACGTGGCCGTTCACGTCGGCAAGGTCGAGCTTGCGCTCCACCGCGTCGCCGTAGGCATCGAGCGCCCCGACGACGTCATCGCGGTCGAGGCCCAGGTCGAGGGCCAGGTGGTTCCTCGTACCCGCGGGGACGACCACCATCGGGAGCCCGAGCTCCGCCGCCACGGTGCCGACCATCGCTTGCGAGCCGTCGCCACCGGCCATGCCGAGCACGTCGACACCGCTCGCGGCCACGTCGCGAACGCGCTGGAGCCAGTCCTCGCCGGACCGCAAGACGATCGGTTCGATCCCGCGGCGGTTGCACTCGTCCACCAGGTGGAACCGCTCCGCCTTGCCACCACCCGACTTAAGGTTCATGAACAGCACGCCGCGCTTCGCGGGCGGCACGGGGGCGCCCTCGACATCGGCGGCCTTGAGCGACTTGACGGTCGTGCCGAGCGCATACTTCGCGAGCCCAACCGCCACGACCAGCGCGAGGATCCTCGCGGCGACGGAGGCACCGAGCAACCCCTCGGCGTTCAAGACACTGGCCGCGAGGCCGACCGCAGCTGCCACGGCGACGATTACCGCCACCACCCGACGCCGTTCGGTTCTCGTCAGGGCGACCCAGACCGCACCCAGAAACACAACCAAAAGGACGAGCCCCGTCAGCACCCGCAACGGTTCGTCCGTGCCGATGGCGAGCGACGCGACGACGACCCCGACGACAAGCAGGATCGACACGATCGCTGCGAGGCGCCGTCCAACGGACGGTCGCGATCCCTCCATAGCTAGCAGCCTAACGGCTCGCCGGTGCAGGAGCAGAGCTCTCAAGCCGACCCACGGATGCCGGGACCTCTGGTCCTGGCAGCGGACCGATGGCGACCGCAGTGTGGGCGGTGGAACGCGCATCCCTCTTCGGATGCCTTAGCTGCACATCCGTGCACGGGAGGAAACGAGTCGATAGGGAGCGGATCGAGATGACCAAGAAGAACGGTTCCCGGAAGCACCATGAGGACGCGGTGAGGACCGCTCCGAAGCAGAAGCTGGCCGTTGTCGACCAGGCACCCCGCAAGATGAAGCGCAAGGCGTACGAGTTCGAACTCGAGCGACTCCAAGGCGAGCTCGTCGCGATGCAGGAGTGGGTCAAGTCCTCGGGCGCCAAAATCATCATCGTGTTCGAGGGGCGCGACACCGCAGGCAAGGGGGGCACGATCAAGCGGATCGTCGAGCGGGTGAGTCCTCGCGTGTTCCGCGTCGTTGCGCTGCCGGCGCCGACCGAGCGCGAGCAGTCCCAGATGTACGTGCAGCGCTACGCCCCCCACTTCCCCGCGGCGGGCGAGGTCGCGATCTTCGATCGAAGCTGGTACAACCGCGCCGGCGTCGAGCGAGTGATGGGGTTCTGCACACCCGAGCAATCGGATCGATTCCTCGAGCAGATCCCGACCTTCGAGAAGGCGATGGTCGACTCCGGCATCCTGTTGATCAAGTACTGGCTCGAGGTGAGCGCCGAAGAGCAGACGCGACGGCTCGAGGGTCGGATGAACGACCCGCGCAAGATCTGGAAGCTGTCGGATATGGACCTCAAGTCCTACAGCCGGTGGTACGACTACTCGCGTGCGCGCGACGCGATGCTCGAGGCGTCGGATACCTCCTGGGCGCCGTGGTACGTGGCGAACACCGAGGACAAGAAGCGCGGGCGGCTGAACATCATCTCTCACCTGCTGAGCGTGGTGCCGTACGAGCCACTCGCACACAAGGACGTTGAGCTGCCGAAGCGCCAGCCAGCGCGCGGCTACGAACGGCCGGAGCTGCCTCTGCACCTCATCCCCACGCCGTTCTGAGGGTGAGGCTCCCTGCTCGCCCTCCGAGGATCTCGAAACCGCGCTTGTTGTCCTGCGGCTCGATGCGGATCGATTCGACGATCCCGCGGGCCTCAGCCCGCTCTGCCTCCGGCGCTCCGGGTGCCGACCAGATGCGGATGGTGACCGTTGTCTCTTGGATGTCCACCTCCCACGTTCCGCCCTGAGGCTTCGCAGCCTCAATGCGAGGAGATTCACGATCGTGCGACGCAGATAGGCGTCGAAGGCGTCGGGTTGCCGTAGATGTCGGAACCGACCGGCCATCCGTACGAAGGCGTCCTGGACGAGGTTTCTGGCGGCTTCGGGATCACCGGTCAAGAAGTACGCCAGCCGGAGGGCCGCCGGGGCGAGTTGAACGTAGAGTTCCTCGAGCGTCGAGGCGATCGGATCGTCGGCGATCACGGTTGCTCGCATCGAAAGGTCAAGACGCACCGGACGCAAGATTGACTACGCCGTGACTTCGGGATTCTCCGGTGGCCTACTTGGTTCGGACGGCAAAGTCGTCTTGCCCTTCTCAGACGCCAAACCCGGAGTCCGTCGGATAGGGTCACGCCGTCATGGCGCAACAGATGATCAACGAGCGAACCTTCTCCGCCGAGTCGATCGGTGAGCTTTCGCGCGGCGAAGCCATCCCCCGCCGCATGTCGGTCGGCGGAACGGTCCTCAAGACGCTCGTCCTGTTCGCGCTGACATGCGGGTTCGCAGCCGTCGGCTGGAGCCGCGCTGACACCGTGATCCAAACGACGTCGGGGCCGTCCTGGCTCCTCGGATACTTCCTGCTGATTGCGCTGTCGTTCCTGGCTATCGCGAACCCCCGCCTCGCTCCGCTCGGCGGGTTCGTCTATGCCGCGCTCATGGGCCTGTGGGTGGGAGCGATCTCGAAGGTCTACGAAACGGCCTACGACGGCATCGTCGCACAGGCGTTGCTCGCCACGATGGCGACGGTCCTCGTGTGCCTGATCCTGTACGCGTTCGGCGTCGTGAAGGTCACCCGCCGATTCGTCCTGGTCGTCGTCGCCGCGACACTCGGGATCGGCCTGATGTACCTCACCGCGTGGATCTTGAGCATCTTCGGGGTGAGCCTCCGTCTCTGGACAGATCCGTCTGCCACGGGGATCGCGATCAGCGTGGTGATCTGCATCGTGGCGGCGCTCAACCTGTTCATCGACTTCGCTGTGGTTGACCAAGGTGTCGCCAACGGCGCGCCCTCGTTCATGGAATGGTATTCGGCGTGGGGGTTGCTGGCGACCGTGGTGTGGCTCTATCTCGAGGTGTTGTACCTGCTCGCTCGCTTGCAGCGTTGATCGCAGGCGCGACGGCGCCTCACGGCGTCGTCGGCGAGAGTCGTAGTCGGAACCGCTGAAGGGCGCTGTCCAGATCCGCGAGGCGCTCTCGAAGGAGCTCGGGGTCGATCCCGCCCGCCTGAACCTGCGCCTGCAGCGCCGCCCGAAGGCTGCCGAGCGACAATCGGACGTCGCCGATCTCCGCCGATGCCTCGCTTATCGCCGGCTCGGCGGCGAGGGCGTCGAACTCGCCGGTCACGCTGTCGAGGCTCGTCGAGACGTCGCTCAGCATCTGGGGTCGTTCGACGTCCGCGGTCATCGGGAGCACTGCTGCCCGATCGTGCAGCGCCATGGCACTCGTGTACGCGTCGAGTGCGCGCTGGCGCACCTCGGCCGCGGCTGCGCTCTTCGACCGGCGCCAGAGCACGTACGCCACGATGGCGGCGATCGCGCCGAGCGCCAGCAAGATCCAGGGCCACACGGGTGCCGAAGACGTCGCCTCGGGTGCGGGAGAGGTCGTGGCCGAGGGACCACCTGTAGCGGAGGTGGGAACGCTCGTCTCGCTTGTCGGAGCCGTCGACGACGTCGATGTCGATGTCGTGGTTGATGTCGACGTGGCAGTCGAGGTCTCGGTCTCCGAGCTTGACGATGAGGTGGGAGTCTTCGTTGCCGACGTCGTCGAGGATGCGGAGGACGGCGTCGACGTGGCTGTTGCGATCGACGACCCTGTACCGGTCGGCGCCGCGCTCGTGGGCGCGGGTGTCGCCGTCGCAACCGGCGTCCGCGACGGGAGCGCCGGGAGGCTCACCGAGCGTGACGCGCTCGGGAGGTTCGAGCCGCCTCCGCACGCAGCGAGAAAGACCAGTGCGATCGCACAGAGCGCGATCGATTGGCTGATCCGGGAGTCGTGCTCCTTCCGCCTCACAGCTACCTATCTTCGCAGAGTCGACGAACCAACACGGATAGGGTCGTCGCGGTGCTCAATTTCGAGTGACGTCTTCCTCCGGCGGGAACGAGGGTATCTCCACGTTGAGGAAGAGGGAATCGATCGCGTGCGAGGTGTACTGGCGAACCGACGCGCCGATCGCGGAGAGCATCCGCCGAGTGAACTCGGGGATCTCGTCGATCACGAGGAGCCACTGATCGCGCGGGATGCGCAGGATGGTCGACGGCTCGAGAGCGATCGCCGATGCGACCCGGGGTCCGCCGTCCAGTAGCCCTCCCTCACCGAACATCTGGCCATCACTCACGATGCCGAGGTCGAGCTCGTCACCGTCGGCCGGGATGAAGACGCGGACCTTCCCCTTGGCGACGACGAAGAACTCGGTCGCGATGTCGCCATGAAAGAAGATGTGTTGCCCCGGTGGGGACGACAATTCGTCGACGATCTCGGCGACCGATTCAAGGTCTGCGGGATCCGCGCCACGGAAGAAGTGCGTCTCTCGGAGCACCGCCACGACCTCTTCATGGTCCACGTCGAACAGCCTAGCGAGTGGTGGGCCGACAGTGCATGCGCTTCTCAGGACTGCAAGGCCAGGCTTGGCGCGGCTTCGCGCATGGTTTCCGTTCCGTACCGGCTGTTTGAGCCGGCACGACTCATGCCTGGATGTCCATCGTCTCGATGACGTTCCGCGCGAGATCGAGGTCGGCCTGCGGCGTCTTCGCGTACGAAAGGATCACCGCGATGAGCCGGGTGCCATCGACGTCGAGGACGTACAGGTGCCAGCGGTTCGCGGGACCCTGGGCATAGAGGCCCGGCCCGGAGAACACGAACGCGTGGCCGAAGTCATCCCCCGACTCGTTGTCGCACTTGGTGAACGGATCGTCCGGCAACTGGAGCTCTAACTCCTGGCCGGGGTAGCCGTCGATAGTCACCGGTGTTGGGGCCGATGACGTGTAGAAGGTGTTATCGCGGAGCGCGGCCACCATGTCATCGACCGTCGGGCCGACCTTCACGTCGCCGACGTCCGCGCCCCCGGTGCCTTGCACGTCCCAGTGGCACGGGTCGCTGTACACGCCATTCGCGGTGAAGAATGAGATCCCGATCCCGGTCGGCGCGTCCGCGCGTACAGGCATGGGCCCGTCCATGGCCCAGCTGGGATAGCCGAACCAGCCGTCCGGTCCCGTCGCCACAATCGACACCGGCTGCTCGTCCCCGAACGGCCCGAACAGGTAACGCCCACCCGTCATGGCCTCAGGGACGGGCTCCGCGGTTGCTGGCGCCGAGGTGGGTGAGGAGTTCGTGGTGGACCCCGTGCACCCGGCCACGATGACCATGATGATCGCGACGACGAGAGATCGTCTCGACCTCGAACCGGTGGTTGCCATGTCGTGACTCATCCCTTCCCTCCTTGGCAGCAACAAGGCTGCTCTGCCTGGTCTGGTGATCTGTCGGGCCGTAAGGTCATGGGGACAGCCAGGCCCCCCGGCCCGTCCCCTCGACGACGAGACGAGGGTCGGAGTCGTCGACGCCGATGCTCCACAGCCCGCCTGCTCCCTGGCCGGGGGGCCTCTTCGAGAAGAGGATGCGGTCGCCCTGCGGTGAGAACCCGATGACCGAGGCGGGAGTGGGTGTCGGTGCCGGCGAGGGCTCGTCTTTGCTGAGCGCCGAGAGGCTCTCCAGCGCCACCGAGGGCGCGAACCAGTCCCCCTCCGTCGTCCCGGCGACGATGAGGCGGGGGTCAGAGCCGTCGACCCTGATGCTCCACAGCGAGGGGCTCCGTCTCCCAGGTGGATCCTCGGTCTCCCGGAAGAGGATGCGGTGGCCCTCGGGTGAGAACCCGATGACCCCGAGGGACGTTCCCCGCTCGACGGTCAGCAGCGTCACCGATCCGGAACCGTCCGAGCCCTCGACGATCATCGACCGGCCGTCGACCCGCGCGGTGTGCGATCCGTCGGGCGAGGTCGCGCGCCAGCCGTTCGAGGCGATGTAACCCTCCCACGACTCGTCTGATTGTGCAGCGTCCAGCCAACCCGCCGCGCCGCCGTCGAGCGGGAGCTTCACGTCGTCGACCGCCAATGTCCCGTCCGACAGCCATGCCGGATCGTGATCGCCACTCGGTCGCCAGTCGGACGGCATCGCGATCTGAGCCTGGCGAGCGCCATCGAGCCCGTAGACACCGACCGTGGAGGGCCCTTCGTAGTCGAAGACGTCCCACACCGCGACGTGTGAGGAGTCGGGCGACCATCCGATGTCCCATCCATCGGCGGGGAACGCGGCGTGCACGTTGCCAGCCGCGTCGCTGATCACGACGTCCCACCAGTTCTCTCCGATCCCGGGTTCCTTGACGGAACAGTCCACGCGGCGATAGGCGAGGTACCTCCCGTCCGGCGACCACATGGATCCCTCTGCCCAGAACGAGAACCCGTCGGTGGAACCGCAGTCGTCGTCCCCACGGCCGTCCGCGATCTTGACCGCGTTCGACCCGTCCATGTCGGCGACATAGACGCTGCCGTCAAGGATGTAGGCGAGGGTGCCCGCCGCCGCCGGCCGAGGCTCGACGGGCCGATCCGCCGCCGAGGTCGGTCCATCCGTTGCATCCGAAGCTGTGGGTGCGGCTGCACCACCCGAGCTACATCCGGCAAGTGCAACGACCAGGATCGGTGCCAACAGGAGTCCGAGGCACTTCATGTCGAGCTCCTCCCGTCTTTGGGTCCCGTAAGTGATCTTGCTCGTGCTCTCATGGAAACAGGCTTCATCCGTAGCAGCCGCAGGAGTACGAGCCACCGTCCCAGCTGCGGTAGGTGAGCTCGTCGATCTTCGACGGGTCGCCGGTTCCGTCGGCGTTCACGACCAGATGGTCGACCTGGACGCTGGGCGTGCCCGCTCCAGTCTCAGTCTCGAGGGCGATCTGTGAGCCGTCGGGCGACCACACCGCACCTACCCCACCGCTCACGCAGCACTGCGACGCGACCAACGACGGAGCCGAGCCGTCCATCGAGACCGTCCAGGCCTGCCAGTCGGAACGAAGATCAGGCCCTGAGAGGTTCGTGTACGCGAGCCGGGTCCCATCGGGCGACCACGCCATGCCAATCTCCGAGCTGTCAACCACGAGCTGGAGGTTGGACCCATCCGCGTTCGCGAGGTACACCGCCTGCCGGGCCCACGTCCTCGAGTAGTACGAAATCGCGAGGTGCGTTCCGTCGGGCGACCACTCGATGTCGTTCGGACCACCCAGCCCCGCCGGTTCGTCGACGAGCAAGGCATGCTCGCCGCTCTCCACGTCGATCGAGTAGATCCCGCCCTTCCCGTCGTAGGCGATCCGGGATCCGTCCGGCGACCACGCCAGCATGTGCACGACCTCGCCCTCGCTGTCGAGGGAACCGACCGCGGACCCGAGATCGGTCTCACTCCCGGTCGCCGCGTCGATGAGGGTCACATCGTGGCCCCGCGCAACGACGAGTCCGGCCTCGGTTGGCGACCAGGCCCATCGGGTATAGCCCCCAGCCGAGGCGACCTTTCGTGGAGCGCCGCCGTTGGTGTCGGCGACCCAGAGGCTTCCGCCCCGGACCCCGTGCCCCAGCGGAACGCCACCCACTGGCGGTCCTGTGACCATGCGGCACTGGTGATGAACTCGCCGGCGGAGCGCGGGAGCGACTCGGTATCCGCGATCGTGCGCGCTCTCCGCTGTCGGGGTTCTGGCGCGAGCAGGTTCCGTCGCCGGTGAGGACCTCGCCGGCCCCGAGCGGCTTCGGCGGATCAGCCGGGACGCGCTCCGACGACATCGAGCGAGCGAGGACGACCCCGGCCGCGAGCGCCACGATGACGCCGACCGCGCCCGCACGGATCCGCCGGTTGCGCTGCTTGCGCTCGCGTCGGGCGAGCAGCCGCTCGAAGTCGCCCTGCTCGAGGTCGACGCTGTGGCTCTCGCGTTCGAGGGCGTCTGCGATCCTAGGCATCGTCGACCTCCATCACCGTGCGGAACGCGTCGCGACCGTGGCGCGTCAGCGAGCGGATCGTCGCGTCCGTGACGCCGAGCGCATCCCCCGCCTCCTTCGACGTGAACCCGAGCATCTCGGTCAACACGAGCGCCGCGCGTTGGCGCGGCGGGAGCGTCGCGAGGACGTGCCGGACGACCTGCCGGTCATCCACGTCGGAGAAGTCATCGTTCGATGGCGCGAGCCCGACGGTTCGGCGGACGGAGAGCATGGCTCGCCGGTAGCGCTTGCGGAACAGGTTCATCGCTGTTCGGTAGAGGTACCCGACGGGGTCATCCATCGCGCCGACGCGGTCCCACCGCTGCCACACGCTCAGGAAGGCGTCTTGCATCAGCTCCTCCGCTTCGGCGCGGTTCCCGGTCACGAGCCACAGCCTCCGGAACAGGGTCCGAGCCTCGGCCTGGTAGAAGGCCTCGAAGGTGCGTGAGGCCTCGAGCTCGTCGAGGGATGAGTCCGAGGCGAGGAACCGTTCGGTCATATCGGTGTATGAACCCTCGAAACGCCCCGAGTGTGCAAGGCCGGCGTGGGGCGGGGCGAAACCCGAGGGGACACGCCGACGATTCGCTGGATCAGGGCCGCCTACGACCGCTTGACAGACAGTTCGATCATGCTTTATAACCTATTTGTTCTAAAAGAGAGAGGTTATGGATGGCGACGCAGGAGTTGGACGCGGTGTTCGGGGCGCTGGCCGACCCGACGCGACGGGCGCTTCTGACACACCTGACCAGGGGCGATGCGTCGGTGGCCGAGCTCGCGGCGCCGTTCACCGTGTCCCAGCCGGCCATCTCTCGTCACCTCAAGGTGCTCGAGCGGGCAGGGCTGATCACCCGGACCAGGCGGGCCACGGCCCGTCTCAGCCACCTCCGTGCTGAGCCTCTTCGCGAGGCCACGGCATGGCTTGCTGACTACCGGGAATACTGGGAAGAGAGCTACGAACGGCTCGACGAGCTGCTCGAATCGCTCAAGGGATCCGACGCCGACCAGGAAGGGAGTACGTCATGAAACTGAACGTCACCGCGGAGCCCGGCGTGCCGCAGGTCATCACCACCCGCACCTTCGACGCGCCGCGCGATCTCGTGTACCGCGCGTTCTCCGAGCCCGACCTACTCGTGCAGTGGCTCGGGCCGCGGCAGTACACGATGACGATCGATCACTACGACCTTCGTGACGGCGGGACGTACCGCTACATCCACGCCGACGACGCCGGCAACGCGTACGCGTTCCACGGTGTGTTCCACGGCGACCCCTCCCCCGACGGCATGGTGCAGACCTTCGAGTTCGAAGGCGCACCCGGCAACGTCTCGATGGACACGCTGACGCTCGAGGAACATGACGAGAAGACCACCGTCCGAACCAACTCGGTCTTCCAGTCCGTGGAAGCGCGCGACGGCATGGTCCAAAGCGGCATGGCCGAGGGCGTGAACGAGGGGTACGACCGCCTCGAGGAACTCCTCGGCAAGCTCATCGCCAACAGCTGACCCACCGAGAGAAAGGGAAACATCATGCGGAAGATCACACCGTGTCTCTGGTTCGACACCCAGGCCGAGGAGGCCGCGACGTTCTACGTCTCTCTGTTCGAAGACTCGGCCATCTCGAACGTCCAGCACCTCGATGGGACGCCGAGCGGCGACAACGTCGCGCTCGTGTTCTTCCAACTCGCCGGCCAGGACTACACGGCCATCAACGGCGGACCGCAGTTCCCGTTCACCGAGGCCGTGTCGTTCAACGTGAGCTGCAAGGACCAGGACGAGGTCGACCGGCTCTGGTCGCAGCTCACCGCCGATGGCGGCGAGGAAGGCCAATGCGGCTGGCTCAAGGACCGGTTCGGTCTGAGCTGGCAGATCATCCCCGAGCGCATGGGTGAGCTCCTGAGCGATCCCGACCCGGGACGGTCCCAGCGGGCCATGCAAGCGATGCTGCAGATGCAGAAGATCGACATCAAGGTGCTGGAGGACGCGGCGAACACCGCCGCTTAGCTTCGCAACACTTTCGGGTCCTCGTACGTCCTGGAGATTGTGGGTGCGAAAAAGACGACGATGGTCGCCGACATGGGGGGCGAGCAGGGGCGTACGAGCCAGCTGGCCGAGGTCTACGAGCGGTCGGCCCCGGCCGGGTTCCGGCTCGCTTACCTCCTGACGGGCGACCGGGCACTCGCCGAGGATCTCGTCCAGGAGGCGTTCCTCCGGTTCGTCGGCCGCCTGCACCACCTGCGGGACCCCGAGGCGTTCGACGCCTACCTCCGCCGGACGATCGTCAACCTGTCGAAGGATACATTCCGCCGCCGTGCGGTCGAGCGGTCCTACCTCGAGCGGCGAACCGCCGAGCTCCGCGAAGGCCACACCGACCGAGACGTCGCCGCATACGAATCGATGCGCACGGCACTGCTCTCGCTCCCGCCGCGGCAACGCGCCGCGATCGTCCTCCGCTACTACGAAGATCTCCACGAGTCCGAGATCGCCGACCTGCTGCGCTGCCGGCCGGCGACCGTGCGCTCACTCGTCGCGCGCGGGCTCGAGGCCCTCCGCCACATCCCCGAGGTGACGACATGACCGATCAAGACGTCCGCGACCTCCTTGCACGCATGGCCACCGAAGAGCCCATCCCCTTCTTCGACGCGGCGCCGCTTACCCGTCGGGCTCGCCACCGCGCCGCGAGAACCGTCGTCGTCGGCGCGGTCGGGCTCGCGGCCGCGATCACAGTGCTGTTCGCCGGGGTCGCCGAAACCAGGACCGCATCGGTTCCCGTGGATCAACCGACGCCCTTGGTCACGCCGCCGCCCACCCCGTTCACCGAGAGGTTCGACTCGCGGCTCAACGGTCTCTCGATCGGCTACCCGTCCGGCTGGCGGACGCGGGCGGCCACCGAGCCGTGGGGTCACGACGCACTCGCCTTCGACGCGCCCGATGTCGACGTCATCTTCGACCCGACGTTCCGAAATGACCTCTATCTCGCCGTGGTCTCGGAGCCCCTGGGCAGCAAGTCGCCAAAGGACTGGGTCTACGAGACGCTGATGGGGAGCGACTCGTCTCTGGGGATCTGTCAGGTCGGCGGAGGCGGGGGAGCCGGCGTCCCGTTCCAGGGCAACTTCGCCTGGTTCGAGGAGTGCCTTGAACCGCACGGCGCCAGCGGCGGCTTCGTGATGTTCGCGACAGCCACGCGCGGCTACGTCATCTACGCCCACGTCGGGGACGAGCGCGCTGAGCGGCTCCTGAACGCGACCTTCGAGGGAAAGTTTCCTCAGGGGTGGTTCGAGCGCGGGGTTCTCAAGACAGTCGTCCTGCCAGGGCTAGACAGTGCGCGGTCGCCACGGCTCGTGCTCGTGCGCGAGCCAGACCAGCTCGGGGTCGAGCGCGCGGACCAGCAGCTGGCCTTCGGTGTGCGGCTCATCGAGTTCGCCGAACCACACCGCCACGTCGCCGCCGATGACGAAGGGACGCTCACCCGTCTCGACGACGACCACCTGCGTGCCGCGCGTGTGGCCCGGCGCCGGGACGAGCCGGAGCCCGGGTAGCAGCTCGAGCTCGCCGTCGACCGGCACGTACTCCACGCCGGGCGCATCGACCCACTCGCGGATGGTGTAGTCGTCCTCGGTGCGCGCGTCCTCGAGCTCCCGACCCTGGACGTAGATCGGCCTGCCGGCGAAGAGGTGGTTGCCGCCGCAATGGTCGAAATGCAGGTGCGTATTAACGACGACGTCGACGCCGCCGAGGTCGAAGTCCTGCTCGCTCAATGGAAGGAGGCGAGGATCGAGGTCGGCTACCGCCGGATGCAGCTCCGTCATGCCGGTGTCGACCAGCACGCGCGCATCGGGATGGTCGATGACGTGCACGTAGACGGGCATCCGCTCGCCTTCGGCGAGCAGGTCGGCAACGCGGACCGGCGTGATCGTGATCGACGGGGGAGCGTTCATGTCAGGTTACGAGCAGGCGAAGGCCAAGCTCCGCTGCATCGAGAGCGACGAGGTCGCGGTTGCGTTCGGCCCACCGGCCTGAGACAAGGTCATCACGGAGGCTGCGCACTGCCCGCTGCTCGGCATCCGGCCCGACTCTGGCCCACACCGATACTCCGCGACGAACATGATCGTCCAGGTATGCCTCGGGCCGGCGCCAGTAGGCCTCGAAGAAGCCGTCAGCGCAGTCCCACGGGATGAGCACCGGCTCGATGCAGGCTCCGATCGCGTCGGCCAGCTCGGTCAGCGATGGCCGACCGACGACGAGGTCAGCGACCTCAGGCAGGTAGTCGCGAGTCAGCCAGAACCGACGACGCCATCCGGTGTCACTGGTGTCGTGCGTGAAGACCACCACGCGGCGAGCCACGCGCCGCATCTCGCGCAGGCCCGCGATCGGGTCCTGCCAGTGATGCACGGTGGCAACAGCCATCGCGGCGTCGAAGGACTGGTCCTCGAACGGAAGGCGCTCCGCGACGGCAGCTACGCACGGCGCTGCGCCTGCGGGACGCTGCGCACGCATGATCGCCGAAGGCTCCACCGCGGTGACGTCACGGCCGGGGGGCTCGTAGGAGCCGGTGCCAGCCCCGACATTCAATACCGTCCGCGCATCGCCGAGCGCAGCCCAGATCCTGTGCGGCGATCCGCGGCTCGGTGCGCCGCGTCACGGTGTAAGTGGCTCCGATGGTGTCATACAACTGCGCGCCGGACATGCATGCATCCTAAGCTGGGCAACGAAGCGATCTGGAGATGTCATCGGTCGGTCGTGGATGACGACGAGGCGCGAGGGGAGCTGAGGGATATGGGGACACTGAAGGTCGAACATCCGAGCGTGGCGGACCGGAAAGCCAAGGGGAAGCAGGCAAGGAAAGGAACGCCCCTGGACAGCCACGCCGGTTGGGAGCCCGTTGCAGGCCGTTTCGACCCGGTTGCGCTGCTGGAAGAACAGAACGCCACTCGCGAACCTGACCTCGTCCCGGTCCGTCACGGTCGCATGATGGTCTCGCCGTTCACGTTCTACCGGGGTGCAGCGAAGATCATGGCCGCCGACCTGAAGGACACGCCGCGGGCCGGTCTCACCTCGCAGTTGTGCGGCGATGCGCACCTCTCGAACTTCGGTGTCTTCGCATCTCCGGAGCGGAACCTGCTGTTCGACGTCAACGATTTCGACGAAACGCTACCCGGTCCGTTCGAGTACGACGTGAAGCGTATGTCCGCCAGCTTCGCGATCGCGGGCCGCAACAACGGCTTCAAGAGGCAGGAGACTCGGGCTGCGACGCTCGCCTCGGTCCAGGCCTACCGAGAAGCGATGCTCGAGTTCGCCGAGATGGGGACGATGGACGTCTGGTACGCCCGCCTCTCCGAGCAAGAGCTGCTCAAAGACATCAAGATCATGGCGCGATCCATGAAGGACAAGAAAGAGAGGAAAGAGGCCAAGAAGGGCGAGAAGAACGCTCGCAAGATCGCACTGAAGGCACGGACGCGCGACAGCTTGCAGGCGCTGTCCAAGCTGGCGGAGCTCGTCGACGGCCAGTACCGCATCATCAGTCAGCCCCCCATCGTGATCCCGGCACGTGAGCTCAGCGCAGCGGCCGGCCTATCGCCCGACGAGCTCCAACAGGTTGTCAAGGAGCAACTGCGCGCCTATCGGTCCACGTTGGAAAACGACCGGCGCCATCTGCTGGAACGCTTCCAGATGATCGACATGGCCCGGAAGGTCGTCGGGGTCGGCAGCGTCGGCACGCGCGCATTCATCGTGTTGCTCCAGGGTCGTGATCAGAACGACCCGTTGTTCCTGCAGGTGAAGGAGGCAACGGCGTCCGTGCTCGAAGACCACCTTCCGAAGAGCCGCTTCAAGCAAGCCGGCGAACGAGTCGTTCAAGGTCAGCGGTTGATGCAGAGCGCGAGCGATATCTACCTGGGCTGGACGAAGGGCTACGAGGACTCCCGCTACCTCTACTGGCGCCAGCTGCGCGACATGAAGGGGTCGGTCGTCGTCGAGTCGCTTGACCCCGTCAACCTGGCGTTCTATGCGCACGCCTGCGGATGGACGCTGGCGCGAGCGCATGCTCGGTCAGGCGACGCGGTGGCGATGGCCGCGTACCTCGGCACGAGCGATGCGTTCGATCGGTCGATCACCGACTTCTCGGAACGCTACGCCGATCAGAACGAGCAGGACTACCAGGCGTTCACGGCAGCGGTAGCGTCCGGGCGGCTGGAGGCGATCGAGGGGGTGTGAGCTCCGACGACCGCCGGACCAGCCAACCGAAGGTGCCCGTCAATGAAGGGAGGATCCGAACGATGTCGGATGAGAGCGACTGGAACGCGCAAATCATCGAGGAGTTCCGGGCCAACGACGGCAAGCTCGGTGGCATGTTCGATGGCGCAGACGTGCTGCTCCTGCACCACACGGGGTCGAAGACCGGGGTCGAGCGAGTCAACCCACTCGGCTACCAGCGCATCGGCAGCTCCTACGCGGTCTTCGGCTCGAACTCGGGGAAGACCTCCGATCCGGCTTGGCTCCATAACCTCCGGGCCCACCCGCGCACCACGGCCGAGATCGGGACCGACACGATCGAGGTCGTCGCTCGTGTGGCGGAAGGGGACGAACGTGCGGAGATCTGGGAGCGCCAGAAGGTGAACATCCCGCAGTTCGCCGAGTACGAAGGGACGGCGGATCGTGTCATCCCAGTAGTGATCTTGGAACCGGTCGGCTGATCTAGCCGGGCCCCGTCTGCACTCGGCGCCTCTGGAGGATCCATGCCCCAGATGAGCGAACCAGTCCATGTCGTGCACGTGGCCGGCGCGTCGGCCGTGACCGCAGATGTCACGTTCGTGGAGTTCTTCGAGCGGGAGAAGGAGCGTCTCTATCGTGCGCTCTGTCTCATCACTCGAAACCGATACGAAGCGGAGGAGCTGACGCAGGACGCGTTCGTCCGCGTGCTCGAGCATTGGGACAGGGTCGGCGAGATGGAAAGCCCGTCGGGCTACCTGTATCGCACCGCGATGAACGCGTTCCGCAAGGCGCACCGGCGCGCTGAGCTCGCGGCCCGGCGGACGGTCGCGTTGACGCCCGCCGACGACGGGATCGACGAGATCGAGGCGAACGACGCGGCTGTCCGCGCCCTCGCTGGCTTGAGCCCTCGCCAACGCGCGGCGATCGTCTTGGTGGATCTGCTCGGGTACCGGTCGGAAGAGGCCGCCCGGATCCTGGGGATGCGCGCGGGAACGGTTCGCACGCACGTCGCGCGTGGCCATGCCGCGCTCAAGGAGACGATGGAACGATGAGCGAGTTCACGTCGATTCTCGAGCGCTCGGGAGAGCGATTCCCGCGGCCTCGGTTGCCGCTCGACGACGTGCTCCGTCGCCGTGACCGGAAGCGGCGCAACCGCCGCATCGGCGCGGTCGTCGTGGCGCTCGTGATCGCAGGGGCCGCCGTGTTGGGGCCATTGACGTTGCTGAACCGGTTCCAGTCCCAGCCGGCGGATCGGATCACGATCGATAACGTCGGAACGCTTGCCGTGTCGTGGATCGCCGACGACCTCGGCTCGGCTCCGGTCGAGGTTCCGGGTGGCGTCGTGGTCTCTTCGCAGACGGCGCCCGCGAGCGGGATCTTCGAACTGGCGGGGTACGGCCTGCCGTGCGTGGGCGGAGATGGTCTGTGCGCGCCGGCCTGGTCGACGCGTATCCGCAACTCCCTCGTGGAGCCATTGGTTGTCTCGGATGGTTCGATCTTCGCCGGCAGCGACCGCGGAGGCTTGCAGGTGTTCCCGGCGTGGTGCTCCGAACCGCAGTGCGGTCCATCATGGATCGGGCGGACGCCCGCGTTCGGTCAGGGTCTCGGCTGCCAGGCGGGCGGGCACTGTTTCGTCGAGATGCTCGAGATCTCCGATGGGATCGCCTACGCAGCCGTCGATCCGAACGGACTCGATCAGCTGTGGGCGTTTCCGGCGAGTTGCGGCGCGAGGAGATGCAGCCAGAAGTGGAGCGCGTCACACACCGGCCCACCGGCGATCGCAGGGGACGATCGTGTCGCCGTTCGCACCGCTGCCGGTGTCGCGGTATTCGCTGCCAGCTGTTGGCAGGAACGAGGGCCGGGATGCGCCCCGATCTGGGCGCGCAACACGGGACGCTCGATCCCCGGCGCGATCACGCTTGCATCCCCGCCACTCGTGGTCGGCAACATGGTGATCGTGCCGGGCCTCGACTCGGTTCTCGCGTTCCGGGCGTCGGATGGCCGTCCGCTGTGGAGCGGTGGTACGGACGGGGCCCCGAAGCAGATCGTCCTCGACGGTGATCTCGTGCTCGCCACGGGGGGATCCGGCACGAAGCTGTTCGCGTTCCGGGTTGGGTGCACCGGCCGATGCGACCCGGCATGGATCGGAACGCTTCCCGAGCGGACCGACGCGGCGCCGACCGTTGCCGAGGATGGGTGGGTCTTCGTCTCGGGCAGCGACACACTGTTCGCGTTCGCGAACGGATGCGCGGAGGCATGCGGGCCCTCGTGGACCGCTGGCATCGCCGGTGACCTTCAGGGCCAGCCGGTCGTCGTTGACGGCGTGCTGTACGTGGCAGGCTCGGACGCGATCGACGCGTACAACCCCGCATGCGAGACCGACGGGAGCGCATGCGCGCCGCTGTTCACGTGGTCACCCCAGACCGAAGGTTTGAAGAGCGCTCCCGTGATCGTGAGCGGAACCCTCGTGATCGCCGGCGAGCACGGCCTCTACGGGCTCACTCCCGGCGGTACCAGGTCCTGATCAGGAGGAGGAACGATGGACATCGGCGAGGTGCAGCGCGTGATCGAGATCGAGCCGCTCGTCGTGCCCGTCCCCGAGGTGCTGCCGATCCCAGCTCCAGCCGAGGCGCCGGTCGCGGAGCCGACGGTCACGAACCAGCGCTCGTGAATCCGTGTCCGGACCCGTGCTCGTGACCGAACCTATCGAAGCCTGGCGCACGTGGCAGCTCATCAACGGCAGGCGAGGACCATCGCTCGTGCCGATCGGCCGGGGCGACCCATGGCCCTGGCGTCGGGCGGCCGAGGCGCGGTGTTGGAAGCATCGCCGGCATCGCGCACCCGTGAGGGCGTGCACGTGCGGCCTCTACGCCGCGCGTGATCGGTCGATGTTACGCACCGCGTGCGGGCCGGCGGTTGTCGGGGTGGTCGCGCTTTGGGGTCGCGTGATCGAGCACGCCCTGGGCTGGCGCGCCGAGTTCGGGTACCCGCAGCGACTTGGCCTCGTGTGCACAGCATGCCTCTCGCGGCATGGGGTGACCGCTCCCGCTGCAGAAGTCGCGGTGTTCGGTCACGGGTCGCTGGTTCCGGTGTGCGAGCCTCATCTCGCCCTCGCGATCGACGTCGGCGTCGTGCCGCGCGACGTGACACCGGCTCGCGTGATCCTCGCGCGTCTCTCAGACGCTTACGCTGTGGAACCATTGCCGCCAGTTCTGAGATGTCAGGGGCCTCAGCTCTGAGAACACCCAATGGATGGTGGTCGGTCCGTGGGGTGTTCTCAGAACTCCCTGACCACGCGGTTTCCGGCACTTCCGGACGACTTCCCACAGGTTAAGAGGAGTACCTTCCACAGCGGAGCCAGACCATGGACCTACGGTGGGAATGGCGGGCGGAGAGTGACAGAAACCTCGGCGCTGATGATGGTGTCAGAGCTGTCCGTCCGCTCGGTCGTCGTCGCGTTCCTGGCCGCCGTCGACTCGGTCGGCCCCGCCTCCGAGTGGTAATAGACACGGCTCGTTGCCTCCGCCACCTAGAAGCTTGTCCGCCTCCGCCGGATCGGCCCGGCCACGCGGTGGGAGAGACCGGACGAGACCGCACCCACGGCCGGCTCGATCACCCGCTCACGCGTCCGATAGGAACCCGGCCGTATACGCTCATCCCGAGGGGGCAGAGTGCGACGGCCGGAGACGCGGTTCGCCAAGAGCGGCGAAGCCCATATCGCCTATCAGGTGGTGGGGGCCGGTCCTCCTGATCTCGTCTACGTGCCGGGGTGGGTTTCCAATGTTGAACTGAACTGGGAAGAGCCCTCCTATGCACGGTTCCTCACGCGTCTCGCGTCATTCGCTCGCCTCATCCTTTTCGATAAGCGGGGCACGGGCCTGTCCGATCGGACGAGCGATGGGGCACTGCCTAGCCTCGAGCAGCGGATGGACGACGTTCGGGCGGTCTTGGACGCCGTTGGGTCCCGGCGAACCGCACTCTTGGGTGTCTCGGAAGGGCGGAGCGATGTGTGGGTTGTTCGCTGCGACCTACCCCGACCGTACGGTGGCGCTCATCATGTACGGCAGCTACGCACGCCGGCAACGAACGTCCGACTATCCTTGGGGGCAGTCCCGCGAGGACCTCGAAGCCTCACTCCGGGAGATCGAAGAGGGCTGGGGCGGACCCGTCGGTCGCGCTGCTCGCGCGCCTAGCGCGGCTCACGATGAACGCTTCATGCAGTTCTGGTCCTCGTATCTGGTGCAGAGTGCAAGCCCTCACGCCGCACTGACCCTGGCCCGGATGAATGCCGAAATCGACGCACGGCCCATCCTGCCCGCCATCCGAGTGCCGACGCTGATCCTGCATCGCACGGGCGACAAGATCGTCCGCACGGAGGAGGCGAGGTACCTATCGGAGCAGATCCCGGGAGCGAAGCTCGTCCTGCTTGACGGCGACGACCACCTACCGTGGGTAGGGGATCAAGACGCGGTGCTCGACGAGATCGAGGAGTCCTTGACGGGTGTCCGGCGAGGCCCCCGGCTCGACCGGGTGCTCGCGACGGTCCTGTTCACGGACATCGTCGATTCGACCAAGAAGGCCGCAGAACTCGGAGACGCGCGATGGAAAGAGCTGCTGCTCGCGCACGACGAGCGTGTGCGCGCGGAGCTTTCTCGGTTCAAGGGGGTCGAGGTGAAGACGACTGGTGACGGGTTCCTGGCCACCTTCGACGGACCCGCCAGGGCGGTGGGCTGCGCCCAGGCCATCGCCGCGGACGTTCGGGACCTAGGGATCGAGATCCGCGCCGGGTGTCACACAGGAGAGGTCGAACTGATCTCAGGTGACCTCGGCGGGATCGCCGTGCACATCGGGGCGCGCGTCGCAGCCATCGCCAGCGCCGGGGAGGTGCTCGTCTCGAGCACCGTGAAGGACCTTGTCGTGGGGTCGGGGCTGAGATTCGACGATCGCGGCCTGCATCAGTTGAAGGGCGTTCCTGATGAATGGCACCTTTACGCAGTGACACGGAACGACGCCCCTCCGGATGCGGACACTTAGGTACCCATGACATCCGGTTACGTGGAGTACGACGTTGCGGTCCTTGGAGGTGGGCCTGCCGGGTGCGTATTGGCTTCGCGGCTGACCGAAGACATGGGACGGTCCGTCTGCCTCATCGAAGCGGGCCCGGACTACGGGTCCTACGTGGACGGCCACTGGCCGCACGATCTGCTGTACGCGAACGAGCTCGCCACATCCCACGATTGGGGTTTCGCCGGCGGGTGGTCGTCCTGGCGCGCCAAGGTCATCGGCGGTTGCTCTTCGCACAACGGCTGCTTCATCGCCTGGGGATCGCCATATGACTTCGACGAATGGGCCGCGGCAGGCAACCCGGGATGGTCCTACGCCGCGCTGGAACCCTACAGACGTCGGTGCGAGGCGATGCTGCGTGTCCGTCCCTCGCAGGTAGAGGACCTCGAACCGTTCATGCGGGTTGGACTTGACGCCGCGGTGGAGACTGGCCTCCCGCTGCTCGATGACTTCGACGATCCCCGGCTCTTGGAAGGTGCGGCGCCGATCAAGGTCAACGCCACCGGCGACGTTCGCTGGAACGCGGCGTTCGCCTACCTCGATCCAGCGCGGGAGCGGCCGAACCTCAAGATCGTGCCGAGGGCGCTCGTGGACAGGCTGCGCTTCGACGGCGAGCGGGCTACTGCTGTGGTGGTCCATGTGGGCGGCGATGAACTGGAGATCTCGTCTGACCTCTTCGTGCTGGCGGCAGGCGCGTACGGCTCCCCCGCAATCCTGCTCCGAAGCGGCATCGGACCCGCAGAAGACCTCGCCGGAGTCTCGGTGGTGATCCGAACAGACCTGCCGGGTGTGGGGCGAAACCTCGCCGATCATCCGAGGGTCGAGGTGGTGTACCGGCCGACCGCTGCGCTCCTCACACGAACCGAGCAACATCTCGCCCGCCATCCGGCGCGAGCTCAAACGCTGATCAAGGCCCAGAGCGAGACCTTCCCGTCGAGCACCTGGGACCTCCACGTGATGATGCGAATGCGCCGACCCCTCTCGGACAACCCCGGTCAAGGCGCGCCCCAGATACCGCTGGCCCATCTGTACGTCCATGCCTTGAAGCCCGCGTCGCGCGGAAGTGTGCGAATCGTTTCGAGTGATCCGGGCGTCCTCCCAGTCGTTGATCACGGCTTCCTAACTGACCGAGGCGGCCATGATGCTGCGATATTGGTGGACGGTATCGGGCTCGCCCGGCGCCTGGCGAACACCCAGGCGATGAGGGGGCTCCTCAGCACCGAGCTCGCGCCGGGTCAGACTGCCGGCGACGACGAGATCGTCGAGTACGTGTATCGATCGGTCGGCGGGTACTGGCATCCGGTCGGGACGTGCAAGATGGGCCCGACGAGCGACGTCGATGCCGTGGTGGATGCGACTGGACGCCTGCGCGGAGCCGAGAACGTCTACGTCGCCGACGCCTCGATGATGCCGACCATCCCTCGTGCCAACACCCACCTCCTGGTGCTCGCCATAGCCGAGCGGATCGCAGCATCGCTCCGCGGGAGTTGAATTGCAAGCAATCATCGTAAGCGCGGTCGGTTGGTTTGGTGTGTGTGAGTGAGTAGTGAGAGTGCGTGGTGGTCGGTGGGGTGTTCTCAGAACCTCCTGACCTGGGCGAACTGGCTCTTACGAGAGGAGTGCCCACAGGTTAAGAGGGG
>CAVVDF010000005.1:0-974978 GCA_963746995.1 uncultured Actinomycetes bacterium
CTTGGCACGGCGGTTGGCGACCGGCGCCCGGCACTCGTGGGAGGAGCATCTCGAACCCTGATGAGGCGGCTCGACGGATCCTCGACGCGCTCGAGGTCTGAGCGCCTGGTCGACGCTGGCTCTGTGGGCGGCTGTGTCGCGTCGGTCGCCCTGACGCTGTTCTGGGCGCTCGGACCGCGCCCGCCCGGCGCCAAGATGTTCCCCGCATGCCGACAAGGTATTCCATGCGGCGGCGTTCGCGATGATCCTCGGCAGCTTCCTCCTCGCGGCCGTCTGGAGGCCGGGCAGGGGATGGGACGCTTCCCGGCCGCTGCGGTGCCCGCGGTCGCGATGTCTGATCGCGCTCGGCGTGCTGATCGAGGTCATCCAAGGAGAGCTGCTTCCGAGAGATGCCGAGCTCGCTCGACGTCGCGGCAGCGGAGCTCGTGGGGATGGCGGCTGCGATCCTGTTCGTCCGGTCGCTCGGCTGGGCCGAGGCAGGGAAAAGACGAAGTGGTTCCCGCCGCTTCTCTTGACAGAAACCGAGGGCGCCTGTTTCTCTAAGGGGGACATCGTCCGGGGATAGCCTGCGCCGACAAGACCTAGGCTGTTCGACCTACCCCTGAAGGGTTCGCATGGCTCGATCTGGTACCCACCGTCGGCGCTCGTTGGCGGCGTCGTCTGCGCCTCGACGCTGCTCGCGCTCGTGCCGTCATCGCGCGGGCACAGGTCGCGGGTTGCCCGCCGTACTCGCAGCTCGACTGCGCCCAGGTGCCCGAGTCCGTGCCGTTCGCGCTGACGTTCGACGGCACCGAAGGTGGGCTGCTGGACGATGCTTCGGGCGGGGCCGTCGGGACGGGCTTCACGATGGTGCAGCCGAGATCGGCGCCGGGCGACCCTTACCTGCCGGAGAACCTCCACGTCGAGAACGGCGAGCTCCGCATCACCACCACTTCGGGTTCGCAGTACCGCGTACCGGGGCAGACGACCGGCTCGGTGAACTCGCTCGACAACGGGCTCGGCGTCGGCATCGACCCCGGCACCCACGCGCTCCGCATCCAGACGACGATCATCGCGCCACCGAACGGGAGCGGCAAAGGGCAGCAGGCGGGCATCTGGTTCGGACCCGACGAGGACAACTACGTCAAGCTCGTGGTACTGTCCGCCAGCGCGAGCAAGGTCAAGGTCCAGCTGAGCGTCGAGCAAGGCGGCGGCAACGCCGGCGACCCGGCGCAGGCTCCTCCCGGGCTCCGAACTCGGCGACCTTCGCCTCCCGGGGATCGACGTCGCGCTCATCCTGACCCTCGATCCCGTGACGGGTCAGGCGGTCGGTTCCTACCAGATCGACAACGGCGCCGCGCAGGCGTTGCCCGCCCCGGAGCGCTCTCGTTCCCCGCCTCGTTCTTCTCGAACCAGGCGATCGGAACGCCGTCCCGGAGCGACGACGACCGCGGGCGTGTTCGCGACCCACCGCAACGGGGCGAACCCGCTGCAGTATCGGTTCGGGGACTACTCCATCGGCGACGTCACCGACCACACGGCGCCCGCGGCCCCCACGGGCGTGTCGGCGACCGCCGGCGACGGGCAGGTCTCCCTGGATTGGAACGACAACAGCGAGTTCGATCTCGGCGGCTACAACGTGTACCGGTCGATCGACCAGCCGGTCCCCACCAACGGTCCGCTCAACGGCGGCACCCGCTCCAAGCCTCGAGCTACCTCGACACGACGGCCGTCAACGGCACGCAGTACCACTACGTCGTCACTGCGGTCGACACCTCGACGAACGATCGTCGCCGTCGTCGGAGGTATCGCGACCCCGAACGTCCAGGACTCCGTGCCGCCGGCGCACCCCGACGGGCCTGGTGGCGACCGCCGGCGACGCGCAGGTCTCGCTGGATCGGACGACAACTCGGAGTCCGACCTCGCCGGCTATCGCGTCTATCGCGACACCTCGTACCCGGTCTCGATGCAGGCTCCGGTGAACGGGTCGCTCCTCGCGTCGTCCTCGTTCGTGGACACCGGGCTGCCGGACACGGGACGACGACTACTACGTCGTCACGGCGGTCGACACCAGCGCGAACGAGTCGCAGGCCTCGGCGCCGGCCAACGCGACCCCCGCGCTGCCGATCGGGACGGTCAAGGTCAACTTCCAGAGCCCCGGCGCGCCCGTCCCGGCCGGGTACGTGCGGACTTCGGCCAGGCGTACGGCCCCCGAACCCTGGCGAACCAGGGCAGCGGGCTCACCTACGGGTGGGTCGTGCCCGGCACGACACGCCCCGACCTGTCGGTCGGGGGCACGATCCCCGGGAACGGTCGCGATCGGAACAAGGTCGCGGACCAGCGCTACGACACTTCGTGCACATGCAGGCCGACGACATCGCGGGGTCGTTCAACGGCACGAAGCTCCCGGTCGTGGGAGTCGCGATGCCGAACGGCACCTATACCGTCACAGTAGCGGTCGGGACGCGACGTGGCGCGGACCCGAGTCGCATCAGCTCAACGTCGAGGGCGACACCGCGATCGACCGCTTCCGTTCCAACGGGGGCGCGGGTCACCTACCCGAATCAGCACCGCGACGGTGAGCGTGCGCGTGCAGGACAGCCGCCTCACGATCGACGCCTTCGGTGGGCGAACACCAAGATCGATTTCGTCGACATCGTTCCTGATACCGCGGGCCGCGCGCCGCGGCCGCGGGCGTTGACCCTCGAAGACGGGGCCACCGGCGTCTCCCTCGCGACGTCGGCGTCGCCGGACCGTGAGCTTGGTGAGCGTAGGCTTGGGCGTCGACCAAGGACGATGGACGACACGACGGTCCGGCTCGTGCGGACAGCGACGGCACCCCGGTCCCTGCCCACCTCAACACCAGCGGCGGGGGCGACGCCATCGTGCTGCAGCCGATCGGCCTCCTCGACGCCAACACCCGCTACACCTTCACCGTGACGAGCGGGCTCCACGACACCGCGGGCACCCCGTTCCTCCCGTTCACCTCACACTTCATCACAGGGACGCAGGGCGGGGCGGCGGGGGCGGCGCGGTCGAGTTCGAGAAGGTCGCCCTGCCCACCGCGCAGGGAAAGTCACTTCACTAGCGTGACGATCGGTCCCGACGGCATGCTCTACGCCGGGCACGATCACGGGTGAGATCGTCCGCTTCCCGATCAACATCGACGGCACGCTCGGCACCGGGCAGGTGATCACCTCGCTGCGGACCGCGAACGGCTGGCCAGGACCGCATGCTCGATCGGATGGCGTTCGATCCCTGCCTCCACCGCGAGCAACCTGATCCTGTGGGTCACCCACGACCGCGTTCGCTTTCACCGGCGGACCCGACTGGACCGGGAAACTCACCCGGGTGTCGGGCCCGAACCTCGGAACGGTCCAGGACTACGTGACCGAGCTGCCGCGGTCGATCCGAGATCACATCACGAACAGCCTCGCGTTCGGCCCCGACGGGGCGATCTACTTCCTCCAGGGGAGCAACTCGGCGATGGGTGCGCCCGACACCGGGTGGGGAACCGCCCAGAACACACGCTGAACGCCGCGCTGCTGCGTTTCGACCCGAGCGCCGTGGCCCCGCCCCCGCTCGAGTGAAGACGAAGACGGCCGTACCTACGACCCCTCGCCCCGGGCGCACCGCTCACGGTGTACGCGAGCGGGATCCGCAACGCCTTCGACCTCGTGTGGCACACAACGGCAAGCTGTACATGCCACCAACGGGTCGGCCGCGGGCGGGGACACCCCCGGCACCCCCACCCCGTTGCCGCCGTCATGCCAGACGGATCGACAACAGCACGAACGGCGCGTACACGGGACCCGACGTGCCGGCATCACGAACGTCCAGGCGACCCAGAGCGACTTCCTGTTCCGTGTCCGGCAGGGTGGCACGACGGGCACCCCAACCCCACGCGGTGTGAGTGGGTGATGAACGGCGGCAACCCCACGAGCAGCCCGATCCGGCCGCAGGTCGGGCGCATACCCGTGCGGGACGTCGCCCGGATCGCGAACTGGCGAGGTTCGGCGTTCGATTTCGGCAAGAACAAGTCTCCGGACGGCGCGATCGAGTATTAAGGCAACGCGTTCGGCGGCGCGCTCGACGGCAAGCTTCTGGTGGCGCGCTACAGCGAAGGCGACGACATCATCGTCCTGACGCCGGCGGCGGCGCCGGCAATATCGTCGATGCGCAGACAGGCGCTACTGGATTCACGGGGTTCACCGATCCACTCGACCTGGCCGAGGACACCTCGACGGCGGCCTGTACGTGACGGAGTTCGGCGCCAGCCGGATCACGCTCCTGCGTCCGGTCGAGCAGGGGTCGGGCGAGGGGGACGTGGCCACCTCGCCTGGGCGCCTGGTCTTCAACGACGTGCAGGGTGGGGCGTCGGAGCAATCCCAGCACGATCGCGATCGAGAACCAGGGCTCCGCGAGCCTCACGGTCAGCGACATCACGCATCACCGGCTCGGACGCGGGCAGATTCCACTTGATGAGCACGCCCTCGCTGCCCACGACGATCCCGGTCGGCGGGTCGGCGAACGTGCAGGTGTCGTTCGCCCCGACCTCGGTCGGGCCTAAGGGTGCATTCCTGCAGATCACGTCGGACGACCCCGACCACGCCCAACTCTCCGTGTCTCCGCGGGCTTGGGCACCCTGGGCACCGGTGGCAGCAACGAGCCGTCGCTGCAGTGGATCCTGGACACGTACCAGATCCCCGTCGACGTCGGGGACCCGGACCCCAGCAACAGCTCGATGCCGAGTTCGCCCTTGCTCGGCGACGAGGTGCCGATGCAGCGATTCGTGAAGGCAGGCAGCCGGTCAGGTCACGATCGACCCGTCCGCGGTGTTCGGCCCCGAAACCTGGGACCCGGTCGCTGCGCTTCGGGCTGGTATCCGTCTGGCAACGGCGCGAGTAAGAACGAGCTGTTCACGGTGAGCAACACGCCGAGTCGAACGCGCAGACCTTGAACGTTCCGTCGACGGGGACGACCAGTTCGACCCGGGGTCGGCCGTGTTCTCGCTCTACACGGTGTGGCCGTTCTTCTCGAACCGGGAGGTCTTCGGCGAGGACGCCCTCAACACCTTCCCCGGGGCGATCCCCGCACCACATCGCGTATATCCGCTGCGAACCCCGGGTGGCCAGCTCGTGCCGAACTCCTACGTCGTGGCTTCGGAGGAAAACACGAGCGGCTTCGACTACGAGGACGTGGTCTTCGAGATCGACAACGTCGCAGCGCCGCCGTCGTTGAGCGGCGCCGAGATCGGCATCTCGAACCTCGACGGGCGCCGTCGGACAACCGGTTCGTGTTCAACCGGATCGGGACGTTGGAGTCGCCGCCCGTCCAACATCGTCCACGACCTGGCGACCGTGCGGATCGAGAGCGAGGGTTCCGACCCGATCACGATCTCCGCACTGACGATCAACGGCCCGTGGCAGATCGACAACCCGCCGACGCTCCCGGCCACTATCGCCGGCGGGCGACCATCTCGACCTGACCGTTCGAGACTCCATCGCCACCTCGGGGACGTGCATCTCGGTCGCTGTCCGATCACGTCCAACGACGGCGACGAGCCCGTCACGGCCGTGCAGCTCGCGGGCTTCTGGCAAAGCGTTCCGAAGGCGGATCAGGAGCCGAAGTTGGCCGAACTGATGCAGATGTACGGGTACGGCACCCAGATCAATATCCCTGGGTCAACAGCCCTGAACCAGCAGGGTCTCGTGACGGCGGTCGGTGACGAGGTGCTGTCGCCGTACTGGCGGCGAGCCGACACCACAATGCCGGTCCAGGTGCGCAGCTCAACGCGTTCCACACCCAGGGAGCCAACGCCACGCTCCGCTGGTACCCGAAGGGGACGACGACCCTAACAGCGCTGTTCACGATGGAGGGGAACGAGGCGCAATCGCTGCTGCCGCACTAGAACAACCTGCCGACGCAGTTCGCGGCCGCCTCGTTCACGCCCAGCGGGACCTTCGGCTTCAAGGTCGACGCCGAGTGGAGCGACCCGACGAAGAACAACCAGACCGTGGACCAGAGCAACGGGTGCCCGGGGCCGTGCGGGCACCACGTCCGGTTCTGGCCGCTCGTAGATCGGTCGGGCAAGATCGTTCCCAACACCTGGCTGATGTCGATGGACTACGCGGGCATCAACTACGACTACAACGACAACACGTACCTGATCTCGAACATCGAGCCGGACGATTCGCCACCAAGCGACCCGTCCCGTCAGGCGCTCCTGCCGGGCGCGCCGGGGCTCGTTCTGGACTTCGACGGCACCCATCCGAACACGCTCGTCGACAAGGACGGCCAGCCGACCGGGTTCACGAGCTCCAGCCGAACCGGAACGACACGACCACGGCTCGGACTCGTATCAGTCGGGTCTGCTCGACTCTGAACGCGGCAGCTCCCGGCACGCTCGCGGTCACGACGACCGCGGGAAGCAACGCGGGCTCCGACAACACGCAGGTCAACGGGCTGCAGATGCCGTATCGACTCGTCGCTCGACGACTCGACCGTCCGCGCGCAGACTCATCGGGCCGTTCGACCAGTTCAACTCCGGGTCGCGTCAGGGCGGCATCATGTTCGGCACGAACCAGGACAACTACGTCAAGCTCGTCGTCGACGAACAAGAACAGCGTGCCGAAGATCGAGCTGTTCTCCGAGGTCGGGGGCACCGGGACGAGCTTGAGCACGGTGACCCTTCTCGAACCCGGCGACGGTGCAGACGCTCGACCTCTACCTGATGCCCGACCCGGCGACCCGACGCGTGCGCGCTGCCTACCGCGTGATCGGACTCGGCGGGGACACCGGGATCGTCCTCTTGCCGTGGATGCGGTCATCCCGATCGCGCAGCAGGGTCGGTTCTTCGCGCACAACGGGGCCGCGGGGATCATCACCAGCCACAAGGGGTCGACTTCGTTCACCGTGACGTTCGACAGCTTCTCGGTAACACCGGGGGACGTTACGGCGGGACCGGATCCAGCGCCAGGCGCTACGCGCCTCGACGTGGCGGGGGCCGGAACCTACACGGACACAAGGGCACAGTGGGTCCCGGACACTGGTCTCTTCTCGCCCTCGTCTGCGATCGCCGAGGGAGCCAACGTGCAGCCGCAGGAGATCGCGAACACCAACGACGACGTGATCTACCGGACGTACCGCGGCAACGTCGGCAACGTGCCGTTGGCGCAACGCGTCCTGACGTACGAGATCCCGACGTTCGGCGTGACGAAGATGGACCTGCGGCTGCACTTCGCCGAACGTGCGAGCGGAAACGACAGCCGGGGACACGGCTCTTCGACGTGATCGCGGAGGGCACCACCGTCTTGAAGGACTTCGACATCGTTGCCGCGAGCGGCGGCCAAAACACGGCCATCGTGGTGCCGGTCAATGGCGTGAAGGTGACGGACGGCTCCTTGACCCTGGTCTTCCGCGCGGTGGCGGACTACCCGTCGATCGCCGGAATCGAGGTGCTCTGCCCGGGTGCGTGCCCACCGCCCGACACGACCCCGCCGGGGCCCCCGACGAACGTGACCGCCTCGGTGGTAGGTCCCGACGTCCAGCTCGACTGGCCGACGGTGGCGGGGGGCGATATCGGCGGGTACAACGTGTCCCGAAGCTCGGTCGCGGGGGGGCCCTACACCCTACTCAACCAAGGGCTGGTCACCGTGAGCCGGTACACCGACGCCGCTCCCGGTCAGGGAACCTGGTTCTATCGCGGTGACCACGGTCGACACGGCGGGCAACGAGTCGGGACCCGACCAGACGAGCGCACCGTCGGTCAGGCGACCGACACGTTCACGACGGTGAATTGGTCGACCGTCGCGCAGAACCCGCTTCCCAGGCACGAGGCCTTCGGCGCCGTCGTCGATGGGAAGTTCTATTTCTTCGGCGGGTATTTCGACGAGAACCCGCAGATGTTCACGCCGACAACGACGGGCGGACTACTACGATCCCTCGACCGACACCTGGACGCGCATCGCCGACCTGCCGGTCGGACTCTCCCATGCCGGGGTGACGGCGGTCGGCACCAACATCTACTTCGCCGGCGGCTATCCCGCTCAGGCGGATGGCACCGGCCAGAACTTCTCGACGACCGCCGTGTGGAAATACGACACGCTCGCGAACACGTACACCTCCATGCCGGCGTTGCCAGGCGGCCGCGGGGCGGGGCCCTAGTGGCGGTAGACGGCTTCCTGCACTTCTTCGGCGGGTCGAACCCCTCACGGGGGATGCGACCACAACGAACCACTGGCGGCTCGATCTAAACGGGGGCACGCAGTGGCAGATCCGCGCCGCGATGCCGATGCCCAGGAACCACCTCGGCGGTGTCGCCCTCAATGGGCTCATCTACGCGGTGGCGCGGGCAGAGCGGTCAGGACCAATCGGCCGTCTACCGCGCGGACGTGCAGGCCTACAACCCAGCGACGAACACGTGGACGGCCGTCGCGGCCTTGCCCGTCGCGCTGTCCCACAACAACGCGTCAACGTTCACGATGGGAGGTCGCATCATCGTCGCGGGCGGCGAGACCGCCTTCGGCCAGCCGATCAACAACGTGCGCGCGTACGATCCGGCAACGGATCACTGGGTCGAGCTCACGCCGTTGCCGACGAACAGGGCCGCCGCCGTGGCCTGTGCTATCAACGGGGTGATGTACAACTCGACCGGGAACACCTCCCGCGTGACCTACAGAGGCGTGCCCGTTCCCTGACCCGACCGCGACATCAGCGAGCCAGGAAGGCGACGCAGCACCTGGCGCGTTGGGTCACCCGATCGGCCTACGGCCGCGGAGGTGATTGAACCGGCTCCGCTCGGATGGAACGATGGCCCTCGGCTCGGAGGGAGCCGTTCTCGCATCCAAGAAGGGGGTTCCGGATGAGGAAGTTCCTCACCGTCGCGGGCGTCGGCGCGCTCGCGTTCCTGTTGTCATCCTGCTTCACGTTGCAGGGCTTCTCGATCAAGGTGGGCGCGCTCAAGCCCGGGAAATCGACGTTGATCGCTGTGACGGTGCACCCCGCGTCCTCGACACCGTCTAGGGAGTACCAATTCGTCCTCATCGGTGTCGACGAGCCGACCGACCTCAGCGCGGGGAACGCGATCTGGGGAACGAACGGGAACTTCGGTGGGCCCAAGCCGATGGTCGTGGCCCCGGGGATGTACGCCTCCGTCGGGACCGACTGCGACGGTGGCTCATTCACGCTGAGTGCGCTCGGCAGCCTGACGTGGAAGGGCTACGTCACACAGACCAAGGTGCGCGACAAGGGTCTCGTGGCGCAGTCCGCGGTGATCCAGATCGGCCTCAAGGCCAAGAAGGCGGCCGCGAGCCACGACGTCGTCGAGGTTGTCGGCGTCACGGGTGTGTGGGGCGACACAACGGGCGACGGCGTGTCCCCTGACGACACGTTCGCATGCACTGGCAACGGTTCCGGAGCCGTGAACATCATCTGATCCAAGGGACATCGGTAACGAAAGGGCGGGGCCTTCGGCCCCGCCCTTTCCGTTCTGTCGGGCGAGCCGCGGGTCTCCTCTAGACTCGCCGGCGTGTTCGAGGAGCTGACGCGAGACTGGGACGGCGAGCGACTCGTCACCAGCGTCCATGAAACCTCCGGCACGCTGATGGCGATCGGCGTGCACTCGACGGTGCTCGGGCCCGCGATGGGTGGCACGCGGATGAAGACGTACCGACCTACGAGGACGCGGTGCGTGACGCGCTGCGGCTGTCGCAGGCGATGAGCATGAAGCAGGCCGCCGCCGGCCTGCCGTACGGCGGCGGGAAGGCGGTGCTCGCGGTTCCCGCCGTGCCCGCTCGGGGATCTGAGGAACGGCGTTCGCTGCTGCTCGCCTATGCCGCGCTCGTGGAGTCTCTGGGTGGGACGTACGTGACCGCTGCGGACATGAACACGGGTCCCGCCGACATGGATGTGATCGCCGAGGTCACGTCCAACGTCCTCGGGCGCTCGCCGAGCAACGGTGGGGCTGGCGACCCGGGGGAGGGGACCGCGATCGGTGTGTTCCATGCGATCCGCGCGACTTGCCGGCATGTGTTCGGCACCGACGACCTATCGGGGCGGACGGTGCTGGTCCAGGGGGCAGGTTCCGTGGGGGCGCGTTTGATCCAAGAGCTTCGCGAGGCTGGCGCGTGGGTGCTCGCGGCAGACGTCGACCCCGAGCGCGTCGCTCGGACGGGTGTGGAGCCCGTCGCAGCCGAGGAGGCGCTTACGACGCCGTGCGACGTGCTGTCGCCGTGCGCGACCGGGGGCGTGTTGAGCGCAGAGACGATCCCCTCGCTCAGCTGCGCTGCGGTATGCGGCGCGGCCAACAATCAACTGGCGGTCTCGGCGGACGCCGAGCGCCTCGCGGCTCGCGGCATCGTCTACGCACCCGACTTCATCGCGAACGCCGGCGGTGTGATCTGGCTCGCCGGCTACGAGACCCTCGGGTGGGACGACGCGCACATGCGCGCGCGGTTGGCGGGGATCGAATCGACCCTCGACGAGGTGTTCAAGGACGCGGCAGCGTCAGGCATCACGACCGGTGAGGCCGCCGACCGGCTGGCGCGCGCAAGGATCGAAGCCGCTCGCGTCGAACGCTAGGGCCAGGCACGCCCGGTCAGCGATCGACGAAGAGGGCACCGGTGTCCACGTAGGTTGGCGCACGTCGAGCCTGCACCGCCTGCTCGAACGCGTATCCGTACCGCAGAAGTCTCGGCTCGTGCCATGCGCGCCCGAGGAATGAGATGCCGATCGGCAGTCCGTCTGCGAATCCTGCGGGCACCGTCAGATTGGGGTATCCCGCGGCGTTCGAAGGGCCGGCGACACCGTTCCCGGCGTAGATGTCACCATCGCGAAGGTTGATCGGCCACGCGCGGACGAAGGTCGGCGCCACGATCGCATCCAAGCGATGGCGCCGCATGACGTCGTGGAAATCCTTCTGGGCGATCGTCTTCGAACGGCGAAGGCTTCGCCGATAGTCTGGATTCGGCAACGGCTCTGAGCCGACGCAGCCCGAGAGAAGTGCTTGGTTGTGCCACCGCAGTTCGTCTCGGTGATGCTCCTTGTTGAACGCGACAACGTCTGCCAACGTCCGAACCTCAGTGTTCCCGAGCTGCGATAGATAGCGATCGATGCCCGATTCGAACTCGGCGAACAAGACCGACACGTGGTGACCGGTCGCGCGGAGCCAATTCGGCAAGTCCACGGGGTCGATCAGTTCGGCGCCCAGCTCACGGAAGACCGGAAGGACGCTCTCGATCACGTCGCCGGCGGTCTGTCCGCCCTTCGACCAGAGATCCTCTCGCCGCCACACGCCGATCCGCGCGCCACGGAGCCCGTTCGGGTCCAGGAAGGCCGTGTAGTCGGGAGGGATGTGCCCTGTGGCGGACGCGGTGACCTGGTCGAGCGGATCGGGGCCGGCCATCCCACCGAGGAGCGTCGCAAGGTCGGTGACGCTTCGGGCCATCGGACCGAGCACGTCGCGCGTGAACGAGACGGGGATCGTGCCGGATCGGCCGATCAACCCGGATGTGGGTTTCAGGCCGACGACTCCGCAGAGCGACGAGGGCATGATGATCGAGCCATAGGTCTCCAAGCCCACCGAACCCGCGGCGAAGCTCGCTGCCACGGCCGCCGCCGATCCCGAACTGGAATCTCCTGTGTTGAAGTTCAGGTCGTACGGGTTGCGGCCAACGCCTACGCGCCCGCTCCACCCCGCACAGTTCGGGAATCCGCGGAACGCGTTCCATTCGGAGAGGTTCGCCTTGCCGAGCACGATCGCCCCGGCTTCGCGGAGTCGCGTCACGATGCCCGCGTCGCGCGGCACCTTCGAGCCGACGAGCGCCAAGGACCCGGCTGTCGTCTCCATCCCGTCGTCCGTCGCGATGACGTCCTTCAGGACGATGGGGATCCCATGCAACGGTCCGCGCACTCGGCCCTCCGCTCGTTCGCGATCGAGCTCTCGTGCGATCGCCTCCGCGTCGGGGTTCACCTCGATGATGGAGTTGACCCTTGGGCCGGCCCAGTCCATCCGCTCGATCCTGGCGATGTGGTCGCGCGTGATCGACACGGCGGTCGCGTCGCCGAGCGCCATCGCGGTCTGCATCTCGGCGATGGTCGCCTCGGTCCACGGGGAATCGTCGGCCGATGTGACCGCCGCCTTGGGCGGCGCGGCCCCGGCGGCGGGTGCCACGCTTCCGAAGAGCGCGGTTGCCGCGACTCCCGCGCCTGCCGCCGCGGAGTACTGCAAGAACCGGCGTCTATCCACCTCGGTGCTCATCGCTTCCCCTTCCCGTTCGGATCGACGAGGGGCTGTTCGCCGCTCCGCGATCTGCGAGATCGCATCGGACCGGCCGAGGGTGCACGAGGCGGCTGAAGACAACCTCGCAAACCACGCAAGAACTGCGCAAGGGATCCCGTGTGTGCTTCGACGGCCTACGGGTTCACAACGCGGAGGAGCAAGTGATGGTAGCCGTAACCGTCGAGCCACTCGTCGGCCTCGTCGATCACCTCAAAGCCGCCGACGGCCAGCCAGTCGCTCACCTGCGCTCGGGTCGGGTAGAAGTGGTACCCGGCGGTGTCTCCCTCGACCATCTCACCGTGCACGACTGGTAACCCGTCGGCGCTCGACCTCTCGAATGCCTCGTCGATCTCCTTCGGGGCGATCTCTTCGACCGTCAGGTACGCGTGACCGTCGGGCGTGAGTGCTCGGCGGAACGCAGCGAGGACGGTCGGCCAGTCCTCGGGTGCGATGTTCTCCATCGCGTCGATGCACATCACGGCGTTGAACTCGCCGTCGGCTGTGAGCTCTTGGGAACCGGTGCGGTCGAACCGCGCGCTTGGCCATTTCGTCCGCGCTCGCTGCAGCATCCCGCCCGACTGGTCGGTGCCCGCATACCGGAGACCCGCGTCCAGGACCATGCCGGCGTAGGGCGCGGTCCCGCAGGCCGCTTCGAGAACGGATCCGTCCGCAGGAACCGTCTCGATCAGTCGCTTCACGAACGCCCGATGCACCGGCGTCGCGGGGTCGTACCCGTCGTCGTACGAGGGCGCTCCTTCGTCGTACGAGCGTTCGACCACAGCCCGTCGTTCGAGGAGCCATCCGTTCCTGTCCCTCATCGAGCACCCTTCGCTCTCATTCGGCGAGACATGTCGTGCGATGCAGGTAACGCTGGCACTCAGCCTCCGATAGCGTGCGCGTTACGTTGGCGCGAGCGATGCCGAGCAGCTCGTCGACGTCGAGGGTGAAGACCCGCACACCGGCGCACCCTTGAACGGCGAGCAACGAGCCGTCGCCGCTGAATGCCACGGCGTACGCATGACACCGAGGGTCGCCGACGGCTTCCCCGGGACCTTCGCCGAGGAGATCGGCGGGCGGCGGCAGCGTGAGTCGGAGTTGGCGCGTATCGACGTCGTAGAGCCGAACGACCTGGTCGACCCCCATGACGGCCAAGGTCGAGCCATCGGGACTGAACGCGAACTTGGGTTCGCCGCTTGTTTCTGCCGGATATGTGCCAACGAGTTGCTCCGTCGCCAGATCCCACACTTCGAGGGGTCCCGATTCCTCGCTTGTCGTGACGATCTCGTCCCTCTGGGGGTCGAGTGCGACGGCGGTCGCATGGCTCGGGATCGTCAGCGTGGCGATCGGCGAACCATCGACGCCATCCAGCACCATCAGCGTGTTCGAAGCACCCTGGTCGCCAGCGTCAACCGCGACGCGTCCGTCCGGTGCGACCTCGAACGTGCCGATCGGCAGCGGCAGCTCCGTTCGCCACTCCACGTTCCCGTCGAGGTCTACGAGCGCGACGGAATGATCGGTCGGTGTCACGACGAGGCGGGTCCCGTCGCGAGTCCATGCCGCATGGTTCGCAAGGATCGGGAGCTGACGCGTGGTTCGTCCCTTTGCCAGCGTGACCGAGCGATGGTTGTTCAGCAAGATGATCGACCCGTCGACCGGGTTCACGTCGAACGGTTGCGGGGCGAGCCGGCGAACCGCCTCGAGCGCGGTCGACGTCGGCTGGTCGAGATCCCACATGCGGAAGCCGTAGTGTCGACGGCTCACATCGGCCGTCACGACGAGCCGGTTCTCGGGGATGAAGGCCACACCGCTCGCGTACTCGGTCGATACCGGAAGACTCGCGCGCTCTCCGCTTCCGAGCGGACGCACATCCCAGAGACGAAGCGCATCAGATGCCGTGACGACCCGCTCGCCGTCCGAGGAGAAGGCAACGTCCGTCACCTGTTGCGAACCGCTGCCGGCGGTCAGCGTCAACATCGGCCGGAACTCGTTCGGACCGATCTCCCACAGGTTCGCGGTCAGGCCGGAGCCGGTCACTAGCCTGCTGCCGTCGGGACTCCAACCCGAACTGACCGCGAGGAACCCGCGCTCGGCTGTGTGCAGCCGTTCGCCAGTTGCAGTGCTCCAGACGAACGACGATCCGGACAGGTACCTGCCGTCGGGGCTCCATGCCAGTTGTCCGTTGATCCCCACATACGGCGGCGCCCGGAACTCGACACGAGGCCCCTGATCGATGGTTGGCATGATCCAGCCGGTCTCCACGCCGTCGGCTTCACGGACCGCGGCGATGGCGATCAGCTCGCCATCGGGTCTCAACGCCGCCTGACACGAGTCCTCGAAACACGAGAAGGTTCGCAGCACGGCGCCGGTTCGAGCGTCGGCGACCAGGAGGCGACGGGCCTCGGGCCAGCCGGCGGCGAGGAGCGAACCGCTCGCGTCGAGCGAGACGACATGTTGGGTTTCGGGGACCGCGCGACTCGGACGACGCAGCTGCCACAGGCGCTGACCGCCCTCGACCTCCCACGCCCGGAGCCATCCGTCGGCGCCGAACGTGATCACGCGTCTGCCGTCGGGGGTCAGCGCGACGTCCTCGATGTCGCCGCGATGTGCCTTGATCGTTCGCACGATCTCGCCGTCGGCGTCCAGGATCGCCACGTCGCCCGGATGGTCGAGCCGCTCCGTCGCGATCCGGCCGTCCTGGCTCGTGGCGACCGACCCGCCGAGACCGGGGATCGTTCTCACCACCCGAGACGCGGCGATCGCTCGATGGAGCGCCTCCTCCGTTCCCGGGAGTACCTCGCCAACGAGCGCTCGGGAGCGCTCGACCGCCTCGATCGCGAGCAGGACGGCGCGCTCGGGATCCTCATCGAGACTCGACAGGGACGCGGCGGCGAGCTCCCGAGCCGCCGAGACCCCTGCCTCCCGTTCGGCGCGTCGACTCTGATCCGTCGCGATGAGCGTCAGCGATCCGGCAACCAGTGCCGCGGCGGCGAAGACGGCGACCAGCCCACGGAGCCGTCGCGCGGACCGGCGCTCGATCTCGGCCTCGTGCGCGCGACGCTGTACGTCGGCACGTTGCTCCTCGCGGTGCTGGACGACGCCCGCCGCGACGTATCGCCGCATATCGGTGGGGAGTACGAGATCCGTCGTCCGCAGCCATGCCTCGGCGTGTTCCAGCCGCGCTCCCCGCAGCAGGAAGCTTGGATCCTGTCCTGCGCTCACCCATTCGGCGGTCGCTCGATGCAGACCGCGTTCGATGCGCAGGTCTTCGCGTGCGTCGTCGATCCACGCGCGCAACCGTGGCCAGGCATCCAACAGTGCCTCGTGAGCGATCTCCACGGTCGGTTCCCGTGTCGACGGCTCGCGGTCGAACGTCAGGATCCGCAGCCGACCGAACGTGGCCAGCACGGCGTCGACCATCGAGGGCTCGATATCGAGCGCGTCGAGCGAGCCACGGGCGATCCGGCGCCGCGTGTCTTGCCTGCCCTCGCCGAGCGCCACGAGCCGCAGGAAGATCTGTCGGATCGCCCGGCGCTCGTCGCGATCCGCTCGTTCCACGACCTCGTCCGCGCTCGTCGCGAGCGTGCCGACGATGCCGCCGAACTCGCGGTAGGTCTGCAGCGTCATCCCGTCGTCGGTCCGGCGATCGAACAGCTCCGTCAGCGTGAACTGGATCAGCGGCAACGCTCCGGGTTGGTGCGCTGCGTCTGCGATCATCTCGGCCACGAGGCCGGGCTCCGGGTGCAGGCCGGAGCGCTCGGCGGGTGCGCGGATCGCTTGCTCAAGCTCGTCGGGCCGCAGTGGTGCGATCGCCTCCGTCCCGCTCGCGAGCAGCTCGCCGAAGCGCGGGTAGACGAGCGGTCGGTCGTAGAAGTCCGCTCGGAGCGTGACGATCACTCGGACTCGGCTCTCCGGATCGGCACACGCTACGCGGAGGCTCTCGAGGAAGGCCGTTCGCTCCGCCTCGTCGGTGGTCATCGTGAACAGCTCCTCGAACTGATCGACGACGAGGAACACGGTCGCGTCGCCCGGGATCGATCGGTCAACCGCATCGAGGAGCCCTCGCGAGCCGCCTCGCAGGAGATCACCGGTTCGCCGGAGGGGTCTGATCGCGATCCGCGCCAGCGCTGTCTCGAGCTCGTCGAACGGATACGGACCCGGCGAAAGCTCGGTCACGAGCACGGCGCGCCCGTCGAGGGCGCCAGCACGCAGGGCGGGCACGACGCCCGCGCGAACGAGGGAGGACTTCCCCGACCCACTCGGACCGACCACGGCGAGGAAGCGGTCAGGTTCTGCCAGGCGTCCGATGATCTGCCGAACGGCCGCCGCGCGCCCGAAGAAGTCGGGCGCATCAGCCTCAGTGAACGCTCGGAGCCCGCGGTACGGGTTGGGCAACGTGTGGTCGGTCGTGACCGTCGGCACGGTTGAGACCGGAACAGCCGCGGCCCGGACGAACGCGTCGGCATCGGGGGGGTGCGGCCCGTCGACGAGCGCGATCACGTCGGCGAGCGACCCCGGCACGTCGGCGCCGAGGAGCTGTCGCACGAGCGATGCCAGCCGACGGATGTCGTCATCGCGCGATGGCCGCGGGCCCGTGCCGATCGCGAATCCCCCGAGGTACGCGTTGCCGTCCTCGTCGAGCAGCACGTTGGCCGCGTCCACGTCGCCGTGTGCGACCTGTTGTCGATGTGCGAGGGCGAGTGCCGACGCGATCTGCTCGATCAGTCGAGACGCCCGCTCGCGATCGGGGTGCTCACCGCGCTCCAGCAGACCGGCGAGCGAGGGACCGCGGAGGAACCGATGGACGAGGTATGCGCGGCCGGGCTCGCGCCAGTAGTCGTAGATCGGCACGATGTGCGGATGCTCGAGCGCGGCGACCGCTTGTGCCTCGGGTTCGAAGCGCTCGACGAATGCTTGCGTGCTCGCGATGTCCTCGTGGAAGACCTCGATCTCGACGTCGCGTTCGACCCTCGGTTGGATCGCGCGGAACCGGATGCCCGCACGGGTCTCGCCGAGCTTCTCGAGCAGGCGGTACCCGCGAAGGGGTTCGCCGCGGAGCTCGAGCGACGGGTCCTGCGCGAGGATCTGGCCGTGCAATCGCGCCAACTCGGGGGAGGGGTCGATCCCGAGTTCGTCGGCGAGCACCTCGCGTGCGCGCTGGAACGCGGCGAGAGCCTCTGCCTGGCGCCCATCGCGGTACAGCGCCAGCATCAGCTGCTCCCAGAGACGCTCACGGAGCGGATGACGCGCGAGCAACGGCTCGAGTTCGCTGATCGCGCGCGCGGCCGATCCGGTCGCCAGCAGGGCACCGATGCGCTCCTCTTGCGCTTCAAGCCGGAGTTCGTCGAGCCGGGCCGCCTCCGCGAGCAGGGAGCGGTCGGCCACGTCGGCGAGCGCCGGGCCGCGCCACAGGTCGAGGGCGTCCTCGAGCGTGTCGATCGCGACCCGGGGATCGACCGGAAGCGCCTTCCGGGCCTCGCGCACGAGCGCCGTGAATCGGTTCGCGTCGACGTCGCTCGGGTCGACCACCAGAACGTAGCCGGGGTCGCGTCCGATGAGGATGCCGTCGCCGAGCGCCTTCCGCAGACTGGAGACGTAGGTCTGAAGGGTGTTGCGCGCTTTCCCGGGCGGCTCCTCGCCCCAGACCTCACCGATCAGCGCGTCGGCGGGGACGACCTCGTTCGCGCGCACCAGCAGGTTCGCGAGGACGGTGCGTTGCTTCGGTCCGCCGAGCGGAACCGGGCCGTCACCCGCGTCGACCTCCAACGGGCCGAGGACACGGAACTGCATCCGGCGACCGTAGCGAGCCTCGTCTGTGTTTCGCAAGACCGCATCGTCCGCCCAGGCTCGCAAGAACCGCGCAAAGGTGGGTCAGCTGTCGTCCGGCCACCGGATGAACTGCCAGCTTCGACCGAGCCGGTCGAACCCGAGACGGGCGTAAAGCTCCTTGGGCCAGTCGTCGTCGTCGGCCGCGATGAAGACGCGCTCCGCGCCGGCCGCATTCGCCTCCTCGATCGCTCGGAGAACGACGGATCGCGCGACGCCGCGGCCGCGGTACTCCTCGAGTGTGTCGACGTGCTCGACGAGGGCGTCGGGACCGTCCATCCAGAGCTCGCAGACCCCGGCGATCTCACCGTCGATCATGCCTGCGAAGAACCGCGTTCCGAGAGCAAGCTCGTACTTCCCATGCTGTTGCGCGAACGACGTCGCGACGGCCGCCGAGAGTGCGGGCTCGCGCCGATAGGTCTCGAGCTTGAATGCGTGCACGCCGGCGAACCCGAGCTCCACGACGTCGATGTCAGGGGGGCGATCAGGCTCGCGGCGGAGCGCCATCATGACGATACGCTCGTCGCGATAGCCCCGCTCGGCGAACGCGGGGGCGAGACGTGGACCGTGTTCGTCGGAGCGCACGAGCACGGTCCTGTGGGCATAGCCTGCCCCGCCGAGGATGCGATCCGCAGCCGCTATGAGGGCGGTCGCTTCTGCCCGCTCGAGATCTCGGTCGGCGCACAGGAAGTTCGAGACGAACCGGTCGCGGTATTCCTCATCCAGGTAGGCGGTTCCGAAGGTGAATCGATCGGTGCTGGTGGCTAGTCGCTCGAAGAACCGTCGTTCCATATCGTATTCGCGCGTGAGGTCGTCCACGAGGCAGAACCCTAGCGCTCGTTACGGTGATGTCGCCCCGAGGCCGACGGCCCCGGGGCGCATCGATCACGGGATCAGGTACAGGGTTCGGATGAACAGTTCGCCCTCGACGGTGAGGGTGGCGTAGCCGCGAACGTTCTCGTAGGCACCTGTCCCGCCGGTCACCGCGAGCGCTTCGCCGTTGAATCCCCGGAACAGGCCGGTGAAGACCACTGAGCCGTCCTCGGTGTGCGGGCCCGCGTGCAGGATGACGATCGACGAGCACGACGACACGACATGTCCCGCGCCGAAGCACTCGGTGCGGACGTTGCCCACGGGGTTATCGTCTGCGTCGAGCAGCGGCTCCCGGTAGACGGAGATACTTCCGCTCCGCTTGCCGTCGGCATCGCGCAAGGGATATGTGCGACTGTTGCGCTCGGTCGCGCCCACGCTCGACAACGCGATCACCGTCGGGTCCGTGATGCCGCTCCCCGCCGCTGCCGCCACACTGACGACCAGCCCCGACAACAGGACGGCAAGTGCCAGCGCCCCCACGGCCAGGCTGCGTCCTCGCCGCCGCTCGGCGCCGCCGTTCGATCCACGCTTCCGGATCATGATGCCTCCCTTCCCGTCGCCCGATCTCGGTTGCGGGCGACGAGAGGAGCGTGCGTTGGCGCCGTCAAGGACCGCTGTGTGCTCGAGCAAGGACGACGCAAGGAGAAGGCCAGCGCGTGCCGAGCTTCAGGCGATCGGGTGTTCTTGGCTCGCGCGCGTCAGGCCGATCACGAGCCACGCCGTGAGCGCGAGGCTCGTCGCTGCGAAGAGCCACCACAGCAGCGCCCCGCCGTCGGGGACATCGAGTGTGGCGTGCAACACGGTGATGGTCGCGCAGAGACCGGTGACCACCGCGAACCCCCACGCCCACCACCACGCGTCGTCGCGCCGCTCGACCATGACGGCGAACAGGGCCAACCCGAACGACAGGGCGCCCGCGATCCGCACGTACGTCACGTCGGGGTAGGGCGGCTGACCGAACCGCTCGAGGAACCATCGGGGCGCGAGCATCAGGGCGATGCCACAGGCCGCGTACACCGTGCCGAAGGTCTGGAGCGCGCGTCGCAACGTGGTCATCGATCGGATCCTCGCCGGGAAATGAGGCGGAAGCGGCTGGTAGGATACGTCAACCGCGGAGGTCCTCTGGGCGCCAGTGCGTCTGCTCCGCACCCGATCTCATCCACGTATAGGGAGTCTGTCGATGCAACAAGGACCCCGGGTCGTCGTGGTCGGTCTCGACTGCGTTGCCCCCACGCTCGTGTTCGACGATCTCGCCGCCGAGGTCCCCACGATCGCCAAGGTGATGAGCGAGGGGATGTACGGGCCTCTTGCGAGCATCACGCCGCCGATCACAGTTCCGGCCTGGGCGTGTGGCTTCACGGGATCGACGCCGGGGCAGCTCGGTCTGTATGGCTTCCGCAATCGCAAGGACACGACCTACGAGGGTCTGTCGATCGTGCACTCCGGCTCCATCAAGGCGCCGGCGGTCTGGGATGCGCTCGGGGCGCAGGGCAAGCGCTCGGTCCTGATCGGCGTGCCACCGTCGTTCCCGCCGCCCGCGGAGTTCCCCGGCTGGCGCGTCGGCTGTTTCCTCACGCCGCCGTCGGCCGAGCGGTGGGCATATCCCCAAGAGATGGAGGTCGAGATCGAGGAGGAGCTCGGCGGGAAGGGCGAGTACATCTTCGATATCCCGAACTTCCGCCAAGCGGGCTACGACGTGACGCTCGACCAGGTGTTCAAGATGACCGAGCGCCGGTTCCAGGTCGGCCGGCGGATGCTCCGCACGAAGCCCTGGGACTACTTCATGATCTGCGACATCGCGCCCGACCGTCTCCACCACGTCTTCTGGCAGTTCTACGACAAGCGTCACCCGCTGTACGAGCCGGGGAACAAGTACGAGTCGGTCTTCCAGGACTACTACCGGTTCTTGGATCGACAGCTTGCGGACTTCCTCGAGGTCGTGCCGGAGGACGCCGTCACGATCGTGATGAGTGATCACGGTGCGCGGCCGATGATGGGCGGCCTATGCTTCAACGACTGGCTGATCCAGGAGGGCTATCTGGTCCTCAAGGAGCCCGTCACGGATGGGCCGATCCCGATCAAGGACGCCGAGATCGACTGGTCGCGAACGGTCGCCTGGGGTGACGGCGGCTACTACGGGCGCCTCTTCCTCAACATCAAGGGTCGTGAGCCCCAGGGCCAGGTCGAACCCGCCCACTACGAGACCATGCGCGGCGAGCTGATCGCGAAGCTCGAAGCGCAGCTCGGCCCGGATGGCCAGTCGCTCGGCACGAAGGTCCTGAAGCCGCAGGACGTCTACACCGAAGTGCGTGGCGTCGCGCCAGACCTCATCGTGTACTTCGGCGACCTCGAATGGCGCTCGGTGGGCTCGGTCGGCAATCCGAGTCTGTACACCTACGAGAACGACACCGGCCCCGACGGGGCGAACCACGACCGCGACGGGATCTTCCTCATGAAGGGCTTGCCGGGTCAGCAGACCGGCCCGGTCGAGGGGTTGGAGCTCGTCGATGTGGGCCCGACCGTCCTCGATATCTACGGCATCGACTCCACACAGGCGATGCCGACCGCCGTTGGAAGGAGCTTCCTGCAGTGACCGATCAGAAGGGTTTCACCGTGTGGTTCACGGGGCTTTCGGGCTCCGGCAAGTCCACGATCGCCGAGATGCTGTATCACGAGTTCCAGGCCAGGGGGATGAAGACGGAGATCCTCGACGGCGACGTGGTGCGCACCAATCTGTCGAAAGGACTCGGATTCTCGAAGGAGGATCGAGACATCAACATCATGCGGATCGGGTTCGTCGCCAACCTGCTCACGCGCAACGGCGTCGCGACGATCTGCTGCCCGATCAGCCCGTACAAGGAAACGCGTGACGCCAACCGGGAGCTGATCGGCGAGTTCGTCGAGGTCTACGTCCACGCAACGGTCGACGAGATCGCCGCGAACCGTGACCCAAAGGGTTTGTACAAGAAGGCCCTCGCCGGCGAGATCAAGGAGTTCACGGGCGTCAGCCCCGATGCGCCCTACGAGATCCCCGAGAACCCCGAGCTCGTCGTGGACACCGTCAACGAGTCTCCCGAGGAGTCGCTCCAGCACGTGCTGAGGGCCCTCGTGAAGCTCGGCTACCTGGATTCCGACGAGGTCATGGTCGAGGGCGACCGTGTGCACTCCGGGCAGACCGACCTGCGGGTGCACGACTCGGGACACGTCGTCAAGGAGTCCTGAGCCGGGCGGCGACGTTCAGGCGAGGACCGCCTCGATCACATCCAGGTTCGCCGCGAGGTAGTGCGGCGGCAGGAACCGGTCTCGAACGCGCTCGTGCGCCGCACGGCCGAGCGCCGCGGCGCGATCTGGGTCTTCGAACAGCCCGTAGAGCGCCTGCCCGAACGTGCCGAGATCGCGTGGGTCGATCAAGACGCCATGCACACCGTCGTCGATCTGCTCGACGATGCCCCCGACGCGGCCGGCGACGACCGGCCGACCTTTCCACATCGCCTCGGTGACGGTGAGGCCGAACCCCTCGGCAAGGCTCTTCTGGACGACGACATCGGCGCGCCGCTGGAGCGCGTTCACGATCACGGCGTTCTCGTCCACGTCGGCGGTCGGGAGGTTCGCGATGTGGATCCGTTCCCGGCGCGTCATCCGTTGCGCGAGCCACGTGTCGCGGAGCTGCGTAAGCACCGCCCCGGCCTCCGGGTCGTCGGCGACGGAGTTGGCCGAGGGGCCGGCGAGGATCAGATGGGCCCCCTCGACCCCCGCGTCGGCGAATCCGAGGAGCACGCCGACCGGATCCTTCAGGCGGTCCCATCTCGAGACCTGTGTCACGATCGGGGCGCCGGGCGGAACCGGCATCAGCTCGAGGACGTCCGCACGCCGCACGACGTGGCCGGTGGTTCCGTCGTGGCGTTCGAAGTCGGGCTCGGCCCCCGCGACTGGCTTCGCGAGGCCCGTTACCGCCATGATGGCGTCGCGGATCTCGGGGGTGATCGGCCTGTTCTTCGACGACAATGGGTCGATGCACGGCGGGATCAGCCGGACCCGCGACGGGTCGAGGCCTTCCCACACGTACGCGTTCCGCGTAAAGACGTAGGCGTGCGCCTCGTCGACGAATGATCGCAGGAAGTCCCAGGCGGAGCGCATCACGTCGTTCGTCACGTCCACCCCCACGTGGCACGTCCAGATCACGCGCGCGCCCGAGGCGACGAGCGGCGGCACCAGACCCGCGGGCTGCGGATCGTGCACGACGATGACGTCGCCGTCTCTGACCAACGCCGACGCTGCTTCGAGGTTCGCCTCGGTGACCCGTCGATAGTGCGCCAGCTCCTCGTGGCCGAGCGCGCCGAGGTCGCCCATGTCGCCGTGGAGCCGATTGTGGATCCGCTTCGTGATCTGGAAGAACGGCGGATCGCCCTCGAGGATCAACCAGCGGACGTCGAACCCGGCGCCGCGCACGTAACCGAGGTTCGACCGCAGCAGCTCCGCCACGCCCCCGCCTTCAGCGGTCGAGTTGATGTGCCAAAGCGTGTGGCCCGCGAGGGGGCGTCGGAGGCGCTCGACGGCGGATTCGAAGCGCTCGCGGTCGCCGGCTTCGACCATGCCGAGGAGCCGGTCTGGGGAGCGCGACTCGACGGCCGTCTCATACACCGGCGCCGATAGTAGCCTCACGCGTATCCACCGACGGAAGGGAGATGTCATGGGCAAGGACGATCCGGTCGCGTTGTATATCGCGGCCTACGACGACGCCGACGCGGCGCAGGGGGATTACGACGCCCTCAAAGAGCTCGTGAAGGCGGGGGCGATCTTCGTCGACGTCGCGGTGCTCGTGAGCCGCGACGACGAAGGCAAGCTGTACGTGAAGGAAAACGCACATGAGGTAGCCGGTGGCACGATGGTCGGTGCCGCTGCAGGCCTGCTGATCGGCCTGATCTTCCCGCCGGCGTTCATCGCCTCGGGCGTGGTGGGCGGCGCGATCGGGGCGGGCGTCGGCAAGCTCGTGAAGATGGACCGCACCTCCGACATCAAGAAGGAGGTCGAGGACGTCTTGCCGCCCGGCTCCTCCGGCATCATCGCGATGTTCGACATCACGTGGAAGCCCAAGGTCGACGAGGCCTTGAAGAATGCGTCGAAGGTCGACCAGGAAGAGGTCAGCCCCGAGAGCGCGGAAGAGCTCAAGAAGGCGGCCGCCAAGGCCTGATCCAACCTGTTCCTGGAACCACCCGCGGCCGCGGGGGAGGGTGCGAACGCATCCGACCCTCCGCGGCCGTCGGCGTTCGTCGCCGGTACGCTGCTCGAGGGGGGAGACGAGCGATGGCGTTCCGCGGCTGGCGACCCGAGGCGATCGAGTTCTTCGAAGGGCTCGAGGCCGATAATTCGAAGTCGTACTGGCAGGCGCACAAGGAGCTCTATGAGCGAGACGTCCGCGCCCCGATGGAAGCACTGCTGGCCGAACTCGAGGGGTCCTACGGTCCGGGGAAGATCTTCCGGCCGTACCGTGATGTGCGGTTCAGCGCGGACAAGTCGCCGTACAAGACGAACATCGCCGCCACGATCGGCGATCGCTATGTGCAGCTGAACGCGGACGCGTTCGGTGTGGGCTGCGGCATGTGGGAGATGTCGTCCGACCAGCTGCATCGCTACCGCGAGGCGGTTGCCGAGGACGCGTTGGGAACCGAACTCGAGGCCATCGTGGCGGTCGTTCGGAAGGCGCGCATCGAGGTCTCCGGTCACGACATGCTGAAGACGGCACCGAGGGGCTATCCGAAGGACCACCCTCGGATCGAGCTCCTCCGATACAAGGGGCTCATCGGGTGGCGTGAATGGCCCGTCGGTCGTTGGCTGCAAAGCCCGCGCGTGAAGGAACGCGTCGTCGAGGTCTTCGACGCGACCGAACCCCTCACCGGGTGGTTGCGCCAGAACATCTGACGGGGCGCGTCTCTCCGCTCCCTTCCTGGAACCGACCGTGGCCGCGGGAGAAGATGCGTTCGATGAGTGCGTCAGTTCCCTCGACCGAGGCCGTTCCCGTTCAGAAGGACAGCAACGCCTACGAGATGTTCATCTTCGTCCTGACGGTGCTGTCGTTGTTGATCATGGCTGGCCTCTTCTTGCCGCGTGTGAACGAGCCGACCAAGGAGCTGCTGAACGTCTACGACAACATCATCTGCGTCATCTTCCTGTTCGATTTCGCGATGCGGCTGCGGCGGGCGCCTCGTAGGCGCGACTACTTCATCGGGGAGCGGGGCTGGCTCGACCTGCTTGGCTCGATCCCAAGTTTCGGGCTCCTTGCCGACGGCGGGAAGTACGCGTCACTGTTCCGGCTGGCGCGACTGAGCAGGCTCGCCCGGATCACGCGATTGCTCCGCGGCCAAAGCAAGAAGGAGATCGTTGCCGATGTCGTGGAGAACCGCAGTCAGTACGCGGTGTACATCACGCTGTTGGCCGCGATGGTTGTCCTGGTGCTCGCCAGCGTCTTCGTGCTGCAGTTCGAGAGCCCGAACCCGAACGCCAACATCAAGACCGGCGGCGAGGCGCTGTGGTGGTCGGTCGTGACGATCACGACCGTCGGGTACGGCGACTACTTCCCCGTCACGATGGGTGGACGACTGACGGCGCTGTTCCTGATGCTGACCGGCATCGGCATCATCGGTGCGCTGGCGAGCATCTTCGCGAGCCTGCTGGTATCGCCAGACGACGGCGATGTGGCCGCGATCGGTGACGTCGGCTCGGAGATGCGGGCGTTGCGCGAGGAGGTCGCGGCGCTGCGTCGTGATCTTGCCGACCGAGGGGAGAGCTCCGGATAGCCGATGGTATCCTGAAGCGCATGCAGCGTTCGGACGCCCGCTCCTCAAGGAGTGGGCGTTTTGCGTTTCCGGCCACCATCGACGTCTAGGAGGGTCCCCCCATGGAGTTCGAGATCGGCATCGGCAAGACGGCCCGGCGGGCCTACGGGTTCGACGAGGTGGCGATCGTGCCGTCTCGGCGGACACGCGATCCCGAGGACGTGAGCATCGCCTGGGAGATCGACGCGTACACGTTCCCCCTTCCGATGATGGCCAGCGCGATGGACGCGGCTGTCTCGCCTCAGACCGCGATCGAGATCGGCCGGGTCGGTGGGCTCGCCTGTGTGAACCTCGAGGGGTTGTGGACGCGATACGAGGATCCCGCTTCCGATCTACGACGAGATCGCGAGCCTCCCGGACGAGAAGGCGACCCGCCGGATGCAGGAGTTGTACGCCGAGCCGATCAAGGAGGAGCTGATCGGTCGCCGGATCGAGGAGATCAAGGCCGGCGGCGTCGTATCGTGCGCCTCGCTCACGCCTGCGCGTGTCGAGCGGTATGCGCCGTTGGTGCTCGAGGTCGGCCTCGACATCCTCGTGATCCAAGGCACGGTCGTGTCCGGTGAGCACGTGTCGTCGAAGGCCGAGCCGCTCAACCTGAAGGCGTTCATCCCCGCGTTCGACATCCCGGTGATCGTCGGTGGGTGCGCCTCATACTCGACGGCGCTGCACCTGATGCGCACGGGTGCGGTCGGAGTCCTGGTCGGGGTCGGCCCCGGCAACGCTTGTACGACGCGCGGCGTGCTCGGGGTCGGTGTGCCCCAGGCCACCGCGATCGCCGACGCCGCGGCGGCTCGCCGTGAGCACCTGCACGAAACCGGCCGCTACTGTCACGTGATCGCCGACGGCGGGATGCGGACGGGCGGCGATATCGCGAAGGCGATCGCGTGCGGCGCCGACGCCGTGATGATCGGCTCCCCGATGACGCGCGCGTACGAGGCGCCAGGCCGGGGCTACCACTGGGGGATGGCGACCTTCCATCCGACGCTCCCGCGCGGAGCGCGGGTGAAGACACAGCAGGTCGCATCGATCGAGGAGATCCTCACGGGCCCTGCCCACGAGAACGACGGCACCTTCAATTTGTTCGGGGCGCTGGCGACGTCGATGGCAACGACCGGCTACGAGACGATCAAGGAGTTCCAGAAGGCCGAGCTCGTGATCGCGCCGTCGATCAAGACGGAGGGCAAGACGTACCAGACCCAGCAACGCGTGGGGATGGGGCACTAGCGGAACGCGCAGGTACCGGTGCGCCGAGATTCGGGCTAGGCTTACCGGATGGACGCGCAACAGGCACTCGGGCGCCGCATCTGTGACCTGGGCGACATGGGTTGTCGCGAGGTGCCCATGGAGTTCCGCCGGAACATGCAGAGCCTCGAGGTGGGGGAGTCGATCGAGTTCCGGATGCGCGACCCGGCGGCCAAGGAGGACACACCCTCGCTCGCGCGCATGATGGGCCACCGCATCCTGTCCGAAGAAGAGATGGACGACGGATACCTTTCCGTCGTGGTCGAGCGGGCGAGATAGGCACTTCTGATGGCCGACGAGCTGATCTTCACCTGCACCCACGGAGAGGATGACCCGGAGCGGGCGCTCCTGCCGTTCATCGCCGCGAACACGGCCGCGGTCGCCGGGATCCCCGCAGTCGTCCTCCTGACGATCGACGGCGTGTGGCTCGGTACGATCGGGATGCCCGAGAAGATCTCCAAAGAAGGGTTCCCGTCCCTCGACGCCGTGTGCGAGGAGTTCGTGGGCAACGGCGGCGAGATCTGGCTGTGCGGGACATGCGCCAACCCTCGCGGCATCACCGAGGATCAGCTCGTCGCGGGTGCGAAGATCACCGGCGCCGCGTACATCATCGAGCGCATCATCGGCGGGGCCAAGCCGATCTCGTTCGCGTGAGCCGGAGCGAGCGCGGCCTCAATCCAGCAGCGAGGCAACCTCCGGACGAGAGGTGAAGTTGCGACGCACGTCGGTGTCCGCGAGTGTCTCGGCGACCGAGCGCACGATGGTGCGTGCTTCGTCACGCAGGCTGCGTCGCGGCGTCGCCATCGCCGCGATCGTCGGCCTTGTCGGCAGCGTGCGCGCATGCTCGCCACAGCATCAGCCGATCGCCTGCCCGCCTGGCTGCCTCGACCGCTCGCGCAGGTTCGACCGCGCCCGCCCGCGCGCGTGCCCACGCCGCGAGCGCCTCGGCCGCCGGGGATCCGTCGACGCCTTCGAGCATCCAGTCCGCCGCCTCGGCCGCGGCAGCAGGATCGCCGACGGCGTCCCACGACTGGATCTCGACGACGCCGCATGCGATCCGCGATGTGAGGAGACCTTCAGCCCTCGCACGCGCGTGAGCGAACCGTTTCCGTGCGTCCCTCTGCTCACCGTCGACGTTCCGCAACCAGGCCTCCGCCGCGAGCCGGACCGGCCCGAGGTACGAGACGGGCATCTCGGGCAGTGCCTCCAGGTTGCCGAGGTCCTCCCGCGCTCGGTCCGCGACGCCGATGTCCTGCCAGAGCATGATGCGGGCAACCAGCGCGGCGACGCTGGCCTTCGTCGCGCCGGCGTCTGCGGCTACCTCGATCGCCTCCGCGAGCAGCTCGATCGTCCGGCCGAGATCACCCCCCGTGCGCGCGACGAGCGCGAGCCCGAGGAGCGCGGAGGACAGGTCGCGCGGCATGGCGAGCTCGCCCGCCTCCCCGTGGGCTTCCTCGAAGAGTGCCTCGGCCAACCCGGCGTCACCGGTCATGAACCGTAAGGTGCCGAGCCCATTAGTCACGCCGACGGCCGCAGGCCGATGGCCCAGGCGAGCCCAGAGGTGCCGGGCCCGGACCGCGTCGGCGATGGCGCGGTCGAACGGCCCCTGGCAGAGCCCGACCTGCATGAGACCCGTCCGTGCGAACGCCTCGCCCTCGAGGTCGCGCGACTCCTGCGAGATGCGAAGACCGCTCTCGAGCTCCGCGCGAGCTCGCAGGGGGTCCCCGCGGTCCCACGCCAGCTCGCCGCTGAGGCACAACACCCGCGCCTCGACGTATTCGAACCCCGCTTCCCGGGATTCATGCAGCGCTTCCGGGATGATCCGCTCCGCGTCCTCGTATCGCTCGAGGGAGCGGAGGGCTCCGACGATCGCGACGAACTCCTGCGCGCGGAGCCAGGCCCAAGTGGAGGTTCGCGCCACCTCCAGCGCTGCCTCGAAGTCCGCGAGGGCCTCCTCGTACCGTCCGAGCTGCTCGAACGCCTCTCCGCGGCTGTGGAAGATCTCGGCGCGGAGCGTCATGAAGCGATCGCTCGGCAGGAACTCCTCGGCCACCTCGCCGGCTCTGTCGTACCAGCGGATGGCTTCCTCGGCCGCGTAGACGCGTCGGTGCCGGTGCCCGGCGAGGAGGGCGAAGCGAGCCACGCGGTCGAGATCGCCAGCGGCCTCCGCGTGGTAGGCGAGCACCTCCGCGAACTCCTCCTCCCGCCCCCTGACCGCATCGTCCATCCACTCGACCACCGTCCGATGGGCGTCGGCCCGACGCGACCGCGGGATGCCCCCGTACGCGACCTCGCGGATCAGTGCGTGCTCGAACGTGAACTCCTGAGCTCCCGCGATCGCGCTCACGTGCCGACGTCGCACGAGGCCCCGATCCACGAGCGTCTCGATCGCGGCGTCGACGTCCGGACCGGAGAGCTCCGCTGACGTGCCGATCCAGAAGGTGCGGCCCACCACGCTCGCCATCTGCAGTGCTGCCTTCACCGACGGCTCCAGGCGGTCGATACGGGCGCCGATGGCGGCTTGCACCGTGTCCGGCATCGCGGCGGCGATGTCGCCGGTGGCCGCCCATGCGCCGTCGTGCCGGGCGATCGACCCGTCCTCCTCGAGGGTCCGGACCACCTCCGTCGCGAAGAACGGGTTGCCGCCGGTCCGTTCGACCACCGCCGACAGCAGCGAGGGATCAACCTCGCCGTCGAGCAGGCTCTCGATGAGCCGCGCCGTCTCCTCGGCCGACAGGGCGTGCAGCTCGAGCGTCGACGTCGAGCCGGCGCCGGCGCCCCACGCGCGCCTGCGGTCGAAGAGCTCGGGGCGAGCGGGGCACAGGAAGAGGACGGGGGCCTCGATCCGCCCGAGGAGGCGCTCGAGCAGGTCCAGGAGGGCATCGTCCGCCCAGTGGACGTCCTCGATCCACACGATGACCGGTCCGCCGGCAGCAAGGGAGGCGAAGTAGCGCGACCACGTGTTCACGATCATCCGCCGACCGGCGTCCTGGCCGATCCCGGCGAGCGGGTCGGGGTCGACCGGGATCCCGATCGACGATAGGAGCGCGGGAAGGGATGAGCCGGCGTTGTTCGCCTCGAAGTGTCTGCCGATCTCGGCCCCCGCCTTGGCCAGCATCACGTCCGGAGGATCGCTGTCCAGGATCGACGCCTCGGCCTTCACGATCTCCGCGAGCGGCCACAGCGGCAGACCTCTGCCGTAGGGGAGGCACCGCCCCCGCACAGTGGTGGCGGCCGCTCCGCTCGTGAACTCGAAGGCGAGCCGGCTCTTTCCGACGCCGGCTGGGCCGGCGATCGTCACGAGGTGCGAGGTCCCCTCACGCGTGCATCGCCGCAGCAGCACGTCGAGCAGCGCGAGCTCCTCACCGCGTCCGACGAGGGGACGGTCGCTCATCGGAAGGCCCGGCGAGGTCTCACCGGTCACGAGCCAGACGTCCGTCGGATCCGGCACGCCCTTGAGCTCGACATCCCCCAGCGCCTCGAACGCGAACGAGCGCGCAGCGTCGCGCCGCGTGCGACCGCTGACGACGACGCTCCCGGGGGGCGCGATCGACTGGAGCCGGGCCGCCACGGAGGTGGTGTCTCCGGTCACGAGGGCCTGATCCGTCGCCCCCAGCGTGGTGACGACCTCGCCGGTGTGGATGCCCACGCGCAAGGCGAGTTGGTGGCCGAGGTCCTGCTGGACCGCGGCGTTCACATCCTCCAGCGACGAGATGCATCGACAGGCCCGATCGTACGGCCCGATCGGGGTCGTCCTCGTGCGTCACGGGCGCGCCGAAGACGCCGACCACGGCGTCGCCGATGAACTTCTCCACCACGCCCCCGTGCGTGGTGATGACGTCGGCCATCGCATCGAAATAGGAGGACAGGACCCGGTGGAGGTCCTCCGGGTCCAGGCGTGTGGCGAGCTCCGTCGAGGCGACGAGATCGGCGAATAGCACGGTGACGACCTTCCGTTCCTCGGCGGCGCGCCCCTCCGACCCGGCCGGAACGAGGCTCGCCCCACAGGAGCCGCAGAAGCGTGACTCCTGTGGCATCGACGCGCCGCAGGAGGGGCATCGTCTGTCGAGCGCCGTGCCGCAGCTCCCGCAGAAGCGGAAGCCGATCGGGTTTGACGACCCACAGGCGGTGCACGGGAAGGTGTGACCGGGCTCCATCGGAGCAGTCTGCATCATCGCGGGGTCGAACGCGGCACGCGGACGTCCGCTGGCACGCGACATCGCGACTGCTACGGTGGACCGGATGACCGAGTCGCGCCCTGTCCTCGTCGTCGACCTTGGCGCACAGTACGCCCAGCTGATCGCGCGGCGGGTCCGCGAGGCGCACGTCTACTCCGAGATCGTCGCGCACGACTCTGACCGCTGCTGCGATCGCTGCGAAGCGCCCCGCGGGCATCGTCCTCTCGGGCGGCCCCGCGAGCGTGTACGAGCCGAACGGGCCGCAGGTCGATCCCGGATTGTTCGAGCTCGGAGTGCCGGTGCTGGGGATCTGCTACGGACACCAGCTCATGGCGCAGGCGCTCGGCGGCGAGGTCGGGGGCGACCGGCGACCGTGAGTACGGCGCCACCCAACTCCACGTCGATCGAGCCCGGACTCGTACTGCAGGACCTGCCGGCGACCGACCTGGTGTGGATGTCCCACGGGGACACTGTCGTTCGCACTCCCGACGGGGTTCCGCGTGACGGCCCGGACCGACGCGATCCCGATCGCCGGGATGGAGGATCGAGAGCGCGGGCTCTTCTCGGTGCAGTTCCATCCCGAGGTCTCGCACACGCCACGCGGACAAGCGGTGATGAAGCGGTTCCTCTACGACGGCTGCGGCCTGCTGCCCGACTGGACGCCGACGAACATCGTCGATGATCAGGTCCGGCGGATCCGCGAGCAGGTCGGCGACGCGGAGGTCTTTGCGCCCTGTCGGGCGGGGTCGACTCGGCGGTGGCGGCGCTGTTGGTGTATCGGGCGGTGGGCGACCAGCTGACCTGCGTGTTCGTCGATCACGGGCTGAACCGGGAGGGCGAGCCCGAACAGGTCGAGGAGACGTTCGCGCGGCATTTCCACGTCCCCCTCGTGCACGTGAAGGCGGAGGACCGGTTCCTCGCGAAACTCGCCGGGGTCACCGATCCCGAGGCCAAGCGCAAGGCGATCGGCGAGGAGTTCATCCGGGTATTCGAGGAGGTGGCGAGCGAGCACACGGGCGCGACGTTCCTCGTGCAGGGAACGCTGTACCCCGATGTGATCGAGTCCGGTTCGAAGACCGCCGCCAATATCAAGAGCCACCACAACGTGGGCGGACTGCCCGAGGACATGGACCTCGAGCTCGTGGAACCCTTGCGCGATCTGTTCAAGGACGAGGTCCGCGCGGTCGGGGCAGAGCTCGGGCTGCCGGAGGAGATCACACAGCGCCAGCCGTTCCCCGGTCCCGGGCTCGCCGTGCGGATCGTCGGCGAGGTCAACTCCGAGAACCTGGCCAAGGTCCGAGGCGCCGACCACATCGTGCGCGAGGAGATCCGCCGGGCCGGGCTCGAGCGCGAGACGTGGCAGGCGTTCTGTGTGCTGCTCGCCGACGTCTCGAGCGTCGGGGTGATGGGGGACGGGCGAACGTACGAGGCGCCTGTCGTCGTGCGGGCGGTGACCAGCGAGGACGCCATGACCGCCGACTGGGCGCGGTTGCCGTTCGACGTGCTCGACGTGATCGCATCCCGCATCGTCCGAGAGGTGCCCGGCGTGAACCGCGTCGCCTACGACATCACGAGCAAGCCTCCCGGCACGATCGAGTGGGAGTGACACACGAACGGGGCGCGCCTTCGGCGCGCCCCGTCCGTTTCGGGACTCTCCCGTCGCGTCCTAGCTGAACGGCTTCCCGTATGCGGTCCGAGGGCCGGCCACGCCTTGGGCGATGCCGTTCTCGGTGGGCACGGTGACGGGCTTGGCCGTCTTGTCCGGCACGCGCCCGCGCGGAACGAACCCGGGATAGGCGGTCGGTCCGGAAAGGTCCTTCGGTCCGATCGAGTGCACCGTCGCCGGCACGCGGGTCGTGTCGCTGCGGCTGGTGATGGCGCCGATCCCGATCGCCATCACCGCGACGAGCAGCGCCGTCACGACCAGCATCATCCACGGGATCCGGATGGTCCGGCGGACCTGCAGGGTCTTCGCCTCCATCGGTCTCGCCCCCCTTCTCTGCGGCGGTCCCTCCGCCTCGATACGACCGTATGCACACGCGCGAGGCGAGCCGAGGGAAGGTGCACCGTGGCGGCGGGTACTTTTCCCCTACGGCGCGCGCGACCGAAGTGCGTCGAGATCCACGATCGTGACCGAGCGCTGATCGGTCCGCACCCAACCACGATCGCGGAACCCTTTGAGCGCCTTCGTGACGGCCTCGCGTGACGCACCGCACCACTCCGCGAGTTCTCGTTGCGAGACGGGGAGCTCGATCGACGCCAGATCCGCCGGGAATCGGTCGGCGAGATACACGAGTCGCCCGGCGAGCCGGGTCGGCACGTCGTAGGCGGACAGTTCGACACGGTGAGTCTCCACGCGGCGGAGGTCGCGCGCGAGACTCCGGGCGATCGCCTCGGCGACCGACGGATGGTCTTCGAGCACGGCACGGAATCCCTCCGCGTCGATGAAGACGACGTCGGCTTCCGTGACGGTTGTGACCGAGGCCGAGTGGGGTCCGCCGTCGAGCGCCGACACCTGTCCGATGATCTCCCCCGGCCCGACCACGTTCAGCACGATCGCGCGCCCGTTCGCCGCCGTCGCGAAGACCCGGGCGGCCCCGCCCAGGAGGAGGGCGACGCGGCCGGAGGTGTCGCCCTCGAACAGCAGCGTCGAGCCGGTCGGGATCGAGACCCGCCGCCCCGAGGCCACCAGCACCGTTCGATCCTGCGCGTGGAGCTCCGAGAGGAACGTCCCGGCGGGAAACGCAGGATCCTGCATCTACGCGCTCCATCCTCGACGATGAGGGACGAGCCTACCCCTGCGCTGCAGGGTTCCGCACGGGCGATATCGCGAGCACTCGGCCCGGCAACGCTAAAGTGCGAGCCCATGGCACCTTCGGCGAACGGGGCAACGCTGCAGAAGGCGGCCTCGTCCGTCCTCATCACGCTCTGCGCGGCGCAGTTCTTGATGGCGCTGGACTCCTCGGTGATGAACGTGTCGATCGCCACGGTTGCCGACGATCTGGGCACAACGATCACCGGGATCCAGACCGCCATCGTTCTGTACACCTTGGTGATGGCGATGCTGATGGTGACGGGCGGCAAGGTCGGCTCGATCATCGGGCGCAAGCGCGCCTTCATGATCGGCTGTGTCATCTACTGCTCCGGGTCCCTGACGACCGCTCTCTCGCCGAACCTGGGGTGGCTGATCTTCGGCTGGTCGTTCTTGGAGGGGGTGGGCGCGGCGCTGATCATGCCGGCGATCGTTGCGCTCGTCGCCGGCAACTTCCCGGCTGAAGGGCGCCCCCGCGCGTACGGTCTCGTGGGCGCGGCCGGCGCGATCGCCGTGGCGGTCGGCCCCCTCATCGGCGGGCTTGCGACGACGTACGCGTCGTGGCGATGGGTCTTCGCGGGGGAGGTGTTGGTCGGGGCCGCCATCCTGCTCCTGGCTCGCCGGGTTGCGGATGCGCCAGTCGAGACGCGGTCGCGTCTCGACTGGCTCGGAGCGCTGCTGTGGGCCGCGGGCATGGGGCTCGTGATCATCGCGGTGCTTCGCTCGTCCGAGTGGGGGTGGATAATGCCAGCCGACGGGGCTCGTTCGTTCCTCGGGATGGCGATGACCGTGTGGTTCGTGCTCGGCGGATTCGTGCTCATCTTGGTGTTCCTGCGTCACGTTCGCAGCCGGCAGGCCGCCGGATCGGATCCGCTCGTCGATCCCGGGTTGTTCGCCAATCGCCAGATGACCGGCGGGTTGCTGATGTTCTTCTTCCAGTTCCTCGTGATGATGGGGCTCTTCTTCGCGATCCCGTTGTACCTGTCGGTGGCGCTCGGCCTCTCGGCGATCGATACGGGGCTCAAGCTCTTGCCGCTGTCGGTCACCATGTTGCTCGCGGCCGCAGGCGTGCCGAAGTTCTTCCCGACCGTCTCGCCGCGCAAGGTCGTCAACCTGTCGCTCGGCATCGTGGTCACCGGCATCGTGCTGCTGTTCTCGGCGATGGACGTCGAGGCCACCGCGGAGGTCGTCACGGGGCCGCTGTTGTTGATCGGACTCGGTCTCGGCGGGCTCGCGTCACAACTCGGCGCCGTCACCGTTTCCGCCGTCCCCGACGAGAAGAGCCCTGAGGTCGGCGGTCTCCAGAACACCGCGAGCCAGTTCGGCGCCTCGCTGGGCACGGCGCTCGCCGGCTCGATCCTGATCGCTGCGCTGACGGCGTCGTTCCTGACCGGGATCGATCAGAACGCCGCGGTCCCTGACGAGGTGGTGGCGCACGCGAACGTGCAGCTGTCCGATGGGGGAGAGTTCATCTCGGATGCGCAGCTGGAGTCGGCGTTGAGCGACGCTGGGGTGGACGAGCAGACGACCGCGGCGATCATCGATGTGAACGAGCAGGCTCGCGTCGACGGCCTGCGCGCAACCCTGGCGCTGTTGGCGCTCTTCGGTCTGATCGCACTGTTCTTCACCAGACGGGTTCCCACCGAGCAGCCGACGGGATCGCCCGTCACCGCGGGCGGCACCTAGGTATCGATCCGTCGCGGGGCCCTAGGTGGATGGGCCGGCCACGAGGTCAGCTGTGACGATGAGTCGCTGACTGGATCCGTACTTGGGGTTGCACGTGGTGAGCACCAAGGTGGGCCGCTCGGTCTGCTCGAGCACGACACCCGAGTTCGCCTCGGGCAGGACGAAGTTCTTCGTGACCTCGTAGTCGTAGCGGCCATACGGCGTGTACAAGGTGATCGTGTCTCCAGCCCGCACTTGATCCAGATCGAGGAACGGATGGAGATACGTCGTGCGGTGTCCCGCGATGCCGACCCGGCCGGTGTCGTCCCACGGATCGGCCGTGTCGATGTAGTGGCCCGGCCCCTTCTTCAGCGACTCGTAGTCGGTCCCTTGGACCACGACCATGTCGAGGCCGATCGACGGGATCACGATCGCCGCGTAGGCGTCGCCCGGCAGCATGCGCGGCGCCGTGCCCCGTGGCGGCACGGGCTCCGGATGCGCGGCCCACTGCTGGGTGGTCGGTCGCAGCGCATCCTGGGCTTGCTGGGTTTCCACCCCCGTGCCCCACAGGAGCCAGGCGACGTACCCCACGAAGTACGCGGCGCCGAGCAGGCACGCGATACCGATCCAGCGCACGACGGACCGGCCGGTGACTCGACGAGGCGTCGGGGCGGCGGCGGGGATGGCGCTCATCGCCGTCAACGGTACCGCGCGCACGCGCCGCGACCATCGACCGGAAGGCCCTGGTCATCGGACATCCGGCGGGTCCGTCGGCAGCCGCGCCTAGACTGCGAGCGTGAGCGTGGTATCGCCGTTGCTCGACGGCCTGAACGACATCCAGCGCGAGGCGGTCCTGCACACCGAGGGCCCGGTCCTCATCGTGGCCGGCGCCGGCAGCGGCAAGACGCGTGCCTTGACACACCGGATCGCCTTTCTCGTCCGCGAGCGCAACGTGGCGCCGAGTCAGATCCTCGCGATCACCTTCACGAACAAGGCGGCACGCGAGATGCGCGACCGCGTAGAGGGCTTGGTCGGCTCGGGCGCCGCCGGCGGCATGTGGATCCTCACGTTCCACTCGATGTGCGCGCGACTGCTCCGTCGGGAGCACCAGCATCTCGGTGTGCCCTCGGGATTCACGATCTACGACGATGGCGACACCGAGCGACTGATCGCCGGCATCGTGAAGGACCTCGATATCGACCCGAAGCGGTTCCCACCCAAGCAGCTCGCCTCCGCGATCGGCCGTGCGAAAGACCGGGTGCTCGACCCTGACGCGCTGGGACAGCTGGCGTCGAACTTCTACGAGGAGATCGTCGTGAAGGTCTATCGCGCCTACGAGTCGCGCAAGCGCGATGCCGGCGCCCTCGACTTCGACGACTTGATCAGCGAAACCGTTCGGCTGTTCCGGGACCATCCGGACGTGCTGCGTCATTACCAGGAGCGGTTCCGGTATCTGCTGGTCGACGAGTACCAAGACACGAGCCGCGCGCAGTACGAGCTCGTGAACAAGCTCGCCGAGCGCTACCGGAACGTGTGCGTCGTCGGCGACGCCGATCAAGGCGTGTACTCGTGGCGCGGGGCCACGATCCAGAACATCCTCGACTTCGAGCGCGACTACGCCGACGCCCAGGTGTTCTTGATGGCGCAGAACTATCGTTCGACGGGCAACATCCTTGCGGCGGCGAACGCCGTGATCGCGAACAACGCGCAGCGCAAACCGAAGGAGCTGTGGACCGAAGCGGCGCCCGGCGAGCTGGTCGTCACCTTCCGCGGCAACGACGAGCACGAGGAAGCGCTCTTCGTCGCATCCGAGATCGAACGCCTGCGCGAGGAGGAGGGGTATCGCAACCGCGACGTCGCCGTCTTCTACAGGACGAACGCAATGTCCCGCGTGGTCGAGGACATCTTCGTTCGGGTGGGCCTGCCCTACCGGGTCTTCGGCGGCGTTCGGTTCTACCAGCGCCGCGAGATCAAGGACGTGCTCGGGTACCTGCGCCTCATGCTCAACCCCCAGGACGTGATCTCGTTCCGTCGAGTCGTGAACATGCCGAAGCGAGGGATCGGGGACGCGACCGTTGCTGCGCTCGAGTCGTTCGCCGCGACCGAAGGGATCGACGTCGTCGAGGCGTGCCGGCGGGTGGACGAGATCGCGGTGCTGCAGAACCGTGCGAAGGGAGCGGTCGCGAGCTTCACTCAGATCATGGCCGCGTTGCACGCCCACTACGACGAGGGCGTCGGCCCTGCGCGCATGGTCGAACTCGCTGGCCGGGAATCGGGCTACCTCCTGGAGCTCGAGACCGACCGTTCGATCGAAGCCCAGGGCCGGATCGAGAACCTCCAGGAGCTTGCCGGTGTGGCGATGGAGACGGCTGCCCGCGACCCGGACGCGGGGCTCGCCGAGTTCCTCGAGCTCGTCTCGCTGGTCGGGGAACAGGACGAGTACGAAGAGGAGGACTCGACCGTCACGCTCATGACGCTGCACATCGCGAAGGGCCTCGAGTTCCCCGTGGTCTTTATCGTCGGGATGGAAGACGGCGTCTTTCCGCACTTCCGGTCGATGACGGACACGCACGAGCTTGAGGAGGAGCGCCGACTCGCGTACGTCGGGATCACCAGGGCGCAGCAGCGGTTGTACCTCACCCACGCATGGAGCCGGACCCTCTACGGCCAGACGAACTTCAACCCGCCGTCGCGGTTCCTCGCCGAGATCCCGGCGGCGTTGGTGGACACTCGCGAGTCTGAGACTCGTCTGCGCCGGCCCGCGAGGCTCGGCGGACGAGCGCCCTCGGGGCCAAGCTCGGGCGGCTACGCGGTCGTTGGTCTCCCGGGGCACAGCGGCGAGGTCCAGGTCGAGCCCGGTTGGGAGCCCCCGAGGCCCGCCGGCGTGCCGAGGCGCGAGGCGCCCGCCATCACCGCCGGCGACACCGTGATCCATGAGCGGTGGGGCGAAGGTGTCGTCGTGACCACGAGCGGCTACGGGGACGATGCCGAGGCCACGATCCGTTTCGGCGACGTGGGCGATAAGCGGGTCCTGCTCGCCTACGCCCCGCTCCGCAAGGTGGGCTGAGGGGCCGAGCCCGACGGGGTAGGACCAACGCCTCGACCATTGGCCGATGCCCGCGGCATCGGCGGTGGGGCACGATGTGGTCCCCTCAGACGGCTCGGAGGGCGCGGCACGGGTTCGCAGCACACTCGCGGGACGGCGGGCGCGATCCCTCGGCTCCGTGGCAGTATCTGACGCACGACGCCTGGAAGGAGAGGTCCTCGTGCGCGCCCTGCAACCAGACGATGTCTATCGGTTCACCGCGGCAGCCGATCCGCGCGTGTCGCCCGACGGGCACACCGTGGCCTACGTGGTGGGTTGGATCGATCAGGAAACCCATGAGCCGCGGAGCGCGATCTGGACGGTGCCGGCCGACGGCGGCGGGTCGCCGCGTCGCATCACGTTCGGCGGTGACCGCGATGGGTCGCCGCGGTGGTCGCCCGACGGCCGGTGGCTCGCGTTCACGTCGGCGCGCGGTGGTGCGCCGGCGCAGTTGTTCGTCCTGCCGGCGGACGGTCCCGGTGAGTCGCGCCGGCTGACAGAGCTTCAGGAGGGTGTCGTCACGCCCGAATGGTCCGCGGACTCCACTCGGATCGCCTTCGCGGCCCGCGGGCACGATCCCGCCGACGACGAGGAGGATGCGGCCAAGCGTCCGCCGCGCGTCGTCACCCGGTTGCAGGCCCGGCTCGACAACGAGGGGTGGACCGAAGGTCGGACGCACCACCTGTACGTGGTAAGCCTCAACGGCGACGATCCCGTACAACTGACGGACGGCGACTTCGAGGATCAGATGCCGGCGTGGTCTCCCGACGGATCGACGCTTGTGTTCGTCTCCGCGCGGCACGACGACTGGGACCTCGAGCCGACGACCGCCCTGTACACGATCCCTGCGGCGGGCGGTATCCCCGAGGCGCGCACGACGCACGACGGCGTCTGCCTGTTGCCCTCCTGGTCCCCCGACGGCGCCACGATCGCGTTCGTTCGCGTCCCCGGGATGTTCGACGATCCACGCCACGGTCGGATCGCGGTGCTGGATGTCGGGTCCGGTTCCACGTCGATCCTGACCGGGGAGCTCGATCGCAACGCGGCCTGCTTCCCGCCGGTGCGCGCCCCGGTGTGGGACGGGGATCGGATCGTCTTCGCGATCGAGGACGCGGGGCGCACGCCGTTGTACGACGTGCCGGCCGACGGCAGCGCGCCCGCCACGCCCGTCCTGGAGCCCGAGGGCTGTGTGACGGGTTTCGATCTGGTCGCGGGCACGCTCGTGCACACCGCGACCACGTCGACGCGGTTCGCCGACGTGTTCGTCGGGGATCGGCGGCTGACCGACCTGAGCTCGCCGTTCCTCGCCGAGATCGAGTTGGTGGCACCGGAGGGGTTCACCGCGATCTCGGCGGATGGGACGGAGGTACCGGCTTGGGTGATCCGACCACCCGACTTCGATCCGGACACGCTGTATCCGGCGGTCTTGACCATCCACGGCGGGCCGTTCACGCAGTACGGGGACCGATTCTTCGACGAGTTCCAGATGTACGCGGCGGCCGGCTACGTGGTGCTGTACGCGAACCCGCGCGGCTCCTCCGGCTACGACGAGGACTGGGGTCGCGCGATCCGGGGTCCGGTCGGGGGGGGCGCGGGCTGGGGGTCGGTCGACTTCGCCGACCTGATGGCGGTGACCGACGAGGCGGTCAAGCGGTTCCCGTTCATCGACGCCGAACGACTCGGGGTGATGGGTGGGTCCTACGGCGGGTACATGACGTCGTGGATCATCGGGCACACGGACCGATTCGCCTGCGCGATCTCGGAGCGCGCCGTGAACGATATGGCGTCGGAAGACGGCACCGCAGACTTCGCCGGGTTCTTCCGTGGGTACGTGGGCGCCGATTTCTGGGACGCGCCCGACGTCTACAGGCGGATCTCCCCGATCGCGTACGCGGAGCAGATGTCGACGCCCGTGCTGATCCTGCATTCCGAAGACGATCTGCGATGCCCGATCAACCAGGCAGAACAGCTGTTCACGATCCTGCGTTCGCGCAAGCAGGAGGTCGAGTTCGTCCGCTTCCCGGGGGAGAGTCACGAGCTGACCCGCTCCGGGAGCCCGACGCACCGGGTCCAACGGTTCGAGATCGTGCTGGGCTGGCTCGATCGATATCTGAAGGCCTAGCCGAGCCGATCCAGCGCCGTGCGCGTCACGCGTTCGATCACGGGGTCGCCGAGACCGTATGTCCAGTCCGTGACGCCCGCGTTCACGACGATCCCACCGGCCGGCGTCGTGAAGGAACCGAGCACCGCATGGTTGTTGGCGATCTCGTGGACGTGGTCGCGCCAGGTCTCGCCCCACAGCGCTTCGGCCGTGTTCTCGAGTTCGCCGGGCTCGTGCGCGTACCTCGAAGGTTGCTCATGCTGGGACCACAGCCGAGCGGGGGCGATCGCGAGGATCTCGAGCGTCTCGGGCGCGCCGTCGACGCCCGTCGGGACCGGCAGGCCGTCGGGTCCGGTCGTCATCGCGCAGCCGTCGACCTCGTAGCCGACGATCGCATCCTGCAGGCCGAGGGCGTCGCCGTAACAGAGGTCAGTGCCCGCGAAGAGCCAATGCTCTGGTCGTTCGACGGTGAAGGCGCCCGAGGCGCTCGGCACGCCCAGGCCGTATCGCGAATAGCCGCCGCGGGTGAACGTGAGCCCGATCGAGCCCGGTTCCGGCCAGCCGATGCGGCGATCCGACCACGGCCCGGAGAGGAGCCGCGCGTCCGGGGTCGCGAGGACCGGGTCCTCGTCGCACCGGTACTTGAAGCAGGTCATCGTGCCGGCCTCGTGATCGAAGCGCACCTGCCAATAGCACGTGTTCCCCGACAGGATCAGCGCGTTGCCGCCGGCGTGCGTGTGGTGATCGAGCGCGTCCCGCATGCCCCATGACCAGTACTCGTCGTGCCCGACGCAGGCGAACAGGCGATACCCCTCGAGGAGCCCAGGCACGGTCTCGAGGTCGGTGCTGATCGCGACGTCCACCGCGTAGCCGTTGCGTTCGGCCCAGTGGAAGAACGTGCGCTCCCAGTTCCACCAACCGGCGCCGCCGCTCCAGACCGACAGGCCGAGTGGTGCGGCCCACTCGAAGAACCACAGTGCCTCGCGATCCGGCCGCGGCTGCGCTTTGCGTCGATGCGGCTCGGGCTTGACGAGGAACCCGGGTGCCATCGGTCGATGCATCGAGACTCGCGTGCCGCCCGTGTACAGGGACGGGCCACCCCAGTCGTTGTACGCGTCGTAGGTGCTGGTCGAGAGCACGAGAAGGATCGGCGCGGTTGGGGCGCCCGCGGGTGCCCGGACGACGAGGAACGCGTCGGCGCGCTCGTCCCCTGCCGTCACGGTCACGGCGTAGTACCCAGAGCGCCACTGGCCGACGGGGATGTCGATCGCGGCGGGCCAGCCGCAGCCCTCAGAGCTCGCGCCTGCCGGGGTTGGGAACAGGCCGGCGGCGACGCCGTCGACGTGCCAGACCTCCGCGGGGTTCGCGCCGTCGCGCGTCACGGTGATCGTGAGCAGCCCGGCGTCGGTCGAAACGTGGAGTCCGACCGGGCGGCCGGATTCGACCGATCGGGGCCAGCAGTACGCCTCGAGCATGGCCGGCAGGCTACCCTGTCCTCGATGGCGATCGAAACTGGCGTTGCGGCTCCACGCTTCCCTGCGATCGACCGCGTCGGTGCGCACGCGCTGGTGTTCTACAAGTCCACGTGCGCAGTGACGAAGATGGCCGGCCCGCCGCTCGCTCGTTTCGGCGAGGCGTTCCCCGAGGCTGTGCTTGGCGTCGGGCAGGACCCACAGGCGACGCTCGATGCGTTCGCCGTCGAGCACGGGTGGACGTTCCCGCAGGTGCCTGATCTCGAGCCCTACGAGGCGTCGGATGCATATGGCATCGCCTCGGCGCCGACGGTGATCGTTGTCGACGGCCACGGCCGTGTGGCCGACGTGGTGGAGTCGTGGGATCGCGACGGGCTGAACCGCGCGGCGGCGACACTGGCGAGGCTGCTCGGGTCTTCCGCGCCGATCCTCTCCACCCCGGACGACGGGCTCCCGGACTTCAAACCCGGCTGAACCACTCGCAACGTCTCCTCGGTCTGAGGGGTCAGCGGGTGAGGGCGAGGAGGCCGGCGACGAGGATCAGCCCGGCGACGAGGACCGCGGCGACCACCCACGCCAGCCCGAGCCGGCTCCGGTAGGGCCCCAGGGTGCCCACCTTCGTGGTCGGCTTCAGCCCGGGCGGGCGGATCGTCACCTTCTTGCGAGGCACGTGCCGAGTGTACGGCGACCTTGCGCGGTCCTTGCGCTCCCGCTGCGTCGATGCTGCACGCTCGGAACGAGCATCGCCGCGCCATCCGCGATCCGCGGACGGCGGAGGTGCGAGCGAATGTCCGGCCGACCAGATCCAAGATCACATCCCGCGAGACGATGGCGCGTCCGGTCGATGCCGATCGGTACGGTATCTGTCGTCGTTGCGCTGATCCTGGTCATGGTCTCGATCGCGTTCGGCGCGTGTCGGCTCCTGTCCGAGCGGCCCTCGGCCGCTGCCCGGGACGTTGCGTCGACGACGAGGGGCCCGTGTCAGTCGCCTCGAACGCGGCCCGCCAGCTCGCCGAGCATCTCCCACGCCGCCTTGGGCTCGTCGGCCAGCAGCTTCCGCAGTGCGTCGCGATGCAGCACCAAGCAGCGGACCTCGTCGACCGCGACAACATTGGCTGAGCGCGCCCGCTCTCGCAGAACGGCGATCTCGCCGACGAAGCCCCCGGGTCCGACCCGCGCGACGGTCCGGTTGTTGCGGACGATCTTCGCCTCGCCGTCGAGCACCACGAAGAGGGTCTCGCCCTCCTCGCCCTGATTGATCAGCACGTGGCCGGGCTCGTACCGGTAGTCGAGCGTTTGCTTCGCCAGCCGGCGGAGGTGCTTGGGCGACAGCGACGAGAACAACGGGACCTGGGCGAGTGCTTCGGTTCGCTTCATGTGTTCCTCCTCTCAGCTCGCGGGAACGCGATACAGATGCCAGCGGTGCATCCTGCGCCGCAGGCGCGTACGGGCGCAACCTGGCCGTTCGCTACACTCAGCCACGATGCCCGAGAAACGCCGCGTGATCGTCGCCAAGCCAGGCCTGGACGGCCACGACCGAGGCGCGAAGATCGTTGCTCGTGCGCTCCGTGACGCCGGGTTCGAGGTGATCTATACCGGGCTGCACCAGACCCCCGAGCAGATCGTGGAGACCGCTATCCAGGAAGACGCCGACGCCGTCGGGCTCTCCGTCCATTCCGGTGCGCACATGACCCTGTTCCCGAAGGTCGTCGGGCTGCTGCGCGATCGTGGCGCCGGTGACATCGTGGTCTTCGGCGGGGGGATCATCCCGGCCGACGACATCCCCGCCCTCCAGGCCAAGGGGGTCGAGAGGATCTTCACGCCGGGCGCGACCACCACCGAGATCGCGGATTGGCTGACCACCCGCCTGACCGTGCCGGCCCCTTAAGAGGAGACCCATGGATCTGTACGAGCACATGGGCAAGGACCTGTTCCGTGCTCACGGGATCCCGACGCCCCGCGGCATCGTGGCCGAGACCGCCGACGCCGCCGGCGTCGGGACCGAGGAGCTCGGTGGCAGCTCGGTCGTGAAGGTCCAGGTGCAGGTCGGCGGGCGCGGCAAGGGCGGCGGTGTTGCGCTCTGCCGGTCGGCGGACGAGGCACGAGCGGCAGCGGCACGCATGCTGGGTACCGACTTCAAGGGTCACGCTGTGACGCGGGTGCTCGTCGAGGAGCTCCTGCCGATCGCGCGCGAGTTCTACACCTCGGTGCTGCTGGACCGCTCGGTCGGCGAGTACCTGTGGATGCTGACCGCTGAGGGCGGCATGGACATCGAGACGCTCGCCGTCGAGCGGCCGCAAGCGCTTGCCCGTGTCCATATCGACCCCGGTCTTGGGATGCGGCCGTGGCATGTGCGCGAGCTCGTAGGGCAGCTTCCCGCCGATGCCCGCGACGGCGGGGCAGAGGTCCTCCGCAAGATGTGGATGATGCTGAACGAGCTCGACGCCACGCTCGTCGAGATCAACCCGCTCGTCCAGCTCGAGGACGGCAGCGTCGTCGCCCTCGATGCGAAGGTGACGATCGACGACAATGCGCTGTTCCGCCATCCCGAGATCGAAGCGCTCGCCGAGCAGTTCCCGATCGATCCGGTCGAGAAGCGAGCGAAGGACGCCGACCTCCAGTACGTGAAGCTCGACGGTGAGGTCGGGATCATCGGGAACGGAGCCGGTCTCGTGATGTCGACGCTCGACGTCGTTGCGCAGGCAGGTGCGCACGCGGCGAACTTCCTCGATATCGGCGGTGGCGCGAGCGCCGAGAAGATGGCCACCTCGCTCCAGGTGATCCTGTCGGATCCGGCGGTTCGCTGCGTGTTCATCAACATCTTCGGCGGCATCACACGATGCGACGTCGTCGCGAACGGCATCCTCGAGGCCTTGCAGCGGGTCGAGGCGACCGTCCCGCTGGTGGTGCGGCTCGATGGGACGAACGCGGAAGAGGGCCGCGCGATCCTGGCGGAGGCGGCCAACCCGCACATCGTGCCGGTCGCCACGATGGACGATGCGGCTGCGGAGGCCGCGCGGCTCGCGAAGGGCGTCGCGGCATGAGCGTGCTCGTCGGCGAGGACACCAAACTCGTCGTCCAGGGCATCACCGGTAGCGAGGGAACGTTCCATACGCTTCGCAACCGCGCGTACGGCACGGCCGTCGTCTCAGGCGTGACACCCGGGAAGGCCGGGCACGACGTCGACGGGATCCCCGTCTTCGACACGGTGGCGGATGCGGTGCGTGAGACAGGCGCGAACACCTCGATGATCTTCGTGCCGCCGCGGTTCGCGGCCGACGCGATCTTGGAGGCCGCCGACGGCGGCGTGCGGCTGATCGTGTGCATCACCGAAGGCATCCCCGTGAAGGACATGGCGTACGCCCACGCCTATCTCGCGGGCACGGACGCGTCGCTGGTCGGCCCGAACTGCCCGGGCGTGATCACCCCCGGTGTCAGCAACGTGGGCATCATTCCCGGGGAGGTCTGTTCGCCCGGGCGGGTGGGGTTCGTCAGCCGCTCGGGCACGCTCGTGTACCAGATCGTCCACGAGCTCTCATCGAACGGGATCGGCCAGTCCACGTGCATCGGCATGGGCGGCGACCCCGTGCATGGGATCGGGTTCATCGATGCTCTCTCGCTGTTCGACGCCGACCCGGACACCGACCTGATGATCATGACCGGCGAGATCGGCGGCGATGATGAGGAGCGCGCGGCTGCGTACATCGCCGACCACGTGACGAAGCCGGTGGTTGCGTATATCGCGGGCTTCGAGGCACCGCCGGGAAAGCGGATGGGCCATGCGGGCGCGATCGTCACTGGCTCGAGTGGCACCGCTGCCGCCAAGGCAGAGGCCCTCGAGGCCGCCGGCGTGGCGGTGGGGCGGACCCCCTCGCAGGTCGCGCGGATCGTTGCGGAGCGCCTGTCGGGATGAGCGTGGGGGAGCCGACCCGCTCGGAGCTCCCCCCCGATACCCGCCCCAGCGCCGTGCTGCTGGCCGGGCTGCGACGCGGCCTGGTGCTCGTGTTCCTGCCGGTGTTCTTCGCCGGGCAGGCGCTCGCGTGGCTCGCGTACGCCGCGAGCGGCTGGTACGGACCGTGGTCGTGGGTCAAGATCGGCCTCGCCGAGACGCTCGCCAGCGTGCGGGTGTCGTTCGTGTCCGCCGGGCTGGATCCGGAGGAGGCGGCGAGCCTGCAGGTCGCGATCGGCGCGTTCACGATCGCGGTGCTCGTGCTCGCCTTCCGTGCCGGCCGCCAACAAGCGCGTGGCCTCGAGCGGCGTCCGGCCGCTGCGATGCTTGCCGGCGCCGCCGTGGGCCTCGGGTTCGCGTTGCCGATGTTCGTGGTCGCGTTCCCGATCACGCTCGGGTTCCCGCAGTTCGGCATCCATCGCCTCGAGCCCGTGCTCCTGCAGGCGTTCGCGCTGCCGCTGCTCGTCGGGGCGACGACCGGGGCAGTTGGCGGAGCCGCCGCCGCCGGCGACACCCTGACCGATCGCGGCCAATGGACGCAGCGCGCCGTGGCGGCGATGCGTGGCGGTGCGCTCGGCCTGTGGTGGGCGGTGGTGCTGTCGTTCCTCGGGTTCCTGGTGCTCGCCGCGATCTCGCCGGGCCCCACCGGGGCGTACGCCCGCTTCGTGTCGCGCGACAAGGGTGGTGCCGTCATGGTGGTGATGCATGCGTCGCTGCTGCCGAACCAATCTGTCCTGTTCTTCGCGGGCGCGATGGGGGGCACGACCACGCTGTCCGTCGGGGGCGTTCCCGCGGTTGAGATCACCCGTGGTGGTGTGGACGCTCCTGGTGAACTCGGATCGTTCCTCGCCGCATACGCGGGCGCACGCGGGACCCAGGCGACGTTTCCCCCGTGGTTCGCGCTCGTCCTCGTGATCCCGGCGGGGGCGACCCTGCTCGGCGGTCGTGCCGCCGCGAGAGGCGCCGCCGGGCGAGGTGAGCGTGCGGTTCGTGGTGCGCTCGCGGGCCTGGTCTTCGCGGCGGCGTGCGTGGTCGCGGCTTGGGCGTCCACACTGGTCGTTCCCGCCTGGACGGGGCTCGTCGGCGGATCGGTGCAGCTCGGTCCGTCGCTCCGGGCCGTCTTCGCTCTCGGGGTGGCCTGGGGCGTCGTGGGATGCACGCTCGGAGCCGCAGCGCTGCCCCGGCCGGCTACGTCACCTCGGTGAACGAGTTCTCGATCTGCGTGTAGCGCCGCCAGGCCTGTGCCCATCCGTCATCCGAACGCGGGAACCGCTCGACCGGCGTGGCGGGGTTCTGCCGATCCCAGATCCCGAAGAAGGTCTGGCCGTAGCCGAGCAGGTACCGCGTGCCCGTGTGCGTGTACTGCAGGACCGCGGTGTCGCTCGGGTTCATGTCGATCTGCGGAGCCGCACCGACCGTCCCGGTCGACGCAGTTGCGCCGGCGGTTGCCGCGACGGTTGACGCGGGGGCCGCGCCGGCGCCGTCGGGAACGGGCATATGGTTCGGTTCGAGCGCGGCGAACTTGGTCCACGCGTCGCGCCAGCCCTGATCGGTGCGCGGGTAGCGTTCCGTCGGCTGGCCCGGGTTCTCTCGGTTCCAGATGCCGAAGAAGTCCTCGCCGTAGCCGAGGACGTAGCGGTACCCCGAATGTGTGTACTTCTGAGCCACACCGGCAACCGGGGCGGCGGGCTCCGACGATGGCGCCGCGGTCTCGGCTCGATCCGGCGTCGCCGCGTCGGCCGACGGCTCACCGGCAACCGACGCCGCGCTTGCCGCGGAGGTTGCCCAGCCGCTGGATGCGTTCGTAGCCGCCGGTGCGTCGGCGGTGGCAGGGGTTTCGTCGACGTCCGCGCCCACGTCCTCCCGGGGGTCCTGCGCCGTCGCAACCGCGGACGCCGGCGCCTCCGGAGTGGCCGCGGCCGTTCCCGGTGGCGGCACCGTCAGGTCGCTCATGCAGTAGCGGCACTTGATCGCCTCGTCCTGGATCTCTTCCGCGCAGTAGGGGCACTTCTTCACGATTGGCCTCCGCGTCCGATGGAGCCGCCAGCTTACCGCCCTGGCCTGCGGGGTTGTTCCCTCGACTAGCATGACCGCATCCATGGGTGCGCGTGTCGCGGTGCTGGTCTCCGGTTCGGGCACCAACCTGCAGGCGCTGCTGGACGATCCCGCGATCCGGCCGCATATCGCGCTCGTCCTTTCTGACCGCCCGGCGGTGTTCGCGATCGAACGAGCCGCCGCCGCCTCGATCGAAGCGCTGGTCATCGAGCCCGTCGGTGATCGCGCGGCGCTGTCGTCGGCGGTCGCCGACGCGCTCGATGAGCGTGGCATCGACGTCCTTGTGAGCGCGGGCTACATGCGGATCCTCGGTCCACCGGTCACCCAGCGCTGGCGAGGGCGCTGGCTGAACGTGCACCCGGCTCTGCTGCCGTCATTCCCGGGGATGCACGGGGTGGCCGACGCACTCGCGGCCGGGGTGAAGGTCACGGGCGTCACGGTCCATCTGGTCGACGACGGCGTCGATTCGGGCCCGATCGTGCTCCAGGAGGCTGTCGAGGTTCGCGACGACGACGACTGGGATTCGCTCGAGGCGCGCATCCACGAGGCCGAGCACCGGCTCTTGCCGCGCGCGCTCCGCGCGTTGCTGGAGGACCGCATCACGGTGGACGGTCGGACGGTCACGATCCGGGAGGGCCTATGAGCACACAACCGGTGCGCCGAGCATTGCTGGCGGTCTATGACAAGACGGGCGTGGTGGCGTTCGCCCAGGCGCTGCGCGAGCGCGGGGTGGAGTTGGTCTCGAGCGGCGGCACCGCCGCCGCGCTGCGGGCCGATGGCGTGGAGGTGACCGAGGTCGCCGATGTGACCGGGTTCCCCGAGATGCTCGGTGGGCGCGTGAAGACCCTGCACCCGGCGATCCACGGGGGTCTGCTCGCCGATCAGCGCGATCCGGAGCACCTCGCGCAGATCGCTGCGCACGGGATCGAGCCGTTCGATCTTGTCGCGGTCAACTTGTACCCGTTCCGCGAGACGGTGGCGTCGGGCGCGGGCTTCGACGACACGATCGAGAAGATCGATATCGGCGGCCCGGCGATGGTGCGCGCGAGCGCGAAGAACTTCGAGTCGGTCTCGGTGATCGTGAACCCGGAGCGCTACGGCGAGGTGATCCAGGAGCTGACCCGGGAGGGCGGGATCACGCGCGACACCCGGTTCGCGCTCGCGGCAGAGGCCTTCGCGCACACGGCGGCGTACGACGCCGCGGTGGGCGGCTGGTTCGCCGAGCAGCGGAGCGACGCGGATGCGATGCCCGGGTTCGTTGGACTCGCATTCGAGAAGGTCGCAGACCTGCGCTACGGCGAGAACCCGCACCAGCGGGGGGCGCTCTACGAGACGGCTGCAGGTCCGGGTGTGTTCGGGGGCGCCGAGGTGCTCCAGGGGAAAGAGATGTCGTTCAACAACTGGCTCGACGCCTGGGCCGCCTTCGACCTCGTCGCCGCGCTGCCCGACGCAGCGTGCGTGATCGTGAAGCACAACAACCCCTGTGGCGTGGCCGCCCTGCTCGATGCCGCCGCCTCGTACCGGGGCGCGTTCGCCTGCGATGAGGTCAGCGCCTTCGGCGGGATCGTCGCGTTTCACGGCTCCTGCGACGATGGCGCCGCCGAGGCGATGCGCGAGGTCTTCACCGAGGTCGTGATCGCGCCGTCCTTCGCCGACGGCGCGCTCGCCGCGTTCGCCGAGCGACCCAACCTGCGGGTCGTGCGGGCGCCGCTGGGACAACCTTTCGGCTGGGACGTGCGCACGCTCCCCGGTGGCGCGCTGATCCAGGATATCGACGCGGTCCATGAGACGCGGGCCGACTGGAAGGTGGTGTCCAGCCGCGAACCGACCACGCAGGAGTGGCGCGACCTCGAGCTCGCTTGGACGATCGCGTGGCGAGTGAAGTCGAACACCATCACGTTCGTGAAGAACGGCGCCACGGTCGGCGTCGGCGCAGGGCAGATGTCGCGCGTCGACGCTTCGTGGATCGCGGCACGCAAGGCGGGGGAGCGAGCGGTCGGCGCCGTGTGCGCATCGGATGCGTTCTTCCCGTTCCCGGATGCGCTGGAGGTGGCGGCCGACGCCGGCTGCACGGCGGTGATCCATCCTGGTGGCTCGAAGGGTGACGAGGCCGTGCTCGCCGCTGCCGAGGCTCGCGGGATGGCGGTCGTGCTCACCGGCACCCGGCACTTCCGGCACTAGAGCGCAGGCGCGTTCGGACCTTCAACGGCAAGGACGAGCGTGCGCAGGAGCCCGTTCAACTGGCGGCGCTGCGCGTCGGACAGCACGGAGAGCAGCGCCATCTCCTCCTTCCCTGCGGCCTCCACGGCGCCGATCAACGTGTCGACGCCCTTGTCCGTCAGGGTGACGATCACGCTGCGACGATCCTTCGCGGCGCGCTCGCGGGTGACGAGACCGGCCTCTTCGAGTCCGTCGAGCCGGTTGGTCATCGCGCCGGTCGACAGATCGAGGTGCTCGGCGAGGTCACCTGCCGGGAGCTGGTGATCGGGCGAGACCCGCAGCCGCACCAGGGTGTGGAATTCCCCGGCGTTCAATCCGAAGCCTTTCACGGTGTCGCTCCGTCAGCCGCTTCGAGTGCTTGGCAAGCTTGTGGATCCGATCGATCAGGCCCTCGGTCTCGGGGTCCACCCCGGGAACAGCGGCAGCGATGCCTCGATGAACCGATCAACCGAGTCCTGCATCTTGGGGGTCATCGCGGGCTACCTCTCTTCACGTCGAGTCTCTTGACATAAAACTTTATCCCAAGTATCTTCACGTCAAGATGAATCCTACGACACCGGGAAGGAGGAACGCAAGATGATGCCCTCGAGCTGGCACCGCCTCGACGAGATCGCCGAACGGGAATGGCGGCTACGCCGGGCCGCGGAGCGCCACCGCGACATCGGTCACCTCCGGCGTCGCCCCCGGCGCCGCAAGCGCTAGAGGCGCCTCGCGCCCTGGGCGACGCGCGCGAGCCGCCGGGTAGGATGCTCACCCGTGAGCGCACGCATCCTCGACGGGAAAGCCGTCGCCGCGCAGATCCGGAGCGAGGTTGCCGAACGCGTACGTGCGCTCGCTGAGACCGGGATCACGCCCGGCCTGGCCGCCGTCCTCGTGGGCGACGACCAGGCCTCTCGCATCTACGTGGGTCAGAAGCACAAGGCGTGCGCCGATGTCGGGATCCGTTCCGAGCAGGTGGATCTGCCGAACTACGTCACCGAGCACGAACTGATGGCCACCCTTCGCCGGCTGAACCGCGATCCGGAGATCCACGGCATCCTGTTGCAGCTTCCGCTCCCCGATCATCTGGGCGAACTCGAGATGCAGCGCGCGATCGCGCCCGAAAAGGATGTCGATGGGCTGCACCCGTGGAATATCGGGATGATGCTCCGCCAAGGCCCGTGCTTCCTCCCCGCGACCCCGTACGGCATCGTAGAGCTGCTCCTTCGCAGCGAGATCCCGATCGAGGGAGCCGAGGTCACGATCGTCGGGTTCGGCGAGCTCGTCGGAGCCCCGCTGTCGGTGATGCTCGGACAGAATTCGATCCGGGGGAACGCGACGGTCACATCGACCCATATCCGCACCCGCGACCTGCGCAAGGCGACGCTGAACGCCGACATCCTCGTGGTGGCCGCCGGCGTGCCGCATCTGATCACCGGCGACATGATCAAGCCGGGTGCGACCGTGATCGATGTCGGCGTGCATCGCACGGCCGACGGTCTGATCGGCGACGTCGTGTTCGACGAGGCGGTCGAGGTCGCCGGCGCGATCACGCCGGTCCCGGGTGGCGTCGGCCCGATGACCGTGTCCATGCTGATGGTGAACACGGTCCAGGCGGCCGAGGCCCAGGCGTTCGCGCAGGGATGAGCGCCGACGTCGGCGGGCATCTGGCCTCGCTGCTCGCGCGCGAGGAGTTCGTCGTCACCGGTGAGATCGTCCCGCCACGCGCAGGCTCGACCGAGGCTGTGACGGATCATGCGGTCGCCTTGGTGGGTTCCGTCGACGCAGTGAACATCACCGACAACCCGACGGCCTCCGCGCACATGTCGCCGCTCGCCGGCGTGGCGGCTGTCGCCGCCGCCGGGATCGAGCCGACCGTGCAGCTGACGGTGCGCGACCGCAACCGGCTTGCACTGACGAGCGATTTGCTCGGGGCGTGGGCGCTCGGCGCGCGAACCGTCCTGTGCCTGTCAGGGGACCCGATCCATATCGGTGATCACGCGGACGCGACCGTGGTGGTCGATCTGAGGGTCACCGACCTGATCGCCCTTGCGCGCCGTCTTCGTGATGACGGAACCACGCTCGGTGGCGCCGAGGTCATTGAGCCGCCAAGGTTCTTGATCGCCGTCGCCGATGTGCCGCTTACGGACCCCTACGACCCGGCACGCCTTGAGGCGAAGCTCGACGTGGGCGCCGACGTCGTGATGACCCAGATCGCGTACGACGTCGACGCCCTCGCGTCGTGGGCGGATCTGATGGGGTCGCGCGGACTCTTCGAGCGGGCGAACGTGATCGTTGGCGTCACGCCGCTGCGCAGCGCAGCCCACGCGCGGTTCATGGACGAACGGTTGCCGGGTGTGTCGGTGCCGGCCGGGATGATCGAGACGCTCGAGGAGGCAGGCGACGAAGCGCACGCCGTCGGACTCGAACAGGCCGTGCACCTCGTATCGAACATCCGCCGGATCGCGGGGGTTTCCGGGATCCATGTGATGACGATGGGCCACGATGCGTCCACGCGCGAGCTGATCGCTCGCGCCGGGTTGTTCCCGCGTCCAGCGGCCTAGCCGCGTGCGCGCACGAGGGACATCGGAGACTGGAAGACGCTGCTGAACACGTCTTGGACCTCGGGGTCGTTGACCGCGGACACGATCAAGACGATGAAGAGCACCGCGATCGCGGCGCCGGCGATCCCGCAGATGAGGCCTGCGATCGCCAACCCTTTCTTCGGCGCTCCCTTCCTCGCGTTGCTGATCCCGAGCGCCCCGAAGATGATCGCGAGGATCGCAAGGATGAACGGGATCCAGATCGTGAAGAACAGCACGATCGACAAGATCCCGAGGACCAGTGAGGTGACGGCGAACCCGTTCGAGGAACTTGCCGGGGGCGCGCCCGGCGCGCCCGGCATCGGTGGGGGCGTCGCAGGCTGTGTCGGCGGCGGCGTGGACGTATCCGCCGGCTTCTCGGCGGGGGGCGGCTCGTTCCGATCGGACACGTCGACCTCCGTTCAGTTGGAGAGCAGATAGATGGCGATCAGGACACCGAGGACGATGTCGAGTGCGCCGAGGAGGATCCCGGCGATCGCCATACCGCGCCCGGAGGCGGCGCCGGCCCTCACCCGCCGCAGACCCAGCACGCCGCAGATGATGGCCGCGGTCCCCAGGGCGACGCCGCCGACAACGAGGCCGACGATGCCGCACACGAGCGCCGCGGTCGCCACTCCATTGGAATCTGACGGCGGTGTGGTCGACGGTGCGGGCGGCGGTGGGGGCGGAGCGAGCGGTTGCGGGTCGGGCATCGAGGGCAGGTCGCTCGTCATGGACGCTCCTCGATCGGCACGTACGCGCGATCGGTCGGACCGATGTAGGTCGAGCCCGGCCGGATGATGCGGTTGTTCGCGTACTGCTCACGCACGTGCGCGGTCCAGCCGGCCATCCGAGCCAAGGCGAACAGCGGGGTCATCAGGTCGGTCGGGATCCCCAGCATGTGGTACACGCCGGCGGCGTAGAGGTCGACGTTCGGGTACAACCCTTTCTGTTCGAACGTGGTGGCTTCGAGCGCCGCGAAGATCTCGTACCACTGTGGTTGGCCCACCCGCTCGCCGAGTTGCCTGCAGAGCTCTTTCAGCACGGTCGCTCGCGGATCCATCGTGCGATAGACCGCATGACCGAACCCCATAACCTTCTCGTGGTTCGCCAGCCGCTCGCGCACGAAGGCCTCTGCGTTTTCCGGCTTGCCCACCTCCTCGGCCATCTTCTGCGACTCCTCGTTGGCACCGCCGTGCAGGGGCCCTTTCAGCGCACCGATCGCGCCCGTGACCGCGGAGAACATGTCCGACAGCGTTGAGGCGATGACTCGGGCCGTGAACGTGGAGGCGTTCATCGTGTGGTCGGCGTACAGGACGAACGTCGTGTCGAGCACCTTGGCGTCGGACTGGGTCCGGCTCCTCGCCGTGCAGCATCCACAGGAAATTCGCGGCATGGCCGAGCTCGGGGTGCGGTGGGATCATCTCGCGGCCCGTTCGCAACCGGTCGAAGGTCGCGATCAGCGTCGGGGTCTCCGCGATCATGCGCATGGCCTTGCGGTATTCGGCCTCGGGTGAGTCATCCCAGCCGTCCGGGTCGAAGGCGCTCGAGGCGGAGATGCCGGTACGCAGCATCGACATCGGCGAGGCGTTCTGCGCGAGCGTCGGCATCATCCGAGCCAGGAACGGGTGGAGCTCGCGTTCCCGCACGAGGAAGGTGTTGAGCTGGTTCAGTTGCTGGCGGTTCGGCAGGTCGAGGTTGTGCAGCAGGTAGACCGTTTCTTCGAAGGTCGCGTTGCGCGCGAGGTCGGTGATCTCGTAGCCGACGTACCAGAGGCGTCCGAGTTCACCGTCGATGTCCGAGATGTTGGTGTCGGCGGCGATGATCTCCCGGAGCCCCTTCTCGGTCATGAGGCCCAGGATAGAGGGTCGGGTGCGTCCGACCCAAACCCGGGTGGGCCGGTAGGCTGCCCGACGATGACCACCCGTGTGACCCTGATACCCGGCGACGGAATCGGGCCGGAGGTCACCGAGGCGACGCGACGCGTGTTGGAGGCGACCGGGACATCGTTCGAGTGGGATCGCCAGGACATGGGGGCAGGAGCGTTCTCGCGCACGGGTCGAGCCTTGCCCATGGAGACGCTCGATGCGATCCGCGCCAGCTCGCGTGGCGCTCAAGGGCCGATCGAGACCCCGGTGACGAGCGGGCTGCGGAGCTCCAACCTGGCGCTCCGTCGTGACCTCGACCTGTTCGCGAACGTGCGCCCGTGCAAGCGCTATCCGGGTGTGCCGTCGGTCTACGACGAGGTGGATCTGGTGGTGATCCGCGAGAACACCGAGGGGATGTACACGGGGATCGAACTGGAGCGGGGAACCTCGGCGGTGTCGCAGCTGATCGCGTTTGTCGGATCGACCACCGGCCAGATCGTGCGGTCAGACAGCGGCATCTCGGTGAAGGAGATCTCTGCGTCCGGCGCCGAGCGGATCGTTCGGTTCGCGTTCGAGTGGGCGCGCGCACACGGCCGCCGCCGCGTTACGGCCAGCCACAAGGCCAACATCATGAAGTATTCCGACGGGTTGTTCCTGCAGGTGGCGACCGAAGTGGCTGCCGCGTACCCGGACATCGCGTTCGACGATCGGATCATCGACGCGCTCTGCTTGCAGCTGATCCAAGCGCCGGAGCGCTTCGACGTGTTGGTGCTGCCGAACATGTACGGCGACCTCGTCGCGGAGCTCGGCGCGGGGCTGATCGGGGGAACCGGGGTGGCTCCGGGCGCGCATTTCGGCGGCGACGGCGGCCTGCGAGCTGGCCGTGTTCGAGGCCACGCACGGCACCGCGAACCATCTCGCCGGCACGAACCGAGCCGATCCGATCGGCCTCATCCTGTCGGGCGCGATGCTGCTGCATCACATCGGCGAGACCGACGCCGGCGATCGCGTCGACGCAGCCGTCGCGGAGGTCTTGGCCGAGGGGTCTTCGTGACCTACGACCTCCGGGCGCCGGGCGATGATCGCCCGGCGGCCGGCACCTTCGGCGTTGCCGACGCCGTCATCGCCCGGCTGTAGCAAAGCCTGAACGCCGATACTGGCGGTATGGGACGCGAGCCATTCACGATCCGACTGGGCCGAACCGGGCAGCCCGATCCTTCTTCCTCGGCCTGTCGACGCTCGCAGCATCGCTCGGTTTCCCGATCAAGGTCGAACCACCGCCGCCGCGTCGCACGCCGATCGAGACCGTTCGAGACGAGGGCGACGGCGAGCGCCGCGGCGCCGTTCGGTAGCCTGGGGTTCTCACCGAGCGAAGGAGTGTTCCGCCATGAAGACCACCGTCGTGGGCAGCGGGTTCGTCGGCCAGACGGCCGCGATGCGTCTGCTCGAGAAACGCCTGGGCGACGTCGTCTTGATCGACATCATCGAGGGCAAGCCGCAGGGCCTCGCGCTCGATCTGAAGGAAGCTGCACCGGTCGAGGGGTACGAGCCGACGGTCGTCGGCACGAACGACTATGCGGACACCGCGGGGAGCGACGTCGTCGTGATCACGGCGGGGTTCCCGCGGCAGCCGGGGATGAGCCGCATGGATCTGCTCGGGAAGAATGCGGCGATCATGCGCGACGTGGTCGCGCAGGTCATGCCCGGCTCACCGAACGCATGCCTCATCGTCGTGTCGAATCCGCTGGACGAGATGACCGCGTTGGCTGCAGAGGCGAGCGGCTTCCCGAAGGAACGGGTGTTCGGCATGGCCGGCGTGTTGGACTCGGCGCGGTTGCGGTACTTCATCGCCGAGGAACTCGGCGTCTCGCCCGGCGGTGTCGAGGCGATGACGCTCGGGTCGCACGGCGACGCAATGGTGGCGCTGCCGCGCCATGCCACGGTCAACGGGAAGCCGCTCCCCGAGCTGGTCGACGAGCAGACCATCGAGCGGCTCTTCCAGCGCACACGGGACGGCGGCGCGGAGATCGTCGCGTTGCTGAAGACCGGCTCGGCGTACTACGCGCCGAGCGCATCGGTTGTCGCCATGGTCGAGGCGATCGCGAACGACTCGAAAGCCGTCCTGCCGGTGTGCGCATGGACGACCGGTCAGTACGGGATCCAGGATGTGTACGTGGGGGTGCCGGCGAGGCTCGGCCGCGGCGGCGTCGAAGAGATCGTCGAACTCGACCTGAACGACGACGAGCTGGGGAAGTTGCGCGAGGCGGCCGAGGGTATCCGAACCAAGTGCGCCGACCTGGCCACGCTGTAGCTCAGTCGCCCGCTGGTCCCTGCGAGGGGGCCGGTGCATCGACACCCTCGACCCTGTCGTGGCGCGTCACCCATCGGAGCGTGAGCACGCCTCCGGCGATGACCGCGAGGGCACCGACGATCACGACCCACGGCCCCGGTCCGACGTGCGTGTACCCGCCCAGCTCATCGACCACGTTCGCGAGGGCCGTGCGCACCTCGTCGACGCCGCGGCCGGTTGCCGCGGCGAGCGCACCGACCAGCCGATCGTCATCCACCGGGGAGTAGTGGGAGGGCGCTGCGACGATGAACCACGCCGCAAGGGCGGCGGCGGCGGTCCCGAGCGCGATCACGACAAGCGAGATCGCGCGGCCGGCGCTCTCGGCGACCGACCGGCTCAGGAGGATCAGCACGAGAACCGCCACGGCGGCTACGAGCGTGATCAGCCCCGCAGACAGGTCGGTGCCGGGCGAGACCGTCTGGACGCTCAGCTGATCCGCGATGCCCACGGTCACCCACGTGAGGAGCGAACCGATCCCGATCAGGAGCGCGCCGCCGGCGGCCAGGACGAAGCCCGTGAGACGCAGTGAGGAGTGGTGGGTGGCGGATGTGCGTGGCTTGGTGTCCATAGCCGGCAGTCTCGCACCCAGACCGAGCCCGACCAAGAACGTCGGCCAACGTAGGATGGCCGCCATGGCCACCTTTCGGGAGCAGCTCCGCGAGCACGTGGCGATGTTCTTCACGAATTGGCGCAACCCGGACTACACCGTCGTCGAGAAGCTGGGGCTGACCCTCAAGAACCGCACCCTGGGCCTCGTGCGAGGTGGGTGTTGCGGCAACCACGGTCAGCCGGGCTGTTGACGCACGACCGAGTGGGACCTCGGTCGAGGGCCCGACGGGAACCACCACCACGACGAGGAGCGCGACGATGACGGATGAAGCGGTCGACGCGCAGGTTGGCTGGCATCGACAGGTCGCCGTCGAAACGTTCAACCGATGCTGGGAGCTGCTCGAGGTGCCCGTGCGCAGCCCCGACCGCGACCGCGAGCTGCTCGGACTTGCGTTCACCTCGCGTCACCACTGGGGCGTCGTCGGCGGACCTGAGGAAGCGATGGTCGGGGATTGGATGATCGCGCACGTGGCGAGCGTGCTCGGCTACGGGGCGCTGGCCGAGCGGTACGCGTCGGCGGCGCTCGACGCCTGCCGCGCGAACAGCTGGACCGATTGGCGGCTCGCCTCGATGCTCGAAGGGATGGCGCGGGCCTCGGCGGCGATCGGCGATGAGCACGGCCGCGACCGGTACGCGGCAGAAGCGCGGCAGGTGCTCGCCACGATCGACGACAAGGACGATCGGGAGCTGATCGCGGCGCAGCTGGCGTCGATACCCGGCGTCGGCCCGGCCTAGCTCGGACCGTGCGCCCAGGCGACCGCCTCGGCGGCGATCGCCGACGCGAACGCCATGGTGGTCGCCGTACCACCGAGATCGGGGGTGCGGATCTCACCCTTCCGAAGGGTTTGGTCGACGCCCCACTCGACGTTCTCGGCGGCCGCGATCTCACCGAGGTGGCGCAGCATCATCGCTCCCGACAAGATCATCGCGACCGGGTTCGCCTTCTGCTGACCCGCGATATCGGGAGCGCTTCCGTGCACGGCTTCGAACACCGCGTATTCCCACCCGATGTTCGCGCCGGGGATCAGCCCGAGCCCGCCGACCAACCCCGCGCAGAGGTCGCTGATGATGTCTCCGTACAGGTTCGGGAGCAACAGCACGTCGAAGTCCTGCGGCGTGCGTGCGAGTCTCGCCGACAGGTGGTCGATCTGGATCTCGTCCCACGCGATCTCCGGGTAGTCGCGTGCATCCTCGATCGCAGCCTCGAGGAAGATGCCGTCGGAGTACCGCATCACGTTCGCCTTGTGGCCGACGGTGACCCGGCGACGGTGATGTGCCCGCGCGTACTCGAAGCCGAAGCGCACGATCCGGTGGGCGCCGGTGACGCTGATCGGCTTCAAGGTGACGCCCGCGTCCTCTCGGAGCGTGACCCCGGCGATGTCCCGCATTCGCACTCGGAGCGCGGCCGCCGCTTCGCTCCCGCGCTCGAACTCGATACCTTGGTACAGATCCTCGGTGTTCTCGCGGACGATCACCAGGTCGACGTGCGGATGGCGGGTCGGCACCCCAGGCAGCGATCGTGCGGGGCGAACCGCCGCGAAGAGGTCGAGGTCCTGGCGCAACGCGACGTTGACGCTGCGGAACCCCGTGCCGACGGGAGTGGTGATCGGCCCCTTGATCGCAACCCTGCACGCCCGGATCGCATCGAGCGTCTCGTCGGGCAGCAACGACCCGTGGGTCTCCATCGCGCCCGCACCGGCCGGCCTCTCGACCCATTCGATCCCCACGTCGGCCGCGTCGAGGACGAGCCTCGTTGCCTCGGAGACCTCGGGGCCGATCCCGTCGCCGGGGATGAGGACGATCTGGTGCACCATCGGAGCGGAGCCTACCGAGGCGGCCTCAGAACCGCTCGAACAGGATCGCGCGCTTCACTTCTTGGATCGCCTTCGTGACTTCGATGCCCCGCGGGCAGGCGTCGGTGCAGTTGAAGGTGGTCCGGCAGCGGAACACGCCGGTCTTCTCCGAGAGGATCTTCATGCGTTCGCGGCCGGCGTCGTCGCGGGAGTCGAAGATGAACCGGTGGGCGTTGACGATCGCCGCGGGACCGACGTACTCGCCGTCGCCCCAGAACACCGGGCACGAGGTCGTGCAGGCGGCACACAGGATGCACTTCGTCGTGTCGTCATAGCGGTGACGGTCTTCCTGGGACTGGCGGCGCTCTTTGTCGGGCTCGCCCGAGTCGTTGATCAGGTAGGGGAGCACCGACGCGAAGTCATCGAGGAACGGGTCCATATCGACGATCAGATCCTTGAGGACCGAGAGACCGCGGATCGGCTCGATCGTCACGTTCGGGCCGACGTCTTCAGCCAGGACCTTGCACGCGAGCTGATTGCGCCCGTTGATCAGCATCGCGTCGGAACCACAGATGCCGTGCGCGCACGACCGGCGGAAGCTGAGCGTGCCGTCGTGGTACCACTTGATCTGGTGCAGGATCTCGACGAGGCGGTCGAGCGGGTCGACCTGCAGCGTCCATTCGTCCCACCAGGAGTCCTGCGAGACCTCGGGGTTGAAGCGGCGTACTCGCACGGTGAGCGCCAACCGCCCCGCGTGCTGGCCGACGCGTTGCTCGTCGGACGTGTTCAGCGCCTCGGCGGCCGTGGCCATCAGTACTTCCTCTCCATGGGGATGTAGGGGCCCATCTTGACCGGCTTGTACTCCATGTCGATCGAGCCGTCGTCGCGGCGATACGCAAGGGTGTGCTTCAGCCAATTCGCGTCGTCGCGCAGCGGGTGGTCTTCGCGGAAGTGACCGCCGCGGCTCTCCGTGCGAACGAGCGCGCCGGCGACGAGCGCATCGGCGCAGTCGAGCAGGTAGCCCAGCTCGACGACCTCCATCAGGTCGGTGTTGTAGATCGCGCCCTTGTCCGTGATCGCGACGCGATCGTACCGCTCACGCAGCCCGCCGAGGATCTCCTGCATCTTGGTCAACCCGGTCTCGGAACGCACCACGAAGGCCAAATCGAACATACTGTCCTGCAGCTCTTTTCGGATATCTGCGGCGACGTCACCGGTCGAGCGGCCGAGGATGCCGTTCAGCATGTCGAGGGTCCGCGTCTCGGGACGCTCCTCGATCGGCGCGTGGTCGGCCTCCCTTGCGTGACGGGCGGCGTCGGCGCCTGCGCGGCGGCCGAAGACGACCAGATCGAGGAGCGAGTTCGTGCCGAGTCGGTTCGCGCCGTGAACGCTGACGCATGCGCACTCGCCGGCTGCGTACAGCCCGGGGACGGGCGTCTCCTCGGCGCCGAGCACCACGCGGCCGTCGGTGTCGGTCGGGATGCCGCCCATGGCGTAATGCGCGGTGGGCTGGATCGGTACCGGCTCCTTCGTTGGTTCCACCTTCAGGTAGATGCGTGCGAACTCGGTGATGTCCGGCAACTTCTCCTCGATCACAGCCGGGTCGAGGTGCGAGATGTCGAGGTAGGCCCAGTCGCCGTTCGGACCGCCGCCGCGACCCTCCTGGATCTCCTGGTAGATCGCCCGGCTCACCATGTCGCGCGGCGCGAGATCCTTGATCGTCGGGGCGTAGCGTTCCATGAAGCGCTCGCCGTCCTTGTTCCGGACGATGCCGCCCTCGCCCCGCGCTGCCTCCGAGAGCAGGACGCCGAGGCGCGCGAGACCTGTCGGATGGAACTGGAACATCTCCATGTCCTCGAGCGGGATGCCACGACGCCACACGACGGCGGGCCCGTCACCGGTGAGCGCGTGCGCGTTCGAGGTCACGCGGAACATCCGGCCGTAGCCGCCGGTGGCGAACACGATCGATGTCGCCCGGAAGACATGGAGTTCGCCGGTGGCCAGCTCGTACGCCACCACGCCCGCCGCGCTGCCGTCGGGAGCCCGCAGCAGGTCGAGGCAGTAGAACTCGTTGAAGAAGCGCACGTTCCGCTTCACGCACTGTTGATAGAGCGTCTGCAGGATCATGTGACCGGTTCGGTCCGCCGCGTAGCACGCGCGGCGGACCGGTCGCTCGCCGTGATTCGCGGTGTGGCCGCCGAACCGGCGCTGGTCGATCCGACCGTCCGGTGTGCGGTTGAACGGCAGCCCCCAGCGCTCCAACTGGTAGATCGCGTCGATCGCCTCCTCGGCCATCAGCTGCGCGGCCGGTTGGTCGGTGAGGTAGTCGCCGCCCTTCACGGTGTCGAACGCATGCCACTCGGGGTGATCCTCTTCGGTGTTGCCGAGGGCGGCGCACACGCCACCTTGTGCCGCACCGGTGTGCGAGCGTGTCGGGTAGAGCTTGGAGATCACCGCCGTGCGGACCTGGTCTGACAACTCGATCGCCGCACGCATCCCGGCACCGCCGGCGCCGATCACGAGCGCGTCGTACGTATGGGTCGTCGTCACCTCAGATCGCCCCCGGCCACTTCGCGGGGTCGAACGTCACGACCACGATGGTCCCGAGCACCATCAGGAAGAACCCGATCAGGTAGAAGGCCATCGTGATCGCGAGGCGCCAGCCGACTCTCGTCACGTAGTCGAGCGTGATGTTCCGCAAACCGTTGATCCCGTGGACCAGCGCGAGCATGAGCAGCATCCAGTCCCACGTGCGCCACAGCGGGTTCTGCCAGCGCACGGCGACGAAGCCGAAATTGATCCGTTCGGCGCCGGTGCCCATCAGATGCATGACCACGAGGTGCCCGAGGGCGAGGAATAGCAGGACGAGCCCGCTGATCCGCATGAACAGCCACCACCACAGCTCGGCGCCGCCCACGGGCCGCTCGCGACCCATCCGGCGATCGGGACCGGGTGCGTCCCGGGTCGGCCGCGGCGTGGTGGTCGTCGCCATCGTCAGAGCTTCCAGAGGTCGTAGGTCTGCTTCAACATGATCACGGTGGTCGGGATCGCGAGCACCAGGAAGATCGCGGCGCTCCCCAGCGAGATCCCCTTGATATGGCTCGCCAGCCGCGGGAAGAAGTCGATCAACGTGATCTTGGTGCCATTGATCGAGTGGTACAGCACCGAGATCACGAGGCCGAGCTCCAGGAGGTGGATGAACGGGTTCACGTAGGCCTGCGTCACGCGGTTGTATGCCTCCGGACCCCAGCCGATCAGCGCCGTGTCGATGACATGCATGAACAGGAACAGGATCACCGCGACGCCGGTGATCCGATGCAAGATCCAGGAGTACTGTCCGGGGTGGCCCTTGTAGAGGCCCGCGTAGTCGCTCTTCGTCTTCCGCGCCTTCGTGGCCACGCGTCGATGCTCCTTGGGATCCGCTCGCTTCCCAGGCTAGCGTCCCGCCGCCCGGATCCGTTCGCCGGCATGGCCAGCGAGCGGCGCGGAGTCTACTGCGGAACGTCCAGAGCCGACCCCCCTCGTCGGTCGACCGGCGACAGGACCCGGCGTAGCATCGCCGGTCATGGACGTGATCCCGCCCTGCGAAGCCTGCGGCGCCGCCAACCCGGCGGACGCGCGGTTCTGCGGTTCCTGCGGCGCGGAGCTGGGGGCCACATGTCCGAGCTGCGGGCGGCGCAACCCGCCCTCCGGCCGGTTCTGTCTCGAGTGCGGCAACGCTCTGGGGGGACCGAGCGCCGAGCCTGCGTTCGCGTCGCGTGAGGCGTTCATGCCTGCACCACTCGCAGACAAGCTTCGCGCCGGCTCGTCGTCGATGGAGGGCGAGCGGAAGCTGATCTCGGTCCTGTTCGCCGACGTCGTCGGCTATACCGCGATGTCCGAGCGCACCGACCCCGAGGACATGCGACGGTTGATGCGCGACATCTTCGACGTGATGCTGGATGCCGTGCACCGGTTCGAGGGGACCGTTGCGCAGCTGCTGGGGGACGGATTGCTGGCGCTCTTCGGCGCCCCGATCGCCCACGAGGATCACGCGCTCCGAGCGATCCTCGCTGGCCTTGCCCTCCAGGAAGGTCTGCGAGCCCACGAACTTCCGGTGGAGGTCCGGGTGGGCATCCATTCGGGGCTGGTCGTGTTCGGCCAGATCGGCACCGACCTCGAGTTCACGTTCCAAGCCGTGGGGGACACCGTGAACACCGCATCGAGGGTGCAAGGCCTGGCACCGCCGGGAACAGTCGTCGTGAGCGAGGCGACGCATCGCCTGGCCGAGGGCTATGTCGTGTTCGACGATCTCGGCGCCCACGAGGTGAAGAACAAGGCCGAGCCGGTGCACGTGTTCCAGGCGATCCGGCAGGCGGGCTCGCGCTCGCGCGTGGACGTATCGGCCGAGCACGGTCTTGGCCCGTATGTCGGCCGGGCGACCGAGTTGGCAACCTTGCAGGAACTGTTCGACGAGGTGGCGGCGGGCCGTGGGCAGGTGGCATTCGTCTCCGGGGAAGCCGGACTGGGGAAGTCCCGCCTCGTCCATGAGTTCCGCGAGCGGCTCGGAACCGAGAACCTGTGGCTGCTCGGGCGCTGCATCTCCTACGGCGTGGACATCCCATACGTGCCGATCGTGGATCTCATGCGCCGGGCGTGTGGTGTCGAGGAGGCGGACCCTGAGGACGTGATCGCTGCGAAGTTGAGCGCCCGCGTTCACGAGGTCGGCGGCGATGAGGCGCACCTGCCGTATCTACGATTCCTGCTGTCCATCGACCCAGGCGATGCACGCGTGCTCGAAGAAGACAAGATGCTCCGCAAGCCTCGCGTGCTCGAAGCGTTCCGCGATGTCTTGCTTGCCGCCACCGAGCGACAACCCGCCGTCGTTGTCATCGAGGATCTGCACTGGATCGATCCTCCATCCGCGGAGCTTCTGTCCCTCGTGATCGAGTCGGTGCCCGAGCATCGGCTGCTCCTCGTACTCACCCACCGGCCCGACCATGTGCCGCCCTTCGGCGAGCGACCCTTCTACACGCGTCTCGCGTTGGAGCCGCTCTCCGAACGAGACACGATCGAGGTCGCGCAGGGCGCGTCGGGCGATCGAGCGTTGCCGCCGGAACTGGAGTCGCTGATCTACCGCAAGGCCGAGGGGAATCCGTTCTTCATCGAGGAGGTGACCAAGTCGCTCGTGGAATCGGGCGACCTGGTGCATGAGGGTGAGGGGTATGTGCTCGGGCGCTCGCTCCAGGACCTGCGTGTGCCGGACACCGTGCAGGACGTCATCATGGCGCGGCTCGATCGGCTCGACGAGGAACCCCGCCATGCCCTCCAGACCGCTTCGGTTATCGGACGGGAGTTCACGTCGCGGCTGCTGGAACGCACTGCGGGTCGTCCGACGACGGCGGAGGCGGTCGCGCAACTCAAGGCTGTGCAACTGATATTCGAGCGCTCTCTTTACCCCGAGTTGATCTTCATGTTCAAGCACGCGCTGACGCATGAGGTTGCCTATGGCAGCCTGCTGCTCGATCGTCGCCGGACGCTGCACTCCGCGGTCGGGGACGCGATCCGCGAACTCTACGCCGACCGACCGGCGGAGGTTGTCGAGACGCTCGCACACCACTACGAGCGCGCCGAGCGCTGGGACGATGCGGTCGGGTTCTTGGTCGCGTCGGCCGACAAGGCGATGGCGGGGTTCGCACTCGAGCAGGCGCTGGGATACGCGGATCGTGCGTTGGCTGCGGTCGATCAAGCATCGCAACCCGCAGATCCATCGATGCTCACCCACCTGCATTTCGTGCGCGGTCAGTGCTACGAGCTGCGCAACGAATGGGAACCGGCGATCGGCTGTTATCGGTCGATGGCGGACGCGGCCGAGGCGACCGGGGATGAGGTCACCCGCGGGTTCGCACTCGCGTTCGTCGCTCTTGCCCAGGTCTATGCACATGACTTCCCCTCGGCAGTGGCGACCGCTCGACGGGCGAGTGCCGTCGCCACTGAAACGGGCGATCAAGACCTGCAGGCGATCAGCGAGATGGCTGACCTGTTCACCCCCATCGTCGCCGGCCGCCTCGACGACGCTTACCCTCGTATCGACGCTTTGGCGAGCGCGGGCCGAGCGGCGTCGGACGCCTTCGCGAAAGCCCTGTGTCTTGACCTCGCCGGCGAGATGCTGCATTTCCAATCTCGGGAAGCAGAGAGCGCCGCCTTGATCGAAGAGGCGCTAGCTATCGCCGAGGACGCGCAGGTTGCGCAGCCACTCCAGTATGTCTACTTCGATCTCGCGCTCGTGCGGCTGGCCCTCGGGGACTACGACGAAGCGTTCGCTGCTGCTCGCAGCAACATCGCGTTGTGCGAACGCGTGGGCGATCAAGGTTTCTGGTGGTGTCGAGCCAAGAACACTCTTGGACGGATCCACATCGAACTCGGCGACTTCGAGCGCGGCGCGCTTCACAACAACGAGGCGGTCGAGCGAGCGCTGACCTTCGGCGACCTCGAGACGCTGCGGAATGCGCAACTCAATCTTGGCGATTGCATCCTTGGCTCCGGCGACGCCGAGGCCGCACGAGCCGAGTTCGTGCGACTGGAGACGGGATTCGATGCGGACACGGACCCCGGCGAGTGGATGAAGTGGCGATACTCGATGCACCTGTGGGTGAGCATGAGTCAGACGTTGCTCATCCTCGGCGAGCCCGATCGCGCGCTGGCGTACGCCGACCGGTGTCTCGTCCAGGCCGAAGATACCGGCACCAAGCGGTATATCTCGAAGGGTCACCGTGCACGCGCGCTCGTTCTCTCGTCGTTCGATCGGCACGACGACGCGCTTGCGGAGATCGACATCGCGCTGACCGTCGCCGATGCGATCGGCGGGCCAGAGCCGCGCTGGCGAGCCCTCGGAGCCCGTGCGGCGATCCTCGCACTCGCGGGTCGAGCGGACGAGGCGGCGGACACCGCCGCGTCGGCGCTCGGGGTGATCGACGGCATCGTCGAGGCCCTCGCGGAGCCTGGCGCCGGCGAGATCCTGCTTGGCTCGGCGGACGTGGCGAAGATCCGAGCCCTGCTCTAGGGACGGAGGTCCCAGCCGCCACCTGTCCATCGGCGGGCCGCGGGAAACGCCCGGTGCCTAGCATGGGCGGCAGGATGACCGTGCTTGCTTCGTCCGTGCCGACCATGTCCATGCTGTTCGCGCTGCTGGCCATCGCGGCGAACCTGTGTGTCCTCGTTGCCCTCGTCCTGTGGGTGGGCGGCCGCTTCTCCGACGGCCTGGCGAGCACTGGGCAGAACGTGCGAGCATCCGTGGCGCCCTCAGCCCTGTGGCTCGCCTGGGTGGTCGCACTCACGTGCTCGCTCGGCAGCCTTTACCTGTCGGAGGTCGCCCACTTCGTGCCATGCAAGCTCTGCTGGTACCAGCGGATCTGCATGTACCCGCTCGTGGTGCTGCTGCTCGTGGCCGCGATCAAGCACAGTCGTGAGATCGCGCGCGCAACGCTGCCGCTGATCGCGATCGGGGTCGCGATCTCGACATACCACTACCTCCTGGAACGGTTCCCGTCGATGGCGGGCGCCGCCACCTGTGACCCCGCCGCGCCGTGCACGATCGTGTGGATCTGGCGGTTCCATTACCTGTCGATCCCGGCGATGGCCTTCTCGGGCTTCCTCTTGATCGCGACGCTCATCCTCGTGGTGCCGCGCGCGCACGAGCCGGATGGGTGATCGGGATGCCGTCGGCGAAGAAGCGACGCGAGATGGAGAAGGCGGCTCACCGCAAACAGCTCCGCCTGTGGGGGATCGTCGGCGCCGTCGTGCTGGCGCTCGCCGTCGTCGCTGTCGTGCTGTCGAGAGGAGACAACGCACCGGCGGCCGTCGAAACGCAGCCTGTGGCCGCGACGGGGGAGTCATTGCCCCAGATCCCATCGTCCGGTTCGGACATGGCGATCGGCATGCCCGCGCCCACCCTCGCGGGGTCGTCGTTCGACGGCTCGCCGGTCACGATCGATCCGGGATCGACCGGGCGGCCCACGGCGATCTGGTTCGTCGCGCACTGGTGCCCGCACTGCAACGCCGAGGTTCCGCGGATCGTGTCGCTACAGAACCAGGGCGCGCTGCCCGCCGGTGTCGACGTGGACGCTGTCTCGACCTCGGCCAACCCGTCGGCGCCGAACTACCCGCCGTCGGCGTGGTTCCGCTCCGAGGGGTGGCCTTTCCCCGTCTTGGCCGACGATGCGACGGGGACCGCAGGGCAGGCGTACGGGCTTCGTTCGTTCCCGTACCTGGTGCTCACCGACGCCGAGGGGAACGTGGTTTACCGACACGCCGGCGAGCTGGGCGACACGGGGATCCAGCAGGCCCTGCAGCAGCTGGCGGGGTGATCGAACCGCTCAGGCGATCCGCAGGGCGACGATGACACCGTCGCGCGTCGGCACGATCGTCGTGAGGAAACGCTCGTCGTCGGCGATCAGCCGGTTGTGCTCGACGATCGCAGCCGTGTTGCGGTCAGGATCCGCGTCCAGGACCCGGCCGGACCACAGCACGTTGTCGCAGATGTAGAGACCGCCGACGCGGATCCGGTCGCGTGCGGCCAGCCACGCCGCGGGGTAGCCATGCTTGTCGATGTCGTCGTACATGACGTCGAACGCTCCGTCGACCGACGCTAACTGCTCGACGGCGTCGCCGACGTGGTAGGTCACTCGATCCCAGTAGCCGGCGCGGGTGAGGTACGTCTCGGCCTTCGCGGCGTTCGCCGGATCGCCGTCCGTACAGTGCACTTCACCATCGGCGCCGACGGCACGCGCGAACCAGTAGGCGCTGTAGCCGAAGCCGCTGCCGAGCTCGAAGACGCGACGAGCGCCCACCGATCGAGCGAGAACTTCGACGGTGACCCCGACGTTCCGCCCGATGATGGGGAAGTCGCGCTCCCGGCCCTCGGCCTCCATCTCGAGCAGCACGGGCTCGTCGTGACGAGCCTGCAACGACGCCATGTAGGTCTCGATCTCGCTCTGCACGATGTCCATGCGGGCACCCTACGCCGCAACCGCGCGAACGAGCCAGCCGCTAGGCTCGATTGGATGGACGACGGCACCCACACCGACTCGGGGATCGAGCTGCAGCCCGTCTACGGGCACGATCCGGGGTTCGACCCAGTGGGACAACTCGGCGAGCCCGGCAGTTTCCCGTATACGCGAGGCCCGTACCCCTCGATGTACCGAGGCCGGCTTTGGACGATGCGCCAGTACGCGGGCATGGGCACCGCCGAGGACACGAACCGTCGGTTCCGCTACTTGTTGGATCACGGGCAGACCGGTCTTTCCACCGCGTTCGACCTGCCGACCCAGATGGGGTACGACTCCGATCATCCGCGTGCGGACGGTGAGGTCGGGAAGACCGGCGTCGCGATCGACTCGATCGAGGACATGCGGCGGCTGTTCCACGAGATCCCCCTGGACCGGGTCTCCACCTCGATGACGATCAACGCCACCGCGCCCATCCTGCTGCTGCTCTATGAGCTCGTCGCCGAGGAGCAGGGTGTCGAGGCGAGCGCCCTGTCGGGCACCGTGCAGAACGACATCCTCAAGGAGTACGCGGCGCGGGGCACCTACATCTACCCGCCCAAGCCCTCGATGCGGTTGATCACCGACCTCTTTGCCTACTGCAACGAGCGCATCCCGAAGTGGAACACGATCTCGATCAGCGGGTACCACATGCGCGAGGCCGGCGCGACCGCCGCGCAGGAGATCGCATTCACGCTTGCCGACGGGATCGCCTACGTCCAGGCCGCGCTCGACGCCGGACTGGCCGTCGACGAGTTCGCACCACGGCTGTCGTTCTTCTTCGCGTGCCACCAACACTTCTTCGAGGAGATCGCGAAGTTCCGCGCAGCCCGGCGACTGTGGGCCCGGATCATGCGCGAGCGGTTCGCGGCGCAGGACGAACGCTCGCTGATGCTGCGCTTCCATACACAGACCGGCGGAGCGACCCTCACCGCCCAGCAGCCCGAGAACAACATCGTGCGCACAGCGCTCGAGGCACTCTCCGCGGTACTCGGCGGCACGCAGTCGTTGCACACCAATGCGTTCGATGAAGCGCTCGCGTTGCCGACGGAGCATTCCGCCAAGCTCGCGTTGCGCACCCAGCAGGTGATCGGCTACGAGACCGGGCTCGCGGCGGTGGCGGATCCGCTGGGCGGTTCCTACTACGTCGAGGCGCTCACCGACCAGCTGGAGTCGCTTGCAGTGGCGTATCTCGACCGGATCGACGCGATGGGCGGCGCCGTCGCCGCGATAGAACGAGGGTTCTACCAAGACGAGATCCACGAGGCGGCCTTCCGGATCCAGCAGGCGATCGAACCGGTGCCCGCGTCGTCGTGGGCGTGAACCGGTTCCAGGTGCACGAGGAGCACGAGCGCGAGCTGCAACGGATCGGGCAGGACGACGTCGAGCGGCAGATCGCCGACGTCCGACGCGTGCGCGAGGAGCGCGATGGGCAGACGTCGCATCGGCGCTCGACGCGGTTCGAGCGGCCGCGACCGGCACGGACAATCTCCTGCCGCCGATCAAGGAGGCGCTCCGTGTCCGAGCGACGCTCGGCGAAGTGTCCGACGTGCTCCGCGACGTGTTCGGCGAGTATCGGCCGACGGTCTGAGGACCGTTCACACGACCTCGGTCACCGCGTTCACGATCGCCACCAGACCCGCGATCCCCAAGACGACCCCGACCACCCGGAAGACGGGCGTGGCACGACGCCAGCACGGCCACGCCATCGCGAGGCAGGCGCCGCCGACCAACGCCTCGACGAGCGCGGTTGCCGAGGTCACGGTGGCACAGGCTACCGACTAGGCTTGCGGCGATGGAGGTCGCGATCATCGGCGGGACCGGGGCAGAGGGTTTCGGACTGACCCTGCGGCTCGCCCATGCAGGCCACCAGGTAACGATCGGGTCTCGCGACGCCGACCGCGCGGCGGCAAAGGCGGAGGAGGCGAGGCAACTCCTCGGTTCCGGTGCGGTCGTGCACGGCGACGAGAACGCCGGCGCGGCGAGGGCCGGCGTCGTGATCGTGACGGTGCCGTTCGGGGGGGTGGCGGCGATCTACGAAGCGATCGCGCCGTCGATCGGCGCGGAGACCATCGTGTGCGACTGCACGAGTCCCCTCATGACGGCGGTTGGCGGGCGCCCGTCGCACGCGATCCGGCCGTGGCACGGATCGGCCGCCGAGTTCGTGAAGACCCTGCTCCCGAAGGGCACCCGACTGGTTGCCGCCTTCCACACGATCGGCGCACGCGCGCTACGGGAGATGGATCAACCGGTCGATTCGGACGCCTTCGTGATGGGGGACGACAGGGCCGCGAAGGCGACGATCGGCGACCTGATCGCCGACATCCCCGGGATGCGCTGGGTCGACGTCGGCGGCCTGCAGATGGCGCGGATCGCCGAGACGATGACGCCCCTGCTGATCTCGGTGAACGGCCGCTACAAGGTGCACGAGGCGGGGTTCCGGTTGACCGGCCGCGACGCCTGGGGCGCGCCGGGCTGAGCATCGTCAGGGCAATGCGGCGGTGAGGAGCGCGGCGGCCGCGACGAGGTCGTTGCCCAGGTAGGTGCCCGGAGCGCTCATCCGTCCGCGCGCGGACGCGAACGCGTTCCCGGCGTAGGTCACCACCCTCACGCTGGCGGATGCCTGTATCTCCCCGAGGGCTGCCACCGCAGCGCGTCGGACCGTCGCCCGGTGGGCGACCACGACGACCGCGGTCGCACGGGCCCGTCGTGAGGCAGCGACGAGCGATGATCCCGGCGTGTCGGCGCCGAGCATGCGCAGCTCGCATCCCCGCGCTCGGAGCATCACGCCGAAGGCCTCAAGCCCGAGCGTGTGATGTTCACCGGGAGCGCATGCGAGCACGACGGGTCCTCGATGGCCCGGCGGCAGGCCCGTTGCGACCGACGCGAGCCAGTCCCGGACGACCTCAGTGGCGAGGTGCTCGTTCGCGACGTCCGTCGCGCCGACGCGCCACTCGGCACCGATCGCTCGCATGCCGGGCATCGCGACGTCGGCGATCGCGCGGTCGGTCCCGAGACGATAGGCCGCATCTCGCAGAAGGCGCCGGAGGGACCCGGTGTCCATCGCCGCTGCGGCGGTCGCGAACAGCCCCAATTCCTCGTTGGCGGTCGCGCCGACGAGCTCGGCCCGGGTGGCCGCGATCGCCTCGCCCACCCGCTCCCCGCGCGTGATCCGGTCCCGCACGGCACGGAGTTGCGCGATCTCGGTCGGGGTGTACCGGCGGTGTTTCCCGTCGGTCCGCGCGGGGCTCGGGAACCCGTATCGCCGTTCCCAGGAGCGGATCGTGGGAACGGGGATCCCGAGCGCGGCCGCGACGGCCGAGATCCGCTCACCGTTCTCACTGCCTGTCGAAGGATCCATGCACGCAGAGGATATCGCACGGAGAGGCGGCGCGCTCTGCAGACCCCTAATCACGAACAGAACCTAAACCTATGCAAAAAGTAGTGAACACGTGTCAAGAGTCGGGGTCGACGTCTACGGTGCGACCACGCGCATCGGACACCGACGGAAGGAGCAACTGATGCGGAAGAGAATGCTTGGATTGGGACTGGCCGCCACCTTGGTGGTCGGTTTGATGGGGCTCGCCGGCCCCGCGAGCGCGGCCGGCAAGGCCACACTGAATGTCGTACACGGGATCCCCGGCCTCACGGTCGCCGTGTGCGTCGACGGCACCAAGGCGATCCCGAACTTCGCACCCGGCGACGTGGCCAAGAACGTCGAGCTGACCGCCGGGAGCCACACGTTCAAGATCGTGGCCCACGGCGACCCGTGTGGCGGCACTGGCATCCTCGTGGCGACCACGCCGCTCGAGGGCGGCGTGAACTACACGGCCGTCGCGAACCTGAACGCGTCGGGCATGCCGAACCTGAAGCTCTACACGAACAACGTGAACCCGACCAAGCCCGGGAACGCGCGCCTGACCGTTCGTCACACGGCGGAAGCCCCAGCGGTCAACGTGTGGGCCAACGGCGCCAAGCTGATCGGTGGAGACAGCTTCACCTGGGGCAAGAGCGCGACCCTGCAGGTGCCCAAGGGCATCTACGCGGCGTGGGTTTCTCTGCCCGGTGACTACACTCCCGTGATCGGGCCCGCAGTGCTGCAGCTCAACGCCGGCCGTGCCTACCAGGTCTACGCGTGGGGCGACGGCACCAGCGGCTACAACCTGACGGTCTTCAGCGTCGGGGTCGGTTCCAACTAGTTCGGAACGCACGTTGGGTGGCGGCGGCCGAAGGCCGCCGCCACCCGTGCGCCAGGGGATGGGACATGCGATTCGCACTCGGTGAGATCAGACGGGCCAAGCTTCGCTTCGCCCTGCTGATCGGGGCGGTCGCGCTGCTCCTGTTCTTGATCTTGTTCCAGCAGACGCTCGCCGGATCCTTGCTCGGGCAGTTCACCGGCGGTCTCGAGCATCAGTCGGCGAGCGTGCTCGTCTACAACGCGGACGCTCGGCGCAGCGTCGACGGCAGCCGCGTGCTGCCGGACCAGGTCGCCGCGGTCGCGCAGGTGGACGGCGTGGCGGCGTCGGGGCCGATCGGGGAGGGGTCGTTCAGTGCGCGCCTCGAGACCGGGGAGGTCCGTGACACGACCATCTTCGGCTACGAGCTCGACGAACCCGGCGCTCCGACGACCCTGAGCGAGGGACACCTGCCAACGGCGGACGACGAGGCCGTCGCGAGCTCGCAGGACGCCGGGGCTGGGTACGGCATCGGCGATCGGGTGACCATCGTTCCCGGGGACCGTGTCGTGACGGTCGTCGGCATCGCCGACGACATCCAGTTCAACGTGCAGCCGACCCTGTTCGTCTCGTACGCGACCTACGAGGATCTCGTCGTCGCGACCAACCCGGACGCGACCGGCGTGTTGCCGAACCTCGTGGGCGTCGAGCCGGCGACCGGCGTGGAGCCCGTCGCCCTCGCGGCCGCGATCGCCGACCAGGTCGACGGCGTCGACGCGCTCGATCGCGACACCGCCGTTGCATCCTTGCCGGGCGTCTCCTCGATCCAGCAGTCGTTCGGGATCATCCTGGGTCTCGCGTTCATCGTGGTGATCCTGCTGACCGGGTTCTTCTTCCTGATCATCACGGTGCAGAAGACCTCCTCCCTCACGCTGCTCCGCGCCGTCGGCGCGAGCAGTTGGTTCCTCCTCGGGAACCTGCTCGTCCAGGTGCTCATCGTGATCGGGTTGGCGATCCTCGTCGCGATCCCACTCACGGTGCTCGCCGTCCAGGGCGCGTCGAGCGCCGAGTTTTCCGCCACGGTCGAGCCCAACGTGGTGATCGGCACCTCGATCGCGATGCTCGTGCTCGGTGTCGTGGCCTCGATCGGCTCGATGCGTCGGGTCGCGAAGGTCGACCCGGCGGCCGCGACGGCGCGCCTCGCGGGCGGTGGTCTGGCATGAAGCTCGCCTGGCGAGAGCTGATCCGACGTCCCAGCCGGTTCCTGACGGCCGGGGTCGCCCTCACGCTGCTGGTGCTCCTGCTGCTCGTGCTGGGCGGCATCCTCGACGCCCTGATCAACTCCTCCACGGGCCTGCTGCGCGCGCAGACCGCGCCGCTGATCGTCTACAGCGCCGACAGCAAGGGATCGATCGACCGTTCGCGGATCACCGCCGAGGAGCACGACGAGATCGCCGCGGTGCCGGGGGCCCACGAAGCCACCGGGCTCGGCGTCGCGCTCCTCGCGGGCCACATCGAGGGCGGTTCCGACCCCGCCGACGTCGCGGTGTTCGGCTACGAGGCACCCAACACCGAGGTGCCCGCGCCGCCGCCACCCGGGCAGGGCTACGCGGACCGCTCGCTGCAGGACGCCGGGCTCGAGGTGGGGCAGACGATCGAACTCGGGACCGCGAGGACGCCCGTCGAGGTGATCGGGTGGGTGAGCGGCACGGACTACAACCTGCAGAGCGGTCTGTGGGTCGAGCCCGGGACCTGGCGCACTGCGCTGAATGCCAACATCCCCGACGCGGCGGTCGCCCCGGGGACGTTCGAGGCGATCCTGGTCACCCCCGAGGAAGGGATGTTGGTCGAGCAGGTCGCGGACGACATCGACGCCGCTGTGCCGTCGGTGACGGCGCTCACGATCGACGAGGCGATCGCCGGCGTCCCGGGCGTGAGCGAGCAGGACGGCGTGTTCACCTCGATCATCGGCACGACGTTCGTCGTCGCGGGGATCGTCGTGGCGCTTTTCTTCGCGCTGCTCACGATCGAGCGGGTCGGCTTGCTGGGCGTCCTTAAGGCGGTCGGGGCCTCGTCGCGAACGCTCGCGGCCGGGCTCACTCTGCAGGCGGTGCTGATCGCGCTGGGCGCCTTGGTCGCCGGCAGCGTGCTGGCCCTCGGGCTCGCTCGGGTGATCCCCGACGCCGTGCCGCTCGAGCTGTCGACCGGCCGATTCCTGTTCACCGCCGTGGGCATCGTGGTCGCCTCGCTGATCGGCAGCGCGATCTCGTTCCGACGGATCATCCGTATCGACCCCGCCTCCGCCGTCGGCGGAGCATGAGCGAAGGACCAGGCATGAGTGCACTCGACATGCAGGACATCCGGAAGACCTACGGCAGCGGCGAGGCGGAGGTGGTCGCGCTCGATCACGCCTCGCTCACCGTCCACGACGACGAGCTTGTCGCGCTCGTCGGGCCCTCCGGATCGGGCAAGACCACCCTGCTCTCCATCGCCGGCGGGCTGCTCTCGCCGACCGGCGGCAGCGTCGTGGTCGGGCCGCACCACATCAGCGACTACGGTCGTTCGCAGCTCACGCGGTTCCGGCGGGACTTCGTGGGGTTCGTCTTCCAGGGCGCAAACCTGGTGCCGTTCCTCACCGCCAGGGAGAACCTGCTGGTCGTGGCGGACGTCGCCGGTAAGCGGGGCAAGGACGTCGACCGGCGTGCCGACCTGCTGCTCGAGGACCTCGGCCTCGGCCACCGCAAGAAGAACACGCCGCCGCAGCTGTCGGGCGGCGAGCGTCAGCGGGTCGCGATCGGCCGGGCCCTGATGAACGAGCCGGAGCTGGTGCTGTTCGACGAGCCGACCAGCGCGCTCGACTCGAAGCTCGGCGAGCAGGTCATGGATCTGATCCGCACCGAGGTCAAGGGGCGTGGGACGGCGGCCATCGTCGTGACCCACGACAGCCGGATGACGCACTATGCGGATCGGGTGGTCGAGATAAGCGACGGGCGGCTGGCCGCATAGTCCGCACGAGGCGCGCCGTGAACGACACCGGACCGGTTGTGATCGTCGGGGCGAGTGGTGCGATCGGCGCGCGGTTGGTCGACGCACTGGTCGAGTCGGAGGTTCCGCTCCGCCTCGCCGGCAGACGTCCCGAAGTGCTACGCGCCCGTTGGCCGAACATCGAGGTGGTCGGCCTCGACGTGCTGCGGCCCGAGACGATCCGGCCGGCTCTCACGGGGGCCGACACCGCCTTCTACCTCGTGCACGCGATGGGCGCAGGCGAGGCCGGCTTCGAGGACCGTGACCGCGTGGGTGCGCTGGCGTTCGCGGAGGCTGCTGCGACCGCGCACCTCCGACGGATCGTGTATCTGGGCGGTCTCGGAGCCTCCGACGACGGCCTGTCGTCTCACCTCGCGAGCCGGCACGAGACGGGGGAGTCGCTCGCCGCAGGCGCAACCCAGGTGCTCGAGTTCCGGGCAGGGATGGTCCTCGCCGAGGACAGCTCGTCGTTCCGCATGCTCAACGACCTGGTGAGGCGATTGCCCGTGATGGTGACGCCGACGTGGGTGCGAACGAGGTCGCAGCCGATCGGCATCGACGACGTGCTGGCGTATCTGACCCGCGCTCGCGATGTCGCAGTCTCGGCGCATCACGAGATCGTCGAGATCGGCGGCACAGATGTGCTGTCGTACCAGGACATGATGCAGCGGGTAGCGGCGATCCGTGGCCGATCGCTGGCGATCCTGACGGTTCCCGTTCTGACTCCGCGTCTGTCTTCGTTGTGGTGCGGATTCGTGACGTCGGTTCCTGCGTCGATCGCCCGCCCACTGATCGACGGACTGGTCAACGAAACGATCGTTCGCACCGAGACCGCGGCCCGGTTGTTCCCCGACGTCCGTCCGATCGGGTTCGACGCCGCCGTACGCGCTGCACTCGGCGTCGAGACGTGAGCGGCCAGCGCCCTTCGGTTCGATAGCCCCTCGTCGGAGCCTTTCGCCAGTCGACCGAGTCGACTTAGTCGATAACGGCGAGCAGCTGGCCGGTCTCGACGACCTGACCGGGGCGGATCGGCAATTCCGTGATCTCGCCCTCGCGAGTGGACGCGATGTGGTTCTCCATCTTCATCGCTTCGAGGATGCACACGACGTCGCCCGCCTGGATCGGCTGCCCCTTCTCGACGAGCACCTTGACGATCGTGCCCTGCATGGGCGCTCGGATCTCGCCGTGGACGTGCTCCCCGTGGTGGGCACCGTGGCCCGCCGGAGCCTTCGGCGCCATCGCGCGTCGCTCGTCGAAGATCCGCACGGGCACCCGGCGGCCATCGACCTCCACGAGGATGTCTCTGGCGCGCGGCGCCTTCGTGGGCGCGCCCTGCCCGAGGTCCGCCTGGGCGGGAAGATGCGCCTCACCGAGCGCCTTCTCCAACCAGGTCGTCGTGTGGGTGGCCTCGGTGAACGCCGCTGACTCCAGGATCCAGCGGTGCACGGGGATCGTCGTGGGCACGCCCTCCACCACGAACTCGTCGAGTGCTCGCAGCATCCGGTGTCTCGCCTGCTCGCGGTCGGCGCCGGCGACGATCAGCTTCGCGAACATCGAGTCGTAGTCACCCGGGATCTCCCGGCCCTCGCCGAAGCCCGAGTCGACCCGGACGAACGGCCCGCCTGGCTCCTCGTAGCGCGTGATCCGCCCGGGCCCTGGTAGGAAGTTCCGGCCGGGATCCTCGGCGTTGATCCGGCACTGGATCGCGTGACCGCGCGGAGCCGGCTCGAGGTCGGCGATTGAGCCGCCGAGCGCGACCTCGATCTGCAGGGCCACCAGATCGAGTCCCGTGACCATCTCGGTGACGGTGTGTTCCACCTGCAGCCGCGTGTTCATCTCCAGGAAGTAGAACGAGCCGTCCTCGTCGAGGATGCACTCGATCGTCCCGGCGTTCACGTAGCCCGCCTCGCGCACGAGCGCGGTCGCCGCCTCGGCGAAGCGCGTCCGAAGGGCCGCATCCACCAGGGGGGATGGCGTCTCCTCGATCAGTTTCTGGTGACGCCGTTGGACGGAGCAGTCGCGCTCGCCGAGGAACACGACGTTCCCGTGGGTGTCGGCGATCACCTGCGCCTCGACGTGATGCGCGTGATCCACGTAGCGCTCGAGGAAGACCTCCGGCCGGCCGAAGTAGGACTGCGCTTCGCGAGCAGCGCGCTTCAGCGAATCCTCGAGATGCCCCGCGTCGCGCACGACGTGCATTCCCTTGCCGCCGCCGCCGAACGCGGCCTTCACGAGCAGCGGGTACCCGACCCGCGGAGCCTGCTTCTTCGCCTCGTCGACGTCGACGGGCTCGCGCGTCCCGGGCACGATCGGCATCCCGGCTGCGTCGGCGATCCGGCGGGCGGCGGCCTTGTCGCCCATCTCCTCGATCGCCCGCGCTGATGGCCCGACGAACGTGAACCCTGCCTCGTCGACGGCCTGCGCGAACTGCGCGCGCTCGGCGAGGAACCCGTACCCGGGGTGGATCAGCGTCGCCTTGGCCTGCTGTGCGGCTTCGAGGATGGCCTCGATCGAAAGGTAAGAATCGGCCGCCAGCGCCGGGCCGACGCGGTACGCCTCGTCGGCCATCTCGACGTGGAGCGCATCGCGATCGGCGTCGGAGTAGACGGCGACGCTCGGGATGCCCATCTCGCGGCACGTGCGGATGATCCGCACCGCGATCTCGCCACGGTTCGCGATCAGGAGCTTGGGCTGCTTCGTCACTCGCGTATCGTGCCTTCCGTGGAGCCCGTTCGCCACTCGCAGACGCCGTGTTGACCGACGCCGACCTGCGCGCGGCGCAGGCCGCGATCGGTGTGCGCGCCCCCGTTCGTGCGCTGGAGGTTACCGGTTCCACGAACGCGACGGCGGTCGCGCTCGCCGAAACCGGTGCACCGGAATGGACCCTCGTCTCCGCGGCGCATCAGACGGCGGGACGGGGCCGCGGCGAGCGGACCTGGATCGACGTCGCGGGCAGAGCGCTGATGGTCTCGATCGTGCTGCGGCCGGCGATCGCGCCTCGTGACGCGGGGCTGCTGTCGCTGCTCGCCGGTGCCGGCCTCGCCGAGGCGATCGCGATCAAGTCGGGCGAAGACGTGCGCTGCAAGTGGCCGAACGACCTGTTGGTCGGCGAGGCGAAGGTCGGAGGTGTCCTCCTCGAGTCCTCGATCGTCGACGGGGCGCTCGCGTACGTCGTCGTCGGCGTGGGCGTGAACCTCGCCGTCCCCGACGGGGTTGCCGGTGCGGGCGCCATCGGCGCCGGCACCGGCACCGGCGAGGGGCCGATCCTCACGGCCTTCGTCGAGCGCCTCGCGGACGGCTACCGCGCGGGCGCGCTCTCCGAGCGCGCCCGCGCTGCCTGGCTGGCGCGGAGCGCCTCCATCGGGCGCACCGTGCGCGCAACGACCACCGCCGGGGCCGACATCGTCGGCACCGCGGTTGGCCTCGCCGTGGATGGTGCCCTGCAGGTCGATACGAGCGATGGCGTCGTGGACGTCGGGTTCGGCGAGATCGAGCATCTCCGCCCGACCTAGGGACGTTGCCGGGGACTTGCCCCCGCGGTAGCGTCCGCGCATGGCGTTCCCGAAGAAGCTCCTGATCCCGGGCGAGGAGCTCGTGCTCGATCTCCGCCCGCATCCCGTTGCGCTGGCGCTCCCGGCGCTCGTGGTCGTCGCGGAGATCGTCGTCGCCACATGGCTCACCGCGTCGCTGAAGCTGTCGTTCGAGTGGATCTGGTGGGTCGCCGTCCTGGTGATCTTCGTGCTCTACCCGTTGCGCCGCCTCATCTGGTGGCTCACATCGAACTTCGCCGTGACGACGGAGCGGGTGATCCACCGGGAGGGGTTCATCGCGAAGCGGTCGATGGAGATCCCGCTCGAGGCGATCAACGACGTGCGGTTCGAGCAGGGGATCTGGGACCGGATCGTCGGCGCGGGCACGTTGCGGATCAGCTCGGCCTCGGAGTTCGGCACCAGCTCGTTCACGCACATCCGACACCCTGAAGAGGTACAGAAAACGATCTACCACCAGGGCGAGCAGAACAAGAAGCGCATGTATCAAGGTGACGACCGGCCTCCAGTCACACCCGCACCACCCCCCGCCCCGGTCGCGACCGGCGCACCGAGCGCCACGACGGAACTCGAGCGGCTCGCCAAGCTCCGCGACGACGGCGTGCTCACGGAAGCAGAGTTCCAAGCGCAAAAGGCCAAGATCCTCGGGACTGGCTGACACACCGTCGTCGCTGGGTAGCATCGGGTCCGTGATCGTCGACCACGTCTACTACTGGACACGCGACCTCGACCGAGCCGTCACGTTCTACACCGAGGTCGTCGGATTGGTGCTCGTGCGCCGCGACGGCGACGAATGGGCCGAACTTGACGGCGGCACGATCCGGTTCGCCCTGCACGGCACCGACGGCGACGAGACCCCCGCGAGCGGCACCATGGCGCTGCGCGTGGACGACCTGGACGCGACCCGCTGGACGCTCGAGCAACGCGGTGCCGCCTTCGACTACGTGGGCGAGGCGCCGGGATTCGCGCGGTTCGCGACCTTCCGGGACCCCGACGACAACCCGGTGCAGATCATCGAGTATCTCGGTGAGCGCTGAGCGCTGCCCGCGGTGCGGCGAGCCGCTGCCGCCGGCCGCGAACTTCTGTCCCACGTGCGGTGCACCTGTTTCCGTATCCGCCGCGTCCGAACGGCGGCTCGTCTCGGTGGTGTTCGTGGACATGGCCGACTCGACGGAGCTCGCGGCCTCGCTCGATGCCGAACGGTTCCGGGAGGTCCTCGCCGCCTTCCACGGGATGGTGACGGAGGAGGCGGCCTGGCTCGGCGGTGTCGCGGAAGGGTTCATCGGCGATGCGGTCTTGGTGGTGTTCGGCATGCCCGTGGCGCGTGACGACGATGCGGTGCGAGCGATCCGGGCGGCGCTCGAGATCCGCGGGCGTGCGGCCGAGCTCGCGTCGGAGATCGGGTTGTCGAGCCCGATCCGCGTTCGGATCGGCGTGCGCACCGGTCAGGTCGCGGTGGGCACCGCGCACGATCGCAACATCGTGATCGGCGCCGAGGTGAACCTCGGTGCCCGATTGCAGCAGGCGGCGTCTCCGGGCGAGATCTTGGTGGGGGAGTCAACGGTGCAGCTCACGCGCGACGCCGTCGCCTTCGGCGAGTCACGCCGGATCGACGCGAAGGGCTTCGACGAAGCGATCACCGCCTGGCCGGTCGAAGGACTGCGCGGCCGGGTGCTCGACCGGAGTCGGATCACCTTCGTGAACCGGCGTCGCGAGGTTCAGCTGCTCACGGACCTGTTCGAGCGGGCCGCGTCACGCAAACGGGCCCACCTCGTGTCGTTGCTGGGCGAGCCGGGGATCGGGAAGTCCCGGGTCGTCACGGAGTTCCTCGCGCAATTACCGACGGGCACGAAGGTCCTGACCGGCTGGTCCAGCCCGTTCGAGGAAGACGTCGAGTTCTGGCCGGTCGCGCAGATGGTGCACCGTGAGCTCGGGGAGGATCCCGACGCACCGTCGGGGGAGGTCGAGGCCCGGCTGCGTGCGGCGGTGTCGGAATGGGTGGACGCCGACGACGTCGAGGCGGCCGTTCGGCGGCTCGGACTCGCGCTCGGCTTGCACGACGAAGGCGACGACACCCGCTACCAGGTGGCGGAGGTCCGCCAAGGGGTCTTAGCGATGCTCGCCGGCCTTGCGCGCAGCGGGCCTGTGGTGGTCGTGTTCGAGGATCTGCACCAGGCCGATCCGCTGTTGCTGGACCTGATCGAACAACTCGTGAAGGAGGCGCGGCAGGTTCCGCTGCTTGTGGTGTGTGTCGCGCGGTGGGAGTTCCTCGAGGATCGGCCGAACTGGGCGGGCGGACTTCCGGATGCCGTCACGCTGTGGGTCGAGGAGCTCGCCCCGGAACATGCAGCTCGCCTGGCGATGGAGGCGGGCGGTCTCGAGCGAACCGATGCAGAGCGTGTGGCCGAGCACGCCGGTGGCAATCCGCTGTTCATCATCGAGATCACGGGCATGCTCGTGCGCCAGGACGATCCCGCGCCGCCGACCGGCCCCGCACCGACCGCGCGGCTCCTGCCCGCCACCGTGCAGGCCGTCGTGGCGGCGCGGATCGATCAGCTCTCGCCCCCGGCGCGTGAGCTCGTGCGGCGCGCGGCGGTGTTCCCGCGCGGGCGATTCGATCTGGACGAGCTCTCGCTGATCGCCGATCCGACCCCGGAGCTCCTGGCCGAGGCCGAGGCAGAGGAACTGCTGCTGCCCGACGAGCGTCACTCGGGCGTGTGGCGGTTCCGCAGCGACGTGCTGCGCGACGTCGCGTACGACTCGCTCGCCAAACGCGAGCGGCAACGGCTGCATGTGCGCGTCGCCGACAAGCTGTCCGAGCCGGCGCTCGTCGACCGGTACCCGCGCACGATCGCCTTTCACTTGGAGCAGGCGGCGCGGGCGGCGCTCGATCTCGATCCGAACGAGCGCGCGCTCGCCGACCGCGCGGTGGATGCGCTCACGCGCGCGGGCGACGCGGCTCGTCGCCGGATCGAGTCCCGTGCCGCGGTCGATCACTACGAGCGTGCCTTAGCGCTTGCGGGCCCGGAGGAGGGCTGGGCTGTTCGTGAGGCCTGGATCGTCGGGATGCTCGGGGAGGCTCGGTATTGGCTGGGTGACTTCGACGAGGCCGAGACTCGCCTGCGGAAAGCGATGGGTCTTGCCGCCGGCGACGATCGCGTGGTGTCCCACGCGGCGCGGTTCCTGGCGGACATCACGCTCACCGTCCGAGGAGACGACCATCTCGCCTCCGAGTTGTTCGCGCGATCGCTCGATGCCGCGCGCGCACTCGGCGACCCTTTCGTGTTGGCACGGACGTTGCTGATGGCGGGCTGGGCGCCCTTCTGGCGGAACCGGCTCGACGAGGCGGCGGCCATGTTCGGCGAGGCCCTCGATGTGGTTCGGGCGACCGGGCGCACGGACGCGTGGGCGGAGGTCCGGGCGCTGGTCGGGCTCGCGAACGTGGCCTCGCTCATCGGCCCCGAGGACGAGGCACGTGGCATCGGTGAGGAGGCGCTCGCGATCGCCGAGCGGGCCGGCCAGCCGTTCTCGGCGGCGGTCGCGCGGCAGCTGTTGGCCGCGTCGTTGCGACGGCTGCTGCAGCTCGACGAGGCGAGCCGGCATGCTGATGCGGCGATCCGGATCCTGCGGGAACTCGGCGCCCGATGGGAGCTCGCGAGCGCGCTGGGAGACCGGGGTGCCATGCATCGGATCGCGGGTCGCCTGGATGCCGCCGAGCTCGACCTGCGCGAGGCGTTCGTGCTGTGCCGCGATCTCAAGGAGCGCGCCTTGGTGACGTGGACAGCGTCGGAGCTCGCTCGGACGCTTGCGGCGCAGGGTGACGCCGCGGCTGCGCGGGGCGTCCTGGCGGACCCGCTCGCCCGGATCGCCGAGAACGAGCCGGGCGGCGCGACGGTGCTCGCCCTGGCGGAGGCCGTAACGGCGCTGGCGGAGGGGGATCGCCAGGGGGCCCGGACGCGATCGGTCGGTGCGCTCGCCGCGGAGGCCGAGCCGCCGGTCGTGCCCAACCCGCACGCGGCCATCGTGTGGTGGGTCGGATCGCTGTTCGGTCCTGAAGCGGCAGGCGGTCAGCGGGCGATCGACGAAGCACGAGAGCTCCTGGAACGCAACGGATGGCGTCAAGCTTTGCTGGAGCCCGACCTGATCGGGGGTGCCTAGGTCGTTGCATCGGGCTTCCGGCCGCGGGAGGCTGGTTGCCCTTCAGCCGGGCCGCTCAGATGCCGTTGGCGGTACGGTGAGGACTTCTGCGATGACGAGATCGGACCGATCCTTCCCCATCGGCCCACGCCTGCTGGCCGTGAGCGTCGCCCTGGCGGCGCTGCTGCTCTCGGTGCCGGGCGCCGGCGCCGTGGCCCCGACCGCTGGCGATGTCGACAACGCGCAGGAGGCGTTCTACGCCGCCAAGCATCGCGTCGAGGTGATCCGCGGCGAGATCGCCGCGATCCAGGTCCAACTCACCGTCGCCGTCCAGAAGGTGGAGGAAGAAGAGTCCGCGCTCGAGAAGATCCAAGCGCAGATCGCCGAGACGAAGCAGCGTCTGGCGGACGCGAAGGTGCACTACGAGACCATCCGTGCGCAGTTGAACGATCGAGCGGCGGAGGCGTTCATGTCGGGTCCGGGCTCGGCGCTCGAGATCGTGCTCGGTGCGAGCAGCCTGACCGACCTGTCCGACCGGCTGGAGTTCGTCGACGCGGTCTCTCGTTCCGACGCCGATCTCGCGCAGGAGGTCGCGAACCTCGAAGCGGCCCTACAGATCGAGGCGGCGAACCTCGCCCGTCTCGAGGCCGACCAAGAGAAGAAGGTCGCCGACGTGACCGCCCAACGCGATGCCATCATGTCGAAGCTCCAGCAGGTCTCGGCCCTGCAACAGGAGGCGGAACAGACCGTCGCGACCGCGCTCTCGCGCTGGCACGATCTGGACAATAAGCGCAAGGAGTACCTGCAGAGCATCGCGCAGCAGTCGATCTCGACCTCGCCGCACACTTCCGTCGCGCTGCCGAAGGGCTTCATCAACCCGCTCAAGGTCTGCCCAGTGGACAACCCGCGCGCCTTCGGCGATGGGTTCGGCGCTCCTCGCTACGCCGGCGGCTTCCACCTCCACGGTGGCGTCGACATGGTGTCGAACTACGGGGTGCCGATCCGGGCACCGTTCGACGGGACCGCCAAGTCGTCGTACAACACGCTCGGAGGTAACTCGGAATACGTCTATGGCGACGGCGGGTACGTGTACAACGCGCACCTTGACCACTACGCGCCGAAGTCCGACGGCCCTGTCCAGGCGGGCGACATCATCGGGTATGTCGGCGACACCGGCGACGCGAAAGGCACGCCGCACGACCACTTCGAGTGGCATCCCGACGTCGTGCCGGCGGGCTGGCCCGCGAGCTACTACGGGTACGTCACGATCGGGTCCGCCGTGAACCCGTATCCACTGCTCGTCGACATCTGCGGCTGAGGCTTACCCGGCGGGTGCCTGCCACGTGAGCTGGTAGGTCCGGCCGTCTCGCGCCGTCGCAACCGCGTCGAACGTCCACGTGCCGACCGCCAAGTCGGCGGTCGCGGCGACGTGGCCGGCGCTGAAGCGATCGACCCCGAGCCGCTGGGGTGCCCCCGTCGCGGGCGTCGCTACCAGCGCCACCTCGCGCAACGGGAGCTCGGTCCCGTCGGTCGCGAAGGCGGTGAGGTGGATCTGGGTGGGGCTTCCCGCGGAGGTGGACGCCTGCAGACGCACCCCGCCGGCGTACGTGCCGACGGCGATCGTCTCTCCCGCAGGCCCGGGCGTCGTCGTGACGGCGCCGGCCGAGCGGGTGATCAACACGAGCGGCACCGCCGCGACCGAGGCGCCGGTCCGAACCTCGACGGTGGCGTCGAACGTGCCGGCGACGGCAGGGTCGAGCGCCTGCGCCACCCAGGCGTCGGCGTCGGGCCGCAGGTGCACGGTGGTGCCCGGCAGCGTCGGTCGCGTCACGGAACGCAGACGAAGGGTCACGCTCTCCGCCGGTGCCGGCGTCTGCGTAGCGTAGGTCCACACGGTCGCTCGATACAGATTCGGCCCAGGCTGGCCGGGCGTCACGGTGAGCGACACTGTGACGGTGGTCGCGAAGTCGCTGCCGGCGAGCACGACGGCGTCGCTCGCGCCCGGCGTCGGCGCCGTTGCGGCGCCGACGGGTGGCGCGAGGCTGGTGAGGGTGGCGGTGAGCACCAGCACGGCGGCGATCGCCACCAACTCGGTGGCCGCAACGCGGCGCAACGGTCGTGCATCGCTCGCGAGCCGGTCGACGCCCCGCAGCCGGTTCCAGGCTCCGAGGGTCACGATGCCGATCACGACGGCGACCTTGATGACGAGCGTTCGTCCGTAGGAGGTATCCCACGCGGCGGTCACCGAGCCGAGACCGCCGAGTTCCGCGACGGCGCGCACGAGCCCGCTTCCGACGACGACGGCGATCGCCGCGACGGCCATCGCCGAATATCGCCGGGCCGCATCGATCGGGGGATCCGCGTGGTGCTCGGCGACCAGGAGGACGAGGAGCAGCAGCCCGCCCGCCCAGCATGCTGCGGCGAGCATGTGGAGCCACTGGAGCAGCTCGGCGAGCAGTGGGGTGGCCGATGCGGCCGCGTGGCCACCGTGGGCACGCAACGCCAGGACGCCGGCGGCGAAAACGCCGGCCGCGACGGCTGGCCAGCGCCGCGAGGACCGCCAGGCGGCCAGCGCGAACGCGAGCGCCGCGAGAGCGATGATCGCGGTCCACACGGGATCGCGTCCGGCGGTGGAGTCGAGGTAGGTCGTCATGGATACCCCGATCGCACGTTGCTGGGCAACCAAGAAGCCGAGCGCGCCAACGGCGGCGAGGGTTCCGGCGACCACGCCCAACCACCGCCGGGCGCGGGGCGCGTCGTGGAACACGCCGATCCCGACAGCCGCGATCGCGAGGAGCAGCATCGCTCCCGCGTAGAGCAGGGCCTTCGATGCGACGCCGAGCGGTGACGGCCCCGACGTGGTGGTCGTGGGTCCGGCCGCGGGTTGGGTCGGCGTCGTGCCGACGCCGAACGTGAAAGCGCCCGAGGTCACGTGACCGTCATCGCTCGAGACGACGCGCCACGCGACCGTGTAGACCCCGTCGGCCAGCGCTCCGTCGATCGGCACGGTCAGGCTGTCCGTGCCGTCGGGGCTGGGCGCGCCGACCGGTTGCTTGGCGCCGCCGGCGTCGAGCAGGTCGACCGCCGACAGCGACGAGTCCGGCGTCTCAGAGAAGGTCAGATGCAGATCGGTGGGAGCCGCAGCGAGTGTGGCGCCGTTCGCCGGATCCGAGCGCACGAGATCGGCGTGCGCGGACGCCGGACTGGCGAGGACGAGCAGCAGGACCGTCGCGAGCGCGGTCGCGGCCATCGCCCGCCGGATCATCACCCGGCATCCTTCACGATCGTGATCTCGGTCGTGACCGGTGGGTCGAACGACAGGTGATCCGCGGCCACGAACTCGGCGGTGAGGGTGTGCCCGCCGGGCGCGATGGTGCGCAGGTCGATGACCTGCAGCGTGTCCCCCGACATCGAGACGATCGCCCCGTCCAGGCTCAGGTGCAGGTGCCCGCTGTCGGGCGTCACGACGCTCGACGTCACTGGGGTGAGCGTCGCGCCATCGAGTTGCAGCCGAACGGTGATCTGGTCCGCGTCGGTGTGGACGCCGTCGCGCGGCTGGGTAAACCGAACCGTCGCGGGCGAGCTCGGCCGGGACACTGTCGGGGCGGCCGGGGTCGGGAGGAGCTGCCGCGGCAGGAACGTCGCGGAGACCGCGAGCGCTCCTGCCACGACCAGCAACGCGTACCCGCTCCACTTCGGGAGCCGCTCGAACCCTCTGCCGCGCAGCCGGGACCAGCCGACCCAGGCCGTCCAGATCCCTGCGAACAGCAGCACGAGGCTGACGGTCTCATCGGTGCCCGAGGCGTGCGCGAGCAACGGGATCACGCCGAGGCTCGCTCCTTCGGCGCTCGCCGCCCGGCGATCGCCAGCCCGATCGCGACGATCGCGACGATGACCGCGACGATCGCAACGAGCCGGGCCTGGTCCGCGGCGTCGTTCGCTGCGGCGATGGCGGCGTCGGTGCGCGCACTTCCTTGATCGATCCTTGTCGCCAGGTCGGCGTTCGACGGCGCCTGCACCGCCGGGAACATCGCCGGCGTCGGATCCTGCACCTCGTCGAACGTCTTGGGGCCCGACGTCAGTGAGAAGTCGACCTTCTCACCGTCCACGGTGCCGATCACGTGGAACGTGTAGGGACCCGGCTCGCTCGGGATGAAGGCGGCTTGGTATTCGCCGGGCGTCCCCCACTCGCCGACCTCGAACGCGGGCACGGCGTCGATCGTGGTCGTTTGGCCGCCGAACCCGACGTCGACCCTGAGGTCGCCGGCGGCGAGGTCGGTTACCGGCTCGCCGTGATGCGTGACGACGATCGAGACGGCGTTCGGCTCGCCGGCGTAGGCGGGCTCGTTCATGAACCCGACGGTGAAGATGAGGTCGCCTTCGTCCTGCTCGGCGTGGGCGAAGGCGGGCGTTGCGGGCAGAAGCACGAGGGCTGCCGCCAATCCAAGGAGCGACAAGGTCCGTCGCACAGATGGCTCCCTTCTGTGGTGGTCATCGACTCGACGCGCCACATCGGAGCGGCGCGCCGGCTTCAGGCCACGGCGACGGGCGGGGCACGGCCCGCCGGGAGCGTGTATCGGTCCGGTGGCAGCGGGTGCGTGCGCCCGGCACGCTTCGTGAGGACCGCGGCGCGCGCCGTGACGGGCGCGCGTGGGGACCCCGTCAGGGCGCGCGCCGCGCGCACCAGCGCGCGCACCAGCACCCCGAGGGCGACCGCGATCGCGCCCTGGACCGGGAGTCCGATCAACAGCAGGGCCGGCAGTCCGTGGACACCCGAGCCCGACACCAGTCGTTCGAGGATCTCCATCGCGAGGAACGTCGCGACCTGGAAAGCGGCGAGGCGCCGCGCGATTCCATCGGTCCCATGGCTCGTGGTCGTCAACACGTTCGCGAGGAACACCAGTGCCAGCGCCGCGACCGTCACGACGATGCCGATCGCGGTCGCTCCGCTCAGGTACCCGTGTCCCGTTCGGGCGAGTTCGAACGCCCGCGCGTGCGCGTCGGGCAGGAGCACCCGGTACGTGAGGGTGTGACCGGCGAGCACGCCTCCGAGCGCGAGGGCGAGCACGGTGCCGGGACCGATCGTGGGTCTGCGTGACATCTGGACTATCGTACGCAGCCGTCGGCGATCGAGGGAGCCCCAGGCGGTGTTTGCGAAGGACGTTCGGCAGGTCGGCGTGATCGGGTGCGGGCTGATGGGCTCGGGGATCGTCGAGGTCTGCGTTCGCGCGGGCGTTCGCGCGATCGTCGTTGAGGGGTCCGAGGACCTCGTGCGGGCGGGCCGGGAGCGGATCGAGCGGTCCCTCGCAACAGGAGTCGCCCGCGGCAAGCTCGCCGCCGAGGCCGCGGCCGCCGCCCTCGCGCTGATCGAGACGGCGACCGCGCTCGACGCGCTCGGGAACGTCGACCTGGTGATCGAGGCCGCGACGGAGGATCCCAAGGCCAAGCGCGCGATCTTCGGCCGGCTCGGCGAGGTCACACGGTCCGAGGTCGTGCTCGCCTCGAACACCTCCTCCATCCCGATCGCCACACTCGCCGACGCGTCGGGTCGCCCGTCGATGGTCGTCGGCATGCACTTCTTCAACCCCGTGCCGGTGATGCCGTTGGTCGAGCTCACGCCGGCGACGACCACGAGCGAGGAGACGTACGCCCTTGCCGAGGGGTTCGCGCGAGATATCCTCGGGAAGACGTGCGTACGCTCGAGCGACGAGGCCGGGTTCATCGTGAACCGCTTGCTGATCCCGTACCTCTACGACGCGATCAGGTTGTATGAGCGGGGGTTCGCTACTCGCGAGGACATCGATACCGCGATCCAGCTCGGGCTGGCGCACCCGATGGGTCCGCTCAAGCTCGCCGATCTGATCGGGCTCGACACGGTGGTGTCGATCGGCGACGTGCTGCTCGAGGCGTTCGGCGATGACCGGTACGAGGCGCCTGCGCTGCTGCGATCGCTGATCGAGGAGGGCACGTTGGGCAGGAAGTCGGGCGCCGGGTTCTACGACTACTGAGGCGGCTGCACGCGACCGGTCAGGCGATCCGCCAACCCGAGCACGTATCCCCACATCTTCGCCACGTCGCTCAGGCCGAGGAGCGCGGGAGTGAGCAGGGTCGCGGCGAGCACGCGGTCGCCGGCGCGCGCTCGGGCACGGTGGACCGGTGTGCGTGCGTGGGCGACGGCACCGCCGGCGGCGAGCAGCTTCGGCCATGTTCGGCGCGACACCAGCGCGGCCAGGAGACCGCCGTAGACGGCGAACCGGAGTGCGTGGCGCTGCGGGTACATCCCCGCCTGGCCGTCGCCACGCGCGTACCGCACATATTGCCGCCACACGTCGCCCAGGCCTGCGCGCGGGCGCCAGCCCGCAACGGCCCCGGGCGCGAGCCGCATGTCGAGCGCGCGCTCGCGCCACCGATGGTTCACCCACATGTCCTCGCCGATCGCGAGCCATTCGGGGTAGCCACCCACGGCGTCGATCGCCTCGCGCCGGAACGCGACGCTTCGCGCGCTCGGCATGAATGTCGACTCGTCGATCGGCTCGTCCACGAGCGGGATCCCGAGTGAGGAGACGCAGGCATCGAACAGCGAGGTCACGATCGGTTGCGTCGTGCCCATCGCGACGTCGGCACCCTCCTCGAGCGGCGCGATCAACGAGGCGAGCCACTCCGGGCCGTAGGTGCAGTCGGCGTCCGCGACGGCGATCACCTCGTGCGCGGCGCTGGCGATCGCGAGGTTTCGGCCCCGCGCGATGTTCGCACCGGGTTCTTCGATGAGTGTGAAACCCTCGGCGGCGTGCAGACCTGCAACTGTCCCGTCGGTCGACCCGCCGTCGACGATGACGACCTCGTCCGGCGCACGCCTCTGCGCTGCAATGGATGTCAGGAACTCCCCGACGTGCGCGTCGGCGTTCTTCACGGTGGCGATCAAGGAGACCTTCAAGCGCGTGCGACCTCTCGGTAGACAGCGAGGGTAGCGCGGGCGGTGGCGTCCCAGGAGAAGCTGTTCGCGCGGCGTCGCCCGAGCTCGGCGAGATCGGTCCGGAGCGCTTCGTCGGTCAGCACACGGCCGAGCCCTTCCGCGATCGCGGCGATGTCCTCGGGGATCACCAAGACGGCGGCATCGCCAGCGGTCTCGGCGACGGCCGGGGTGGTCGAGCCAAGGACCGGCGCTCCCCGCTGCATCGCCTCGATCACCGGCAACCCGAATCCCTCGTAGGTGGAGACGTACGCGACGGCGTCCGCCCCTCGGTACACGGCGTCGAGATCGTGGGCGCTGAGCGGGCCGGTGCGCACGACCGTCCCCGGCCCGGGTCGTTCGACCTCAGCCGCGATGTGCGAGACACCCCAACCGTCGGGACCGGCGAGCACGAGCGCGTGCGGCACATCGGGCGCGACTTGCCGATACGCGCGGATCAAGCGCACCTGGTTCTTCCGCGGTTCGAGCGTCGCGGGGCACAGGACATACGGCTTCACGATCCCGAGCCGCACGAGTACTTCGTCGACGTCGCCCGCCGCTTCCGGCAACGACGCGGCGAGCGGCGTCACCCTGATCCGGTCGGGCCCGACGTGATAGCGCTCCTCCAGGTCGTCCGCCGTCGCCCGGGAGGGCACGAGGATCGCGTCGGCCCGTCGCGACGCCGCCCGCACGCCGGCGCGATACAGCCACCGCCACGACCCCGGGAACGCGTCGGGGAACACGTCGAACGCGAGGTCGTGGATCGTCACGACCAGCGCGCCGTTGCCGGCTGGCGGGACGGCGGCGTGGTTGGTCGCGTGCACGATGTCCGCGAGAAACGGCAGCCGCGGCCGCCCCGCGAGGTCCCACCGAGGGTAGACAGATCGGATCGATCCGGAGATCGTCTCGTCGGCCGATCCGTCGCCCGGTCCTACCTGGAACGTCACGAGCTCGGGCCCGTCGGAGAGCGCGCGCAGCGCTGCGGAGAGCTCCCGGACGTACGTCCCGATGCCGCCCGGTGCCGAGAACCACAGCTGGTCGGTGTGGAACGCGACCCTCATCCGCCCCACGCCTCAACGCACTCGCAGCCGTCGGGCCCAACCGTCGCACCGTGGCGGGTCCCCGATGGGAGGTCGAGCCGATCGCCCGCCGTGAGCGCTATGTCCCCGTCGTCGAGGTGGAACACGATCGAGCCCGCAAGACAGAACAACACCTTGTCCTGCGCGTGCGTATGGGCTCCGTAGACGTCGCCGGGAGCGTTCGCCCAGAACCTCGCAGACGAGCAGCCCTCGGCGGAGAGGACGCCGAGCGCATCGGCGCGTGTCGCTGAGCCGGGCGTCACCCTCGCGCCCATCGCCGGCTACTGGACGTCGCTACGGCCGTGCTGGGGTGGCACGCCCTTGCGCGCGAACTCCACCCATTGGCCGTGCCAGGGCTCCCGGGCGAACCGCCGCACCTGCAACGCACCGTAGCCGGTGGCCTCGATCCGACCCTGGAGCACCCAGGGCGCCGGCTTGGGGTTCTCGGCGACGAAATAGCGCTCCAGCGCCATCACGATCGCGCGCTCTTCCTCGGAGGAGAGCCCCTTCGGGAGGTCGATCTTCCTGCCGTCGTCGGTCTCGAACACGAATGCTCCTTACAACGGGATGTTCCCGTGCTTGCGGGCCGGCACCGACTCGCGCTTCGTGGACAGCATCCGCAGGGCCTTGATCAGCCGCGGCCGCGTCTCGGCTGGCTCGATCACATCGTCGATGAACCCGCGCTCGGCGGCGGCGTAGGGCGTCGAGAACTTCTCGCGGTACTCGGTGATCAGCTCCGCTCGGCGCGTGGCAGGGTCCGCCGCGCTCTCGATCTCCTTGCGGAACACGATGTTGACCGCGCCCTCGGCGCCCATCACGGCGATCTCCGCGGTGGGCCATGCGAGCGCCACATCGGATCGCAGGTGCTTCGAGTTCATGACCAGGTATGCGCCGCCGTAGGCTTTGCGGGTGATCACCGTCATGCGCGGCACCGTGGCCTCCGCGTAGGCGTAGAGCAGCTTCGCCCCGTGCCGGATGATCCCGTTGTACTCCTGGGTCGTTCCCGGCAGGAACCCGGGCACGTCGACGAACGTGAGGATCGGGACGTTGAAGGCGTCGCAGAACCGCACGAACCGCGACGCCTTCTCGCTCGCGTCGATGTCGAGCGTGCCGGCCAGCACCTTCGGCTGGTTCGCGATCACGCCGATCGTGCGCCCGTCGAGCCGCGAGAACCCGGTCACGATGTTCATCGCCCAGAACGGGAAGACCTCGAGGAACTCCCCGTCGTCCACGACGCGGCGGACCACCTCGTGCATGTCGTAGGGCTCTTGCGCGCGGTCGGGCACGAGGTGCGTGAGTCCGTCGTCGATCCGCTCGGGGTCGTCGGTACTCGCGTAGGCCGGTGGATCCTCGAGGTTGTTCGACGGCAGGAAGCTCAGCAGGTATCGCACCCGCTGCAGCACGTCCTCGTCATCTTCACCGACGAACGCGGCAACGCCGCTCTTGCCGGCGTGCGTCATCGCCCCGCCCAGCTCCTCCATCGTCACGTCCTCGCCGGTCACCGTCTTGATCACGTCGGGTCCGGTGATGAACATGTGCGAGGTCTCCTTCACCATGAAGGTGAAGTCGGTGATCGCGGGGGAGTAGACGGCGCCGCCCGCGCACGGCCCCATGATCACGCTGATCTGCGGGATGACGCCCGAGGCGCGGACGTTCCGCTCGAAGATGTAGCCGTACCCGGCGAGGCTCGCCGCGCCCTCTTGGATCCGGGCGCCGCCGGAGTCGTTGATCTGGATGAACGGCGCCCCCGTCTGTAGCGCGAGGTCCATCACCTTGCAGACCTTTTGGGCGTGGACCTCGCCCATCGAACCACCGAAGACGGTGAAGTCTTGGGAGGCGACGAACACCTTCCGGCCGTCGATTGTGCCGTAGCCGGTGACGATGCCGTCGCCGGGCGGTCGCTTGTCTTTCATCCCGAAGTCGTGCGCTCGATGCACGGCGAACGGATCGGTCTCCACGAAGGATCCGGCATCCATCAGGATGTCGAGGCGCTCACGTGCGGTGAGTTTCCCCTTGTCGTGTTGGCGCGCGGCCGCGTCGGGGCCGCCGGGAGCAGCGCCGTCTCGCGACGAGCCCGGAGTTCCTCGATGCGATCCTCGACGGTGCGGTCGTCCGCGGGAGGCTTTTCGGTCTTGGCCATATCGGGAGTCTAGGGGAGCGGCGGTGGCGCGGCGCAGCTCAGCAGCCGGTGCCGCCCCAGCCTGCCGCCTTCCAGCCGCCAGCCGCGTGCACCATCTGGATCGTGACGATGCTGTTCGAACGGCCGTTCAACGCGGAGTCGGACAGGCTCCAGGTCGGGTCCGTCCAGGTCTTGAAGCGGCTCGGCCAGTACGTCGCCGCGTGCTGGTACAGGCCCAGGTATTTGCCGGTCGGCGATGTCGCGGTCGGATGCAGCCCGCTTTCCCGATCCGCGATGCAGATGGCGCGCGCCGCACCGCCGCGAACGGGGCCGAACGTCTCGACCGAACATCTGATGACCCGTTTCATGTGATTCCGGACCGTTTCCCCGGAAACGCGTGTGATGGCGCAGGGCGGCCGGAGGTCTGCGCTGCGGCCCGCGGCAGCGTTGGAGGCCGGGGAGCAGGGGGAGCGTGACGAGAACCACGAGGAACCGTTTCGGCACGAGCTCGACCCTAGCAGGAGGCCTCAGTCGACGTCGACCCGGCCGCCCGCGCGCCAGTAGACACCGTGATCGCGGTCCAAGAATCCCTCGTCGACGAGGTACCGGCGCAGTGCCGCATGGTCGTTGAAGAACACGCCGACGATCGCGTTGACCTCCTTCTCGTCGTAGCGGCGTCCGGGCTCGAACTCGAGCGCGACCGCTCCAAAACGATGCGGCGCTTCGCCTGCTTCATCGGGAACTTCGGTCAGCCGCCCGTTACGGAAGAACGTTCGCAGGACGTGTTCCTCATCGTCGGTCGCAGCGCCGAGTGCGAGCCCGGCGTCCCGAGGCGGACCGACCAACTCCGCGGCCGCGCGCAGCGTCGCACGATCGAGACGGTAGGTTCGCCTGTCGTCATCGAGCACCGCGACGCCCGCCGCGGTGAGCCGCGCGAGGTGGCTCCGCAGGCGCTTCGCCGCGATCGCGAGCTCTCGTTCGAGTGCGTGCGCCGTCCGCGGCGCCCGGGCGAGCAGCCCGGCGATCGCCAACCGCTCGGGGTCGGCGAGGGCGCGCAGGATGTCGTCGGGGCTGCCTCGCATGTCGGTCGCCCACCTAGCATGCTGGCATGCAGTTGACCGAACCGCAGCGCCGCACGCTGGATCAGCTGATCGGCGCCGAGCGTCCGGTGTTCCCCGCGGATCTGTCCCAACGGCTCCGCGACAGGATCGAAGATGCTGCACGCGGGCTCGAGGTCACCGATCCGATGTGGCTCGGCAAGGAGCGGCTCACCGACCGAGAGCGGTGCGAGGGCATGTTCTGGTCCAAGCTCACGGGCGAGGGCCCGCCGTTCGCGCACAATCGCGCGACCGCCGTGGGCGTCGTCCAGCACCGAGCGATCGAGGTCGTGGTAGGTGCCCGCGAAGCGCTCGACCCGCACGAGGCCGCGCTGCTTGCCGCCGAGCGCACCGCCGACAAGGAGGACCGCTTCGCGGAGTACTGGCGCGATCTCAGCCGGCCCGAACAGGACGACCTCCTCATGGAGGTGGCGAGACGCACGCGCGTTATTCGAAGGCTCGTTCCCGCCGCTGCGCGAGCTGCGCCGCGACCTGGCCCCGATGGCGGAGCTGTCGATGAAGAGCGAGCTGCTCGGCGGCTCGCTCGTGGTCTCGGGCAAGGTGGATCTGGTCTCGGCAGGCCCGATCGGGTCGAACCGATGCGCGCGCAGCGATTGCTGATCGACCTCAAGACCGGTGGTGCCTACCCGGAGCACGCCGAGGACAACCGGGCCTATGCCCTTCTGCACACGCTGCGGTTCGGGGTGCCGCCGTACCGGGTCGCGTCGTTCTTCCTCGAGGGCGGCACGTGGCAGGCCGAGGACGTCCAGGAGGATCTGCTCTTTCACGCCGCCGATCGCGTGATCGCCGCGGCTCGATCGGCGGCCTCGCTGCGCGGCGGTCGCGAGCCGGTCCTCCTGCCGGCCGGTGGTGCGCGTGGTGCCCTCGCGCCGACGTGTGCCCGAGCGCCGATCCCGACGCGGTGCTCGTACCGGCGTGATGCGATTCGAGCGGCGCGCCTTGCTAGGGTTCCCGCTCCACGACCGGTACGAGCAGGGGTGAGAGCCATGGGCAAGGATCTATACGACATCGGCGAGCTGCCTCCGATCGGTGAGGTGCCCGCGCAGATGCACGCGATGCTCGTGCGTCCCGAACACTTCGGCGAGCCCAAGGACGCCATCCACGACGAGGTGATCGACGTTCCCCAACTCGGACCGCACGACGTGCTCGTCGCGACGATGGCCGCCGGCGTCAACTTCAACAACGTGTGGGCAGCCCGCGGCATCCCGGTCGATGTGACGAAGTCGCAAGCGCGCTGGGGCGAGCCGACCGACTTCCACATCGTGGGGTCGGACGGGAGTGGCATCGTGTACGCGGTCGGTGCCGACGTCAGCACCGTCGAGGTCGGCGATCACGTCGTGGTGCACCCGGGTCAGTGGAACGTGGACGATCCGTGGGTGCTCGCGGGCAAGGACCCGGGCCTCGCCGGCTCGTTCCGCGTGTGGGGCTACGACTCCTGCTGGGGCTCGATGGCGCAATTCACGAAGGTGCAGGACCACCAGTGTTTGCCGAAGGCCGCGCATCTCACGTGGGAGGAAGCTGCGGCGCCGACCCTCACCGGCGGCACCGCCTACCGCATGCTCTTCGGCTGGGCACCGCACACCGTGCAACCGGGCGACCCAGTGCTCGTGTGGGGCGGCGCGGGTGGACTCGGTTCCCTGGCGATCCAGCTGGTCGTGAACGCAGGCGGCCGCCCCGTCGCCGTCGTGAGCTCCGACGAGAAGGGCGAGTACGCGAAGTCGTTAGGCGCGGTCGGGTACATCGACCGGTCGGCCTTCGACCACTGGGGCGTGCCACCGGCATGGGACAGTGCCGAGTGGTCGTCGTGGTTCGCCGGCGCGAAAGCGTTCGGCAAAGCGTTCTGGGAGGCCCTGGGCGCGAAGGAGAGCCCGCGGATCGTCTTCGAACATCCGGGGCAGGACACGATCCCGACGTCGAACTTCGTCTGCGACCGCGGCGGCATGATCGTCATCTGCGCCGGGACGACCGGCTACGACACGATGATCGACGTCCGGTACTTGTGGTTCCTGCAGAAGCGCTATCAGGGATCCCACCTGATGAACGACGAGCAGGCAGCGGCATTCAACGATCTCGTCCGCGAGGGCACGATCGTGACCACGCTCGGGCACACCTACGGCTACGGCGAGATCCCGATGGCGCACCAGCTGATGGGCGACGGCAAGCTCCCCGAAGGCAACGTGAGTTGTCTCGTCAACGCTGCGGAGCCCGGTCTCACGACCCGGCCGGGCTAGCCGACCGTTCCTGGACGAGTTCCACGAGCACGCCGCCCATCGCCTTCGGATGCACGAACGCGATGAGCGTGTCGCGCGACCCCTCACGCGGCGCCTCGTCCACGAGGTGAGCGCCCTCGGCGCGGAGGTGTGCAAGGGCAGCCTCGATGTCGTCGACGCGGTAGGCGATGTGGTGCACGCCCGGCCCCCGTGCAGCGAGCGCCCGGCCCACCGGCGTCTCGGGGCCGAGCGCACCGAGCAACTGGATGTAGGACGAGCCGACCGCGAACAAGACCTCCTCGACTCCTTGGTCGTCGACCCGCTCGCGAAGGACCGGATCCACGCCGAGGAGCCGCCCATACTCGCGCACCGCCGCCTCGAGGTCGGCGACGGCGATCCCGACGTGATCGATGTCGGTGAGCGCGATCATCGCGAGGCCCCGAGCGTCGGCTGCATCGCGTCCATCAGATCGCGCGCCGCGACGACGTGGTACGCGCGCAACTCGAGGACGCGGGCGATCGCAGCTACCCCCTGCACACGCAGGTCCTCCTCGGGCTTCCCATCGACGCTCCGTGGCGCAACCAGGACGTAGAACCGGACGAGCTCCAAGAACTGGGCGAGCGAGGGCGTCATCGCCCCGCGTTCGTACTGGTAGATGGTCTGACGAGAGGCGGGGCACCGCTTTGTCGCAGCGGCGGTCTCCACCGACCGGTAGCCGGCGGCGCGTCGGAGATCGCGCAGCAGCGCACCGATCACGAGGCGATCGTCGGCCGCGATCGGTGGCTTCTTCGTGCGGGCCATGGCTGCCGGAGCCTACCGCAGGCCCTCCCGAGCCCTGCCGGCCGCGCAACCGGTCGTGTCCGACTGTGCGCGACGCTCGGACCCTGCCGTTCGCGGCTGGGACAGGGCCGGAAGGCGGATGCGCGGCATCCCCCGCCCGGAGTAGCGTCTGCCCCTCAGGACCACCCCGGAACCGTCGGTCGAACGCGGAAGGAGCCTCGCGTGCGGAAGCAGCCAGCCAGCCAGACCGCCCTGTTGGAAGGCTCGCAACTCGTCCGCGGCGGCCAGGCCGACGTGTTCCACCAGCGTGAGCGCACCCGTTTGAAGCGGCTCACCCGAGCGGTCGTGATCGTCGCGATCATCGACCTGCTGCTGTATCGCTTGTTCGCGTCGGGCTTCCGGCTGGCGCTTCCCCATTTCGGCCCGGAGGCGATCTTCTTTATCCCGCCGCTCGTGATGCTGATCGCGATCATCGGGATGCCGCTCGTGATGCTCTTGAACGGCAAGTCGCCGCACATCACCGTCTACCCCGAGCAGGTGGAGGTCGGTCTCACCGATATCAAGGGCCTCGACTCCCAGGTCGACGAGGTTCGGCGCTCGATCGACGCCTTCCTCGGGTACGCGACCTTCAAGGAGGAGCTGGGTGGCACGCCGCGGCGAGGCATCTTGTTCGAGGGTCCTCCCGGGACCGGCAAGACCTTCCTGGCCAAGGCGATGGCGAAGCAGGCGGGCGTGCCGTTCCTGTTCATCCCGGCGCCGGCGTTCCAGTCCATGTGGCAGGGCATGTCGGCGTTCCGGATCCGTTCGTTCTTCCGCAAGCTCCGGAAGGCGGCGCGCAAGGAAGGGGGCGCGATCGGCTTCATCGAGGAGATCGACGCCGTGGCGATGTCCCGTGGGGGAGGGTCGCCGGCGATGCCGGCGCCGACGGATCTCGCGCGCACGCGGTCGATGTTCTTCGGCGGTGGCGACTCGGGCAATATGGTGAACGAGCTGCTGATCCAGATGCAGTCCTTCGACCAGCCGCCGTGGGGCAAGCGGCTCAAGGCCCGGATGATCTCGTGGATGAACGGCTACATGCCCTCGACCTGGCAGATGACGCCGATGAAGTCCGAGTATTCGAACATCCTGCTGATCGCCGCGACGAACCGCGGCGACTCGCTCGATCCCGCGCTCCTGCGCCCGGGGCGCTTCGATCGTCGGCTGTACTTCGACGTGCCAACGAAGCAGGAGCGACGCGAGCTGATCGACTACTTCCTGGAGCGCAAGTCCCACGAGCCGGAGCTCGACATCGACGACAATCGGGAACGGATCGCGACCGAGACATTCGCGTATACGCCGGTGATGATCGAGCACCTCTGCGATGAGGCGCTGTTGCTCGCTCTCCGGGATGGCCGTCGAGAGCTGAGCTTTCACGATCTGATGGAGGCAAAGTTCAACGAGGAGGTCGGCCTGAAGCAGACGACCGCCTACACCGACTTCGATCGTGCGGCAGTGGCGACCCACGAGGCTGGGCACGCCACGGTCGCGTACCTGCTCGGGACCGGACGACGTCTGGAGGTGCTTTCGATCATCAAGCGCCGCGGCTCGCTCGGCCTGCTCGCGCACAGCGACGAGGAAGAGCGCCAGACCCGCACGAGATCCGAGATCGAGAACGGCATCGCGATCGCGCTCGGAGGCCTGGCCGCAGAGGAGCTCTGTCTCGGGGAGTCCGGCACCGGCCCGGGCGCCGACCTGGCGCAGGCGACGGCGATGGCGGCGCAGATGGTGGGTTCGTTCGGTATGGCGGGTTCACTGATCAGCTACGAAGCCGTGAGCGACGGCCCCTTCTCGCGGTCGAATCTGGTCGGCAAGATCCTTGCCAACACGGAGACCAAGCAGAAGGTCGAGGACATCCTGGAGGCACAGCGCGAGCGGGTCGAGGCGGTGCTTGCCGAGAACCGCGACATCCACGCCGCCTTGGTCGACGCGCTCCTCGACCGCGACGAACTGGTGCGCGATGAGATCCTCGAAGTCATCGAGAAGGCCATCGCGAACCGGCCGTGATCAGCCCATGCGCGGGCACGCCGTAGACTCCTGAACATGACCACGTCGTATCTAGTTGCCGGCGTGCGCACGCCTATCGGCAGGTTCCAGGGCTCGCTCGGCGGGTTGCGCGCGGTCGAGCTCGGCTCCCTCGTGATCCGTGGCGCGCTCGACCGCGCCGGCGTAGCGCCCGACGACGTGGAGTACACGATCATGGGTCACGTCTTGCAGGCAGGTCAGGGTCAGCTCACGGCCCGACAGGCCGCGGTCGCTGCGGGGATCCCGATCGACGTGCCGGCGATCACGATCAACAAGGTTTGCCCGTCGGGGATGGCGGCGATCGCCATGGCCGACCAGTTGATCCGTGCAGGGGAGCTCGACGTCGCCGTCGCCGGCGGGATGGAGTCGATGTCGAACGCCCCGTTCGTGATCCCGCGCGCACGCATGGGGGAGCGCCTCGGCAACAGCCCGATGCTCGATGTGTTGATCCACGACGGCCTGTGGTGCGCGTTCGACGATCAACACATGGGTCGGGGCACCGACGACATGAACCGCGAGTACGGCGTGGGTCGGGAGGCGCAGGATGCGTGGGCCGCGCGCTCGCACGAACGAGCGGCGGCCGCCTGGGACGCGGGCAGATTCGACGACGAGGTGATCGCGGTCGAGATCCCGCAGCGCAGAGGTGAACCGACGGTGTTCGCTCGCGACGAGGGTATCCGCCCGGACACGACGCTGGAGCGACTGGCGGGGCTCGCACCGGCGTTCACCGACGACGGCTCCGTCACGGCAGGCAACGCGTCGCAGATCAGCGATGGAGCCTGCGCGGTGGTGGTCGCGAGCGAGGCGGCGGTGGAGCGCCTCAGCCTCGAGCCGCTCGCGCGGATCGAGGCGTACGGGATGTCCGCCGACCGCTTCGCGTCGCTGCACACGGTCCCTGCACTGGCCCTCGACAAGGCCCTCAAGAAACTCGGCGCCGACGCGTCGAGCCTCTCGGTCTTCGAGGTGAACGAGGCCTTTGCCGGCGTGGCCGTCCACACCCTGCGCATGACCGGCATCGACGAGGCGATCGTGAACCCGAACGGCGGCGCGGTCGCGCTCGGTCACCCGATCGGTGCGAGCGGCGCGCGCATCGTCTTGACCGCTGCGCGCGAGCTCGCTCGGACGGGCGGCGATCGCGCCGCCGCCGCGATCTGCGGTGGCGGCGGCCAGGGCGACGCTCTCGTGCTCGGACGGCCCTAGCGGCGGGACTTCGTGTCGCCCTGGAGCTGGGCGAAGCGACGGAGCTCCCCGGCGAGCTCCTGGTGCGCCGCCTCGGCCTCCCAGGTCTCCTCCGGCTCCTCCGGCTCCACGGCCTCCACGGTGATCTGGAGTGCCGGGGACGGCTCGGTGGCGCCGCCGGTGCCGCCACCGTCGGGGAGGTACACGCGGACCGCACTGCCGCCGTCGGTCGGCTCGGCCTTGATCCATCCTCCCTGGATCTCGACGAAGCGCCGAACGACCGCCGAGATCCCGGTCTCGGTCGCCTCGCCGGGCTCCTCGACCGACAGGAGCGCGCCGCCCTCGAATGACTGCAGCCGCACCACGATCGTCTTGCCGTTCTGCGTGCGCTCCGTTGCGGCCCGCAGCAAACCAGCCAAGATCCGCTCGGTTCGCGGGCCGTCGATCCGGAGCCGAAGGGCGTCCGCAACGATGCGCAGGTCGTTCTCGCTCTCGGATCCGGACTCCTCGACGACCCGACCGATCAAGGCCTCCATGTCGGTGCGCTTGATCGACAGATCGATCGTTCCGGCCGCGAGACGCTCCGCGTCCGACAGGTCGGCAACCGTGGCGTCGAGGCGCCGGGTGTGGGTGGCCAGTTGCTTCATCAACTGGGCCTGATCCTTCCCGTCGCGCTTGTGCTTCAGGAGCCGCGAGATGCCGTCGATCTTCGCGATCGACCGCTTCGCCTCCATCGAGAGCTCCTTCAGGATCGGTGCGGACGCACGCCGGTCTTCGAGGGCGCCTGCATCGATCGCGGCGGACGTGGCCGCGGAGATCTCGCGCTGGGTGACGGCGTCTCGCGTCGCCGCGACGTCGTTCTCTCGCATCTCGCGCAGGGCGTCGGACATCTGGTGCGTCCGGTTCTCCGCCTCCGCCACGTCGGCCCGTTCTGTGGTCTCGGCGAGTTCGGCCTCGAGCTCGCGGACCCGGTCCTCGACGGTGATCAGCTTCTCGGTTTGGCCGGCCAGGCGCTCCTGGGTCACGCGGAGCAGTTGGTCGATCTGGGCGCGACCCTGATCGTCCGCGAGCTCGAGCTGCCGGCGTGCCTCGAAGTCTTGCAGCCGCCGGTTGACCTCCTGGTTGTCGGCGGCCGCGTCGTCCAGCTGGCGGATCAGTTTCTCCACCCGGTCCTGCAGCGCGACACGCTCGCGATCGGAGAGGGATGCCGCCTGGTCGGCGGCGTCGGCTCGTTGGCGCTCGAGATCGAGCTCGGCGGTGAGCTCCTCGACCGAGGAGTCGATCCGGGCGAGATCGGCCTGTGCGCCGACGAGTGACCGGCGGACATCGTCGGCCTCCTTGTGCGCCTGGGTGACGACGGCGGAGCGCTCCTTGATCTCGCGCTCGAGTTCCTTGGTCTGCTGGCGTGCCCGGACGATCTCGTCGTGCGCCTCCAGCAAACGCTGCTCGCGGGCCTCGGCTTCGCCACGTGCCGCTTCGAGATCGTCACGCAGTGCATCCATGTCGACCCGCGCCGTCTCGAGCTCGGCGGCTGCGCGCCGCGCGACCGCCTCGGCTTCCGCGATCCGCGCGTGCAGTCCTTCCTCGGCCTGCCGCACCTGCGTTTCGTACGAGGCCTCGAGATCCGTCAACTGCTGCTGGAACGATTCCCGCGTCTCGCGCACCTTCTCCTCGAACTCGGCTTCTCGCTCCGCGAGCTCGGCCCGGAACGAGGCGTTGCGACTCTCGAGTTCCGCCTTCGCCCCGCGCAGCTCGTCATCGAGCATGGTGGCGCGCTGCTCTTCCGTGCGGAGGGCGCGCAACTCGATCCGAGCGTCGTCGAGTTCGAGTCGCGAGCGCTCGAGCATCGAACTCGATGCCGACAGGTCGTCTTTCGTCCGCAGCAGCTCCACGTGCGTGGCGTCGAGCTCGGCTCGGAGCTCGCCGTCCGAAGCATCGGCCATCGACCGATCGGCGCGCACGCGCGCCTCCAGATCTGCCTGCGTCTGCTCCAGCTCCGTCCGCAGCGAGGCGGCCTCGTCCTCCAGTGCTGTGACGCGGGCGTCGTCGGATGCGTCGGTCGCGGAGCGCTCGGCACGCACGCGCGCGTCGCGCAGATCTGCCTGCGTCTGTTCGAGCTCCGTGCGCAGCGAGGCGGCCTCATCCTCCAGGGCGACGACGCGACCGTCGTCCACGCCGACGGGCTGGCGGAGTGCGTCCTGCAGCTGCTCGCTCAACCGAGAGCGTTCCGACGTAAGCGTGTCGACCGTCACCTCGAGGTCGCGGACCTTCCCCTCTGCGCGGAGCGCCCGTTCCTCGAGCTTCGGATCGCTCGAGCGCGGCTCCCGCGCGATCTCGCGGAAGTCCTGGAGTTCCTCCAATGTCTTGCGGTACTGATCCTGGAGCAACGCGAGCCGATCCTCGGCCGCGGTGGCGCGCTCCTCGGCCCGCCGCCGAGCCTCCTTTTCCTGGCGGAGGACCGGCGCCGGCGTCTCAGGCTTCGCGATGATCGGCGCCTGCGCAGGCTCCGCGTGCTCGGGGACGGCCGCAACGGCGGTGAGCAGCCGCGCTACGCCGTACACGGCAAGGCCCAGGACGATCAGCATCGCGAACAGGAAGCCTGCATTGGTGTTCCAAGGGCCGGGCGCGGCCGCGAGCGGCGCGTCGGAGCGGGTGAGCTGCACGGCCGCCGGCGTCCCCACGCCCGACGGGAATTGCAAGGGGAGGAGGACCGAGACCGTCCCCTGGTAGGTCGACACCTGCGGGGTGCCCTTCAGGGCTTCCTTGATCCGATCCTTCTCACCGGGCAGCTGGTTTCCGATGCGGCCCTGCTCGTTCGAATACAGGATGGTGCCGTCGGGCGCGTAGACCGCCACCGTGTCGAAGTCGCTCGGGTCGACGACCACCCGCTGGATCTGGGAGGTGAGGTCGGCGGCGCGGTCCGGGGTCGCGGTGTGCGTGAGATCGTCGGGTTCGAACACGAGCGATAGCGAGCTGTCCGCGATCGCGCGCGCTTGATCGACCACCATCTCCTCTGCGGTGCGCTTCGCGCGCACGCCCATCAGCAAGGATCCGATGATGCCGGCGATCAGCAATGCACCGAGGATGCCCAGCAGCACCCGGGCGATACGGCTGTAGCTCTTCCACGAAGCGATCATCTCGCGCCCTTCGCTCCCACCCTGTCGAGCTCGCGACCCCTCTCCGGTCTGTTCGAGCTGGTCTCCGTGAGTGGTTATCGGCAGGGCGTCACGCGAGCTTCACTGGTCTCGCGCCGTAGACCGTGTGCCGCGAGGATGTCGAACGATGTCCCCCACCTGCAGGACAGGGCTCACGGCAACCGCGCGCCGGCGAGCACGCGCGAGGTGCCCGCGACCTCGTCCTTCTCGAGAACGATCAGGTCTTCCATCAGCTCGTGCATCTGTGCCACGTGCGACACCAAGATGACGAGGCGATCGCTCCCGTCGCCGACGAGATGTTCGATGCCGGTCATCGCGCGCTCGATGTGCTCGGGGTCCAAGCTGCCGAACCCTTCGTCGAGGAAGAAGGCGTCGAGGCGGCCGCCGCCGCGCGTCACCATGTCGGCCAGGGCGAGCGCGAGCGCGAGCGATGCGAGGAACGTCTCGCCCCCGCTCAGCGACTCGGCCGCTCGGACCGCCCCAGCCGCGTTCACGTCGACGATCTTGAACGCCCCGTCCTCGCTGAATCGGTAGTCGCCGTCGGTCAGTTCCTGCAGGTGCACGCTGGCGAGGGCAGCGAGCGCGGCGCGCTCCTCGTCGAGGAGCCAGGCGAGGAAGCGCGACGGCTGGAGGTCGTCTCGGAGGCGCGTCGCGAGCAGCAGCCGCTCGGACACGGCGCCGATGCGGACATCGATGTCGGCGTCGGCCGCCGCGAGCTCCGCCAGGACTCGCGCGCGCTCCTCGGCCTCGGCTGCGCGAACGCGGGCGGCCGTCAGGAGCGCAGACAGGTCCGCGTCGGGCGCGAGCCCCACGGCGTCGAGCGCTCTCTCGCGGGCCCGGGTGGCGTTCTCGGCCTCCAGCTCCGCCGCCGCGATCGACGCGATGGCAGCGGCGGCGCGCGCTGCGATGTGGGCGGCGATCTCGGCGCGGGCCTCCGCGATCGCCTCGGCGGCGCCGTCGACCGACGTTCGTTCGAGATCGTCCACGAGCGCGCGCGCGGCGATGATCCCCTCGCGGAGGCGCGTGATCGCGGCGGATGCCTCGTTTGCATCTGCACGCGCCGTATCGGCTCGGGCCCGGGCGGATCGAACAGCCTCGGCGGCCGAGCGAGCAGCGTCCTCGATCGCCTGGAACTCGGCCCGGCGCGCGTTCAGCAACGCTCCCGGGTCACCCTCGCCCAGCCGATCGACGAGCTCGCTGTGGGTGGCGGCGAGCGTCGCCTCCGCGCGGCGAACCTCCGCCTCCGCCGCCTTCGCCGTCTCGTTCCTGCGGTCTCCATCGGTCGAGGCCGCGGCGTCGGCGGCGACCGCGTTCGCGAGACCGGTCGCCGCGTCGTCGCGGGTGCGGTTCGCGTTTTCGAGCACGGCGAGCGCCGACACCCGCGTTCGTTCGGCGGCGGCGACATCGGAACCTTCGGGGACGGCCGGAGGGGCGACGACCGGCTGTTCGCACACGGGACAGGGTTCGCCCGGCACGAGACCGGCGCGGAGCGACAGCGCCATCTCGGCATGCCGGGCGGCATGGAGTCCTCGATCGGCGGTGTCGAAGTGGGCCGTGGCCTCGACGGCCTTCGACTCCGCCCCGGCGAGTACCGTTTCCGCGGCGACACGACGCTGGTGGGCGTCCTGTGCCGCCGCGGCCGCTCGGTCGGCATCGGCCTGTGCCTGCTGCGCGTTCGAACGGGCGGCGGTGCTGGCCGCGACGTGGATCTCGAGCTGGGCAACCAGATCCTCGAATGCACGAAGTTCGGCAGCCGCTACGTGTGCCGCATCACGCGCCGCCTCGGCCTCGAGCAGCGCCGCCTCCGTCCGCGCGAGGTCCTCGGTCGCGCGGTCGACGTCGTCGGCGGCCGTGGCCCGCCTGACCGCCGCCTCGGTGACCGCCTCGGCGGCCGGCAACGTCGCCGCCGCTCGCTGGAGCTGGTCGCGCGCGCCCGAGGCCGTGGCGATGGCTGCCGCGGCGTCTCGCAGGGCGGCGTCGCAACGGTCGACCTCGGGAGCGACGGCCGCGAGTCGCTCGCGCTCCTCGATCGCGGCGGCGGCCGTCGCTTCGGCGGCTGTGAGCTGCGTACGCGCCTCGGCGGCGCGCCGGCCGTCCGCCTCGAGTCCGGCCATCTCCGTCTCGGCGCGTGCGACATGTTCGCGGGTCGCCGCGAGAGCCGCGTCGAACCGCTCGTAGCCGAACACACCTTTCAAGACGGCGTTGCGAGCGGCATCGGGCGCGAGCAGGAACTCCGCGAAGCGATTCTGCGCGAGGAGCACCGAGCGTCCGAACGTGTCGAAGTCCATGCCGAGCAACTGTTCGACCCGGTCTCGGACGGGTCGGTCCATCGTCACGGTCTCGAGGACGACGTCGTCGTCATCGAGCCGCTCGAGCTTGGTCTGTCCCTGGCCGCGCCGACGGAGCGCCCGTGTCACGCGCCATCGCACGCCGTCGACTTCGAACAGGAGTTGGACGTGCGCCGCGTCGCTCAGCTGGTGGATCAACGACTTCGTGTCCCGCTGCACCCTGGGGGTCTTGGCGAAGAGCGCGAACGCCATCGCATCGAGGATCGTCGACTTGCCGGCGCCGATCGGACCGACGATCCCGATCAGACGACGACCGCGGAAATCGAACGTGACCTCGTCGCGCCAGGAGCGGAAGCCGCGCATCGTGAGTTCATGCGGGCGCATCGGCGGCATCCTCCAGCACCGTGCGGAACAAGCTGACGAGCCCTGCGGGCGCATCCTCGCCCGTGGTCGCGCGGACGAAGTCCGCATACAGGGCGTCGTCGCTCGGACGCTCCGCGTGATCGTCGGACCGGCGAGCCGCTGCGGCCGGGCGTTCGGCTCGCACGCGGACGAGGAACGGGAAGGTGTCGACCGCGCGTCGACCGAGTTCTGGATCGGGACCACCCACACGGACGGTGAGGTCCAGATAGGCGTCTTCGAGCTCGCCCCGGCGGCCGACGATCTCGTCCCAGGTACCGGTCGCGCGGACGAGCTGGCGCCCGGCGAGGAGCGGGATCGACCGAACCGTCGCGAGCCTGCCCGGCTCGACGTCGACGAGCACGACGCGCTTCTGTTCGCCCGCCTCGCCGAAATCGAGCGCGAGGAGCGACCCGGCGTACTCCGCCGGCACGGGCGAGCCCGGCACGGGTTGTGGCGCGTGGATGTGGCCGAGCGCAACGTACTGCGGTCCCGCTGGGATCGCCTGCGCCGTTGCCGCGTAGGCGTCGCCGATGTGGAGCTCGCGTTCGCTGCGGGCAACATGGACGCCGCTCACCATGAAGTGCGCAACGAGGATCGGCACGAGCGACGTGCCCGCGCGGTCGACAAGCGCCTCGTTGTACGCGCCGGCGAGCGCGGCGATCCGGTCGGCGTACTGGCCGTACCACCTGCCGGTCTCGGCCATGAAGTCGACCACGCGTCCTTCGCGAAGGAACGGGAAGCCGGCGACCACAGCGGGCACCCCCAGCTCGTCGGGCCCGAGCATCCCGCCCCCGTCGGGCGGCTTGATCGTGCCGATCAGGTGCACGCCGCGGTCGCGAAGCAGCGGTGCGAGGGCCTCGAACAGCTCCGGCGCGTCGTGATTCCCGGCCACGACGACGACCGGTCGCCCGGTCGCGAGCCGCTGGAGCGCGCGAAGCCCGAGCGCGAGCGCTTCCACGGGTGGCGCCGGTCGGTCGAAGACGTCACCGGCGACGACGACCAGGTCTGCCTGCTCGCGATCGGCGATGTCGGCGACCTCGTCCAACGCCGCTCGGAGTTCGTCGGTGCGGTCGTGCCGTCCGAGCCGGCGACCCACGTGCCAGTCGGCGGTGTGCAGGATGCGCATCGATGGGCCGCTACAGCCCGGCGAACGGATCGCCGGCCGCGTCGGCGGCCACCTCCTCCTTGCGCGTCGCCCACGGCGGGAAGGGGAAGGTGATGACGAGCGGCACCGGCACCGCGGGCTGGCTGACCACCATCGTGCCCGGCTTGAGCAGCCGAGCCCGGGCGCGGGTGGACGGGAGCATCCACCCGTACTCAGCGCGTTCGGCCTCCGCGGCGTCGAGTCGCCCGCTCACCCGGATGGACGCGTTCTCGAGGACCTCGGGGGCGACCCGGCTCGCGCTTTGCTGTGCACCCACGAGAAGGACGCCGAGCGAACGGCCGCGCTGCGCGATGTCGATGAGCATGTCCTTGAGCGGGCTCGTGCCCTCGCGCGGCGCGTATTTGTTCAACTCATCGAGCACCACGACGGATAGCGGCAGGCGCTGCCCGGTGGCTTCCTTCTGCTGGAAGGTCTCCTTGAGCAGTGCCCCCACCACGAAGCGCTGGGCCTGTTCGTGCAGTGACTGGATCGCGACCACGGTGACGTTCGCCGCCGCACGGTCGATCCGTCGGCTCTCACCGGCCCGCACGAGATGACCGAGCCGCGACGACGCCGCGTGCAGGCGCCGAAGGAACGCCGAGACCGTTGAGAGCTGCACGCGGCCGGTCCATGACGGGTCGGGCTCGGCTTCGTCGGGTTCGAGGAACTCCTCGAGCGCAGTGACGAGGGTCGCGAGGTCTGTGATCACGGGGCCCGCCTGCGCGGCTGGGATCGCGCGTGTCCACCGGCCGTTCGGCTCGTCGTGCGGATCGCACAGCGCCACAGCGCCGGGCATGCCCTCGATGTCGGCCGCGAACCGCTGGAGTTGCTGCTGGACGCGCTCGCGGACGAACGGCAGCTGGTTGCGCGCGTCGTTGGCGTCGGTGAAGCAGAACTCCAACAACCCGAGGTCGATGAACTCACGGGGTGTCCACGCGAAGACGTCGATCCCCTCGAGCCGGCCACCCGTGTCGGGGACCATGTCGGGTACGCCGCGCCGAGGCGGCGCCCAGAAGCGCACGCTCGGGAACGGGACGGGCTCGACACCGATCGCCGTCCACCCGTCAGCCGCGCCCTCGGCGGTCGCGAAGAGGCGGTTCGGCTTGTCGAGCCACAACAGGTCCTCGCCCTTGACGTTGAACACCAAGACGCGCAGGTTCGCGGCCCCCTCGCCCACGATGGCGGGAGACGCCGTCAACACCCGTAGGAAGAACAGCGCGAACGACGTCTTGGTGGCGACACCCGAGATGCCGGCGATCGACATGTGACCGCCCTTGCGGCCGTCGAAGAAGTCGAGGTCGATGTGCACGGGGAGCCCGTCACGGCCGAGTCCGACCGGGAGTGGCCGTTCCATCTGGTCCGTGTAGAGCGCCCGCGCACGCTCGTCGCCTTCGGCGCGCTCGGCCGGCTGCCCCGGGTCCGCGGAGACCCAGATCTCGGGATCGACCCGCGTGACAGCGACCTGCGCCGTGCGCACCGTCTCTGCGGGGAGGATGCCGAGCTCGGCGATCCGGTGCGTGTCGGATTCGTATTGGGCGCCTTCGTAGACGGCCTCCACTTCGGTCACGATCCCGTAGGTGCGCACCTCGCCTGCCCGAGGAACCTCGGTGTTGACGACCACGAGGTCGTCGAGCTGCAGGAACTCACCGTCGTCGATCACGATCCTGAACGCCGCCGTCCGCGTGTGCTCGGACCCGAGGACGCGACCGACCCGCGCGCCGCTCACGACGCCCTCGGGCGGGCGACCGCCTCGCGGAGCGCACGGTAGATGAGGCCCCGGTCGCCCATCCGATGGCGCAGCGCCCGCTCGAGCGAACCGATCGGCACGAGGTTCTGCGGCGCTCGTGGATCGAGGTGCGCCGACGAGGCGACGAGCGGCAGGAGCGCCGCGGTGCGGTCGGCCACACGACGGACGTCGGGGAGCGCCAGATGGGCCGACGCCTCGCACCGAACGATGCCCGACCACGAGTGGCCGTCGGGGACGAGGCCGAGACGCACATACCAGGAGTAGCGACCGAAATCCTTGATCGCGAAAAGTGGCGTGCGCTCGCCGAGGCCGAGCGCGGCGACCACGGGCGTGCGTTCAGGGGAGAGGTAGGTCACGCGGTGGCTCTTCACCATGCCGACCACCTCGTGCGGGCCGAGCTCGTTCAGCGGTCCGTCGGCGATCACGAACGCATCGGACGCCAGCGCGGTGGCGAGCGCGCCTTCGGCCGCCCGCATCTTCGATTGGAGTGCGTGGATCAGGGCGTCACCGTCGCGATCCGCGATCGGCAGCGTCACGTAGGGAGGTTGCAGGTCGACGTCCGGAAAACTCTCCGGGCGCCCGCCCGCGAGGATCGCCAAGCGCTCGACCCGCTCGTCGGTCACCTCAGAGCGGCGCTCGTCGCGGGACCAGCGCACCGCGCCAACCGCGATCGTGCCGCAGAGGCCGGGAATCGGGCCGCTCGGATCATCGACCGTCAGCCGGGCATCGATCCGGCGGACGCCGTCGACGAACCCGATCGAGGCGACGCCGTCGTCCACACCGGAGAGCGGGCCCCACGTGGCGACCTCGACCGTCTCGTCGACCGACCCCTCGGCGGGGACCAGCTCGGCGGCATCGAGTGGCGCGCCGTAGGACGGAGACCACGACTCGACGAAGATGCGCGCCATACGCCGCGGATACTACCGGCGCGCCGTGACACGGCCGCTCACAGAGGTGACGTGGTCGATGTGGCCTCGTGCCACGTCCCGTCGTTGTAGACGAGGGTCGTCTCCCGGATGCTGCCCGGGCAGCAGTGCGGGTCTTCCTGCGCGTAGACCGCCTCTCGCACTGTCAGGCCGGTCGGGTCAGACGAAGGCGTGATCGTCCGATCGCAGCCCTCGGACCGGTACACCACGTCGCCGGCCGCCAAGTCGACCACGAGGGTGGTGGCGCACCCGCCCGATCCACCTGTCGACGCCACGATCAGGGCGTCGGACGAGCCGTCGCCAGTGACGTCGGCGATCTGGCCGTCGATCCCGAGGACGGGCGTGCGGCGCGCCGGGAACCGCAGCCCCCAGACGGGTCGCCATGGCGCGCCGCCGTCCACGAACCGCCGCCACGCCACGAGTCCTCGATCGCGCGCGAACGGGTCGTCCCCGGGCATCTCCCAAGCGACGAGAAGCGCATCGCCTGCCGTCGTCGCGGCGTTCCACCGCCCGGTAACGGTGCCGTGCAAGGGGATCAGCGCGGCCGCCGGCACGTTGTCGGCCGTGACGTCCTCCGCGAACCCGGGTGGGATCCCGGGGGGAAGCTGTGTCGGAGCCGGGCTCGGTGAGCTCGGTGCGCTCGGTGTTGGGGTGGAAGAGGAGTTGTCGTGCAGGCAGCCTGCGCAGAACAGGAGCACGCACACCAGGATCCCGACACGTGGCACGCCGCGATGCTAGCCGCGTGCTCGGCTCTCGCGGGGAGGGGGATTGGGAGCGCGGTCCGGCCGCAGGAGGGCGCCGGGAGCGAAACGGAAGGGGGTTCCCGGAGCGACGTCCGGACCGCGCTCAAAACGTTTTCGCCGTTGAGTCCGGTGCGGTTCATGGAGGTTCTCTTCGCGGCCGTAGGATGGCGAGGATGACCGATGCGCTCCAAGCGAAACCAGCCTCGGCCTCGCATGTGACGCTCACGCAGATGATGGAGGTCACCGACGCCAACGTGGCCGGCAACGTGCACGGGGGCGTGATCATGCGTCTTGCGGACACCTGCGCGGCGCTCGCGGCGATCCGGCACGCCGAGGGACTGTGCGTGACCGTGAGCGTCGACGAGCTGAGCTTCCTGGAGCCGGTCCACGTCGGGGAGGTGGTCACGCTCCGAGCCTCGGTGAACGACGTCGGCACGACCTCCCTTGAATGCGGGGTCCGGGTGGAGGCAGAGAACCCGATCAGCGGCAGGCGGGTGCACGCCGCGACGGCCTATTTCGTGTTCGTGGCGCTCGGCGCCGATGGGCAGCCTCGGCCGGTCGCACCGCTCGAAGTGACGTCGGACACGGAGCGCCGCAGGCAGCGTGCCGCGCGGCTGCGTCGAGACGCACGGATGCGTCACAAAGAAGCGCTTCGCGCCGAACGGGAACACGGCGACGCGTCGTGATGCCCTGACGCGCGGAGACCTCACTGCGAGGATGGAAGGACTGATGTCGGAAGGACGCGGATGACTGCATCGACCACAGGCGCGATGGGGCGCCTCACGACCGCCGCCGGCGAGGTGTCGTTCGCTCGCTTGGCCTGGCTCGCCGAGCACGGCACCGACGTCAGCGCATTGCCGCACACGGTGAGGATCCTCCTCGAGAATCTCCTGCGCCGCGCGGGGACCCGCGATGTCACCGATGAAGACGTCGCGGCGCTCGCTGCGTGGCCGGGCCCCGCGCGCGACATCGCGTTCATGCCGGGCCGGGTGCTGATGCAGGACTTCACCGGCGTGCCGGCCGTCGTCGATCTGGCTGCGATGCGCAGCGCGGTCGCCCGCAACGGTGGCGACCCGGCGATCGTGAATCCCCTCGTGCCGGTCGATCTGGTGATCGACCATTCCGTGCAGGTCGACCTGTTCCGCACGCCCGAGGCGTACGAAGCGAACATCGTCTTCGAGTACGAGCGCAACGCCGAGCGCTATCGGTTCTTGCGCTGGGCGCAGGGCGCGTTCGACAACGTGCGCGTCGTACCGCCGGGCGCGGGCATCTGCCATCAGGTGAACCTGGAACACCTCGGGCAGGTGGTCGGCGTGCGCGACGGCGTGGCGTTCCCCGACACCGTCGTGGGCACCGATTCCCATACGACGATGATCAACGGGCTCGGGGTCCTCGGCTGGGGGGTCGGCGGGATCGAGGCGGAGGCCGCGATGCTCGGCCAGCCGATCGCCTTGCCGCAACCGATCGTGCTCGGCGTCGAGATCGTGGGCGCCCTGCCGGCGGGCACGACGGCGACCGATCTCGTCCTCACGCTCACGCAGCTCCTGCGCACGCGCGGCGTGGTCGGATCGTTCGTGGAGTTCTTCGGCGACGGGCTCTCGACCCTCCCGATCGCCGATCGGGCGACGCTTGCGAACATGTGTCCCGAGTACGGCGCGACGTCCGCCTACTTCCCGGTCGACGACCAGACCCTCGCGTACCTGCGCTTCACCGGCCGCGACACGGCGGCCGACCTCGCGGAACGCTATATGAAGGAACAGGGGCTCTTCAGGACGGACGGCGCGGTAGCGCCGACCTTCTCCGACGTCGTGTCGCTCGACCTGACCTCGATCGAGCCCTCGCTGGCGGGACCGAAGCGCCCACAGGATCGCGTGCCGCTCGGCAACGTGTGGACGTCGTTCGTCGACGCGTTCCACCGGCACGCCGAGCCCGATCCGCACGCCGCGGAGATCGGCGCGTTCGTCGCAGAGGGCGGCCCGACCCGCCGCGACCGACTTCCCGGTGGCGATGACCTGTCGGACACGGAGGTGCGGGCCGACGGCATGGTGCTGCGCGACGGGGCCGTGGTGATCGCGGCGATCACGTCCTGTACGAACACGTCGAACCCGTCGGTGATGGTGGCGGCCGGGCTCCTCGCGAAGCGCGCCGTCGAGGCAGGTCTGGTGACCCAGCCGTGGGTGAAGACGTCGCTCGCACCCGGCTCACGTGTGGTCACCGATTACCTCGACCGCGCCGGACTCGCCCCGTACCTCGAGAAGCTGGGATTCGGACTCGTGGGCTACGGGTGCACCACGTGCATCGGGAACTCCGGTCCGCTGCTCGACGACGTGGCCGCGGCGGTCGACGACGGCGACCTGAACGTGGTCGCGGTCCTGTCGGGCAACCGGAACTTCGAAGGTCGCGTGCATCCGCAGGTGCGCGCCGCCTACCTTGCCTCGCCCCCCCTCGTCGTCGCCTTCGCACTCGCCGGCCGCGCGGATATCGATCTCACGGCCGAGCCGATCGGCGAGGGCACCACCGGGCCGGTCTATCTGCGCGACCTCTGGCCGAGCGCCGACGAGGTGTCTGAGGCAGTGGCGGCGGCGATCGAACCCGAGCAGTTCACGCGGCGATACGCGGAGATCTGGACGGGCGACGAGCGGTGGCGTTCACTCGAGACCCCTGCCGGAGCCGAGTACGCGTGGGACGACTCGTCGACCTACGTGCACGAGCCGCCCTTCTTCGACTCGCTCGCCCCGCGCCGGTACGACGACATCGAAGGCATGCGAGCGCTCGTGCGGGTCGGCGACTCGATCACGACCGACCACATCTCGCCCGCGGGCTCGATCAAAACCGACTCGCCTGCCGGCCGCTACCTCGCGGACCGGGGCGTCGCGCCTCGCGACTTCAACTCTTACGGAGCGCGCCGAGGCAACCACGACGTGATGGTGCGCGGCACGTTCGCCAACATCCGGTTGCGCAACGAGCTCGCGCCGGGGACGGAGGGGTCGTTCACGACCCACCGACCGAGCGGCGAGGTCATGTCGGTCTTCGACGCCGCGGAGCGCTACCGCGCCGACGGTGTCCCGCTGCTGGTGCTGGCCGGCAAGGAGTACGGCAGCGGGTCGAGCCGCGACTGGGCCGCCAAGGGACCGTTGCTGCTCGGGGTCCGCGCGGTGCTCGCAGAGAGCTACGAGCGGATCCACCGCTCCAACCTGATCGGGATGGGCGTGATCCCGTTGCAATACGCCCCGGGAGAGTCGGCCGCTCGCGTGGGGATCGACGGGACCGAGACGTTCGCGATCCGGGGGTTGGACGGCGACATCACGCCGGGCCAGCAGGTGTCGGTCTCGGCGACCGGCGACGACGGTGCGACGGTCACGTTCGCGGCCACGGTGCGCGTGGACGGTCCGGCGGAGGTCGCGTACATGCGCGCGGGCGGGGTCTTGCATCTCGTCCTTGCCCAGATGCTCGCACCCTGACGAAGAAGGCGGGCCCGATGCCCGGGCCCGCCATTCCGTTCGTCCGCGATGCTCAGTACAGCCAGCGCCTGTTCTCGACCCAGCCGACACGCTGCCAGATCTTTCCCAGACCCCAGTAGCGTCCCGCGTTGGCGAGAATCAGCCCGACCAGCACAACCGCGTAGATGACGTGCTCGTCGAGGAACGGGTTGTTCTCCGGCCAGATCGACGTCGCCAGGTAGAAGACCCCCAACCAGGCGATGCCGCCGAATGCCGCCAGCCGCGTCATCACGCCGGTGAACAGACCGAGCCCGATGAGCAACAGCGACGCCATGAAGAGCCAGTCGACCCATGCGTCCACCGTGGGACCCGTCTGCGTCATCTGGTAGCCCGTGACCGACTGGATCGTGTCGGCGAACGGCCCCTTCAGCGCGAAGCCGACCACGCCGACCGTGGGCGACGCACCGTGGATCCATGCAGCGTCCCCGAAGAACTTGATCGTGCCGTCGTCGAGACGGCCCGTGCCGAACCCGAGGGCGAACGTCTTGTCCAGGAACGCCCACAGGAACGTGAACCCCAGCAGCAACCGCAGGATGCCGAAAACGCGCTGCAGGCCGGGGGTGTGCACCGGCTCGAGCCGCTCAAGGACCGGCATCTCCGCATACGTGGTGGTGTCCATCTGTTCCACCTCCTTGTTTCTCTTGATGGCAGCCTGGCGCACGGGCGAACCTCCAGGTAGCGTCCTTGGACCCCGTGCGGAAGGGACCTTCGGCGAGGGCTAGCCGACGGAGCCGGGGGTGGTGGTGTGCCGGGCCAGGTAGGCGGCCGCTTCTGCGCGGCGGGCGACCTCGAGCTTGGACAGGATGCTCGAGACGTAGTTCTTGACCGTTTTCTCGGCGAGGTGGAGCTCGTCGCCGATCTGCCGGTTCGTCCATCCTTCGGCGATCAGCTGCAGGATCCGTTCCTCCTGGGGGGACAGGCGCGCGAGCTTCTCGTCTTTCATCAGGTGCTTGCCCTTGCGCAGCCGGTCGAGCACCGCGTTCGTGACGCTCGGGTCCAGCAGCGAGTCCCCCGCGCCGACGGCGCGGATCGCGCGTAAGAGATCCCCCGACTTCACCTGCTTGAGCACGTACCCGGACGCCCCCGCCATGATCGAGGAGAACAGCGCCTCGTCGTCGGCGAAGGAGGTGAGCATCAGCACCTTCGTCTCCGGACGGGCGGCCCGGATCTCGCGCGTCGCCTCGATCCCGCTACCGTCGGCCAACCGAACATCCATCACGACCACGTCCGGGCGCGTCCGCGCGGCTTCGTCGACGGCATCGCGGACGGTGCCGGCCTCGGAGGTCACGACGATGTCGTCCTCAACGTCCAACATCGCGCGGATGCCGTCGCGCACGATCTCGTGGTCGTCGACCAGCATCACCCGTAGTGGCGGTGTCTTCGAGGGCATGCGCCGAATACTAGCGGGCCCCCGGATCCGCGGAGGTGGCGGCGCTGAGCTCCCGGGTGATCGTGTCGCGCACCTGGTCCAAGAAGTCCTTGATCGTCGCCTCGGCGACGCGGAACAGCAAGGCTCGGTCGATCGCGCGACCCACGGCCCCCAGGGGCGGCACGTAGCGCGCGCTCATCGACAGCTGGCTGCGATCGTGCCCGAGCGGCGCCACTTCGAGATCCGCGTCGAGCGACGGAAACAAGCCGGCTGCGCCGGTCGCCGACCACCGGAGCGGCAGCACGGACTTGGTCGGGAGGCGGATGGGTGTGCCGAGATCGATCGCGACGGTGCGGGCGATCCGAACATCGTCGCCGAAGCCGACCTCTGCGAGCAACTGGTCGCCGCGATGGTTCGCGGTCGTCGCGAGTCCCGGCAGCCAGGTGCGCGGTGCATCGTCAAGGATCCGTTCCACGAGGTCACGCTCGTAGGGCAGCTCGACGTAGTACCGGGCGAACATGGGATGCAGTCTGGGGTCTGGGCAGCGTCGCGCGCAGGGACGAGGGTCCCGCGGGTGCCGGGACGGTCGGACGAGCGGTCAGCCCTTCGGGCACCCATACTCGCCGAGATGTTCTTCAACCTGGAAGGAGCCACGTCCATGCGACGGATCGGTACGGTCGGGGTAGCCGCTCTCCTCGTGCTCGCGGTGGTGGGTGCGGCGTGCACCAGCAAGAGCAGCGACGGGGGGACCGGCGGCGGGGATGCGGCAGCTGCCGCCACCTCGTTCGACGTGACGCTCAGCGACCAGCTCAAGATCACGCCGGCGATGATCGATGCGCCGGCCGACACGCCGCTGACCTTTGCCGTCACGAACGAGGGCGCGGCGCAGCACAGCTTTGCCGTCGAGGCGAACGGTCAGACGTACGACTCCGGTCTGATCGACGGCGGGGCATCTGCGACCCTCGAGGTGCCTGCGTTGCCCGAGGGGGACTACACGACGCTCTGCACCGTCCCCGGACACGCGGACGCCGGCATGAAGGGCATGTTGATGGTGTCGGCGGGCGGCACCACCCAGGCGAGCGGGGCCGGTGCCGACACCTCCGGCGCGAACGCATCGCCGGCTCACTCGACGATGACCGCGCAGCAGATGGCCGACGAGCACGCGAAGGGCGTGCAGCAGTTCGTCGCGCAACTCACGGACGGCCCAAATACGGAGGGTCTCGGTGGGCAGCCGCTCAAGCCCGTGATGGACGGCGACGTGAAGGTGTTCAACCTGACCGTGTCGAATATCAAGTGGGAGATCGCGCCGGGGCAGCTCGTCGATGCGATGGCCTTCAACGGACAAGTGCCCGGTCCCGAGATCCGGGTCTTCGCGGGCGACAAGGTGCGGTTCTTCGTCGAGAACCAGATGGACCAGCCGTTCGTGCTGCACTTCCACGGGCTGACCGTGCCGAACGACATGGACGGCGTGCCCTACGTCACCCAGGACCCGATCATGCCGGGCAAGTCGTGGACCTACGAGTTCACCATCAAGGACCCACCGGGGATGTACGTGTACCACTCGCACTTCAACTCCGCGGAGCAGGTGGGCGCAGGACTCTACGGTCCACTGATCATCGCGCCGAAGATGGCGGCTGGAAGTCGGTCTACGGCGTGGAACCGCAGGTCGAGACCTCGTGGATCCTCGGTGACGGTCAGCTCGGGTACAACATCAACGGCAAGGGGTTCCCGTCGACGTTGCCGATCATCGCCAAGAAAGGCCAGTGGGTCCTGATCCACATGGCGAACGACGGCGAGCTGCTCCACCCGATGCACCTGCACGGTTTCCATTTCATGGTGGTCGGGGAGGACGGATTCCCCCTCACGCCCCAGAACCGCTATATGGCGGACACCCTCGTGATCGCGCCGGGATCCCGGTTCGACATGCTGGTCCACGCGGACAACCCCGGGGTGTGGGCGTTCCACTGCCACATCCTGAACCACGTCGAGGGCCCCGGCGGGATGTTCGGGATGGTGTCCGCGCTCATCGTGCAATAGGAGGAGTGGGATCGTCGGTGTTGGTGGCCGGCCGTCAGGCCGGCCACCAGGCGGTCACGGTGGTCCCGTCGCCTTCGACGCTCCGGGCGTCGAAGGCGCCACCCATCGAGCTGACCCGCGCCTCGAGGTTGGCGAGCCCCATGCCGGTGCGCGGCGCCCCGGTGTCGAAGCCCCGGCCGTCGTCGTCGATCTCGAGCGTCACGCGGCCGTCAGCGTCGCGGGTGAGCGAGACGCGACACGTGGTCGCGTCGGCGTGCCGCCCGACGTTGGACAGCGCCTCCCGGATCAGCTGGATCACATCGCTCGCCTGTGATGCCATCTCGGCCGCGACCTGACCGTTCACGACCGGGACCGTGACGACGCCGGTCCGTTCCTCGAACTGCCCGCACAGCTCGCGGATCGCGTCGTCGAGCTGCCGGTCGGCGAGGATGCCGGGGCGCAGGCCGAAGATGTAGTTCCGGAGGTCGCGGATCGCGCGATCGATGTCCTCGACGGCGTTCTCCAACCGAGCGGTGATCTCTGGGTCGTGCGCCAGCGCGGCCGCACCCTGCAGGCCCATGCCCACCGCGAACAGGGACTGCACGACCCCGTCGTGCAGCTCCTTGGCGATCCGTTCGCGCTCCTCGAGGAGGTCGAGCCGGCGGAGCTCGACCTCCGCTCTGCGCATCTCCTCGTACAGCCGCGCGTTCTCGATCGCGACGCCCGCCTGGGTGGCGAGCACGACGAGCGCCGCCTCGTCGTCGTCGGTGAACACATCGGCGTCGCGCTTGTTGGTCAGGTAGATGTTGCCGTAGACCTGGCCAAGCGCGCGCACCGGGGCGCCGAGGAACGATCGCATCTGCGGGTGGTTGGGCGGGAATCCGATCGACCGCTCGGCGAGCGAGAGGTCGGGGAACCTGATCGGCTGTGGGATGTCGATCAGCAGACCCAGGATGCCGTGGCCCGTGGGCGGATCCCCGATCGCGGCGCGTTCCTCGTCGCTGATGCCCGTGGTCACGAAGCGCTCGATCCGTCGGTCGTTGCTGAGTACGCCGATGGCGCCGTAGGTGGCCCCGGTGATCTCGGTCGCAAGCTCGACGATGCGCTGGAGCACCGCGTCGAGGTCGAGCTCGGACGCGAGCGTGAGCCCCGCGTCGATCAACACGCGATCGCGCGTGCGGGTGACCTCGCGTTCTCGCACCTTCGCAGCCTAGCAACGACGGAAGCCGCGCTCGCGCTACGGGGTGGGGGCAGCCGCCTTCGGACGGGGTTCCCGCACGGGGGGCGCGGGCCGCGGCGGTCGGTAGTCGGCCGTGAGACCGCGCACCACCACGAGGAAGAAGGTGATCACGCCGGTCGTCGCGTACATGGCGACCATCCACGGCCGCTCGGTGTCCGTGCCCGCGAACACGCCGTGCAGCAACGCCAGGATGAACGCCGGCACGGCGATGAAGTGGATCGTGCGCCACAGCCTGGTGTTGATCGAGCCGCGCAGCCAGCTGCTCACCATCAGCAGCACCACCGCGTACATCGCGATGACGCCTGCGGTGATCGCGAGCGGCCGGAACGTCGACCGCATCGGCACGAGCACGTCGAGCACGGAGAACGGCATGAACGCATCGACGACGAGCAGCCCGAGATGTACGGCCAACAGCACGAGCCCGGTGGTGGCGACGAACGCATGGAACAGGTTCGCGGAAGGTTTCGAGATGTGGCGTTTCACCACGCCCGTCGTCGCGACGAGTCCCCAGGCCACCGACAGCCACAGCGCAACGTACGCGCCGATCCCGGCGGCGCGCAACAGGATCCAGATCGTCATGCGGCCACCCCGGCGTCGGCCGACATCGAGATGACGACGTCGCCGGCCGTCGTGACGAGCACCGAGGGGTAGCGGGTCGCCGCGCTGGACCCGAGCAGCAGCGCGTGGGTCGAGGCGACCTCGGCGTCGGCGCAGGTCGGTGCCCACACGGTCGCCTGAACGAGTTCGGTGCGTGCGGGCGCGCCCGTCGCCGGGTCGATCACATGGTGGTAGTCGCCCCACGCACGCTTGCGCGTGGAGGACGTGGCCAGGGCGCCGCGGGCAAGGCTGAGTCGAAGCAGGGCGGTTGCCGGATCGTCCGGATCCTCGACGTCGACGTCGATCGGGTCGGTATCGCCGAGTGAGCCGAAGATCCCCGCCCGCGTTGATCCCCACCCAGGGAAGCCGGTCCCGCACGTCGTCGATCGCTCGGTCCACGGTCCATCCTTTGGCGATGCCACCGAGGTCGAGATGGACGCCGGCCGGCAGTCGCAGCGCCCCGCCGGATCGTTCGATCTCGGTCCACCGTCCGCAAGGGATCGCCGGGTGCACCGCGCCGCGGGCGCCCGCGAGCACCTCGTCGAAGTCGCGGTCGTACCCGACGGCGACGAGGGCGTCGTGCACGGTCGGGTCGAACAGGCCGTCCGTGGCGGCCGCGGCCGCAAGGGCGAGGTCGATGACCGTGGCGAACGTCGCCGACGTGGTCGTCCACGCGCCGCTCGCGCGGTTCACCGAGGTGAGCTCGCTGTCGACACGGAACCGCGAGAATCGTCGCTCTTCGCCGGCGAATCGGCGCCGTACGAGATCGACCACACCATCGAATCCGCGTTGGTCGGGTCCGAGGACGGCGACGGCGGTCCCCATCGCGCGGAAGGTCTCGGTGCGGGTCACGTCATGAACCACCGGTGGTCGTAGTCGGCGGCGCGGGGGCGGGGGCGGGCGCCGCGGCAGGTGCTTGCACGGTGACCCCACCTGTGGCGGTGGAGGTTGGGACGCTCGCCACCGGGTCGACGATGATGATCCGGCGCGTGATGTGCCGCTCGATCACCCGGCGTGCCGGCTGTCGCGGCCCACGCGCACTATCGACGGGGGGCTTCGGCGCGGCAACCAGCGGGGCGGCGGCCAGCACGAACGTGGCCCCTCCCGTCGCCCACGCGAGCGCTCGGAGCCGACGCTTCGACCAGCGAGTCCGACGCGCGCGCTCAGTCATCGCCGCCCTCGTACCCGCCGATCGAGCTGCCGCTTGTTCCATCGCTCTCGTAGCTGTCGCCCGTCTCGCTCTCGAAGCTGTCGTCGCTCGTGGCGGAAACGGAGCTGCCCGCCGACGTCGTTGTGACGACGGCCCCTCCGGACAACGCCGGCGCCTGGCTGGCGGATCGGTGGACGGTGACCGTCCGGGTGGTGGTGTGCACGATCGGCTTCCGGTGATGCAGCGGCGCCGTCGCATCGGCGCTCGGGCCGGTCATCCCCATCGCGAGCCCGAATCCGGCGAGGGCGAGCGCGAGCACCAGTCCTGCTGCCACCATCATCGCTGAGCGTTGCTTCATGACCGTCCTCCTGACGTCCTGGTTCTCGACAACGTTCAACCTAGGTGGGGCGAGCCCAGGGGGGCGGCAAGGGATGCCTAAGAGCAGGCAAAAGGCGCTTGATGTACGGAAAGCGTGCGCAGCAACAGATACTGGCTTTGTGCTACGCCGACTTCCTCGTCGACAGGCCCTGAACCGCGTCGGCCAGGATCTCGCCGAGCTGCGTGCCCGACCCCGGCTGGTATCGCGCGGTTCCGACCCCCAGCGACACGGGGCGGGGTTCGGGTCGGCGCGTGTCTTGGGTGGCGATGGCCTCGACGAGTCGTGAGAGCACCAGCGACTCGGCTCCCTCGGCGTCGCCGGTCAACAGGACGCAGAAGGTGTCGGGTGCGATCCGCGCCGGGACGTCGGAGTCGCGCACGGCTTGCAAGATCACGTCGGCGGCGTCCGCCGCCAACCGATCGGCCGCATCCGGACCCTCGTCACGAAGCACCTCGGCGTGGTCTTCCAACCGCACGAAGACGAACACGGCGGGTTGACCGAGACGGTCCGCCATCCGCAGGTAGTGGGCGCCGATCGCACCGAAACCCCGGAGGTTCGGCAGGGCGGTGGCCTCGTCGACCGTTGCGAGTTCGTTGCGGATCCTGCGCAGGCCGCAGGCATAGCGGATCGCCCTCGGCAAGAGGCCCGGGAGCGCAGCGTCGCGCACGAGGTGGTCCTCGGCGCCGGCGTGCAGAGCGATCGTCCCGTCGGCCTCGTTCGTGGCATCGGTCACGACCACGATGGCCGCGTCGGGTGCGAGGCGGCGAGCCTGGCTGATGGACTCCAGGGGCGCCGAACCGTCGAGAGACAAGACGATGGCGTCGCAGTCGCGCACGTCCGCGGCGGCAAGGTCGGTGACGCGATGGACCGCGAATGCGTCGTCGTCCAGCGCGGCGAGCTCATCGTCGCGCAACGCGACCGCGACGACGGTCAGCGGGTCGGTAGCCATCTCCTCGTTCCTTCCTCCCGCGCCCGCCTCGGCCGGGCGCGCGCGCATCATCGCACGTGCGAGGTGATGCGCCACGGAACCGCCATACGAACACCATCGGCGAGACGCTGGCTCGTCGTGACCACCTCGTAGGCTTGCCGATCATGACCACCGATGCCGGTCGCACCGGCGGTTTCGTTCGCGTGCTTGTGGCGATCGCAGCCTCGTTGTCGATCGTCGGTGGGCTCGCGGTCGCGGGCGTCGCCGCTCGCTGGTACTCGCTGCGCTCTGTGGGCACAGACTCGGACACGTTCACCCAGACGACGCCCGACGGCGAGGCGCCGCGCGCCACCAGCTCCTGCGCGACCGAGGCGTGTAACTATCTACTGTTGGGATCAGATTCCCGCTCGGGGCTCTCGGCAGATCAGCAGCATGACTTCGGTACCAACCAAGACATCGGCGGATACGTGCGGTCGGACACGATCATGCTCGTCCACACCGACCCCGCGGCACAGAAGGCGATCGTCGTCTCGTTTCCCCGGGACCTGTGGGTCGCGATCCCCGGCCAAGGGATGGACAAGATCAACGCCGCGTTCGAGGGTGGGATCGCGGGAGGCGGCCCACAACGGGTTGCCGACACCGTCACGAAGCTCACCGGCCTGGGCATCGATCACTATCTCTACGTTGATCTCAATGGGTTCCAGAAGGTCGTCGACACGCTCGGCGGTGTCGAGATGTGCATCCCGGCCTACAACGTGAACACGCCCGGGTGGGTCGAGGGCGGCGCCGACGCGAACGGCAACCCCACGCAGATCTACTACCGAACGCCGGGCCACATCGTTGACCCGTTCACCGGATTGGACGTCGTGCCGGGATGTCAGCAACTCCATGGGGACCAAGCGCTCGCGTACGTGCGTTCGCGTCATCTGCCCTGCGACCTGGTCCCCGACTTCGCGCGGATCGGACGGCAGCAACAGTTCATGCGTGCGGTGATCAATCAGATGCTCGCACCGGCCCAGCTCGCCAAAGCGCCCGGTCTCGTCGGACCCGTGCTGGCCAGTTTGCATCGCGACCGCGGATTCCTTCCAGGCGATCTCGTGTACCTCGTCGGACAACTGCGCGGCCTGAGCACCGGCGCGGTTGAGTTCCGTTCGGTGCCGGGCACGCCGCAGATGGTGGGCACGCAGTCGGTCGTGGTGATGGACCCTGCCGCTCGGGACATCTTCCGTGCCATCCGCGAGGGCCGGTCGATCAGCGGCGTCGGAACCCAGCTCGACTCAACGGCGCCGTCGGAGGCGAACACGACCGTGTTGGTGCTCGACACCGGCAACCCGGTCGGTGCGGCCGAGGCGGAGGCGGTCCTGTCCGGCGCCGGTTTCGACGTGAGCCCCGGGGTGCGCACGGGCGATCGCCCGTCGCATGTCCAGGGTGCGGCGATCGCATACCGGCCGGGTGCCGAGGCGTACGCGAGGGTCGCGGCGACGTACTTCCCCGGCCTGCCGCTCGTGGCGGTCAAAGGGCTCGACGAACGGGTCGCGGTCGTGATCGCGAAGGGGTATCACCCCACGGGGCCGGACGCGGGCGGAGGATCCAGCGGCGGCGCGACGACCGAGTGCCCGACCCCGACGGCATAGACTCGCGCGCATGCGCGCGCTCGTGTTGGCCGGTGGCGAGGGATCGCGGCTGCGTCCGCTCACGCACACGCAGGCCAAGCAACTGATCCCGATCGCCGGGCAACCCATCTTGTTCCACGCGCTCGACGCGATCCGCGACGCCGGCATCGGTGACGTCGGTATCGTGATCGGCGCGACCGGCGACGAGGTCCGCGCCGCCGTCGGCGACGGCTCGCGTTGGGGTGTGTCGGTGACCTACCTCGAGCAGGCCGCCCCGCTCGGGCTCGCGCACGCCGTGCTGACGGCGGCCGACTTCGTCCGGGGTGAGCCATTCCTGATGTACCTCGGCGACAACGTTCTCCTCGAGGGCGTCCGGTGGCTTCGTCGAGGAGTTCGAGCGGACGCGGCCGGATGCCCAGATCTTCGTCGCGCGGGTGCCGGAACCGTCGCATTTCGGGGTCGTTGTGCTCGAGGGCGAGCGAGCGGTACGCCTCGTGGAGAAGCCGACATCCTTCGTGTCGGACCTGGCGTTGGTCGGCGTGTACCTGTTCGACGACTCGATCCTTGCGGCCTGCGAGACGCTCGCCCCGAGCTGGCGAGGCGAGTACGAGATCACCGAGGCGATCCAGTGGCTGATCGACCACGGCCGGACCGTGCGCGTGCGGATGTTGCGCGATTGGTGGAAGGACACCGGCCGGCCCGACGACCTGTTGGAGGCGAATCGGATGCTGCTCGCCACGCGGGCGGCGGCCGTGGCCGGCGACGTCGACCACGAGACGACGCTCGACGGGAACATCGTCGTGACGGCGGGTGCGGTCGTGCGGGCCTCGACGTTGGTCGGGCCGGTCGTGATCGGGGGCGGATGCCGGATCGAACGATCGACGATCGGTCCGAACGTGTCGCTCGAGCCTGGGTGCACGATCCGAGACAGCACGATCCGAGACAGCATCTTGATGGCCGGCTGCACGGTGCAGGAGGTCGACGCGCTCGACGGCTCCATCCTCGGCCGCAACGTCGAGGTTAGGCGCACCGCGACCCGCGGGGCGCACCGGCTCGTGGTCGGGGATCAGAGTCGCGTCGAGGTGGACTGATCGTGCGCGTCAGCGTGGACGCACGTCCGGCGATCGATCCTCGGCGAACCGGGGTCGGGCATGTACACGCAGGCTCTGTTGCGCCATCTGCCTCCCGCGATGGCAGAGGACCGGTTCGTGGCGTGGTACCTCGACGTCCGCGGCGTCGGTCGGCGCGGTCGGCGGTTCTCGGGCTGGTCGCCCAACCTGACGGAGCACGCCACCAGGCTCCCCTCCCGTGTCTTCGGTCCTGTTGCCGCGCGGCTGCACGTGCCGCGTACGAATGGCTCGCCGGTGCGAGTGATCTGCTCGTCGCGACGAACTTCCTGCCACCCCCGACGCGGTCGCGCGGCGTCGTGCTCGTCGTCCACGACCTCGCGTTCGACACGATGCCCGAGACCGCGCCGCACCACAACGAACGCTGGCGCCGGGCCTTCGCCGTCTGGCTTCGACGAGCTGCCGCCGTGATCGTCCCGAGCGAGGCGACACGGGACGATCTGTTCGCGCGGCACGACGTGGAGCATGCGCGCGTGAGCGTGGTGCCGCACGGCACGGACGCGGAGGCCTTCACGCCGGCGAGTCCACCGTGGTCGACGGGCTACGCGCGCGGTTCGACATCTCAGGGCCCTACATCGCCTTCCTCGGCGGGCTCGAGCCTCGCAAGAACCTCGAGCGTCTGGTCGAGGCGTTCGGGCTCCTGGCCGAACGCGACGTCGGTCTCGTGATCGCGGGCGGCGCCGTTCGATGGGCGCCCGAGTACGCCGCACGGGTCACGCCGCGATCGAGGGGCTCCCGCCGATCGGCGAGGGTCCGTGCACCGGCTCGGGTACGTCGACGACGCGGATCGGCGTGCGCTGCTGTCGGGCGCGGAGGTGCTCGCGTACCCGTCCCTTGCCGAGGGGTTCGGGTTCCCGGTGCTCGAAGGGTTCGCGGCCAACGTCCCCGTGCTCACATCCAACACGTCGTCACTGCCGGAGGTGGCGGGCGACGCCGCGGTGCTCGTCGATCCGCTCGACCCAGCGGCGATCGCGGCCGGACTGGACGAGCTCCTTGGCGACGCCGACCTCCGCAACGTGTTGCGTGCGGCGGGGACGGCGCGCGTCGCCACGTACACGTGGCAACGCGCGGCGCGAGCGACCGCAGCCGTCCTGCGCCGTGCGGCGCAGCACGGCCGCTAGACTCCATCCCGGCTCCGGCCACCTTGCGATGACCTTCCATCACATCCTCGTCACCGGCGGCGCCGGGTTCATCGGGTCCCACCTGGTGGATGCGCTGCTCGCCGACCCCGACCGCCGTGTGACCGTGCTCGATCGACTGTCGGCAGGAGGCACGCGCGCGAACCTCGATCAGCACGACGGTGACCGGCGGTTCAGCTTCGTCCTCGGTGATGTCAACGACGTGGATCTCGTGCGGGAGGTCGTCGGTGACGTCGACGCCGTGGTCCATGCGGCCGCCGAGTCGCACGTGGATCGCTCGATCGACGAGGTCCGCGACTTCCTGCAGACCAACCTGATGGGCACCCAATCGATCCTCGAGGCCGTTCGGGCGGCCGGTATCCGGATGCTGATGATCTCGACCGACGAGGTCTACGGGGCCGGGGCGCCCGACGGCGGACGCTTCGACGAGGACGCGCCGGTGGCGCCGCGGTCGCCGTACGCCCTCAGCAAGGCGTCGGCGGATCTGCTCTGCACCGTCTACCGCACCACCTATGAGGTTGACGTGACGGTCGTGCGGGGGACGAACGCCTACGGGCCGCGCCAGATCGAGCGCGTCGTGCCGACGTTCACGATCTCGGCGCTCGAGGGCATGCCGGTGCCGGTCTACGGCCACGGCGAGCAGCGGCGGGAGTTCCTGCACGTCGCCGATTGGGTACGAGCGTCGATCACCGTCCTCGAACACGGTGAGCCCGGCGTGCTGTACAACATCGGCGCGGGAACCGAGCTGTCGAACCTCGAGCTCGCCGAGCGGATCGTCGCGCTCGTCGGCGCGTCCGAGGATCTGATCTCGTTCGTACCGGACCGGCCCGGCGCACGATTTCCGGTACGGGGTGACCTCCGAGCGCGTGCGCGGAGCTCGGATGGGACCCACGGTCGGGTTCGACGAAGGGCCTCGCGGCGACCGTCGACTGGTATCGCGACCATCGCGAGTGGCTCTACGGGCGCACAACGTCGACGTCGTCACGCGGCCGCGGCCGGCGCAGGGGGTCGGATGAGGATCGTCGTCACCGGCGCCGGCGGCGGGCTCGGCCGGGCGTTCCGCGACCGCGGTCCCGGCGCACCACGACGTGATCGCACTGCCCACGCCGATCTCGACATCGGCGACCACCATGCGGTGATGGGCGGCGTCGCCGACGTGGCGCCGGACCTGATCGTCAACAGCGCCGCCTTTACCGCGGTGGATGCGTACGAGACCGAGCCGGCGCGGGCGTTCCGCGACAACGCCCAGGGCCCGCAGTCGCTCGCCCTCGCCGCGCGAGCGTGCGGAGCTATGCTGGTGCACGTCTCGACCGACTACGTTTTCGACGGCGCGAAGGCGACGCCCTACGACGAGATCGACGAGCCCAGCCCGCGCGGCGTGTACGCGCGATCGAAGCTCGCCGGGGAGCGGTTGGTTCGTGCCTGACCTGCCGGCGGCGTTCATCGTTCGGACGGGGTTCCTTTTCGGTGGCGGCACGATCATCTGGCCGGCAGCTCGCGCGCCTGCGCGCGGCGAGCCGGCGGCGGGCTCGCCGACCGGTCGGCTCGCCGACACCCGTGCCGCATCTCGCCGAGCGGGTGCTCCCGCTCGCGCTGACCGGGCGGTACGGCACGTACCACCTCGCCGGTCCCGAAGCGACGACGTGGTTCGACGTCGCACGCGCCTCGCGAACGCGGCGGGTTCGAGCGGGGCTCGTCGAGCCAGCACGCCGCCGACCTCGGCTTGCCGGCGCCGCGGCCCGAGCGATCCGCCCTCGTCAGCGTGTTCGTGGAGAACCTGTCGCTTCCGGCGTTCCCGCCCTTGATGCGGCGCTGGACGAGTTACTGGCCGGTAGGCTTGCGGCCGATGCCCGAACCGCCGCTCCCGCATCCTCGACCCGATCGCTCATCGCCGCCGCGCTTGTCCTGCTGCGGTGGCGGTCGCGTGCGCTGCGCGCGAATACCGCGCCCGGGCGAGGCGCCGCGCCGCGCCGACGGCCCGCCCGGCACGGTCGATCCCGTAACCGGGCAGCTGCTCGATGCGCCCCCCGACCCGGTCACCGCAGCCCTGCCCGACGCCGTCGACGCCACCGATTCCAGACGAGGACCCCGATCAAGCACGTCGTGTTTCTTCATCATCGAGAACCGCAGCTTCGACTCGATGTTCGGCACGTTCCCGGGCGCGAACGGAGCGACGGTGGCCAACGACGACGGGACGATGCGACCGATCACGAAGGGCAAATTGCAGCGAGCTCACGACCTGCCGCACTGCTACAACTGCAACGTCGCCTCGATCGACGGCGGGCTTGATGAACGGGTTCAACCAGACCACCTGGGCCGACGAGGGCGCGTTCACGCAGTTGCACAAGGACCAGATCAGCGCGTACTGGGACGTGGGCCAAGCGATACGCGATCGCCGACAACTTCTTCGCCTCGGCGGTTGGCCCGTCGTTCCCGAACCACATGTTCTCGATCGCGGCCACCTCGGGTGGGCGCGCTCGACAACCCTGGCAGCCGCCGCCGCACGCTCGCCGAACAGCAGCAGGCGGGCTACGCGAAGTCGTGGGGCTGCGACATCGCACGAGATGGCTACGTCGAGGTGGTCGATCCCGAGGGGTACATGGTGAAGGTCGCGCCGTGCTTCGACTTCCAGACCGAGGGCGACCTGCTCAACGGCGAAGGGAATCCCGTGGGCCTACTACGCGGCGACGAATAGCCAGCTCGGCTACATCTGGTCGGCGTACTCGGCGATCGGGCGGTATCGCAACGACCCGGAGCTCTGGGGTGCGCACATCCGACCGGTAGACGACGTCGTTCGCGATATCGAGGCCGAGCGTCTGCCGCCCGTCACGTGGGTGACCCCGCGGTTCCCCTTGTCCCAGCATCCCGAGTACAACTTCTGCTGGGGCCAGAACTGGACCATCCAGGTCATCGACGCGTTGATGCGCTCCGACGCGTGGAAGAACACCCTGATCGTCATGACGTGGGACGACTACGGTGGCTTCTACGATCATGTGCCGCCGATCCGTCTCGACGACGCAGGCCTCGGGATCAGGGTGCCGACGATGGTGCTCAGCCCGTACGCACGCGGCGGCTACATCGACCACACGCTGTACGAGTTCTCGAGCGTCCTGCGGTTCATCGAGGACAACTGGGGTCTCACGCAGCTGACACGGCGCGACCGGATCGCTGATGGCCTCGGCGGCGCGCTCGACTTCTCGCAGTCGCCGCTCCCACCCGACCCGCAGCCGCTGCGCACCGACTGTCGCGGTGCGATCTGGGATCCGCCCCCACCGGAGGACTGAGCAGATGCGTCGCCTCGTTCCTGTGCTCCTCGTGTTCGCGATAGCGGCCGCTGCGTGTTCGGGCGACGCATCGACGTCGACGTCGAGCACGCCCAACATCTCCGCGACGCCCACCGTCGAGCCGTCGGCCGCCCCCGTCGTCGACGCGAACGACTTCGACACGGTCACGCCGATCAAGCACGTGGTGTTCCTCGTCAAGGAGAACCGAACGTTCGACAACCTGTTCGGCGCGGTTCCCGGGAGCGAACGGCGAGACGGCAGGCGAAGGACCACGGGACGATGCGCGCCCGCTCACGCGGGGTACGACGGCGGGTGCCGCACGACATCCCGCACGTACTATGCGGCGGCGCTCGCGTACGACAACGGCAAGATGGACGGGTTCAACCAGGCGACCGCTGCCGGCGATTGGGCGTTCACGCAGATGCCGGGCCGAGCAGCTGCCGAACTACTGGCATTGGGCTCGGACTACGTGCTCGGTGACCGAGTTCTTCGCGTCGGTGAGGGGCCCGTCGTTCCCGAACCACTGTTACACGATCGCCGCGCAGTCGGGCGGCGCGCACGACAACCCGGACGCGCCGGCCTCAACAGGTCGACTACAAGACGTGGGGGTGCGACGCACCGAAGAGCAGGTGGTCGAGGTCGAGGACACCGAGGGCGACGTGTGAAAGGTCCCACCGTGCTTCGACTTCCAGACCGAGGGCGACCTGCTGTCGCGCAGAGGGACATCCCGTGGGCATACTACGCCGCGGGCGAACGGCGCGCGGCTACATCTGGTCGGCGTACTCGGCGATCGGCGCATACCGCAACGATCCGGAGCAATGGGCGAAGCACATCTGCCCGATGCGAGCGCGTCGTCGACGACATCCGCGCGAACACGCTTGCCGCCCGTGACGTGGATCACGCCGCAGTTCGCATTCTCCGAGCACCCCGAGTACTCCTTCTGCCACGGCGAGAACTGGACCACGAGGGTGATCGACGCGATCATGCGTGCCCCATGTGGAAGAGACACCGCGATCTTCCTCACGTGGGACGACTAGGGCGGCTTCTACGATCACGTGCCGCCGCCGAGCAGTCGACGACATGGGATTGGGGTTCCGGGTGCCGCTGCTCGTGATCTAGCCCGTACGCGAGGAGGGGAAGGTGAGCCACGAGCAGGGCGAGTTCTCGAGCGTGATGCGGTTCATCGAGGACAACTGGCGACTGCGGCCCTACCTCACACACCGGGACCGCCGGGCGACGCCGATGCTGTCGGCGTTCGACTTCTCGCAATCGCCGCGCCCGCCCGACCCCTTGCCGCAGCGGACGGATTGCCGAGGACCGCGGTTCCCGCCGAACTGACGCGAGGGTCCAGGGACGACCTTGCTAGGCTGCGCGCGATGAGCGACGGGGAAACGCGCGACACCGACGCCCAGGAAGACTTGGAACGCAGTCTGTATTGGGCGCAAAGCAAAGGCGCGAACGATCTCGGCGCCGCGGGGATCCGCGAGGAGATCCTGGACATGGTCGGGCGGCTGCGCGCCGACGAGCGCGTGCTGATCCCCCTCGGAGAGCCCAACCTCGACGCGTCGACGCCGATGAAGCGACGGGTGAAGTTCATCACCTTCCGCCTGCTGCGATTCGTCACTCGACGGTACGACCGGTTGATCGCGGAGGACGCCGAGCTCACAGCTGCGCTCGCAGGCAGGCTCGCCAGTGCGGAACAACAACTCGAGGCGCTGCGCCAGCGGCTCGATCGCCTCGAGGGCGTGACCGCCGCCGAGGAGGATACGGGCGAGCCCGAGGACGGTTCGTGAGGATCGCGGTCCTGCATCCGCAGTCGCCGTTCACCCACGGCGGCGCGGAGCGGCACACCGAGGCGCTCGTTGACGCGCTCGCCGCCGCGGGCCATGAGGCCGAGATGGTCTCGATCGCGGGCAAGTGGTATCCCGCAACCGAACTCGCGCATCAGATGGCCGTGTGGCGGAGCTTCGAGTTGAACACCGCGCCCGACGGGCAGCCGGTGGATGCAGCGATCGCGTTGAAGTTCCCCGCCTACCTCGCGCGACACGACAGAAAGATCGTGTGGCTGATCCACCAGCGGCGATCGGCGTACGAATTGTGGGATCACCCGGCGTACGGCGACCTGTCGGACCAGGACGAGGGGCCGGGCGTGCGCGAGCTGATCTGGCGCGCCGATCGTGTGGCGCTCGGCGAGGCGATGCGGGTGTTCACCAACTCGCGCAACGTCAAAGATCGACTGTGGAACGCGTTGCAGATCCGTTCCGAGGTGCTCTACCACCGGTCCACGATGACGGATGCCCTGTTGCCGACGGTGCCCGGGCCGCTCGGTGACGTGATCGTGTTTCCGAGTCGGCTCGAAGCGATCAAACGCCAGGCGCTAGTGGTGGACGCGATGCGCCACGTCCACACGGACGTCAAGCTCCTGCTCGTCGGTCGTGGGCCTGATCAATCCGCCCTGCAACAGCAGATCGACCGGCATCGGCTCGGCGACAAGGTGACCATCGCGACGGATGTCGATGACGCCCGGCTCTGTGAGCTCTATCTGCAGGCGCTCGGCGTGTACTACGGGCCGTTCGACGAGGACTACGGCTACGTGACGCTGGAGGGGATGGCCGCCGCGCGACCCGTCGTGACGCTGGCGGATGCGGGAGGACCGTTGGAGTTCATCACGGACGACGAAACCGGGCTCGTCGCCGCCCCGGATGCACGGTCGATCGCCAGGGCGTTCGACGAGCTGTTCCGCGACCGTGCGGGGGCGCGAGAACTCGGCGCTCGTGGCAAGGCCGTGCTCATCGAGACCGTGCCGGCGTGGCCCGACGTTGTGGCCACGCTGCTCGATTGAAAGGAACCGGGATGCGTCTGCGCGGCCGCCGTGCCCGCCCGCCTCAGCGGGCCCAACGAGTGGACCGCATCGCGTTCTGCGGCCCGCTGCCGCCGGCCGCATCGGGCGTCGCCACCTACGATCGCGCCGTGCTCGACGGGCTCGCGCGCATCGGGTATCCGGTCCCCGTCGAGCCGATCTGGCCCGTCGGGATCGACGCGATGGCTACCGTCCCGCGCTACCGGCTCGCCGTCTACCAGATGGGGAACAGCGTCGAGTATCACCTGAACATCTTCCGGCTCCTGTGGTCGCACCCGGGCCTCGTCGTGCTGCACGACATGGCGATCGACGGGTTCGCGCGCGGGCTCGCCGAGGCAGGCGACGGCTACTCCTACGCGGTGCTGCACCGCGAGGCGCTAGATGCCGCCGAGCGGCTCCGCGGTGACGACGCCTTGAGCGAACCGATGTGGATGCCGTGGGCCGCGGCCGTCGCGCGTCGCGCTCGAGGGATCATCGTGCACGCCGAGTTCTGCCGGCGATACCTCGAGCAGCTCGGCTGTCGTACGCCGATCTTCGTGGTGCCACATCCGGCGGTGGAGACCCCCGAGGCCATCGCGCGGGCGGAGGAGCGCGGCGAGGCGATCCGGGCGGCCCGCGGCGCCTCGACCCTGGTCGTTGCCCCCGGCGAACTGAACGCGACGAAGGGGATCGAGGAGATCCTCGCCGCCGCCGGGTCGCTGCCGGCCGGCGCCGAGCTCACGCTCGTGGGGAGGAATCCGGCGTTCGACGTTGCGGCCTCGATCCGCGCAGCGGGGGTCGGCGATCGCGTCCAACTGGTGCTCGATGCGCCCGACGACGAGTTCCTCGCGCACATCGCCTCGGCCGACATCGTGCTGGAGCTTCGTCACCCGCATCGTGGCGAGGTCAGTGGTTCGCTCGCGCGGGCGATGCAGCTCGGGAAGCCCTCGATCGTGTCGGGCACGGGCACGTACCTCGACGCGCCGGCCGGGACCGTGCTGGCGATCGCGCCGGGGCCGCCCGACGTCGAGGAGCTCACCGCCGCGATCGCCTTGCTCGTCGGCGATCGCGACCGACGCGTCAGGATGGGCGCGACCGCACGCGCCGCCGCGGAGGCGCTCGCGGGTTCGGACGCCACCGCGCACGGCTACGCCGAGGCGATGACCGCGACGATGCGCATCGTCAACGACCCGATGCGTGCGCCGATGGATCGCTGGGCGACCGCGCTGCGAGACATCGGGGTGACGCACGCCCACATCGAGGCCGGCTACGGGTTGTCGTACGTTCGCGCGGCCGAAAGCTTCACGGAGCCGTCATGACCGCATCCTGGCCCGTGGGAGACGCGTTGCTAGACTGCGCGTGCGCGGCGTTCGCCGCCGTCGACACCAGTTGAGGAGCGTCCCGTCGCCGCCGTGAGCGCCGTCACCGAACGCACATCCGAGCCGCCGCGGCTCCGCGTCCGCCAGCGCGCCCGCGAGCTCTACGGCTATCGCGAGATCCTGTGGAACCTCGTCCGCAAGGAACTCAAGGTCAAGTACACGGCATCGGTGCTCGGTGCCGTCTGGTCGTTGCTCAACCCGGTCGTCTTCCTCGCCGTCTTCACCTTCGTGTCGAACGTGCTGCATGCCGGGATCATCGACTACCCGGCGTTCCTGCTGTCGGGGTTGCTGGCCTGGAACCTGTTCTCCGTGGCTCTCGGGAACGGCGCGCAGTCCGTGATCGCGAACGCCAACCTGGTCAAGAAGGTCTACTTCCCTCGCGAGATCCTGCCGCTTGCGACCGTCGGCGTCTGTCTCGTCGACTTCGTCCTGCAGTCGTGCGTGCTGGTCGCGTTCTTCGTGCTGACGGGCTACGGGTTCCAGGCGAACGTGATCTGGCTGTACCCGATCGCGTTCGTTGCGCTCCTGCTGCTCACGGTGACGATGACGCTGTTCGTGTCGGCGCTCAACGTGCGCTACCGAGACGTGCAGCACCTGATCGGGCTCGCGCTGCTCGTGTGGTTCTGGATGACGCCGATCGTGTACTCGGCGGGCACGGTGTACCGCAGCATGCTCGAGTCGAGATACGACATCACCGCGTGGCGGGTGTACCTGTTGAACCCGATGACGTGGGTCGTGATGGGCTTCCAGAAGGCGCTCTATCACTCGTCCGATGCGACCACCGTGCTGGCGCCGTATTCCGCAGGGCAACTTGCGGTGGGCCTCACGATCGCGTGCGGCGTCGGTCTCGTCGCCGTCTACCTGGCATGGCGGCTGTACTTCTCGATGTCGGGCGACTTCGCGGAGGAACTGTGACCCGCGCGGCGATCGAGGCCGTCGAGGTCTCGAAGCGCTTCCGCATCTACCGCGAGAAACCGACATCGCTGAAACAGCGGCTGTTGTCGGGTCGCACGCGCGCGGAGGATTTCTGGGCGCTGCGCGACGTGTCGTTCGAGGTCCCCGAGGGCGAGACGATGGCGTTGATCGGCCACAACGGCTCGGGGAAGTCCACGATGCTGAAGGTGATCGCGGGGATCCTCCGGCCGACCGCGGGGCTCGTTCGCGAACGAGGCCGGATCGCCGGGCTGCTGGAGCTCGGCGCCGGGTTCCATCCCGAGCTCACCGGCCGAGAGAACGTCTACCTGAACGCCTCCTTCCTGGGGCTCACCCGCGTGGAGACCGACCGCGTGTACGACGACATCGTCGGGTTCGCTGAGCTCGAGGACTTCATGGACACCGCGGTGAAGTTCTACTCCTCGGGGATGCTGGTCCGTCTCGGGTTCGCCTGCGCGGTCCATGTCGATCCGGAGGTCGTGCTGATCGACGAGGTGCTCGCGGTCGGCGACGAATCGTTCCAGGCTCGCTGCCTGGACAAGATCCGGTCCTTCCAGCGCGACGGACGCACGATCATCTTCGTGAGCCATACGCTGGACCTCGTCCGACAGCTGTGCGACCGCGCCGTGATGCTCGATCACGGGAGGGTCCACGCGATCGGCTCGTCGGATGACGTGGTGCGCGAGATGCGATTCACGATCTTGCACCACGACCTCGATTACGCGCGCGAAGAGGGCTCGAAGGAGGTCGAGATCGTGGAGGTGGCGGTGCTGCGCGACGGACGGCCCCTCGACGGGCTCGTCGTGTCGGGCGAGACGGTCACGCTGCAGGTCGACCTCCGCGCGGCGGACCCGATCGTCGATCCCGTGGTGTCGTTCGCGCTGCACGACGCCGCGAACAACTTCGTGTTCGGAGACGACACCGCACGGCTCGGGGTCGACCTGGGCACCGTCGAGGGTATGCGCCGGCTCGCGTTCACGCTCGGCCCGATCCCCGTCACCGGCGGCAAGTATTGGCTCACGGTCGCGGCGCACTCACGCGACAACGACCGTGTGTATCACGTCTTGGAGCAGCGCTCCTCGTTCGAGGTCCAGCAGGCCGACGGCAGGCGCGATCAGCTTTCGATCCCGGTGTCGGTCCGGTTGGAGGATCTATGAGCGACACCGTTCCCACCGAGAAAGGCACCCCACGGATGACCATCGGCCTGATCTTGATCTCCGTGACCTTGGCGGCCATCGCGCAGGTCACCCTGAAGTTCGGCATGAACCACGTCACGGGCGCGAACGGCGGTGAGCTCGCGCTCACCGGCGCGTCGCTGAAGCAGATCGCGACGACCGGGCTCGTCTGGCTCGGTCTCGTGATCTTCGGCTGCTCGGCGGTGCTCTGGCTGTTCGCGCTGTCCCGGGCGTCGCTGTCGTTCGCGTACCCCTTCGCCGCCCTCGGCTACGTCATCATCGTGGCGGCGTCGATCCTGTTCCTGCACGAACACGTCCCGCCGCTCGGGTGGGTGGGCGTTGCGTGCATCGTGGTTGGCATCTTGCTGATCGCGCAGGGTTCGCCCCAGGGATGACCGGTTCGTCGGCCGCCGTCGCGGTCGTGATCGTGAACTTCAACACCGGCGTGTGGCTGGACCGGTGTCTCACGTCGATCGAGCGTATGCGCGGCGATCTGTCGCTCGACGTCGTGGTCGTCGACAACGCCTCGGGCGACGGCAGCGAGCTCGCCGCCGAGCGCGCGGGCGTGCGGCTCGTGCGGAACGCGACGAACCGCTACCTCTCACCCGCCTGGAACCAGGGCGCGGCGATGACCGACGCTCCCTACCTCCTGTTCCTGAACCCGGACACCGAGTGGTTCGCCGGCACCCTCGCCGACTTCCTCCGGTTCGCACGCTCGCACCCGCAGGCCGGACTGGTCGGACCGCTCCTGCGCGACCCGGATGGCTCGGTCTACCCGACCGGACGCCGATTCCCCGGGCTCGTCGACGGGTTCGGGCACGCATTCGTCTCGCTGATCCGCCGCGACAACGCGTTCTCCCGTCGCTATCGCATGGAGGGCTGGGATCGCGACAGCGAGCGCCGGGTCGACTGGGTGAGCGGCGCGTGCATGCTGCTGCCACGCGCAGCCTTCGACGCCGTCGGCGGGTTCGACGAGCGGTTCGCGCTCTACGCCGAGGAGCTCGACATCGCGACACGGCTCGGCCGAGCGGGCTGGGAGGTCTGGTTCACGCCCGAGGTCGAGGTGATCCACGCCGTCGGCGTGTCGACCGGCGGAGAACGTCGGCCACACCGCCTCGTGGTGATGCATTCCGACAGTCTGTATCGCTACTGGGCCACCCACCGGGCCCAGGGCTGGGGTGGCCTATCCTTGCCCTTCGTGTGGGCGGCGTTGCGGGTGCGCGCCGAGGTGGCGTGGCTGCTTGGGAGGGTGACGAGACGATGAAGGCGGTCGTGCTGGTCGGGGGCGAAGGCACGCGCATGCGTCCCCTGACCGCGACGACGCCGAAGCCGCTGATCCCGCTCGTCGATCGGCCGGGACTCGACCACGTGTTGGACCACCTCGCGCGGCACGGCGTGCACGAGGTCGTGCTGAGCTCGCCGTACCTCGAACGGGTGTTCCACCCCTTCATCGCGGCCCGACACGGCGACCCGGCGATCACCTGGATCACCGAAACCGACCCGCTCGGCACGGGCGGCGCGATCGTGCACGCGCTGCCGGCCCTCGGCGACCAGCCGTTCTTCGCGTTGAACGGCGACATCCTCACCGACCTCGATCTGACCGCGATGCTGGCGTTCCATCGGGAGCGAGACGCCGCGGTCACGATCGCGCTGCACCATGTCGAGGACGCGCGCGCCTTCGGGCTCGTGGAGACCGATGCCACCGGCCGGGTCGCCGCGTTCCGCGAGAAGCCCGAGCGGCCGGTCCCCGGCGACGTGAACGCCGGCACCTACCTGCTCGACCCCGCGGCGTTGCGGCCCTGGACCGCAGACCGCGCGATCTCGATCGAACGCGAGATCTTCCCCGATGTGATCGCGGCGGGGCATCCCGTCTACGGGTTCCCGGGCGACTGCTACTGGATGGACCTCGGCACACCGGAGAAGTATCTACAAGCGCATGCCGACCTGCTGCTCGGGCGCGTCCGCGGCGTCACCTACGATCGGCCGTGGATCGCGGCGAACGCCGATGTGGAGCCGGGAGCGACGGTGGGGGAGCGATGCGCGATCGGCGCCGAGGCTCGCGTCGCCGACGGCGCGGAGGTCCACAGCAGCGTGGTGCATCCCGGGGCGTCGATCGGCGCCGGCGCGGCCGTTCGCGATTCGATCGTCGGCCCGGGCGCCCACGTGGGCGCCGCCGCCCACGTGCGCGCCTGCGTGCTGGGGGCGGGCGCGCACGTTCCCGATGGGATGCACTTGGTGGATACCAAGGTGGACGCCGACGAGGTGGCGTCCGGCTGAGCCGCAGCCCCAACGCGCGGCGGTCAGGAACACGGTTCACCGTTCGCCCGTCGGCGCATCCCCCGTTCGTCCGACTCAATGGTCCTTCGGACTCCGCCGATGCCTGGAGGTGTTCTGGCATCCGCCGGGGACGGGAGCGGCAGGTCGATGCGTCGATGGTGTGCGTGGGTGGCGGCGGTTGCCGCCGTGTGCCTGTCGATGGCGACGCCGGCGGTACCGGCAACCGCAGCGAGCTCGAGCTTCTCCTTCTACGGCTCCGGGAACGGGCACGGCCTCGGCATGTCGCAGTGGGGCGCCTACGGCCTCGCCAAGATGGGCTGGAGCCACGGCAAGATCCTCCGCCACTTCTACCGCCACACCGAGGTGGGGACGGGGATCGCCCTGCCCGGCACGATCCGGGTCGGCCTGACCCAGGACCGGACCGTCGTGCATCTCAAGGCGCTGGGTGGTCCCGTCCGTGTCTGGGAGGGGGAGCCGCACGTCGGCACTCTGGTGGGCAAGATCCCCGCCGGCCAGACCTGGCGGGCGCTCGCGGACGCTCGCTCGTGGTTGATCCGCGACGCCGACGGCGTCGTCGGCGGGCACCGCTGGGGTGGCCCGGGGACGGATCTCGTCCTCAGCTACGCGAACGCCGGCGCGCGCGTGTTCATCCCGGAGGCGGACGCGATCTGGGGTACCGGCTTCGCATACGCCCGAGGGACGATCGAGATGAACCTCACGTCTTGCGGCGACGCGAACGGGTGCGTCGAACGGCTGATCGCCCGGCTCCGGTTCGAGGACTACCTGCTGGGTCTCGGCGAGGTACCTGCCTCGTGGCCGATGGAGGCGTTGCGCGCCCAAGCGGTCGCCGCGCGGACGTACGCCGCCTATGCGATGCGCCACTACGGGCTGCGCGCCGACTGCAACTGCGATCTCACCGACGGCTCCTCGGACCAGACCTACATCGGGGCCAACCGTGAGGCCGGTTCGTCGGGCGATCGGTGGGTCGCCGCGGCGTCGTCGACGGCCGGTGAGGTGATCACCTATCGCGGCGCTCTGATCCAGTCCTTCTACGCCGCGTCCGACGGCGGGCATTCCGACAGCGTCCAGGACGTCTGGCACAGCGGGAACGATGCCTACGCGATCCCATGGCTCACGGGCGTGTGCGACCCCGGGGAATCCACCAGCGCGAACCCGTGGACGTCGTGGACCAAGACCTACACCGCCGCCGAGACGACGGCGCGTCTCGCGCCGTACACGGGCTCGATCGGTACCGTCCGACGGTTCGCCAAGATCACGCGCGGCGTCGGTGGCCGGATCGTCTTCGCAACGGTGGTCGGGTCGACGGGGTCGACCATCGTCTCGGGTGGCGCGCTGAAGGCGGCGCTTGGCTGGTACGACGAGCGCGTGTGGATCAACGCCGATCGCACGATCCGTGGTCCGATCCGCTCGACCTACGACCAGCTCGGGTGCCGGCCCGGCCTTCCCGCATCGACGATGCGCAGCGTGGACGGTGGCGCACAGCAGTTCTTCGCGCGGGGCGGCATCTACACCAACAACCGTGCGCACCTCACCGTGTGGTTGCGAGGTCCGATCGACGAGGAGTTCCGGGCGGTGGGAGCCGCTGCCGGCGTGCTCGGCGTGCCGAGCAGCGAGCCGGCATCCCTCGCGGTGTCCAGGTCCGCCTGCGACGCCTGCACACGCGTGTCGTTCGCACACGGGCGGATCTACGCCTCTCCGGCAACGGGAGCGCATGCATTGTGGGGCAAGGTGCTACAGACATATCTGGATCGCAACGGTGCCGGCGGATCACTGGGGATGCCGCTGAGCCGCGTGCGCTCCCGCAACGCGGGCGGGGTGAAAGCGACCTTCGAGCACGGCACGATCGCGTGCGACGACGGGACGTGCACCGTCACCGTCACGTAGCGGTCAGCAGCCGGGGCCGTTCTTCCCCTCGGGTGCGTTCGACGTGCATGCGAACGACGTGATGAACCCGTTCGCGACCGTCGTCGCGTCGGCCGCGCCGATCCCGGCGGGGCAGGTGAGGAGCTGGTTCCACGCCGTGTAGGCGAGCGCGGCTCCCGCCGGGAGGTCCGGGTACGGGATCAAGTAGGTCGCCCTACTGCCCTGCGCGACCGTCGTGAGCGCGTCCACGACCGGCTGGGCCAGTCCGTGTGGGTCGGCGCTCGGGCGGTAGTACATGATCACTGAGCCGTGCTCGAGGGAGTGCACCGCCTGCGTCTCGCGGTACGAGCCGGTGTCGGTGTAGACGCGCGGCTCGTCGGGTAACGGCGTAGGATCGTGGGGACCTGACGTGGCCGGATGCTCCGTGTAGTCGTAGGGCTGGCCGCTATCGAGGTGATTGCGCTGCGGGTCGGTCGTTGGCTGCGTGAGCGCGCCGCACCCGCCGTCCGTCGCCGCCGCCAAGGTCTCGGCCGACAGCGGCGTCGGCGCAGGTGCTCGGTTGAACCACGAGATCGCGACGAATACCAAGAGGCCGACGAAGCCGCCGATCAGGGCCCGGCGGTACGTGCCGCGGCGTGCCGCCGCTTTGGCGGCGCGGGCGTTGGCCTCGCGCTTCGCCTCCTTCTTCTCCCGGCGTCCGGCGTTCGAGGTCGCGGCAGCGGTCGCCGACGTGGTGCGCGCAGCAGCCGGCCGACGACGCTTCTTCTTGGCCTTCGCCATCTGGTGCCCGGCGACTAACCGCCCGCGCCGAACGTGAAGGTGTCCGGGATCGGGTTGGGCAGTTGGTCCTCGGTGCCGAACGTGATCACGACCGTCGCCTGGTCGTTGAGCGGCAGCACGGTCGGGTCGCCCGCGAACGGTTGGCCGTCCAGGTAGACGCGCAGCTGACGGTCGCCGTCGTTGCACGAATCGCCCAGACATGTCGCCGTGAAGTACAGCCCCCACACGTCCATGAACTGCCCGAGCACCGGCTGGAAGTTCGGATCGGCGGACTCCACGTGCACCGTGCCGGTCGCGTCGTGCGTATGCAGCGGCGAGAACACCCGGATCTCTTGTGAGAACCCGATATCGGCGGGAACCTCGACGGGTTGCCCGTCGACGTAGACGAACAACCGAACGTGGTGATGCAGGATCGTGTCGCTCAGTGCCGGGAGGCCGAGCATCGCGAGCCGCTCGTTCGCCTGCTCGAGGTTGTTGGACCATGGGGGGACGGTCCGCATCACGCCGGGCAGGGTCGCCGGATCGGGCAGCGTCACCCCCGGCGGGAGACTGGTTGCGGCCGTGCCGTCGCCGCCGCTCGGCCGAAGGAGCACCAGCGCGCCGATCACGATGGCCGCCAGCGCGAGCCCCACGACCAGCGACACGGTTCGGTTGCGGCGTCGCGACGAGCGCTTGCGCTCGATCTCCTCGCGTTCGAGCCGCGCCTGTTCCTTCCGCTCCGCCTTCGTCAATCGCTGGTCGTCGTTCGGGGGCGCCACACGGTCTCCTTCATCTACGGCTGTGCAAGGGTACCGTCCGTCGTCCCGGTTGCGCGGCAGACGCGCCGTCCCTATGCTCGCCGTGCCTTCCCCAGCGGGCGCCGGTGGACGCGTGCCGGCCGCACAAGGGGGTGGGGCAGTGGCGCAAACCTCTGAAGGACAGACGGTCTCCGTTCCGGACGCACCCGGACCGAGCGGACTCGACGGGTTCTTCAAGATCACCGAACGCGGATCGTCGATGCGGACGGAGATCCTGGCCGGGCTGACGACCTGGCTGACGATGGCGTACATCCTGTTCCTCAACCCGGCGATCCTCGGTGCGATCCCCGACAGCACTGGGACGAGCCTCGCGTTCCCGCAGGTGCTGACCGTGACCGCCTTGGCGGCCGGCGTCATGTCGATCGCGATGGGCGTGTGGGGCAGGTACCCGTTCGCGATCGCCGCGGGCCTCGGGTTGAACGCGTTCGTGACCTTCACGCTGGTCGGCCAGCTCGGCCTCACCTGGCCGCAGGCGATGGGCGTGATCGTGATCGAGGGGATCGTGATCTCCATCCTCGTGCTCACGAACGTGCGCGAGATGATCCTGGACGCGATCCCGATGGACCTGAAGCTCGCGATCGGCATCGGGATCGGATTGTTCCTCGCGATCATCGGCTTCGTGAACGGCGGCATCGTGGTCGCCGGCACGGGCACGGTCGTCACGATCAACCCGGATCTCACGACGCTTCGCGTGCTGATCTTCCTCGTGACGCTGACGCTGACTGCGGCGCTGGTCGCTCGCAACGTACGTGGCGCGATCCTGATCGGGATCGCGTTCGGCACCGTGGTCGCGACCGTGATCAACATCGCCTGGGGCGACAAGCACATCTGGGATGCGGTCGGCCCGGGGATCGCGCAGCTCCCGTCGAGCATCACCGCCACCCCCGATTTCGCGCTCGTCGGCAACTTCAACTTCGAGGTATTCAAGGTGTTGAGCTTCTGGACGGCGATCGCCGCGATCATGTCGGTGATGCTGTCGGACTTCTTCGACACCATGGGCACGGCGGTCGGTCTCGGCAAGGAGGCCGGCTTGCTCGATCGCGACGGCAGGCTGCCCGGGATGAAGCGCGTGCTGTTCGTCGACGGGCTCGCGGCGGCGGTGGGCGGCGCCACCTCGTCGTCCTCGAACACCACCTACATCGAGTCCGGAGCGGGCATCGGTGACGGTGCTCGGACCGGTCTCGCGTCGGTGGTGGTCGGAGCCCTCTTCTTGTTGGCGATGTTCTTCTCGCCGATCGCGGGCATCGTGCCGCCCGAGGCGACAGCGCCGGCGCTGATCATCGTGGGCTACTACATGATGAAGAGCGTCGGCGACATCGATTGGCGGGACGCGGCGATCGGGATCCCCGCCCTGTTGACGATCACCCTGATGCCATACACCTACTCGATCACGAACGGCGTTGCGGCAGGCTTCGTCTCCTACTCGCTGATCAAGGTGATGCAGGGCAAGTGGCGCGAGGTCCACGTCCTGACGTACCTCGTCTCGATCCTGTTCATCGGCTATTTCGTGCGCGGGCTGCTCGCCTAGGGCCAGCGCAGGAAGTCTGACGCATCGATCGGGGGGCGGGGCCGCGAGGCCCCGCCCTCGGGCATCGGGCCGCAGGCGACCGTGCCGAGCGCGAACCAGGCGTCGTCGAGCCCGAGCACGGCGCGAGTCTCCTCCTGGCAGAACAGCGTGGAACTGATCCAACAGCTCGCGACCGTCTGGTCGTGCAGGGCGAGCAAGAGCGTCTGGATCGCGGCGCCGCCTGCGAGCAGGAACATGTCCCGCTCGGCGTCCGCACGCTCGCCGTCGGGGTACGGGTGGGCACCCTCGAATCGCACGAAGGGAAGGATCAGGGTTGGCGCGGCGCCGAGGATCTGGTCGCTGCGAGCGATCCGCCGCTCGATCACGTCCGTCGGGGTGCCGTCGCGCCGCAGATCCGCGCGCCATGCCTCGGCGATCGCATCGAGCAGGCGCCGCTTGGCGTTCGCGTCGTCGAGCCCCACGAACAGCCATGGTCGCGTGTGGTGCGGCGCCGGCGCCGTGCACGCGGCACGGATCGCCTCCGCCACCGCCTCGCGCGCGACCGTGCCCGGGCCGAACGCCCGGATCGTGCGGCGCGCCTGCAGCGAACGCAGGGGAGACTCACGGAACAGATCCTCGGTCGGCGTGCGCACCAGATCGGCCGCGGAGCCCTCCCCGTCCCACGGCGCGGCGCCACGGACGATGGCGACCGGGATCCGCGCGTCCTTCCCCATCACCGCGCCGGCTGCGGCCGCCAGCTGGTCGGCGAGCGCCATCACGGTCATCTCGAGCGCCCGGCCCGTGTGATCCGCCGATCCGCGGAGATCTACGACGGCGGGCATCCCGGCGACGCCGATCGCGACATCCACCAACCCTTCTCGCCACGGCCGGCCGAACGTGTCGGTGACGATCACCCCCAGGCTGGTCAGCCCGAATCGCTCGCACCACGCCTCCCGAAGCCGGGCGGCACTCGCATCCGGGTCCTCGGGCAACAGCGTGACCAGACCGTCCGCGACGTTGGAGGCGTCCACACCGGCGTTCGCGCACACGAATCCGTGGCGGGTCTCCGCGACGACGAGGTCGCCGCGCGCGGCGACCACCCGCACGGTCTCGGCGGCGATCACCGCGTCGCGGTCGGCGAGGGGTGCCAGCCGTCCCTCCGCTTTCGACACGATCTTCTGCGTGACGACGACGACATCGCCGTCGCGCGGGCCGTGCGGCGTCAGCGCGTCTCCGACGATCCCCGCCAGGTCGTCCGCCGGGGCGATCTCGGGCACGCCCGAAACGGCCAGGACCTCGAGGCTCATCCGAGCAACTCCAGCGCGGCGCGGGCGACCGACTCCGCGCGGTCGTCGTCGACCATGATCGTGTCCGCCGCACGGCAGTGCAGCCCGAGTGCCGCTACCGCGGCGACGTCGTCGGCGTCGGCATCGTCGATGAGCCACCCGGTGAGCAGGTCGCGGTAGTGGCGGGCGACGCCCAGCGCGCTCACCTCGATCCCTACGCCAGGCATCAGCTTGTCCGCCATCCCCGCGACGGGCGCACCCCCGACGATCCCGCTGACACCGGTGGTATCGGCGCGGCGGGCGACAACGGCCTCCCGGACCCCCGGCACCGCGAGGATCGGTCCGATCGACACCACTGGGTTGGACGGGCACAGCACGATCGCGTCGGCAGCGGCGATGGCCTCCAGCACACCGGGCGCGGGCCGGGCGTCGGCCGCGCCCTCGTAGCGCACGTCCCGCACCACATCCGCCGCATGCCTGCGTACCCAGTAGTCCTGGAAGTGCAGCTCGACCGGCCCGCCCGTCTCGTGATCGACGCATGCGATCCGCGTCGCGATCGGATCGTCGCTCGCGGGCAGGAGGCGCGCGCGCACTCCGAAGCGAGCGGCGATCCGAGCCGTCACGAAGGACAGCGGAACCCCGTCGGCCAGCTGCCCGGTCCGGTACAGGTGCGTGCCGAGGTCGAGGTCGCCGAGGCCGAACCACGCCCGCTCGGGGTCGATCGCCGCCAGTTCCTCGGTTGCCCGAAACGTCTCGCCTCGACGACCCCAGCCCCGCTCCCGGTCGAAGGCGTCGCCGAGCCAGTACGTCACCGAATCGGGATCCGGGCTGACATGCAGCCCGTGCACCACGATGTCGTCGGCGACGTTCACGATGACCGTGAGGTCCTCGCCCGGCACGACCCGCTGCATCCCGCGCAGGAATTTGCCCGCGCCGATCCCTCCCGCCAACGCTACGACCTTCATAGGGAACCAAGGGTAGTAGGCTCGCCGCCGATGGCCGACGGTCCCGTTGCCACCACACCTGCGGCGCGCCGTCGCGCGCTCGCCCGGGCCGACGCCGGCAAGTCCCTGTCGCTTCCCGAGCTGACCGCGTTGCTCGAGACAACCGGCGAGGAACTCGAGGACCTGCTCGCGATCGCAGCACGTCAGCGCGACCTGGGGTGGGGCGGCACTATCACGTACTCACGCAAGGTCTTCGTGCCGCTCACGATGCTATGTCGCGACCACTGTCACTACTGCACGTTCGCCAAGCCGCCGGCGAAGTTGGACGCCCCGTTCCTGAGCGCCGACGAGGTGCTTGCGATCGCCTCGGCGGGAGCGCGAGCGGGATGCAAGGAAGCGCTGTTCACCCTCGGGGACCGGCCCGAAGATCGGTACCCGGAGGCGGCCGCCTGGCTCGAGGCTCGCGGGTACGCCACCACGCTCGACTACGTGCGCGCCAGCGCGATCCACGTCATCGAGGAAACCGGGCTCCTGCCGCACCTGAATCCGGGAGTCATGTCCTATGAGGAACTCGCACGCCTCAAGCACGTGAGCGCCTCGATGGGGATCATGCTCGAGACGTCGAGCGAACGGCTCTCCGCGAAGGGCGGGCCACACTTCGGCTCCCCCGACAAGACGCCTGCCGTGCGGCTGCGGACGATCGCCGACGCCGGCAGGCTCGCGATCCCGTTCACGACGGGGATCTTGGTTGGGATCGGTGAGACCACCGAAGAACGTGCGGCTTCGCTGCTCGCCATCCGCGATCTCCACCGTCGCTACGGCCATATACAAGAGGTCATCGTGCAGAACTTCCGGGCGAAACCGGGCACGGCGATGCACGCGGCGCCCGAGCCGAGCGACGAGCTGTTCTGGGCGACCATCGGGGTGGCGCGGCTGGCGATGGGGCCCCACGTGAGCGTGCAAGCGCCTCCGAACCTCGCGGACGACGCGCAGCGTCACCGCTTGCTCGATGCCGGGATCAACGATTGGGGCGGCGTGTCCCCGATCACCCCCGACCACGTGAACCCGGAGCGGCCATGGCCGGCGATCGACGCGCTCGCCGCGACCACGGCCGCGCGCGGCAAGGTGTTGCGTGAGCGGCTCGCGATCTACCCGCGGTACGCGCTGCGGCCCGACCCCTGGCTCGCGGGCGCGATGCGCGCGCCCGTCGGGGCGCTGCTGGACGAAGCCGGGTTCCCTCGGGAGGGACAGCGACCCGACCCGATCGCATGGCAGGTGCCCGAGCTTGGGTATCGGCCCCGCATGATCGACCTCACCTTCGCGAAGGGACCCGAGGCAGGCCTGCGAGAGGACGCGGCAGACGTATACGGGGCGTTCGCGAACGACGATCCCGTGACCGCGGCGTGGGCGCGCGCCACCGTCGAGCCACAACGGCTGGACGCCGACATCCGAGACGCGCTGCGGGCCGCCGTTGATCGGCGTCCGATCACCGACGCGCAGGCGCTCGCGCTCTTCCGGGCGGACGGTTCGGCGCTCACCGCACTCTGCCGGGTCGCCGACGACCTGCGAGCCGAGGCCGTCGGCCCGGAGATCACCTACGTCCGCAACCGCAACATCAACTTCACCAACGTGTGCTACGTCGGGTGCCGCTTCTGCGCGTTCGCACAGCGCGAGGTCGACGCGGAGTCCTACACCTTGACGCTGCACGAGGTCGCCGATCGTGCCGAGGAGGCCTGGCTCGCAGGTGCCACCGAGGTGTGCATGCAAGGAGGCATCCATCCGGACCTCCCGGGAACGTTCTACGCGGACCTGGTTCGAACCGTGAAAGCACGCGTGCCGGGCATGCATGTGCACGCGTTCAGCCCCATGGAGATCATGAGCGGCGCCGCCAAACGCGGTGTGTCACACGCCGCATTCCTCGAGGAACTCCGCGATGCCGGGCTCGACACGATCCCCGGAACGGCGGCCGAGATCCTCGATGACGACGTCCGCTGGCTCCTGACGAAAGGAAAATTGCCCGCCGATACGTGGGAATCGATCGTGCGCACGGCGCACGGATTGGGCATCCGGAGTTCTTCCACGATCATGTACGGCCACGTCGACGCGCCCCCACACTGGGTTTTCCACATCCGCCGACTCGCGTCGATCCAGCGGGAAACGGGCGGGTTCACGGAGTTCGTGCCGCTGCCGTTCGTTCACCGCAACGCACCGATCTATCTCGCCGGTGCGGCGCGACCAGGACCGACGTTCGAGGACACGCTGCGCATGCATGCGGTCGCTCGTATCTTGCTCGACGACGTTATCCACAATGTTCAGGTGTCGTGGGTGAAACTCGGAGTTGAAGCGTGCCAAGCCATCTTGCAAGCCGGCGCCAACGATTTCGGCGGCACACTGATGGAAGAGACGATCTCGCGCATGGCTGGAGCCGACTGGGGGATCGAGATGACACCGGCTCGATTCGACGACGCGATCCGCGCGATCGGTCGCATCCCTGCGGTTCGAACGACGACGTATGACCGCATCGAGCGGGTCGCGGACGCCGTTTCGGCCGATATCGGTCAACCACGCTGACCGATCTCGTCAACCAGGCTGACGGTGCATAAACGTGTGCGAAACGCTTGCCACCTTCGCTTCAAGGCGGGACGATGACGTTGAAAGTTGAGGGATGAGGCAGGAGATTCCTTCGTTGAACCCCTTGTCATCGGGGCGGGTCTTCCTTCAGAATCACACGCGTGTGATTTCGGGGGGAGCTGAAGAGTGCATCACTACATCCCTTGGCAAGAGCGAGCACGGTGCCGCGACTACGACCCAGAGATCTTCTTCCCCGAGAAGGGAGGCTCATCGAGGGACGCCAAGAGGATCTGCAGCGAGTGTTCCGTTCGGATCGAGTGCCTCAACTACGCGCTCCGTCGCGACGAGCGCTACGGCGTGTGGGGTGGCATGAGCGAGCGCGAGCGACGGCGCCTCAAGCGAATGGCGTCGTGATGAGCCACCCGCAGAAGACCCGAACCACCGAGTAGGGAAGGGGGCAGCATGGCAGCACCTCGTAAGAAGAGCGCAGCCAAGCGCAAGCCGGCCGCCAAGAAGGCGACCGCGCGGAAGAAGACCGCCGCACGCAAGCCCGCGGCGAAGAAGACGGCAGCCCGGCGCAAGCCGGCCGCCAAGAAGACCGCAGCGCGGCGGAAGCCCGCGGCGAAGAGGAAGACGGCAGCCAGGCGCAAGCCGGCTGCTAAGAAGACCGCAGCGCGGCGCAAGCCCGCGGGGCGGAAGAAGACGGCAGCCCGGCGCAAGCCGGCCGCTAAGAAGACCGCAGCGCGGCGCAAGCCCGCGGGGCGGAAGAAGACCGCAGCGCGGCGCAAGCCCGCGGCGAAGAAGACGGCAGCGGCGCAAGCCGGCCGCTAAGAAGACCGCAGCGCGGCGCAAGCCCGCGGCCCGCAAGAAGACTGCGGCTCGCAAGCCCGCCGCAAAGCGGCGCACCGCTCGGCGCTGATCACCGCGTCGCGTCGGAGGGGGGCCCTCGGGCCCCCCTTTCGCATGCCGGGGTACCCCCGTGCTAGGCTCCCCGTCGCGCCCGCCGCGCCACACGCATGAGCGCATCCATCCCTTCCCACTCACCCGACGGCCCGCCTGCACAGGTACCCGCCGTCCTTGCGATCCTCGTCGTGCGTGACGCGGAACCCGCCCTGCGTCGGTGCCTCCAGGCACTCGCGGCGCAGACGTATGCGGCCCTCGGCGTGCTCGCGGTCGACGATGCCGCTGGGGACGAGGCCCACGATCTCCTCGTGCGCGCCCTCGGCGACGGGCGCGTGATCCGCAACGACGAGCCGCGCGGGTATGCGGCGTCGTTCGCGTCGGCGCTCACGTTGCCGCCCGTCACGGATGCCGACCACATCTTGCTGCTCCACGGTGACGTCGTCTTGGATCCGGACGCCGTCGCCGCGCTGGTGGATGCGATCGCGGTCTCGGGTGACGACCGCATGGGGATCATCGGCGCGAAGGTGGCCGACCTCGACGAGCCGAGACGGTTGCGTGACGTCGGTCGGTCGGTCGATCGCTTCGGGCATGCGATGTCGCCGCTGCAGGCCGATGAGATCGATCAGGGGCAGTTCGACCGTGTGCTCGAGGTGCTCGCGGTGGATGGGTGCGCCATGCTCGTGTCGCGCGAGGTCTGGCGCTCGGTTGGTTTGTACGACGAGCGGCTCGGGCTCGATGACGTCGACCTGTGCTGGCGCGCCCGTGTCGCGGGATGGCGTGTCGTGATGACCCCGCTGGCGCGGGTGGAACACGGCCCTCCGCACGGCGACGGGGGCGATGGCGAGCATCTCGGCGCCGAGTACGCCGAGCAGGATCGTGTCGCGCTGGCGGCTGTCCTCAAGAACTACGCGGCGCACACATTGCTGTGGGTCGTGCCCTTCGGCGTCATCCTCACGCTCTTCCGACTCCTCTTCCTGGCTCTCGCGCGGCGATTCGAAGAGGCCTACGAGCTTCTCGGAGCGATCGGGTGGAACCTCGCGCATCTGGCGGGCACGTGGCGACGCCGTCGGCGGGTCCAACGGGCGCGCGCGGCCTCGGATCGGTCGTTGCGGCACTTCACCGCCTCCGCCGGGCTGCACATCCCGCGGTGGTTCCAGACCGCGGAGCGCATCATCGAGGAGCAACGAGAGCTCGCGGACGACGACGTAGGCGATGCCTCGGCCCGTCGGCTCCGGCAGCGGACCGCGTCGTTCGTGTCGGTGCATCCCGTGCTCGTCGCCGCCTTCGTCGCCATCGTCGTCGGCGCATTCGCATTCCGCTCGTTGCTGGCGCCCAACGTCTTGATGGGGGGCGTGCTCCCTGTCTTCCCGTCGAGCCCGAGTGGCTTCTTCCATGAGCTGGTGTCCGGGTTCCGAACCACGGGCCTCGGGGGCACGCTGGCGGCGAGCCCGGCGCTCGCTGCGCTCGGCGGTATCAGCACGCTGACGCTCGCGCAGACAGCGCTCGCGCAGAAGGCGATCGTCGTTGTTGGTCCTGTGATCGCGTCTGTGTTGTGCTACCGAGCCGTCGTCCGTCGGACGGGACGTGCCGGTCCATCGGTCGTCGCCGCCGGAGCCTACGGGCTGTCCGCACCGATGCTGTGGTCGGTCTCCGAAGGTCGCATCGCCATGCTGTTCGTTCTGGCCGTCTTGCCGCCGCTGATAGAGCGGATCGAGGTGGCGTTCGCCGCGGGCGACGTCGCGGACACCCGATGGCGGTTCGTCGTCGGGTTCGCGGTGACGCTGGCGGTCGGGGTCGCATTCGCTCCGGGCATCGTGCTCGCGGCGGCCGTCTTCGCGTTGGCCGCGTTCGTCTTGGGGTCCGCTCGGCGCCGCGGCACAGCGCTACTCGCGCTCGGCGTCCTCGGAGCCGCAATTCTCCTCTTTCCATTCCTGCCGACGATCGCCGACGGGGGCGGGCGCGCCCTGTGGTCGGCGATCGGGCAGCTCGATCCGTGGCTGGTCGTGCGCGGCGTTCTCGGTCGCGCCCCGGGGGCGTGGAGTCCGGCCTTCTTCCTCCCGATCGCCGCCGCGTTGGGCCTCGCGCTCGCGGGGGGTGAGCGACGAGGGCAGGCGACGAGGGCCGCGCTCGTCGCGGTTGCGGCGTTGGCGCTCGCCTGGCTCTCCTCGGCCGGATATCTCCCGGCGTGGGCGTCCAACGCACCCGTGTATGTCGCGCTGGCGACCGTGTGCGAGGCATTCGTTCTCGGAGATGGACTCGCTGCGGCGTTCGGCGGCATGGGGCGAGCTTCCTTCGGGTTCCGGCAGATCGGCACCGTGCTGCTCTCAGGCGTGCTCGTCGTGGGCCTCACGCTGCAGGCGGTTGCTGCGATGGCCGGCACGTGGGCGATCGGCGGCCCCGTGAAGGTGTCGGCGGCGTGGTCGGTGTTGGACGCGTCCACCCGCGGTGCGTACAACGTCGTCTGGCTCGGTGCGAACGACGGGCAGCCGTTCCCCGCGCCCGGCGGTGACCCCGCCGGCATCGTCGACAATGGCGACGCGACCGTCACGTACGGCTTGACCGGCCGGCAGGGGGCGCTCGGGATCGACACCGGCCGTCCACTGACCGGTCCCGGCGATCCCGCGCTGTCCTCGGCGCTGGCCGAGATCACGACACGAACCACCGTGCACGGCGGCGCCCTCCTCGCGCCCTTCGGCGTTCGATTCGTGATCGTGGACCAGGAGCGGATCTCGGCGGCGGCGCGTGCGGCGCTCGACGCGCAGGTGGATCTCGAGCCCGTCCCGTCGGCCGGCCTGTTGATCTGGCGCAACGTCTCCGCGCTGCCACCAGCAGGTGTTCTGGAGGCTGACGACGCCACGGCGGCGATCGTCGCTTCGTCCGACCCGGACGCGATCCAACGGCTCATACCGGCGCCCAGTGCGCCGCTTGCCGCCACCGGCGCCGGCTGGCAGGGGCCTGCGGGTCCCGGTCGTCTCGCCGTTGTCGCCACCGCCTTCGACGACGCCTGGCAGGTGCAAGGGTCCGACGCGTCGCCGCAGACGTCGTTCGGATGGTCGACGTCGTTCCCGCGTGTGCAAGGTGACGTCGCGATCGTGTTCGGTCAACAGCTGCCGCGCACGGTCGCGATGTGGCTGCTGGTGTTCCTGTGGGCGGCAGCGCTGTGGATCACGAGGAAGCCGGTGCGTCGATGAGGGGCGGTGCGCGCGCATGGCTCGCCCTCCTTATCGCCGTGTGTGCGGTCGTGGGAGCGGTGGCCGCGGAGCGGCTCGGACCCGCGGTCCCGGCCGCGGCGGCGCCGGGGAGCGCGGTGTCCTCGGCGTGGCTCTGTCCACACGGCGGTGGCCCTGATTGGGTCGGGCGCGTCGCGATCGCCAACCCCGGGGTTAGCGACGTGCAGGCGCGCATCGTCTCGCTCGGCGGTGAGCGCCCGAAGGCGCTCGCCACGGTCGACGTCGCTGCGGGCGCCGAGGTCATCGAGGTCGTCCCGGCGATCGCGCGTGGCGGGGCGACGTTCGTCGAGGTCTTCGGCGGGTGGGCGGCCGTTGGGTGGGTCCTGAAGTCCGACGGTGAGGGCACCGGGTCGGAGCCCTGCACGTCGGCCGCCGGTGCCTCGTGGCACGTCGTCGATGGCGCGACCACGAAGGACGTCCATTCCTGGCTCGTCGTCATGAACCCGTTCACGTCGGACGCGGTGGTCGACGTGGTGCTCTATCTTCCCGACGCGCCACCGGTGCGTGCCACCGACTGGACCGACCTCCGGGTACGGGCGGGTCGGTCGGTCGCGCTCGATCTCCGCGGCCGGGCGCTCGGGGAGCAGATCGTCGGCGCGACGGTCAGCGCGACACGGGGGCGTGTGGCGGTGGGCTCGCTCACGGTCCCCGATGCGGGCGGCGTTCGCTCGGTGCTCGCGTCGCCGTCCTTCAGCGATCGGTGGGTCGTGCCGGTCGCCGCCGGCAGCGGAGCGGGTGCGCTCTCGCTGTTGGTTCCCGGCGATCTCGGTCTGCGATTCGGGGCGACGCAGCTGTCCGCGGACTCCGGCCCGCAGCCGGCCGGCAACCTGACGGTGGTTCGGCAGGGAGGCACGTCAACCCTTGTGGCCCCGGTTGCCACCGCGGGCCCGTCGGCCATCATCGCGAAGACGATCGATGGGGCGCAGATCGGGATCGGACTGCGGGAGCTCGGCCGAGGCGTGGACGACGCGGCAACCGGGGGAACCGCGACCCCTTCGACCGCCTGGGTCGTGCTGCCCGCGATCGTGGGCGCCGCACCGCGCGCAACGGTCGTTCTGGTCAACGATGGCGACGTTGCGGTGCAGGCGACCGTGCGTCTCCTGCCGATCGAGGGGACGTCCCCGGAGACGACAACCATCACGGTGCCGCCGGGGAGGACGGCCGCCGTCCCCGGCACCTTCCTCGAGTCCCAGCCGAACGCAGCCGTCCTCGTCACGGCCGACGGGCCGCTGATCGCCCTCGGGGCCGGCGTTGGCGGCGACCAAGCCACCGACTACGCGATGGGACTCGGCATCCCCGTTCCCGCCGGTGCCTTCCCCTCCGCCCCCTGAGCGGTATCATCACTCTCTCTTTCAGCTCGGATACGAGGTCCTCCCCTTGGTGACAGGTCGGCACGCGCCCAGACGAAGGCACCGTGCGTTCTTCGTGACGCTCGGCGTCATCTTCGCCGTGCTCGTGGTGGTGTTGGGCGGCGCGTCGTATGCCGCGATCCGCTACGAACGCGCGCACGCGGATCGGATCCTCCCCGGTGTGAGCGTTCACGGGGTCGACGTCAGTGGGATGACCCGCGCAGAGGCGGTGGCGGCCGTTCGCGCCGAGGTCGATCGCGAGCTGTCCGAACCGATCACCGTCACGGTCGGGCACGACCACTGGACGGTCACGCCCGCGACGCTCGGCCGCCGGGCGAGGATCGGCCCCGCTGTGCAGCAAGCCCTCGTCGCAACCAGTGGGCTGGGCACGCTCGATCGAGCCTGGCACCGGCTGCGAGACGAAGCGCTGGGCGTGGACGTCCCGTTGACGTTCGACAGGCACGGCGACGGGGTGGCCTCGCTCGTCGCCACGATCGCGCGACGAACCGACGTCGAGCCGCGCGACGCATCGATCCAGCTCACCGCCGACGGCACCGATCTGACGTTCGTGCACGCGGCTCCCGGTGCCCGGTTGAACCAAGAGGCAGCTGTCGGCGCCGTGGGCGCGGCGCTCGAGCGTGGCCGCCGGTCGGTCACACTGCACCTGCGCCGCGTGGACCCGAAGGTGACCGAGGACACGATGGGGCGCACGATCGTCGTGCGGGTGGATCAGAACCGCCTGTACCTCTACGACGGGTTCTCGGTGATGCGCTCATTCAGTGTCGCGACCGCGAAGCCCGGCTACACGACGCCTGTCGGGGATTGGACGATCTACGACAAGCAGGTCGATCCGGCCTGGCACAACCCGGCGCTCGACAGCTGGGGTGCGGATCTCCCGGCCGTCGTCCCCGGAGGCCCCGGCAACCCCATGGGCCCGCGCGCGCTCTACATCACCGCTCCCGGGCTGATCAGGATCCACGGCACGACCGACGACGGCTCGATCGGCCGGTATGCGTCGCACGGGTGCATCCGGATGCACAACACCGAGGTGATCCAGCTGTACCCGCTGATCGACGTCGGGGATCACGTCCTGATCGTGGGGACGAGGCCCGCGGACGCCGGATACTGGAGCGTCCCGCCCAGCTCGGATATCTAAGTCGCACGCCGGGGCTGCTTGGAAATCACACGTCTGTGATTTAGGCTGCCCGCCATGCGAACGTGCGCGAAGATGCGATGTGGCCAGGAGCCGATCGCGACCGTGGCCTTGGTCTACACCGACCGCCAGGTCGTCATCACCGATCTGCTCAGCGAACGCGACCCGAACCTGCTCGACCTCTGTGCCGAGCACGCCGAGCGCATGACCCCGCCCGTGGGATGGGTCGTCGACGATCGGCGAACCTCGGCGCCCATCGCGGTCTGAGGCCTCCCGACTCGGCCGTTCGGCCTCCCCCCGCCCGCTACCGAGCGCCGTCGATGGGGGAGCGGTTTGTGATCCCCGGGCCATCGGCGAGATGAGCGGCGGGTGCTATGGTCACGCCTCATCCCCGGCACCAGACTGGACCGCACGATGTCAGACATCCCCGGTACCTGCCCCGAATGCAAGCAGGGCGATCTGATCACCATCTCGATGAGTGTGAGCGATCGCGACCTCACGTTCACGACCTGCCACATGTGTGAATCGAAGTGGTGGTTCCGTGACGGCGAGCTCGTGCCGCTCACATCGGTGATCGACCTCGTCGTCCGCAAGTAGCGTCGGCGGTCGCGCCCGTGCCCGCTCGATAGGATGGCGGGCCATGACGGTCCGTGACCTCGGCACGATCTTCAAGGCGTACGACGTCCGCGGCGTCGTCCCCGATCAGCTGGATGCGGATCTCGCACGGATGATCGGCGCCGCCTACGCCCACATCACCGACGGCCGGACGATCCTGATCGGCCGGGACTGCCGCCTCTCGTCTCCCGAGATGGCCGAGGCGCTCGCCGACGGCATCACGGCACAGGGCAGCGACGTCGTCGACCTCGGGCTCGCGTCGACCGATCTGCTGTATTTCGCGAGCGGCTCGCTCGATCTGCCCGGCATCATGATCACGGCGAGTCACAACCCGAAGGAGTACAACGGGTTGAAGTTCTGCGGCCCGGGTGCGAAGCCGGTTGGAGAGGACACCGGGCTCAACGACGTCCGCGCGCTCGTCGAGAGCGGGATCGCGCCGGCGGCACGGCGTGGGCGCGTCGATCAGCGCGACCTCTTGCCTGCCTACGTGGAGCATGTGCTCGGGTTCGTCGACGTCGATGCGATGCGGCCGCTCACGGTCGTCGTCGACACCGCCAACGGGATGGGCGGCCTGGTGGTTCCCGCCGTGCTCGAGCGTCTGCCGCTTGCGGTGCACTACCTGTTCCCCGAGCTCGACGGGACGTTCCCGAACCACCCGGCCGACCCGCTGAACCCCGAGAACCAGAAGGATCTCCGCGCCGCGGTCCTCGAGCACGATGCCGACATCGGGCTCGCGTTCGACGGCGACGCCGATCGTGTGTTCTCGATCGACGAGCGCGCCCAGGACGTGAGCGGATCGCTCCTGACGGCCGTCGTGGCCGCGTCGATGCTTCGCGCCGAGCCCGGAGCGAAGGTCGTCCACAACCTGATCTGCTCGTGGGTCGTTCCCGAGACGATCCGGGAGTACGGGGGCGTGCCGGTGCGGACACGGGTGGGTCACTCGTTCATCAAGCAGGTCATGGCCGAGACGGGCGCGATCTTCGGTGGCGAGCACTCCGGCCACTACTACTTCCGAGAGAACTACCGGGCCGATTCAGGGCTGATCGCCGCGGTGGTGCTGTTGGCGGAGCTGTCAGGCTCCGTCGGATCGCTCTCCACGCTGCTGGCGCCGTACCGGCGCTACGCCGATTCTGGTGAGATCAACTCGGTCGTGACCGACCAGGCGGCGAAGATCGACGAGCTCGCTGCGGCATTCGCGGACGGCCGCCAGGATCGGTTGGACGGACTCACGGTCGAATACGACGATTGGTGGTACAACGTCCGGCCGTCCAACACGGAACCGTTGGTGCGGCTCAACGTGGAGGCGCGGACACAGGCGTTGCTCGAGGAGCGGACGGCTTCGCTGCTCGCGATCATCCGAGACGAAGGAGGCACAGCATGAGCCTGGACCCGGAACTGGTGCAGATCCTGGTCTGCCCGAACGACCGCGGGGAGATCGACTACCTCGAGGACGAGCAGGTCATCGTGTGTCGCACCTGTGGGTATCGATACCCGGTGCGAGACGACATCCCGGTGATGTTGATCGACGAGGCGGAGAAGCCGTAGCTCATGGTCGACCTCGACGACGCCGCTGGGCTGCGCGCGCTCGACGCCGACGACATGCTCGGCACCGTGGCCGAGCTCGGTCCCCACGTCCGGGCCGGCTACGCGGCGGGCTTGGCCGCGACCACGCTGCCATCGCTCGACGGCGTCACCGCCGCCGTGTTCTGCGGCATGGGCGGATCCGCCGTAGCCGGCGACATCTTGAAGCAGACCTTTCGGGACCGGTTGCCCGTGCCGGTCGACGTGAATCGATCGCCCATACTGCCCGCCTTCGCCGGCACGAACACGTTGGTGATCGTTTCGTCGTTCTCGGGGGAGACCTCCGAAACGCTGGCGGCGGCGCGAGAGGCGATCCGCCGGGGCTGTCGCGTGCTGGCGATCACGTCGGGCGGCACGCTCGGCGCACTGGCCGCCGAGCACGGGCTCGGGCTCGCACCGGTGCCCGCAGGATTCCAGCCGCGTGCGGCGCTCGGGCATCTGACCTTCGCGATGCTCGGGGCGCTCGAGGGCGCCGGACTGTTGTCGGCGCTGGCCGCCGACGTCGAGGAGACGGTTGCGACGCTGGAGGACGCCGCCGGGCGGTTGGGGCCCGATGTGCCCGCCGCGGACAACCTCGCCAAGCAGCTCGCCGCGTGGCTCGGTGACCGGATCGCGGTTGTGTGGGGCGCCGAAGGCGTCGGGGCGGTCGCCGCAATGCGGTGGAAGACGCAGCTCAATGAGAACGGCAAGGTGCCCGCATGGCACGCGGCGATGTCCGAGCTCGACCACAACGAGGTGGTCGGGTGGGTCGAACCGTTCGGGTCGCGCCATGCGGTGTTCGCGCTCCGCTCTGATCACGAGCACCCCGAGCTGGCGGCACGGTTCGCGTTGTCCGCGGACATCGCATCGCGGGCGGGCGCCGAGGTCCGTGAGGTTCGCGTCCCGTCCCTCGGTCCGCTCGCCTCGCTGCTCGCGTTGGTGGCCATCGGCGATTTCGCGAGCTGTTATGTGGGACTCGCGCGTGGCGAGGACCCGACGCCGGTCGATGTGATCACCGGGCTCAAGGCCGCGCTCGCCGCGATGGACGTCGGATGACCGCTGGGCCACCGGGCCCGCCGGACCGTCTCGCCGACGCCGCAGCCGCCGTGGTGCGGGAGCGCTGGGTCGCGACACCGGTTGCTGCGGTCATCCTCGGGTCGGGGCTCGGGGCCGCGCTGGGCGACGCGCTGCAGGTCGAGGAGCAGCTGGACTATCAAGAGCTCCCGGGGTTCCCGGCGACGAGGGTGCCGGGGCACGCCGGACACTTGGTGCTCGGGACGCTCTCTGGCGTGCCGGTTGCCGCGTTCGCAGGGCGGTTCCACCTGTACGAAGGGCATGCCCCGGACGTGCCCGCACTCCTGCCGCGACTGGCCCACGCGCTCGGTGCGCGAACGATCGTGCTCACCGCCGCGGTCGGGGGACTGGTGCCCGAGCTGGCGGCCGGGACGGCGGTTCTCGTCCGCGATCACCTCAACCTGATGGGCACGCCGCCGCTCGCCGGCTGGCGTTCCACGGACGGGACACCGGCGTTCGTCAACACCCAGGCCGTCTACGATCCGGCGTTGCGCGCGATCGCGCTCGAATGCGCAGCGGATCTGGGCATCTCGGCGACGGAGGCGGTCTACGCCGCGATGCGGGGGCCCGCGTACGAAACGCCGGCCGAGGTCGAGATGCTGCGCCGCCTGGGAGGGACGGTCGTCGGTATGTCGATGGTGCCCGAATCCCTTCCGGCGCATGCGCTCGGACTGCGTGTGCTCGGTATCTGTAGCCTGACGAACGCGTACGGTGACCACGTCACCCACGAGGAGGTGCTGCGGGTGTCGGCAACGACCGCCGCCGCGATCGGAAGGCTCCTCGTGGACCTGTTCCCACGACTTCCGAGACAAGGAGCTTGACCATGGCTGACATCAAGGATCCGGCGCTCGCGACCGAGGGGCGCGAGCGTATCGAGTGGGCGGGCGGCGAGATGCCGGTGCTCGCCCAGATCAAGGAGCGCTTCGAGAAGGAGCAGCCCTTGGCGGGAGTGCGGATCGCGGCCTGCCTCCATGTCACGACCGAGACGGCGAACCTGATGGAGACGCTTGCCGCCGGCGGTGGCGAGGTGTTGCTCGCCGCGTCGAACCCACTATCGACGCAGGACGATGTGGCGGCCGCGCTCACCGAGCAAAGCGGCATCGAGACCTTCGCGATCAAGGGCGAGGACAACGACACCTATTACAAGCACCTGAACGCGATCTTGGATCTCCGGCCGCAGATCACGATGGACGACGGCGCCGACCTGGTACACGTGATGCACACGCAGCGCGCCGATCAGCTGATCGACGTGCTCGGTGGGACCGAGGAGACGACGACCGGGGTGATCCGCCTGCGGGCGATGGCGAACGAGGGCGCGCTCGCGTACCCGATCGTCTCGGTGAACGACGCCGACACGAAGCATCTGTTCGACAACCGGTTCGGCACCGGCCAGTCGACGCTGGACGCGGTCATGCGCGCGACGAACCGGTTGCTTGCCGGGCGTCAGATCGTGATCGCCGGTTACGGGATGTGCGGCCGGGGAGTCGCCTCGCGCGCCCGGGGGATGGGCGCGCAGGTGATCGTGACCGAGGTCGACCCCACGGCGGCGCTCGAGGCCGTGATGGAGGGCTTCCGGGTGCTGCCGATGCGCGAGGCGGCCCGCATCGGCGACCTGTTCATCACGGTGACCGGCAATACCAGCGTGATCCGTCGCGAGCACATCGAGTTGATGAAGGACGGCGCGATCGTTTGCAACAGCGGCCACTTCGACGTCGAGATCGACAAGGGTGCGCTCGCTGAGCTGGCGACAGGCGGCGTGCGCAGGTTCCGGACGTCGGTGGACGAGTACACGCTTGCGGACGGGCGGCGGATCTGCTTGCTCGGAGAAGGTCGCCTCGTGAACCTCGCGGCGGCGGAAGGGCATCCCGCCGCGGTCATGGATATGTCGTTCGCGAACCAGGCGCTGTCCGTCGAGTGGGTGGTCAAGAACCACGCCGATCTCGAGAAGCGTGTCTATCCGGTGCCGGTCGAGATCGACAAGGAGGTCGCACGCCTGAAGCTGCGGGCGATGGACGTCGACATCGACACGCTGACCCCGGAGCAGGATCTGTACCTCAACTCTTGGCAGCAGGGAACGTGAGCGAGGAGCGAGGCGACGATCCCATGGACCACGGCGTCGCGATCCGGGCCACCTACGAGCGGTTCCCCGTGGCTGTGAAAGGCGCGTTCTTGCTGCGCGGCGGCGACGGGCTGCCGCACCAGGTCCGCGTCGAGGACGCTCGTGCGACGGAACTTGCAGGCGGGCCGACACGGCCGCTCGGGGTTGAACCGGTGGTGTTGGAGGTGTCGCCGACCCAGGAGACGTTCGTGCCGTTCGAGCTCTCGACGATCGACATCGGGGCCGGTTGGTACCAGCTGGAGTGCGATCTCGTCGTCGATGGGGTCGAGCGCACCGAGCGCCCTGGGGATCGATTCTCGATGCCGTGGCCTCGCGGCGCCGTTCGTCGTGGATCCGTGACCGTCGGCGCCAAGGTGGCCGCCGTGGCGCTCGAGACCCTGGAGTGCACCGGAGATGCGATCCGGATCGCGTTTGCAGCGGATGCCGCGCCGTCGATCTCGCTGGTGGTCGACGGCCGTCCGCACACGGTGCTCGACGTCGAGTTCGATGACCAAGCGGGCAGAGGCCGGATCGTCGGCTACCCGGTGCTTCGCGCCGACCAGCGACTCGCGATCCACGTCGCCGGCGCCGCGCCGGTGGAGGTCGGGCTGCCCTAGCGTGTCGGCGGCCCCCGGTAGCGTCGCCGGGTGGCCGGACGGTTCCTCGACGTGGCGTTCCCTCGCGCGTGCGCTGGATGCGCGCACGGTCCGTGGCCGTTCTGCCGGTCGTGTGTGGCCACGCTCCGTCCGTTGACGCCGCCGTGGTGTGACCGCTGTGGGATGCCCGCGCAACGGGCCGCCGCCAGCTGCGGCGACTGCCCGCCCGAGCCCATCGTGACCGCCCGGGCTGCATTCGCGTACGAGGGGGCGGCGAAGCAGGCGATCCACCGGTTGAAGTTCTCCGGCTGGCGCGACGTGGCCGGTGCGTTGGCCGGCGCGGTCGCCACCGCACCGATCCCGGCGGTCGAGGCGATCACCTGGGTGCCGCTCGCTCGTGGGCGCCGAGCCGAGCGCGGGTTCGACCAGGCGCGCGCACTCGCGGTGGCCCTTGCCCGCGACCTCGATGTGCCGGCCGTGCGTCTGTTGCGCCGTCCGGTGAGCACCGGGCCGCAGGCGCGCCGATCCCGCGACGAACGACGTTCGGCGATGCGCGGCGCCTTCGTGGCCCACGGCCGGGTCCCCGACCGCGTGTTGCTCGTCGACGACGTCTTGACGACAGGCGCGACCGCGGCGGCGGCCGGCGAGGCGTTGGTCGCGGCCGGCGCTCGAGAGGTCCACGTTCGCGCGGCTGCCCGATCGATCCGCGCGTTGCACGGGCGGTCGCGGTCCGCCTATCCTCGGGTGGGCTCGCGTTCGGGTCTGTGGTTGCCCGGGGAAGATCCCCGGTAGTCGATGCCAGCCGCGGGCGAAACGACCCACGTAAGGCCACCCTTGGTGGCTGAGCATGGCGCGGTTTAGAGGTAAGCCCTGCCCCGGGTGACCGGGAGAGGGCCGGCGTGCGGGTGCCGTGGACGTCCAGGCGCTCGTGCCAAGGCTCCTGCAGGCGAGTGTGGGGCAAAAGACCAGGTCAGCCGGACGCGGGCCCATCCAGACGGGAGGACCGATATGGACATCACGTTCACCGGCCGGGGCGTGCAGGTGACCGACGACCTCCGCTCGATGGCCGAGCACAAGCTGTCGACGCTCGGCCGTCTCGAGCCACGGGCCACGAGGCTGGATATCGAGGTGATCGGCGAACACCATCCGAAGATCGACGGCGCCAAGCGCGTCGAGGCGTCACTCCGGATCCCCCGCAAGACGTTCCGCGCACACGCCGAGGCGGAAGAAGTCGCCACAGCGGTTGACCGAGTGCGCGACAAGCTCGAGCGACAGCTCCGAGATCACCACGGCAAGAAACGCGCGACCAAGACGAAGGGTGCCGTAGGATACGCGCAAGCCGCGTCGGCCGAGGGTGAGGCCGACGGCGAGACCGACTGACGCGGATCCGAAGGAGCACGGGTTGACGAGGACGGGAGACACCGACCGCCTGCGCGTGATGGTCGTCGACGATCATGCGCTGTTCCGTCGGGGTCTGGAGATGGTCCTCGGGAACGAGGACGATCTCGAACTCGTGGGTGAGGCGTCCGACGGCCAGGAGGCCGTCGACAAGGCACAGGATCTGATGCCCGACGTCGTGCTGATGGATGTCCGGATGCCGCGCCGATCGGGCATCGAGGCGACCGCGCAGATCCGCGACATGTTGCCGCACGTGAAGATCCTGATGCTCACGATCAGCGACGACGAGGCCGACCTGTACGACGCGATCAAAGCCGGCGCGTCGGGCTACCTGCTGAAGGAGATCCCGATCGAGGAGGTCGCAGACGCGATCCGCAGTGTCTGGGCGGGCCAGTCGCGGATCTCGCCGTCGATGGCCTCGAAACTTCTGAACGAATTCGCGGCGATGTCCAAGGCGACCGACGAGCGGCCGCAGATGCCGGCACCGCGCCTGACCGATCGCGAGATGGAGGTGCTTCGGCTGGTCGCGCAGGGGCTCAACAACCGCGATATCGCCAAGCAGCTGTTCATCTCCGAGAACACGGTCAAGAACCACATCCGCAACATCCTCGAGAAGCTGCACCTGCACTCGCGCATGGAGGCCGTCGTCTACGCCGTGCGCGAGAAGATGATCGAGATCACCTGACCGTGGCGGACGCCCTGCTCGTCGCGGCTCGCGACATCCTCGACGACGCCCTGCGTGAGCTCCTTGCCTCGCTCGATGGCCTCGATGCGGATGCGATCAACGCGAGGCCGAGCGGTGACGACACCAACGCGCTGGCGGTGCTGGTGACCCACGCGTTGGCGAGCACGCGCTCCTGGCTCTCCCTCGCCGTGGACGCGCCGCCGCCGCCACGGGACCGGCCCGCCGAGTTCCTGACGGTGGTCACCGACGGGAACGCGTTCCGAGAAGCGAGCGCCGTATCCGCCGACGGCTGCCGGCGTCTCCTTGCCGTTGTCGACGAGATCGATCCGGCCCGGGAGGGCACTGCGCCGTGGCGCGGAGGCGCGGAGGCCGACGAACCGGTCAGTGCGGCTTGGGCCCTCCTGCACGCGATCGAGCACTTGCGCGAACACGTCGGGCACGCGCAGCTGACCCGCCAGCTGCTCGACCGTTGAGCCGGAGTACGCTGTCGACGTGACCGCCGGCACCGAACGCACCGTCGCCGAGTTGCTCGTCGCCTGCCTCGAGAACGAGGGCGTCGAGTACGTGTTCGGGCTTCCGGGGGAAGAGAACCTGCACGTGATCGACGCGCTTGCCGACTCGCCGATCCGGTTCGTGACGACCCGCGACGAGCGGGGCGCCGCCTTCATGGCGGATACGTACGGGGCGCTCACCGGGCGCGCGGGCGTCTGCCTCGCGACGCTCGGTCCGGGCGCGCTCAACCTGATCCTCGGGGTCGCGAACGCGCAGCTCGACTCACATCCGCTCGTCGCGCTGATGGCGCAGGCCGGCCTCCACCGCTTGTTCAAGGAGTCTCACCAGGTCGTCGACCTGGTGTCGCTGTACCGGCCCGTGACGAAGTGGGGCGACATGATCACGCTGCGCGACGCCGCGCCGGAGATGGTGCGCAAGGCGTTCAAGCAGGCAGAGACCGAGCGGCCGGGCGCCACGTTCATCGTGCTCCCCGAGGATGTCGCCGAGCGGCTCACCGACGCGGAGCCGATGAAAGTCAACGTGCCGCGCGACCCGTCACCGTCGGAGGATCAGGTACATCGGGCCGCGCGCGCGCTCGAGGAGGCGACGTATCCGGTCGTGCTCGCGGGGGCCGGCGTTGCCCGCGATCACGCGGTCGATGCCCTCCGGCGCTTCTCGGAGCGGCTGGGGATCCCGGTCGCGACGACGTTCCAGGGCAAGGGAGCGATCCCGGACGATCACCCGAACGCGCTCGGGACGATCGGGTTCATGGTCAAGGACTACGCGAACTTCGGGTTCGACCAGGCGGACCTGGTCGTCGCGGTCGGATACGACATCGTGGAGTACTCGCCGCTCCGATGGAATCCCGGCGGCGCGAAGCGGATCGTCCACGTTCACCGCACCGTTGCGGAGGTCGACGCGAACTACGAACTCGAGGTGGGGCTCCAGGGCTCGATCGGCGAAGCGCTCGACGCGATCGCCGCCGCGTCAACGGCGCACCCGACGGCGACCCAGATGCCGCCGGTGAAGGCGTTGCTCCGTGACGAGTGGGAACGTGGGGCCGCCGACGACGCCTTCCCGCTGGCGCCCGCCCGGATCGTCCACGACGTGCGCTCGGCGATGGGGCGCGACGACATCGTGCTGACCGACACCGGTGCGGCCAAGATGTGGATGGCGCGGCTCTACCCGACCTACGAGCCGAACACGTGCTTGCTGTCGAACGGGCTCGCGACGATGGCGTTTGCCCTCCCGGGCGCGATCGCGGCCAAGCTCGTGTACCCGGATCGGCGCGTGGTTGCGGTGATGGGGGACGGCGCGTTCCTGATGAGCGTCGCGGATCTCGAGACCGCGGTGCGTGAGGGGGTGTCGATCACGCTGCTCGTGTGGGTGGACGGCGGCTATGGACTCATCGGCTGGAAACAAGACCTTCACTTCGGTCGCCGATCGGCGGTCTCCTTCGGGAACCCGGATCTCGTCGCACTCGCGGAAAGCTTCGGTGCGCGCGGGGAACAGATCGGATCGGCGCGGGAACTCGCGCCGGCGCTGGAGCGGTCGCTGTCGTTCGATGGCGTCACGGTGATCGCATGCCCCGTGGATTACGCGGAGAACGCGCTGCTCGTGGAGCGGCTCGGAGAGCTCGAAGAGTCGATCTAGTCGCGGGCGCTGCGCCAGTCCCGCTGCACCGCTGCCGGGGCTTCCGGCGAGCGCGGGTACGATAAGAAGCTCCTCCATCGACGAAGGAACATCTGTGCCGATCATCGACAAGCTCTCCAACCTGGGAGAAGGCCGCAAACTCAAGAACCTCCAGGAGCTCGCGCGGCTCGTGAACACGTTCGAGCCGGAGATCGAGGACCTCAGCGACGACGAGCTCCGCGGCAAGACCGGCGGGTTCCGCGAGCGGCTCGCGAACGGGGAGTCGCTCGACGATCTCCTGGCCGAGGCCTTCGCCGTCACGCGTGAGGGCGCGCGCCGCACGATCGGCCAACGGCACTTCGACGTGCAGCTGATGGGTGGCGCCGCCCTTCATCTCGGCAACATCGCCGAGATGAAGACCGGCGAGGGAAAGACCCTCGTGTCGACGCTGCCGGGGTACCTGAACGCGCTCGAAGGCAAGGGCGTGCACGTGGTCACCGTCAACGACTACCTCGCGAAGCGTGACTCGGAGTGGATGGGCGGCATCTACCGGTTCCTCGGCCTCGACGTCGGGCTGATCCAGGCGGACATGACCCCCGCCCAGCGACGGCCCGCCTACGGGGCGGACGTCACGTACGGCACGAACAACGAGTTCGGGTTCGACTACCTCCGCGACAACATGGCGATGCACCTCGATCAGTGCGTCCAACGCGGCTACCGCTTCGCGATCGTGGACGAGGTCGACTCGATCCTGATCGACGAGGCCCGGACCCCGTTGATCATCTCGGGGATGGTGTCGGACTCCGCGAAGTGGTACCAGACGTTCGCTCGGGTCTCGCCACGCCTCACGCGCGACGTCGACTACGAGGTCGAGGAGTCGAAGTATCAGGTGGCCGTCACCGAGGCGGGCGTCGCGAAGGTGGAGGAGATCCTGCAGCTCGAGAACCTCTACGACAGCGTGAACACGACGCTCGTGCACCACCTGCACAACGCCTTGCGCGCGAAGGAGCTCTACAAGCGTGACGTGGCCTACGTGGTGACCGACGGCGAGGTCAAGATCGTCGACGAGTTCACCGGTCGTGTGCTGGAAGGACGCCGCTACTCCGAGGGACTGCACCAAGCGATCGAGGCTAAGGAGGGCGTGAAGATCAAAGAGGAGAACCAGACCCTCGCCACGATCACGATCCAGAACTACTTCAAGATGTACGACAAGCTCTCGGGCATGACCGGCACGGCGAAGACACAGCTGACCGAGTTCGAGGAGACCTACAAGATCGGTGTCGTCGAGATCCCGACGAACCGTCCGAACGTCCGCGCCGACCGGCAGGACCTCGTCTTCAAGACCGAGGACGAGAAATGGAACGCGGTCGCCGACGACATCCTCGAGCGCAACGAGAAGGGCCAGCCGGTCCTGGTCGGGACCGTCTCGATCGAGAAGTCCGAACGCTTGTCGAGCGTGCTGGACCGCCGCGGCATCGAGCACAACGTTTTGAACGCCAAGAACCACGAGAAGGAGGCCCAGATCGTCGCCCAGGCCGGCCGCAGGAGTGGTGTCACGGTCGCCACGAATATGGCGGGACGCGGCGTCGACATCCTCTTGGGCGGCAACCCGGAGTTCCTCTCGCGCACCGAGATGGCCGCGAGGGAGTTCGATAACGACCGGTACCTGCTCTTCGAGATGGAGCCCGAGGAGCGCGCCGACTACGAGGCGGCCTACAAGCCGGTGTTCGCGAAATTCCGGTCGCAGACCGATGCGGAGCACGACGAGGTCGTGGGCATCGGCGGTCTCTACGTGCTAGGCACGGAGCGACACGAGTCGCGCCGGATCGACAACCAGTTGCGCGGGCGGTCGGGCCGCCAGGGCGATCCGGGCGAGTCGCTGTTCTACCTATCGCTCGAGGACGACCTGATGCGGATGTTCGCCTCGGATCGCGTCAGCTCGATCATGGAGCGACTCAAGTGGCCGGAGGGCGAGCCGATCGAGGCCAAGATGGTCTCGAAGGCCGTGGAGAACGCACAGAAACAGATCGAAGAGCTCAACTACGAGCGCCGCAAGAACGTCCTCAAGTACGACGAGGTGATGAACGGGCAACGCGAGGTGATCTACGGCGAACGCCGCAAGATCCTCGAGGGCCAAAGCCTGAGCGAGCAGGTGCTCGACTTCATCGAGGGCGCCGTGGTCGACACCGTCAACGCGTGGGCGCCTGCCGACGTCTACCCCGACGACTGGGATCGCGAAGGACTGCTCACAGCGCTGAACGAGCTGTTCCCGGTCGCAAGCTCGGTCGAGGATCTCGCCGGGTTCAACGAGCCGGAACAGCTCGGCGATCATCTCGTGGCTGAGGCGATCGCCGCCTACGAGGCCAAGGAGGTCGAGCTGGGCGCCGAGGTGATGCGCGAGCTCGAGCGGATGGTGCTGCTCAACATCACTGACCAGAAGTGGCGCGAGCACCTCTACGAGATGGACTACCTGCAGGAGGGCATCCACCTGCGCGCCTACGCCCAGCGCGATCCGCTCGTCGAGTACCAGCGCGAGGCGTTCGACATGTTCGCCGCGCTCACGGACTCGATCCAAGAGGACTTCGTGAAGTACATCTACCGGGTCGAGTTGGTGCGCCAGGACCAACAGCGGGCCCCGCGGATCCAGCGCGTGCAGGAGAACAGCGAGGCCGTCGCGTCGGGTGCTGGTGGCGCCGGCGGCGGCGCCGGGTCAAGCGGCAACGGCGGTGGCGCTCAGGCCGGGAACCCGCAGCAGGCGGTCAGCGACAAGACCCCCCGGAACGCCCCGTGCCCGTGCGGCAGCGGCAAGAAGTACAAGAAGTGCCACGGCGCGGCGACCGTAGGCGCTTAATCGGCCGGCGGCTCGATCGGCAGCTCCGCATCCCGCCACGCCTCGAACCCACCCTCGACGTCGGCGATCCGGCGCATGCCGAGGTCGCGGAGCCAGGCCGCAGACAGGCTGGACGAATAGCCTTCCTGACAGAGCAGGATCACTCGCGTGTCATGGTCGGTCACCTCCGGGATTCTCCACGGACTCTGGGGGTCGAGGCGCCACGGCACGACCGTCATCGACATCGTGTGCGCGCCGGGGATGTCGCCGTTCGCACGTCGCTGCTCCAGGGTGCGCTGGTCGATCAGGAGCGCCTCCGGTGTGTCCATGAGCTCGTGAAAGGCTTCAGCGGGCGTGAGGCGTTCGCCGCCTGCCCGCGCCGCGACCAGCAGATCCTCGACGGAAGGCGCCGGTTGCGCGACGTCGTGCCCTCCGGGTACGGCGATCGAACGCACGAACAGCAACGCCGGGTTCTCGGGACCCCAGATGTCGAGGTCGATCAGCGGGGTGAATCCCGTCGCGATGTAGAAGGCGCGGGTCTCCGCGTAAGGCTCGTACACCTCCCGGTCGGACAACGTCTTGACGACGAGGTAGCGAGAGCCGTCACGTTGGAGCTCGGCGACCACAGCGTCCAGGAGCGCCCGCCCGTACCCGTGGCGACGGCCATCCGGATGCACCGCGATCCACGTGATCTCGGCAACTTGTGGTCTCGGTCGACCGATCGTGACGAAGCCCGTTACGGTCTCCGCCTCCTCGACGACGAAGCCGGGTTGGCTGCGAACCGCCGCCGCGCAGTCCCGGATCCCCTGCTCGTTGCCGAACCAGTCCGGGAGACTCGCGATGATCGCGTCGCAGCGCCGGCGTCGGAGGGCTCGAGGGTCCTGATCCGCATCAGCGGAGCGTGAGCTTGCACGAGGCCGGCACGAGCGAGCCTCGGTCGATCCGTTCCACGGCGAACCGGTCGTCGTTCAGATCCACGACGGTTGTGAGTTCGAAGTCGATCCAGAGCTCGCCGGGCTCCGCCGGGGCAAGCAGATCGGGCAGCTCGGCGAGGGTCGCGCTGACGAGCTCTGGGCGATGACAGTAGCCGGTGGCGGCTGCGCCACAGACGTCGTGGCCCGTCCACGCGGCGAGGGTGAGCCACGTCCCGATCGCGGCGGCCGGGTTGGGGAACCGCGCGAGGAGCGCCGTGTCTCGGGCCAGCGCCACTGTCCCGTCCATCTGCGTCACGGCCTCCGCCGGCATCGACCGGTCATCTGCCCCAGGCGCGTCGATCGCGAGCCACGTGACCGGGTCCTTGTCGATCACGACGAGCGAACGAGGGTCGGCATCCGCCTCGGCGAGCAGGGCATCCAGCTGTGTGCTCTCCATATGGTTGGCCAGCATACGGTCTGCGGTCCGATGCTTGGGGGAGCCCCGGGAGGCGCTGGGTAGACTGCCCCAACGATGAGCGAGTACACCGAGCGGCTGCGCGCGATCGCCGACCGGCTCGAGGCCGCACGGGGGTTCCTTTGACGTCGACAGCCGACGCCGGCAGGCGGCCGAGCTGCAGGAACAGGCGGCCGACCCGGCGCTGTGGGACGAGCCAGCGCATGGGCAGCGTGTCACGTCGGACCTTGCACGGCTGACCGCAACGATCGACGGCTACGACGCGCTCCAGCGGCGTCTGGACGACGCGACGGCGATGGACGAGTTGTTGGCGGACGCCGATGACGCGGATCTCACCACCGAGCTTGCCGGCTCGCTCGACGCGCTCGAACGCGACCTCGAGAAGCTCGAGCTCGAGGCATTGTTGTCCGGTCCGTACGATGCGAACGATGCCATCGCGACGGTGCAAGCCGGCGCCGGTGGCACCGAGTCCCAGGACTGGGCCGACATGATCCTGCGGATGTTCGGGCGATGGGCCGAGCGCGAGGGGTTCAAGGTCGACGTGGACGAGGTGCACTACGGCGAGGAGGCGGGCATCAAATCCGCGACCTTCACGGTGCACGGCCATAACGCGTACGGCCTCCTGTCGGCGGAGCGGGGGGTGCACCGCCTCGTGCGGATCAGTCCGTTCGACGCGCAGAAACGGCGGCATACCTCGTTCGCGTCGCTCGACGTCATCCCAGCCCTCGACGAGTCGGAGGCCGAGGAGGTCGAGATCGACGAGGCAGAGCTTCGGATCGACGTGTACCGGTCGAGCGGCCCGGGCGGCCAGGGCGTGAACACGACCGATTCGGCCGTTCGGATCACGCACCTACCGAGCGGCATCGTGGTCGCGTGCCAGAACGAACGCTCGCAGCTGCAGAACAAGGCGACCGCGATGGGCATCCTCAAGGCGCGTCTCGCGGAGCTCGAACGGCGCCGCCGCGAGGAGCACATGGATGAGATCCGCGGCGAGCGCAAGGCGGTGGACTTCGGCTCGCAGATCCGCAGCTACGTCCTCGCGCCGTACCAGATGGTGAAGGACCACCGCACGAACGTGGAGGTGGGGGACCCGCAACGGGTCCTCGACGGCGACCTCGATCGGTTCATCGAGGCGGAGTTGCGTCATCGGGCGAGTGGTTGAGCGCCTCCACGGGTTCGACACAACCCTCTGTTAGGGTGGTCCGCGTCGCTTCCCCAACCACTTCGAAGAGTCCATGATCAGTCTCCAGCGCGTCTCGAAGACGTACAAGAACGGCGTCGTCGCCCTCGAGGACGTCTCGATCGAGATCGAGAAGGGCGAGTTCGTCTTCCTCGTCGGTCCGTCGGGCTCCGGCAAATCGTCATCGCTGAGATTGCTTCTGCGGGAAGAAGACCCGACCTCGGGCGAGGTGTACGTCGCCGGTAAGAACCTTGCCAAACTCTCGGCGTGGAGCGGCGTGCCGAAGCTCCGGCGCAACCTCGGAACGGTGTTCCAGGACTTCAAGCTGCTGCAGGACAAGACGGTCTTCGAGAACGTCGCTTTCGCGCTCGAGGTGATCGGTAAGACGAAGAACGTCATCGACCAGCGCGTGCCGGAGATCCTCGAGTACGTCGGGTTGGGGGAGAAGCTCAACTCCTACCCGGATCAGCTCTCGGGCGGCGAGCAACAGCGAGTATCGATCGCGCGAGCCTGCGTGAACCGGCCACTCGTGCTTCTCGCCGACGAGCCCACCGGGAACCTCGACCCGAACACGAGCGTCGACATCATGCGGTTGCTCGACAAGGTGAACAAGATCGGCACCACCGTGGTGATGGCGACCCACGACCAGGCGATCGTCGACGCGATGCGCAAGCGCGTGATCGAGCTCGACAAGGGCAAGATCGTGCGCGACCAGTCGCGAGGGGTGTACTCCTAGCGTGCGGAGCGTCGAGTACTACTTCCGCGAGACCGCCGCGGGCATGCGTCGCAACGGCACGGTTGCCTTCGGAGCCGTGTCGACGGCCTTCATCGCGCTGTTCCTGTTCGGGCTAGCGCTGCTGATCCGCCGCGAGATCGACCTCGTCATCGAAGGCGTGACCGGCAACGTCGAGGTCGCGGTGTACTTGGATGACGCGGTGAAGCCCGACACCGTGACGCACCTCCAAGGGGTGTTGGAACAGCTGCCCGCCGTCGCGACGGTCGACTACGAGAACCAGCAGGAGGCGTGCGACCACGCACGCGAGCTGTTTGCGAACCAGCCGACGATCATCGAGAACGTGCCCTGCTCGACGTTCCCCACGTCCTTGCGGGTCACCCTCGCGGATACGAGCCAGTACGCGCAGATCACCGCCGCACTCGGCTGCGAGGTCGATCCGTCCGGCGCGTTCGTGTGTCAGGAACCGGGCGTCCTGCGCGTCTTCGACTTCCGCGACGTGCTCGACCGCCTCTCGACCATCACCAACGTGATCACGCTGGGGCTGTTCTTGTTGGCGATGGTGATGTTGGTGAGCGCCGTCGTGCTGGTGTCGAACACGCTTCGGATGGGCATGTTCGCCCGTCGCAAGGAGATCAGCATCATGCGGTTGGTCGGAGCGACCAACTGGCGGATCCGCGTGCCGTTCCTGATCGAGGGCGGGGCGGAGGCCTGTTCGGGGCCGGGCTGGCGATCGTCGCCTTGTTCTTGGGCAAGGTGTTCCTCGTCGATCAGCTGGCGGGGAAGATCGCCTGGCTGCCGCTGGTGCGCAACGGCGACGTCTTGGCGGTCATCCCGTGGATCGTGCTCGCTGCCGTCTTCGTGGCGGGCGTCGCGGGCACGATCGGCATGCGGCGCTTCCTCGACGTGTAGCCTCCGCCCGATGGGCGCGAAGACCGAGAGCCGTTCCGATGACACGATCGTCGCCACCAACCGCAAGGCGCGGCACGACTACGCGATCGCGGATACGTTCGAATGCGGGATCCAGCTGACCGGGAGCGAGGTCAAGTCGCTGCGGCTCGGTCAGGCCTCGTTGGTGGACTGCTACGCACGGTTCCGAAGCGGCGAGCTGTGGTTGGAGGGGTTGCATATCCCGGCCTATGAGCAAGGCGACAAGCGCGCGCACCAGCCGACGCGGCCTCGCAAGCTCCTCCTGCATCGGCGCCAGCTGGCCGCGCTCGAACGCGAGGTGACGGAGAAGTCCCTGACCCTCGTGCCGCTCAAGGTGTACTTCACGCACGGCATCGCGAAGGTGGAGCTCGCGACGGCCCGCGGCAAGCGTCAGCACGAGAAGCGGCAGTCGATCGCGCAGCGCGACGCGCAGCGCGAGGCAGAGCAAGCGCTCGGCCGCCGACGCTGAGTGGCCTCAAGGGGTGTCCGCGGCCGACCGTATACTGGTTGGGACAACTACAGATGGGGGTGTACTGGCTTCGATCCGGACGTTTGCCGTCTGGGCGAAGCGGGCCGTGATCCCGGATGTCACGTTAAACGCCGGACCAATACAAGCGCCAACGACGAGTTCGCGCTCGCTGCCTAATCCGTTAGGTAGCTGCTCGCCCCGTGTGCCTACGGTCGGGGGCCGAGTATCACCTGAGTAGGCTTACGCCGCCGGTTCCGTCGGGAGGCCGGCGGCGGACAACGCATCCCGACTGGCCCCGAGGTCCTCTGCCGATGGACGCCGAGGGGCGAGATCTGTGCATCGGCTGCGCCCGGAGAAGTCCCAGTCGGTCGCCCGGAGACGCGGGTTCGACTCCCGCCACCTCCACCATCTGCAGAACGAACGGCCCCGGCTCGCGTCGCGCGAGACCGGGGCCTGTCCGTTCCCTGGGGAGGTCGGGTCAGGCGGCCGCGATGCGGGCGTTCGCCAGCACGGTGCCGTCGTGTGCGGTGATCACGAGCTCGTCGTAGCCGGTCAGGTCATCGTGGGTCACGAGCCACGTGGAGGCCTCGCCGTCGCGGAACCGCAGCGGCGACAGCTCGAAGGTCCGCCCGTCGCCGGCGACCAACATCGCGCGAGCGGTCCCGTCGAAGCTCGCGGCGTGCGCGAGCACGATGCCCCAGGAGTTCCAGTCGTTGCCGGGCTCCCCGTCGTAGAGCACCACGGTCCCATCCATCGGGGTTCCGTCAGCGCTCCGGATACTGCCAAGCCGGAACTCCTTGCCGCCCAGCGTGTCGAGCAGCGACTGGTAGCTGGACGCGTCGGCGGCGAGCGTGTCGGCGCGGCGTGTCTGCGAGGCGCCCCAGCCGATCGACACGGCGATGAGCAGCGCCGCAGCGGCGACCGCAAGCCAACGCCCGGCGACCGCGCGGGTGCCGTCGGGCTCGGTGTCTCTTCATCCGGGGCCTGCCACTCATCGTCGAGTGCGCCGAGGACCTGTGCCCTCAGCGGCTCGGGAGGCTCCTGCTCGGTGGCGTAGGACAGGGCGGCGACGCCATCCTCGAGGCGCGTGCGCTCGGCGCGACACTCGCCGCATCCACGGAGATGCCGGCGCACGCGCGCGTCGTCGGTGTCGGTCGAGGTGCCGAGCAGATGCTCGGGCAGCAGGGCCCGGACCTCCTCACACGTCATCGTCGACCTCCTTGGCCATCTCGGCGCGCAGTCGTAGCAGCGCGGCGTGGATCCTGGTCTTGACCGTGCCTTGGGGGATCCCGTCGAGCGCCGCGACCTCCGCGGTCGTGCGGCCGCCGAAGTAGGCGAGCTCGAGTGCCTTCGTTGCTCGGGGCTGAGCGTGGTCATCGCTCGGCGAGCGCGCGCCGCCATGTCGGCGTCGGCAGCCAGGTCGTCGGCGGGGTCGGATCGCGCACCGGCGGCGGTCCGAGCTGCTGCAGCGATCGGACTCCAGCACCCGTCGCCGCAGGATGTCGATCGCGAGCGACCGTGCTGTCAGGAGCACCCACGTCTCGAGCCGCCCTCGTTCAGGGTCGAACCGAGCCGCGGTGCGCCAAAGTTTCACGAACGTGTCCTGCACGAGATCCTGCGCCGCCTGTCGGTTGCCGAGCATCACCATCCCGAGGCCGAACACGCGCGAGGAGAAGCGGTCGTAGAGCACGCCGGCCGCGCGCTCGTCCGAGCCACGAAGGCCGTCATGAGCGCCTGGTCCGACCCGGGCTCTTCGTTCGCATCTGTCGCACGGTACTTCCTCGGGTAGATGTACGGGTGGGAGCCACGACCGGTTCGCTAGGCTCGCGTGCCATGGTCGAGGCCGTCCGCCTTTCGCGACGCAGGGCGCGCCAGCTCGCGATCATGGGGCAGCAACTCGACGCGCCAAGGCGGCGCTCGATCATGGACGTCGTCACGGCGCTCACCGAAGTGCAGATGGATCCGACCTCGGCCGTCGCACGGACGGAGCATCTGGTGCTGTTCAGCCGTCTCGGGCCGTCGTTCCGAGTGGCAGACCTAGAGCGTCTGCTGTGGCGGGAGCGCCGTTTGTTCGAATACGAAGCCCACATCGTGCCGACCGCCGACCTGCCGATCCACCGGATCTCGATGCGTCGCTACCCGCATGGCCCATGGAAGCGCCACGAGTACGTCAGGCGGTGGCTCGACGCGAACGACCAGTTCGTGCGCTACGCGCTCGGGGAGCTCCGCGTCGAGGAACCTTGCGTGCTCGCGATCTTGAGAACAGGGCCGCCGAGGGTTGGCGAGTGGGTGGCTGGAACGACGAGGGGCAGGACGTTCCCATGTTGCTCGAGATCCTCTGGGCGCAGGGCCGCGTGATGATCGTCGGGCGGGACGGGCAACAGCGCGTGTGGGATCTCGCGTCGCGATCGCTGCCGGCAGTGTCGGCCAGGCCTCGGGCGCAGCTGGTGTCCGAGGTGGTCGAACGCGACGTGCGCGCCGCGGGCGTTGCCAAACCCGAGCGGGTCGGCTGGCTCTTCGACGGTCCGATGCCCGGGCGGGAGCGAGCGATCGCGGACCAGCTTCGATCCGGTGTCATCGTGCCGATCGACGTCGAGGGCCTGAGCGGCCGGTGGGTCACGCACCGCGACCTGCTCGAGACCGTGTTTCGCGGCCGGACCGTGGCGCTGTCGCCGTTCGACGATCTGATCAGCGACCGCGACCGAACCGAGCAGCTGTTCGACATGTACTACCGGATCGAGATCTACGTCCCGAAAGCCAAGCGTCGCTGGGGCTACTTCGTGCTGCCCGTGCTGCGCGGCGACCGGCTGGTCGGGCGGTTCGATCCGCGGTTCGATCGCGCGGAGAACGTGCTTCGCATCAACGCTCGCCACATGCAAGAGGGCACGACGGCTGCGGATCGCGCCGCCGTCGACCGCGCGATCGAGGAGCTCCGCCGCTGGCTCGGTGCCACCGAGGTTGTACAAGCGCCATCCGGATGATGCTTGCTACGCGAGGCTGATCGCGATCCGCAGCCAGTCCGGCACATCGTCCTCGTGATACTGCCGTTCGGTCGGCTCGATCCGATCGAGGAACAGGCGGTAGATGAGCGCTTGGCGGAGCGCGGCGATCGGTGGGATCAGCGCGAGCGCCTCTTCCGGGTCGCTCGCCGGCGCGACGTCGTGCCATCGCGCGGTCCACGTCGCCAGGATCTGTTCACGGCTTCCCTGATCGTTGTGGTCCTGCAGGAAAGCTGCGGTGTCGAGGAGCGGATGCCCGATGAACGCATCGCCCCAATCGTGGAGCACCAGCCGCCCGTCCCGCGCGATCCAGTTCCCCGGATGGAAGTCGCCGTGCACGAGCGTCTCCGGTACGCCACAGGCGGCCAGCGCTTCGAGCCGCCGGTCGAGATCGTCGCAGAGCGCGTCCAGCCTATGGAGATCCTTCGAGGCGAGCGTCGTGCGCACGTCCGAGCGACGAACGAGCGACAGGATCGACGCATGGAATCGGTCCCGTCGGAGATCGGGAACGCCCGCGTCGAGAAGCTCGGCGATCCGACGGACGTTCCGATCCTGGACATCGACCAGCGTCGACACCATGCGGCACAAGACGTCGAGCGGCGCGTCCCATTGCTCGTCGGACCCGAGATCCTCGAGCAGGACCGTCGCGAGCGGGTCGCTCGACGCGATCACGGTCGGGACCGACCCCGGCCGATCTTCTGCGAGCATCCGCAGGAGCCTGCCTTCGTGCGCGAAGAACGGTGGCACGCTCTTCGCCCAGACGACGCCGTCGCCCGTGGGGATCCGCAGGATGTTGGACAGGTTCCAGGTCTTGATCTGCTCCGCCGGGCCCGTGCGCTCGATGTCGAGTGCGGCCAGTGCTCGGTCGGCCCACACGACGATCGCGGCGACGCCACCGGGCCGCGCCCACGAGGCGCGCAACGGCTCGTCGCCCCACGCGACGTCGGCCGGTGCCGGGAGCAGCGCCGGCGTGGGCCAATCGACGACCTCGGCGGTGTAGGTGCGAACCCAGCCGTCGGGATCGATGGCGAACCGCTCGGACGCGACCAGACGCAGGATGGTGACGTCGACGGCGTGCCGATCCCGCGCCATCGCGATGATCCCGTCCACCTGGGGCCACGGGCCTGCGTCGATCTCGAATGCGGGGAGCGCGCCGAGCGGCGCCCCCCTCGGATCGACGAGCACGAGGTGGATGCGGTCGGGCATCGCCCGACGATACGTCAGCGATCAGTGCGCGTCGCAGTCGTTACCGAAGGTGCAACACGTTCGCTGTGATCAGCGCAGCAGCGTCCGACACGAGGTACCCGATGACCGACGCGATCTCGTCCGGCTGAGCGATGTGGAACATGTCGTCGCTCTCGCGGACCGCGGCCTCGACCTCGGGGGTGACCCAGCCCGTGTCGGTGACGGGCGGATGCACGCAGTTCGCGGTCACGCCGTACGGGCGAGCTCCAACGCTGCGCTCATGGTGAGGTTCTCGAGTGCCGCCTTCGCGGCGCCGTACGAAACCTCTTCGGGAAAGCCGAGCGGGCCGCCGGACGTGAGGCTCACGATGCGGCCCCACGTTCCGGTCCGCGCGATGTGGCGCTCGGCGAAGGCCGCGATCAGGAGCGCGGCGCCACGGGCGTCGACCGAGACGACCCGGTCGAACGTCGCATCGGTCAGATGCTCGGTCGCCCGCCCAAGACGATCCGCAGCGGCCGGCCGGAACGTGTCGGCGACCCACCCGCTCGCGTTGTTGATCAGGATGTCGACGGACCCGAACCGCTCGTCCGCGGCGTCCAGCAGTTGCACAGCGACCGCAGCATCTGCGAGGTCGGCTTCGACGAGTAGGGCACGGCCACCGGCGCGCTCGATCGCCTGCACCACCTCGGCTGCGTCCGGCCGGTCGTCGCCGTCTGGCCGGTAGTAGGTGAGGAGCACGGCCGCGCCCGAACGTGCCAGCAGCTGCGCCGTGGCCGCTCCGATCCCGTGATTGGCGCCGGTCACGATCGCCACGTGCCCGGCCAGGTCGCGTTCGTTCATCGTCACGTCCAGCCCCTCTCGAGGGGACATCCTAGGGGCCACTCAGTGGGTGCCGGCGCTGGCGGCATCCGGGACCATGCGGTCCCGGATGAACCGATCGGGCGCGAACGGCCGGATCAGCTCGGGCATGTGACCCGTTGCCAGGAACTCTGCCATCGACCGACCGAAGATCGGCGACCCTTTGAACCCCCACGTACCCATCCCGGACATCAGGTGGAACCGCCGAACGTCGGATTCTCCGAGCAGCGGCGAGGAATCGGGCGTCATGTCGCACAGCCCCGTCCATTGCCGCATCGCCCGCGCATTCGTCACCACCGGGAAGATCTGGATCGTCCGCTTCGCCGCCTCGGCGAGGAACCCGAACGTCGAGCGGGTCGAGTAGGTGTTGTAGGGCAGTACTTCGGCGCCGACGAGGATCTCGCCGCGCGCCGTCTGCGACGCGTAGACGTAGAGATCCATCGACGAAAGCAGGCCATCGAGCACGTGGTGGTACGGCTCCGTCACGAAGGCTTGCAGCGCCATCGTGACGATCGGCACCCGTACGCCGGCCATCGCGGCCACCTGCGAGGACCAGCCTGCGACCGCGCTGACGACCGTGCCGGCCGATATCTGGCCGCGCTCGGTCCGAACCCCCGTGCAGACGCCGTCGACCACATCGATCCCCGTCACCGCGGTCTGTTCGTGGATGTGCACCCCGCGCCGCGTCGCGCTCGATGCGTACCCCCACACGACCGAGTCGTGCCGGGCGATCGATCCTGGCGGGTGATACGACGCGCCAACCACGGGGAGTTCGCCACCGCCGGTCAGATCGATCAACGGGTTCATACGGGCGATCTCGTCGGGGGTGAGCACGTCCGTCTGCACGCCGTACGCGCGATTCAACAGCGACTTATCGCGTTCGACCTCGAGCGAGTCGGACGTGTGGCAGAGATCTAGCTCGCCTTGGGTCGAGAACAGTAGGTTGAAGTCGAGCTCTGCCGAGAGCGTGCGCCAGATCCCGAGGCTCGCCTTGTACAGCGGGACCGTTTCCGGCGTGTTGTAGTTGGCGCGGATCACCTGGGTGTTGCGGCCGCTCCCGCCGCTCCCGATGTAGTTCGCCTCGAGGACGGCGACGTTCGTGATCCCGTGGTTCGCCGCGAGGTTGTGGGCGAGCGAGAGTCCGTTCACGCCGCCGCCGATGATCACGACGTCGTACCGCGGGCGCACCTCCTCGCGCCGGAGGAACGTCCGGCCACGCAGCAGGCCAGTCATCCGCGCACCCGCGTCGCGCGCGCATCGTCGCGGACCCGCACCCGCAGGTGCTCGCCCCAGAAGGCCGGCACCAAGATCGTGATCCCGTTCGCCCCACCGAGCACCTTCGCGCCCACGTGGGCGACGTCGCCTTGGACGAAGCCGTCCGGCCCGGGCGACGGAAGCGCTGACAGGTACGAGAAGGCGTCCGCGACGTCGTCGCCCACGAGCTCTAATGCGGCCCACCCGTCGGAGACATCGAGGACGACGGCATCGTCGTCGAGCGCGGCGATCCGGTCGGCGACCTCGCGTGCGACATCGGTCGCGACAGCCGGTGCGCACACGACGAGCGCTTCGTCGAAGGCCGTGCGGAGGGTGCGCGCGCCGTGCCCGGGCGCCACGAGCGCATCCACCGCCGCGGCCTCGGCGTGGCACAGGACAACGGCCACGGTCGCCTCTCGGTACTCAGCCACGCAGCCGCCCTCCGGTCGGGTCGTAGAACGGCGTCGGGACCACGGTTGCCGTGACCCCTCCGCTCCGCAGGACCTCGGGGAACACGCCGTCCACGGAACGGAGCCAGCCGAGCCCGATCGCCGCGTCGAGGGTTTCGGATTGCGCGCACGACGTGACGCGCCCGACGATCGCGTCACCGAGCGCGAGCGGCGCCCCGCGTTGCGGCGTTCCGTCGAATCGCAAGCCCACCAACCGTCGTTCGAGGGGGAGCTCGCCCATGCGTTCGAGCGCGCGCTTGCCGACGAAATCGGGCTTGGTCATCGCGACCGCCCAGCCGAGCCCGAGCTTCTCGGGATGGTCATCGGGCAACGTGTCCTGTCCCAGGTAGACGTGGCCTTTCTCGAGACGCAGCACATCGAGTGCGTCGAGTCCGTGCGGGCGGATGTCCCAGGTGCGTCCGGCGTCGAGCAGCGCCTCCCAGAGCACGACACCTCGGCCTCTCGGGTGGTGCAGCTCGAAGGACAGCTCGCCGACGAAGCCGACGGCGATCGCCCGGCACGGTACGCCGGCGACGACGATGTCGGCGTGGCCCGGATAGGGGAGCGCGTCGCGGCCGAGGTCGTCGTCGCTCAGCGCAGCCAGCAGATCGCGGGCGTGCGGGCCCGCCACGTTGATCGCGCCGAATTGAGCGGTCTGGTTCACGAGGTGCGCATGGAGGCCGAGCCGGTCGATCCAGTTGCGGAGGGTCGCCTCCATGCGATCGGCACCGCCGGAGGTCGAGGTCAGGTAGTAGGAGCCGTCGTGGAGTGCGCACAAGACCCCGTCGTCCAGCACATAGCCGGCCTCGTCCAGTGCGAGCAGGTACCGGGCGCGCCCCGGTGCGATCGTGGTCACGTCGAGCGGGAACGCCCAGTCGAGGAGGGCCTTCGCGTCGCGGCCGGCCACCAGAAACTTCCCGAGCGTGCCGACGTCCATCACGCTCACACGCTCGCGAACCGCCCGGATCTCCTCGGCGGTGTGGCCATAGGTGCCCGGGCGCATCCACACCCCGGACCGATCGATCCGCGCCCCCGCTGCGATGTGCCGTTCGTGCAGCGCGGTCCGGCGCTCGATCGCCTCGTGGATGCCGCCGACGAGATCCCCGAGGCGGGGCGCGCGCACGGGCGGTCTGGCGGTCGTGCGGCCCTGCGCCTTCGGGACCGCTCCTTTCGCGGCGGCGAACTCGGCGAGGTGGCGCGAACACAGCGCGCCCTGGCACGGTCCCATCGTCGCGGTGGTGTAACGCTTGACGATCTCGGACGATGTCCAGCCCTCGCTCCACGCGCGCTCCAGGTCGTGCACGCCGACGTCCTCACACACGCAGACGAAGCCGTCCTCCTCGAGGATCGGCCAGGTTTCGGAGGGGCGCGGTTCCACGGGTTCGCCGCGACCGGCCGCACGCCCCGAGTCCTCCGCCTCCTCGAGATCGCAGCCGGGCAACACCGCGTCGCCGGCGCCCGTCACTTCCGACTCCGCGCTCATGCGCAGCAGCGCGTCGCGCGGTTGCCACCCGAGCGAGAGGACGAGTGCGTCGCAGGCGAACGCGCGGCGTCCTTCGGGGGTGAGCACCGTGACCGACGACACGTGACCGGAACCGCGGGCCTCGAGCACGCGCCCGCGGACCTCGGTGACCGTTGCGCCCGTTCCTCGGAGCTGCTCGGCGCTGGTCGAACCCTCCGTCGTGTTGGCGACGACGACCACGCGCTCGCCGATCGCGACGTCGCGCGCCGCGAGCAATGCGGCGCCCCGTCCGAGCCAGATCCCTGGGAGGTCGTTGCCCGGGAACACGCCGTGGGCTTCGAGCGCGCCCGTGGCGACGACGACCCGTTTCGCGTCGACCTCGACCAGTTCGTCAGGGCCGACGAGCGGCACCGAGGGACCTTCGTAGACGCCCACCGCTGTGTGCCGTTCCAGGATCTTGACGCTGTTGTCCCCGGCATGGGCGACCAGTCGTTCGATCGCCGCGCGTGTTGCCGGGTCGCTCGCCCGTTCGCCGATCGCCCCCTCGTCGGCCAGCACCACCCGCCCGGTCGCCGCCACCGCGGCGGCCAACCCCGCCACGCCACCCCCGATCACGAGGACGTCTGCCTGCAGATATCGCGTGCGCGCCGGCGGCGCGGCGGACACGAGTGGGAGCGTGCCGGTCCCGGTCGCCCGGCGGATGATCCGCTCGGCGAGCGGCCAGAGCCATCGCGGCCGGGCGAACACCTTGTAGTAGAAGCCCACCGGCATCGCCCAATGGAGGTGGTCGTTGATCGCGAGGAGATCCCGGTCGGTGCTCGGCCAGCCGGTCTCGCGAGCGACGCGCATCCCGTCGCGAGCGGGGCTGACGCACGCGCGCTCGCCGGGCATCCCGTCGACGGTCACGAGGCAGTTGGCGCAATCACCAGTGCCGCAGTACAGGCCTCGACGCCGATGCGACTTCAACGATCGCGAGAACGTCCGGATGCCGGCCCGGAACGCGGCGGCCGCGATCGTGTCGCCTTCGTGTACCTCAACACGCTTCCCGTCGAACCGTAGCGAGCCCATCGGCTACGCCTCGAACCGATCCGTGGTGGTGTCGCGCGCTGCGGTGAGCCAGCGACGGCAACCGAGCGCGTGGAACCAGCGTTCTTCTTGGATGCCCACGGCGTTGTCGAGCAGGTACACGCGTGCGAAGTCGCGCTCGGCATCCGGCGAGGAGACCGGGCGCAACTCCCCACCGAACGTGAATTCGGTGAACGGTCGCTCGCCGCAGAACGGGCACTCGACGAGCAGGCTCACGGTCGGGAACCGCCGGTCACATCCATGGCCCGGCGATGCTAGCCGACCTGCGAAGACGCACGTGACGGCGACGATGACCCGCTGTCACGCGGACGTGCCGGCGTCCAGGGGCGAGCCCGGGAGCGGGCTTCTCGTAGGGGCGGACGATACGCTGACCGATCGGAGGAGGGCACCTCATGCAGCGATGGGCGATCGAGCCAGCCGTGAACCCGAGTGTGCTCCGCGCGCACGTCGCCCACGAGTTGACGAACCGGACCATCGTGACCTGTCCGCCGGCGGAGGCGGTGCGACCGATCGCCGGGCTGCTCGAGATCGAGGCCGTGCGTACGATCGATCTCCATCGGTATCGGATCCGGCTCAACCTGCGGCCGGGCTCGGACAGGGTTCGGACCGCCGGTCACGCCCGCGACGTGCTCGCCGCTGTCTGGGGCGAGCCCGTGCCGCTGCCGTCCGATCCGGGGCCGCGCGCGTTCGCCGTGACGCACAGCGGCCCGCGGACGGTCGCCGAGTCGGCGGAGATGGCTGCGGGCCACCCTGTGCTCGAGGCGTTGTTCGGCCTCGAGGGGGTCAGCGAGGCGATCAGCGGCGACCGGATGGTGCTCGTTCGGCTCGGCGCGCTGTTCTCCTGGGATCGTCACGAGGCCGCGGTGCGGGCGGCGCTCGACGCCGCGGATCAGTCGAGGAACGACTGAGGCGGCACGCCGGGGTCGACGTCGTCACCGGTGTAGATCGTCGGGCCCCACGACTCGTCGGCCGTGCGCGCGATGAAGTCCGCGGACAGCACCGCCGCGAACTCCTCTGTGTCGAGCAGATCCTGCTCGATCGCGCTCGCCGGCACATAGGGTCCGAGGTTCTGTCGATAGGTGAGGTGCTGCAAGGCCGCGGCCACGTCGTCGACGGTGGCGCCGGCATCCTGGAGAGCGTCGCGATCGAGGTACACCTCCGACGGGGCCATGTACTGCACGGCGTTGCGCAAACCGGCGCCGAACTCGCGCTCGATCGTTCCCTCGAGCTGGATCGGATCCAGCCGGACCCCGCCCATCGAATCCGGCAGCGGGCATTGGCCGTGGTCGGCGGTGACGAAGAGCACGTACTCGCCCGCGAACCGATCGTCGAGCAACGCGACCAGGCGTTCCAGCTCGGCGTCCACTGCCGCGAGCATCAGCTCCTCCCACTTCGACGCCATGCCGTAGACGTGACCCGTGTAGTCGGGCGACTTGAACGTGGTGTACAGCAGCGACGCGCCGTGCTCGCCGATCGGCTCGTTCATCAGGGACGCCGCTAGCACATCGCCTTGATAGCCGGCGATCGGCGGCACGCAGCAGTAGTCGGTTCGCCACGGTTCCCACTCTGGGTCGTAGCCCGGATCGGTGAACGTGGCCATCCGAGCCTGGAGGTGATCCATCCCCGGTGATCCCAGGGGGAGTCGGAACAGCGATGGGTTATGCGGCTGCCATCCGCGCCCGCCGTCTTCGTCGAAGTAGACGCCGACCGGCAGGTCGTTCGCGGGACGATCCGTGCCGCCGTGCCCGAGCATCCCCATGTGCCAGACCTGATAGCCCACCTCGCCAACCCAGGCACCTGTCTGGTCGTGCCACAGGTCGGCAAGCGTCGGCACCAGGATGTCGCTCGGGTCTGCGGCCCCTGCCACGCCGTAGGCCTTCCGCGCGGTCGTTCCGTCTCGAATGTTGTGCCCGGTGATCCCGTGGTCGCGCGGGAACGTGCCGGTGCCGATCGTGGCGTGTGCGCACGCGGTCACGGCCGGGAACGACCCGGTGATCGCGTTGCGATAGTTCGCGCCCTCCCGCATCAGCCGCTTGAGCGTTGGCCAGGCGTCGGGCCACTGGCGCAAGACGTTCCAGCCCCCGCCGTCGATCACGTAGGTAACGACGACTCTGGGTGTCGCCCCGGCCGTGAGCCCCGGCAGCCGTCGTCCCTCTCGGTCGGCCGGCCAGTCCTTGAGTCCGATCAGCTCGGCGGTGGTGGGTGCGAGGTCGGCCAGGCTGACGCGCGCATCGCTGTCTGCCTGTTCGACGATGCCCGGGCCGTAGACGACGAGCGGCACCCGCTCGAGGTACATCCAGACGGCGGCGTGCGATGTCCTCGGATCGCGCGGATGCAGGCTCTGCGATTCGAACGAGTAATTGGCGCTGTTGAACGGCGCGAGCAGGAGCTGGAGGTCGCCGGAACGCCCCGGATGGCTCGCTCGTGCGACGAGCTCCATGTACTCCGCGCCGAGGTCGCTCGCGCCAGCCTCTTGCACCGCGGTCGCGTCCGGCCGGGTGAGGCGCTGCACGGCCCGACCGATCGCCGCGCCGCCGAACACTGCGGCAAGACCGCCGAGTCCGATGAGGGCAAGGAATCCGCGTCGGCTTGGATCTGCTGTGCGATCCAGGTGCTCGTGACGCCACCATGCCGTGACCCCGGCGATCACGACGAGCACGACACCGGTGACGAGGGCGATCCTGATGCTCCCGATCCACGTCAGAAGCGCGGTGGCGCAGGCTGCAAGCGCGAGCAACCAGAGGGTCGAGCGAGGGAGGCGGGTCACGACCATCTATCGTTGCAGACCCGCGGAGGGGTTCGGTGTCAGGCCGTGGAGTTCGTGTGACGAACCGCTCAGGTCCGCTTGCGGGGCAGGTCGAGGAAGGGGAGCGGCACGACGGTCGCAGCCACCTTCCCGCGCTCGCCTTCGACGCTGTACTCGACCGACACCGTCGAGCCGATCTTCTCCAGGCTCTTGTCCAGCGAGCCGAACCCGACCATCTTCTTGATGGTCGTGCCCCACGTGATCGACGTGGCGCGACCGACCTGCTTGCCTTCCTTGTAGACCGGCACCTGCGAGCGGTCGACGTACGGCGAGATCATCGGGGCGAGACCGTGCTTCGCGAACATCCCCTCGACGCCCAGCCAATCCAGCTCGAGCCCGACCAATCGTCGCGCCGGCCCGCCGGCCCGCTGCTCGGCCAGGAGGGCTCGCTTGCCGGTGAACTCGGCGGCCTTGCCGAAGTCCACCAACCGCCCGAGCCCGAGTTCGAACGGGGAGTACGACTGATCGGGCGCGATCGCGTGCCGGGCGCTCGTGTAGTCCGCGTCGAGCAGGATCAAGCCCGCCTCGACCCGTGCCACGTCGAGGGCCTGGATCCCGGCCGGGAAGATCCCGTACGGCGCGCCGGCCTCGAAGACCGCATCCCAGACCTCGAGCGCGCCGTCGACGGGGATCCAGATCTCGTACCCACGGTCCCCGGTGTAGCCCGTGCGTGTGACGCTGACGTCGACGCCGCCGATCTCACTGCGCCGATGGCGGAAGTACTTCACGTCGGCCCAGTCCTGGCGCGTGGCGGCCTCCAGCACCTCGCGGCTGAGCTTGCCCTGCAGCGCCAGCCCGGCGAGCTGCTCGGAGACGTCGGAGACCTCGACATCGAGCCCGGTGGCGTTCAACAGGAACCACCGGTAGCAGGGGTCGGCGGCGGTGATCCGGTACTCCTGGTCGGCCAGGCGTGTCACGGTGCCGTCGTCGAGGACCTTGCCGTTCTCGTCGCACCACGGCGTGTAGATCACCTGGTCGACGCGCATCTTCGAGGCGTCTCGGGTCAGGACGCGATCGAGCAGGCGCGTCGCATCCCGCCCGCTGACGACGTACTTGTAGAGGGGACTCGTGTCGATCACGGCCGCCGCCTCACGGATCGCGCTGTACTCGATGTCGTGGAAGTCGGCGTAGACCGCCGGCGAGAAGTACCCGGCCCACTCGCCCCAGGCCTGTTTCACGTTCAGCTCCTGCTGGCGGGGATAGAAGGCGGTTCCGACCGTCACGAGGGTCTCCTTCGTCGAACGCGGTATCCGGCGGGCCAGCGTATCGAGGCGTCCGTGGTTCCGACACCCAGGGAGTGACCTGAAGTCACGATGCTGTTGGCTGGGTGCAGGAGGGCTGGCTAGCATGGGCGACCGGTGCCGGGACGACCGTTGCGTCGGGTCCCGGCTGACCTCGAGTCACCCCTGCTGGGGTTCATCCGCTCGCGCTCCGAGGAGGCAGGCATGGCGAAGCGTTACGACGCGGTCGTGATCGGCGGCGGCCACAACGGTCTGGTCAACGCCGCATATCTGGCCAAGGCCGGGCTCAAGGTGCTCGTCCTCGAGCGCCGGCACCTGCTCGGCGGCGCGACCCTGACCGAGGAGATCGTTCCCGGCTTCAAGTTCTCGGTCTTCTCCTACGTCGTGTCGCTGCTGCGGCCCGAGATCATCCGCGAGCTCGAGCTACCGAAGCACGGACTCGAGATCCTGCCGTTAGACGGAACGATCACGCCGCTCGACGACGACTACCTGTGGCGTGTGAACGATCACGGCAAGACGATCCGCGAGCTCCGCCGATGGTCGCTGAACGACGCCGAGGCCTACGAGGAGTACGGCCCGCTCATGGCGGAGATGGGCCGGTTCATCAAACCGATCCTGTCGGTCCCGCCACCAGACCCCGGCAAGATCTCGCCGATGGAGTGGCTGCCCCTGACGCCGCTCGCGAAGCAGTTCCGCGACCTGCCGCGGCACATGCAGACCGCGTTCATCCAGCTGATGACGATGTCGGCGGCCGACTTCTTGGACCAGTGGTTCGAGACGGAACCGCTCAAGGCGACGATGAGCGCCTCGGGCATCATCGGTACGTTCCAAGGACCGCGCTCGCCGGGGACGGCCTACGTGCTGCTGCATCACTACATGGGTGAGATCGACGGCGCCTTCCGTGCCTGGGGCGTGCCGAAGGGCGGCACCGGCGCGATCGCCTACGCGATCGCCGACGCGGCGCTCGCCGCCGGTGTCGAGATCCGCACCGAGGCCGGCGTCTCGCAGATCAAGACCGTCGGCGGCAAGGCAACCGGCGTGGTGCTCGAGTCCGGCGAGGAGATCGAGGCGAACGTCGTCATGAGCTCGCTCGACTCGCGCTGGACGTTCATCAAGCTGCTCGAGGACGGCGTGCTTGACCCAACGTTCCGCGACGAGGTGCTCCGCTACAAGTACCGAGGCTCGAGTGGCAAGGTGAACCTGGCGCTCGACGGTCTGCCCGAGCTCGCGTGCAAGCCGGGCGCAGGAGAGTGGCTGCGCGGCGCGATCTCGTTCTCACCGTCGATCGACTACATCGAGCGCGCCTACGACGATGCGAAGTACGGCAGGCCCTCGGCGAGGCCCTACATCGACTGCATCATGCCCACCCTCGTCGACCCGACGATGGCCCCGCCGGGGAAACACGTGATGAGCTGCTTCGTTCAGTACGCCCCCTACCATCTGGCCGACGGCAAGGTGTGGGACGACGCGGCGCGCGAGGCCTTCGGCCAGAACGTGATCGACACCTTGGAGGAGCGGTTCCCCGACATCCGCAGCAAGATCGTGGGCCACCAGTTCGTGACGCCCAAGGACATCGAGGACATCACCGGGCTCACCGAGGGCAACATCTTCCAAGGGGAGCTGTCGCTCGAGCAGTTGTTCTTCAACAGGCCTGTGCCGGGATGGTCGCGCTACCGCACACCCGTCGATCGACTGTGGATGTGCGGCTCGGCGACGCATCCGGGCGGGGGCATCATGGGCGCGCCCGGTCGGATCGCCGCCCTCGAGTACCTCAAGGAGAAGAAGAAGGGGCGGAGGGCCGCCTGATGCCGAAGCGCACGATCGACGTCATCGTGATCGGCGGCGGCCACAACGGCCTGATCGCCGCCGCGTACCTGCAGAAGGCGGGTCGGCAGGTCGTTGTGCTCGAGCGGGAGGATGAGGTCGGCGGGATCCTGCGTCCGACCTCCCCCGCCCCCGGGTTCACGGCGCCGGGGCTCGTCCACACCGTCGGCCGCTTGCGAGCCTCGGTGGTGAAGGACCTCCGGCTCGAGCGCTTCGGGTATCGCACCGTCTCGCCGAGCGTGCGGATGCACGCGCCGATGCCGGACGGGTCGGCCGTCACGTTCTGGGCGGACGCCGCCAGGACCGGCGAAGAGCTGCGGGAGCGCTCGGCCGCCGATGCGGCGATCTATCCGGACTTCGACAAGAAGGTCCGCTCGATCGCGAGTTTCCTCGCGTACGTGTCGGTTGCGACCCCACCGGATCCGAAGTCGCCCTCGCTCGCCGACGCGATCATGGGGCTGAAGCTCGGCAAGGCGTTCCGTGACCTGGGGCAGAAGACGGGGCGTGAGGCTGTGCGTGCGCTCCCGATGGCGGTTGCCGACCTCGTGCAGGAGGTCTTCGAGAGCGAGGCGGTCCGTGGGCCGCTCGTCACGAGAGGGATCCTCTACACGGCGATGGGACCGTGGGCCACCGGGACCGCGCAGGTGTTCCTGCACGACTCGGTGGCGACCGACGCCGGTGCCGCCGGCAGTGCGACGTTCGCGATCGGCGGCACGGGTGCGCTCGCGCTGGCGCTGCGCGACGCCGCGACCGAACTCGGGGTGCAGTTGCGGACAGGCGCCGAGGTGAGCGCCATCCAAACGCAGGGACAGCGCGCGACCGGCGTCGTCCTCAACGACGGCACCGAGCTCCAGGCCCCGGTGATCGTCTCGGCAGTGGACCCCAAGCGCACGGCTCGTCTGTGCGACCCGGTGGCGCTCGGGCCGACGACGATCTGGCGTACCGACAATATCCGGCAACCCGGTGCGACGGCGCGGATCAACTTCGCGCTCGCAGGCCTGCCCGCCTTCCACGGCGGGGACCCGGAGCGACTCGGCGGCCGGATCGTGATCGGTCCGTCGATCGACGACGTGGAGCGATCGATGGATGCCGTGAAGTACGGGCACGTCGCCGACGCGCCCACCATGGAAGCGACGATCCCGTCCCTGACCGATCCAGCCCTTGCACCTGCGGGCAAGCATGTGATGAGCGTCGTGTTCCAGGCGGCGCCGTACGCGCTGCGCGACGCCGACTGGGCGACCGAGCGTGACCGCGTTGGCGAGATCGCGATCAAGACGCTCGAGGCCTACGCGCCCGGCTTCGGTGAGCTTGTGGAGGCCCGCGAGGTCATCACTCCCGCCGACATGGAGTCGGCGTACGGCCTCACCGGCGGTCACATCCAGCACGCGGAGCCCGCGCTCGACCAGTTCTTCGCGTGGCGGCCGCTGCTCGGCGAGGCGCGCTACGCCTATCTCTTCGACGGCTTGTTCCTCGCGGGATCCGGAGCCCACCCCGGGGGCGGGATCACCGGCGGACCCGGTGCGAACGCCGCGCGCGAGGTCCTCAAGACGGCCAAGAAGTAGCGTCCCGACGGCCGTGAGCGGGCTGCTAGCCTGCGCGCCATGACCGAGGCACCCGACTTCCGGCTCGAGCACTCAGAACTCCGCAGCGAGCACGAGTTCGACGAGTTCGCGTCGGTCGACCTTCCCTACTACTCGGACTGGCACGGCTCGTTCGAGAAGACGCCGTGGGCGCTCGACGACGACGCCCTGCGCGCCGCGAACGCCGACGTCGCGATCGTAGGCGCGCCGTTCGACGAAGGGGTGTCCTCGCGCCCCGGCGCGCGGTTCGGCCCGCGCGCGATCCGGATGGCGCCCACCGCATGGAGCCGGTCCGACGCGTGGTCGATCCAGCTGCAGGCTGAGCCCTACGAGCGTCTGATCGTCGTCGACGCCGGCGACGCACCGATCGTGCCCACCCGGTTCGAACGCGCGCTGCGAGTGATCCACGAGAAGGTGTATCGCGTCGCACAGGCGGGGCCGATCCCGATCGTGCTCGGCGGCGACCACTCGATCACCTATCCGAGCGCCGCGGCCGTCGCACGGCATGTGTGGCCTCGGAAGGTCGGCGTGCTCCACTTCGACGCGCACGCGGACACCGGCGCCGACCAGTGGGGGAACCTGTACGGGCACGGCGAACCGATGCGCCGGCTGATCGAGGAGGGATGGGTCGACGGCCGGAACTTCATCCAGATCGGGCTCCGCGGGTACTGGCCCGATAAGGACACGTTCGCGTGGATGCGCGAGCAGGGCATGCGCTGGCACGCGATGACGGAGATCGAGGAGCGGGGGAGCGAGGCGGTCCTCGCCGACGCGATCGTCGAGGCGCTCGACGGCCCCGACTGCATCTACCTCTCGGTCGATATCGACGTGGTGGATCCGGGGATGGCGCCGGCGACCGGGACACCCGAATCGGGCGGGATGCTCGCTCGGGAGCTCCTCCGGGCGGTTCGGCAGATAGTCAGTCAGGTTGACCTTGTCGGGATGGACGTGGTGGAAGTATCCCCTCCGTACGATCACGCCGAGGTGACCGCGATCCTCGCGCATCGCACGGTGATGGAGGCGATCAGCGCGCTCGGCGCCAAGAAGCGATGACGAGCTACGACCGCGAGCTGGCCGACAACCGGAAGCTCTGGGACGCATGGACCGAGATCCACACAACGAGCTCCTTCTACGACGTGCAACGGTTCCGCGACGATCCGACCGATGTGCGCATCCGGCCGTGGGAGTTGCAAGAGTTGGGCGACGTCGCCGGCAAGACCCTGCTGCACCTGCAATGCCATTTCGGGCTGGACACACTGTCGTGGGCGCGGTTGGGAGCGGGCCACGTGACCGGCGTGGACTTCAGTGAGCCGGCGATCGCGTTCGCACGGGAACTCGCGGCCGAGACGGGGCTCGCGGATCGGTCGCGCTTCGTCGTGTCGGACATCTACGCGCTGCCAGGCCCCCTCGCGGGCGAGACATTCGACGTCATCTATACGGGGAGAGGGGCGCTCGGGTGGCTGCCCGACCTCGAGCCGTGGGCGGCAGCCGTCTCGTCGTTCCTCGTGCCGGGCGGCGCGTTCTACATCCACGAGGGGCATCCGGCGATGTGGGCCCTCGCCGACGAACAGCCTGTGCCGGACCGGCTCGCGTTCGACTACGACTACTGGGGCGGCGAGACGCTCTCGTTCCCGGTGGAGGGGTCCTACGCCGATCCGAGCGCCGAGGTGGATGCCGAGATCGAACACGGCTGGAACCACTCGTTGGGCGAGATCGTGACGTTGCTCGCCTCGCATGGCCTGGTCGATCGAGATGCTAGACGAGAAGCGTGAGCTGGACTGGCCGGCCGCCTATCTGGTGGACCGTGGGGACGGCACGTACGGCTGGCCCGACGGGCTGGCCGGGGCGATGCCGCTGATGTACTCGCTCCGAGCCCGCAAGGCGTAGTCGGCGTCCGGCCGCCCGCTCAAGCGGTCCGAACCCCGGGTCGAAGCCTCAGGTGTGCTCGAGCCGCATCCCGCAGCCGGTGCGGCGTCCACGGCGTTCCGTCGCTTGGTCGACAACGTCCGCCGCGTGATCGCCGGGGCCGACGACGCCGTCGAGATGGCGGCTGATCTGTCTGTTCGCGGACGGCAACCTGCTGCTCGAGGGCGTGCCCGGCGTCGGAAAGACGACGCTCGCCCGGTCGCTCGCCGTGTCGATCGGCGGCGACTTCTCCCGGATCCAGGCGACCCCCGACCTGCTGCCGTCCGATCTCACCGGGATCAGCGTGTACGAACAGCACGAAGGGTCGTTCCGGTTCATGCCTGGGCCGGTGTTCGCGAACGTCGTCCTCGTCGACGAGATCAACCGCACGCCACCGCGTACGCAGGCCGCGTTGCTCGAGCCGATGGAGGAACGCCAGGTGACGATCGAGGGCATCACCCACCGGCTTCCGGAGCCGTACGTGGTGATCGCGACCGAGAACCCGATCGAGCAGCACGGAACGTACCCCTTGCCCGAGGGTGAGCTCGACCGGTTCGCGCTGTCGGTGCGGATCGGCTACCCGGACGCCGACGGGTCGATCGATGTGGTTCGGCGGCAGCTCGAGCGGCATCCGCTGCAGGACCTCGGCACCGCGCTCCGTCCGGATGAGGTCGTTGCCGCCCAACACGCGGTGCGCGCCGTCTACGTGGACGACGCGGTGCTGCGGTATGCGGTCGATCTCGTCGCCGCGACGAGAGTGGCCGACGCCGTGGCCCTCGGCGCATCCCCGCGCGCCTGTGTCGCGCTCGTCCGATGCGCGCAGGCGCGCGCCATCGCGAACGGACGCGACCACGTGTTGCCGGACGACGTGAAGGTGCTCGCGGTCGCGGCCCTCGCTCATCGGCTCGTCATGGCCCACGGCGGTCTCGAGGCTGCCCGGGCGACGGTCGAGCGGTTGCTCGGTTCGATCCCCGTTCCGTTGCACGTCGCGCGGAGCGGGTGAGCCACGTGCGCCCGCGCAAGCGTGCGGCGGGCCTGGCGGTCGGCGCCGCCGTGCTGTTCGTGATCGGCACCAACATCCAGGCTGGATGGCTCTTCGTTCTTGCGGCCCTGCTGCTCGGCGCGCTGGCGGCCGGCGCGGCGTGCAGTGTTGTGTGCCTGCGAGGGCTCACCGTCGACCTGGTGGCGCCCGCTGAGGCGGTGCAGGCCAGCGATGTCCCGGTGACGATCGTGGTCAGGAATCGGTCGCGCGCGATGCGCGCCGGCATGACCGTGCGCGATTCCCATCTGGCGGATGCGATCGTCGACGTGGGAACGCTGCCGCCCGGCGCTCGCGTCGAGGCGACGACGGTTCGTGTGCCCGCCCGCCGTGGCGACCTGCAGACGACGACCGCGGATCTGCGCTCGTCTGCGCCGTTCGGCGTCGTCGAGCGTCGCCGCCGGGTGCCGGTCGGGGCCAGGACGCTCGTCCTGCCACAGGTGCTGCCGATCGAGCGTCCGTGGTTCGTCGAGACGATCGCCGCTTCGGAGCCGACGACGAGGACCGCGCCCGCCCGCGGCCTGGGCGCGGAGTACCTCTCCGTTCGCGCGTACCGGCCGGGTGACCCGATGCGCCACGTGCACTGGGGGCTCACCGCCCGCCACGGCCAGTTGATGGTGCGGGAGCACGAGGACGAGCGCACACCGCGCATCGCCATCTGGATCGATACCGAGGCCGACGGCCAGGTGCTGGATCGCTGCTGCACGGTCGCGGCGTCCATCGTGGACGTCGCGACCACCACCGGAACGGGGGTGCGACTCGCCGCGCCGACAGCGGGTGGCGAGCTGTCGCTCGCCACCCGGCTCACGCGTGCCGTCGCGATGCGCTGGCTGGCGCGGCTGCCGGCCGGTGGCGTGAACCCGGTCGACGGTCTGCGCGGGCTGGCCGACGAAGCGCTGCGAGGGGTCGCCACGCTCGTGCTGGTGTGCGCCCCCCGTGCCACCTCCGATGCGTTCCTCGATATGGCCGCCGGTTTCGTGCCGCTCGTCGGCCGGGTCGTCGTGATCCCGGTGGGTGCCGTCGAACGCGCGTCCGAGGTGCACGTGGTCGCCGCAGCGATGGGGATCGACCTGCTTCCCTGGGCAGAGGACACCACGTTGGCGGAGGCGCTCACTCGTCCGATCGATCGCGGGCAGATCGGATGACGTCGTCGCGCACGCGTCCGAAGGCGTCGCCTGAGGACTCGATCGCGATGCGCGTCGTCGTCGCCCTCGCGGTGGAGATCGGTTTGCTGGCGGTGATCTCGCAGGGAGTCATCCAGGATCGAACCACGGTGGTGGCGCTCGTGCTCGCGCCCTTCGGGTACTGGCTCTCGTATCGCCGCCGCCGTGCGAACAACGTCGTCCTGAAGACGCTGCTCGCCGTCGGCCTGCTCCTCGTCACCGCGCGGTTCCTCAGCCAGATGGGAACGGTCCTGACGCCCGACGCCGCACGCGCCCCGCTCGCGGTGCTGTTCATCTGGGTGCAGGTGCTGCACGCGTTCGATGTCCCGAGGCGCCGCGACCTTGCCTTCTCGATGGTTTCCAGCACGACGTTGATCGCGGTCGGTGGCGCGTTGGCCCTCACGGGTGCGTACCTCGGGTTCCTGCTCGTGTGGGCGTCATTGGCCGGAGCGTGGTTGTGGCTGTCCGCGGGACCGGTCCCCACTGAACGCTCCCCGGCCACCGTCGTTCGGATGCCGGCCGTGCACGCGGCCCGATCCGCATCGATCCGCGCCGTCGCCGGGGTCTTGGGCGTCTGCCTCATGTTCGGGCTCGTTGCCTTCTCGGCTATGCCGCGCCTGCCGGGCACCCTGGTGCGGGCGATGCCGTTCCGCCTGCCGGCCGCGCCGACCCAGGCGCCGGAGGGCGACCACATCCAGAACCCGGCGCTGCCGCCGACCGACGGCGGGGTGGTGGACTTCACGGCGACCGGGTATCCCGGCTTCAGCGATGCGATGGATCTGCGCTCGCGGGGCGCGTTGTCCGACGACATCGTGTTCCGCGTGCGTGCGCCGTTCGCGAGCCTGTGGCGTGCGGAGGTCTTCGACACCTTCGACGGCACGGTGTGGACGCGATCCGGCTCGCCGCTGCGGAGCCTCGAGGCGGCAGACGGTGGGGGCTACCAGCTCCCGCCTGGCGCGCGCACGACGGGGTGGGGCGGCCGATCGCTGGTGCAGACCTTCTTCATCGAGCAGCCGCAGCCGAACACGCTCTTCGCGGCCGGCGAGCCGCGGACGGTCTTCTTCCCCTCCGGAGGGCTGCAGGTGGATCGCGATCTGTCGATCCGCGCGCCGATCTTCCTCGATGCCGGGTTGGTGTACTCGGTGGAGTCGGCCGTCCCCGACGTGACGCCGGATTCCCTGGCGCAGCTGGGGACGCCCGCGCACCTCGACAGGTATCCGTCGCTTCGCCGCTACCTCCAGTTGCCCGAGGAACTGCCGGCGCGCGATCGTGCGCTCGCCGAGCGCATCACTGCGAACGCTGCATCCCAGTACGACGAGGTCATGGCAGTGCAGACGTGGCTCCAGACGAACACGCGGTACGACCTCACCGTGCCACGCGAGCCCAACGGTGTGGATGCCGTCGACCACTTCCTGTTCGAAACGCGTCGCGGTTTCTGCGAACACATAGCCTCGGCGATGGCCGTCTTGCTGCGTGCGCGCGGCATCCCGACACGCATCGTGACGGGGTACGGGCCCGGAAGACGCAACCCATTCACCGGCTACTACGAGGTGCGCAACGCGGATGCGCACGCATGGGTCGAGGTCTATTACCCGGGCGCCGGCTGGATCGCTTACGACCCGACGTTCGGCGTCCCGGCGGCGCCGGATGCCTGGGGGTCACCGGTTGGCGCGGATCTGCTCGCATGGGCGGGGCGAGCGCTTGACCGAGCCGTGCCGCCGGGGATACGCGCCGCTGCGGGGTCGGTCGCGCGAACGATCGCCTCGGTCGGGCGCGGCGGGGCGGGGGCATGGCCGTGGGCGTTGGCGCTGCTGGGCGTGGGTGCGGTTGTGTCGGTGCTTCGCCGCCGTCGGCAACGAGAACGGACACGCGCGCCGGACGCGATCGGCGAAGCGTACGACGTGTTGCTGGCGGCGCTTGCCGCGGCGGGCCATCCGCCGGATCCTGCGAAGACCCCAGCAGAGGTTCGCTCGACGATCGAACACGACCCGGCGTTGGCCGGCGACGCGCTGGACCTCGCGACGCTGGTGTTGCACACCGTCGAACAGGCCCGGTTCGCACGTCCCGGCGCGCGTCCGGATCCGATCGCCGTGGCGAGAGCCCGCGCGGCCGCGCTGCGCGTAGGGGCGCTGACGCGGCACCATTGATCCGCCGTTCGCGGCGGTCAGCCGGAACCCCGCACGCCGGTGTCCGCGGTAGGGTTGCCGGCATGTGCCGGAGCATCAAGCGTCTGCGTGATGGCGATCGGGTCGTTCCCGACATGGAGATCGAAGAAGCAGCGTTGCAGTACGTCCGGAAGGTGAGCGGGTTCCGCCAGCCGAGCGGGCGTCATCGAGAGGCCTTCGATCAGGCGGTTGCGGAGGTCGCGGCCTCGTCGAAGCTGCTGCTCGACGCGATCGCTCGGGAGCTCGCGTGAGCGCGGAGGCGGCGGCCCACGAACACGGGCTGCCGTTGGATCCCTCGCCCGAGGAGATGCGAGCGATGGGCGACGCCGTGACCGAGGCGTTGATCTCCTGGATCGAGGGCCTCGATGACGCGCCCGCGGAAGCCACGGAGGGGGGACTCGAGCTCGCCAAGGGCCTGGCGACGGATCCGCCCGAGTGGGGCGACGCCGATTTCCCTCGTCTGCTCGGCGAGGCGCTCAGCGCGGCCCGGCACACGTTCGAGTACAGCGGTCCGGGCTATCTCGCATACATCCCGGGCGGCGGATTGTTCACGGCCGCCCTCGGGGAGTACCTCGCACAGGGCCTGAATCGGTACGTCGGGTTGTGGCAGCCGAGCCCCGCGATCGTCCAGCTGGAGGAGAACGTCACGCGGTGGCTCTGCCGGTTGTTCGACTTCCCGGAGGGCGTCTCGCAAGGGGTGCTCACGAGCGGCGGGTCGATGGCGAACCTATCGGCGGTGGTGACGGCGCGGCACGCTCGCCTCGGGTCGGCGTTCCTGGACGGCACCTACTACGTGACGGACCAGACCCACGGATCGAACACCAAGGCGGCGACGATCGCCGGCTTCGGCGAACGGAACGTCCGGATCGTCCCGACCGACGCCGACCTGCGGATGGACCCGGACGCGCTCACCACGATGATCGCGGCCGACCGTGCAGCCGGGATGCGTCCGTTCTTGGCGATGGCCGCCGCGGGGACGACGAACACCGGGGCGATCGATCCGTTGGACGCGATCGCCGACGTCGCGGCGCGTGAAGGGTTGTGGTTCCACGTGGACGCCGCCTATGGGGGGTTCTTCCAGCTGACCGAGCGCGGACGGCGTGCGTTCCGGGGCGCCGAGCGCGCGGACAGCATCACGCTCGATCCGCACAAAGGTTTGTTCTTGCCGTACGGGACCGGCGGGCTGATCGTGCGTGACCGCGAGGCGATGCGAGACGCGCACTTCGAGGGCGCCGCCTACCTCCAGGACCTGCCGCCCACCGGCGAGTTGCCCAACTACAACGAGCTCACGCCCGAGCTGTCCCGCGACGTGCGCGGGCTCCGCGTGTGGTTCCCGCTGGTGCTGCACGGCGTGGCGACCTTCCGTGAAGCGCTGGACGAGAAACTCGACTTGACGGCACGGATCCACGACAGGTTGCGGGCGGACCCGAATATCGAGGTCGGATGGGATCCGCAGTTGACCGTCGTGGCATTCCGGTTGCGAGGGGGGGACGAGGAGCGCACCCGCGAGTTACTCGCGAGGATCAACGCGTCGAAACGGGTGTTCCTGTCCTCGACGTTGATCCGTGGCGAGTACTGGCTCCGGGTGTGCATCGTCTCGCACCGGACGCATGCGGACCGGATCGACGAATGCGCGGCGATCATCCGCGAGGCCGCCGCGTCGCTCGCCTGAAGCGATGCCTGAGCTGCCGGAGATCCGGGCCCTGGCGGAGCGGCTCGACGAGGTTGCGGCGGGAGCCGTGGTGCGGGGTGCCGACGTGCTGCAGTTCTCGTCGCTCAAGACCGTGACGCCGCGGCCCTCGGACCTTGTCGATGCGACGGTCGACCGCATCGCAAGCTTGGGGAAATACGTGCTCGTGCGGTTCGCGGACGGTCGGCGGCTGCTCTTCCATCTCTCGCAGGGCGGGCGTGTCGACGTCGAGGCCCCGCCCAAGGCGACGAAGCCGCGCGGCTCGGTCTTCCGATTGCGGCTGGATGATCGCCCGTCGATCCTGGTCAAGGAGTTCGGCCGGCAACGGAAGGCCGGGTGGTGGATCCTCGCCGCCGGAGACGACGGGCCGCTCGATCGGCTCGGTCCGGAAGTGCTGACCCCTGCCGCGGATACGGTGATCCGATCGGTGTCCGACAATCGCCGGGTGCACACGATCCTGCGCGACCAGCGCACGCTGTGCGGGATGGGGCGCGGCTACACCGACGATGTGCTGCATCATGCGGAGCTGTCGCCGACGTCGCAGCTGGCGAAGCTCAACGGGGCCGCACGCGAGCGATTGGTCGAGTCGATCCACGTCGTCATGACGGCAGCGCTCGAGGTCGAGCGGCGGCGCGGTGGCGGACTCCCGACCAAGCTCGGCGACCACTTCATCGTGCACAATCGAGCCGGCGAGCCCTGCCCGAGGTGCGGCGAGGACCTGCGCCGGGTGAGCTACGAGGATTACGAGGTCACATACTGTCCCGCCTGTCAAACCGGTGGCAAGATCCTCGCCGATCGCCGGCTGTCGCGGCTGCTGCGGTGACCTAGCTCGCCGGAGCCAGCGCGTCGACAGGCGTCGGCCCCGCCCGGTAGCGTTCGCCGTCGGGCCGGTACCACCGGAGCTCATGCTCGGCGCTTCCTTTGATCCACCAGCCGTACTCGTGGACCAGCTTGTGATGCCAGCTGCAGATCGACACGAGGTTGTCGAGATCGGTGCGCCCACCGTCGCGCCAATAGGTGATGTGATGAGCCTGGGTGAACGCCCGCGTGCCACAGCCCGGGAACCGGCAGCCCTGATCGCGGTACCGAACCTGGCGCAGGAGCCACGCCGGCGGCACGCGAGTGATGCGCCCGACACCCACGACCCGGCCCTCGGCGTCCTCGTGCACGGTCTCGACCCGTGCGGTGCATAACAGCCGCTCGAGGGTGGAGCGAGGCGCGGTGCCGCCCCCCTCGAGCGCGCCGATCTCTGCGCCCGCTCGCGTATGGACCACCACCGTGGCACGGTCGGGGTCGGGATCGGCAGCCAGACGGGCTGAGCAGATGCCGACGAGCGCGTCCGCGCGACGCGCGCTCGTTCCCTGGTCGCCCGGTTCGCCCGGGAGTTCGGGCACCGACGTTGCGACGCGCTCGATCGCGCTCGCCACGACGGCGCCTTGCGCGGCTGGGAGGTCGGCGTGCATCTCGAACCGCCGGCCCTCGTCGGTGTAGGCCCAGCTCACCGAGCGGCGCGCGTCGTCGATCGCTCCGTCGTCGCTTGCAGCGGCACGCACAAGATCGCCCTCGCGCCGGATGCGCGCCGCCGAGACCTGCTGCGCCCATCGAACGAGGCCGTCTTCGGTATCGGGTTGCGCGAACCTCGCGAGCTCGACCACTTTGTCGATCCCAAGCTCACCGTGGTCGAGGGCTTCGGCGGTGCGGGGAAGGATCGGCAGCGCCGTTGCGGCCTCGATCCACCGCCGAGCCTTCCAGTCGGACAAGCCGTAGCGCAACCACAACCATTGGGCGAGGTCGCGAGCGCCGTCGTGCACCCATATGCCCGTGCGCTCGACCTCGGTGACCAGGTGGAGGAACCGACGATGCGCGACGCCGAGTTCGGCGTGGGCTTCGTCGAGTTCCTGGATGAGTTCAGTCGGTTCGCGCTCGTACCCGTCCACCCTGACATCGCACCGATCCGGGGGAGGGATCCGCAACAGTGCTGAACACTCTATCGAACATGTGTTCGGGTTGTCAAGACCCCGCGCGAGATCCGGCAGGACCGCGCCACGCCCGCGATCCTCCTTGAGCAGAACGCTTGCATCGCCGCCGTCGCCAGTGCATCGTCCCGGCGATGTATCCGAGCGAGGGAGGGGCGATTGCGATGCTGGCGTTCAGCGAGACCGTCTATGACTCGATCAAGTTCCTGCACATCCTGGCGGCGATCGTGTGGGTGGGCACGGGCCTGTATTTCCAGTGGCAAGCCACCCGTCTCACGCGAGCCGGCGCGGACGGGCAACGCATGGCGACGCTCACCGGTGATATCGAGGTGACGGGCAAGACGTTGCTGCTGCCTGCGTCCCTCATCGTGCTCGTGATGGGCATCACCCTGGTGTGGTACACACCGAGCATCGCGGCGACCGACACGTGGATCCTGATCGGGCTGGCGGGAGCCCTCGCCACGGCGATCACCGGTTCGGTGTTCCTCGGCCCCACGGCGGGCAAGCTGCGGGCGGCGATCGAGACCGAGGGCGTCGACGCCCCGTCGGTGGTCGCCATGCGGCGGAAGCTCCTGACGGTCGCGCGCGTCGATCAGGTCGTGCTGCTGATCGTGATCGCCGACATGGTGTTCAAGCCGGGCCGCTAGCCCTCGCAGCTGTGCGGCGCGCGCGCCGGAGCTCAGTGCGCGGGCATCGGCTCGGCCGCATCGGCGGCCGCGTGGTGCTCGGCGATGGTGTCGCGCCCCGGGATGAACCGGTTCGACACGAGCGCGGCGATCAGCAGCACCCCACCGGCGAATAAGAGCGCCGGACGGAAGCCCTGCATAAAGGCGTCGTCGAACGCGGCCTTCACGGCCGACGCCTGCGCCGGATCCAATCCGGTCACGCTGAGCGATCCGTGTTGCGCGCTGAGCGATACCGTCTGGAGCTGCGCCGGCGCGAGCCCGATCTTCGCGACGGCGGGCGCGAAGGCCGTGCGGATCTGGGAGCTGAGGATCGCTCCGAGCACCGCGATCCCGAGGACCCCGCCGACCTCGCGGCTCGTATTCGTCATCGCCGACCCCAGCCCTGCACGTTCCCGGCCGACGCTGTTCATTACGGCAGCGGTCATCGGCGCCATCGTGGCGCCCATCCCATGACCCATCGCGATGAAGATCGGGAACATCAGCCAATAGGTCGTGGTGGGGGACAGCAGCAGGCCAAGGAGGATGAGCCCACCGCCCGCGAGGCAGAGGCCGTAGGTCATCGGTGCCCGTGAGCCGTGGATCGACGCGTACTTCCCCGCGTTCGGCGCCGTGACGATGATCATCAGCGTCATCGGCAGGAACGCCAGCCCCGCCTGCTCGGGCGTGTACCCGTGGATCGTCTGCATGTAGATCGTGAGGAAGAAGAACGTCGCGAACATCCCGAGCGAGATCGAGAACGCGACGGTGTTGCCCGCCGAGAACGCCGGGATCTTGAAGAAGCGCATGGGCATCATCGCGTGCGGGTTCCGCACCTCCCACCACAGGAACGCGGCGAGCACGACCGCGAACAGGACGAGCGACGCGATGATGCGCACGTTGCTCCACCCGAGCGCGTTCGCTTCGATCAACCCGTAGGTGACGAAGAACAAGGCCGCCGTGCCGAGGACCAGACCGACGATGTCGAGCTTGCGCTCGTGTTCGGACCGCGACTCTCGGACCGTGGAGGTGGCGATGAAGAACGCAAGGATGCCGATCGGCACGTTGAGGAAGAACACCGATTCCCACCCGATGTGCTGCACCATCCAGCCACCGAGCACCGGCCCCAGCGCGAGCGCCAGACCCGAGACCCCCGCCCACAAACCCAATGCCTTCGCGCGTTCATGCGGCGGGAACGTCACGGTGATGATCGACAACGTGCCGGGGATCAGGAGCGCGCCGCCGACCCCCTGAAGGGCACGAGCCACGATCAGCTGGTCTGCCGTGGTCGCGAGCCCGCAGGCGAGCGAGAACACGGTGAAGACGGCGAGGCCGGTGAGGAACATCCGCTTCCTGCCGTACCGATCGCCGAGGATCCCACCGGTGAGCAACAGCGATGCGAAGGCCAGCACGTACGCGTCGACGATCCACTGGAGCTCCGAGAAGCCGGCGCCGAGGTCCTTCTGGATGCTCGGAAGCGCGACGTTGACGACCGTGTTGTCCAGCATCGCCATCGCGAGGGCGAAGCACATCGTCAACAGGACGATGCCCTTCTCGCGTGCGTTGTCACCTTCGAACCCGAACATCGACCCCCCTTGGGACCTTCCTCGTCTCAAACCGCGGCATCGCGACGGTTGTTCCCGCTTGGGTCAGCTTCCGACTCGTCCGCACCGGGAGGGCGCGAAGGTCGCCAGGATCACGGCGATCCGGACGATGGCTGCGGGCATACGGCCGGCAGCTTACCGGCTCCCCAGCGAACGTTGGGGCTCACCTATCCTTGCCGCACCCGTGCTCGAACTGATCGACCTGCATCGCCGGTTCAACGACGTCGTCGCCCTCGACGGCGTGTCGTTCGATGTGCCGGAGGGGCGGATCGTGGGGTTCGTCGGCCGGAACGGCGCGGGCAAGACCACGGCGATGCGGATCGCGCTCGGCGTGTTGCGGGCCGACGCCGGCGTTGCGCGATGGCGGGGGGCGAGATCGACACGGGCGTCCGCCGTCGGTTCGGCTACATGCCGGAAGAACGCGGTCTGTATCCGAAGATGCGCGTGCTCGAGCAGCTCATCTACCTGGCACGCCTCCGCGGCATGCGCAAGGAAGACGCTCGTGCGCGGGGCGAGGAACTGCTCGAGACGCTCGAGGTCATCGGCGAGCCCACCGCGCGGATGGAGTCGCTGTCGCTCGGGAATCAGCAGCGGGTGCAACTGGCGGCCGCGCTTGTCCACCGGCCCGAGCTGTTGGTCCTCGACGAACCGTTCTCAGGGTTGGACCCCGTCGGTGTGGACGTCCTCGCGGGCGTGCTGGGCCGGGAGGCGCGGGAGCACGGCGTCGCGGTGGTGTTCTCGAGTCATCAACTCGAGCTGGTCGAGCGGCTCTGTGACGAAGTGGTTCTGATCGATCGTGGCCGTGTGGCGGCTCGCGGCACGATCGACTCGCTCCGCGCGTCGCGTACCCGAAACCTGTGGCGTGTCGATGTGGACGGCGCGCCCGGATCGTGGTGGGAGGTCGTACCGGGTGTGCGCCCGGTCGAGGCGGACGGCGAGGCGATCACGTTCGAACTGGCCGACGGCGCGGATGCGCAGCGGCTGCTCGATGTCGCACGCGCATCGGGCGAGGTGCGGTCCTTCGGTCCGGTCCACCCGACGCTCGCCGAGCTGTTCCGCGAGGTGGTCGCGTGAGCCGCTCGGCCGATCGTGGTGCATGGCGGCTCGTCGCCGCGCGCGATTTCTGGGTTCGGTTACGCGAGCGCAGCTTCCTGATCTCCACGTTGATCAACATCACGGTGATCTCGGTGCTCGTGCTCGCCAGGGCGGCGAACGCCGGCGGCCCCGCGACGTTCGACCTCGGCGTGGTCGGCGGACCCTCCGTCGTCGCGATCGCCAACGGCGCAGCCGATCTCGGCCGGCGACGAGACGCGTGTGCGGGTCGTGCCGCTCGCCGACGCCCAGGCGGCGGATCAGGCGCTCGCCGACGGTTCGGTCGATGCCGTCCTGTCCGAGGGCCATCTGGTGGGCTACGAGACGATCGATGCCACCTTGCGCGATCTCGTTCAACAGAGCGCGCGGGATGCAGCGATCGACACCGTGTTCTCGAACCACGACGTCCCCCAGGCCGAGCGCGATGCGGCCATCGAGCAGGAGCCGCTCGACATGGGCGTGCTCCATCCCCCACCGCCGGAGCGCCAGGACCGTGCCGCGATCGCGTTCGTCGCCGTCCTGTTGCTCTACGGGCAGCTGTTCGGCTACGGGATCTGGGTTGCCACGGGCGTGATCGAGGAGAAGGCGTCGCGCGTGGTCGAGATGCTCCTGTCGGCGATCCGTCCGCGGCAACTCCTTGCGGGCAAGATCCTCGGGATCGGGGCGCTCGGCCTGTGCCAGCTCGCCGTGATCGCCGGGTTCGCGATCACCCTCGCCCGCGTGACGGGCGGCCTCCCCATCCCCTCCGACGCGATCTCAGCGGCGTTGTTGGTCATCGGATGGTTCATCCTCGGGTTCGCGTTCTACGCATCGTTGTTCGCGGCCGCCGGCTCGCTCGTGAGCAGGATGGAGGAGCTCCAGAACGTGATCGTGCCGATCAACCTCACGATCTTGGTGTCGTTCTTCATCTCGGTGGGCGCGCTCCAGGCGCCTGACTCCACGATCGCGATCGTCGCCTCGATCCTGCCGGTGAGCTCGGCGCTCGCGATGCCCGTTCGGATCGTGCTCGGCGCGGCGACGTGGCCGCAGATCGTACTGGCGCTCGTGCTGCTGATCGGCTCGACGATCGTGCTCGTACCGGTGGGCGCGCGCCTGTACGAAGGCGCGGTGTTGCGGACGGGCGCGCGTGTGAAGCTGCGCGACGCCTGGCGCGCGTCCTAGCCGATCGGCCGCGAGGCACCGGCGGCGGATCCCGAGGCCTCCGCGGGTACCGTGGACGCATGACCGTGATCACGCGAGCGAACCTCCGTCACGCTGCGGCGATGGTGCGGTTCGGTCGCCGGCCCGCGGCGACCGTCTACGACTCGATCGGGCCATCGTTCTTCCTCGCGCTCGACGACGGGTGGCTGAACCTCGGCCTGTGGGAGGGTGACGGGTCCGATCCTTCGGAGGCTCCCGCGGCGGTCCGCAGGCTCGTGCGCACGATCGCCGCACCGATCCCGCCCGGCGCCGACGTGCTCGACGTCGGCAACGGCCTGGCAGCGCAGGACGTCGAGCTCGCGGCGGCGATCGCACCGCGGAGCCTGACGGCCGTCAACATCACGCTACTCGCAGCTCGTGGCCGGGCGCGACCGGCTCGCCGACGCCGGCGCGGTCGGCGTGAACGCCGACGCCTGCAGGCTTCCGCTCCGTGCCCGCTCGGTCGACGCGGTGATCAGCGTCGAGGCCGCATTCCATTTCCCGTCTCGCGCCCGGTTCTTCGCCGAGGCGTTCCGGGTGCTGCGACCGGGCGGCGTGCTGACGTTCAGCGACGTGCCCACCCTGCGCTTCCCGGCATCCCCGCGGGAGGCGGTGGCCGGTGTCGCGATGCTCCGCCTGTGGGGGATCCGCCGGTCGGCCGTCGCCACACCCGATCAGATCGTGGCCGCCGTGCGGGCGGCCGGGTTCGTCGACGCCGCGCAGCGACCTGGTCGGCGACCGGGTCATCGCGCCGGCGTTCCGCCACGTGCGGGAGCGCGCTCGCGGCGGGCGAGGGAGACGCTGTGCAGCGTGCCGCCGCCCGGGCGATGCTCGGCGAGGCCGCAGATGCTGTGGGATCGCGGCGATGCTCGACTACCAGCTCGTCACGCGCCCGAAAGCCCGTCTGAGCGGAGCCTCGCTAGCCCAGCCCGAACACCCGGCGGAACGACGGCAGCGGCACCTCGCCGAGTGCCAGCACGCGCGTCGTGGAAGTCGCTGCAGCGAGAACGCCGACGCCAAGCCGCTCGGATTCCGACGCCCGTGCTCGCTGGATCTCGAACAGCCCGGTCATGTAGCAGAGCGCTTGGCCGGGCATCCCGATGTAGCGGTCGATCTCGATCACGGAGTCGGTGTGCGTCTGGCCGCTGTCTTCAAGGGTGCGCACGGCGTCCTCGCGGGACCATCCGAAGCGCGTGGATCCCCGAGTCGGTGACGAGCCGCGCGGCGCGGAGCCCCTGGTTCTCGAGCATCCCGAGCCGCTCCCAGCCATCGAGGTACAGCCCCATCTCGTCAGCGAGGCGCTCCGCGTACAGGCCCCAGCCTTCCGCGAACGCCGCGCCGGCGAGCATCGAGCCGAATCGCCGCAACGGGTGCCGCTCAGGCATCTCCTGCTGCAGCGCGAGCTGGAAGTGATGGCCGGGGTTCGCCTCGTGGTACGTCACGCTCGCGACGTGGTGCAGCGCCCGGTCGTCGAGGTCGTAGCAGTTGATGTAGTAGATGCCGGCGCCGCGAGCCGTCGTCGGTCGGCGGGTAGTAGAAGGCCATCGGCTCGTCCGCCTCGCGGAACTCCTCGACGCGGCGCACCTCGCAGTTCGCCGACGGGAGCCGGCCGAAGTACGTCGGCGCGATCTCCCAGCTGCGGCGGACCTGGTCCTCGGCGAGCGCGATCAGCTGCTCGGGCTCGGTCGCGGTGTTCGCGCCGGAGGCGGTGTGCGCGGCGATCGCCGTCGCGGCGTCCGGGTAGCCGAGCTCGGCCGCGAGCTGCGCGCGCTCCTCGTTGATCGCGGCCAGCCGCTCGACGCCGCGCTCGTGGACCTCCCGCGGGTCCAGCGGCAGCGAGGTCCAACCGAGGATCTCCGCCGCGTACATCGCCTCGCCGTCCGGCAGCGCCGAGATGCCGATCGTCTCGGTCGCCGCGGGGAGGTACGTGCCGGTGATCGCGTCGCGGAACGACGGCGATCGACGGGTTGACGGCCTCGGCGACGACAGCCGCGATCGTGTCGCGCGCCTCGCCCTCGAGCCCGACGGCGACCGGCGAGTCCTCGGGGGCGAGCTCGAGGAGGCGGTCGACCTGTGCGAGCGTGCGTTCGACGACGACGCGCGGTGCGGTCACGCCCGTCGTCGATGCCTTCGCGCAGCAGGTCGATCGACGTCGCGAAGTACGGCCGGGAACGCGCGAAGCCGGCGCGCGTGCCGGTCGACGCTGCTCGGGCGTGTCGGCGCGCTGCAAGGTTGCGATCTGCCCGAGCATCGCGACCGCGCCGTTCATGTGGTTCGCGACGTCGAGCAGGTCGAGCCGGTGCTCGATCCGCGCGAGCGAGCGTCGCAGATCGACTCGCAGGATGTCGGCGGTGAGCGCGCGGCCCTCGTCGAGCGACGTCGCGATCGATCGCGGCGAGTCGGCGAGCGCCGACGCGGCACGCGTCCTCCTCGGCGGCACGGCCGGCCTCCGAGGGGTCGGCGAGCCGGTCGTCGTAGCGGTCGTCGCCGATGAAGGTGCCGATAAGCGGCTCCCGTTCGAGCAGGCCCTCCCAGGCGCTGGTCGCGAGGTCGTCGAACTGCTCGGTCTGCGCGGTCCACGGGCGAATCCTTCGCTTGGCTCTACAGGAGCCCCAGCGTAGCGGCGCCGTCCACCTGCAAGCGCGGTGCCGGACACGATACCCCGCGTGCGCCGAGCAGAGGAACGCGGCGACGCGCGCCGAAGTCGCCGGGATCGCCCAGTCGGCCCGAGTGGCCGAGCTCGCGGACGCGGTCTGTGGCGTGCAGACCCCGGCGCAGAGGAGGTTGAGCGTGATGCCGTCGTCGATCAGATCGCTGCGCGGCGGTCTTCGCCCAGCCCCACAGACCCGCACGAGCGGTCGTTCGAGGCGGCGAGATCGGGGATCGGCTGCTTGACCGCGTTCGAGGTCAGCAGCACGATCCGGCCCCATCCCGACCGCCCGCATCGAGGGCACCGCGGCGCGGACGAGCCGGATGGACGTGTAGGAGGTTCGCGTCGAGCGGCCGCGTGCAGCGACGCCGTCGTCGAGGTCGAAAGCTCGGGCTCGCGGCGGCCCGGGCGCGTTGGCGACGAGGATGTCGATCGAACCGAAGCCGCGCGACGGTCTCGGCGACGAGGTGTGCCGGGCGTCGTCGGGATCGGTCACGTCGCCCGGCAACGCGATCGCATCGGGCAGCGAGGCCGCGACCTCGGCGAGCCGGTCCGGGATCGCGACCGTTGATCGCCACCCGGCAGCCCTCCGCCGCGAGCGCCGCCGCGGTGCCGTAGCCCGAGGCCCTTGGACGACGCGCGGTCACGAGCGCGGCTTTGCCCGCGATCCCGAGGTCCATGCGGCGCATGCTAGTCCGCGTTGCCGAGGCCGGGGGCCAGGGCTAGGCTCCCGCCCCATGGTCCTCGACGGGCAAGAGATTCCTGATCACCGGCGTGCTCACCCCGCAGTCGATCGCGTTCGCCGCGGCGCGCTCGGCCCAGGAGCACGGCGCCGAGATCGTGCTGACGAACTTCGGGCGCACGGTGAGCCTCACCCAGAAGACGGCGCAAGCGACTGCCGACGCCCGCCGACGTGCTCGAGCTGGACGCCAACGACCCGGCGCAGATCGACGCCGTGCGGCGAGGAGCTCGCGTCGCGCTGGGGGCGCCTCGACGGCATCCTGCACGCGATCGCGTTCGCGCCGCCAGGACGCCCTCGGCGGGAACTTCCTCCACACCCCGTGGGAGTCGGTCGCGACCGCGGTCGCAGACGAGCGCGTACTCGCTCAAGGCGCTCGCCGTCGGGATGCTCCCGCTGCTCGAGGCGAACGGGCGGCTCGATCGTCTCGCTCGACTTCGACGGGCAGGTCGCCTGGCCGGTCTACGACTGGATGGGCGTCGCGAAGGCCGGGCTCGAGGCGGTCACGCGCTACCTCGCGCGCGACCTCGGTCCGAAGGGGATCCGCGTGAACACGGTGAGCGCCGGGCCGATCCGGACGATGGCCGGCAAGGGCATCCCCGGGTTCGACAGATCACCGACGGGTGGGGCGCGCGCGCGCCGCTCGGGTGGGACGCCGCCCGAGCCGTCGCTCGGTCGGCGACACGGTCACGTTCCTGTTCTCGGATCTGTCCCGCGGGATCACCGGCGAGCTGATCCACGTCGACGGCGGGTTCCACGCCATGGGCACCGAGCCGCTCGCCCGGCCTCTAGCGAAGGTCCAGCTCCATCGCGAGCAGCGTGCTGCTCGGCGCGGATCGATCGGAACGCCTCCCGCAGGCCCGCGCGCTCGATCGTGCCGAGGGTCGTGCGGGTCGACGAAGTCGTCGGGCGGGTCTCCGGCCCGCACCTGCGCGACCTGATGCCGCAGCCGAAGATCGACTGAGGAACCGGAACGCCTCGGCGAGGTCTGCGCCCGAGTCCGGCCGAGCGTGCCCGCCATCCACCGCGGCGCGCAGCCGTGCCAGCGTGTCCTTGACCGGCGCGCCGGCGGCGATCGCTCGCGCCCGAGCGATCGACGTCACGATCGTGACGCCGCCGTGCTTGATGTCGAGCCTGCCGGCGTGCTTGCCCTTGGACTGCGACCACGAGCCCGCGCACGAACCCGGTCGGCGGTTCCTCGCGGAGCGCCACGCGCGAGCAGCCGCAGGAACCGCGGTTCGCGGCGCGCGTCTGCCACGGCGGCGTCGAGCGCGGGCTCGGCGTCCAGCGTGCCGGCGACCGGCCGGAAGTCGAAGCCGATCGAGGACAGGATCATCGCGTCGGCGTCTGGCTGGCTGGATCCACGTCCGGAACCGCTCGGCCCAGTCGTCGAGCGACGCGCGCATCGCGCGGTGCACCGCCATCGCGTCGCCGCGGCAGCGCGGGAAGCCGATCGCCTCCAGCCCGGCCGTCACCCGCTCGGCGAGATCGGCGAAGTACACGTCGTGCTCGTCGGGGACGAAGCCGTCGCCGAGGGCGAGCGCATGGTCCTGATCGGAGTGCAGCGACTCGCTCGTGCCGCGCCGCGCTGCCGAGCGACAGCCACGCGTACGCGCAGGGCGGCTCGCCGATCTCCTCGACGCGAGCGACAGCAAGCGACCGTCGCGGCGTCGGCGATCACCGAGATCACGCGGGACGCGTCGAGCGGGTCGGCGCCCGCATCGACCATCCCGGCGACGACGAGCCGGATAGCCCCGCGCGGCGAAGACGACCTCCACGGTCGAGCGCGCCCGCTCGATGGCGCTTCGGATCGCGAACGGGCTACCGCGGTCGAGGTCCATCAGATCGGTGTCGGTGATCACGCCGATGACGCCGCCGCCGTCGTCGACCGGCAGGTGGTGGATGTCGTACTCGAGCATGCGGAGCATCGCCTCGCCGGCGAGCATCGTCGGCGGGCGCCATCTGCGACCGGGGAGGTCGCGATGTCCCCCACCGGCCTGCTCGAACGAGCCGCGCTTCGGCGACGACCCGCGAGCGCAGGTCGCGGTCGGTGACGATCGCCCACCCGTCGGGGCGCTCGACGAGCAGGCAGGACACGTGCTCGTCGCGCATCCGCACCGGCGGCGTCGGCGATGCTCGCCGACGCCGCGATCGTGACGGGCGGGCGCCGCAGGAGGGTGCCGATCCGCGCGAAGCGCGGATCGGCACCCTGCACGCTCCGAGCAGCCGCGTCGGCAGCGCGGACGCGCTGCCGCGCGATCGCCCAGACCGATGCGCCGCCGCCGGGCTCGACAACACCGCGCGTGCGACCGTCGGCGGGTACGAGATAGCAGAAGGTGTCGTCGATCGCGCGAACGGTCATCGTCGGCGACTGGCCGGCCATCACCGAGGTCACGCCGAACACGTCGCCTGGCTCGAGCAGATCGACGACGACGTCGCCGGTGACGAGCTCGAGCTCCCCCTTGCGGATCATCCCGACAGCCTCCGCCGGCCGCCCGCCCTCATCGAGGATCGTTTCGCCCGGCCGGCGAGGTGGACGATCTGCATCGCACGGCGCACCTGCTCGAGCTCGTCGTCGCTGAGCTCCGAGAAGGGGTGGTGCTGTCGCAGGAACGCCATGGGCTCCACGCCAGGAGTATCGCGCGTGGCAGCTAGACTCGCTGCACCCCATGCGTGTCCGCACCGTGCTTCCGCTCGTCGTGATCGCACTCGTCGCGTGCACGGGCAGCGCCTCCGGCACCGCGTCGCAGCCGACCGGCACACCCGCACCCTCGAGCTCGACCGGCGTCGATCCGCTCGTTCCGTACTCACCCGCGACCACGCCGTTCGCGGAGCGCACGAGGGGATTCGTCCCCGACACGTTGACGTTGCCCACGCGCGGAGGGGGCATTCTGCACGTCACGCCCGTGACCACCACGATGCACACCGTGTGGGTGGACGACACGCGGGCGCTCGCGGTCTACCTGACCGTCGAGAACCCCGGCGACACCGCATGGACGGGCAAGATCGGCGCCAACGCGGAGGTCGTCGATGAGGTTGCCCGGACCTACCCCGCCGTACACCCGGCTGCCGGGCGATCTGCATCCGGCCCCGACGCGCTACGGCGGCGTGAACAGGGATCTCATCGCCCTGTGCGGATCCAGCCGGCGAGACGGCCGAGGGCGTGCTGGTCTTCCACGTCACGGAGGGCAACCGGCCGATCACGATCCGGATCAGTCTCGACGGCGGCACGACGTGGGGCGAGTGGGCGACCAACCTCGGGGTGTTCTGACGATGGCGACGACCTGGCCGAGCTTGACCAGCCTGAGCCACGGTGCGGGCTGCGCGTGCAAGCTCGGCCCCGAGTCAGCTCGCCGAGGTGATGGCGTTGCTCGGCCCGTCGGTGCCCGGCGCCGACGTGATCGTCTCGGAGTCGAGCGGTGACGACGCTGCCGTCTACCGACTCCCGGACGGGTCAGGCCTCGTGCAGACGCTCGACTTCTTCACACCGCTGGTGGATGACCCGTACGACTGGGGGCGGATCGCGGCGGCCAATGCGCTGAGCGATGTGTACGCGATGGGCGGCGTCCCGGCACTCGCACTGAACGTGGTCGGATGGCCCGTCGACGTCCTGCCGCTCGAGATGCTCGCCGAGGTGCTGCGCGGCGGCCGGACGGTCGCCGAGGCCGCGGGGATCGCCGTGGTCGGCGGTCACACCATCACGACCGAGAAGGAGCCGCTCTACGGACTGGTGGCGGTCGGTCTCGTGGATCTGGAGCAGCTGATCCGCAACACCGAGGCGCGACCCGGCATGTCGCTCGTCCTCACGAAGCCGATCGGGGTCGGCATGCTCACGACCGCGGGGAAGCGCGGGGTGGCGACCCAGGAGCAGACTCGACGTCGCAGTCGAGACGATGACGACGTTGAACGCCGTCGCGTCCCGCGCGGCCGTCGCCGCGGGTGTGACCGCCGGGACCGACGTGACCGGGTTCGGTCTCCTCGGCCACCTGCGCAAGCTGCTCGAGGCGAGCGGCTGCGCGGCGACGGTCGACGCCAACGCGGTCCCGATGCTCGACGGCGTGCTCGATCTCGCCGAGCGCGATGTGGTCGCCGGCGGCACGAAACGGAACCACGCGTGGCTGAACCCCACAACCGCATGGGGCGCGAGCACGCTGCCCGAGCAGCTGGTGCTGGCCGATGCGCAAACGAGTGGCGGGTCTCCTGCTCGCCACGGCCGACGCCACCGTGCTGATGGACGAGATCCACCGTGCGGGCGGCCAGGCCTGGACGATCGGAACCGTCGAGCCGGGCACTGCCGGCCGGATCGAGGTCGACGGCCGCCTCCGCCGTCCCTGACCGGGGATTGCGCGGTGGACCGCAGTGCCGTACGTTCCGCAACGGTCCGGCCATCGTTCGAGCACAGGGGGGCGGCATGCGGAAGTCCTTGATCGTGGCGTTGGTGGTCGTGGTCGCGGTGGCGGGCGCACTCGCGATCGGTCGGAGCCGCTCGTCGAATCGGCCGGCATCGGCGGCAGCCGTCAGCCCGCAGGAGACGGAACCCGAGAGCGACGGTGAAGGCTTCGAAGAGGGCGGCGATCCCGATGCCTCGGCCGAGAACCACGTCGGCACGACGCGCGTGCGCAATCGGGTGCTCGCGCCCACCGAGCTGGCCGCCAGCGGCTGGGCCGGTGAGGTCCAGGTAGCGAACGAGGACACGTGGGAGCCCTATGTCGCAGCCGACCCGTCCTCGGGCTACGTCTACGTGATGTACAACCGCTTCGGCATCACGTGCAAGAGATGCCCCAACCCGCAGATGCAGATCCGCATCTCAGCAGACGGTGGCCAAACGTGGGCGCCCGAGAAGCCGATGTGCACGTGCACCGGCGTCGCGTGGCAGTACGACCCGGTGCTCGCGACAACCGCGAGCGGCGCGGTCTACGCGACCTGGATGAACGCCAACGCCATCGTGTTCTCGAAGTCGACCAACCACGGCACCACCTGGTCGACGCCGCTCAAGGTGTCGGGCAACAGCTGGGCGGATAAGCCGTGGCTCGGTGTGAGCAGCACCGGCAACGACGTCTATGTGGCATACGAGAGCCGCAGCCAACTGCAGTTCACGTCCTCGCACAATGGCGGCACCTCATTCTCTAGTCCCATCACCGTGAACACGGACTCGAGCGTCTATCGATACCCGAACGGCTTCGCGGTGTTGTCCGCCGGGACGAACGGCACGGCCGTCATGGCTGCCTCGAAGTACAGCGGCGGGAGCACGAAGACGGCGGGCCCGGTCGACATCGAGGTGTGGCGCACGACCAACGGCGGCACGTCGTGGAGCAAGGTCATCGTCGACGGCACGGTGTTCACCGGCGTGGACTTCGAGACATCCTCGACGACGACGATCGCGGCCGACAGCGCGGGCACGCTGGTGGCGGAGTACTCCGGCGCCACGAGTCTAGGGACCGTCACGCGGATCTTCACCAAGCGATCCACCGATGGGGGGCTCACCTGGGGGCCGCGTGTCGAGGTCGGCACGTCGACGGCGAACGGGAGCTTCCCTGCGATCGCCGCGAAGGGCGCAGGCGACTTCCGACTGACGTATATGGACAACAGCACCGGCGCCTGGAACGTCTGGTATCGGGCGTCGCACCGACGGCGGGGTCACGTGGTCGGCGCCGCTGCGCGTGTCCGACGCGACCTCGGGCACGAGCTACAAGACCGCGAACGGGTTCACGTCCTACTACGGCGACTACGACGGCATCGCGATCACGAACGCCGGCAAGAGCGTGGTCGTGTCGGCGCAGGGCGCGAGCTTCGTGCCGGTCCGGGCAGCATCTGGTTCAACCGCCAGACCTGAGCGACGCGGGCGGGGCCATCGGCCCCGCCCGTCCGGGAATAACCGACCCCGCTGGTAGCATTTGCACCTGCAACAGGCGCGGTTCGACCGCGCCTGACCGGCGACTTCCCGGAGCGAACGAGTGGCTGAGCTGGACGGCGTCCTTTCCAAGGAGATCGTGGAGCAGGGTCTCCGCGAGTTCCCGAACGAGTGCTGCGGCCTGATCGCGGCGGCCGACGGTGTGCCGACCAAGGTGTTCGCGATGACGAACGCCGACGCGAGTCCCGTCACGTATCGCCTCGACGGCAAGGAGCAGCTCCAGGTCTTCGACCGGATGGACGGCAGACGGGCTCGAGCTGTGGGCGATCTACCACTCGCACACGCACTCCGAGGCGTACCCGAGCGAAACCGACATCAAGCTCGCGTTCTATCCCGATGCCCGCTACATCCTGTTGTCGTTCGCCGATCGAGCCGCGCCCGTGATGCGGTCGTTCTTCATCGTCGACGGCGCAGGTGACCGAAGAGGAGCTCGTCGATCGCATGACGGGGCCCTTCACCGAGGAACAGGTACAGCGCTACGCGCGCCACATCATCCTGCCGAACATCGGCGGCGCGGGGCAGCGCAAATTGCTCGACGCGAGCGTGCTGTGCATCGGGGCCGGCGGGCTCGGCTCGCCGATCGCGATGTACCTCGCGGCCGCCGGCATCGGGAAGCTCGGCATCGTCGACTTCGACCGCGTCGACGTGTCGAACCTGCAGCGCCAGATCCTGCACACCGACGCCGACGTCGGCCGTCCGAAGGTCGAGTCGGCCGTGGAGCACCTGCGCGCGATCAACCCGACGATCGAGGTCGTCGGTCACGACACGCTGCTGTTCTCGACCAACGTCTTCGACGTGTTCGACGGCTACGACGTGATCGTCGACGGCACCGACAACTTCCCGGTGCGCTACCTGGTGAACGACGCGTGCCAGTTCACGGGCAAGCCGCTCGTGTACGGCTCGATCTACCAGTTCGAGGGGCAGGCGACGGTGTTCTTGCCGGGGCAGGAGACGCCGTGCTACCGGTGCCTGTTCCCGAGCCCGCCGCCGCCCGGCACGGTCCCGAGCTGCGCGGAAGGCGGCGTGTTCGGCGTGCTGCCGGGCGTGATCGGCTCGATCCAGGCGACCGAGGCGATCAAGCTGATCACCGGCGAAGGGGAGACCCTCGAGGGCCGGCTGCTGTTGTACGACGCCCTGCACATGGACTTCCAGGAAGTGAAGATCCGGTGGGACGCCGACTGCCCGGTGTGCGGCAAGGAGCCGACGATCACCGAGCTGATCGACTACGAACAGTTCTGCGGCGTGCCCGCGCGCTGAGAGACCGAGAGGACACTGCTGACCGCCATGGCCGTCACCGTCAAGCTCCCGACGATCCTGCGGAAGTTCGCGAACAACGAAGCTCGTGTCAGCGCCGAGGGCAGCACGCTCGCTGAGGTGCTGAAGGACCTCGAGTCGCGGTACCCGGGGATCACGAAGAACGTGATCGCTGAGGACGGCGGCCTGCACCGGTTCATCAACGTCTATCTGAACGACGAGGACGTGCGCTACCTCGGGTCGCTCGAGACGCCGGTCGCCGACGGCGACACCGTCTCGATCCTGCCCGCCGTCGCCGGCGGCTGATCCGCCGACTTCACTGGGCGTCGGCCGCGAGGCCGTGGATCAGCAGGTCGGCCGTCTTCTGGAAGCGCTCGATGTCGTGGTACGGCCGCGAGACGAGCATCGCGCCCTCGAGACCGCCGAGCAGGGTTTGAGCGACCGAGCGGGCCGGTTCGTCGTAGTGCAATGAACCCGCCGCGCGGCCGGCATCGAGCACGTGCGCGAGCCATGTCTCGTTGTCGTCGAAGAACGCGACGACGCGCGCCTGCATCGGGTCTGGAAGCGTCGCATAGTCGGCGGCAAGCATCCCGCACAGGCACATCCGGTCGTCGCGAAACACCTCGGCGTAGAGCTGCGCGTACGCCTCCAGCTTCGCCACCGCGTCGAGACCGCGGTCGGCATCGAGCGCGGCGAGCGCTTCGTTGAACCGCGTCGCATACCGCTCGATCAGCGCCTCGCCGAGCTCCGCCTTGCCCGGGAAGTGATAGTGCAGCGCCGCTTTGGTGAGGCCGAGTTCGGCCGCCACGTCGGCGTAGCTGAAGCCGTTGAAGCCGCGCTCCTGGACGAGCCGTTCGGCGACATCCAGGATCTGCGCCGAGGTGCTGGTGTCGGTTCCGGTCATGGCTCCCGAGTTTCTCGTGCCGAACGTCTTGACTCCTGACTTACTAGTAGGTAAAGATACACGAGATCGGCACGGAACGCGAGCGCAAGGAGGGTGAGCGATGCAGCAGACCGAACATCGGGCATTCGGTGACGCCGACGAGGTCCGCACGTTCCCGAATGGGCATGCCGACATCCTGAAGGTCGGCGACAGCGAGATCGGACGGCTCGTGTTCGAGCCGGGCTTCCGCTGGTCGAACGACCTGAAAGCCATCTCGGGGACGGACTGCGTGTCTGGCGCCGCACTTCCAGTACCACGTGCAAGGGACGCTCGGCATCCTGATGGACGACGGGACGGAGCTCGTTGCGGAACCGGGCGACGTCACGTCTTTGCCGAGCGGTCACGACGCTTGGGTCGTCGGGGACGAAGCGGTCGTGGTGGTCGACTGGTTCGGCGCAAGCAACTACGCCAAAGGCGCCTGACGTGATCGGACACGACGTCGCGACCAAGGAGCTAGCCGAGCACCTTCGGCCCGTGTTCGAGGCGAGCCCGGACGGTGTGTACGTATGGCTCGACGAGGAGCACTGGATCTGCAACGAGCGATTCGCAGCGATCTTCGGCTACGACGGTCCCGAGGAGCTCAACAACACGCCGCACCTCCTGCAGCGCCTGGTGCACGAGGACGACCAACAGATCCTCTCGTGGAACTATTGGAACCGGGTGCAGCCGCATGCGTTCCCGGTGACGTTCCGGTTCACGGGCGTCAAGAAGGACGGATCGACGTGCCTCGTCGAGACCGACATGGTCCCGCTGACCTTCGGTGGGCACACGTTCGCTTACCACTTCGTGCGGCCGGCCGGCTGACCATCCACCGCACCAGGGCGCACGCCCCTGGGATACTCCCCGGAGCGTGCGCTACGACTCGATCCTCGACGCCATCGGCGACACCCCCTTGGTTGGCATCCCGCGGATGTCGCCGGAACCGAGTGTCCGCATCTGGGCCAAGCTCGAGGGACAGAACCCGACCGGTTCCACGAAAGACCGGATCGCATTGGCGATGGTCGAGGCCGCGGAGGCCGACGGCTCGCTGACGCCCGACAAGACGATCCTCGAGCCGACGAGCGGGAACACGGGGATCGCGCTGGCGATGGTGGCGCGACGGAAGGGATATGACCTGACGGTTGTGATCCCCGACAACGCGAGCGAAGAGCGGATCGGGTTGTTGCGCCTGTTCGGCGCCGACATCGTGTACTCCGACGGCGCGAAGGGCACGAACGGCTCGATCGAGGTCGCACGCGCCCTCGCGCAGGACGACCGCTACTTCATGCCCTTCCAGTACGGCAATCCGGCGAACCCGGCGGCGCACGAACACGGCACCGCCCAGGAGATCATCCGGGATCTGCCGGAAGTGACGCATTTCATTGCCGGGATGGGCACGGGCGGCACGCTCACCGGCAACGGGCGTGGCCTGCACGCGTACAACCGCGACATCACGGTGATCGCCGCGGAGCCCGAGCTCGGCGATCTGGTCTACGGCCTGCGCTCGCTGGACGAGGGTTTCGTGCCGCCGATCTTCGATCCCGCGCAGATCGACCGGAAGTTCTTGGTGAATGCGGCCGATTCCTTGCGGGCGACGCGACTGCTGACCGAGCGGGAGGGCATCTTCGCCGGGATCTCGAGCGGAGCGGTCCTCCACGTCGCGCAGCGCGTCGCGAGCGAACTCGAGACCGGCGACGTTGTCTGTCTGCTGCCCGACGGGGGCTGGAAGTACCTCTCGACGGATGCGTGGAACGTCGACCTCGCAGCGGCCGAGAAAGGCGTCGAGGAGTCGTTGTGGTGGTGACGCGTGGGCGATGACCGCCCGATCGGGGTCTTCGATTCGGGGGTCGGCGGCCTGACGGTCGCCCGAGCGATCTGGGAGCTCTTGCCGAACGAGTCCGTACGGTACGTCGGCGACGGCGCACACTTCCCGTACGGACCTAAGTCGGTCGAGGCGATCCGCGGCTATGCGATGGCGATCGCCCGCCATCTCGTCGCCCAGGACGTGAAGCTTCTGGTCGTCGCCTGCAATTCGGTGGAGGTCTCGGCGATCGGCGACATCGCTGCAGAGGCGAGTGTCCCCGTAGTGGGGGTCATCGCACCAGGCGCGCGCGCGGCGCTGCGCACCACCCGCAACGGCGTCCTCGGTGTGATCGGGACCGAGGCGACGATCGGCGCAGGTGGCTACCAGCGGGCGATCGGCTCGGCCGCCTCGCTGCACGCCGTCGCCTGCCCGTCGTTCGTCGACTTCGTCGAGCGGGGCGATACCACGAGCGCCGCGCTCCGAACCGCCGCGGCAGGGTATCTTGCACCGCTGAAGGGAGAGGGCGTCGATACCGTGATCCTTGGATGCACCCATTACCCGTTGCTGTCGGGCATGCTCCAGCTGGAGCTCGGGCCCGACGTCATCCTGGTGTCCTCCGCGGACGAGACGGCGAAAGATGTCTACGCCGAGCTCGTGCGTACCGAAGCGCTCCGCACCGGGCCGGACGCCCCGCACCACACCTTCGCGACCACGGGTGACGTTGACGCGTTCCGTGCCCTCGCGGAGCTGTTCCTCGGCCGCGAGATCGCCCAGGTCGAGGCCGTCCACATCGATGCAGGAGGTTCTTCGTGAGATTGACGGTTCTCGGCTCGCAGGGCACGTGGCCCGGCGCGTCGCGTGAGTGTTGCGGGTACGTCGTGACGGCTGACGGCTTCCATCTATGGCTCGACGCCGGCACCGGCACGTTCTCGCGGCTTCAGGAGCATCTGCCGGTCGGCGATCTCGGCGGCATGCTGATCTCGCACGGCCATGCGGATCACTTCTTGGACATCATCCCCGCCTTCTACGCCCGGCACTACGGACAGCTCGGTGAGCCGGGGTTGCCGTTCTACTCGCCGCCCGGCTTCACGGATCTGGCTGCGCTCCTCGTCTCCGAGGGAGGGCGCAACGTGATGGCGGAGGCGTACGACTTCACGCAGATCGGGCATGGCGACGTGTTCGAGATCGGCCCGTTCCGCGTGACGGCCTTCGAGATGACCCACATCGGGGTGCCCTCACTCGGCTACCGGATCGAGGCCGACGGCAAAACGCTCGCGTACACCGGCGACACCGGGCCGTGCGACAACGCGATCGATCTCGCGCGGGAGTCGGATCTGTTCCTGTGCGAGGCGACCTATCAGAACGACTCACAGCTCACGTTCTTCCATCTCAGCGCGCTCGAGGCGGCTCAGCATGCGCAGGCCTCGAACGCGGGGAGACTGGTGCTGACCCATATCACCCCGAACCTCGACCCCGGTGTGTCGCTCGAGCAGGCCGCGGGGGGGTTCGACGGCGCGATCGACGTCGCGGTCACCGATATGGTGATCGAGGTTGGCGCATGACACGCCCCGACGGGCGAGACAACGCGACCTTGCGCCCGGTCACGCATGAGGTCGGCTACCAGGAGTGGGCCGCCGGGTCGGTGCTCTTCTCGATGGGCAAGACCCGGGTGCTCTGCGCCGCGTCGGTGTCGGACGATCCACCCCGGTGGCTCCGGGGCTCCGGCAAGGGATGGGTGACGGCCGAGTACTCGATGCTGCCGGCCTCGACGTCGGAGCGGTCCTTCCGCGAAGTGAACAAAGGCCGTCCTGGCGGGCGAACCCAGGAGATCCAGCGGCTGATCGGGCGCGCGCTCCGAAGCGTGACCGATCTTCGGGCGATGGGAGAGCGCCTGATCACGATCGATTGCGACGTGCTCCAGGCAGACGCGGGCACCCGGACCGCCTCGATCACCGGTGGATACGTCGCGCTCGCGCTTGCGCTGCGCGGCCTCGGGCTCGAGCACGCGCTCACCGACTCGGTCGCCGCGGTCAGCGTTGGGCTCGTCGACGGCGAGATCCTGCTCGACCTGTGCTACGAGGAGGACGCCGGCGCCGAGGTGGACTGCAACATCGTGATGACCGGCGAGGGCGCCCTCGTCGAGGTCCAGGGGACGGCGGAGGGCGCGCCGTTCTCTCGTGCGAACCTGGACGGATTGCTCGACCTTGCGGCGGCCGGGATCGGCGAGCTCACCGAGATCCAGCGTTCCTTGCTGGCGTGAGCGATGGGCTTCCCGCCGACGATCGCGCTCGCCACCCGCAACGCCCACAAGCTCGGGGAGCTGCGCAGGATCTGCGCCGACTGGCCGGTGGCGTGGTTGAGCGTTGAGGACGGTGATGCGGCACGGTTCCCAGAGGTCGAGGAGACGGGCGAGACCTACCTCGACAACGCGGTGCTCAAAGCGCGCGCGGTCGCCGACGCCCTGGGGGTGCCGGCGCTTGCAGACGACTCGGGGATCGAGGTCGACGCGCTGGGCGGGCGACCGGGCGCCCGGAGCGCTCGCTACGCGGGCGAGGACGCCACCGATGAGGAGAATCTCGGTGCGCTGATCCAGGCGATCAAGGGGGTCCCCGGCGCGGGCCGCACGGCGCGGTATCGATGCGTGGCGGCCCTGGCGATGCCCGGCGGTGCCGTGCTGCACGCGGACGGGTCCTGTGAGGGAACGCTTCGGACGTCCCGATCGGGCGAGCGGGGCTTCGGCTATGACCCGATCTTCGTACCGGTCGGCTGGGACCGGACGATGGCGGAGCTCACCGACGCCGAGAAGGACCGGATCAGCCACCGCGGCCGCGCGTTCCGGGCTCTGTTCGAGCACCTCGCCGGCACGGACGGCTAGGTCGGGCTGCCCCGGACTACCGAACTCAAGGTAGACGGGTCCGACGCCGAGGCTTCAAGGCGATGACACGGACCGATCATCCGGCCCCGGCCCCGGCCCCCGCCGGCACGCCGCTCGAGCGCTTCATCGGGGTCGCCCCTGGGCCACTCGGCATCGCGTTGAGCGTCGTGTTCGTGATCGTGGTCGGGATCATCGACCATCTGACCGGCCCTGGCGTGTCGCTCGCGCCGTTCTATCTGATGCCAGTGGTGCTCGCGACGTGGACGGGTGGGCGGGCGTGGGGCCTCGGGATCGCGGGGATGGCCGCGGTTGCGACCCGGCTCGCGGATGCGGCCGACTCGACCAGTGTGTTGGTGCACTCGTGGAACGCCGTGGTGTGGTTCGCCGTGCTCGCCTCGGTCGTGTGGCTGGTGGACGCGCTCCAGCAGACCGTTCGCACGCAGCGGCGCCGCATCGTGCAGGAGACCGAAGCGGTTGACGATCTGCGGCACCAGAACGATATGAAGAACACGCTGCTGCACGCCGTGTCGCACGATCTGAAGGGTCCGCTCGCCGGCGTGCTCGGCGCGATGCAGACCATCCGGCGAGCCGACAAGCTGCACCTGACGGACATCGAGATGAACGATCTCTACGGCGTGATCGAGCAGGCTGGCGCGAAGGCGGCGCGGCTGGTGGACGATCTCCTCGACCTCGACCGGCTCGACCGAGGACAACTCGAGCCCCAACGCGAACCGACCGACGTCGAGGCTGTCGCCACGCGCCTCGCGGGCGAGTTGCCGACGCTGCACGGCCACCCGGTCCGGGTCGACGGCTCGCACGTCTTGGTTGACGTCGATCCGACGATGGCCGAGCGGATCATCGAGAACCTGCTGAACAACGCGGCTCGGCATACCCCGCCGGGAACCCCCATCCACGTCGAGGTGGGCGCCCGATCCGAGGGCGTTCTTCTCGTCGTCGAAGACGAGGGACCGGGCGTGCCCGACGAGCTCAAGACCACGATCTTCGAACCCTTCCGCCAGGGGGAGAACGCGCGAGGTGGCGTCGGCATCGGCTTGTCACTCGTCGGTCGGTTCGCGGAGCTTCACGGCGGCTCGGCCTGCGTCGAGGATCGCGACGGCGGTGGCGCGCGCTTCGTCGTGCAGCTGCCCGGTGATGTCGAGGATGCTCCCGACACCCCGATCGTCGAGATGCAGGCTGTCTAGCGCTCGGGCGTCGCGACTCGGTCTACGAACGACACGACCGGCACCGGCGGGCGCAAGCAGTGATGACTCGCCATCGACAGGTTGTAGCTGCCGACGTTGGGGATCGCGATGATGTCCCCCTCCAACACCTCCGCCATCGGCACATCCGTCGCGAAGATGTCGTTCCCCTCGTTGATGTGCCCGGTCACGGTGTACCGATCGGTCGGCACCGCGTCGGCCGCCCGGCACAGGATCGGGGCGTAGGGGATCGAGTACACGAAGGACTCGTTGACCGTGTTCCAGCCGGCGTCGAGACCCACGAACACCTGCCCGCCGCCGCGATCTTCGACCGTCACGACCTGGGCCAACAACGTGCCGAGGTGTTTCGCGAGGTACTCGCCGGGCTCGGTCGCGACGGTCACATCCAGGTCGCCGAGCTGGCGAGCGAGGGCCGCCGCCCACGCGGCGACGTCCAGGCCGCTGTCGCCCTCCCGGAATCGCACCCCGAGACCTCCGCCCGTGTTGACTTCGGCGATCGGGCACCCGCCGGCACGCAGCCGGAGCACCATCTCACGAGCGCGGCGAGCCGCCTCCTCCACGATCGGGATCGACTCGGTCATATAGAGATAGCCGGAGTGGTAATGCACGGTATCGATAGTGAGGTCGTGTTGCCGCGCGATCGTCATGGCCTCATCGAGGCGCTCGGGCAAGATGCCGAACTTCGTCGGGCCACGCCCGGCGTAGAGGGTCTCGTTCCCACCGAGGTAGGAAGCGCCGATCCCCGGGTTCACGCGGATGCCGACCGTCGTGCCCGGCGCCCGCCGCCCGTACCGTTCGAGTTGCGACAGCAGGTCCAGGTTCATGTGGACGCCGGTCGGCAACAGCCGGTCGAGGTCGCGTTCGGACACGTTCGTGCCGGTGAAGCTGATCTCGTCGGGCGCCCAGCCGTGGTCGATGGCCCACTCGGTCTCGCCCGGTGAGCACACGTCCATCCCGACGAACGGCGCGGTCTCGCGCATGGACCGGAGGAAGACCGGATCGCGCTGTGCCTTCAGGGCGAAGCGCACGCGCGCGCGGAGCCCGGCACCCTCCATCGCGTCCCGCAGGCGTTCCGCCTGTTCGCGGACGACCGTGAGGTCGTGGACGAACGTCGGCGTCCCGTGCTCGCGGGCGATCCCTTCGGCGTCGCGGCCCGCGAGCTGCAAACGACTGCCGACGACCTTGAGCCCGGGCCGTTGCCACCAGGACCGGTGTTCGGTGCGCATGCGGTCGAGCGTAGCAGCGGCCTTCGTCGCGTTCCCTGGCGGCGCAGGGGCGCTGCTAGGCTCCGCCGGAACGCAGGGAGGGGCGATGGGGACGAACCCGTTCGAGGCCGAGGGGGAGTGGCTCAAGGCGCAGTTCCACGCGCATTCGCTGAACTCCGACGGCGAGCTCCCGGCCGATGCGGTCGCCCGGCAGTACTTCCACCACGGTTTCGACGTGCTGACGATCTCGGACCACTGGACGATGACGACGGCCGAGGGTCCCGACGGCCTGCTGCTGATCCCCGGCGCCGAGCTGATGGTCGACCCGGTCGCGGGCCCGATGTGTCCGGAGTTCCTGGCGATCGGGATCGACGAGGTGCCCGAGGAGCCCAGTGGGAACCCGGCGCGTTGGTACCCGTATGAGAACTGTGTGATCAAGACGTTCGCGACCTTCGCCGACGGTGCCGCGTATGTGGAGGGGTTCGGGGGCGCCTCGATCCTGTGCCACCCGTCGTGGAGCGGCCTGCCGCAAGAGGCGGTGTTTGCGGCGAGCATGATGCACGGTGTCGAGATCTGGAACGCATCCTCGCATCGCGAGAACGACCGGGGCGACAGCACCTACATGTGGGACCTCACGCTCGATGCGGGCCTCGCGCTGGCGCCCTACGGAACAGACGATTCGCACTATCCCGCGTTCGACGTGGGCGATGCGTGGACGATGGTGCGTGCGGCCGATCGGTCGCGCGATGCGGTGGTCGCGGCGCTGCGGGCCGGGCACGTGTACGCGTCGAACGGTCCATCGATCCTCGACCTGCGACGCGACTGCGATCGCATCGAGGCGCAGGTCTCGCCCGCTCGCGACGTCTGGCTCCACGGCGCCTACGAGGACGGCGTCGGGCTCTCCGTTGGGCCCCGGGGCCGTCGCGACGACGGAGCGATCCTCGAGCGCGACGGGCGCGGACTGATCACGAGGGTCCGCTTCACACCCGGTGCCGCCCGGGAGGCGGCAGGGCTCGACCGGCGGTGGTGGCGACTCGTGGTGGCCGACGACCATGGTCGCCGTGCATGGAGCAACGTCGTCTGACCCATGACGCGAAACCGGTCCACGGAAGCGATCCGGTGGCGATGTCGCGCGCCCGGCTCGAACGTTCGACAGAGCCCGAGACGACCGAGGCCCCCGCCGAAGGCGGGGGCCTCGAAGCGTGGTGTCGTGTGCTGCCCCGCTATTGCACGTCTGCGATGTCGCGTCCGTGCACGGTCAGCGCCCAGATCACCGTGATGTCGATGGCGATCAAGATGGCGGCCCAGACCGGGTAGTAGGGCAGTGAGGCGAAGTTCGCGATCGCGCTCACAGTGGCCATGATCACGCCGACCGTGCGCGCCCAGACGGCGCCCCTGAAGATCCCGAAGCCGGCGAACAGGACGATCAGTCCCGCCAGCATGTGGACCCAACCCCAGGTCGAGATGTTCGTGCCGAGGAAGTAGTCGCTCGGGGTGTTGTAGAACGCGTCGTTGAGCACGGCGCCGAGCCCCCAGATGATGTGGAATGAGCCCACGAGGATCATCACGAAGCCAGCGAACATCGCCCAACCGACAGCCGCACCGCTCGGTTCGCGGTCGCTCATGCAGCCTCCTTCCCGCAGGGCAGATCTTGCCTTGCGGGAGAAGCTTCCCTCGGCCAGCGTGTCCTGTCCAGCACCTACGCGATCCGCCGCGCGCGGGTGAGTTGGGACACCTCGGCCCCCAACAGGAACGTCCACATGGCGACATAGAGGAACGCCAACAGCCCGAAGATCGCCCCGATCGCGCCGTACAACGCCGTGGTGCGCGCGATCACCTGATTGACGTACACGCCGCCGACCCGCTCGAGCCCGATCGCCGCCACCATGAACCCCACCGCGCCCGGCCAGTGGTCGCGCACCGTTGGCCGCCCCGAACCCGGCGGCGTGAGCGCCCAGTAGATCAGTAGGAACAGGCCCACCCCGGCAGCTGCGACCGCCAGCAGCAGCAGGGGTCGTATCCACAGCGGCAGCGCTAAGCCGAGCGCCCATCCGGTGACGGTGGCGAACAGACCGAATCCGAGCAAGGACGCGAGACCGATCGCGGTGCCGGAGACGCGTCCCGTGAGCAGCGTCGGTAGTCCCGTGCCGAAGACCACACCGAGTGCGGTGCGGGTGCGCACCGCGAAGCTCGACACGGCCCAGAGGAGGGCGACGACACCGAGCAGCCCGATCCCGAGCGTTTGGGCGCTTGCCACGGAGAACTGCGACGTGAGTACCTGATCCAATCCGGGGATCAACGCAGTGACGTTCTCGATCAGGCGTTGTTGGGCTGCCGCGTCGTTCGCCAGCACGACCGAGATCGTCGTGAGCGCGAGGATGAGTAGCGGAGGGATCGCGAGGAACGCGCCGTACGTGAGCGAACCGGCATGGACGCCGAGCTGGTCGATCCGCACCTTGTCCCGGGCGGTCCGCGCGAGGTCGCCGATGTTGGTCACGCGGCAAGGGTAATCCGCTGCGGGCTTGACCTTCCCGCGAGGGGAACCCCTAGGCTCGGGTCGATGCACGAGCGACTGACGATCGGCGCGTTCGCACGGCTCACGGGGCTGACCCCGAAGGCGTTGCGCCACTACGACGCGATCGGCCTGCTGCAGCCTGCGGCGATCGAGGCAAACGGATACCGGGCGTACGACCGGTCCCAGCTCGGGGACGGCAGGACGATCCGCCGCCTGCGCGAACTCGACGTCCCGCTCGAGGATATCCGCGCGGTGCTCGAGGATCCGACCGCGGCGGGCAAGCGGCTCGAGGCATTCGCCCGGGACGTCGAGGCGGACCTGTACCGTCGACAACGCATCCTGCATCAGCTCAGGAACATGACCGATGAGGAGGTACACCCGATGACATCGAGCACCGAAACGACCTCGGCGTCCGGCATGTTGTCGCCCGATGACGAGCGACGGCTGGCGGTCGACCTGTTCAACCACACCTGGGAGTTGCTCGAGATGTCCGATCGGACAGCCGCCCTGGACGACCGGATGATCCACGCCGCACACGCCTCACGGTTCCATTGGGAACAGGTCGGGGACGCAACCAACCTGCTGGTTGGCGAGTGGCAGTGTTCCCGCGTCTACGCGGTGCTCGGCCACGCCGAGTCGGCACTGTGGCATGCGCGGCGCTCCCTGTCGATCGCCGAGGAGGCGGAGATTGAGGGCTTCTTCCGCGCCGCGGCCTTCGAGGCGCTCGCCCGAGCGATGCTCGTCGCGGGCGACCGGCCCGGGGCGGCGGCGGCGGAGGCGGATGCCTGGCGCGCGGCCGAAGCCATCGACGACGATGAGGACCGGCAGATCTTCGAGCAGGATATGGCGAGTCTGCCGCGCTAGGTGGCCAGTGCCGCGCGGACCGCGGGAGCGACGTCGGTGCCGAGCAGTTCGATCGAACGCATGACCTTCGCGTGGGGCATCGACCCGACCGTGAACTGCACGAGGAATCGGTCGTGGCCGAACAGCTCGTGCTGGAACAAGATCTTGTCGACGACTTCCTGCGGGCTGCCGACGAAGTTCGCGCCTCTCGGTCCCGCCGCCGCGTCGTAGTGGTCGCGCGCCATCGGCTGCCACCCACGCTCCCGACCGATCTTGTTCATCATCGAGGCCGCGTACGGCCATGAATCGTCGAGTGCCTCCTGCGAGGTCGGTGCCACGTACCCGTGCGAGTTGATGCTGACCTGCGGCACGGGGTCGTGGCTCGCCTCGCGAGCCGCGTCGCGGAACAGTTGAACGAACGGAGCGAAGCGCTCCGGCATCCCCCCGATGATCGCGAGTGCCATCGGCAGGCCGAGCGTGCCCGCCCTAAACGCGGATTCCGGCGCGCCGCCCACCGCGACCCATACGGGTAGCGGGTCTTGGATCGGGCGCGGGTACACGCCCTCGCCGTGCAAGCTTGGACGGAACTGACCCTCCCACGACGCGTGCTCGACCTGGCGCAACCGGAGCAACAGCCGGAGCTTCTCGTCGAACAGCGCGTCGTAGTCGTCGAGGTCGTAGCCGAACAACGGGAACGACTCGATGAACGAACCGCGCCCAGCCATGATCTCGGCGCGGCCGCCCGAGAGCAGGTCGAGCGTCGCGAAGTCCTGGAACACGCGGACGGGGTCGTCCGAACTGAGGACGCTCACCGCGCTGGTCAGTCGGAGTCGCTCGGTTCGCGCCGCGACCGCGGCGAGCACCACCGCCGGCGAGGAAACGATGAGGTCCTCGCGATGATGCTCGCCGACCCCGAACACATCCAGGCCGACCTGCTCGGCGAGCTCGGCTTCCTCGACGAGATCGCGCATCCGCTGCTCGGGGCTGATCATGTGCCCGTCGAGCGGGTCTTCTTGCAGTTCGGCGAACGTGTAGAGCCCGATCTCCATGGAGCTCAACCGTAGCCGAGGAATAGGGAAGCTGGGTCAGTGAGGGCTCGGGGACTCGAGGCGGCGGATCCTGCCTGCGAGCTCCGCCAGGATCCCGCGCGCCATCGACGGGTTCGCGTCGAGCGCCTTATTGAACCCCGTTCGCGTGATCCTGATCGTTCGCAGCGGCGTGTCCGACACGACGGTCGCCGAGCGGGGCCGGCCGTCGAGCAACGACATCTCGCCGAAGAAGTCCCCGGGGCCGAGGGAGCCGATCCGCCGGTTCCCGCGGCGCACGGTTGCCGAGCCCTCGGCGATCACGAAGAAGGAGGCGCCATGTGACCCACTGCTGACGATCGTCCGGTTCGCCCCGTAGTGGATCTCCTCGGCGCGGGTCGCGAGGTGGCGCAGGTCACGATGCGAGAGTTGCGAGAACAGCGGGACACCTTTGAGCAGCGCCACCCCGCCACGGCCGAGCCCGCGTTTCTTCGTGGGCGCCACTTCGGACATCGCGCCGCTCACGGCGCGCCCGAGGGTCATCTTTGGCTGTGTACTCATCGATCTCGGCCCCGTTCCCCGATGCGACGTTCGGATCCGCTCGGAAGAAGGCTAGGTCCCGTCTTCACGAGACGCAACTTGCGGCTCGGTCGGGCCGAGTCGTGCCAGCGCGTCGTACGCCGCGTACTTGTACGTCTCGCTGAGCGTCGGGTGGTTGAACACGAGGGCGATGAGGGTCTCGACCGTGCCGTCGAGCGCGATCACCGCCTGCCCGATGTGCACGAGCTCCGAGGCGCGATCCCCGATGCAGTGGCATCCGATCAGCCGGCGGCTCGCCCGATCGAACACGAGCTTCACCATGCCGTCGCGATCGCCCTCGATCTGGCCGCGCACGTTGTCGCGGTACAGGGCTCTCCCGGCGACGACGTCGATACCCTGCGCCGTCGCCTCGTCCTCACCCAGCCCCACGCAGCTCACCTCGGGGATGGTGTAGATGCCGTAGGGGAGGAGGGACGAGACCTCCTGCTTGTACTCGAAGCCGAACGCCGCGCAGATGGCCACGCGCGCCTGTTCCATCGACACGCTCGCGAGCGCGGGGAACCCGATCACGTCGCCGGCGGCGACGACACTCGGCACCGCGGTTCGGAAGCGGTCGTCGACGACGACATGGCCACGACGGTCGATCTCGATGCCGAGGTCTTCGAGCCCGAGCCCGGCGGTGTTTCCTGAACGGCCGGACGCCACCAGCACGGTGTCGGCGGCGATGTGGTCGCCGGCCGACAGCGTGCAGAGAAGGTCGTCGCCTGCTCGCTCGACGCGCTCCGTGGTGCGCTCCAAATGCAGGTGCACGCCCAGTCGGGTCATCGCCTCGGCGAGGCGTTCTCCCATCTCCGGGTCCAGGAACGCCAGCAGCCGCTCGCGCGCGTCGATCAGATGGACCTCGGCGCCGAGGGCGGCGAACATGCATGCGTACTCGCAGCCGATCACGCCGCCGCCGACGATCGCCAGCACATCGGGCAGCCGTTCGATCGCGAGGATGCCGTCGGCGTCTCGGACGTGCTCGTCGTCGAAGTCGATCTGTGACGGGTGGTGCGGGGTCGAACCGGTCGCGATCAAGACGAACTCGGTCTGGAGGCGACGCGGACCCGTGTCGGTCGCGACCTCGACGGTGTGCTCGTCGACGAGGCGGCCGGATCCCGCGACGAGCTCGATCCCGTGACGGTCGAGGTTGCGATGGATCCGATCCACCTCGAGGTCGCGCACCGCGTCCTTGCGTTCGAGTAGTCGGCGGACGGCGAGATGCGGCTCGACCTCCACGGTCACCCCGTACAGGTCCAACTGGCGGTACCCCGACAGGAACAGCGCCGCCTCGCGGAGGGTCTTGGACGGCAGGGTGCCGGTGTGCACGGCCGCGCCGCCGGGGGAGGGTGCCCGCTCCACGATCGCGACTCGCTTGCCGAAGTACGCGGCTTGCGCGGCGCCGCGCTCTCCGGCTGGTCCGCCGCCAAGCACCACGAGGTCGTAGCGATCCGACGTGTCCGGAGCGCGGCGGCTGTCCATCGAGGCGACTCTACGCCGCCGCCCCGCACACAGGCTTCCGCGACGCGGCGTCGCCGGTCACGCCGGCGGCGCGGGTGCCGGGGTGGCGGGCTTGCTGCCGTCTGGCTGGGTCTGATCCGGCAGCCAGACGTCGCCGTGACTCCCGGGGCTGATGAAGGACGGCCCGGAGAAGACGGGGGTGGGGCAGTCGGTCCGTTTCGGCAACTCGGGGCTCGGGGGCCTCGGGCCCTGTGTGAAGTCGAAGTTGTAGCTCAGGTTCTTCGCGTCGCGGTCGCGGTGCGTGAGCTGCGTGAGTCCCCAGTTGTCCTCGATGAACCGAAGCACCGACGAGAACTCGCCGGGGTGGTGATCGACCATGCCGTCTCGCGCGTACGACGAGATCGTGAGCAAGGGGACGCGCATCCCGAATCCGAAGGGGTCGACCTGCCGAGGGGGCACGTGGTCGTAGTAGCCGCCGTAGTCGTCCCAGGTGACGAACATCGCCGTGTCGTCCCACATCGGGCTCTCCATGAGCGCGTTCACCACGTCGGTCGTCCAGTTGTAGCCGTTGCAGAAGCTGTTCCCGTCGGCGTGATCCGACTCCTGCGCGCGGGGCGCGACCCAGGTGATGGGCGGCAGCAGCCCTTTGCGGATGTCGTGGACCAGATCGTCGACAGGCCGGATGTGCTGCGCCCATTTCTTCGGGTTCTCGCGGTAGCGCCGGATCGCGGAGTACGCTGACCAGATGTAGCCGGCCTGCGTGTTGGTGGCGGAGTAGTAAGCCCAGGGGATCTTCTTCGCGTTGAGCAGGTCGCCTTCGGTCTGGAAGTCGAAGCACGGCGGGATCTCGGTGTCGACGCCCTCGGAGTCCTCGACCGTGACGGTGACCCCCTTCGGCGCGTCGCACCCCCAGGTCTTCGCGAGCCCTTGGTCCCAGCGTTCCTTCAGTTGATCGGGCGATTGGTGGGGCGCCTCGTGCGTGCCCCCCGACGTTGCCGCGATCGAGTAGAGGTGGTTCGGGAACGAGGGTCCTTGCGCGGACGCGAAGAAGTTGTCCGACAACACGTAGTGCTGCGCGAGGTACCACAGGTTCGGGATGTCCCAGGGCCGGAACTGCGTGAATGCGTGGGCACCGTCGTCGGTGCCCTGCGAGAAGCCGTTCATCTGGCCGTTGTTGTACGCCTGCAGGCTGCACTCGTAGCAGTGCGGGATGTCGTGGTGATCGTCCGGCTCCGGGGTGAGTGGGCGCATGCCGTTGGCGTCCTCGCCCTCCGTGACGCCGTTCGCGCCCGGGAACCGGCCGAACATGTGGTCGAACGAACGGTTCTCCTTGATCACGAAGATCACGTGCTTGATGGGGAATCGCGTGTCGAACGAGTTGGCATCGACCTGGGTCGCCTGCTGGTGTTTGTCGGGAGCCGCGGACGGAACCGTTGTGCTGACGGTCGGCGTGTCGGAGCCCGAGGAGATGCAGGCTGTGGCGACGACGGCCTGGAGCACGACGACGACGAGCAAGGTGCGCGGGCGAAGCATCCGGCGGACTCTACCGAACCCTGCGCGCGGGAACGGTTCGGAGCTCGTGCCTTTCCTATGACGTTGGCGAAGTGGCATGCTGCGTGCTTCGTCGTCGGATAAGGGGCTGTGATGGGTGCCGAAGCGGATGCATTGTCGGGTCGTCTGTTCGAGTCGCTGATCGGGACGGCGGAGGTGCTCGCCATCTACCTCGGCGATCGGCTCGGCTTGTACGCGGCCCTCGGCGAGGGTCCCGCAACGTCGAGCGAACTCGCGGCTCGAGCGGGGATCGCGGAGCGCTACGCGCGCGAGTGGCTGGAACAGCAAGCGGTCTCGGGCTACCTGGACGTCGACGACCAGGCAGCCCAGGCGGGCCAGCGCCGCTACATCTTGTCGGACGAACATGCGCAGGTGCTGCTCGATCGCGATGCTGCGACCTTCCTTCCCCCGTTCGCGAGGATGTTCGTCGCGTCGGCCCAGCAGCTGCCAGCGCTGATGCGCGCCTACCGCGATGGCGGCGGGGTCAACTGGCGCGACTTCGGTCTCGACATGAGCGAGGGGCAGGAGGCCGGCAACCGGCCGACGTACGTCAACGCGCTGGCGGGGTGGTTCGCGGCGATGCCGGATGTCCATGCCCGGCTCTCGACCGGCGGGCGCGTGGCAGATGTGGGGTGCGGCGGCGGCTGGTCCTCGATCTCGTTCGCCCGCGCGTATCCGACCATCACCGTCGACGGGTTCGACCTGGACGAGCCGGCGATCGAGCGGGCGCGCCGCAACGCCGAAGGAGCGGGGGTCGCCGATCGCGTTCGGTTCCACGCGATCGACCCCGCCGAGGCGGACCATGGCGAGGGCTACGACCTGGTGTGCGCGTTCGAGTGCATCCATGACATGCCGCAACCGGTGCCCGTGCTCCGCGCGATGCGCAGCATGGCGGGCGACGGGGGCTCGGTGCTCGTGATGGACGAGGCGGTTGCTCCGGCGTTCGTCGCACCCGGCGATGAGATCGAACGCTTGATGTACGCCTGCAGTCTGCTCATCTGTTTGCCGGACGGTCTGTCGCATCCGGAGTCGGTCGGCACGGGCACGGTGATGCGGCCGTCGGTGTTGGAGGGCTATGCGAGCGAGGCCGGCTTCGACCGCGTCGAGATCCTGCCGATCGACGGTGGATTCTTCCGGTTCTACCAGCTGCACGGCTAGCTGCGAGTCCTGGAGTTGGTCTCAGACAGGACGAGCGTGCGTCGGCGACCGCAATGAGCCAGGATCTTGACAATAGGCGAAGCGGTCCGTCGCCGCGTAGTCGCAACAGACGGGAAGGCCACGGCGTGGTATTGCGTCGGGATTGATGCACAGACCAATAAGGATGGGGGTAGCGTCCCGGGAACACCGACCTGGAGGGCAGGATGGAACGAAGCGATCCCTCGTACAAGGGCCAGGCGGGGTACAACCCGGCGCTCCTCGCGATCTACGACGTGTGGGTACTGAAGTTCATGACCCATGCCGTGTGGAAGGTTCCGGTCGAGCCGGGCGTGGCACGCTACCGCCAGCACCTGGGTCACCGTCATCTCGACGTGGGACCCGGCACCGGCTACTTCATCGAACATGCGTCGCCGCCGGCCGACACCGAGATCACGCTCCTGGATCCGAACCCGCACGTGTTGAAGCACGCCTCGAAGCGGCTCGCCGCGTGGAACCCCGTCGTCGTCGAGGCCGACGTGATGAAGCCGCTGCCCGTCGAAGGAGGCTATGACTCCGCGGCCCTCAGCTTCGTCCTGCACTGCCTGCGCGGCCCGATGTCGAACAAGGCGCTCGCCATCCGGAACATCGCCGACGTCCTCGGTCCTGACGGCGTCTTGTTCGGTGGCACGGTGCTCGGCATCCACGAGCCGCACTCACGCTCAGCTCGCGCGTTCCTTCGGGCCGCCAACAAGCAAGGCGGTTTCGACAACCTCGAGGACACGGTCGATGGCCTCCAGGGGATCCTGGACGCATCGTTTCGCCACGTGGAGGTCGAGAGGAGCGGTTCGAGCGCGCTGTTCTCGGCGACCGGTCCCCGGGTCCACGTGAGTTGAGTTCGCGCCGTGATCGCTCGCGACGCTTTGTCCGAGCGAGGACTGCACTTCCCAGCAGCCTCGCCTTCTGCCGCATCTGATCCAGCACGGTTTCGCTCGGCGTTCCGTAGATATCTATCGCTGACAGCATGAGATCTTTGACCTTCGCGAACTCCGCGCCCGATAGACGCATGTGGTTCTCCATCATGTGGAGTCGGGGTGAACCTGCAAGACGGTCATCCTGGTGCCGTCACCGCTGAAAGACACCTCTAGGCGAGGGGTCGTGGCAGGTTTCCTTAGCGCCTGTATGCATCCGTGGTCACGTCCGGATTCATGCCGCATGAGTCGCGCTATGCGGAGATCGCACCTAACTCAGGGCCTAGCTGAAGGTGAGCCGCATGGCGGAAGGCGGTGAGCGCGGATCTTTTCTCCAGCAGAACGTTCTCTAGTCGCAAAGGGGGTCCACCATGAGTCGCTTCATCGCGATCACCCCGAAGGGTCTCAGCGCGACACGTTGGTCGCGCTTGCCGACTGTCCCCTGGGTAGGAGCGCCCGGATAAGACATCTGGAGTTGGGCCATCGCGCCCGCGAGAGGAGGCGCTACATGTCGCATGCAACCAAGCTGGTGGTAATAGCCATGACCTCGCTGGTCGGTCTCTCGTTGTCCGCGCAGCCGGCGGCCGCGAACACGCAAGAGAAGACCTTCAACGAGGTGCATTTCACGTACGTCGAATCCGGTGTGTGCTCGTTCGACCTTACGGTCCATCTCGACGGGTTCTACAAGAGCGTCAACTACTACGACAACGGCGGCTTCCTGTACAAGACGATCAACACACCGGGCGGCGGAGGGCCTTTCACGGTCACCTACACCGCGCACGGCACCACGCTTACACAGCAGAGCGAGGCGTTCTCCGAGGTGATCACATACAACCCAGACGGATCAGCCAAGACCTATACCGCGCGAGGCCCCGTCGCCAAGTACACCGTGCCGGGTGAGGGAATCGTCCTGCTGAACGTGGGCACGGCGACGTGGGACGAGCCTGAGGAGAACCTCCTCTTTATGGCTGGACCGCACCAAACAGCGGCCGGTGACTTCGAGGCGTTCTGCGCAGCCTTCGGATAACCCAGCGGATCTCGACCAGTATGTGCATCTCGACGTCCAATTGCGGCGAGCAAGAGGGCCTTCTTGGGCACTCGTGCTCGGGCCACTTGTTCAAGGATCCACAGGTCGGAGGGAAGTGCGAGAGGGGAGACTCGAACTCCCACGGCCTCTCGGCCACTGGATCCTAAGTCCAGCGCGTCTGCCAGTTCCGCCACTCTCGCGCGAGTGTGTTCGCTGGCGAGCCTACAGGTGGACCGCGTGGTGAGCGCGAGCTACTGTCTTGCGGATGCGCCTTCGCCGCTTGGTAGTGATCGTCATCGTCGCAGGCGGCATGTTCATCTGGGCGCCGGCGGCCAATGCCGGAGCACCGTGCGGCTGGATCGACGTGACCCCCTCCTCGTTCTCGAGCGCATCCGCGCCGCTGGCCGTTGACGCCACCTCCGCGACGAACGCGTGGATCGTCGGCGTGAGGGGCTCTGCCGCTTCGTGGCGTGCCCGCTCGTGGCTGTGGAACGGTTCGAGCTTCTCGAGCGTGCCGGTCCCCGCGCTCCCGGCAGGGTCACAGGTCCTTGGAGCGGTGGACGCGGTCGCGATCGACGACGCCTGGGCGGTCGGCGGAGGCTCCGCCCCAGGTCCGGCGATGATCGTCCATTGGAACGGCGTGGAGTGGCGATACAGCCCCGGCCCGCGGTTCCCGCACGGCGCAAGTCTGCAGGGCGTCGTTGAGACCGGACCGAACCAAGCCTGGGCCGTGGGTTCCGCCAACGGACACGGGTTGGTGCTCCGGTGGAACGGCACCCGTTGGCATCGCGTTGATCTGTCCTTCGATCCAGACCGCTCTCCCTCCCTCTCGTCCATTGCGGCCGTTTCGCGCCGGGACGTGTGGGCGGTGGGAACGATCCGCGAACGTGGAAGCGCGCCGGCACTCCGCGTGACGAACCCGGTGGCGATGCACTGGGATGGTTCGTCGTGGACCCGCGTGCATCTGCCGCACGTCGGTGCGCTCCCCGAATCGTTGGCGTCGGTGACCGCTCGCGCCTCCGATGACGCGTGGGCCGTCGGCACCACCGCCGATGAGAACGCGCCGACCAACCCCGGGCTCGTCTACCACTGGAACGGCACCGGTTGGTCGCGGGTGCCACACCCGTTCGTCGGTTCGGGACAGAACGATCTCACCGGCGTTACCGCTTCGGCCGCCGATGCAGCGTGGATCGTGGGCGAGGACGCCGGGGGCACCCAGCAGCCGTTCGCGCTCGTCTGGGACGGAAGCACCTGGACCATCGACACGCTCCCTGCGCTTCCGGGCGATCGGGGCGCGATGTCGGGTGTGGTCGTGTTGTCGTCGAACGACGGGTGGGCGACAGGGTCGTACTGGTCCTCAAGCGCCGGCGGTGCCGCGGGCCCGTGGGTGCTCCATCGGACCTGCTGACCGCACTCGGTCGCGCCGGGTATCGACGCGCTGCGACCTCACGCAGATCAGCCTTGTCGCGGCGGCAAGAACGATCCGATGTTCTTATAGCCGACGAGGAAGGCGATGAGCCCGACGTCGTGTTCGGCGATCTTGGACGCGAACTCGACGTCGAACGTCTTCGTCTCGCCGTCGGGGATCGCTGTGGCATCCGCGATCGTCGCGTTCACCCTCGAGCCGTCGTCGGCACGCAGGAGGTAGACACTCGGGGCCGGGAGCTCTTCACCCGAGTGGTTCTCGACTTCGAGCTCGGCCGTGGGGCCCGTGTAGGTCAGCAGCGCCGAGACGCCCTCACCTTTGTTGTACGTGTACGACCCCGGCGGCGCGTTCGCCGTCAGCCCTGCGGACTCCGACGGCGGCGTGGTGGATCCGTTCGAGCCGGTGCAGGCCGCCAACGCGAGCGGCACGAGGGTGAGCGCCATGGCGCGCACGGCCCTGTTCACGCCTTCGCCTCCGGCAGGCACGAGAGCGAGGTCATCATCTCCGACGGGAACGCGGCACTGAAGGCGAGGTCGCCACCCTTCCCCGGCGGCACCACCGTGCCGGGGATCGCGGTCTGCGCATCGGTCAGCGTCATGACGAACGCGGCGATGTCGGTCAGGTTGGCGCCGTTGGCGGCGAGCTGATCGGGGTCGATGCTGATGCCGGTCTGCCGGACGCTGGTCACCAACGACGTGTCGTCGCCGTCGTGATCGAACTTGTCGTCGATCGCTGTCGTGATCGCCGGCCCCGCCATCTGGACGGCGCCGCTCACGGCCGGATCGGGGACGGCGCCGTGATCGGCGGTCACCGCGAGCGCCCAGCGGCCCTTGCCGACCTCGCGGTCGAGGAACTGCACGAACGTCCGCAGGTAGTGGTCCTGCACCCGGAGCGAGTCGCTCATCTGCGGGCTGTTCATCGTCCAGATGTGCCCGACCTCGTCGATCAGCTTGTAGTTGATGAACAGCAAGTCGGGCACCGCATCCTTGCCGTAGTCCTCACGCTGGATCAGGTTCTCGATCACGCGGGTCTGGCTCGCGAGGCGTGCGGGCGTGTCGAACCCGCCCTGGAGATCGGGGATGTTCAAGCCGCGCCACAGGCCGTCGACCGTGCCGTCCGCTTTGTCCGCCACGGGGAAGTCGTCGGACAGCGGAGGCATCTCCGACACCCACGGCGGCAGCCGGTAGAAGCGTTCGTCTGCGGGTGGGATCGTCCAGAGCGTTCCCTCGGCCCCTTGCGTGCTGGCGTCCGGCAGTTCGCGAAGGATGAGGTCGTCCTTGTCGCCACCGCCCCACATCGACCCGTGACCGATCATCCCGAGGTGGATGTTCACGGAGGCCACCTCGCCGACCTTGGCTGCGTTGTCGGTGGACCGGTCGTACAGGTCGGCCAGGGTCGGCAACATGAGCAGGTCGGAACCGTTCTCGAACGGTCCGGCTTCGTGGTTCACGAGCGGGATGTGGTGCGAGGTGATGCCGTGCTTGCGCGGGAACGCGCCCGTGCCGATGTTCGCGTGGTCCTGCGCCGTGCTGGTCGGTGAGGAGCCGACCACGGCGTTGTCGTACCAGGCGCCCTTCGGGATCAACGACTTCAGGTACGGCCAGTCGTGTGGCCACTGCGCGAGCACGTTGCGTCCGGCGGAGTCCCAAACCATCGTGATGATGAGGGCGGGGGGCTTCGACGCGGTCGGGTTCACCGCCTCGGTCATCGACGTGCCGTCCGGGGCCGGGAAGTCGTAGTTGAGAAAGTCGGCTTGGGTCGGTGCGATGTCGGCCAGCGAGACCGGGCGCTCGACCTTGCCCACGGCGGCAACCTGACCCGGGCCGTACCAGAACAGCGGCACGTCTTGCGTGTACGGCCAGGGGCCGACGTGCGGATACCCGAGTCCGATGTAGTTCGGGTCCTTCGGGATGATCTGCAGGTTGGGGGAGCGGTCGGCGCGGTATCCCTCCCACGTGTATACGAGGTATTGATGGGGGAGCCCACAGGCCGCCGCGCGCACGATCTGTTCGTTCGGAGGCGAGCCCGCGGCGTTCTGGCTGAGGGTGATCATCGCCACCAGCACCGTCGAGAGCACAGCGACAACCACCTTGACACGAACCGGCATGGCTGCGGAGTCTACAAGCGGGTGATTGCGCGATGATGGCGACAGATGTGACGTTCGTGTCGTCTCCCGTGGAGATCACTCGCACGGGGTGCGACGCCCGCGGGCGTCGCGTGGCCGACGACCCTGCAACCCGTTACCCTAGGCGCCAACTCGATCCATGCCGCCGTCGCGCGGTTTGTGGGGGGAAACCCGAACGATGCCCAAGGCACCTGCACCGGAGCTGTCCGTCGTCATTCCCGTGTTGGGTGGACGACGCGACTTGGCCCGACTCCTGCCGTCGCTGCGATCCGCTATCGACCGCATCGGTGCGCCCGCCGAGATCCTCGTCAGCGCCGCGCAGCCCGACAGTGCGCTCGCGGCGTCGGCGGATGCGTCGGGCGCCAGGGTGATCACCGCCAAGGAAAGCGGCTACGGCGACATCTTGACCTCGGGGCTCGCGGCCGCGAGCGGTGAGTTCGTGCTCACCATGGACGCGGACTTCGCCTACGTCGCGGACTTCGTGCCGGTCATGTGGGCGAATCGCGAGGCTGCGGATGTGGTCGTCGGATCGCGGTACGTGCGCGGCGCCGTTGCCGAGATGCCGTTCGGGCGCCTCGTCGCGAGCAAGGTCCTGAACGGCGTCTACAAGTTCTTCCTCTCGTTGCCGTACCGCGACATCTCGAGCGGTTTCCGGCTGTATCGCCGCCGTGTCCTGCTCGACATCCAGCCGCTGGAATCGTCCGGGCTCGACATCCTGCCGGAGATCCTCGTTCGGGCGTTCTGCCAGGGGTGGCGGATCACCGAGGTGCCGTTCTGGTATCGCGGGGCCGACCCATGGAACCGCACCCGGATGGCTCGCTTCGGCAAGGCCTATCTCACGACGCTCGGGCGGCTTCTCAGCCTCCGCAATTCCGTGCGGGCCGCGGACTACGACAACCGCGCGTTCGACTCGTGGGTGCCGCTGCAGCGCATGTGGCAGCGGCATCGCTTCGAGATCGTGCACCGGTTCATGGGGCCGCACGCCGGCACGCGGTCGCTCGACATCGGTTGTGGCTCGAGCCGCATCGTGCAGACGTTGCCCGGTGTCGTGGGGATGGATCTCGGGATCCACAAGCTGCGTTGGTTGCGCGCGCCGGGTCGCGACCTCGTCCAGGGCTCGATCACCGACCTTCCGTTCGCCGACGGAGCGTTCGATGCGGTGATCTGCTCGGAGGTGATCGAGCACATCCCGCGCGAGCGTGTACGGCTCGACGAGATGGTGCGGGTGATCCGGCCCGGGGGCCTCCTGATCCTCGGCACGCCGGACTACAGCCGGCAGCTCTGGGTCTTCCTCGAGTGGCTGTACGGGAAGGTGTTCCCGAACGGGTACGTGAAGGAGCACATCAACCACTACACGGCCGCCGGCTTGCGCGACGAGATCGAGTCGCTGGGTCTCGATATCGAACAGCTGGAGTACGTCTTCGCGTCGGAGATGATCTTCGCGGCTCGCGTCCCCGATCTGCCGTCCGCATCGGCCGATGAGCGAGACGACTGACGACGTCGACGGAGAAGGCGGCGAGCCCTCTTCGGACAGCCAGCCTCCCGCAGATATCGCAACGCCGGCGGACGCTGATACGTCGCCGCCCGAAGGATCGCTCTCCGACATCGACGCCACCCCGGTAGAGGAACTCGAGCAGGCGCCCGAGGAGGAGGCGGCGCCTGAGGATGATCTCGCGCGGATCCGCGCGTGGGGTCGCCGACTCCGCCCGGCGTGGCAGGGGCTGGCCGCCTATCTCCTGTATCAAAGTGTTGCCTTCTGGATCCAGGCGGTGCCGGTCCTCTCGAACTTCGGCCGGCAGCACGTGGGGGGTGGGGTCCAGGACTCCCGCTACTTCCAGTGGGCACTCAGTTGGACGCCGTGGGCGTTGTTGCACGGGATGACTCCTTTCCGGTCGAACTACGTGTTCGCGCCGGAAGGGGTGGACCTGTCGTGGTCGACCATCATCCCGGCGCCCGCTATCGTCCTGTGGCCGATCACGAAGGCGTTCGGGCCGATGGCCGCGTTGAACGTCGCGACGGTGGCCGCACCGGCGCTGGCGGCGTGGGCGGCCTACCTCCTCTGCCGCAGGCTGACGCATCGCTTCTGGTCGTCCCTGGCCGGTGGCTTCCTGTTCGGCTTCAGTGCGTACTTCGCCGCGAACATGGTCGGGTTCGTGAATCTGCTGCTGGTCTTCCCGATCCCATTGATGGTGTACCTCGTGATCCGGCGGGTGGAGGGTTCGCTAGGCGCGGTGACGTTCGTGGCGGGGATGGCGGCATTGCTGGTGTTCCTGTTCGGCACGTCCACTGAGACGTTCGGCATGGCTGCGGTCTTCGGCGGGATCGCGTTCCTCGTGGCGATCGTGTTCGGGCGCGAGATCCGGCACCAGCTCCTGACGACCGGAGGGCTGGTGCTGATCGCGGGCGTGATCGCGACCGCGATCCTGAGTCCCTACCTGATCGCCATCCTCCACAACGTGCCCGACAACCCGTTGCGCGACAACGAGGTGGCGACCGTCGACCTGTGGAGCTTCGTCTTGCCCGCCCGGACAATCCTGCTCGGCGGACATCATTTCGATGCAGTCCTGGCGAACGTGATGAGCAACACGAAGGAGCGCGGTCAGGGGTACGTCGGGATCGCGGGTATCGCGTTGCTGGTGGGGTTCGGGATCACTGAGTGGCGCCGGCGAGGCACGTGGCTGCTCCTCGGGTTCGTCGGGTTCGTGGCGATGATGTCGCTCGGGCCTGTCCTGTATGTCGGCGGCCAGCCTCGTGGGTCGTTGCCGAGCGGCCTGATCTTGGATCTGCCCCTGCTCAACTCCGCGGTGCCGTGGCGGATCGCGATGTACACCGCCCTCGTCGTGGCAGTGATCGCGGCCATCTGGCTCGCGCGGGCGAACGGCCGCTGGGCATGGGTCCGATGGGTGATCGTGCTCGCCGCGATCGCGAGCGTGGTCCCGCAGATCCCTCGCCACCACGCACCGCAGCAGATCCCTGCCTTCTACACGTCCGACGAGATGCGTCAGGCGATCCACGAGGGCGAGATCGTCTACGTCGTCTCGGACATGCGCGGCGACGAGATGGTGGCGTCGATGGAGGCTGACAATTGGTTCAAGCTCGCCCAGGGGTACATCGGGGTCGTCGGTCATAGCTACGCCGACGGCCTGTTGTCCAAGGGCCTATGGACGCGAGATACCGCGCCCTACCTCCCCGATCCGGTCGAGCTCGATGCGTGGCTGACCCGCCACAGCGCGACCGCCGTGATCATGGACGATCGCGCGAGCGATGTGTACGCGCCGGTGCTGCAGGCGGCGGGACTGAACGTGGTCTACACGGGTGGCGACGTGACCGTATGGCGGCCGTCGGGGGCAGACGTCGTCGGGGGCACCGGATAGCCCGCTGCTACCCTCCCGCCATGCCTCGGCGTCCCCGTGGTTGGCGTGCCCTCGCGGCTCTGTCGATGCTTGCCGTCGCCGTGTCCTGTTCGCTGGCGTCCGGTTCCGAGCCGGTCGCGCCGCCGCCGCCGGCCGCGGACGAGGTACCCGCGGTGGGCGGCGCGGGGCCGAGAGTCACGGCGCCGTTGCCGAGCGCCGTCGACGCCACCGCGTTCGCGACACGCTGGCCCATCAAACACGTCATCTTCCTGATCAAGGAGAACCGCAGCTTCGACAACATGTTCGGCACGTTCCCCGGCGCCAACGGCACCACGGTCGGGATGCGCGACGGTGCGTCCGTCCCGCTGGTCCGCGGTGAGGGTCAACGTGGCTACGACGTCTCGCACTGCTTCGCATGCTCGATCGCCGCGATCAACGGCGGCAAGATGGATGGGTTCGCCAACGTCAAGCTGAACGGGTCGTACGCTTACACGCAGCTCCACGCCGACCAGCTGCCAAACTACTGGACGTGGGCCGAACGGTACGTCCTGGCCGACAACTTCTTCGCATCGGCGCTCGGGCCCTCGTTCCCGAACCACCTGTTCACGATCGCCGCGCAGTCGGCGCATGCGCGCGACAACCCGTGGCAGGACTTCGAGGCCATGAAGGCGCACGCGCAACAAGGCTTCGCCAAGTCGTGGGGGTGTGACATGCCGGGGGACGGCGGCTATGTCGAGGTCCGCGATCCCGAGGGGCAGATCGTGCGGGTGCCGCCGTGCTTCGACTTCCCGACCGAGGGCGACCTCTTGCGCGAAGCCGGCATCCCCTGGACGTACTACGCGGCGACCAATACGCAGCTCGGCTACATGTGGTCGGCGTACTCGGCGATCGATCGCTACCGCAACGACCCCGCCATGTGGCGACGCTACATCCGGCCGGTCGACGACGTGGTCCGTGACGTCCGCGCAGACCGGCTGCCGCCGGTCACGTGGATCACGCCGCGCTTCGCGCTCTCCGAGCACCCCGAATACAACTTCTGCTACGGCGAGAACTGGACGACGCAGGTGATCGACGCGGTGATGCAAAGTTCGATGTGGCGCGACACCGCGATCTTCGTGACGTGGGACGACTACGGCGGGTTCTACGATCACGTGCCCCCTCGCCGCGTGGACGGCGACGGCTTCGGGATCCGAGTGCCGCTGCTTGTGATCTCGCCGTACGCGAAGACGGGATTCGTGGACCATACGGAGGGGGAGTTCTCCTCGGTCCTGCGATTCATCGAGGACAACTGGGGTCTGTCGCAGCTCACCCACCGCGACCGCGCCGCCGCCAACCTGAGCGAGGTGTTCGACTTCACGCAGGCGCCGCGGCCGCCGGAGCCGCAGCCCTTGCGGAACGACTGCGAGGGTCCTGTCTGGGAACCACCGCCGGAATCCTGACCATGCGAACGCGTGTCGCGATCGGGGCGATCGCCGGGGTGACGGCGATCGTCGTTATGGTCGCGATCGCGGCAGGGATGCGATCGGATCGAGGGGTACCACCGGTGGCTACGGCGACGTCAGCCTGCGGGCTCGAGCCCAACGTAGCGGCGACCGGTGAGGACGGCACCCTCATCTACGCCGTGGACGGCACGGGGTCACGCGATGCCTGGGTCGTGGGCACCCACTTCGACGGGGGCGACAACGTGCCCTACGCGGCGAGGTGGGACGGGTCGACCTGGATCGGCACCCGGATGCCGCAAACCATCGCCGTGTTCGGTGGATCGACCTTGCAGGACGTGGTCACCATCGCCCCCGATGACGTCTGGGCGGTCGGCACACGGAAGAACGACACGCCGATCGCGTATCGATGGGGCGGCTCGGCATGGACGGTCGCCACCGTCCCCCGCGTGCCGCTGGCCGATGAGAGCCAGTTCATGGGGGCGGCGGCGCGGGGGAGCGCAGACGTGTGGGCTGTCGGGATGGCTCGGTTGCATGGCGAATTCCACACGATGACCCAGCGTTTCGACGGCACGTCGTGGCGGATCGTGCCTCCCCCGGTCCCGACGGCTCGATCCGCGTCGCTGCAAGATGTCGCGTTCGCCGGCCGCAACGACGTGTGGGCTGTCGGGTGGCAGGTGGACGCGGAGCGACGCTTCCGAACCCTCGTCGGGCATTGGGACGGCTCGTCGTGGCGCGTCGTCGACGCACCGAACGGACCGGGGCAGGATTCGTATCTCTTCGGGGTGGCGGCCCTCGGACCCGACGACGTCTGGGCGGTGGGATGGTCCGGCAGCGGTGCGGGAGACGAGCGGCACGCGCTGGCCATGCATTGGGACGGATCGGATTGGCGCGTCGTCGAGACGCCGGTACCGGCCGACGGCCGCTCCCAGTTCGCCGACGTGACATCGACGCCCGACGGCATCGCGATCGCCGGCCAGATCGAGGACGCGGCCGGTCGATTCGCGCCCCTCGTCGTTCGCCTCTCGGGATCGACATGGGAGTCGGTGCCGGTTGCGAGTGGCGCCGCCACGGACGTGTTCCTGGCGGGGATCGCCGCGACCGCGGATGGCGCACTGACCACCGTGGGGACCGGCGTGCACGCTGCCGGTCACGCCTCGTTCATCGCCGCCGGGTGTTGACGCCGCTCACCCGTCGTCGGGAGCCGGCGTCACAGGGCAGGTCCGCTCCGGCTGGAGCAACGCCGGGACCGGCTCCTGATCGAAGTCGAACGCGCCGAGCATGTCGTTCGCCTGCGCGTCACGGCTCGTGAGCGGCGGGACGTCGAAGACCGTCTCGATGAACCGCAGCACCGACGCGAACTCCAGCGTGTCGTGAAAGACATAGCCGCTCCGAGCCCATGGCGAGATGACGATCGTCGGTACGCGAGGACCGAGGCCGTACAGGTCGTAGTGCGGTGGCGGCACGTGGTCGTAGAAGCCACCGAAGTCGTCCCACGTCAGCACAACCGCGGTCGAGCTCCAGTACGGACTTCGCATCAGCTCGTTGAGCACTCCCACGGTCCAGTTCTCGCCGGCGCAGATGCTGGTCGGCGGGTGGTCCGACAATCCGAACGCCGGGGTGAGCCAGGACACGGCCGGGAGCGTGCCCGCGTGGAGATCCTCGAGGAATCGCTCATCCGAGACCACGTTCTTCCACATCGCCGAGAAGCGCACGTGCCGGACCATCCGCAACGGCTGCACGAACTCGTTGACGCCCCGGTATTCCTTCCAGGTGACGCCTGCCGCATCGAGCTCGTCGGGCAGCACCTTGACGTCGGTGCATGGCCAGCGGGGGGTGAAGATGCCCGCGATGACGTCGGCGCCGGCCGCACCACGGTTCTCGAGGTCGTAGACGCGCTCCTGCTGCGCGCGGGACATGTGCGGGAACGAATACGCGGTCTCGCGAGGGTCGTCGCAGAACTCGCGGCGCCCGGTGCCGAACTGACCCGGCCGTTCGTGATCGACGAACCGGTCGGATTGCGAGGCGAACGTCCAGAGGTGCTCGATCCCGGTCGGTCCGTACACGGAGCTGAAGAAGCGATCTGCGAGGGCGTACCGCTGCGCGTAACTCCAGTACGCCGGTATGTCGGAGCGCCGGTACTGGTTGTAGCCGTCGGGGTTGAAACAGTCCATCGCGCCGCCGTTGATCGCCGTGATCCCGTCGAGGAAGTTGTGTCCTGCGTCGGGGGTACGGTCGGCTGCGTGTGCGAGGGGGATCTTCGAGCCGTCGCACGTCACGCCGGTCGTTGCGCCGTCGGCGCCTGGGAACCGTCCGAACAGGTTGTCGAACGTCCGGTTCTCTTTGATGAGGAACACGATGTGATCGATCTTGCTCCTCGCGGCGGCGACCACAGCGGGATCCGATCCGCCGACCGGCACCGGGTCGTGCACATCGCCGGGCTCCAGATCGGTGGGCACTGGTGATGCAACGGACGCCGAGACCGGTGGCGTCGTCGACCTCGAGGAGTTCCCGGTGCATCCGGCGGCGACGACAAGGATCACGAGGAAGCCGACGAGCGGTCGAGGTCGTGCGAGCGAGGGCCGAGGCATCCGCAGGAGGGTAGCCGACCGCCTTCGCGGGCTCGCTCGAACGTGTATGAAGAAGGTGTCCTGATGCGGGGTCGGTTCTGCCATCATTGGGCGCGCCCGAGGCATGGAGGGAGCCGGGATGAGCACGGAGCAGGTGGAACAAACGAGGACGGCGGCGCTGCTCTCGCTCGCCGAGCAGCACGCGGCCCACAACTACCACCCGCTGCCGGTCGTGATCGCCGAGGCCGAAGGGGCATGGGTCACCGACGTCGAAGGCAAGCGCTACTTGGACATGCTCGCGGCGTACAGCGCGCTCAACTTCGGGCACCGTCATCCGCGCCTGGTCCAGGCCGCGCATCGTCAGATCGACCGGCTCACGCTCACATCGCGTGCGTTCCACAACGACACGTTCCCGATCTTCTGCCGCGACCTTGCCGAGCTCGCCGGCAAGGACATGGTGCTTACGATGAACACCGGCGCCGAGGCGGTCGAGACCGCGATCAAGACGGCGCGGCGGTGGGGCTACGACGTGAAGGGCGTCGCGCCCGATCGCGCGAAGATCGTCGTGGCCGACGGGAACTTCCACGGCCGCACGGTGACGATCGTCAGCTTCTCGACCGATCCTTCGGCGCGCGTGGGGTTCGGGCCGTTCACGCCGGGGTTCGAATCGGTCCCGTACGGCGACATCGACGCGTTGCGCGCCGCGATCGACGAGGACACGGTCGCCTTCCTCGTCGAGCCGATCCAAGGCGAGGCGGGGGTTATCGTGCCGCCCGCGGGGTACCTTCGGGACGCGCGCGACCTCTGCACCGAGCGCAACGTCCTGCTGCTAGCCGACGAGATCCAGTCCGGACTCGGCCGCACCGGCACGACATTCGCGGCCGACCACGAGGGTGTTGTGCCCGACGTCTACGTGCTCGGCAAAGCGCTCGGCGGCGGGATCATGCCGTTGTCGGCCGTCGTTGCCGATCGCGACGTCCTCGGGGTCTTCCGTCCCGGTGAACACGGTTCTACGTTCGGCGGCAACCCGTTGGCGTGCGCGATCGGGATCGAGGTGATCGCGATGCTTCGGGAGGGCACCTACCAGCGTGCGTCCGCAGAGCTCGGGGCATGGCTCGCCCAAGAGCTGCGTGACGCGGGCGTTCAGCAGATCGCCGAGATCCGCGGTCGCGGCCTGTGGATCGGGATCGAGCTCGTCCGTGAGGCGGGGGAGGCGCGCGTTGCGTGCGAACGCCTGATGGAACGAGGCATCCTCGCGAAGGACACGCACGAGACGACGATCCGCTTGGCCCCCCCGTTGTCGGTGACCCGCGAGGACCTGGCCTGGGCACTCGAGCGGATCGTCGACGTGCTCGCGACCGCCGGCAGCTGAGGCCCGCAGTCCGGAGTGGTGTCCGGAGTCTGGCTAGACTCGAGGAGTGAAGACCTCCGAAGACGTTCGAGATGTGGTTCGGCCCAGTCGCGTCACCGAGGCCATCGTCGTCGCCGTGAGCGCCGCGGCGGTCGTGGTCGCATACCGGGTGGTTCGATTCGATCGACGGTGGGCGGTGGCGAATAGTCCTTTCGCCGGCCCTCGGGCTCGAGCCGCGACCTTCAAGACGAGCTACCAGAAGAAGCGGTCAGGTCTCGACAAGGCGGCCGAAGTCATCGGCGAACTCCTCGGGGCTCTCGAGGCGGCCAGGCCGCACGCCTAGCGGCGGCTTCAGGCTCTCCGTTTCACTGCCACGATCACGTCCGCGACGACGGCGACGAGGGAACCTACGAGGGCCGGCTGGTTCGTCGACTCCGTCGAAAGCCGGAAACGATCGCGAGGACCACGCACGCCGCGACAAGCGCGATCAGCACGTCCTGTGGGCCGACGTTGAGCATGCGTTGAGCCTCTATCGCCGCGTCAGAAGGAGTTGCGCCACTCTCTTGTCCCAGCCCCGAGATGCGATCAGCCGCAGGACGGCATCTCCCTGCGGCTTCGCGGTGGGCCCCCGGGGACTCGAACCCCGAACCTGCGGATTAAGAGTCCGTTGCTCTGCCAATTGAGCTAGAGGCCCGCCGCAGGATACCGGATTCGTCGGTGTCGGATACGCGAGTGTCCGTCGTTCGACGGGGGTTCACCGCACCTGCGTGTCGTCCCCGTAGACCTTCCGGGACAAGAAGTCGTCGACGTCTTCGAACGCGCCCCACATCTTCGAGAACCACTTCGGACCGCGGGGTTCTTCTGTGGGACCGAACTCGTCCTCGTGCGTGCGCGCGCGACGGAAGCGGGACGGCGCAACCTCTGCGTCGACCGGCTCGTCGTGAAGGCTCACCAGGTTCACCACGGAGGCGAGATCACCGGACAGTCGTGTCAGCGCGATCATGTCTTCGGGCGCCGCGACGCGGCAACGGACCCCGTTGCCGAGGTCCTCATCGGTGGCACGTTCGTACAGTCCCCTGAACTCCGTGCCGAGCTCGATGACGTCGATCTCGCCCCAGCTCGTGTCGTACGAGCTCCGGTCGGCTGCGTCGCTGCCGATCGGCATCGCCGCCATCTGCCGCAGGGCGAGCGCGACCGGCCGGTAGTTCTCCTCGTCGTGCGGGATGCAGATATCCACGTCGTCGGTCTCGAGCGGCCCCCCTCGGACGGCGTTGGCCATCCCGCCCACCAAGACGAATGTAGCGCCGTTCGATCGCAGTATCGCGAGCATGCGCAACGGTTCCAGAGGTTGTGCCATCGGGTCCCCCTCGATACACGCCGGTTCCAGACCATCGGCCTGCGAGAGGGGAGAACTTGAAGGGCGACCGACGGGAATTGAACCCGCGACCTCCTGGACCACAACCAGGCGCTCTAACCGACTGAGCTACGGCCGCCATGCGCACGGGCACGTGCCCGTTCACGATACCAACGCGCCCAGACGCCCTCGTGGACTTGCCTTCTGTACGGGCCATCGGGCAGAATCCTGAACGGCCGTTCAAACATCCATCGACCATGAGCGGCCGCAGGAGGCGACATCCAGTTATGGCCATCACCGAGTTCGACCTCGGGAAGCTCGACGAGCTGATCGCGAAGGAGGAAGCGGCCCTCGAGCCCAAGCACGCCGAGAGCATCGCCTACCGCGCGATCGCCGACCGGCACGTCGCCGGTGGCGTTGCCTCGAGCTGGCAGGACTCGCCGCCGCACGCGATCTTCATCGACCGCGGGCTGGGCAGCCGGCTCTGGGACATCGACGACAACGAGTACATCGACTTCCACCTCGGCTACGGCGCGATGGTCGTCGGCCATGCCCATCCGAAGATCGTCGAGGCGATCCAGAGGCAGGCAGCGCGTGGCACGCACTTCGCGCAGCCGACGAAGGACCTCGATGTGATCGGCGAGAACCTCGCCGAGCGGTTCCAGCTCCCGCTGTGGCGGTTCGCGAACTCAGGCACCGAATCGACGCTCGAGGCGATCCGCCTAGTCCGTGCGAACACCGGCCGCGACATGATCGTGAAGATCGAAGGGACGTACCACGGTCACCACGACTCGATCATGTTCAGCGTCGGGCCGGATCGAGCGGAGATCGGCCCGCGCGAGCATCCGATCACGGTGCCGCAGGCGATGGGCATCCCGCAGGCGTTCGCCGACCTCGTGCGGGTGATCCCGTACAACGACCTCGCCGAGGCCAAGCGCGCGTTCGAGGAGAACCCCGGGAAGATCGCCGGGCTGATCATCGAGCCCGCGATGATGAACTGCGGCGTGATCCTGCCGGAGCCCGGCTACTTGCAGGGTCTGAAGGACATCTGTCACGCGAACGGTGCCTATCTGATCTTCGACGAGGTCAAGACGGGCGCGACGCTCGCCTACGGCGGTGCCGTCGAGGTGTTCGGCGTGGTGCCGGACGTGATCTGCCTCGCCAAGGCGATGGGTGGCGGCACACCGTGCGGCGCGATCGGTTCCACGACCGAGCTCTACGGACCCGTGATCCGCGGTGAGTACGACATGGCCGGCACATTCAACGGCAACCCGATCACGATGGCCGCGAGCCGCGCCGCACTGACGGAGGTGCTCGTTCCCGAGGCGTACGAGCATCTGAATCGGATCGACAAGGTGATGGAGGACGGGCTGACCTCCGTGGTCGAGTCCTACGGCCTGCCGTGTTACGTCACCGGGGTCGGGGCGAAGGGTTCGGTGATCTACTCGAAGCAGCCGGTGCGCGAGTACCGCGACGCTGTGGGGATCGACGAGCGGATCACCTACCTCGCCTGGCTGATGCAGCAGAACCGCGGCGTCTTCAAGTCGCCCTGGACCAAGCAGGAGACCTGGACGCTCTCGGTGGCGCACACCGAGGACGACGCGCAGCCGCTACATCGCGAACTTCGAGGAGTTCGCAGCCGCGGTCACCTCCTGACCGTCGGCGTAGGACGTGGAACCATCGCGGCATGATCGGCGTCCAAGGTGGCATGCGTTCGAGAGCTGTGACGCCGCTGCTCGGCATCGTCGTGATGTGGGGTTCGGTCTCCTGCGCAACCGCTTCGAGCCCGAGCCGAGCCGTTCGTCAGCCGCGCCGACGGTTCTTGGACGTGCGGCTGTGACGGCGCGACGACGGAGGTCAGCCACGCCGGTGGTCCAGGCGAGCAGCGATGGCGTCCACGCGGTCGTGCACAACGCTGGTTCAACGCAGTTGCTGTTCGAATGGGATAGCGGCGGCGACGGGGCCGAACCGGGCGACACCCGATTCGTCTTCCCGCTCCTCCCGGGCGACGGGAAGGTCCGCTGTCAGCGACATCGACGACGATCCCGGTGCCGCCGAGGGATGGGTCGCGGTCGACGTCCTCGCACCCGACGGATGGGTGTCTCCCACGCCGGCGTGCGGCACCGGCGGCATGGTGTCGAGCAACATCGACTACGGACCGGGTGCCGTGGGGGTGTCCGATCCTCTGACGGATGCTCAGGGGCGCGCGGCGAGTGCCGACCAGATGCTCGAAGCCGGCTACCGAACCGACGAGAGTCGAACGATCGTGGCGCTCCAGAGCGGGGTCGTCACCGAGAGCTACGGCTATGTCTCCGACGGGCAAGGACGCTGGCTCCTCTCGACCACCACCGCCTGCAGCTGACGCCTTCGGGGCTTCTCACCGTATCCTGACGCCGAAGACCGCCTGGCCGAAGAGGGGATCCGCCGTGAGCGACACCGTCCAGATCGATATGGGGCTCGTCGAAGAACTGACGAAGCGCGAGGTCGAAGCGCTCGACCGCAAGCACGCGCGTTCGTTGAGTTATCGCGAGGAGGCGAAGGCACACCTGCCCGGCGGGGTGTCGTCGTCGTGGCAGACCTGGCCGCCGCACCCGATCTACGTCGACCGCGGGCTCGGCTCTCACGTGTGGGACATCGACGGCAACGAGTACGTCGACTACCACAACGGCTACGGGGTGATGGTGATGGGCCACGCCCATCCGAAGATCGTCGAGGCGGTTCGCAAACGGGTGGCGCTCGGCACGCATTTCGCGCAGCCGACCGAGGACGCGCTGCCGGTCGCCGAGCAGCTCGCCGAGCGCACGGGCCTGCAGTTCTGGCGGTTCGGCAACTCCGGCACCGAGGCGACGCTCGACGCCGTGCGGATCATGCGCGCGACGACCGGGCGCGACCTGATCGTGAAGATCGAGGGCACGTACCACGGTCACCACGACGCGCTGATGGTGAGCGTGTTCCCGCCACAGGAGAAGGCCGGGCCCGCGCGAGCACCCGAACTCGGTGCCGCAGACGGCGGGCTGATCCCCGGCACCACCGATTGGATGGTGAGCGTGCCGTTCAACGATCTCGAGGCCGCCCAGCAGGTGTTCGCCGAGCGAGGCGACGAGATCGCCGGCATGATCATCGAGCCCGTGATGACGAACTGCGGCGTGGTGCTGCCCGAGCCCGGCTACCTCGAGGGACTCAAGGAGGTCTGCCACACGCACGGCGCGATGTTCGCCTACGACGAGGTGAAGACGGGGTTCACCGTTGCGTGGGGCGGCGCCGATCGAGGCGTTCGGCGTCCAGCCCGATCTGGTCGCCTTCGCGAAGGCGCTCGGGGCCGGGCTGCCGTGCGGCGCGATCGGGGGAACCGAGGACGCGATGCGCAAGGTGATCGCCGGCGACCTCGATCAGGTCGGCACCTTCAACGGGAACCCGCTGACGATGGCCGCCGCCAAGGTGAACCTCGAGGAGGTGCTCACGAAGGACGCGTATGTTCGTCTCGACGAGATCAACGCGATCCTGCGCCGGTGCGAGGACGTGATCGAGCGATACCACCTGCCCGCGTCGATGAAGACGCTCGGCGCGAAGGGCTCGATCGACTGGAGCGAGACGCCGATCCGCGAGTACCGCGATCTGTGGGCGATCGACGACCGGATCCCGCAGCTCGCGTGGCTCTGGCAGCTCAACCGCGGCGTCTTCAAGAGCCCCGGCTCGAAATGGGAGAGCTGGACGACCTCGATCGTGATGAGCGATGAGGACGCCGAGCGCTACGTGACGAACTTCGAGGAGATGGCCGCCGCGATCGCCGCGGTAGGTGCGTGAGTCGCCCATCGGGCGCGGGGTAGCCTCGCTCGGTGAGCGATACCCGCCGACGAGCGGCGCATGCCTGCATGGGTGCCGGACGCCATCAAGTTGTCCGCGCAAGCAGCTGTTCTTCGTGCTGGTCGGTGCCGCCATGACCGTCGTGGCGATCCGCTGGCTCGCGACCGAGCTCGCGAGCTTCCTCACGACGATCGCCATGGCGCGTTCCTGTCGTTCGCCCTCGAGCCCGCGGTGACGTGGTTCGAGAAGCGCGGCTGGCGCCGAGGCCTCGCCACCGGTCTCATCATGCTGCTGCTCCTCCTCGTGATCGTGCTGTTGATCGCGCTGCATCGTGCCGGCGGTCGTGTCGGGGTTCCGGCAGCTGTTCGACTCCGCGCCGGCGCTGGTCGACCGGCTGGCGGGATGGCTCCGCCCGTTCGGGGTGGACCTCACGACCGAGAATCTGATCGACGGAGCTCCGCGCGAACGCAGACCGCGTGATCGCGGCCGCCAGGGATCGTCGCCGGCCGTGTTCCTGCTGGGACTCGCGAGCTCGATCCTCGGCACGCTGTTCCGAGTGGCGACGGTCGGGCTCTTCACGTTCTACTTCGTCGCGGAGGGCCCGAAGCTCCGCCGCGTGATCCTGTCGCGGATGCGCCCGGAGCGGCAGGAGCACGTGCTGTTCGTCTGGGAGAAGGCGATCGAGCAGACCGGCGGCTACTTCTACTCGCGGCTGCTGCTCGCGGTGATCAACGGCACCGGCATGTACATCGTGCTGCAGCTCGAACAACGTGCCGTTCGCGGCGCCGCTCGCGATCTTCGAAGGGATCGTTGCGGAGTTCATCCCGATCGTCGGCACGTACATCGGTGGGGCGGCGCCGATCCTCGTTGCGTTCCTCACCGGCCCGTCGGCCGGGCTGTGGGCCCTCGGGTACGTGATCGTCTATCAGCAGATCGAGAACTACCTGCTGAGCCCGCGGCTCACCGCGAAGACGATGTCGCTGCACCCCGCGGTCGCGTTCGCGGCGGCGTTGATCGGCGGGGCGCTCGGGGGATTGCTGTTCGCGTTCCTCGCCTTACCGGTCGCCGGGGTGATCCAGGCCGTCGATCGCGAACTGGTCGACGACGTACGACGTGGTCGACACGGACGTCGAGGTGGGCGACGAAAGCGCGGACGCCGACGGTCCTGCCGACGGCTCGGCGGCCAGTGGCGACGACCCGTAGACTCCGCGCATGGCTGAGCCCGTCGTCGGCGTGATCATGGGCTCCCGCTCGGACTGGGAGACGATGCGGCACGCCTGCGAAACGCTCGAGGCGCTCGAGGTCGCCTACGAGACGCGGGTCGTCTCGGCGCATCGCACGCCCGATCTGATGGCCGAGTACGCGAAAGGCGCCGCCGACCGCGGGCTGCGCGTGTTGATCGCCGGCGCGGGCGGCGCGGCGCACTTGCCGGGCATGACCGCCGCGCACACGCACCTGCCGGTACTCGGTGTGCCGGTCGAGAGCCACGCGCTGAAGGGGATGGACTCGTTGTTGTCGATCGCGCAGATGCCGGCCGGCGTGCCCGTCGGCACGCTCGCGATCGGCAGGGCAGGGGCGATGAATGCCGCGCTTGCTCGCCGCCTCGATCGTCGCGCTTGACGACGAGACCTGCGTGAGCGGCTCGTCGCGTTCCGGGCGGACGCAGACGGCGACGGTGCTGGCGAACCCGGACCCGGCCGCGGACTGAACCTCGTGCGCGTCGGCATCATCGGGGGCGGCCAGCTCGGGCGCATGCTCGTGCAGGCGGGCCAGGACCTCGGGATCGACTGCATGACGCTCGACCCGGCGGCCGACTCGCCCGCCGCTCAGGTCGGTCCGGCGATCGTCGGCGGCCTACGACGACCACGATGCCCTCGCGCGGCTGTGTGTCGGCGCCGACGCCGTCACCTACGAGTTCGAGAACGTGCCGGTGGCGGCTGTCCGTTCGCTGCCGGTGCCAGTGTTCCCGCCGCCGGTGTCCCTCGAGACCGGCCAGGACCGGCTCGCCGAGAAGACGCTGTTCACCGAGGTCGGGCTGCCCGTCGCGATGTTCGCTGCCGTCGACGATCTGGCCTCGCTCGAGGTCGCGGTCGATGCGGTCGGGTTGCCGGCCGTGCTGAAGACCCGCCGGCTCGGCTACGACGGCAAGGGCCAGGCCGTGCTGCGGCGGCGGGAGCTGCTCGAGGATGCCTGGCGGGCGGTCGGCGAGGTGCCATCGATCTGCGAGGCGTTCGTGCCGTTCGACCGGGAGGTCTCGATCCTGGCGGTCCGCGGGCGCGACGGCGAGGTGCGGTGCTGGCCGCTCGTCGAGAACCATCATCGCGAGGGGATCCTGCGGCTGTCGCTCGCCACGGCTCCCGGCGCCGAGGCGCTGCAGGCTGCGGCGGAGCGACACATCGCGAGCCGTGCTCGAGCGCCTCGACCATGTCGGCGTGCTCGCGATCGAGCTGTTCGTGGCGGGGGAGACGTTGCTGGGCAACGAGATGGCCCCGCGCGTCCACAACTCCGGGCACTGGACGATCGAGGGTGCCCAGACGAGCCAGTTCGAGAACCATCTGCGGGCGATCTGCGGGCTCCCGCTCGGCACGACGGAGGCGCGAGGACCTGCGGCGATGCTCAATATCGTCGGGGCCGAGCCCGACCCAGCGGCGGTGCTCGCGATCCCCGGAGCGCACTTGCACAGCTACGGAAAGGCGCCGCGGCCCGGCCGGAAAGTGGGTCACGTCACGGTCCTCGCCGACGACCGAGATACCTTGCGGGACCGAGTGCTTCAGGTTTCGGCGACTCGTGCCGATTCCTGACCCGTGGCCTATCTGACCTGTCCCGATTGCCGGATGCCCAACAGCGTCGGCGACGATGCTGTCAAGTACCACTGCATGTCCTGCTTCGCTGAGATCGTCTTCGAGACCTGCGGTGGGTGCGGGTACAGGCAGTCGATCCCGTCGCGATGGCACACGGCGTACACGTGCGGGAAGTGCGGCGCTCGATGTGAGCTGCCCACGGCGGCGGATGTACTCCACGTCGACCAAGGCGCTCGGCGTCCAGGGGTACGGTCACACCTACCCTCGGTTCTGAGGCCGAGCGCATCCCCGATCACGTCGAGCACGGTCGTATTCCAGTTGCCCCGAGGGCGAGGGTTTCATTCGACGTCGGCTTCGTCTTACTGTAACGACGTGCCGAAGCTGGTCTCGGATCCAGATGTTGCCCAGGCGGCCCGGTGGGCATCCGACGGCGAAGTGAGACTCCACCGATTGATGGGCGTCGCTGTGATCCTGGTGGTGGTCGGCGCTACGGCAGGATTCGTCCTGCTCGTCATCCTCGGTTGGCTGTACGAAGTCCTCAGGTGGCTCTTCGAAGGACCCGAGGGATAGCGCTGAAGCGAGTCTTGACGATCCGCGCGGCTGGCAGGATTCGACCCTCCGACATGCTGAGGCCTCGAGGGCGAACGATCCGCCCCATCGACGGCGGAGCCGCGCTGACCGTGCGGTTCGCCGAGGCGCTGCGCGATCGGGAACACAACGAGCAGGCGCCGATCACCCTGGACCTCTCTTGACCGTGTGGCGCGAGCGGGCGCGCGCCGGCTGGTCGGCGCTCGAGCGTGACGCGATCGCCACGTCGTCGGGTCGACCGCGGGTGCTCGACGGTCCCCGTGGTCGTCGAGCCGATCTCTGGCCCTTTGTTCATGTCCTCTGGGCGGCGGCCGAGCTTCGAGGTCTCGATGAGGACGTCGACATCGACGCTTTGTTCTCGAGCGTGGAGCCGTTCCGCTCGGGGGACGCTTACGCGGCATCGCCCGGCGGACGTCGCTACTTCGACGACAACGCGTGGCTCGGTCTCGCGATGATCCGCGTCGGCGAAGTGACGAGCGAGCCCGTGTGGCGCGGCCGCGCGGCCGGGCTCGCCCGGTGGGTCGAGCAGGGCGAGGACCCCGCTGGCGGCGTGCGGTGGGCCGAGGGCCACGCGAGCCGGAACACGTGCAGCACGGCCGCCGCCGCGTGGCTCGTCCTCACCGCTGGCAGCCTGGACGCGGACGATCGCGCCGCCGGGTGGCTGAGCTGGCTCGACGAGACCCTCCGCCGAACCGACGGGCTGTACGCCGACCGGATCGAGCGGGGACGCGTCGAGTTCCACGCCTGGACCTACAACCAGGGGGCCGTGCTCGCCGCTACGGAGCGGCTCGGTCGCCCGATCAGCGCGCTGCGAACGGCGATCCTCGAGCACTGGCCGCCGGATCGCCTCTGGACCGAGCCACCGGCGTTCGGGGTGATCGCATACCGCGCGCTGCGCATGTCTGGTTCGCTCGCGACAGAGGTCGACCCGATCTGGGACCCCTACCTCGAACGGCTCGCGACGGAGGCTCGGGACCCGGACACGGGATGGTTCACGCGAGGCGGGGTTGGCTCCTACGACGGTCGCCCGACGATCGATCAAGCTGCCATCGTGCAGATGTTCGCTTTGCGTGCGGCTCGGTCTGCTGACACGTAGGAATCGTGAGGGGCACGAGTTGTGCTTTCGGCCTGAAAGACGCGGGACGAAAGACACGGACCGTCGGCGAAGGCGGCACACACACTGGCATCAGAAGGCTCCGTGAAGGAGGCGGTTCGGATGTTCCGTCTTCAGTGGCCATGGTCGCCGCCGCGCGGATCTCGACGTTGCGGCAGAAACATCGTGCTCGTCAGTGCGTTCGTTCTGCTCACGACCGTTCTGTCTGGTTGCGGCGAGCAGACCAGCCCATCTGCCGTCGGATCGCCGACGAGTTCGCCCAGGTCCCCATCGGTCACCGCCACGTCCCCGACCCCGACGCCCGCGAGCTGGCGGCGACTCGCAACCCCCCGCTTCTGGGAGGGCTCCGCGGTCTGGGACGGGAAGGAAGTGCTCGTCGTCCATGCCGTATCCACCTGGGATAAGAAGGCCAACGTCGAACGCTGTAGCGAAAGGGTGGCCGCGTACAGCCCGTTCACGGACTCGTGGAGGATGCTCCCGCCCGGTCCTCCGATCACCGCGAAAGAGTGTGCGTGGGGTGGAGGCCGGGATGTCGCGGTGTGGACCGGTACGGAGTTGATCCTGTGGGGCGCGACCAACTCCGCCTACTCGCCGGCGACGGACTCCTGGCGCAGGTTGACGGCGCCACCAACGAATAGCATCGCACCTCAGGTCACGGTGTGGACCGGTCGTCAGATGATCGGCTGGGGTTCCGTCGACTGCTGCGATGTCTCGACCACGGACGGATTCTCGTTCACGCTTGCAACCGAGGCCGTGACGCGCCTCCCGGCCTCGCCGCTGAAAGGAGGCGCTGCGCCGGTGGCCTTTTGGACGGGCACCGAGATGATCGTCGCGGGCGGCGGGTACGAGGGCGGATATATCTTTGACGACGTGGCCGCGTACCGTCCCGCCACGAGGAGTTGGCGGACGTTGGCGTCCATGCCGGTCTCGCGGATGGACGGGACAGCCCTGTGGGACGGGACCGAACTGCTCGTCTTCGGAGGGATCGGTGGACCGAACACCGAGTCGGGGCGGAACCCGAACCTCCGTGCGAATCTGCTCGGTCGCGGCGTGGCCTACAACCCCACGACGGATAGCTGGCGTTGGCTGCCGGCCCCAGCGGTTCCACGTGCCGACGCCGTCTACGCTTGGGACGGCCGCGAGGTGCTGATGTGGGGGGGCATCGGAATCGGCGTCGACCGTTCGATCCCACCGCATGGGGAGGCGTTCGACCCCGCGACGGATACCTGGTCGCCGCTCCCCGCCTCACCAATCCGAGCTCGGGTGTGGCCGACAGCCGTTTGGACCGACCGGGAATGGATCGTCTGGGGAGGGTACGACGCCCGGCAGTGGGCCGCGACATGGGACACCAAACGGCTCTTCGACGGTGCCGTGTTCACGCCAGCTTCGCCCTCGGGGTGATCGCTGACGCCTGCGAGGCATCCAAGCCGGTCGCCGCCCCGTATCGACGAGGCCGGACGTCCCCGAGCGCCAGACCTTCAGGGTCAAACGCGGGGAAACCTGCAAGTAGCTCGGCGCGGCGGGCAGGATTCGAACCTGCGACCTGAGGATTAGAAGTCCCCTGCTCTGTCCACCTGAGCTACCGCCGCGTGCACGCAAGCCTAGCCTTGGACACCTCGAGAGCGGGTGACGGGAATCGAACCCGCATAGCCAGCTTGGAAGGCTGGAACTCTGCCATTGAGCTACACCCGCGAGTCGCCCAAGCATAGCCGTGGCTAGGCTGCGGCCTCATGCAGGTGCCCTTCCGCATCATCGACGTGTTTGCGGAACAACCGTTCGGCGGCAACCAACTCTGCGTCGTGCCCGAGGTGCCCGACGGGCTCGACGACCGCACGATGCAAGCGCTGGCCCGCGAGATCGGCTTCTCCGAGACGACGTTCGTGACGGCGGCGGGCCCGGCCTGGTACGACATCCGGATCTTCACGCCGGAGGAGGAACTGCCGTTCGCCGGACATCCGACCCTCGGCACCGCGTTCACGCTTGTGCGCGAAGGGAAGACGGATGCCGACACGGTGCAGCGGTGTCGCGCCGGCGACATCCCCGTGCACGTCGACCTCGACGCCGCCACAGCGCGCATGCGGCAGCTTCCGCCGGTGTTCGGCACCGAGTTCGCCGATAGAGCTGCGATCGCCGCGGCGGCGGGTCTGGAAGTCGCCGATCTCGTGCAGGGTTTGCCGATCGTGCCGATCTCAACAGGCATCCCACACATCATGGTGCCGGTGCGGACCGACGATGTGTTGGGCAAGGCGGTCGCGTGACAGCCGCGGCTGCGAGCACGTCTGCGAAGCTGCGGCGGCCGAGTCGCTGTACCTCTTCACGGTGCGCGGCGCCGGCGACGTGCGCGCGCGCATGTTCGATCGGTTGCCGTCGATCGGGGAGGACCCGGCGACCGGCTCAGCCGCAGGTCCGCTCGGCGCATATCTTTCGGCCCACGGCCTCGCCGGCATGCCGGGCCGCGCAACCGTGGCCCAAGGGGAGCAGGCGGGTAGGCCCTCGCTGCTGCACGTGGATGCGGCGCACGACGGCGACGGATGGCTCGTCCACGTCGGGGGCAGCCTCCGACCGATGGGCCAGGGGGTATTCGAGATCTAGGACGGTTCGGCGTTGCACAGCATGTGCGGTGCTGCGGCTGAGCTTGCCCCCGTGGCGGTCACCTGCGTGACCAGGTGCACGCGCTCACTCGACCCGAGTGGGAACCGCTGTGTCGTGCCACCGGTCGCGAACGTTGCGTCCGTGCCTTCGGCGGGATCCAATCCGCACGCGACGATGCCGTCTGAACCGCCGGTGTTCGTAACCAGCGTGTCGAAGCACGTGACGCCCTGGCTGGGAATCGCAGTCGATCGCGGCGCGGCCCGTTGCAACGACCGCTTGCGGAGGAGCCGCGGCCGGTCGCATCGCCATCGCCACGACGAGTCCGATGGCGGTGACCAAGAGCGCGATGAGGAGCGCGGCGGCGACGTAGTAGCCGACACCCGTGCGATGTTGTTCCGACATGGAAACCGAGGGTACCGCCGCCCATGCCGCACCGCCGGTAGGCTTGATCCTTCGGGGCGTAGCGCAGCCTGGCTAGCGCGCGTGCTTTGGGAGCACGAGGTCGCGGGTTCGAATCCCGCCGCCCCGACCGATCAGACGGGACCTCGGCCGTAGCGCGACATGACCTCGACGAGCGCGTCGTGGGGGAGTGCGGTCGCGGTGATGCCGTCGCGGCCGGTCATCGTCTCGGCCGCGACCAACGCGTTGCAGATCGCCTCCTCGGTGGACTCGATCGCTCCCCAGAAGAGCTCGGACAACGCGCCGTCCGGCAGCATCGTCACCGACGGTCGCGTCGGTGTTGCCCTCGGCCTTGTAACTGCGCAGCGCGTCGCTGTTCGCCGTCGAGAACGCGAGGAAGATGTCGCCGCTCGAGTGTGCGCCGCTGCCGCCCATCCGCGCGATGCCGAGGCCGGCTCGCTGCGCGAGTCGCTGAAGCTGGTGCGGGAGCAGGGGCGCGTCGGTCGCCAGGATGACGATGATCGAGCCGGCGCCGCGCCGTGCGCTGGCGTCCTCCTCGTCCCAGGCCGAAGGGATCGCCGTCGCGTGACAGTTCGCGCCCGACGGGCACCCCGTCGATGGCGAGGCGATCGCGGTCGCCGTAGTTCGCTTGGACGAGCGCGCCCGACGCGCCAGCCGTTCACGATCCGCGACGCGGTGCCGGTCCCGCCTTTGAACTCGTGGCAGATCATCCCGGTGCCGCCGCCGACGTTGCCTTCGGCGACCGGACCGCTCGGACGCGCCGGCCAAGCGCCTCGTGCAGGTGTGCCGCCGTCACGTGCATCCCGTTGATGTCGTTCAGCGCACCGTCGTAGGTCTCGGCAACCACGGGGAGCGACCAGTAGGAGCCGCGGGCGTCGCGGTGCGCCATGTCGGCGTAGACGAGCGCGTCGCGGACGATGCCGACGCTGTGCGTGTTGGTGATGCCGACCGGCGTCGTGAGCTGACCCGACTCGCGCACCCACTCGAGCCCCGTCATCTCGCCGTTCCCGTTCAGGGTGTGACAGCCCGCGAACACCGGCGATTCTCCGATCCGTCGTGCGGCACGATCACCGTGACGCCCGTGCGGACCGGTCCCTGCCCAACGACGAGCGGGCCCTCACCGCTGATCAGCGTGGTCATGCCGACGCGGACGCCGGCGACGTCGGTGATCGCGTTGAGCGGCCCGGGCGGGAGCAATCCCGACGGAGAGACCGAGGTCGCGGAGCCGCGTCATGGCGAGGCAGGCTAGCAGCGCGCTACACCAGCAGCCGCACGAGCGCGGTCGCGCCCGCGGCCGCCACGACGACGAGGAGCGCCGGGCGCATGGAACCGGATCGCGACCGCGGCGACGCCGAGGCCGACGATCGCGCGCGTCGATCGTGAGCGACTGGCCCTGCCGCGAAGGTGCTGGTCGCGACGAGCGCCGCGAGCAACGCGGGGCCGGCGAGCGCGACGACGGCCTGAGCCGCGGCGGCAGCGGTCGACCGCCGAGCAGCAGGGGACCCGCACGCCTTCAGCGCGATCGTGCCGATGCGCGCAGACCACGACGAACCACGAGCCGACCGCGGTCATCGGCGCTCCTTCTCGGGCAGCAAGTCCGATCGCGCAGGCGGCCGCCGCCGCGATGATCGGCACGCCGGCGGGTGTGAACGGCGTCAGCGCGAGCGCGATGGCGCCGCCGAGCGAGCGCGGCGAGGAGCGGACGCGACCGTGTGGCGCACGAGGTGCCGCACGTCCGCGCCATCGAGCTGCGGCACGAGCAGGGTGAGGAACAGCGCGGGGAACGCTGCGTCGAAACCGAGCCGCGCGGGATCGCCGATCACGTTGCCGAAGACGACGCCGAGTGATCGTGCCGCGACCCAAGCGATCCAGATGCCCGCGCCCGCGGCGAGCAGCACGCGCTGGTTCCACCGGCCCTCGCCCTCGGCGGCGATCGCCCATGACTCGTCGACCATGAGGTGTGCGTGCAGCAGCCGCGACCAGAAGCCGCCCTCGAGCCACGGTGCGACCGTGATGCCGATCGGGAGGTAGCGAGCGTTCAGCAGCAGCGCCGCTCGCGATCGCGGCCGTCGCCGCGCCACCGCCGGAGAGGACCGAGACCGCGGCGAACTGCGCCGACCCTGCGAACGTCGTCATCGACATCACGACCGCGGCTGTCCCGCTGAACCCGCCGGCGGCGCGCCAGCACGCCGAAGGAGATCCCGAACGCGCCGACCGCAACCGCCAGTGGTAGCGACGGCGCGCGCTCCCTCCCGGTAGCCCGCGGTCGTCCGCCACGGGCCGATGCTAGCGGCGCCGCCGCGTAGCCTGGAGTGCGATGGAGGTGACCTCGACGGTCGACGAACTGGCGCCCGGCGACGTCCGGCGGGCGCTCGCGGGCCTGCCGCACGCCGACGGGCTACGACCTGCGCGTGATCCCGCTGCGGTACCGGGGCGACAAGCCGCACCTGTCGGCGTGGACCGACTTCGAGGAGCAGACGATCACGATCCAGATCCCCGAGCCGTTCCTGCCGTTCGGTGAGGTCATGCCCTACGGGGCGCAGCGCCGGCCGGGCAAGGGCATGCGGTTCATCTGGCTGACGGAGGGGATCACGTTCCGCACACCACGCGAGGTCCTGCGGTTCCTCTACCTGCACGAGTGGATGCACTGGTACCTGCAGCGAGCGACGCGGGACGAAGTCGCAGGCCGAGACGGCGTGCGACCGGTTCGCGCTGCGCAACTACCGCAAGCGGAAGCGTCGACGCTCGACGACGCGCGCGAGGCGCTTCGGCGCCGGCGGCTCCTAGCTCGACGTCGGCTGCGACGGCCGCGCGGGCCTCGCCCGCCGCGCCGATCGCGCTCTCGAGCAGCACCGCGAAATGATCCAGCCGCATGCGCTGGCGTTCGGGCTGGTGCGCCACCGGTGGAAGAGCCCGGGGTCGAGCTCCTCGGTGACGAGCGCGTCCTGGATCGCGCTCGAGTGGCGTCCAATCGAGCAGCGACACGATCGTCTCGAGGTCGAGGTCGGCCCGCACCTCGCCCCGCTGCTGGCCCCACTCGACGAAGTCGAGGGTGCCGTACGGATCCTCGCTCACCAGGAATCGGTTGATCTCGCGCTTGAGCTCGAGGTCGGTGCCGTAGTTCCCGACGAGCACGACGCGATTCGGCACCCAGTCCTCCTCGACGAGGTGCTGGGTGCGGTCGAGCCAGTATCGGACGACCGCGAAGAATCCGGCTCGCGCACGTCCTCGGGCGCATCGAGCCATGCGGGCAGCGACGCGACCGCTCGCTTGTAGCACTCGAAGAAGAGCCCCGCCTTCGAGCCGTAGTGCTGGAAGACGGAGCCCTTGGCGATCTGCGAGCTCCTGGGCCGATGTCGTCGATCCGCGCGCCTTGGTAGCCCGTGCTCGGCGAAGTGCCGCATCGCGCATCGCACGATCAACTCGCGCTTGGCTTCGGCTCGGGCGCTGCGCCGACGTGACTTCTGGTCAGTCGGCACTGCGGGATTCCATCCGCGCAGGTCATGCGGCGAGATTACGGCCTCGCCGATGGCCGTCCGTATGACCTGGGGTCACAGGTCGGCCGCGAGGTAGCCGCCGGACGCTCGGCAGCCGCGGCAGCGACGAGCGAGCGCGACGCCGAGCACCACGAACATCGGCTGAGGGCCGCCGTGCAGGTCGATCAGGGCGAGCTGCAGGCCGATCCACACGAGCAGCCCGTCGCCCATGACCTGGGTGGCGGTCCACGACCAGTGCTCGCTGGCGCTCGGGTCGAGCCGCTCGGCGAGCGGCCACGAGAACCGGGTCACCACACCGACCGCGATGAGGCTCGGGACGACGCCCATCACCACGAGCAGGAACCAGCCGACCGGGGCCCAGTCGTGCACGGGCGTCGCCTCGAGCCATGAGACGCGGGCGCCGATCACGGCGCCCGTCGGGTCGGCGATCAGCTGGGACCGGTCACGAGCCCACCGACCCCGATGAGCCCCAGGATGCCCGCGACCACCCACGCCCCGATCGGCCTGTGGACGGCCCGGTGTCTCGCGCTCACGTCTCATGCCGGTAGCGTGGCGCATCGACGCGCGATCCGCCGCGTGCGGAACGGCCCGGGCTCGCCGGGACCAGCGGACCTCAGGGCCGATCGCCGCCGCGGCGAGCGTCTCTCCGACGAGCGCGAGCCCTTCGAGCGTCTCGTCGATGTGGTAGCCGAACCCGATCCGGATGCCGTTGTCGATGCCGAACATCTCGCCCGGCACGAGCAGCACGCTGCGCTCCTCGCGGATCCGCTCGACGAGGTCACGAGTCGCCATCGGGAGGTCGACCTGCGCGAACGCGATCGCGCCCGCGGCGGGACGGCGGTATCGCGACACGCGGGCTGCTCCGCGAACCACGCCTCGAGCGGCGGCAGGTTCGCGCGGATGATCGTTCGCGTGCGCCCGAGGATGCTCTCGCGCATCTGCGGATGCATCGCCCAGGCGGTGAACCGGTCGCTGAGGATCCCCGGCGTCAGTGTCGTGTAGTCGTGCCGGCGCCAGATGCGTCCGACGATCTTCGTCGGCGCCACGGCCCATCCGACGCGCAGCCCCGGCATCGCGAATGCCTTCGACAAGCCGCTCGTCACGACGACCCGGTCGCTGCGGCCCCAGAAGGTCGGGGACGTGTGCGTCGGTGTCGACCTCGGCGCCGCGGTAGATCTCGTCGGCGACGATCCACGCGCCGCGGCGCTCGGCCACCTCCAACACGGCCTCCATCTCGCCCTCGGTCAAGACGGCGCCAGTCGGGTTGTTCGGGTTGCACACCATGATCACCTTCGTGTGCTTGCCGACCGCGCGGTCGAGCGAGTCGAGGTCGAGGGCCCAACGGTCGCCATCGGGCACGAGCGCGAAGGTGTCGACGCCACGGCCGCAGCACCGTGCCCAGCCCGAGGCCCTGGCAGTAGTTCGGCACCATGAAGGCGAGACGGTCGCCCTGGCCGAGCAGCGACCAGAGGGCGAGGAAGTTCGCCTCGGAGCCGCCGTTCATCATCGTCACGTTCTCGGCGGTGGCGCCGGGGTACCACTCGGCGATCGCCGCCCGCGACGCGTGCGAGCCTTCCGATAAGCGGATAGCCGAGCTCGGTGTGCAGGAAGGCCTCGCCGTCCGCGGCGGGTCCGAGCAGATCGCGGATCGTCACGGGGAGCACGCCGGATTCCGACAGGTCGTGATCGACGAGGTGCCAGTACTTCGACTGGTAGCGCTCCATCTCGAACAAGGGGATCTTCGCCATGGCGCCAACGCTAGTCGCTCGCGGACGGCTTGACCGGGCGGCCTGCGCCGTGCAGGCTGCGCGCCATGGCGACGGTGCGGGTGCTGCGGGCCGACGACGTCCGCGCGGCGCTGCCGATGGCGAGCGTGCATCGACGCCGTGGAGGCCGCGTTCGTCGCCTACAGCGCGGGTCGCGCCGAGCTGCCGGCTGTGATCCATCTCGACGTGCCCGAGTCCCGCGGCGAGATCCACGTGAAGGCGGGGCACCTGCACGGGGCGCCGACGTACGCGGTGAAGGTCGCGAGCGGGTTCTACGCCGAGGATCCACCGGCGATCGACGGCATGGTGGTCGTGTTCGACGCGCGCACCGGCGCGCCGCGAGCCCTGCTCCTGGACGGCGGGATGCTGACCGATGTGCGCACTGGTGCGGCCGGCGGCGTGGCCGCTCGGCACCTCGCTCCCGAACGGGTCGGGGTCGCGGCCATGATCGGCACAGGGATCCAGGCACGACGTCAGGTCGAGGCGTTGCGGTGCGTCCGTGAGGTTGGTGCGATCCGCGTCTGGGGACGCGATCCGGCGAAGCGCGGCGGTGCGCCGCGGCCGACGTCGGCGCCACGGCGGTCGGGCACGTGCGCGCGAGGCGGTCGACGGCGCAGACGTGATCATCACGTGCACCGCGGCGCGGGAGCCGCTCGTGAGGCGGAGTGGGTCCGGGGCCGGGCGCGCACATCACGGCGGTCGGGTCTGACGGGGTCGGCAAGCAGGAGCTCGATCCCGAGCTGCTCCGACGCGCCGACGTGCTGGTGGTGGATTCGCGCGACCAGTGTGTGCGGCTCGGCGAACTCCAGCACGCGCCGGAGCGTGGTGGACCGAGCGGTCGAGCTCGGCACGATCGCGTCGGGCGAGGCTCGGGGCCGCACGTCGTCGGATCAGCTCACGATCTGCGACCTGACAGGCGTCGGCGTGCAGGATGTCGCGGCCGCGAACGCCGTCCTGGCGAACGCCGCCTCTGATGCGGGCTCGACGATCGAGGTGTGATGTTGGCGCTCGTCGGGATCTAGCTCGAGAGGATCCGCACGACTCGTCGTGCATCCGGCCGTTCGTGGTGAGCACCGGGCCTCCGTGTCGCGGCGCGCGCCCTTCGAGGTCGGTGATGCGGCCGCCCGCCTCCTGGACGATCGGCACGAGCGCCGCGTAGTCCCAGATGGCGAGCGACGGCTCGAGGCAGATCTCGGCGGCGCCACGCGCGACCAGCAGGTGCCCCCAGTAGTCGCCGAACCCGCGCTCGCGCACCGCGCCGGCCAGGAGGGTCGACGTGGCCGCGCCGCGTGCGTCCGGCGAGCAGGGTGTCGAGCTGGGAGTAGAGGAACTGCGCCTCGCCGAGCTCGCCGATCTCGCTCACCGGATCCGCTTGCCGTTCATCGTCGCGCCCTCGCCGCGGGCCGCCGCGTAGCGCTCGCCCAGCGCGGGCGCGCTCGCGACGCCGACGACGAGGTCGCCGTCGACCTGCAGCGCGATCAGCGTCGCCCACATCGGGATCGCGCGCGCGTAGTTGGCGGTGCCGTCGATCGGGTCGACGATCCACACGCGGCCGGCGCCCTCGAACGTGCCGCCTTCTTCCTCGCCCATGATCCGGTCGTCGGGGAAAGCGTTCGGCGAGCCGCTCGCGCACCATCCGCTCGATCGCGGTGTCGGCGGCCGTGACGAGCGTGCGGTCGTCTTTGTGCCGGATCTCGAGTCCCTCGTCGGCGAACAGCCGCATCGAGATCGCATCGGCGGCGTCGGCCAGCTCGTGCGCGAACGGCGAGCTCGTCCGTCGTACATGGGGCGCAGCCTACCTGCGTGTTCGCGGCCGTCGACGGGGATCTCGGGTAGCCTGGACCGCGGATGCAGACCACCGTCGAGAACACCGACAAACACACCGTCAAGCTCACGATCGAGGTGCCGGCCGACCAGGTCGACAAGGACCTCGACCACCACGTACCGGGCGATCGCGCGCGAGGTGAAGATCCCCGGGTTCCGCCCGGGAAGGCGCCCAAGCCGATCATCGACGCGCAGGTCGGTCGCGACGTCGTCCTCGAGGAGTTCGTGCATCAAGCGGTGCCGAGCTACTTCCGCGAGGCCGTGACCGACGAGGACCTCGCGCCGATCGGCGATCCCGAGGTCGACGTCGAGCAGCTCGAGCCCGGGAAAGTCGTTCATCTTCACCGCCACCGTTGAGGTCCGGCCGCGGCTCGCGCTCGCGAAGGAGCGAGTACGAGGGCAGTGCAGGTCGAGCGGCCGCCGACCGAGCCGACCGAGGACGAGATCGACGCGTAGGATCGAGCGCTTGCAGCGCCAGTTCGCCGAGCTCGAGCCGGTCGAGCGGCCCGGCGCAGGAGGGCGATCTGCGTCACGGTGAGCCTGACCGTGACGCGCGACGGCGAGCCGCTCGACGCGCTCGACCCGCGACGAGTACCTGTACTCGGTCGGCTCCGGCGAGTTCGGCGAGGCGATGGACGCGAAGCTCCTCGGCACGAAGCCCGGCGACATCGTGGAGTTCGACGAGGAGCTGCCCGCCGACCGCTTCGGCGAGGAGCTCGGCGGGCCGCGCACGTTCAGCGTGCTGGTCAAGGACGTGAAGGCGCTGCGGCTGCCCGAGGCGAACGACGAGTTCGCGCAGACCGCCTCGGAGTTCGACACGCTCGCACGAGCTCCGCGACGATCTGCGCGACAAGCTCCGCGAGGTGAAGGAGCGCGAGGCCGAGGGGATCGTGCGCGACCGCGTCCTGCAGGCGCTCGTCGACACCGTCGACGTCGATCTGCCCGAGTCGCTTGATCGAGGACGAGACCGACACATCGGATCCGTCACGCCGAGCAGCAGGCCCAGCGCTACGGCCTCACGCTCGACCAGATGCTCGAGATGCAGGGTTGGGACCGCGACCGCCTCGAGCCGAGGACAGCCGCGACCATGCCCTCCGCGCGATCAAAGCCGACCTCGTGCTGGAAGCCGTTGCGCAGGTCGGAGGAGCTGGAGGTCACGGCCGAGGAGCTCGGCGCGCAGATCGGGCAGATGGCCCAGGCGTACGACCGCGATCCGAAGGAATTGGCGAAGCAACTGGACCGGTCGGGACAGGTCGTAACGCTGGCCGGGGATATCATCCGTATCGAAGGCGCTCGACATCTTGGTCGAGCGTGCCGACATCACCGACGAAGCCCTCGGTCGCCGAGGATCGGACGACCGACGACGGCGTCCGACGGAGCCGGCGGACGACGAGACACGGAGGAGCAGGCATGACCGATCCAGCCCGTGCACGAACTATCTGGTGCCCACGGTCGTGGAGCAGACGAGCCGCGGCGAGCGCTGGCTACGACATCTACTCGCGCCTGCTGAAGGACCGCATCGTGTTCCTCGGCACGCCGATCGACGACGCCGTCGGCAACCTGATCATGGCGCAGCTGCTGCACCTCGAGTCCGAGGATCCGGACAAGGACATCAACCTCTACATCAACTCGCCCGGCGGCGACGTGAGCGCGCTGCTCGCGATCTACGACACGATGCAGTACATCAAGTGCGACGTGTCGACGATCGTGATGGGTCTCGCGGCGTCGGCGGCGGCGGTGCTGTTGCTCGCCGGCGCGCCGGGCAAGCGCTTCGCGCTGCCGAACTCGCGCGTGCTGCTGCACCAGCCGCACGGCGGTGCGCAGGGGCAGGCGGTCGACATCGAGATCCAGGCCAAGGAGATCATGCGGCTGCGCGCGCTGCTCGAGCAGATCATCAGCCAGCACACCGGCCAGCCCCTCGAGAAGGTGAGCGAAGGACACCGACCGCGACTTCATCCTCACGGCCGAGGAGGCCAAGGACTACGGCATCATCGACGACATCCTCAGCCGCAGGGGACTTACGGCGGAAGTAGCTGGCGTCAGCTCCAACGGCGCGTGATAATCGCCCGACACGACCGCCGGCGCTCGCGCCGGCGGCGCAGCATCGCTGGCGACGCGAAAGGCAGCGGTAGATGGCGAAGTTCGGCGAATCGGACCTGCTGAAGTGCTCCTTCTGCGGGAAGAGCCAGAAGCAGGTGAAGAAGCTCATCGCCGGCCCCGGCGTCTACATCTGCGACGAGTGCATCGACCTCTGCAACGAGATCATCGAGGAGGAGCTCGCCGAGACCACCGAGCTCAAGCTCGACGAGCTGCCGAAGCCCGCCGAGATCTTCGGGTTCCTCGACGAGTACGTGGTCGGCCAGGACCAGGCGAAGAAGGTCCTGTCGGTCGCGGTCTACAACCACTACAAGCGGATCCAGGTCGGCCAGAAGGATCAAGAGGTCGAGCTGCAGAAGTCGAACATCATGATCCTCGGCCCGACCGGCTGCGGGAAGACCTACCTCGCGCAGACGCTCGCCCGGCTGCTCAACGTGCCGTTCGCGATCGCCGACGCCACCGCGCTCACCGAGGCCGGCTACGTCGGTGAGGACGTCGAGAACATCCTGCTGAAGCTGATCCAGGCCGCCGACTACGACGTCAAGAAGGCCGAGACCGGCATCATCTACATCGACGAGATCGACAAGATCGCGCGCAAGTCCGAGAACCCGTCGATCACGCGCGACGTCTCCGGCGAGGGCGTGCAGCAGGCGCTGCTCAAGATCCTCGAGGGCACGCAGGCGAGCGTGCCGCCGCAGGGCGGCCGCAAGCATCCGCACCAGGAGTTCATCCAGATCGACACGACGAACATCCTGTTCATCTGCGGCGGGGCGTTCGCCGGGCTCGACAAGATCATCGAGTCGCGGATCGGGCGCAAGGGCGTCGGGTTCGGCGCCGAGCGTCGTCGAGCAAGGACGAGAAGGACATCGGCGAGCTGTTCGCGACGGTGCTGCCCGAGGACCTGCTGAAGTTCGGGCTGATCCCCGAGTTCGTCGGCCGCCTGCCGGTGATCACCCACGTGAACAACCTCGACGAGGACGCGCTGGTCGACATCCTCACCAAGCCGAAGAACGCGCTACGTGAAGCAGTACCAGAAGTTCTTCGAGTTCGACGGGGTCGAGCTCGAGTTCACCGACGAGGCGCTGCGCGCGATCGCCGAGCAGGCGATCCAGCGCGGCACCGGCGCCCGCGGGCTGCGCGCCATCATGGAAGAGGTGCTGCTCAACGTGATGTACGAGCTGCCCTCCCGCGAGGACGTCACGAAGTGCCTCGTCGACCGCGACGTCGTGCTGACCGGCGTCAACCCGACGCTCGTGCCGCGCGACGCCAAGAAGCCACGCGGCGAGCGCCAGCAGCGCACCGCTTGATGCGCGCGCCGCCGTCGCTCCGATCGTCGTGTCGCATCCTCGCCCTGCTCGCGGCTGCGCGAGCGGCGGTAGCTCGGGCGGCGCGAGTCCCGGCGGCGAGCTCACGGGCGTGACGTGGGTGCTCGACCGGGCCTCGATGCAGACGCTCACCGCGGGCACGTGCCGCCGGACGCGCGCGTCGACATCGCGTTCGACGGGACGCAGGTCGGCCGGGCCGCCTCGTGCAACTCCTACTTCGGCGGCTATCGAGGCCGACCCGGCGACGGCACGCTGTCGTTCTCGCAACTCGGCGTCGACACGATGGCGTGCGACGACGCGTGATGGCGCTGGAGAGCGCCTACCTCGCGGCGCTCGGCGACGTCACCGGCTACCAGGTCACCGGCGACCAGGCCGGGCTCGTCGCTCACGGGCGGGACGGCGGCCTTGACGTTCCAGCCCGAGCAACCCGCGGCGCCGCTCCCGCTCGAAGGCACCGCATGGACGCTGACGACGATCGCCCAGCCCGGCACGCAGGCGGTCGTCCTCCACGATCGCGGGCACCGAGGTCACCGCTGACGCTCGCGGACGGGACCGCCAGCGGCTCGGGCGGGTGCAACACCTATCACGGCTCGTACGAGACGAACGGACGGGTCGCTGTCGTTCGGGCCGCTCGCATCGACGAAGAAGATGTGCGCGCAGGACGTGTCGGACCAGGAGCAGGCGTATATCGCCGCGCTCGAAGCGGTCGCGTCCTCCGCGGTCGAAGGCGATCAGCTGACGCTGTCCGATGGGAGCGGCCAGATGCTGTTGCAGTTCACGGGCGTCGCTGCCGGGATGTAGCTAGGCCAGCTCGCGGGCCTGCTCCAACGCCACGACCGCGCCGAGTTCCTCGAACGTGTCGATCGCGGCGCCGAGCACATCGCCGGCTTCGGTCGCTCGACCGCCGCCACGCAACGCCCGGGCGAGATCGACGTCCGTGAGTGCTCGCTGGTACGGAACTTTCAGTGCGGCGAAACCGTCGCGAGCCGCGTGCAGCAGGTCGATCGCGGCTGCGGTGTTGCCCCCCGTTGCTGCCGCTCGTCCTTCGAACCGGTCGGCGGCCGGGCCGAGGATCGGCGCCGGCCCATCGCGGTGTTGCTCCCGGATCTCGGGAACGAGCGCACGACCGGCATCCCATCGCCCGGCCGCCGCCTCGCGTTCGAGCTCCGACCACAGCGTGTCGGTGCGATGCACGCGCCAGTTCCACGGTCGAGGCACGTCCAGCGCGCGATCGAATTCGCCGCAAGCGGTCAACAGCCGGATCAGCGAGGGGTACGCGCGACCGGAGCCGTTCAGGCCGCCGCGGCCCAGCGTGTCGAGCCGACGACGGAAGGATGTGTGATCGCCGCGCGCGTGCTCGATCAACCCGGCCGTCCCGACGCCGTGGGTCGCGAAGTACGGCAGATCCTCATCCCGCCGGTCGCCCAACAGGTCATCGAGCGCCGAGCATTGCTCCAAGGCGTCATCCCAGCGGCCGAGCAGATACAACGCGGTGGCGAGCCAGGAACGGGTGTGTACCTCGGTGCTCGGCATCCGGCCGCCGACCGCGGCGACCCCCTCGCGCGCGAGTGCCGCCGCCGCCTCGAAGTCGCCGAGCTCCACTTGCTCCCAGGCGCCGACGGCGTAGAAGTCGCCGATCTCCAGCAGGCTCGTCAGGTTGGGCAACAGGCGCCGTCGTCGTTCCCAGAGCGGGTGCGCCTTGCCGTAACGACCTTGGGAGATGCGCCCTGCGCCGGCATTGTCGAGCGCGCCCGATGCGAGATCCCAGAGCTCGAGCCGTTCCGCGATGTCCGCCGCCTCGGTCCCGGCGTGTTCGAACGCCGTGAGCTCATCCTCGGAGTACCCATCCATGGGGAACGCGAACGGCCAGCCCGCCTGGAGGGCGAGCAGACGGATCCGCTCCTCACTGTCGCCCGCCGGCAGGTGCGCGAGACCCAGATCGATCAACCCCTGCACCTCATCCTCGCCTGGCAGCTGATCTGCCATCGACCCCGGCCACCGGATCGGGAACTCGCACGCCCGCCCCGCGAGGTACGCGATCGCACGGCCGTCGTCCGGCACCCCGCGAACGCGGACGTGCACCGCCTCCACGAACGATGCATATGCCTCGTCGCCCGTGTAGCCGGTGTGATACGCGTCACCGAGGGATTCCAGCGCCAGCGCACGCTCCAGATCGGTTCCGGCCAGCTCGAGCGCATCCTCGGCGAGGCGTGTGGCCTTGCGGATCGCGAGCCGGAGCCTCGCAGCTTCCGATGCATCCCGGAGCCAGTGCGTCGCCTCGCGTCGGAGTTCCTCGTCGAGCGAACCTGCCTCCGCCGCCAGGCGCGCGGCGGTGCCGAGGTGATAGGCGAGGAGCTCGGCGAATTCGGTCACGCGTTCCCCGGCACTGCGCTGGAGCCAGTCGGCGACCTGGCGGTGCGCATCGATCCGCTCACGCCGGGGGAGTGAGCCGTAGGCGACATCGCGCGTGAGGATGTGTTTGAACAGATACTCCTGTTGTCCGGCGAGGGCCGAGCCGAACTTCGACCGAACCAACTCGCGATCCTCCGCGTTGCGGAGCCGGTCGACGACCTCGGCCATCGGCAACCCGGTGAGCTCGGCAACCGGGCCTGGCCAGAACGCCCGGCCGACGACCGCCGCGGCCTGCACCACTCGCTTGTCGTCGGTATCGAGGAGGTCGATACGCGCCGCGAGCACGCCCTGGACCGTGTCCGGGATGTCGACCGCAGCGGCCACATCGGTCGCGCGCCACCGATCGCCGACGCGGACGACGGCGCCTTCGTCGATCAGCCGCCGCACGATCTCCTCGATGTAGAACGGGTTGCCTTCGGCCCGCTCGAGGATCGTCGCGTGGACCGATGGCGGCAGATCGTCGACCGTCAGCAACGACCGAACGAGCCGCTCGGACTCGTCGGCGTCGAGCGGATCCAGCACGACCGCGCTCGCGTTCCGCCCACCGCCGCCCCACCCGGGCCGGATCGATGTGAGCTCCGGCCGCGACGGACAGATGAACAGCACCGCTCCGTGCGCGCGCGCCGACAGCTCCTCGAGCAGGTCGAGCAGGACGGGGTCGGCCCAATGGATGTCCTCGACCACGACGACGACCGGGCCGTCGAGGGCAAGCGCGGAGAAGAACAACCGCCACGCCTCGTGGACCTCCGCCCGAACCTCTTTCGGGTCGACCCCGACGAACGACACATCCGGGTCCTCGAGTCCGACGGTGTACGCGAGGGCGGCGGCAGCTCGCGTCGGATCGGGGCGATATCGCCCGACAGCAGTTCCCGACCGACCTTCCGAACCTTCTCGACCGCGACGTCTGTCCCGTCGGAGTCCAGGATGCCGGCGTGACCCTTCAAGATCTCCGCCAGTGGCCAGTAGGTGATGCCGTCGCCGTAGGGCAGGCAGCGGCCGCGCAGCACGAGCGGGCCAGACTCGGTGCGTTCCGCCCACGCGAGGAACTCCGCGGCGAGGCGCGACTTCCCGAGACCCGCGTCGCCGTAGATCGTCACGGTGGCCGGCCGAGACTCGCCGAGGACGCGCTCGAACACCGCACGCATGATCGCGAGCTCATCGTCGCGTCCGATCATCGGGGCGATCAGATCCCGGGATACCGCGTTGCGGTGCGTTCTCGAGCGCCTCTCGCAGGGCGTAGGCGCGCACCGGCCTGGCCTTGCCGCGCAGCTCGAGCGCGCCGAGTTCGTCGAAGAGGAACCCCCGGACGGACGCGGCCGTTCGCTCGGCAACGACGATCTGACCCGGCGCTGCAGCTGCTTCGAGCCGGGCGGCCGCGTTCACGGCGTCACCGGTCACCATGGCCTCGCCCGGAACAGGGGCGACCGCCGCCAGCACCTCACCCGTGTTGACGCCGATGCGGATCTGCAGGGCGACATCGTCGCCGGCGGCGAGGTCCTCGTTCACCCGCTCGAGGCGCTGGAGCATGCGGAGGGCGGCTCGCAGCGCGCGCGCCGGGTCGTCCTCGTGGGCGGTGGGGACGCCGAACGCCGCCATCACCGCGTCGCCGATGAACTTCTCGACCGTCCCCCCTTCGGCCTCGATCTCCTCGCGCATCGCCTGCGCGTACGCCTGCATCACCTCGCGGAAGCGCTCGGGGTCCAGCCGTTCGCCGAGCTGCGTCGAGCTCGCGACGTCAGCGAACACGATCGTGACGAGGCGCCGCTCCTCTCCCGCCCGTGCCGGGGTCGCGACCGCGACCGCCTGACCACACGCGGGGCAGAACACCGCGTCGGCGGGCAGGGCCGCTCCACAGGCGGCGCAGGTCTCGCCGAGATCGGCGCCGCACGCCGGACAGAACCGCGCGCCGTCGACACGCGGTGCGCCACAGGAGGGACAGCTCGCCATCACGCCGCAGTCTAAGGGGCTTGATCTGCCAGTATCGCGACACCGGTCGCGAGTGGTGGGTTGGACCCAATGTGCCTTGTAGTGCATGCTTCTGTGGGCGGCTTGGGACGCTTTCCGGAACGGGAGGAGGACGCATGTCACAGGTCAAGGCGCGGGAGCAGCCGATGCCATGGTGGATCTTCCTGATCACCGGCATCGCATGGCTCCTGATCTCAATGCTCGTGCTCCGGTACGACCCGAGCACGTCGATCAAAGTTGTCGGCTACCTGATGGGCGCGATGTTCCTGGCCGCCGCCGATCAACGAGTTCCTGATCTACGCGGTCGTCGACACCTGGCGGTGGGCGCACCTGCTGCTCGGCGATCCTGTTCGTCCTCGGTTCGCTGTGGGCGTTCACGCAGCCGAAGGAAGCCTTCTGGGCCCTGGCGTCGATCCTCGGATTCCTGCTGGTGCTGAGGGCACGATGACCCTGCTGTCGGCGGTCGCCAGCAAGGGACCGCTCTGGGGGCTCGGCCTCAGTGTCGGTATCCTCGAGATCCTGCTGGGTTTCTGGGCTTCACAGCAGTACTACGCGGCCCGAGCCGCGCTGATCCTTATCTGGGTCGGATTCATGGCACTGTTCCGTGGGATCGGCGAGATCGTGCTCGCGTTCACCTGCGCGAGGAAGAGGCGTAGCGACATGGCGACGGGCGACGACGACGCCGCGGCGGAGGTCGAGCGACTCCGCAGCGAGAACGAACGAGCTCCAAGCCGAGGTCGAGCAAGATCCGCGGGGTGCAGCGGCACGCGGATCCGCGCGGTGGCCGCCGTCGTCGCCGTCTTCTTCGCGGTCGCGTCGTTCGCGGTCGGCCTGCCCGGCGCGTGGGCGCGACGGACGCTCACGAACACCGACACCTACCTGTCGGTCGTCGGGCCGCTCGCGTCCGACCCCGCGGTGCAGGAGGCGCTCGCCCGCGAGATCACGACCGCGGTCTTCACGGCCGTCGACGTCGCAGGCGCAGCTCACCGAGGTCCTGACCGAGAAGGCGCCGACAGCTCGTGTTCCTTGCCGGCCCGATCACGCAGTCGGTGCAGGCGTTCGTGCAGGACCAGGTGCAGAAGATCCTCGCGAGCGACCAGTTCGGCACGTTCTGGATCAGGCGAACCGAATCGTGCAGCAGAAGCTCGTCGCGGTGCTCCGAGGCGACACGAGGTGCTGCAGGTGCAGAACGGCGAGGTGGTGCTCAACTACCTGCCGCTCGTGAATCAGGCGCTCGCAGGCCGTGTCGGGCACATTGAGCGCCTTGCTCAACCGGCAGATCACCCTGCCCGACGATCACCCCCGACATGGTGCCCGCCGACGCGATCGCGAAGCTGAACGCGGCGCTCGGCGTCACGCTGCCGGCGACGTTCGGCTCCGTCGTGGTCTACAGGTCGACGTCTTGAGCAACGTGCAGGACACGGTCGAAGGTCGCGCGGAAGGCGTTCATCGGTCCTGATCGGCTTGTTCCTGCTTTCGGTGGTCCTGGCGCTCGCCGTCTCGCCGCACCGGCGTCGAACGATGTTGCAGCTCGCGGTCGCGATCGCGGTCGTGACGGTCGATCGAGCGGCGGATCGGCGATCGCCTCGGTGAACGACGTGGTCGACCTGGTGCCGGCCGGAGAACCAGGCGGCGGTCAGGGCGGTCGCGGAGGCGCTCGTCGGGTGGTTCCTCGACTACACGGTGCGGTTCCTGTGGATCGCGCTAATCGTGATCGTCGTCGCCCTGCTCACGGGCCCGTACCGTGGGCGGTCTGGTTCCGGCACGCCGTGGACGACGTGGTCGCACCACACGATGCGATCCGAGGAGGTCGCAGCCCGAGGGATCGCCATCGGCCTGGATCGCCGCGCACCGCGCGCCGTGATGGCGGTGATCGCGGGCGTGGCGGCGGTCATCTTCTGGGTCGTCGACTGGGCGTGGGGTGGTGGCTGCTGCTCGCGCTCGTCGTCGTCGTGCTCGAGCTGGTGGCCTGGCGGGTGGCGCGCGGTCCGACGAGCGAGCAGGCGGCGGCCTAGCGGGCCGGCCGCCGCCGGGCGTCAAGGCCCGCGATCAGGAGCGCCGAGCCCGGCGCCGCCGACGAGGTCATGGGGCAGGTGCGCGCCGACGTACATCCGGCCGAAGCCGGTCGTGGCCACGATCGCGGCGAGGATCGGGCGGTCCAGCCAGGCAGGTCGTCGGCGAGCACGAGCGCGAGCGTCGTCGCGACGGCGGTGTGCCCGGACACCCAGCCGAGGTCGCCCTCGATGCCTTCGCGCAGGTGGACGCCGTCGCCGAGGACGCCCGACGGGCGTTCGCGGCCACCGTACGGCTTGATCGCCTTCGCGCCGAGCCACGCCGCGGTGCCGGCCGACGAGGACGCGGAGGGCGAGCGCGCGGCGACCCGGCGAGGAACGCGACGGCCGCCACGGCGGGCACCGTGATGAAGGTGCCAGCCTGCATCACAGCGCGGACGGGGACGCGGAGTCGGTCGTCGGCATCGTTGGCCCATGCGGAAGATGCGCTCCTCGTAGTCGGACAGATCCCTGGTCGGCGCACCTCGACGTAGCTCGACGGCGAGCATGCGCCGCTACCGACGATCGAGCAGCCGAATCCGCCGTGCCGGCGTCGAGCCACATCGACGCGAGTGTAGCGGTGCGCGACCGGTCGCGGGCGTGGCCGTAGCCTGCATCGCAGGATGGCGAGCGAGCGACGGACGCAGCGCGGGCCGCCGACGGACGGGCCCCGCCGGGCGCGCCGGGCGGATGCGGAGGCTCCCGGGGATTGCGCGAGCACGGTACGCGGCGGCGCCGCGCGTGAGCGCGCCGACGAGCTCGTCCGCCGCGCCAGGATCGGTTCGACCAGGAGCGCGGCGCCGCATCGTGGCTCGAGACGGTCTGGGAGTCGCTGCGTGCGGATGCACCGGCGAGGCGGACCGCTGCTGTCCGGCGGGCTCGCCTACCGCATCTTCCTGTGGGAGCTGCCGATGGCGCTCGTGATCGTCGTCGATCCTCGGCGCTGTTCATGGATCTCAGCTCGGTCACGCGCCGACCAGATGGCGCACGACGTCGGGATGGGCGCGGCGCTCGCCGCCGCGGTCGGCCCAGGCCGTGTCGCAGACCGACGTCGAGCGCCTGGTGGCTGTTGCTGCTCGGCCTGTGGCTCGTGCTGTGGACCGCGACGGAGCGCGGTCGAGCGCCCTGCGGCTGATCAACCGGATCGCCTGGGAGCAGCCGGAACTGCCGAAGATGAGCGCCGTGGTAGGCCACCGCTCGTGTTCGTCGCGATGATGCTGCTCGCGATCGTCGGGAACTACCTCGGCGGCCGGCTGGCGGCCGGGGGCGCTGTTGCGAACCGTCGCTGGGCTGGGTCGTGATCCTCGCGGTCAACCTCGCGCTTGTCGGCCGTTCGCGATGGCGCTGTTGCCGCGGGCCGGCCGGCCGTGGCCGGTTGTGCTGCCCGGCGCCGCGCTGTTCACGATCGTCGTGCTCGGGATGTCGCTGGCCTCGCGCGTGTATTTCGCGGACAAGCTCAGCCGGGTCGACGATCTCTACGGCTCGCTCGGGATCGCGATCGTGATGCTGCTGTGGCTCTACCTGCTCGCCTGGGGCTGGATCGCCGCGACGTTCATCAACGCCGGACTTGCGGGCGTCAAGGGAGAGGGGCCGATGCTCTCCGTCGGGCGCCCGCCGAAGGCAGATCCGACCGGCCGCCAGGCTAGTATCCGCGTTGCCTGTCAGCGACGACAGGGAACCACGGAGGGAAGGGAGAGCGCCACCGGTGCTTGCATACGAATGGACGTTCGGGTCCGTACTTGTGGGCGATGATCGTCTTCTTCTTCTGGTTCATGTTGATCTGGATGTTCATCGCGGTCTTCGCCGACATCTTCCGCCGCAACGACCTCAGCGGTGGGTGAAAGCCTGATGGATCATCTTGATCTTCATCATCCCGTTGATCGGCATCCTGATCTACGTGATCGCCCGGCCGAAGATGACCGAGCAGGACAAGGAGATGATGGCGCAGGCGCAGGAGGCCCAGCGCCGCGTCGGAGGGCTACTCCGCCGCCGACGAGGTCGCCAAGCTCGCGAAGCTCCGCGACGAGGGCAAGATCACCGCGGACGAGTACGAGGAGATGAAGAAGCGAGGCGATGATGGACGTCTGATCCACCGTCGCACCGCAGATCTCGGACGGGGGGCGCCGCGAAGCGGCGCCCCCCGTCCGCGTTCACCACCGTGCGCGGAGGCGGCACAGCTGTTCCGTAGACTCTCGCGCATGAACGTTCCCGAGAAGCCGACGCTCGACGGGCTCGAGCCGAAGTGGGGCGAGTGGTGGGAGGCCGCCGGCACCTACCGCTTCGATCGCTCGAAGACCGCGCGACGCAGATCTTCGCGATCGACACGCCGCCGCCCACCGTGAGCGGGAGCCTGCACGTCGGCCACGTCGATGTCCTACACCCACACCGACCTCGATGGCGCGGTTCCAGCGGATGCGCGGGCGCGAGGTCTTCTACCCGATCGGTTGGGACGACAACGGCCTCGCGACCGAGCGCCGCGTGCAGAACTACTTCGGCGTGCGGTGCGACCCGTCGCTGCCCCACGACCCGGGGTTCGACGCGTCGCGCTCGAGCGCCCGGAGACGATCAGCCGGTCGCCATCGCTCGCGGCGAACTTCATCGAGCTGTGCGCGCGGCTGACCGGCGAGGACGAGAAGGCCTTCGAGGATCTGTTCCGGCTGCTCGGGCTGTCGGTCGACTGGACCCAGACCTACACGACGATCGGGGAGCGGCTCGCGCCGGGTGTCGCAGCGAGCGTTCCTGCGGCTGCTCGCGAAGGGCGTCGCCTACACGGCGGAGGCGCCCACGATGTGGGACGTGGACTTCAAGACCGCCGTCGCGCAGGCCGAGATCGAGGATCGCGAGCAGGAGGGCCGATACCACCGGATCGCGTTCGACTCGGCGACGCCGGTCGCCGGTCGAGATCGAGACGTCGCGGCCCGGAGCTGATCCCCGCCTGCGTCGCGCTCGTCGCGCATCCCGACGACGAGCGCTACGCGCCGCTGGTCGGCACGACCGTGCTCACGCCGCTGTTCGGCGTGCCCGTGCCGGTCGTCGCCCACGAGCTGGCCGACCCCGAGAAGGGGACGGGCATCGCGATGATCTGCACGTTCGGCGACCTCACCGACGTGACGTGGTGGCGCGAGCTGCGGCTGCCGCTCCGCGTCGTCGTCGGCACGCGACGGCAGGATCGTGCCCCGCACGTTCGGCGAGCCCGGGTGGGAGTCGATCGAGCCCGGCGGCAGCGAACGCCGCGATGGCGCGAGCTCGCCGGCCTGCGTGCGAAGACAGGCGCGCGCGCCGGATCGTCGAGCTGCTCTCGCGGACGCCGGTGCCCTGCTCGGCGAGCCCCAGCAGGTGATCGGCACGTCGGTGAAGTTCTACGAGAAGGGGGAACGGCCGCTCGAGATCATCACGAGCCGGCAGTGGTTCGTCGACACCTTGCGGTTCAAGGAGCCGCCTGCTCGCGCGTGGCGAGGAGCTCCGGTGGCACCCGGCCTACATGGGCGCGCGCTATCGCTCGTGGGTCGAGGACCTGAACCAGGACTGGGCATCAGCCGCCAGCGATTCTTCGGCGTGCCGTTCCCCGTCTGGTATCCGGCTCGACGCCGACGGTCGCCCGAACTACGACGAGCCGATCTACGCCGACGAGGCGAGCCTGCCGATCGATCCCGCCGAGCGACGTGCCGCCCGGGTTCACGGCCGATCAGCGAGGCGTGCCCGGCGGGTTCGTCGGCGACCCCGACGTGATGGACACGTGGGCGACCTCCTCCCTCACCCCGCAGATCGCCGCGCACTGGGAGGACGACCCGGACCTGTTCGCGCGGCTGTTCCCGATGGACCTGCGCCCGCAGGCGCACGACATCATCCGCACGTGGCTGTTCTACACGGTGTTCCGATCGCACACCTCGAGCACGATTCGCTTGCCGTGGACGAACGCCGCGATCAGCGGGTTCGTGCTCGACCCGGACCGCAAGAAGATGTCGAAGTCCAAGGGCAACGTCGTCGTGCCGGCGGAGGTCTTCGAGCGGCACTCGGCCGACGCGGTTCGGTACTGGGCGGCGAGCGCCCGGCTCGGGATCGACGCCGCCTTCGACGAGCAGCAGATGAAGATCGGCCGGCGGCTCGCGATCAAGCTCCTCAACGCGTCGAAGTTCGTGCTGAGCTTCGAGGTCCGGCCGAGGGCGAGGTCGCCGAGCCGATCGACCTGGCGATGCTCGCGACGCTCCGCGGGGTGGTCCACGAGGCGACCGACGGCGCTTCGAGGACTACGAGCACGCGAAGGCGCTGGACCTGCTCGAGCGGTTCTTCTGGGGATCTCACCGACGACTACCTCGAGCTGGTGAAGCACGCGCGCGTACGGGTCGCACGGCGGCGCGCGGCGCGAGCGCGGTCGCCGCCCTGCGCCTGGCGCTCGACGTGCGTGCTCCGCGCGTTCGCCCCGTTCCTGCCCTACGTCACCGAGGAGGTCTGGTCGTGGTGGCGCGCGGGCTCCGTGCACCGCGCCGCCTGGCCGACGACCGACGAAGCTCGCGGTCGCCGACGGCGCCGACCCGGAGGTGTACGCAGGTCGGCCGCCGCGGTGCTGTCCGCCGTCCGCAAGGAGAAGGCGCTCGCGAAGGTGTCGCTCAAGGTGCCCGCCGAGCACCGTCGTCGTGCACGACGACGGCCGAGCGCCTCGCGAAGCTTGCGCCTGGCCGAGCGCGACGTGCGCGAGGCGGGCGCGATCCGTGGATCTCGCGCACGACCGAGGCCGAGGCGTTCGCCGTGTCGGTCGACGCTCGCCGAGCCCGAGCCGGCATGAGGTTCGACGGAGGCGCTCGCGCAGCTCGACGCGCGGCAGCCCGAGCACATGCCCGGGCCGTCGCTCGACCGGATCCGCGAACTCGTCAACTACCTTGACCATCCGGAGCGGACGTATCCGACGATCCACGTCACCGGCACGAACGGGAAGTCGACCGCGGCGCGGGTGGCGGCGGCGGTCGGCGTGCGCGACGGGCCTCACGACCGGTCTGTACATCTCGCCGCATCTCCGCGAGGTGACCGAGCGGTTCTCGATCTGCGGCGCGGACATCACCAGAGCGAGCCTTCGCGGAGGAATGGGCGCACCTCGAGCCGTACCTCGCGTCTGGTCGACGACATCGGCGATGGGCGAGGTGACCTACTTCGAGGCGCGTGACCGCGCTCGCGTTCCTGTGGTTCGCCGACAAGCCGGTCGGTCTCGGCGTGTTCGAGGTGGGGATGGGCGGCTCCTGGGACGCGACGAACCTGATCGCCGGCGACGTCGCCGTCGATCACGCCGGTCGGGCTCGACCACGTCGCCGAGCTCGGGCCGACGATCACCGACATCGCGACGGAGAAGGCGGGGATCATCAAGCCGGGGGCGGTCGGCGTGGTCCGCGACGCAGGACACGGAGGTCGCGCGTGACGCTCGCGCGCCGTGCCGACGAGGTCGGCGCCGACGCTGCTGCACGAAGGGCGCGACTGGGAGATCTCGAGCCGCTGCTGGCGGTGGGCGGGCAGGCGTTCACGCTGCGGGGCCCCCACGCGACCTACGAGGACCTGTTCCTGCCGCTGTACGGCGGAGTACGCGGCGGCGAACGCCGGCCGCGGGCATCGTCGCGGTCGAGACGCTGACGGGGCACGCGCTCGACGACGCGGCGCTGCGCGAGGGCTCGTCGGCGGTGCGCACGCCCGGGTCGGCTCGAGGTCGTCGGCGCACGACCCGACGCTGGTCCTCGACGGCGCGCACAACCCTGCCGGGGCCGCGGCGCTGGCGAGGCGCTCACGGTAGATCTTCCGGTGGGAGCGCTTGCACGTCGTGCTGGCGGTGAGCGCGAACAAGGATGTCGCCGGGGGTGGTCGCGCCCGCTCGCGGCGCTCGCCGACGTCGTGTACGCGACCGAGAACGACTGCGTCCGCAGCGCCGAGCCGCGACGCGGTGGCGGCCGCCGCTCGGGCGCCGGCGCCGGCGAGGTGTCGATGGAGGCTCCGAGCGTGGCGGCCGCGATCGAGGCGGCCGCGCGGTCGGCCGCGGCGCGCGGCGACCTGGTGCTCGTCACCGGCTCGCTGTTCACCGTGGCCGACGCGAAGCGCGCGCTCGCACCCGGCCGTCGTGACGGCGCGCCGGTACACTGACGCGGCCTTCCCAACCGGCACCGAGATGAGGCTCCGCGATGGCAATCGAATCGACCCTGCTGATCGTGAAGCCCGACGGCGTTCGCCGCGGGCTCGTGGGCGAGGTGCTGCGCCGCGTCGAGGCCAAGGGCTCTGACGATCGAGGAGATGCGCCTGTTCACGATCCCGCGCCAGACCGCCGAGGAGCACTACGGCGAGCACCGCGAGAAAGCCGTTCTTCGGCGAGCTGGTCGACTTCATCACGAGCGGTCCGGTCGTCGTCGCGAAGATCACGCGGCGAGGACGCGATCACCTGCTGGCGCACGCTGATGGGGCCGACGAACCCCGTGCAGGCGCCGCCGGGCTCGATCCGCGGGGACTTCGCCACCTTGATCGGCGAGAACATCGTGCACGGCTCCGATTCGCCGCGAGTCGGCCGCTCGCGAGCTCGCGCTGTTCTTCGGCTGAGTGCGCATGGCCGGGCTGGACGAGGCGTTCGAGCGGATCGGCGCGCCGCCGAGCATCAGCTCGAGGCGTCGCACGCCGCGGGCCTCGCGCTCGGCGTCACCGATGGCGAGGAGGTGCTCGGCGTCGTCGTGCCGGGGCCTCGCCGACGTCGCGCGCGCACGGCGCGTTCGGCCGGAGACACGCTTCCAGATCGGGTCGATCTCGAAGTCATTCGCCTCGTTGATCGCGCTCCAGGAGGTGGACGGCGGGCCGCCTCGACCTGCACGTCTCGGTGAACGAGATCCTGCCGTGGCTCGGGCTGCCCGAGCCGTTCGGTCCGATCACGCTGGACCACCTGATGACGTCACACCGCCGGGCTGCTCGTCGGCACCGAGGACGCGCCCACGGGACCCGGGGCGCTTCATCGGCTGCGAACGAACCCCCCGACGACGGCGCCGGGCGAGCGCTTCCTCTATTCGAACGACGGCTGGAAGATCGTCGGCGCTTGCCTCGAGCAGGTCACGGGCGAGCCGATGCACGAGCTGCTGCGCGACCGCGTGCTCGCGCCGCTCGGGATGCGTGCGTCGACGGCCGCGATCGTCGACGCCGAGTATCGGGACCTGGCGGTGGGGTACGAGCCCCTGTTCTCCGATCGGCCGGTGCAGCTGCGGCACCCGCTCGTCCCCGCGCCGAGGATCATGAGCAACACCGCCGACGGCTCGATCGTCTCCACCGTGGTGGACATGTGCGCGTACGCGCGGCTGGTCCTCGCCCGCGGCGACGTCCCGGGCCACACCGGGGGCCGGACGCTCTCGCGAGCCCGAGTTCGAGGAGTGGATCGCTCAGCGAGTGCCTGACGGCGAGGGGGGCACGCTACGGCTACGGCTGGTGGCAGGAGGACGTCGACGGCGCGCGATGGGTCGCGCATTCCGGCGGGATGGTCGGGCTACACGGCGCTGTTCGCCGTCTCGCCTCTGACGAAGGCCTCGGTGTCGTGATCCTGCAGAACGGCGAGGGCAGCAAGTGCGCCCTTGCGCGCGCGGCGTTCGCCCAGGTCCGCGCCGCGCTCGCGGGCGACGCGCTGCCCGGCCGTGGCGTGCCGCCCGCTGCCGACGGCGATCGCCAACGCGGCCGAGTACGCGGGCACGTATACGGGGGAGGACGGCCGCGTCTTCGAGGTGCGGGCCGAGCGCGACGGGCTCCGGCTGGACGCGGGAACCGTGACCGCGCTGCTGGAACGCGATCCGCTCGCGATCGAACCGGCGACGCGTTCCTCGTGCCGCACGAGGCGCTCGAGCGGTCACGTCCTGGTCTTCGGTCGGGACGAGGACGGCGCGGTCGTCGAGGCCTTCCACGGCGACACCTGGTTCCGGTGGGATCGCTACGCCGGCCCGGACCCGACACGGCGCCGGAGGCGTGGCGCCGCTACGTCGGCTTCTACCGCAAGCAACGATCCGTGGGCGCCGACGCTGCGGCGTGGTACTGCGCAAGGGCAGCCTCGCGCTCCAGTGGCCGACGCCGCCACCGACGACGCGGGCGACGAGGACCTCGTGCCGCTCGCCGACGGGTGGTTCGCGGCGGGCGCCGAGCGCGATCCCGCGACGGATCCGGTTCCTGGGCGAGGGTGCGGGCGGGATGGCGGTCGTCGCCGAGTTCAACGGCGGCTCGTGGTTCCGCTCGTTCGAGCGTCAGGCCAGCTCTGCGGAACGCGACGCAGGCGTTCTGACCGCCGAACCCGAAGGAGTTCGAGAGCGCGAGCGTCACGTCGAGGTCGCGCGCCTCGTTCGGCGTGACGTCGAGGTCGCAGTCGGGGTCGGGCGTCTCGTAGTGGATCGTCGGCGGGATCCGGCCGGTCGCGATCGCGAGCGCGCACACGGCGCCCTCGACCGCGCCGGCCGCGCCGAGCATGTGGCCGGTCATCGACTTGGTCGAGCTGACGCGCACCGAGCGGGCGTGCTCGCCGAGCGCGGCCTTGATCGCGACGGTCTCGGCCGCGTCGTTCAGCTGGCGTGGACGTGCCGTGCGCGTTGATGTAGCTGACGTCCGACGGGTCCGCGCCGGCGTCGCGGAGCGCCCAGCGCATCGCGAGCGTGGCGCCCGATCCCTTCGGGTCGGGCGCGGTGATGTGGTGCGCGTCGTCGGAGGCGCCGTACCCGGCGACCTCGGCGTAGATGCGGGCGCCGCGCGCCCGCGCGTGCTCCTCGCGACTCGAGGATCAGCGCCGCGCGCGCCCTCGGACAGCACGAAGCCGTCGCGATCGGCATCGAACGGCCGCGAGGCCGATCTCGGGGTCGGGGTTCTTCGTGAGCGCGGTCATCTGCGCGAACGCGGCGACCGTGAGCGGGAGGGTCGCCGCCTCGGAGCCGCCCGCGATGCAGAGGTCGAGGTATCCGTCGCGGATCAGGCGCATGCCCTCGCCGATCGCGTGGTTCGACGACGCGCACGCCGACAGCGTCGCCATGTTGTGGCCCGTCAGCCCGAACCGCATCGCGATGTGCCCGGCCGCGGCGTTCGCCATGAGCATCGGCACCATGAACGGCGAGACGCGGCCCGGTCCCTTCTCCAACAGCACGAGGTGCTGCGTCGAGCAGCGTCTGGATGCCGCCGATGCCGGTCGAGAAGATCACGCCGCCGCGCTCGGACACGATCGGCGGGTGCGCCGGCGTCCTCCCACGCGAGCTTCGCCGGCGCGATCGCGTAGCGCGACGAAGCGGTCGGTGCGGCGGATCTCCTTGGGGTCGAGGTACGTCGGCGGGGTCGAAGTCCGGCACCTCGCCGGCGACGGTGACCGGGAGGTCGTCGGTCGTGGAAGCGCGTGATCGTGCGCGACGCCGTTGCGGCCCGAGGTCATGCCCGTCCAGAAGTCGTCCACACCGGTGCCGACCGGCGTGACCGGTCCGATCCCGGTGATGACGACGCGACGGCGCTCGCGTCACGAGTCCGCTCGCCGGCCTCAGCTCACGCCGAGCTTCGTGCGACCATGTCGACGGCTGCGCCGACGGTCTTGATCTGCTCCATCTCGTCCTCGGGGATCTCGATGTCCCATTCCTCCTCGAGGGCGAGCACGGCCTCGACGAGGTCGAGCGAGTCCGCGTTCAGGTCCTCGGCGAACCGGGCGTCGGGCACGACCTGTGCCTCGTCGACGGCGAGCTGCTCGGCGAGGACCTTGCGAACGCGGGTCTCGATCTCGGCGCGATCGGTCATGTGCGTGCTTCCTCCTTGCGGTCTGGGCGATCCGCCAAGGGTAGCGGGCCGCATGGTTGCCTGCTACGCGGTGAGTCCCCCGTCGACGGGGATCACGGCGCCGTTCACGTACGACGCCTCCTCGGACATCAGGAACCGCACGACCGCGGAGACCTCCTCGAGCCGCGCGGGCCGCTGCAGCGGCGTCTGGTCGATGTAGTAGGCGCGCGCGGCGTCGTCGAGGTGCGAGGTCATCTCGGTGTCGAGCAGGCCCGGGCAGATCGCGTTGACCGTGACGCCCTTGGTCGCGACCTCGCGGGCGAGCGACTTCGTCATGCCGACGAGCCCCGCCTTGGTCGCGGCGTACACGGTCTGCCCGGCGTTGCCGTGGAGCGCGACCGCGCTCGAGATGTTCACGATGCGGCCCCACTTCTCGCGGAGCATGCCGCGCAGCGCCGCGCTGGCGCAGAGGAACGCGCCGCGCAGGTTCGTGTCCATGGTGTCGCTGGTACACGTCCATCGGGTAGCGCAGCAGGAGGCCGTCCTTCGAGAACCCCGCGTTGTTGACGAGACCGGTCACGTTGCCGACCTCGTCGCTCACACGGCGGAACGCCTCGCCGATGCTCGCCTCGTCGGTGACGTCGAGCACCACGGCGAGCCCCGGGGTGCCCGCCGCAGCAAGCGCCTCGACCGTCTCCTTCGCGTCGTGCTCGTTCGAGCGGTAGCCGATCGCGACGGTCCAGCCGGCCTCGGCCAGCGCGACCGCGCACGCGCGTCCGATCCCGCGCGAGCCGCCCGTGACGACGGCGACCTTCGCTGGCGTCACGCGCCCGCCTCCGGCATCGTCCAGCGCATCGCGGTCGCGCCCCACGTGAGCCCGGCGCCGAACGAGGTGAACACGACGAGATCGCCCTCGTGCATCCGGCCGGCGCGGTAGGCGCGGTCCAGCGCGATCGGGATCGACGCGGCGGACGTGTTGCCGACCTCGGCGACGTCGATCACGGCGCTTCTCCGGCGGGATGTGCAGCCGCTCGGCGACGGCCGTCATGATCCGCGCGTTGGCCTGGTGCGGGATCAGCAGATCGACGTCGTCGGTGCGTGTGCCCGTTCTTCTCGAGCACCTCGCGGCACGCGGCCGCCATCTCGGTGACCGCGCGCTTGAACACCTCGCGGCCGTTCGGCATCTGGATCCGATGCCGCTGCGGCGGCGACGGTCTCGGCGGTCGCGGGCTCGCGCGAGCCGCCGCCCGGCATGAGCAGGATCTCCGCCGCGGTGCCGTCGGCGCCGAGCACCGTGCTCTCGATACCCGGGCGGTCGGCCGCCTGCAGCACCGTCGCGCCGGCGCCGTCGCCGAACAGCACGCACGTCTGCCGGTCGTGGAAGTCCAGGATCCGGCTGAACACCTCGGCGCCGATCAGCAGCACGGTGTCGGCCATGCCCGGCCTGGACGAACGCGGTCGCGGTCGCGAGCGCGTAGGAGAAGCCGGCGCACGCGGCGTTCACGTCGAACGCGGGACACGACAGACCGAGCTTCTGCTGGACCCACACGGCGGTCGACGGGAACGGCGTGTCGCCGGTCACGCTCGCGCACACGATCATGTCGACCTGCGCGGCGGGGATCCCGGCGCTGTCGAGGGCGATCGGGGCAGCCTCGACCGCCAGGTCCGACGTGACGACGCCGTCGTCGACGAAGTGGCGGGCCTCGATGCCCGTGCGGTCGCGGATCCACTCGTCGGTCGTCTCGACCTTGTCCTCGAACCACGCGTTCGGCACGCGGGTGGGGGGAAGGACGGACCCGACGCCGGCGATCGTGGCGTATCTCGTCACGCGCCCGAGGATATCGGAACGAACCGGCGTCAGGCCCTCGAGCACGGCGCGCGCGGCATCGGGGCTGCCGACGGCCACTGCGGCCACGGCTGGATCGATCCGCTTCATCAGCTTGGTGAGCACGTCGCCCGTGCCCGCCTCGAGGAACCGCGTCGCGCCGGCGGCGGTGAGGCTGCGTACGCCCTGCTCCCACAACACCGGCGAGATGACCTGGCGGCCGAGGAGCTCGCGCAGTCGGCCGGCGTCGGTGACGAGCTCCCGGTGACGTTCTCGGCGACGGGGACGACGGGGTCGCGTACCTCGATCCGATCCAGGACGTCGAGCACGGGCTGGACCGCCGGCTCCATCAGCGCCGAGTGGAACGCTCCGGCGACCGGCAGTCGCACGGCGCGCACCTTCCGGTCCTTCGCCAGCGCCTCGAGCCGATCGATCGCCGCGACGTCGCCGCTCGCCACGGCTTGCACGGGGGAGTTGTGGTTCGCGACGACGAGCTCGTCCTCGCCGCGCACTTCCGCGCACAACGCCTCGGCGTCGGCCCCTCCGACCCCCAGGAACGCCGCCATCGCCCCCGGGCGTTCCTCGCCGGCCCGCTGCATCGCCGCCCCGCGCACCACGACCAGCTCCAGCGCGTCGGGCAGGGAGATCGCGTCGGCGGCGACGAGCGCCGCGAACTCGCCGAGCGAATGCCCCGCCACGCCGACGAGGTCCTCGGCACCGTCGGCCTGCAGCACCCGGAACGCCGCGACATCGCACGCGAGCAACGCAGGCTGAACGAATGCGGTCGTCGCCAGCGCGGCCTCGTCGCGGCACCCCGCGACGATCGAGCGGCCGAGCGCCGCGGAGGCCTCCTCGAGCACCGCCGCGCCGGCGGGATGCGCGGCCACGGATCGGCCATCCCGACGACTGGGACCCCTGCCCGGGGAAGATCACCGCCGTGCCCATCGGCGACGGAGCCTAGCGGCTGCGCGGTGTGGCCGCGATGTGGCGGAACCGTTGCGAACGCCAGCCCGCGGTTGCCACCCTGCGCGCCGTCCTGTTGAATGACCGCGTTCCCATGGCCGAACGGGCACAGCGCACTTCTTCCCCACGTCCCGACCTTCCCAAGGGACGGAAGGGGTTCTCGGGTTCCTTGGCCGCGACATGGCGGTCGATCTTGGAACCGCGAACACGCTCGTCTACGTTCGTGGCCGTGGCGTGGTCCTGAACGAGCCGTCGGTCGTTGCGATCAATACGCTCACCGGCACGGTGCTGGCCGTCGGCGCCGAGGCGAAGCGGATGATCGGCCGCACGCCGAGCCACATCCAGGCCGTGCGGCCACTGAAGGACGGCGTGATCGCCGACTTCGACGTCACGGAGAAGATGCTCCGCTACTTCATCCAACGCGTGCACAAGCGTCGTCTGCTCGCGAAGCCGCGCGTCGTGGTCTGTGTGCCGAGCGGCATCACAGGCGTCGAGCAGCGCGCCGTCGAGGAGGCGACGATCGCCGCCGGCAGCCGTCGCGCCTACATCATCGAGGAGCCGATGGCCGCCGCGATCGGCGCGGGGCTGCCGATCCACGAGCCGACCGGCAACATGATCGTCGACATCGGCGGCGGCACGACCGAGGTCGCCGTCATCTCGCTCGGCGGCATCGTCACGTCGACGTCGATCCGCATCGGCGGCGACGAGCTCGACGAGGCGATCATCCAGCACGTCAAGAAGGAGTACTCGCTGCTGCTGGGCGAGCGCACGTCCGAGGCGATCAAGCTCGCGATCGCGTCGGTGTTTCCGATGCCGGAGGAGCTCGTCGCGGAGATCAAGGGCCGCGACCTCGTCAGCGGACTGCCGAAGACGATCACGATCAGCGCCGAGGAGATCCGCCGAGCGATCGAGGAGCCGGTGAACGCCATCATCGACTCGATCAAGACCACGCTCGATCGAACGCCGCCGGAGCTCGCGGCCGACATCATGGATCGCGGCATCGTGCTCACCGGCGGCGGCGCGCTGCTCCGCGGGCTCGACAAGCGGCTGCGCCACGAGACCGGCATGCCGGTCCGGATCTCCGACATGCCGCTGCAGGCGGTCGTGCTCGGATCGGGCAAGTGCCTCGAGGAGTTCGAGGTGCTGCAGCGCGTCCTGGTGAGCCCGAGCAGCCGGCGGTAGCCCGTGGTGGCGCGCTCGGGCCCTCGCAATACCCGCTTGCTCGTCGTCGGCCTCGTCGCCCTGTCGCTCGCGATCATCACGCTGGATTACCGCGCAGGGCCAGAAGCGGGCCGCTCGCGGCGATGGGCCGGGGCGCCCAGGCCTTCATGGCCCCCTGCAGGAGGGCGTGACGTCGGCGACCCGTCCCGTCGGCGACTTCTTCTCGGGCCTCGCGCACCTGCCGTCGCTCGAGCGCGAGAACCAGGACCTCCAGGAGCAGGTCGCCGACGCTGCAGAGCCAAGGTCGCGGCCGAGGCGCAGAAGAACGCGCAGCTCCAGCAGCTGCGCGACCTGCTCGGCCTGCAGAACGAGCCTCGATCCCGAGACGGTGCCCGCGGTCGTGATCGCCAACGGGCTGTCGAACTTCGATTACACGATCACGATCGACAAGGGATCGAACGACGGGATCCAGTTGTGCCAGCCGGTGGTGACCGGGCAGCGCGACCTCGCCGCGGCTCGTCGGGCAGGTCGTCGCGGTCACGCCGATCTCGTCGGAGGTCCAGCTGTTGATCGACCGCGACTTCTCGGTGGCCGGGCAGCTCGCGACCTCGGGCGAGACCGGCCTCGTGGTCGGGCAGCGGCGACCAGGACCTGCAGATGCTGGACATCCCCCCGGGCACGGAGTTCCCGGATGGGCGACGCGCCCGAGTACGTGTTCACGGTGAGCTACGAGATCGACGGGCAGCATGGGCGCTACCCGCCCGGGCTGCTGATCGGTCAGGTGTCCGCGGTCCACGAGGGGTCCAACGCGCTGGAGACCGATGTATCGGTCAAGCCCGCGGTCGACTTCTCCGCGCTCGAGTTCGTGCTGGTGCTCAGGACGAACGCGATCGGAGGGTGTGCGCGTGATCCGACGCGTCCTGTCGATCGCCGCGATCGTGATCACCGCGGTGCTGCTGCAGTCGACGATGTTCGCGCAGCTGCGACTGCTCGGCGTGCGGCCCGAGCTGTTGTATCCTCGTGACGATCGTGCTCGCCCTGCTGGAGGGTCCGAACGAGGGCGCCGTCGTGGGCTTCGCCGCCGGTCTCGCCCAGGACATGTTCCTCGAACCAGCCGAAGGGGATCACCGCGCTCACGCTCACGCTCGTTGGCTACGGCGTCGGGATGGCGCGGCAATACATCGTGTCGCCCTCGCCGTTGCTCCCCACGATCGTGGTCGCGATCGGCACGGCGCTCGGGCATGGCGTTCTATGAGATCGTGGCGTTCCTGTTGGGCTCGTTCGATCTGCCGGTCACCGAGGGCGTGCGGATCGCGCTGCTCACGGCCGCGTACAACGCGGTGCTCACACCCATCCTGTACCCCCTTCTGCGACGCATAGTGGAGGGATCCCGACCTCGCAGGGTGGTGCGCTTCTAGAGGTGGAGAAGGCTTCGTCGCGTCTGCGCGTCCTGGCGCTGCTGGTCGCACTGATGTTCATCGCCCTTACCACTCGTCTGTGGTTCCTGCAGGTGCTTGCCGCGCAAGGATTCGAGGCGGATGCGAAGAACAACTCGTCGCGGTTCGAGTACACCGATGCGCTGCGGGGACAGATCTACGACGCCAACGGCAGGCCGCTCGTGATGAACGACGAGAGCCTCGAGGTGCGGATCACCCCGAGCGAACTCGGCGATCAGGGCGAGGCGGTCGTCCTTCGAGTCGTCGAAGCTCACCGGCGTAGAGCCTGCGGCGATCGCGAGACAGCTGCAGACAACGCGATACCTGCCGACCCAGGCGATCCCCGTCGCCGAGTTCGTGCCCAAGAAGGCGCAGATGGTACGTCGCGCGAGAACCCCGAGCAAGTTCCCGGGGGTCGAGGTCGTCGACACGGCCGTCCGCACGTATCCGCAGGGCTCGCTCGCGGCGCACATCCTCGGCTACACGGGTCTGATCCAGGCGGATGAGTACGACGCCGCTGAAGGACCAGGGGTACGGGCTGAACGACATCGTCGGGCAGGCCGGGCTCGAGTCGGTCTACGAGAAGTACCTCCGCGGCACGCCGGGCAAGACAGAAGCTCATCGTCAACTCCGACGGCGACCGATCCGCACGCTCGGCTCGATCGCCCCGGTGCCCGGCGACGACCTGCGTCTGTCGCTCGAACGACCGGGTGCAGAAGCTCGCGCAGAAGGCGCTGCTCGACGGGATGGCGCACGCCCGCGCGACGATGCAGGACCAGACGGGGCACCCCTCAAGGCGAACGCCGGTTCCGTGATCGTGCTGGACGCGAACACCGGCGGGTGGTCGCCATGGTCACCACGCCCACGTTCGACCCGTCGTGGTACGTCCACGGGCTCACCGCCGCGCAGGCGAAGTATCTCATCCACAACACGAACGCCGCCCTTCGTCAACAGGGCGATCCAGGCCGAGTACACACCGGGCTCGACGTTCAAGTCGATCACCGGGCTCGCGGCCATGAAGGAGGGCATCGCATCGCTCGTCGGGGTACTACGAATGCACGCCTGACTACACGAAGGCGGGTGACAAGTCGGGAACCAAGTTCAACAACTGGACGACGGCGAACCTCGGCTACATGAGCATCAGCCATGCGCTCGGCGATCTCGTGCGACACGGTGTTCGATGCGTTCGGCGGCGCGTTCTACGACCGGTACGTGCAGAACGCGCTCGGCACGAACAGCGACCTGCTCGCGCGGGACCTCCGCCAGTGGGGCTTCGGCCAGCCGACGGGCATCGACTCCCGGGGAGTACACGGGCCTCGTGCCCGACCCCGCGTGGGCCGCGACAGCGACCGACTCGAGCGGCCGCAAGCTGTTCCCCTACGGCTGGGTGCCGGGCGGCGACATCCTCACGATGATCGGGTCGGGCTACATCCAGGTGACGCCGCTCCAGCTCGCGCGCGCGTACATGGCGATCGCGAACGGCGGCCATCTCTGTCGCCGCACATCGTCGGACGAGATCGTGCGCCGCTGACGACCGGGGTCGCGAAGAAGGTCGGACGGGAACTGCGACACGACGATCCCGTATTCACGCCGCAGGAGCTCTGGCTACATCCGAGACGCCCTCCACGGGGTCGTGTCCACGGGTGGAACGGCCGCATGCGCGTTCTCCGGGTTCCCGACCTCGCAGATCGCCGTCGCCGGCAAGACCGGGACCGCCGAACGTCCGCCGGCGCAGGACACGTCGTGGTTCGCCGCGATGGTCGGTCCCGACCCGAACAAGCCCGACTACGTGATCGTGACCTCGGTCGAGCAGGCGGGCTTCGGCGGGTCGACCGCGGCGCCCATCACCCGACAGGTGATCGACGCGCTGTATCCCGGATCTCCAAGACCCGGCAGCCCCCAACTGCGACACGCCGGATCGCTGATGGATCTCGTCGCGGGGCGCGTCTTGACGGACGAGCGGCGGCCGATCCGCCACGTCGACTGGGTACTGCTCGCGCATCACGGTCGGCGCTGTCGGTCGTCGGCCTGCTGTTGCTGTACTCGGCGACGAACCAGACCCTCCGCCAGGACGGCTTCGACCCGTTCTCGCGCGTGAACAAGCAGGCGTTCACGATGGGGATGGGTCTGGTCGTGATGCTGGTGCTGACGTCGTTCGACTACCGGTTCTTCAAGGTGTACGCGGGGTTCATCTATCTCGGCTCGCTGTTCGCCCTGCTGTTGGTCCGGGTCCCGGGCATCGGCACGACCGACGCCACGGGCACGGCACAGCGGTGGTTCGAGATCGGGGGCTTGCAGATCACGCCGTCGGAGTTCACGAAGCTCGCGCTGATCGTGATGCTCGCGGCCGTCCTGTCGGAGCTCCGCACGCCGGAGCCGACGTTGCGCGATCTGGTCAAGCTGCTCGGCGCTGGCCGGCTGTGCCGCTCATCCTCGTGTTCCTCAGCCCGGACATCGGCACGTCGATCAGCATCGCCGCGATCGTCGTCGGGATGCTGATCGTCGCGGGCACACGGCTGAGGCACCTGCTGTGCTCGCTGCCGTCGGCGATCGTCGATGATCGCCCTCGTGTTCCAGACGGGCGCGATCAAGGACTACCAATACGCGCGGCTGACGGCGTTCTTCGACCCGCAGGGCGCCTCGGCCGACGTGCGGTACAACCTCGACCAGTCGCTGATCGCCGTGGGTTCGGGGGGCCTGACCGGCAAGGGATACCTCAACGGATCGCAGACGAACCTCGACTACGTCCCCGAGCAGCACACCGACTTCATCTTCACGGTGGCGGGGGAGGAATTCGGGTTCGTCGGGCGCGATCGCTCGTGCTCCTGCTGTTCGCGCTGCTGCTGTGGCGCGCGATCCGGATCGCCTCGCTCGCGAAGGATCCGTTCGGCACGTACGTCGCCGCCGGGATCGCCTCGATGTTCGCGATCCAGATGTTCGTCAACGTCGGGATGGTGATCGGGATCATGCCGATCACCGGTATCCCGTTGCCGTTCCTGTCCTACGGAGGAACGTCGATCCTCGTGAGCTTCGCGGCCGTGGGGATGCTCGAGAGCATCCACATGCGTCGGTTCACGTAAGCGATCCTCAGCGCGCTCGCCGAGGCGCCACAGGAACGTCGAGCCCCGGCTCACCGGTTTCCTCGAGCACCACGTCGCCGTCCATCGCACGCGCCGACATCCGGGCGAGCGACAAGCCGATCCCGACGCCCTGGTGGGTCCGGGTGTGGAGATGCTCGGCCTGCTCGAGCGGCTCGAAGATCCTCGTCACCGCGTTCGGGTCGATGCCGGGGCCTCGGTCGATCACGCGGACGTCGGGGGCGCCGCCTCGCTCGATCGCGATCGATGACCTCACCGTCGGGGGCATGAACGCGCACGCGTTATCGACGAGCTCTTCCAGGATCCGGAGGCCAGCGGTGCGGTTCAGGGTGGTCATCGCGGGCGCCGGCGGCGCGTACGACCCGTACGCGTGGGTCGCTTGCGTCGCGACGGCGTGCGCGAGCGTCGGAGATGTCGAGCCACTCGGTGAGCCCGACCTCGATCACCGCCTCGAACCGCTGGACGAGCCGGGCGAGACCCTCGGCGCGCTCCTCGAGGGTGCGCAGCGCCGCGTCGAGATCGCCCTCGGGCATCTGGCCGCGGCGCATCGTCTGAGCGATGGCGAGGATCACGGTGACGGGTGTCCGGAGCTCATGACCGACCCGTCCGAGCAGCTGCTGGCGATGCGCCGCCCGCTCGAGCAGGGCTTCCTGGGCGAGCTCCAACTGCCTCGCGCGGCGGCGCTCACGCTCGAGCGCGTCGGTCAGCTCGTCGATCACGGCGGGCGTGACCTCGGGAGACAGGAGCGCCCCGCCGCTGACCGCCTCCCGCACGGCGTGCACGATCGCGTCGCCGTCGGAGTCCTTCAGCACGTAGCCGGAGGCGCCGGCGACCAGCATGTCGCGGACGGCGCGTTGTTCCTCCATGCTCGTAAGGGCGACGACGCCGAGCCCGGCCTGCGCGCCTTCAACCGGCGGGTGGTCTCGATGCCGTCCATCTCGGGCATCCGAACGTCCATCAGCACGACGTCGGGAGCGAGTTGGCGGACCATCTCGATGGCCTCGAGCGCCAGTGCGAGCCTGCCCGATGACCTCGAGGTCCTCGCCGCTCAGCAGGAAGACCAGCGATTCTCGGAAGCCGTCGTTGTCATCGACGACGAGCACACGGATGCGTTCGGGGGCGCTCAGGGGGAGGGTCGCGCTCACTTGGGAAGCATCGGTTGTGGCTGGGGCGCGAGCCATCCGACCGATGTCGGTTTCTCGCAGGCCGAAACGATGTCGGCCAAGCGACCGACAGCCGCGCGGCTCCCGGCGCCGAGGCGATCCCGCTGGTATCCTCTGCAGCAGATGTGACCGCCGGGGCACAGAGCCGACCGCGCGGCAGAGGAACCGACGTCGAGGTGGCGTGCGATCGCCGCCGGCAGCCACAAAGGCGCCACGGCAGATCCGCGACCGCCGGATCGAGGAACGTACCGGGTGCAATACAGCACGTTGCCTGGCGCGCGGACAACGCTGCGCCGGCGTCCAGCTTACCACGTCCTCCACCGTGCCTACCGGCCGGCGGGCGCAGGGCACGTTCCCGCCGGCGAAATCGCCCCTCGCGCGACGCGAGAGGAGTGATCCATCATGGATCAGGAACCGACCCCGCGGCGTCCGCCACGGATGACTCGCGCGGCGACGCCGCCGTGAGCACCGACGCAACACCGGCCCCGCGCCGCCGATCGGATTGGGGCAAGGTGCAAGTGAAGCGCCCGGCGGAGGCAACAGCGCCGGCGCCAACCCCACCCACACCGTCGTCCCCGGAGCGATCCGAGGCACGGGTGGCAGCCGATGCGCCCGTTGGGACGGCCGAACGGTCACCCCGTGCCCGCACCACTACACGCACCGCACCGAAGCCGGCCCCGGACCGAGCTCCTGTCGACGGCGACGTGCAGCCGACGTCCGTGCCCAGCGCGACGAACGGGGAAGCCGGCACGTCCGGGGCTCCTCGCCGTCGTCGACGCGGCGGACGAGGTCGAGGCCGGGGTGGTGGCGGCTCCACGGTCGCCACCGGAGACCAGCGCCCGAGCTCCGATGGGGAAACGGCGAGCGTTGAGGCGGCGACGTGCCTTCCCCCGAGCGCCCGGCGGCGCCTGCGCATCGACAGCAGCGACAGACGCGGCCGAAGCCCGCACCGTCAGAGCCGACGAACGATCCCGAACAACAGGACGGATCGCGCGAGTCCCGCGGCGCCTCGGCGATGACCGACGACACGGACGGCACAGCCGCCCCGAAGAAACGCCGCCGTCGGCGCGGCGGACGAGGACGAGGCGGGAAGAAGCCGGAGACGGTCGAGACACAGCGCGACGACGCCACGCCTGACGACGCGGCAGCCGCCCGTCCCCGCGGGCGCCGAAGCAACGCTCGACGAAGAGCAAGCCGAAGACGATCGAGGAGCAGGTGGCGGCCGGCGGCCCAACCCGCGGGATCCGGACGACCCGATCTCGGACCGGCCGAGACGGTCGGCGTCGGCGTGAGCCGATGGTCCCGCCGCCGCGGGTCACGGACAAGCTGATGGTGATCACCGAGCACGGCGAGCGCGATCAGATCGCCGTGCTCGAAGAAGACGTCTTGGTCCAGCACTACGTGACCCGAGCCGGGCGCGACCTCGATGGTCGGCAACGTCTATCTGGGGCGGGTGCAGAACGTGCTGCCGGGGATGGAGGCAGCGTTCGTCGACGTCGGCCGCGGTCGCAACGGGGTCCTGTATGCCGGCGAGGTGAACTACAGCCCCGAGGACATCGAGGGGCCGGCGCCGCGTATCGAGCAGTTGTTGAAGCCCGGCCAGGCCGTGATGGTCCAGGTCACGAAGGACCCCATGGGTGGGAAGGGCGCGCGGCTCACGGCAAATCTCAGCCTCGCGGGGCGTTACCTCGTGCTTGCGCCCGAACCAGAACCTGCAGGGCATCAGCCGCCGGCTCGGCGACGACGCCCGCAAGCGCTTGAAGTCGATGCTGAAGCGGGTCAAGCCGCCGGAGCACGGCGTGATCGTCCGGACCGCCGCCGAGGGCGCGTCCGAGGAGGCCCTGGAGGGCGACTTCCGGCGTCTGCTCGAGATCTGGGAGGACATCCAGCAGAACGCGAAGAAGGGCAAGGCGCCGACGGTCCTGTACGAGGAGCCGGAGCTCACCGTGCGGGTCGTCCGCGACCTGTTCACCGACGAGGAGTTCCGAGGGCTCGTCACCGATTCCCAGCGGATCTACGAGCAAGGTCGCCGGTTATCTCGGCGAGGTCGCGCCCGACTTCGCCCAAAAGGTGACGTTCCACACAGGTCCGCTACCGGCGTTCGAAGAGTACCGGATGGTCGAGCAGATCCACAAGGCGCTCGACAAGAAGGTCTGGCTGCCCTCGGGTGGCTACCTGTTCATCGAGCGCACCGAGGCCATGACGATCATCGACGTCAACACCGGCAAGAGCGTCGGCAAGACGAACCTCGAGGAGACCGTCGTCAACACGAACCTCGAGGCGGCCCGCGAGGTCGCGCGCCAACTGCGGCTCCGCGACATCGGCGGGATCATCGTGATCGACTTCATCGACATGCTGTTGGAGAAGAACAAGAAGCAGGTCGAGGACACGATGCGCGACGCCTTGGCGATCGACAAGACGCGCTCCCAGGTCTTCGAGATCGGGCCGCTCGGCCTGATGCAGGTCACCCGCAAGCGGGTATCCTCTGGCCTCGTCGAATCGTTCTCCGAGACCTGCCCCACCTGCGAAGGCCGGGGCTTCCTCCTCACCTACGACGTGGACTGAAAGGGTCGAACATGTACGCGGTCATCAAGGCGGGCGGCAAGCAGCACAAGGTGCAGGCCGGCGACGTGATCGAGGTCGAGAAGATCGTCGGCCCCGACGAGACGCTCACGTTCACACCGTTGCTGGTCGTCGATGACGAGGGCACGACCCATGCCGGCTCGAAGGTCGCGAAGGCGAAAGTGACAGCCAAGGCGGTGGGCGAGACCAAGGGCGACAAGGTGAAGGTCGTGAAGTACCGGCCGAAGACCGGCTACTCCCGCAAGACCGGCCATCGTCAGCAGTACTCCCTGATCGAGATCGAAGGGGTCAGTCTCGGCTGACCGTTGATAGGCTGGAGCACTCATGGCACACAAGAAGGGCGGCGGCTCGTCTCGGAACGGGCGCGATTCCAACGCCAAGCGGCTCGGGACGAAGGTCTACGGCGGCCAGATGGTCACCGCGGGCTCGATCATCGTGCGCCAGCGCGGCACCAAGATCCACCCCGGTGAGGGCGTGGGCAAGGGCGGCGACGACACGTTGTTCGCCACGCGTCCGGGCACGGTGCGGTTCCACGAGTCGCGCGGTCGCAAGTTCGCGATCGTCGACTCGGTCTCGGCCTAGGCGCCCCCCCTTGCGGCGGCGACCGCGGCGCGTGTCGCCTTCAGCCACTCCTTCACTTCGTCGCCGGCGCTCGTCGACGCCGTCGCCAGGTAGCTCGCGTTCACTCGGCGCTGCTTCCGCTTCGACGGTGACTTCGAGCGGTTGAACGGACCGATCAGCGTCGGCGTCGGATCGATCGGCGCCTCCGGCGGATGCAGCGGCGGTGGCTTGCGGAAGTAGAACGCGGTATGACGCTTCCCGCCGTCCTCGGTCGAATGCACGATCAGGACCGGCGAGCCGACCACGCGCTTGACCCTGTCGACGTCCGTGAGCGCGATCGTGCGTGTTGCACCGCCGTCGGTCGCGAATCGCATCGCCTCGTCGTCGAGCGTGAGCATGCCCTCGACGTCGTCCGTCGTGAGCTCCAGCTGGACCATCCAGGCGATCGTGGGCTCTGGCATCGGCACCATCTTGCCTGCGCATCGTGCGCTCGACCACTTACCCTTGCCCCGTGGCGTTCGTCGACGAGTGCACCCTGTATGTCACCTCCGGCAAGGGAGGGGACGGATCGGCGTCCATGCACTCCGAGCCGTACAAGCCGCGGGGCGGTCCTGACGGCGGCAGCGGCGGGAACGGCGGCTCCGTGATCGTCGAGGTCACGGCGGGGGTGCACGATCTCTCCTGGCTCGCCGACCACCCGCACCAGCGAGCCGCCAACGGCGCGTCCGGACGCTCCACACGCCGAGACGGCGCCGCGGGCAAGGATCTGGTGCTGCCCGTCCCCGACGGCACGGTCGTGTTCGGTGACGAAGGGCTCGTGGCGGATCTCGTCGGGGTCGGTGCGCGCGCCGAGCTCGCGGCGGGCGGACGAGGTGGAAAGGGGAACGCCCTGCTCGCCTCGGCGCGCAACCGGGCGCCGAGGGTCGCCGAACCGGGCGAGGCCGCCGAGGAACGCACGGTGAGGCTCGAGCTTCGCACGGTCGCAGACGTCGGGCTCGTGGGGCTGCCCAACGCAGGGAAGTCGACGCTGCTCGCGCGGCTCACGGCCGCCAAGCCGAAGATCGCCGACTATCCGTTCACGACGCTCACGCCGAACCTCGGGGTCGCCGGCGGCGACGCCGACCGGTTCGTGGTGGCGGACGTTCCCGGGCTGATCGAGGGCGCGGCGGCCGGCAAGGGTCTCGGCCATCGCTTCCTCCGCCACGTGGTGCGATGCCGCGCCCTCGTGCTCGTCGTGGACCTGTCGGCGCCCGACCCAGCCGCCGACCTCGCGACCCTCCGGGCGGAGCTCGGCGCCTACGACGAGGCGTTGCTCGCCCGCCCGGCCGTGCTGGTCGGCACGAAGGCGGACCTGGTCGATGAGCCCGGGCCCCTCGCGGCAACGCTCGGGCAGGATGTCGCGGTGGTCTCGGCGATGAGCGGTGAGGGGATCGAGTCGCTGCTCGATCGACTCGGGCTGCTCGCACGCGACGCAGCGTCCGCCGAACCCCCGCCGCAGGCACAGGTGGTGCTGCGGCCCGGCCGCGCCCGCTTCACCGTTCGTCGCCGTGCCGATGGCGGCTGGGACGTCCAGGGACGCAGCGTGGAGCGCTGGGTATTGCAGACGGATCTCGACGATGACGACGACGTCGCGCGTCTGCAGGCCCGGCTGAAGAAGGAGGGCGTCGACCGCAAGCTGGTTTCGGCAGGGGCGCGTCCCGGAGACGACGTGCACATCCGCGACAGGGTGTTCGAGTTCGTCCCCGACGGGAGCGCACCAGATGGCTGATCGACGACGGTTGCTCGCCGACGAGGCGTCCGGGGCTGCCGCGTTCGACGCGGTTGTCGGTGCGATCCCGTCAGCGCGGCGAGATGAGCCCACCGTCACGCCCGACGGCTGGACGCCGCTCGTGGTGCTCGCCCACGTGGCCGGCTGGCTCGACGACGCGGGTCGCGTCTTGGAGCAGATGGCTATCGGCACATGGGATCCAGCCGCCCAGCCCCCGGAGACGTCGGCGTCCGTGGCGGCCGTGAACGCCGAGCAGGCGGCGCGGGCGGCCGCGCTGACGTGGTCCGATGCCGAGGCGGCCGTCGCGGCCGCCCGCGTGCGAGCTCGCGCGGCGTGGGAAGCGCTGCCCGAGATCACACCGGACGCCTGGAGTTGGTTCGAGGAGTCGGGACCGAACCACTACGCGAAGCACGTCCACGATCTGACCGCCTGGCTCGCCGGGGAGATCTCCGATCCCGATGTCGGTGCGCTCTTGCAGGCCGACGCAGAAGCGTGGGTCGCGTTCGCAACGCTTCTCGAAGGAGCACCGGAGCGGTCGGTCACCGACGACAGCTGGTCGGTGACCGACGTGTGTCATCACGTCGGTGCCTGGATGGATCTCGGCGCCGAGGCGATCGAGAACGGCGACACGTGGAGCGATGACGACGGTTTCGATACGGACGGCTTCAACGCGGACGCCCTCGACCGGTCCCATGGGCTGTCGTTCGGATCCGCCAGGCTCTCCATGGAAGAGGCTCGAGCGCGGCTGCGGCGTGCCTTCAGTTCCACGACGAGCCCGGCGGCGTCGGCGAAGGAGATCTACCGCGCGTGCACGGTGGAGCATTACGAGGAGCATCTGCCGATGCTGCGCAGCCTCACCGGTTCGACCGGGGGCGTGCCATAGACTCACCGACGATGGGGACGCGCCTGGGCGTGATGGGCGGCACGTTCGATCCCATCCACGTCGGCCACCTCGTGACGGCGGAGGAGGCGCTCCATCAGTTCCGGTTGGATGAGGTCGTCTTCGTGCCCACGGGGCGGCCCTGGATGAAGGAGCACGAGGTCGTCGCGTCGCCCAAGGATCGCTCCCGGATGGTCGAGATCGGCATCGAGCCCGAGTCGCGGTTCTCGGTCTCACGGATCGAGGTCGATCGCGGCGGCCAGACGTACACGGTCGACACCTTGCGCGCGCTCCACGAGGCCGACCCCGACCGAGAGCTGTGGTTCATCACCGGGGCAGACGCGATGCTCGAGATCATGCGATGGAAGGAGCCCGAGACATTGTTCGGCCTGGCACGCTTCATCGCCGCGACCCGTCCCGGCTACGACGTGGCGCCGCTGGCGTCGCACGCGGACGTGTCCGTGATGGCGATCCCGGCGCTCGCGATCAGCTCCACCGACATCCGCACGCGCGTGCGTGAGGGGCGGCCGATCCGGTTCCTCGTACCCGCAAGGCGTCGAGCGGTACATCGCGGAGGAGGGGCTCTACCGATGAGCGATCCGAACGGCGTTCAGCCGTCGCGCGCCGATCGATCTCGTGCCGTGGAACGGAAGTGGCGCACGCAGGCCATCGTGGTCGGGGCCATCGTGGTGTTGCTCGTGCTGTTCATCCTGGTGCGTCGGACGAACTCGGGCTCGCCTGCGGCGAGCCCGAGTTCGAGCGCATCCACTTCGGCAACGGTTGCCGCCGGACCCGCCCAACTGCTCGCGTTTTCGGTCACGGGCGGGCCGAACGCGATGCTCGCCACCGTCGGCACCGGTGGGGGATTCCCGTCGGCCACCGTCGTCGTGCCGCCCGGCCTCACGCTCGTGATGCCCGGCGCCGGCGAGATCACCGCCGAGGACCTGCAGGATCTGCCAGGGGACTCGATGCGGGTTGGGGTCTCGAACGTCGATGGCGCGTGGAACGAGCACTTCGCAGTGATGGATCTCGACGCCTTCGCGTCGGTGATCGACCGATCCAGCGGGTTGAACGCCGACCTCCAGGATGTCTACGACGCGGGGTCGCAGGTGTTCGGACCCGGACAGACACATCTGAGCGGCGACCAGGTGGCCGCGATCCTGCGGGCCGGCGCGGACGACGCGGCCGTCCGGTGGGCAGACGTGCTGACGGCGTTCCTCGCGACGCAGCCCGATCTGCAAGCGAGCGATTTCACGGAGACGGACGACGCGCAGGCGGCCGCCTCGATCCTGCGGCTCCGGGGCCGCGCAGGTCGAGATCATGCCGACCCAGGTTGTCGGCGGGACGGCGCTGATCACGGCGCAGCCCGACCTGGACGACCAGATGACCCGGTTGTTCGGCACGCCTGTCCCGATCCGGGCGGAGGTGCGCAACGGCAACGGGCGCCCGGGGGTAGGAGAAGCTGTGGGGGTGCAATTGATCCCGGCCGGCTTCCGCATCGTGCTGAGCGAGAACGCCGACACGTTCGACCACCAGACGACGCAGATCATCGCCGCCGGGACCGAGAACGCGGGGGCAGCCGACCAGGCCCAATCCGCGCTCGGGGTCGGGAAAGTGATCGTCTCGCAGGTACCATCGGGGCTCGCCGACGTGACCGTGATCGTCGGCGCCGACTATCACCCATGACCGACGCCCCCATCTCCCGCGCCATCGCGCTCGCCGCGGTCGAGGCCGCCCGCGACAAGCAGGCGGCCGACATCGTCGTGCTCGACGTCGCCGACCTCCTTTCCATCACCGACCTGTTCGTGATCTGCACGGCCTCCTCGGCCCGGCAGGTCAAGACCGTGATCGAAGCAGTGGAGGAGCGGGTTCGCGACGAGGTAGGGCTGAAGCCGACCCGACGAGAAGGAGACGGCGACGCTGGCTGGTGGCTTCTCGACTACGTGGACGTGGTCGTGCACGTCTTCGGTGAGCAGGAACGCGACTACTACGACCTCGAGCGGCTGTGGAGCGATGCGCCGCGCCCGGCGTGGGCGACCAAGGGAGCCGCGAGGTCGGCGGGGTAAACTCCGCCGCATCCAGGGCCCATAGCTCAGCTGGTAGAGCGCTTGGCTGGCAGCCAAGAGGTCAGGGGTTCGAATCCCCTTGGGTCCACTGAGAGAACTGCGGGGTCAGATGGATACCCTGTCGACGCCGGACCGCCGCAAGGGGCTCAAGGTCGAGGGAAGAATCCCTTGAGGTCACGGTCGATGGTCCAGAGCCGTCGGCGCCCACTTCGCTCGTTGGAGTCCCACAGCCTCCGAGTGCAGAAGTCCGCAAGCAGCTGGTGGCATACCTAGAAACTGACACCTTGCGTCTCGGGAGGTCTTCCGTGCTGCAGCTCAGCGGCGATCTCGTCGCGGTCGTCGCGGACCAGGACGGTGCGGAGCTTGTCCCGCTCCGAAGGCGTGAGCTGCAGCAGCAGGTCGCGGAGGCCGTTATTCATGGCGGCGGCCGTCTTCGAATCTTGAGGAGTACCTGAGCGACAGTAAGAACTTCTCCAAACAACGACTCGATCATCTCCAGGGTCGCCGCCTGGGCCGCTCTGGTCCGTTCTGGGTCGGGATCGTTCGTCGCGGTTCCGTCGCTCAGGAACAGAACCCGGAAGTCGCGAGCGTTTGCCTCCCGAGCGGTCGTGTCGCAGCAGACGTCCGTAGCGATGCCGGAGACGATGATGGTGTCGATGTCACCGATCTGAGGATCAACTCGAGGTCGGTTCCGTAGAAGGCTCCGAATCGAGGCTTTTCCAAGAAGACGTCGAGCGGATCAACGTGCAATTCGGGGTGCAACTCCGCAGTCTTACTGCCCCTGTTCAGGAGTCCTTCGGTCTTGATGTCGGGAACGATCTCACCGAGAACACCGACGTTCGACCCGTCAGGGCGCAAGACGTGCGCGGTGTGGATCACGAGGATCCCCGCCTTTCGGCATTCCGATGCGAGGTCGTTTATCCGCCTCACGAGCCCGACTCCGCCCTCGGTCGTGTCAACGAAGAAGTTCTGTAGATCCACGTTGACGAGTGCTGTCCGTCTCGGCGAAATGCTGAAGTCAACCACGACAAACGATTCTATGCGGCGAACGATCGTGGCCACTGGAACACCTCGACCATGCGCTCCCACAGGTCGGACATGACGGTGGCGTCTCCAGACTCCAGCACCCGATACTCGCGGACCGCGAGACCGAGCAGCCACGCGGCGCGGCATTCACGCAGACCGAGCGTTCCCGGTCTCGGCGCATCATGAGGGTATGCCGCTAGCGACGCCATAGCCGGAGCCTAGCGAGCGGCGGCGACTTCTCTTATCCGGCTTGGCGGCACGGTGCTGCTTCGCGTGGACTCTTCCGTCGCCGGGGTGCCCCCGGTCTCAACGGGAGCCTAGCGAGCCGCGCCGACCTTAAGGAATGCCCGCAACGAGCTCGCAGTTGCTCGCTGCGTCTGTCCCTGATTCACCGTCGCAATCATCGGTGTTTGCTCCGCCATCAAGGTTGTCGTTCCCTGGTCCCGCCCTCAGGTAGTCATCGCCCACCCCGCCATTGAGGACGTCGTTGCCAACATCCGGTCCTAGAGTGGTGACCGCATCAGCTGAGCTGTCACCGAAGATCAGATCATCTCCGCCGTTCCCGACCAGGGTGTCGTTTCCCGCGCCCGTGGCCGCAAACCCGAGGCCAGGCGAGTTGTCCCCAATCAGGATCTCGGCCGTGCTTCCTCCGATAACGATGTCGTTTCCTGCCCCGACCTCGCTTCCGGTGTCGCTGTTGTTGTCAGCGACGACGAAACCGCCACCGTCGGCGCCGAGGTCGATGTAATCGTTCCCACCGTTTCCACTCGCGACGCAGCCCGGCAGGACATGGCAGGCGCTGTCACCGACCACGTTCTCGAGACCAACCCCGGCATAGATCGTGTCGCTGCCTGCGCCCGTCGCATTCCCTCCTAGCGATCGCGAATCCCCCGTGAACTGATCATCGCCGGCATCCCCATAGAGCACGTCGTTGCCACCACCAACCGCGTTCCCGCCGACACTGAAGCTGTCCCCAGCGATGAGGTCCCGGCCCGGGCCGCCATGCACGACGTCGTTGCCTCCGCCGACGGCGTCGACACCGACACTGAAGACATCGCCTCGGACCGAGTCGTCGCCGTCGCCTGCGTCGATCCGGTCATCGCCCAGACCGCCGGCGATGGTGTCGTCCCCACCCAGGGCGCAGATCCTGTCGATCCCGCCCAGGCCGTTGATCGTGTCCGCCCCGTCCGAACCGACGATCACATCGTCGGCAGCGGTCCCGATGATCGTCCCCGAACCTGTGATGGTCGCTTTCTTGCCCAGACAGGTTGGACCGCTCGCGCCCGCCGGCTGCGTCCCTCCCAAGGCCAGGAATAGGGCTGTTACCGTTCCGAGAAGAGCAATCCATCGCTTCATAGCGACCTCCTGCGGACACATGAGGGCTGTCAGACGAACGTACGCCTCACGTGTGGGAGGGGTCAAGTCTCGTTCCGCCGCCCGTGGACCGCTACCAGCTATCCAGCGAAGATCGAAAGCCCGCCCTGCCACAGGAAGCAGACCGTTCGAACCGGCACCTCGAGGTTGCCCACACATGCCTACACGAAGGTGCCGCTATTCCTGCAGGTCAGAAGGGGAGTATGGAATCCCCTTGGGTCCACTTCCGCAGGGGTGGTTGCCCATCAGGTGCCCGTACCGGTCCATCGTAACGACGAGGTCGCATGACCGACGGCATGTGACACGTCCGGCCTATTCGATCGTGACCGCCGCGTACATCCCGTAGGCCGCGTCTGCAAAACAGGCGGCTGAAGTGTTCATGTAGCGTCATCGAGATCCCACTTTCATGGCTGTAGCTGCGGGGACGAAGGGGAGGGGCATCGCAATGAGAGCGCGGTTCGCTGTTGTCGTGTTGACCGTGGTTATAGGAGTGGCGTTGTTCGGCCCGGCGGCCGCCGCGGCGGGAGGCAACTCGACCCCTCCGATCGTCGGACGCTGGCAGCAGTCGCACACCTGCGATGAACTCGTCAGCGCGCTGGACGCGCTCGGTCTCGGCTCGCTCGCCCCTGGCGTGGTCGGCGATTACTTCCCCAACCTGACCCCGGAAGAGCTCGCCGCAAAGCCGGACATCTGCTCAGGAGCACTGCCACAGGTCCACTCTCATTTCTTCACGGCCTCTGGGCTCTTCGGCTCGCTGGATCAGTTCCAGAACCAAGTCGATGACGGCACGTACGTGATCGTGGACTCGAACACGTTCATGATCGGGGACGCGACGTTCGACTACACCATCCAGGCCAACCACCTTGCGTTGACTCCGATCATCACCGCCCAGCAACGACGAGAGGCACTCAGGCACCCTTGGGATTTCACGACTGCTGGATGGATGGTGGCCGTTTCGTATCCGGGGACGATGTGGAACCAGGTTGCTTGTCAGGGCTGGTGCTGACAAGGATCATTTCGGGGTCAAGAGAGAATAGGGCGCTAAGAAGTCGGATGTGCACCCGCTAGCTGTCCGGGAGCCGAGCGTCTCTGGCGGCAGCTGGTTCTCAGCGGGTTTCCTGTTCCACTCACCCGTTGTCGCAGGTAGATGGCCTGGTACAAACCCCCTTGGGTCCACCGATCAGCGCGCGCCGCCGGAAGGATGAACCTTCGGCTGCATATCCGGGCTGCCCTCAGATCTGGAGGTTGCGGACGTTCGCCTCAGGGGCAGACAATCGCGCGACGCGGGAGGGGGCGGATGTCCGGGTGGGAAGCGCCAAGGATCCTGAGAACACCTCTCGACCCCTCGCGCAACTCCTGGATGGCCTGCCGGTCACGGACCGCAGGCTCGACGTTGCTGGAATCTCGACCCCTGTGCTCGAGGGCGGCACTGGCGCACCCATCATCCTTCTGCACGGGATAGGAGGGTTCGCGGAGGAGTGGGCCTGCGCTGTCCCGAAGCTGGTGAGCAGCCATCGGGTCGTCGTTCCCGATCTGCCAGGCCTCGGTCGTTCGCGACTGGGGAACGCCACGCTGGACGCGACCTCAGTCGTGGAATGGCTCCGCGTGCTGATCGACGAGACGTGCGACGAGCCTCCTGCGCTCGTTGGTCACTCCTTGGGAGGAGGCATCGCTGCCCGCTTCGCGATCGCACATCCGGACAAGATCCGCAGTGTCGTTCTCGAAGACTCGTCTTCGCTCGGCCGTTTCCGCCCGGCGCCTGGCCTGATCTTGGCGATCATGCGCTTTGGCGCTCGTCCCACCAGGGCAAACCACCAACGGTTCCTCCGCCAAGTCCTTTTCGATCCCGACCGCGCGGCGGCAGAATGGGGTGATCGATGGTCTGCCTTCGAGGACTACGACATCGAGCTCGCGGGCGACAAGTCCGTAAGCAAGGCCACCGGTCAATTGGTCAGGCGTATCGCCGCGCGTAGGATCCCGCACGATCAGCTCGGTTCGATCACGGTGTCCGTTGCGTTGATATGGGGAACCGGGGACCGCCTTATGCGGTTCGCAATCAGCCAGCGAGCCGCCCGTGCATTCGGCTGGCCCCTGTATCCGATTGAGGAGTGCGGACACGGTCCCCATATCGAACGGCCCGGCGCCTTCATCGAGGCGCTGGAGAAGGCGATCGCTCCTCGCGAGCTCGGAGCATGACCGGGGGGCGCTCGGCGTCCGACCGAGCCAAGGCGAACGAACGCCAGCGCAAGCAGTACGCCAAGGAGGCGCCCAAGTACGACGAGGAATCGGCCGCAACCGAACGCTGGCTCTTCGGCAGTGAGCACCGAGGGTGGGCTTGTTCTCGAGCGAAGGGAGACACGCTCGAGGTCGCGATCGGCACGGGTCTGAACCTGCCGAGCTATCCACCGGATGTGCACCTGACCGGCATCGACCTCACTCCCGAGATGCTGTCGCGCGCCCGTATTCGCGCCGAGGACCTCGACATGCCGGTCACACTCTGCGAAGGCGACGCGCAGGCGCTCCCGTTCCCCGACGGCACGTTCGACACCGTGCTCTGCACGTACTCGATGTGCAGCGTGCCCGACGAGGGTGGAACGGTTCTCGAGATGAAGCGTGTGCTGAAGCCTGGCGGTCGGTTGATCCTGGTCGACCATGTACGCAGTAGTGTCGCTCCGATCTTCTGGATCCAGCGATTGATGGAGCTTGCTCCGTCCCGAGGCGAGCGCGAGCTAACCCGCCGCCCGATCACGCACGTGCTGGCCGCCGGCTTCCTGATCGAAGAGAGCGATCGTTCGCGAGCCGGGATGATCGAGCGTCTGGCAGCCAGGAAGCCGTAGCTCTCTTGAAGGTCCCTGCCACTTGCTGTGTGCCACTACGTGCGCGCTCGAGACCGGCCGCCGACGGACGGCACCGGTCGCGCTTCGACATCCAGGTGGACCTATCGCCCAGTCAGTACACCGCGAGCTGTTCTCGCGTCAGGCCGGACAGGCCCATCTTGTCCATCGTACGGGCACGCTGGGTGGCGAAGTCTTCGCCCGCGACGATCGAGGCGATGTGGATCACGGCGTCCATGGTGGGGGTCGGCACCGATAGGTGCCGAGCCAGGTCCGTGAGGAACACCATCGAGTAGCCCACGTCCTCGGTTAGGTAGCGGTGATGAAGCTCGTCCTGAGCTTTGATGCCACGGAAGCCTGGTGCGGTCGAGTAGCCGGTGGAGTAGTTGGACTCGCTCATGTATCCCTGCTGAACCCCGAGGTCCGGCTCGGCGAGGATCTCCATGCCCAAGGCCCTGGCGACGGATAGCCGCTCGCCGTCGACCGCCTTCATGAGGCGACCGACCGCCTCGGTGATCCCTTCCTCATAGAACATGAAGTCACCGCGCGTGCGTTCGATGAGGGCGGCGTTGAGCAAGGTGACGGCCGGGTGGATGACGGGGTTGCCGTTCTGCAGCGTGGTCTGGAAGATCCCCGCGGCCTCGTCGGTATTGCGGTACACCTGCCGCAGGACCTCGAGCAGGCGAGGTGTGTTGCTGCGCGGGGCGGCAGCGGCCCAGAAACCGGTGTCGAACCGGTGGAAGATCCGCACACTGGCGTGCATCGATGCGCGTGCGGCGTACGGCAGCGTGCTGGTCTCGCCCACGACGATGCTCTCGTCATGGAGGTCCAACCCCGCGGCGTGCTTGAAAGCCAGACTGCCGACGCACGAACTCGGGCAGACCACGACGGTCATCCCGGGGCGCAGATGACCGCGAGTGTCACGGCCGAACGGCTCTGTGGCATACGCGGGGCCGACGACGAAGATCAAGTCCACACCGTCCAGCGCCTCGGCGATGTCGGTGGTGACCGCCGCCAGAGAGACGAACCCCTCAAGCTTGCCCTCGGCTTGGATCCCGCCGCGCTCGCGGACCGGCACCAGATGGTGCTCATGGGCATGTTGTGCGTACAGCGCGACCTCATGCCCCTGACTCGCCCACTCGTACGCGACCGCTAGCCCTCCACCGCCGGCCCCCAGCACCGCGATCCTCATCCGGCTGACTCCCCTCGTGCGCACGCCTGCAGCGTCGTCAACCCAACCGTCTCACTCTCGGCGCGGTCGAGCTGGCGGGGCACGTCGTCGGTGCGGTGGTGGATCTGCCAGGACGTGCACCGCAGCGCGTGGTGGGCGACGTACGCCCGAAGCACGCGCGGCTCGATGCCGGTGGCCTCGACGACGTCCCAGACCGGTTGATCGTGCCCGTCGAGGTCGTACGCGAACCTGACGAGATCGAAGCGGGGATCGCCGGCGCACGCGCCCTCCCAGTCGATGATCCCGGTGAGGGTGCCGTCGTCGCCGGCGAGGATGTTGTCGGTGTGCAGGTCGAGGTGCACGAGTCCGTCGGTGGGGAACCACGCCGGGTCGGCGTCGGCGCCGACGGCCTCCACGCGGTCGAGCACCGCCGCGCTGCGTCGACCCCGGTGCGCAGCGGCTCGTGCATCGCCCACCCGTCCACGCCGACGGTGAGCGTGTGCACGACGGACGCACCCCAGGGGCGCAGGTCGGGCGCCGGCAGCGGACACGCGACACCGGCCATGGCGGCGACGCACTCGACCATCTGCTCCACCATCGCCGGTGACGGGTTGCGCACCGACGCACCCGGCAGGACCTGCTGCGCCGACAGCGTCCAGCCGTCGACGGCGAGAACGTGCGGGTACTCCGGCACCGGGACGCCGCGTGATCGGAGCTCGTCGAGGCCGGGGAGGAGGACGGCGTAGCGCTCGGCGGCGGTCTCGTCCGGGAACCACTTGAGCACCACCGGCGCGCCGTCCGGCGCCGTCGCGAACCACGCACCCTCGTCGGACACGCCGGCCTCGGCGCGAGCGCCGAGCTCGAAGCCCAGCTCGCGCAGCCGTGCGCGGTTCACGTTGCCCACAGGTCCCATCGTCGGATGACTGACATGCCCACCCGCTCGTAGAGCGCGGTCGCGCCGGTCGGGTTGTCCGCATCGACGTTCAGGACGACGCGAGATACTCCGCGCTCGGCGAACGCCGACAGCGATCGGCGGAGCAGCGCTCCCGCGATCCCACGTCCGCGATGAGACGCGAGGACTCCGATCTCATCGACCCAGCCGTGCTCGCTCGCGGCGTGCCCGCACAGCGCACCAACTGGCGTGCCCCTATCCCTGGCCAGCAGCCAGAGCGTTGGATCGTAGTTCGGGCTGCTGGCGTAGTCATCTGCCCACTCATCGAACGGCTCCGGATGGTAGCCCCAGTCCTCTGCGAATGCGTCCGCCAGGATGGCGTGCACCGCTGGAAGATCGATGGGGATCTCGACCCCGACGATCTCTATCCCCTCAGGTGCAGAACGCGGTTCGAACGCGTCCTCGAGATCGATCCCCATGTGCCAGAAGTGGCGGGCCAGTTGGAGGCCCCGCGCATCGAGCATCGCCGCAGCGGCGCGATCCCCGGCATTGATCGCATGACGAAACGTGGGTGCCGCGACGCCAGCCAACAGCTGTGCGGCTCGCTCCTCGATCTGATCCAAGAGAGAGGCGCCGAGCCCCTGACCTCGTTGCGCGGGATGCACGACCCCCCAGGACGTCACGATGGTCGGCTCCTCGAGCAGCGCCTGCCCGTAGGCGACGATCGTTCCCACACCGTCAACGATGACCCAGGCGTCGGTGGCGAGAACGAATCCCGCCCGCTTCCATTGCCCGCGGAGGAAGTCAGCGCCAAGGACGACCTCACCCGCTTCGTCGAGATCATCGGCGTCCAACACGCCGGCCGCCGCATCGAAGTCGTCGGGAGTCGGCGCCCGGAGCTCGTATCCAACCGGGAGATCCACGCCGGACACACTAGCGTCCGCACAGATACGGACTCCATCTTCGAGACCTACACTCCAGGTCCGTCGTCGCGGGGAGTTTGAATGTGGCCTGAGGGGAAACGGTGCGCCGTCGCCTTCTCGTTCGACTTCGACGCCGAAGAGGGGATCCTCGCCGACGATCCGGCGAACGCGCAGCGCCCCGGAGTGCTGTCGCAGGGCACCTTCGGTGCCAAGGTCGCCGTTCCCCTGATCCTGGAGCTGCTTGACGCCAAGGGCGTCACAGCGACCTTCTTCATCCCGGGCCGCGTCGCCGAGCGGCACCCCGATCGGGTCGGGCGGATCGTCGCCGCCGGGCACGAGATCGCTCACCACGGCTACACGCACACCTCGCCGAGCGAGCTCACCCGCGACGAGGAAGACACTGAACTTGCGAAGGGACTCGAGGCGCTCCGATCGTTCGGTGCCGACGTTGTCGGCTACCGCTCACCCGCGTGGGACTTCAGCGCAAACACCGAAGAGCTCCTCGTGCGCCACGGCTTCGTGTACTCGTCGAACTTCATGGACGACGTCATGCCCTACCGGCGCGAAGGATCGGGGATCGTGGAGTTACCGATCCAGTGGACGATGGACGACGCCGCGCACTTCTGGTTCGACGCGGCGAGCTGGAACAAGAAGATCTCCACCGCCGAGGAGGTCCGCCAGATCTGGGAGGGGGAGTTCCGCGGCTACCACCGGCTGGGTGGCGCGTTCATCCTGACCATGCACCCACAGATCATCGGGCGTCCCTATCGGATGGAGTTGCTCGATGGGTTCATTGATTCCGTGCTCGGCCACGACGACGCGTGGGTCACAACGTGTCGAGAGATCGCGGCGAGGGTGCCGTAACCATGCGATGCGAGAGGCGAGTTCGCAGGATCGATCCTACGTGTGCCGGATGGAATGGATACCGAGTCGCACACCCTCCGTCACCAACGGCCGAGGATCAACCCGAGCAGCAACATCGTCGGGATCATGAGGTACGCCTACCGCTACGTGGAGACTCCATTGCTCGCGAAGAGGACCCACAACACGGCGACCAAAGCGATCCCGACGATCGCTAACGCGATCAGCCACTGAACCCGGACCACGGGCTGCTTGTTGGTCATGCCGCCACTCTGACACCACCGCGGCGGCGGGTCGAGTCTCGGCTCTCCCCGCGCAAGTGGCAGGCGGAGATGGTGGGCGTCGCGTCCTGCCCGCTCACGAAGTGCTGCGACGCTGCCGATAGGCTCCGGAGATCCCGGACGAGTCACGAGGCTGGCATGGAGACGTTGGGCACGCTGGAACTCGCGAGGCTGCTCCTCGCGATCACCGCGCTGCTCGTTGCCGCCCACACATTCGGATACCTCGCTCACCGCATCGGGCAGCCTCGCGTGATCGGCGAGATCTTGGGAGGGCTTCTGCTGGGGCCGACCGTGCTTGGTGCACTCGCCCCGAACCTGGAAGCAAGGGTCTTTCCGGACACGGGTCCTGTGCCGATCGTCTTGGATGCCCTATACCAATTGGGACTGCTGTTGCTCATGTTCAGCGCCGGCGCGGAGATCCGCTCGTCATTCCGGCCGGACGAACGACGTACGGTCGGGGCTATCGCGGTGACGGGGATGGTGGTTCCGTTCCTCGTCGGGCTCATCTTCGTGGAACTGTTGCCGGTAGGCTCACACATCGGCCCAGCCGGTGACCGGACAGCGTTCGTGCTCGTGTTCGCACTCGCGATCGCTGTGACGAGCATCCCCGTCATCTCTCGCATCATGTTCGACCTGGGGATCCTGGAGACGGCTTTCGCCCGCATCGTGTTGGCGGTGGCGGTGCTCGAGGATGTCGCGATCTACGTGTTGCTTTCGATCGCGCTCGGATTGGTGGCGGGGACCACCGGCAGCAGCATCGGTCTCCCAGCGGTGCTCGGCATCGAGCCAGGTTCCGCCGTCGCGATCGCATTTCACGTCGTAGCGACGATCGGGTTCCTCGTCGTCGCCCTGTGGCTCGGGCCACGGGTCTACCGGTGGCTGCTGCGGCTCCGCTTCAACGTCGTGAAGCGGGGAAGCGCGGTGGGCTTCCAGATCGTGTTCATGCTCGTGATGACGTTGCTGGCGGTTGCGCTCGACGTGGTGCCCATGTTCGGGGCGTTCGTCGCGGGCATCGTGGTGGGGTCCGCGGAGGGAACGAGCGGGGCGGAGGCCGCCCGCGAGACGATCCGTACCTTCTCGTTCGCGTTCTTCATCCCGTTGTTCTTCGCGATCGTCGGGCTCCGCCTCGACCTGCTCGAAGGGTTCTGGGTGCCGTTCTTCGTGCTGTTCTTGACGGTCGCGTGCGTGGCCAAGTATGGGAGCGTCTGGATCGGTGCGCGTTGGGCGGGCGAGTCGCCGGCAGGGGCTCGCAACCTCGGCGTCGCGCTGAACGCTCGCGGCGGGCCCGGCATCGTGCTCGCGTCCGTTGCCTTCGATGCCGGGATCATCGACGGGGGGTTCTACGCGGTGCTCGTGATGCTTGCCATCGTGACCTCGCTCGTGGCGGGAAGCTGGCTCAGCCGCGTGGTCCGGTCCGGTGCGCCACTTCGTTGAGCCCGAAGAGAGAGCACGAGCGCAGCCACGCGACAACCGATCGCGTGACAGCCGGCGCAGCTCATGCGGCGTCGATCAACATCGCGGGCTCGGCGACCATCCACGTGCGATCGACGTCGTTCCACGCCAGGGGTCGCCGAACGCCGTCGATGAACTCGATGTACACCTCGTCGAGGCGTTCGCGACGTCGCAAGGCCCCGAGCGCCTCGTCATCGACGTCGACCGTCCGTTTCGCCATCGCCCAGTAGATGACCCGGTGGTTCATCGTTGCCCTCCTGCCTGGTTCCAACGCCATCGTCGACGAGCCGCTCGTTGCGCGCAGACGGGCGAGGGTCCCGTATCAGGGAGGCCATTCGCTGCCCGCGATCCGCGTCTGCTCGGTGCTCGAGCCGACGCCCGGGTTGACCCGCCGCAGAGGCGCGGGGATAGTGGCTGCCTCACGAGGCCGTCGGAGGTGGGATGAGCACGCAGCGATCGCTGGTCCTGATCGTGGCCCGGGATTTCGCCTCCAGGCTCGCGACCGCCGTGTTCTTGGTTGACGCGCACGGTGAGCTGCTCTACTACAACGAGGCCGCCGAGCGCGTGCTCGGGAAGACCGTACGTCGAAGGCCAGTCGATGGACGCGGACGAGTGGTCGACCGCATTCAAGACCGATGGACGAGGACGGGACACCGCTGGCCCTCGACAGCATCCCGCTCGGCGTCGCGATCGAGCGGCAGGAACCCGCGCACAGCGCGTTGTGGATCGAGGGACACGACGGGGTCCGGCGGCGGATCGAGGTGACCGCGTTCCCCCTGTTCGCCCATGCGAACGACATGGTCGGTGCGGTTGCTATCTTCTGGGAGCCGGGGGCCGTCTAGTGCACGTCCAGATCTGGGGGAGCCGGGGATCGATCGCTGCCCCCGGTCCCCGTACCGTGCGCTACGGCGGCAATACCTCCTGCGTGGAGGTGCGGCTTACGGACGGCTCGCTGCTCGTGGTCTCGATGTCGGCACGGGTTCGCGACTTCTCGGCGTGAAGCTGGCGGAGGATCCTCCGACGGCGATCCACCTGTTGCTGACCCATCTGCACGTGGACCATCTGGAGGACTCGGGTTCTTCGCGCCGATCTGGTCGCCCGACACCGAGTTGCATATCTACGGCCCGAGCTCTCCCGTCGCGTCGCTGGACGAGCGGATCGCGACCTACTTCTCGCCGCCGCTGTTCCCGGTTCATCTGAACGACGTCCCCGCCAAGGTCACGTTCCACGACGCGGAAGGGGAGTGGATGATCGGGGCGGACGTGTGAGCGCGGAACCGATCCTGCATCCGGGCCCGACCGTGGGGTACCGGATCGAGGAGCAGGACCGGATCCTCGACCTACCTCACCGACCATGAGCCGGCGCTCGGAACCGATCTGGAGCGCGTCGGCGCCGGAATGGATCTCCGGCTCATCGCTCGCCTTCGGCGCAGATGTGCTGTTGCACGACTGCCAGTACACGGACGAGGAGTACCTGATCCAAGGTGGGTTGGGGGCATACGAGCGTTTCCCAGGTGGCGATGTTTGCCGAGAAGGCGAAGGTCGATCGGCTGCTCTTGTTCCATCACGACCCGATGCGTGACGACGACCAGATCGACGAGATGGTTCGGGCGGTTCGCGCGGCGCGGCGAGACGCGGGCGAGGTCGAGGCCGCGGCAGAGGGGATGATCTTCGAGGTCTGAGCGTGTGACGCTACCGTGCCGCTCGATCAGGTCGCGGATGTACGGGTTCAAGTACGTCGTGGGTATGCCCGTAGATCGAGCAGTGCCCCATCCCTTCGAACAGATGGAGTTCCGCCGTGGGCGTCAGGTCGACGAGCTCCTCGGCGTCCTGCGGCGGTGCTTGCACATCTTCGGTGAACGCGAGCACGTGCATCGGGACGGTGCACGCCGGGAGCCGGTCCCGCTGGTCGTACCGGAGGCACGCGTCCCACTGCGGGATCAGCGCGATCTCGTTCTCCCCGGTCTCGATCCAGGACTTGATCTCCTCGCGGAGCTTGGGCCAGAGGACGCGATCACCGAGCACGCGCGCGGGGTACTGCATCGCGGCGTAGTGCGTGACCGCCATCATCCCTTCGAGCGTGCCGCCGGCCTTGCGGAACTCGATCTCAGCCGCCTGGTAGTCCCAGCCCCACTCGACGCTCCGCGCTCCGGTGCCCATCACGATCGCGCACCGCAGCAGGTCCGGTCGATCGAGCGCCACTTGCTGCACGATCGCCGAGCCGAACGAGAATCCGACGAGCGCGACCGGCGGGTCGCAGACCGCTTCGATCAGCTCCGCCGTATCTCGTGCGAACGACTCGAGGGGCCAAGGGATCGGGAGGTCGCAGATCGTCTCGCCGATGCCGCGGTTGTCGAAGATCGTGTTCCGATAGGACGCACGGAAGAACGGGACCTGGTACGGCAGCCAATCGGTCGCGAGGCCGCCCCCGCCCGAGACCCAGACGATGTCCGCTCCCTCGCCGATCTGCTCGTAATGCAGGGTCGCCTCCGAACCCTCGAAGGCCGCCATCGAACTCTCCTTCCGCTCGGGTCGTCGATGCGCTGCAAGCCTACGGGGTCGACGGTCCCGCTTCGCACGTGCCACGTCACCCCGGGACCTTGGTCCCACTGTGATCGGGCCGTGGTCCCGGCACACCCGGTCTGGTTGGCACCTGCCGGGCGGTCGCCGGTCGTCGAGCATGGCTCCAACGGAGGCAGACGGAGCCTCCGAGAACCTGAAGGGGGAATCATGGACCGCAAGGCATGGGACCGCCTCGTGAGCTGGTCCGGACTCATCGTCGCGATCGTGCTGATCCTCGTTGGCGCGATGGCCGTGTACGGAGGCAACTTCGGACAGCAGAACGTGAAGGACCGCCTCGAGCCGCAGATGGTGCAGTTCCCGCCCTACGACGCGATGACGGACACGGAGAAGCAGGAGGTCGGGACTTCGCCGGCCAGCAGGTGACGGACGGCGTACAGGCCGAGGCCTTCTCGCGGTACATCGCCGGTCACCTCACAGAGGTGAACGGGGGCCAAACGTACGCCCAGACGAGCGCTGCCGCTCGTGAGGAAGGGATCCCTGCGGATCAGGCAGCAGCACTCGCCGCGCAGGCAGACGTCCTGTTCAAGGGTGAGACGCTCCGGTCGATCCTGCTGAACGCGTACGGCTGGTGGACCGTCGCTACGATCGCGATGTACGCGGGGTACGTGATGATCGTCGCGGGCATCGCGATGCTCGTCCTGGCGATCCTCGGCTTCCGCCACATGAAGCGGTACAACGCCGCAGAAGTGAAGGTGGTCGAAGACAAGGTGCCGGCGACCGTCTGAACGGCGTCACGACAAACACGCTTCACGAGGCCGGCGGCCCTTCGGACCGCCGGCCTCAAGCGTGCCGGGACGGGTTCCTCGCGTTATCGTTCGCGCGTGACCGAGCCCTCGCTGGAAGCGATCGTGCTGCACCTAGCCCCCGACGGGATCCGGCACTTGTTGCCTGCGGGGCAGGAGACCCTGCACACGTCATGGGACCCCGAGCTCGATCCGACCGAATCGATCGTGGATGCGGTGGCGGAACTTGGGGTCCTGCCCACGATGGTCCACTCGACCTCGTGGCGGATCGTGAACCATCGGGTCGTCTTGACGTTCCTCGTGATCGTCGAGACCCCGCTAACCCTTCCGCCGAGCGTCACCGCCGAGGTGGTCGCGCGCGTCGAGCTTGCACGCGGGCGCGCGACGGGCCCGCCGTCCGAGGTGCATGTGTCGCAGGTCGTCGAGCACGGACTGCGGCACCTTGCGTGGCTCGTCATCGAGGACGGGGCGATCCACGCCGCGATGCCGGGATGGACCGAGGCGCTCGCTGCCTACGCCCCCGAACCGTTCCGCGCGTTCACGCACGATCCCGGCTAGCGGGGGGTTCCCAGGACGGCGGCCACGCCACCCGAGGAGCTCACCTCGAGCCGTCTTCCCCATGATCAGGTCCGGGCGATAGGCTCCAGCCTTCCGTTCAGGAGGGTGTGAGCATGAGGATCCTCGTCGTCGGTGCGGGCGGCGTCGGCGCCGCCGTCGCGCCGATCGCCGCGAGGCGCGACTTCTACGAGCAGATCGTGTTCGCCGACTACGACGAAGCCCGGGCGCGAAGCGTCGTCGACCGGTATGACGGCGCCACCGGCCGGTTCGAGGCAGCGAGGGTGGATGCCTCCGACGCCAACGCGGTCGCGGAGCTCTGTCGGGCACACGGGATCACGCACCTGTTGAACGCGGTCGACCCGCGGTTCGTGATGTCGATCTTCGACGGCGCGTTCGCGGCGGGCGTCACCTACCTCGACATGGCGATGTCGTTGTCGCACCCCCATCCAGATGTGCCCTACGAGCTGCCGGGGGAGAAGCTGGGAGATGCGCAGTTCGCCAAGGCCGGCGACTGGGAGGCGAGAGGTCAGCTCGCGCTCGTCGGGATCGGCGTCGAGCCCGGTCTCTCCGACGTGTTCGCGCGCTACGCGCAGGACCATCTGTTCAGCCAGATCGACGAAGCGGGCGTCCGCGATGGCGCGAACCTCGTCGTCAGTGGTTACGACTTCGCGCCGGGGTTCTCGATCTGGACGACGATCGAGGAGTGTCTCAACCCGCCCGTCGTGTGGGAGAAGGATCGAGGCTGGTTCACTTTGCCGCCGTTCTCCGAACCCGAGGTCTTCACCTTCCCCGAGGGCATCGGACCGGTCGAGTGTGTTCACGTCGAACACGAGGAGGTTCTGTTGATCCCGCGCTGGGTGGACTGCCGCCGAGCGACGTTCAAGTACGGACTCGGCGACGAGTTCATCGATGTGCTGCAGACCCTCCACAAGCTCGGGCTGGACCGGACGGACCCGGTGGAGGTGAAGGGCCAGCGCGTGAGCCCTCGCGACGTCGTGGCCGCGTGCTTGCCCGACCCGGCGACGCTCGGACCCCAGATGAGTGGGAAGACGTGTGCCGGCACGTGGGTCACCGGCACCGGGACCGACGGGGAACCGCGCGAGGTCTACCTCTACCACGTCGTCGACAACGAGGAGACCTGGGGGCGCGACCAGGCACAGGCGGTGGTGTGGCAGACAGCGATCAACCCCGTCGTCGCCTTGGAGCTCTTGGCGAGCGCCGCCTGGTCGGGCGGCGGTGTGCTCGGCCCAGAGGCGTTCGCACCGGATCCCTTCTTGGATCTGCTGACCGACTACGGGTCGCCCTGGGGGATCGAGGAGCGAACACCGGCCAGCGCGGGCTGAACGCGGTTCAGAGCGCCGGCTCAGGTCGGCCGCCAACCGGGTCGAAACCTCTCGCGAGACTTCCGATCGAGAGGTTCCTCATGGCAGAGCCTGCATCCACGACCGGTCCGGTATCGGACGGGGCGTTCGCGCGTGTCGCGCGATCGATCGAGGCTGCCCCGCTGCTCGAGGCGACCCCCGAATGCCTCGTCGTGACCCGGGCCGACGGCGAGATCCTGTACGTGAACCACCGGGCCCAAACCCTCACGGGCTTCGGGTCGGACGAACTGGTGGGCAGCACCATCGAGCTGTTGCTCGCCGCGGATCTGCTGGGGCTGCCCAGGGACGCCTGCGTGGAAGCTGTTTGCCGCCGCTCGAGCGGCGAGGAGTTTCCGGTCGAGGTGAACGTCGGCGCGATCGACGCCGTCGAGCCGCTTCTCGTCGTGACGCTCCGCGACCTATCGGCCATGCACGCGGGCCGCGAGGCGCAGTTCGAGGCCGAGGCGAAGTACCGAACGCTCGTCGAGCACATCCCGGCCGTCGTCTACCTCGACCCGGTGGACGAGGATTCGACGTCGATCTACGTGAGCCCACAGATCAGCGACCTGATCGGGATCACGCCTGAGTCGTGGCTCACCGATCCGTACGCGTGGCGCAAGCACGTCCATCCCGAGGACATCGACCGCGCGTGGGAGGGCTACCAGGAGGCCTACAACGGGCACGAGCCGTTGAACCACGAGTATCGGATGGTGCACCGTGACGGGACCGTGCGGTGGGTCTTGGAGCAGGCGTTCCCGATCGACGACGAGCACGGCAACCCGTGGCTGATCCAGGGCGTGATCTTCGACATCACCGAGCGCAAGAACGCGGAGGAGCAGGTCGCGTTCTTGGCGTACCACGACAAGCTCACCGGATTGCCGAACCGCGTGCTGTTCGAGGAGATGCTCGACAGCGCGATCGCTCGGGCGAGGCGGAACGATACGGGCATCGGGGTGCTGTATCTGGATCTCGACAACTTCAAGATGGTGAACGACTCGTTGGGTCACCACGCCGGGGACCTGTTGCTCGCCCAGCTCGCCGATCGTCTGCGCACGTGCACGCGGGACACGGACCTGGTCGCTCGCCAAGGCGGGGACGAGTTCCTCCTGTTGCTCGCCGATCTGGAACGCGGTGTGGAGGACGCGCCGATCGACCCAGCGCTGGCGTCGGCCGAGGTGGTCGCGAACCGCGTCCGGCAGGCGCTCGACACACCCTTCGACCTCAACGGCACGCCGTTCTACGCCTCAGGGTCGATCGGCATCAGCCTGTTCCCGCACGATGCGCAGGACGCCGAGTCGCTGATGAAGAACGCCGATGCGGCGATGTACCGAACGAAGAAGACCGAACCGGGCGCGTTCACGGTCTTCTCGGCCGGGGACGGGGACCCGGCGCAACGCTTCTCGCTCAGCACGCGGTTGCGCGAAGCGGTCCGCGACGAGCATTGGGTGCTGCACTGGCAGCCAATCGTCGATCTGGAGACGGGGCACGTGGAGTCGCTCGAGGCGCTGATCCGCTGGCGGGATCCGAAGGGGGGCCTTGTCGCGCCGCTCGAGTTCATCCCACTCGCCGAGGAGCTGGGGCTGATCGAAGCGATCGGCAACTGGGTGATCGCCGAGCTCGTCCGCCAGGCGACGGTGTGGCGGGACGACGGGCTTGATCTGCGCCTCGGATTCAACCTGTCGCCGCGGCAGCTGTGGTCGGCGCATCTCGCCGAGAAGATCATCGGTGCCTTGCGAGCCGGCGACGTCGACCCCCGAAGCGTCATCGTCGAGATCACCGAATCCACGGCCATGACGGACCCCGATCGGACGCAGAAGATCCTGGCCGAGCTGCACGCCTGGGGGTTCACGCTGGCCTTGGACGATTTCGGCACCGGGTACTCGTCGCTGGCGAGGCTGAAACACATGCCGGTGGACGTGCTGAAGATCGACCGGTCGTTCGTCCACGACGTGCAGTCAGACGTCGGTCAGGCGAGCATGGTGCGAGCGATGATCCAACTCGCGCAGGGCCTGAACATGACGCCGCTGGCCGAGGGCGTCGAGACGCCGCAGGAATACGAGTTCCTCCGCGCGAACGGCTGCCGGCTCGCCCAGGGGTTCTTGTTCTCGCGGCCCGTGCCGGCCGAGGAGATCCCGGCGTTGCTCGCGCGCGAGCAAGGGCTCTTGCCCGCCGCTCTCGACGCCGGTCTCTGAACGGAACCCTTCGGAGGGTCCGGTACGATGCCGGACCATGACACGCCGCTACGACGCCGCAGAGATCGAACCGACGTGGCAGCGGATCTGGGCCGACGAAGACCTCTACCGCGCCTTCGAGGAGCCGGGCGATCCGCGTCCGCGGTTCTTCGCGCTCGACATGTTCCCGTACCCCTCCGGCGACCTGCACTGGGGCACGCCGAGGCGTTCAGCGGCGGCGACGTGGTGGCGCGGTTCCACTGGATGCGCGGATACAACGTGCTGCACCCGATCGGCTGGGACGCGTTCGGGCTGCCTGCCGAGAACGCGGCGATCAAGCGTGGGATGGCGCCGGGTCCCTGGACCTACGCGAACATCGAGCAGCAGGCCGCGAGCTTTCAGCGCATGGGCATGTCGTTCGACTGGTCGCGCCGATTGAACACGTGCGACCCGGAGTATTACCGCTGGACGCAGTGGTTGTTCCTACGGTTGGTCGAGCGCGGGCTCGCCTATCGCGCGGAGGCGTTGGTCAACTGGTGCCCGACCGACGCGACGGTGCTTGCGAACGAGCAGGTGATCGCTGGAGCGTGCGAGCGCTGCGGAACGCAGGTGGAACGTCGTGAGCTGACGCAGTGGTTCTTCAAGATCACCGACTACGCCGACCGGTTGCTGGACGATATGGACACGCTCGCGGACTGGCCCGAGCGTGTGCTGACGATGCAGCGCAACTGGGTCGGGCGTTCCGCACGGCGCTGAGGTCACGTTCACGATCGAGGAGACCGGCGAGGAGATCACGATCTTCACGACGAGGCCCGATACGCTGTGGGGAGCAACGTTCTTCGTGTTCTCCGTTGAGCATCCGGCCGTCCGTCGACTCGCCGAACTCGGGCGGTACCTGGGAAACCGTCGAGCCGCTCGTACGCGCCATGGAGCGGACGTCGTTGGTCGATCGCGAGGCCGCCGACACGAAGGAAGGTGTGTTGCTCGGGGTGCACGCGATCAACCCCGTGAACGGCGAACGGATCCCCTGCTACGCGGCCCCGTACGTGCTGATGGGGTACGGCACCGGCGCGATCATGGCGGTGCCTGCCCATGATCAACGCGACTTCGACTTCGCACGCCAGCACGGGGTGGAGGTGCGCGTTGTGGTGCAACCGCCCGGTGAGGAGCTGGACGGCGCGACGATGCCGGAGGCGTTCAAAGGAGACGGCGAGCTGGTTCGGTCCGGTCCCTTCGACGGTCGGCCCACCCCTGAGTCGATCGGCGAGGTGATCGCCTGGCTGGAGGGCGAGGGCCGAGGCCGCGGTGCGGTCAACTACCGGCTGCACGACTGGCTGATCAGCCGCCAGCGGTACTGGGGCCCGCCGATCCCGATGGTGCACTGTTCGAGCTGCGGGCAGGTGGCTGTCCCCGACGACCAGCTGCCGGTTGTGCTGCCCGAGGACGTGGACTTCGCGCCGGGCGGTGAGTCGCCGCTCGCGCGGCACCCAACGTGGAAGTACGTCGCGTGCCCATCGTGTGGCGGTGCCGCGGAACGCGACACCGACACCATGGACACGTTCGTCGACTCGAGCTGGTACTTCTTCCGGTACTGCTCGCCTGCGTACGAGGAAGGCCCGTTCCGATCCGAGGACGTCAATCGATGGATGCCTGTCGGGCAATACACCGGCGGTGTCGAGCACGCGATCCTGCACCTGCTGTACTCGCGCTTCTTGACCAAGGTGCTCTACGACATGGAGATGGTCGACTTCGTCGAGCCGTTCCCGCGGTTGATGAACCAGGGGCAGGTGATCTTCGACGGCGCCGTCGATGTCGAAGTCGAAGGGGAACATCGTCGAACCGATGCCCCTCGTGCAGCGGTGGGGCGCCGACTCGATGCGCCTCACGATGCTGTTCGCAGGGCCGTTCGAGGACGATATCGACTGGAAGCTGATCGCCGGCGATCCCGAGCGCAGGCCCGGCATGCACCAGTGGCTGGGTCGGGTGTTCGCGGCGGTGAGCGACGCGGCCGAAGTGGGCGGCGTTGAGCCCGAGGGACTGGTGCGCCGCACCCACAAGACGATCAAGGGCGTGACCGAGGACATCGAACGGTTCCGGCTGAACACGGCGATCTCGAAGCTGATGGTGCTGACCAACGAGATCCGCTCGGCGCTCGACGGCGGGCATGGGGCGAGCGAGGCGGCTGCAGCGCTGACGCAGATGCTCGCCCCGCTCGCGCCGTTCGCAGCCGAGGAATTGTGGCGGGTGGAGCTCGGTCACGAGGCCTCGGTGCATCGCTCGGCATGGCCGGCGTTCGACCCAGCGCTTGCGGCTGACGAGACGGTGACGCTGGTCGTGCAGGTCAACGGGAAGGTGCGCGACAAGCTCACGGTCGCCGCCGACATGGACGAGGCCGCGACCTTGGCGGCGGCCCGGGCCAGCTCTGGCGCGCAGCGTGCGCTGGCGGACCGTTCGATCGTCAAGGAGATCGTCCGCGCTCCGAAGCTCGTGAACTTCGTCGTCGAGGGCTAGAGCGGGCTCGATCCCTACATCGCGCCGCACATGTGAGAAGCGTCACAAGACGCCTCGATGGCGCGGCGTAGCGTCCGCGACATGCAGATCCGCGACCGATTCGATTCGCTTTCTCGTGGGGAGCTCGCCGGGCTCGCGATCGTCGTCGTGGCGCTCCTTGCGGGGATCGCGCTGTGGTACACGCGGTCGCTCCCGCGACCGATCGACGTGGCGACCACGGCCGATTCGGTCGTGCAGCCGGCGCCACGCGTCCGAGCGTCTCGGCGTCGCGCAGCGTCGGCGTCCGCGAGCCCAGAGGCCGCCCTCATCATCGACGTCACGGGCGCGGTGGTGCATCCAGGAGTTTTCGAGTTCGCCCCAGGCGACCGCGTGATCGACGCCGTCGAACGCGCCGGTGGCGCGACGCACAGGGCGGATCTGAGCATGCTGAACCTCGCCGCGCCACTCACCGACGGCCAGCAGATCCTCGTCCCGAAGGAGGGTGCCGCGGGCGTCGCCGGCGGTCCCCGGTGCGCCGACGACCGGGGGTTCCACAGGAGCCTTGATCAACATCAACACTGCCGACGAGGCGACGCTCGAGACCCTCAACGGTGTGGGACCCGTCCTTGCGGCTGCGATCCTGCAGTATCGGACCGAGCACGGGCCCTTCACCTCGGTCGATCAGCTGGACGAGGTGTCAGGCATCGGCCCTTCGACGCTGGAAGACCTGCGGTCGCAGGTGACGGTGTGACTGCCCGATGCGGGGCTGGGGGGCGCCGCTGACGGCGGCTTCGTTCTGGGCGGGGATCCTTCTGTGGGATCTTCGGCCCGGATCGGTCATGGCCTGGCCGTGGTGGTGGTGGCTCGCCCTCGGAGCGGCGGCGCTCGCTGGTGGCCGTCACCCGCGCTCCCGGGCGCCGCGCACGCGATCCCCTGGATGCCGCCGGCTTGGGGCAACCGATCCATCCAGCGGTAACGGCGGTGAAAGCCCCGGTGCCCGACGAGCCGTCGCGGACCCGTTCTCGCCGTGGTCGCGCTCGCCGTCGGGGTCACGTTGTGCGGCGTCGGGTGGGCCGGTCTGGGTCGTGCTCGGGTCGAGGGGTCGCTGCTCGCGCGGCTCGCACCCCGCACCGTCACGTTGATCGGAGCGCTCCGCGAGGACCCCTCGGCGAGTGCCTACGGTTGGCACGCGCTGGTCGACGTCAGCCGGGTGACGTGGGCGGGTGGGGCCGCCTCCGTCCGCGAGACCGCCTGGGTGGGTGGCAACGACGCGATGCCCGCGGCCGTCCGCGGAGATCAGGTCCAGGTGGAGGGCACGCTCGCGATCCCCGAGGACGCTGGGTTCGCCCAGGCGCTCGGATCACCGAGGCGTGGCCGTCAGCGTTCGGGCGTTCGAGACCCGTCGCGTGCGCGGATCGACGTCGCCCTTCATCCGGCTCACCCAGGTGATCCGGGCGTTCGTCGGGCGCACGATCGAGCGGATCTTTCCTCCACGAGAGGCCGGACTGTTGCTCGGACTTGTCCTCGGGGACGCGTCGAAGCTCGATCCGGTGACGACGCGCGACTTCCAGACCACGGGCCTCGGACATCTCCTGGTCGTGTCCGGCGAGAACGTGGCGATGGTGCTCGCGCCGGTGCTCGCCTTCGCCGCCGCGCTGCGGTTGGGGTCCGTGTCCCGATTCGCCATGGGGATCGGCGTGGTCGTCCTCTTCGTCGTGCTGACGGGGGCCGAGCCGTCGGTGCTGCGAGCCGGCGCGATGGCCTGCCTCGCTTTGCTCGGGATCCTGCTCGGCAAACCGCGCGCGACCGGCACGATCTTGGCGAGCGCGGTGCTGCCTGCTGCTCGTCCTGGACCCTGGCTGGTCCACGCGATCGGGTTCCAGCTGTCGGTCGCGGCGACGGCCGGGATGGTCGTTCTGGCGACGCCGATCGCGGGGCGCTCGATCGCGTCGCGCCGACCCCGCTCGCGATGGCTGCGGGCACGACGATCGCGGCACAGCTCGGCGTCACCCCCTTGCTGCTGTTCCACTTCCACGAGGTCCCGGGCGTGACCATCGTGGCGAACCTCGCCGCCTTCCCGGCCGTCGCCCCTGCGCTGCTGCTCGGTATCGCCGCCTCCGCGCTTGGCCTCGTCTGGCTCCCCTTGGGACACGCCGTCGCGCTGGTCGCCCGCGTGCCGATGCGCTACCTCGAGATCGTCGCAGCGACGCTGGCGAAGGCGCCAGTCGCGTGGGTGACGTCCGAGGGCGGCCCGTGGGTGCTGATCGTCGGCGCCGGGGTGTTCGTCGGTTTGGCGCTCTGGGCTCACGGACGGTGGCGACCGTCGCGCAGGTTCACGACCGTGGTTCTCGCGTTCCTGCCGATCGTCGTCTGGCAGGCCGCGGTCAGCGCGGGACCACCCGACGCTTTGACCGTCCGGGTGCTCGACATCGGGCAAGGTGACGCGATCCTGATCTCGAGCCCCGGCGGGTCGAACGTGCTGATCGACGGCGGCCCTGACGAGGAACTCGCTGCGCAGCGGCTCGTGGCCGTACGGCGTGAAGCGACTCGACGCGGTCGTCGCCACGCACCCGCACGCCGATCACATCGCGGGTCTTCCACAGGTGCTCGCGCGGTTCCCCGTTGGGGTGTTCCTCGAGCCGGGGTGTCCGGACGACACGCAGCTGCAGGCCGCGTTGCACAGGAGATCGACGCGCAGGGGATCCCGGTGCGACGCCGCGTCGCGGGTGACTGATCAGGTCGGCGACCTCACGTTCCACGTCTGTCGCCCGATCGGTGCTGGATGGATTCGCACTCTGATCCGAACAACGACTCGATCGTGCTCCTGCTGGACGACGGTCGCGATTCGATGCTGTTCACGGGCGACTCGGAGCGCGAGGCGCAGCAGGTGCTGCTCGACTCGCGGTCGTGCTCACCGACGTGGACGTGTTGAAGATGCCGCACCACGGCGGCGACACGTCGCTGCCCGAACTCTTCCCGGCCGTGTCGCCGGAGATCGTGGCGATCTCGGTCGGACAGCCGAACCCGTACGGGCACCCCGACCCGAACGCCCTCGCGGAGGCGCGGTCGACCGGGGCCGATATCTGGCGGACCGACGAGCACGGCACCGTGACGATCACGTGGGATCCAACGGCGACCCGATCGTCAGCGGAGAACGATGAGGGCTCACACGGCGAGTCTCGAAGGCCTTGTCTGTTGGCCGGCCTCGTTCTCCGTGTCTACCGCCGCAAGCGGTAGCCGAGGTAGACGGCGCAGACCAGGGGGATGCCGAACAATGCCAACGCGATCGGGATGATCTCGTTGTGGCCTCCCACGCGGATCCCGAGGACGATCACGAGTTCCGCGATAGGGAAGGCCAGAACCCCGATCGCCTTGTCCTTCGCCGTCCAGACGCGCGAGCTCACAGTGAGTACAACCACGATGAGCCAGGCGAGGAGTCCAAGTAGGAGGAACACCTGCATCATCAGGGTCCCGGTCGCGAGCAGCATGACGGCCGTCCACTCCCGCCACGTTGGTCTCGCACGGGTGACCTCGAACCGGAGGCGGGCTTCCTCGGCGATGTCGGCGGGTTTGCCGAGCTGCTCGAGCACGTTGCGGACGTCGGCCTCGCTTGGATCGGGGGTAGTAGCGAGGGCCTCCTCGACGTGGCTCCGGAGCTCGTCGAGCAGTTCGTGACGCTGCGGCGAAGGCAGGTCGCTCAGCTCCCGGCTGAGCCGATCGAAGTAGGAGTCAACGGTCCGAGTCGCCATCGAGCTTCCCTTCCAACATGTCGCCGACGGCGCCGGCGAACTGGGCCCATTCGAGGCGGAACCGAGCCAGGGCATCACGACCGTCATCGCTCAACCCGTAGTAGCGACGCGGCGGCCCGTTCGGAGACTCGTTCCAACGACCTACCAGGAGCCCATCGCGCCGGAGACGACCGAGCAGCGGATACAGGGTCCCCTCGCCGGTCTTCATCCCGTCCCAAGAGGCAAGCTCACGAACGAGATCGAACCCGTACCGCTCCTCGCGTTCGAGGAGCGCCATCACGCAGGAACTCGAGAACCCCACGGCGAAGCTGGGTGATCTTCGACGCCTGCGACACCTCTACCATGTCTCGCATGGTACCTAGCACGCCGATGTAGTAGTAGATCGATCCGAAGCGTGCGGTGCACTTGATGCGAGCACGGGCGCGTGATCGGGAGGCGGTGGTAGTGCCCCGTGTTCTGCCGCCGAACCCCGTTCGGGCACCCCGATTCGAACGCCCTCGCCGAGGTCGCGGTGACCGGGGCCGATGTCTGGCGGACCGACGAGCACGGCACCGTCACGATCACCTGGGATCCCGACGGCGATCCCATCGTCACCGTCGAACGGTGAGCCCTCGATAGCCCGCGGCATTCACTGTGCAGTCACCGCACCACTCGGTAGAGGTGCCAACGCTCGGGGACACCTTTCAGCTCGTGCTCACCGGCGTCCTCGAAGGCGAGACCGGAACCGGCAACGAGGTCCTTCACGGTCTGCGATACGAGGATCTGGGATGCCGCAGCCCGTGCGGCGACCCGCGCTCCGATGACGACAGCAAGCCCACCGACCTTGCCGTCGATCGTCTCGACTTCGCCGGTGTGGATCCCGGCGCGCACCTCCACGCCGCCCGTCTGGACCGCCTCGATGATGGCTTCTGCACACCGCACCGCTCGCGCAGGCCCGTCGAAGCTCGCGAAGAAGCCATCTCCTGCCGTGTCCACCTCGGTGCCTCGGTAGCGGGCCAGGAGACTCCGAACCGCAGCATGGTGCCGCTCGACCACGTCTCTCCACCCACGATCACCGAGACGGGCCGCGGTCTCGGTGGAGCCGACGATGTCGGTGAACAGCACGGTCGCAAGGACTCGGTCGAACTGCGCCTCCTCGGATCGGATCTCGTCGACGAAGCGAGCCACCGGTTCGACGACGTCTGACGGGTCCCCGAAGAAGGGCTGTTCGTCCGTCCCTCCAACCGCCTCGACCCGAGCGGCAGGGATGAGTCCGCGCAGGTACTCCATCTCCTCCAAAGACGTGCCCGCATAGGCGCGCCGGTACAGGAGCAGGGTCGGGACGTGGATCGCCGGCAGCACGCCCCGTAGATCGATCTCGTACCAGATCCGCGCTTGCTCGAGGAGATCGCCGGGAGCAGCGGCATATCGAGTCCACCGAGCAGCCCATGGAGCGAATGCAGGGTCGTCGAGGGGTGTCTGTGCGCCCATCGCCTTCGAATAGGCGACGATCGTGTCTTCGCGCCCCCAACCCGCGCTCAGATCCTCGATCGTGTACCGCCCCGCTGCTTCTGGCCGCTGTCCCCAGGGATAGTCGGGAGCCCAGGCGGCTCGGGCGCGAAAGTGCCAGAGGATCATCGCGTACACGCGTTCCGGGAACGTCGCTGCGTAGATCGCGGACACACCGCCCCCGTCGGGTCCCTCGCCGAGCAGGACGGCGCGCTCCGACCCCGCAGCGTCAAGAACCGCTCGCACGTCCTCCATCCGGGTTTCGAGATCCGGCGAAGCGGTCCTATCGGAGAGGCCGATCCCGCGCTTGTCGAAGTGGAGAACGCGGAACGAACGACCGAGCATCTCCATCCAGCGCGCATACGGCGGGTACTCCCACAGGAGCTCGACGTGCGAGAGCCATCCTTCTGACCAGAGGAGATCGATCGGTCCCTGCCCCGAGATCTGGAACGCGATGTGGACGCCATCCGCCGTCTTCGCGTATCGGGTCTCGTGGACGTCCACGCTCGCATCCTTCCCTGGAAGGGACCGGCCCCGCAACCCGGCCTTGAGCCCAGGAGCGGACGGAGATGTGACGGGCGAGGGTTCAGCGTCCCCCCTCACCGGTACCATCGGCGGATGAGCGACGCGACCGTGACCCTGCTGTGGGGGGAGGACGCGTTCTTCGTGCGCGAAGCGGCGCTCGCGCTGGTGGCCGGATTGCGTGCGACCGAGGTCGAGGCCGGTGAATGGACCCCGGGGTGCTTCAGGACCTCGCCACGCCCTCATTGTTCGGGGAGCCACGCGCGCTGGTCGTCACGGATTGCCGTGCCTTGCCGAAGGACGCTCTGCGGGAGCTTGGCGTCTACCTGGCCTCACCCGATCCGGCCGCGCCGCTCGTGCTCGCGTGCACCGTAGCGGAACGGGGCAAGCCACCGGCGGCGCTGCTGAAGCTCGTCGACCCCGTGGGCGAGATCCGTCAGGTGCAGCTCGCGCGCAAGGAGCTCGAGCCGTGGCTGGTGCAACGGGCGCAGTGCGCAGCGGCTCGACCTCTCACCCCAGGCCGCCCGGGCGCTGGTCGAGACGCTCGGCGACGACATCGCGCAGCTCGCCTCGGCCCTGCAGCAGCTTGCGGGCGCCTTCGCGGGACAGAAGGTCACGCCCGCCGAGGTGCATCAGCAGTTCCGCGGGCTCGGCGAGCAGAAGACCTGGGACCTGTGCGACCGAGCGTTCGGCAAGGACCTGCCGGGCGCGATCCGCGCGCTCCGCTCGATCGAGGAGGGCGGCGACGATGCGCTGATGGTGCTCGGCGGGATCGCCGCGCGGGTGCGCGATCTGATCCGTGTGCGTGCGCTGCCCGGACCGGCTTCCGCCGGCCAGCTGGCCAAGCAGGCCGGGCTACGGTTCGAGTGGCAGGCCCGCCGCTACCAGCAGCAGGCACGCAACTTCACCCTCGCGGAGCTCGTCACGATCCACGGACGGGTCGCCGAGACGGACCGTGCCTTGAAGTCGGGCGCGCCGGGCGACGTCGTGATGCCGGTGCTGATCGCGGCGATCGCCGCGTGATGCGCTAGGCCGAGACTGCGTTCGCGGCCTTGGCGAGCCGGCTCTTCTTGCGCGCGGCCGTGCGCTTGTGCAGCACGCCCTTGCTGGCGGCCTTGTCGAGCGCTCGGGCGGCCTCGCGCTGGCGCGCGAGGGCGTCCTCGCCGTCACCCGCCGCGACGGCGGCGTGGACCTTCTTCGTGGAGGTCTTGAGCGCGCTCTTGTCGGCGATGTTGCGCTGATGGCGCTTCTCGTTCTGGATGTTGCGCTTCTTCTGCGATTTGATGTTTGCCATACGAGCCGGGGAGTCTACCAGCGGCATACGATGCTCCTGCTGCCTGCGACGGCGGCCCGTACCATGGGGCGGCCGTGTCGACCGAGATCTCCCACATCCGGAACTTCTGCATCGTGGCGCACATCGACCACGGGAAGTCGACGCTGGCCGACCGCATGCTCGAGATCACCCACACGGTCGAGGGCCGCAACATGCGTGCGCAGTACCTCGACAAGATGGACCTCGAGCGCGAGCGCGGGATCACGATCAAGGCCCAGGCGGTGCGCTTGCTGCACGAGGGCTTCGAGCTCAACCTGATCGACACACCGGGCCACGTCGATTTCACTTACGAGGTCTCGCGGTCGCTCGCTGCGTGCGAGGGCGCGATCCTGCTGGTCGATGCCGCCCAGGGCCTCGAGGCGCAGACGCTCGCGAACTACCACCTCGCGCGCGACGCCGGGCTCACGATCGTGCCGGCGCTCAACAAGATCGACCTGCCGGCCGCCGAGCCCGACGCGCGCGCCGACGAGCTCGCGCACCTGCTCGACTGCGACCCCGAGGAGATCCTGCGGGTCTCGGCGAAGTCGGGAGCGGGCGTTGCCGAGCTGCTCCAGCGCGGTGATCGAGCGTGTGCCGCCGCCGGTCGGGGACGCCGACGCGCCGCTGCAGGCGTTGATCTTCGACTCCGCGTTCGACACCTATCGCGGCGTGATCACCTACGTCCGGATCAAGCGTGGCCGTCTGCCGAGCAACGCGAAGATCAAGATGTTCGCGACGCACGTGACCTCGGAGGCCGAGGAGGCGGGGGTGATGGCGCCGGAGGCGACGCCGGTCGACGCGCTCGGTGCCGGGCGAGGTCGGCTACCTCGTGACCGGGCTCAAGGACGTCCACCACGCGAAGGTCGGCGACACGATCACGCTCGCGGGCAAGGCAGCCGCCGCCGAGCCGCTGCCCGGCTACCGCGAGCCCAAGCCCATGGTGTGGTCGGGGCTGTTCCCGGCGGACGGATCGGACTACAGCGGCGTTGCGCGAGGCGCTCGACAAGCTCAAGCTCTCCGACTCGGCGCTCGATCTACGAACCCGAGACCTCGCAGGCGCTCGGGTTCGGGTTCCGCGTCGGGTTCCTCGGGCTGTTGCACATGGACATCGTGCGCGAGCGCCTCGAGCGCGAGTTCGACCTCGAGCTGATCTCGACCGCGCCCAACGTCGAGTTCCACGTCTTCAAGGGAGGCGAGGAGACGATCGTGCACAACCCCGCCGAGATGCCGCCCGGCGGGGACTACGAGACGCGTGGAGGAGCCGATCGTGTACGCGACGATCATCACGCCGAGCGAGTACCTGGGCGCGGTCTTCGAGCTGTGCCAGGGCCGGCGCGGCGAGATGGTCGACATGAAGTACCTCACGCCCGAACGTGTCGAGGTGCACTACGTGTTGCCGCTCGCCGAGATCGTGTTCGACTTCTTCGATCAGCTGAAGTCGCGCACGCGCGGGTACGCGAGCCTCGACTACGAGCCGTACGGCTTCCAGGAGTCGAAGCTGGTGCGGGTCGACGTCATGCTGCACGGCGAACCGGTCGACGCGTTCTCGAGCGTCGTGCACCGCGACAAGGCCTACGAGTACGGCAAGCGGATGACCGAGCGGCTGAAGGAGCTGATCCCGCGACAGCTGTTCGACGTCGCGGTGCAGGCCGCGATCGGCTCGAAGGTGATCGCCCGCGAGACCGTGAAGGCCAAGCGCAAGGACGTGCTCGCGAAGTGCTACGGCGGCGACATCACCCGGAAGCGCAAGCTCCTCGAGACCCAGAAGAAAGGCAAGGAGCGGATGCGCCGGGTCGGCAAGGTCGACGTGCCGCAGGAGGCGTTCATCGCGGCGCTGCGCGTGGACGACGGCGCGAAGGCCGGCGGCAGGAAATGAGCGACGAAGCCGGGATCTACGTCCACATCCCGTTCTGCCTCACGCGGTGCGGGTACTGCGACTTCAACGCCTACGCGGGGCTGGACGAGCTCCGAGCCGCGGTACCTGCGTGCGCTGCTCGACGAGGCGACGCTCGCGGCGCCCGGCTGGGAGGGGACGCGCGTTCGTGAGCGTGTTCCTCGGGGGGGCACGCCGACCACGATGGCGCCTGCTGACCTCCGGGCGCTTGCTCGTGCACCTGCGCGACCGCTTCGCGATCGACCGGCGAGGTGCCGAGAGTGACGATCGAGGCGAACCCCGACACGGTCGATGAGGCGTCGCTCGCGGCGCTCCGCGATGCCGGCTACGGCGTCTGTCGATGGGGGCGCAGTCGTTCGACCCGGCCGTGCTCGCGTCGCTCGAGCGGATCCACCAGCCGGCGTCGGTGCACGCGGCGATGCGCGCGGCGCGGCGTGCCGGCTACGACAACGTGAACCTCGATCTGATCTACGGCACCGACGGCGAGACGATCGAGTCGTGGGAGCGCACACTCCGCGAGGCGATCGCGCTCGCGCCCGAGCACGTGTCCGCGTACGCGCTCACGATCGAGCCGTCGACGCCGCTCGGTCGGCAGGTCGCCGCGGGCGCGCGCCCGGCGCCGGATCCCGACGTGCAGGCCGACATGTTCATGCTCGCGTGCGAGCTGCTGCGTGACGCGGGCTACCGCCACTACGAGGTCTCGAACTGGGCGAAGCCGGGGTACGAATGCCGGCACAACCTCGGCTACTGGGAGCGGCGGCCCTACGCGGGCCTCGGCGCCGGGGCGCACGCATACCGCGACGACGTGCGGTGGTGGAACGTGCGGCCGCCGGAGGCATACTTGAGCGCGGTCGAGGCGGGCGAGCTGCCGATCGGCGGCAGCGAGTCGCTCGACCCTCCGATGCCTACCTCGAGGAGGTCTTCCTCAGGCTGCGGATCCTCGAGGGCGTGCCGGCGAGCTGGTTCGAGCTCGAGCGGTACGAGCCGTTCGTTGCGAGCGGGCTCCTCGATGACGAGCTCGGCACGCTGGTGCCGACCGAACGGGGCATGTTGCTGCTGAACGAGCTCGTGCTCGGGCTGACGTCGAGCCGCGCCGGCGTAGGGTTGCCGTCATGCCGTGGTACCTGCCCTCGGTGCGCCACGTCGCAGCAATCGACAACGCCGAGGGCTACACGTGCGAACGCTGTGGGGCCGTCTGGGTGTTCGTGGCGTGCGACGACTGCGCGACCCGATTCCACATGCGACCCGGGACCACCGAGTGGACGTGCCCGGAATGCGGCCACGAGCACGGCGGCGTCACGATGGGCGAGCTGGCGCCGGACGATATCGCGCCCCCGCACTCTGCGGGGGACGGTGCGCAGGACGTCGCTGCCGCGGCCGGCGGAGCCCGGGGGAGAAGGACGGAGGCCGGTCGCCGGCCGACACGGGGGCGCCTCGCAGCTGATCGCGGTCGTCGGCATCGTGGCCGTCATCGGCGCCTGCGTTCGCGTTGTCGGCGCTGGGGGACACGGGCGCGTCGACCGCGTCCACCAGCCGCCCCAGCCTCGCTCTCCACGACGGAAGCCCTCTGTCTGCACCTGCGCGACCTGCAGACCCTTCGGGAGGATGCGTTGACACGGCTGGCTGGGACGCTTGCGGCCGACGCCGACGCGGTTGCTGCCGGTGGGGACGCCGATCTCGCAGTGAAGGTGCGCACCCTCCGCCGTGCGGTGCTCGAGTATCGAGACGCCCTTGCAGCCCAAGCCGATACGACCGAGGCGACGGTGCGATCGCCGCAGGCGTACTCATCGATGCCGTGCTGACCGCGACTCCTTAGCACTCTGCGGCGAAGAGTGCCAGCTATCATCCTGTCATGGCGGATCGACCCGAGCTCTCCGCGCGCAAGGCCACGGTGTTGCACGTGGTCGTCGAGGCGTACGTGGCAACCGGCGAGCCGGTGGGCTCCGAAACGATCGCCGAGCGTGCCGGGCTCGGTGTCTCGAGCGCCACGATCCGCAACGAGATGGCCGCGCTCGAAGAGCAGGGCTACCTGTCGCACCCGCACACGTCTGCCGGCCGTATCCCGACCGACGCGGGATACCGCCACTACGTCGACGCGTTGCCTGCTCCGACCCGCCTGAAAGAGGCGCAGCGACGCGCAGATCGCGGCGCACTTCGCCGACGTGATCTTGGACCTCGAAGAGGTGCTGAAGGGGTCGGTGCAACTCCTGTCGCGGCTCACGCAATACGCGGGCTTGGCCGTACCGCCCGGGCCGTCCGACGAACAGCTCATACGGCTCGAGGCGATCGACATGGGCCCGACCCTGCTGGTCCTCGCGGTCGGACAGCACGGCCGGGTGGACAAGCAGATCGTCGATCGTCCCGATCACATCGATGGCGCGGCTGTCGAGGCTGCGGGGCGCCGGCTGGACGAGGTCCGTGGCTCGACGTATCTGGATGCGCAGGTCAGCCTGCTGCGGATGGCGGCGCGCGAGCCAGCCGGCGTCCACGACGTCCTGTTGATCGCCGCCGACGCGCTGCGGATGGCCACCCAGGGCGAGCGCGCGGCCCACGTGGTCGTCGGCGGTGTCGCGAACCTGACCGACGAGACTCAGGCCTGGCGACACGACACGCTGCGACGGCTGTTCGAAACGCTGGAGCGCGAGCAGGACATGCTCCACGTCTTGCGGGACATCGCGCCGAGCCGACGATGTGCGCGTCACGATCGGCGACGAGCATCCATCGACCGCCGAATGGGGAGCGTCGATCGTGGCCGCGCCGTTCAGGGCCGGCGACGCGACCGTCGGGACGATCGGCATCGTCGGTCCGACACGGATGGACTACCTGTCGGCGATGACCGCGGTGCGCGCGGTCGCGCGACGGTTGTCCGACGCCGCGGAACAGGAGCAGTAGGTGGCGCCGGTCCGCGATCTCTACGAGATCCTCGGCGTCGAACGCAGTGCCTCCGACGACGAGATCCGCAAGGCATACCGACGGCTCGCCCGGGAACATCACCCGGACGTCAACGGAGATCCCGCCGCGGAAACGCGATTCAAGGAGGTCGCGGGCGCCTACGAGATCTTGTCCGACCCCGACAAGCGGGCGCGCTACGACACCTTCGGATCGGCGGGCGGGCCGAGCACCGCCGGGTTCACCGATCTCTCCGACATCTTCGAGATGTTCTTCGGCGGTGGCGGCTTGGGTGGCTTCGGTGGCGGCGGCCGGCGCCGAACTCGCAGCCGTACACGGCAGGGAGAGGATCTCGCGGTCCGCATGCGGATCGGGTTCGCCGACGCCGTCTTCGGCGTGCGGCGCGAGGTCGAGCTCGAACGACTCGCATCGTGCGACGCGTGCCTCGGCAACGGTGCCGCGCCGGGGACGGCGCCGATCGCGTGCCGAACCTGCGGGGGCACGGGCGAGGTGCAGTCGGCTCGTCGCAGCGTCTTCGGCACGTTGATGACGAGCGCCCCGTGCCAGGCCTGCGAGGGCACGGGGCAGGAGATCGTCGACCGCTGCCCCGTCTGCGGAGGCGCTGGGCGGGTGCGCGCCACCTCGCCGGTGACGCTCGACATCCCGGCCGGTGTCTCCGACGGGATGGAGCTGCGGGTGAGCGGAGCTGGGCACGCGGGCGTCGCCGGAGGTCCGTCGGGGGACCTCTTCGTCGGGCTCGAGGTCGAGGCATCCGATTCGTTCGAACGCCGGGGTCAGGATCTCTACGGCGTGCTCGACGTCTCGATCACCCAGGCGACGCTGGGGGCGAAACTCGTCGTCCCGGGGCTCGAAGCCGAGGAAACGATCGAGATCTCGCCGGGCACGGCCTCCGGCACGGTGATCCGGATCAAGGGCCAGGGCGTGCCGAACCTCCAGCGGCGCGGGCGGGGCGACCTGTTCGTCACGGTCCATGTCGTCACGCCGACGGACCTGTCGCGTGAGGAGCGGCGGCTGCTCGAGCAACTCGCCGCGCTCCGAGGGGAGCCCGCCAAGGGCGAGAGCGCAGGGGCCCTGCGCCGTCCGGCGTACTAGGCTCGCGGGTCATGGGCGACACGAGTTGCATCTTCTGCCGCATCGCGGCCCGGGAGATCCCGGCCGAGATCCTGCGCGAGATCCGATCGGATCGTGGCGTTCCGTGACCTCGACCCGAAGGCGCCGACGCACGTCCTGCTCATCCCCAAACAGCACATCGCCTCGCTCGAGGACGTCGAGCGACGACGACGGCGCGATGATGGCCGATATTGCCCAGGCTGCAGCGCATCTGGCCCGAACCGAGGGCATCGACGAGAGCGGTTGGCGGCTCGTGACGAACGTGGGTCCCGACGCCGGACAAAGCGTGTTCCACCTGCATTTCCACCTGCTCGGCGGACGCCCGATGCAGTGGCCGCCGGGTTGACGGGGTAGGATAGGCGCGGCCGTCCACCGGGCGGCCGTCGTCGTCGAAAGCAGGAGGGAGCGGGGCGCGGCCCCGGATCGAACGGACACGTGGCGACCGCCACCACGCAAGTGAAGATCCTCGTCCCCGGGCACCAGTCGATGGTGACCCTGCTCGGTCAGCGCGACGCGTTCCTGCAGCAGATCGAAGCGGCATTCCCGGCTGACGTCCTGGTTCGCGGCAACGAGATCACGATCACCGGACGCCCCGAGGTGACGGAGCAGATCGGCCGCGTCTTCGAGGAACTCCTTGAACTCCTCGAGCAGGGCCACGAGGTCTCCGACGACACCGTTCGCCAGACGATCGCGATGGTTGCCACACCCGGCAGACCGGACGCCGCCGGCGGCGAGACACCGCGGCCCTCGGACGTGCTCGGCGACAACCTCCTGTCCTCCCGCGGCACGAAGATCGCTCCGAAGACGTTCGGGCAGAAGCGCTACGTGGACGCGATCCGCCGTTCGACGGTGACCTTCGCGATCGGCCCTGCGGGAACGGGCAAGACGTACCTCGCCGTCGCCGTCGCCGTCCGCGCACTCCAGGAACGTGAGGTCTCGCGCATCATCCTCACGCGACCCGCCGTCGAGGCAGGAGAGCGGCTCGGGTACCTGCCCGGCACGCTCTACGAGAAGATCGATCCGTACATGCGCCCGCTCTATGACGCGCTGTACGAGATGACCGGTCCCGACACATTGCCACGCTTGATGGAGCGCGGGATCGTCGAGGTGGCGCCGTTGGCGTTCATGCGTGGCCGCACCCTGAACGACGCCTTCATCATCTTGGACGAGGCGCAGAACACGACCCCCGAGCAGATGAAGATGTTCCTCACCCGCCTCGGGTTCGGATCGAGGGCCGTCGTGAACGGTGACGCGACGCAGGTTGACCTGCAGGGCGGGCAGAGCGGTCTCGGCGTCGTCGAGGAGATCCTGACGGACATCGACGGGATCTCGTTCGTACATCTTGGGGGCAAGGACGTTGTGCGGCACCAGATCGTGCAGGAGATCGTCGAGGCGTACGGCCGGTTCGGGCAACAGCGATTGACGGTCGAGGACTGAGCGCCGATGAGCGAGCATGACGACCCTCCACTCGACCGACCCTCGATCCTGATCAGCGATCGGCAAACGTCGCCGCTCGACGAGCCCGCGCTCACCGCGCTGGCCCGCACGACATTGCTGGGTGAGGGTCTGCACGATGTGGAGCTGTCTGTCAGCTTCGTCGAGAACGCCGAGATCGAGGATCTCCACGTGCGATACATGGATGAGCCGGGACCGACCGACGTGCTCAGCTTTCCGCTCGATGACGCGGACGCAGGCGGGACGCGCCTGCTCGGCGATGTCGTGATCGCGCCCGCGGTCGCCGCGCGCAACAATCCCGGCGACCCTGACGCTGAGCTTCGCCTGCTGCTCGTGCACGGCATCCTGCATCTCCTTGGCTACGACCACGAAGAGGACGCCGACAAAGCGGCGATGTGGGCGCGGCAAGAGCGCTACAGCGGGGTGCGGGCACCATGACGAGCACCGACTGGCTTTCCATCGTCGTGATCGTGCTGTCGATCGTGTGTGTCGGGTTCTTCGCATCATCCGAGGTCGCGATCACGCGAACGAACCGCGTCCGCGCGGTGCGCCTCCGGGAGGAAGGGCGCCGCGGCGCGATCCAGCTCGCTCGGATCGTTGAGAACCCCGCGCCGTACCTGAATGTCGTGCTGTTCTTGACGCTGCTCTTCACGATCGGTGGCTCCACGGTGGCGACGTCGTTCGCGGTGCGTAAGTACGAGAGCGCCGGCGAGTTGATCGCGACGATCGTGATGACGCTGCTGCTGTTCGTCTTCGCGGAAGTCACGCCCAAGACGTTCGCGATCATGCGGACCGACACCGTGGCGTTGTTCATCGCCCCGCCGATCGGGTTCCTCGGACGCGTCCTCGGACCGGTCGCGAACGCCCTCCTCAAGCTCGCGAACGTGCTCATGCCCGGTAAGGGCCTGAAGCAGGGCCCCTACATCACCGAGCAGGAGCTGCGGGCGAGCGCCGAGGTCGCCTCGAGCGAAGGTGAGATCGAGGAGGAGGAGAAGGAGCTGATCCACTCGATCTTCGAGTTCGGCGACACGATCGCGCGCGAGGTGATGGTGCCGAGGCCCGACATCGTCGCGATCGAGGACGTTGCCTCGCTGCATGATGTGCAGGCGCTGATGCTCGAGCACGGATACTCGCGGATCCCGGTCTTCCATGAAGATCTCGACGATGTCGTGGGCGTCTGCTTCGCGAAAGACGTCCTGCGGGCGATGCACCAGGGTGAGCTCGACGCGCCGCTCGAAGAGCTGATGCGACAGGCGCACTTCGTGCCCGAATCGAAGAAGGTGGCCGATCTCCTGAAGGAGATGCAGCAGGAGAAGTTCCATCAGGCTCTGGTCACGGACGAGTACGGGTCGGTGACCGGGATCGTGTCGCTCGAGGATCTGCTGGAAGAGCTGGTGGGTGAGATCACCGACGAATACGACGTCGAGGAGCCGGAGATCGAGCCACTCGGCGACGGTGTCTATCGCGTTTCGGGTAAGACCTCGATCGACGATGTGAACGATCTGCTCGGAGCGAACCTTCCGGACGAGGAGTGGGACACGGTCGGTGGCCTCGTCCTCGACATCTTCGGCAAGATCCCCGACGCCGGGGACGAAGAGTCGTTCCAGGGGCTGTTGTTCCGAGCGGACGAGGTGCAAGGACGCCGCGTCGCATCCGTGGTGATCACGCGCGCGGCGTCGACCGCCGATCCCGAGGACGTCGCCGACGATGGCTGACCAGCGCGTCGCCGCTCTGGTCGACGCAGCGCGCGCGGCGAGGGCTCGTGCGTACGCGCCGCATTCAGGTTTCGCCGTGGGGGCGGCGATCCGTGCCGGGGACCGGATCTACGTCGGCGTCAACGTCGAGAACGCGAGCCTGCCACTCTCGATGTGCGCCGAGCGCAACGCCGTGGCGGCGATGGTCGCGGCGGGCGATCGCGCGTTCGACGCGATCGCGATCGTGACCGACGCGCCGACACCGACACCGCCGTGCGGCGGCTGCCGGCAGGTGCTCTGGACCTTTGGTCCCGGTTCGGTGGTGCTCTCGGCGACGCTCGGTGGCTTGCGCGCCGAGTGGCCGCTCGCCGACCTCCTCCCCGCGCCGTTCGAGAGCCCGGCGTGACCTGGCCCGAGGGATTCCGCAGTGGGATCGTCGCGGTGGTGGGTCGGCCCAACGTCGGGAAGTCCTCGCTCGTGAATGCGCTGGTCGGACACAAGGTCGCGATCGTGTCGGACAAGCCGCAGACCACGCGGCGCGACATCCGGGCGATCTGGACGACCGAGACCGCGCAGGTGGTGTTTACCGACACCCCGGGCTTCCACAAGCCGAAGACGCTGCTGGGTGTCCGATTGAACGACCTCGTGGGGGACGCGGTCGACGGCGTCGATCTTGTCGTGCAGGTGGTGGACGCGGCCGCCGGCGTGGGGCGCGGCGATGCCTATGTCTACGAGCAACAGGTGCACTCCGCGGGAGCGCCGGCGATCTGCGTCGTGAACAAACTCGATGCCGTTCGGGCGCACGGCGAGGTCCCGCAACTCGTGGCCGCCGCCGACCTCGGATCGTTCGTCGAGATCGTGCCCGTGTCGGCGGCGACCGGCGCCGGTGTCGACCTGCTCCGCGACCTGATCGTCGGGCGGATGCCGGACGGGCCGCCGCTGTATCCGCCGGACGACGTGACGGACCAGTCACTCGAGACGCGGATCGCCGAGACGATCCGGGAGAAAGCGCTGCAGGTCACGCGTCAGGAGGTGCCGCATTCGATCGCGGTGATCGTCGAGGAGCTCGATCGGACCGGCGAGGTGGTGTCGATCCACGCATCGCTGATCGTGGAACGCGATTCGCAGAAAGGCATCGTGATCGGCGCCGGGGGGCAGACGCTCAAGACGATCGGATCGCGGGCCCGTGTGGAGCTCGAGACGATGCTCGGCGCGCAGGTCTTCCTCGATCTGCACGTGAAGGTGTTGAAGGAGTGGCAGCGCGACCCCAAGGCGCTCGAGCGACTGGGGTTCTGATCGTGGACGCCGACGTCGAGGTGCTCGTGCGATGCCTCGATCTGACCTCGCTCGGTGACGACGACGACGAGGCGAGCGTGGCGGCGCTCTGCCGACGCGCGCTGCAGCCCGTCCCCGGACACCCGGATCTCGTTGTGGCGGCCGTGTGCGTCTGGCCGAGGTTCGCGCCCATCGCGGCGGCGTCCTTGGCGGGATCACCCGTACGGGTTGCGTGCGCGACGGGCGGCTTCCCGACCGCCGATCAGCCGCTCGAGGTCCGGCTAGCCGAGATCGCAGCGGCGCTCACCGCCGGTGCCGACGAGGTCGATGTGGTGGTCAACCGCGCCCTGGTGACGCAGCCGGCGGCGCTAGCCGCCGAACTTACTGCCACCCGCGAGGCGGCCGGCAGCGCCCGTTGGAAGGCGATCCTCGAGAGCGGCGCGCTCGACGACGCCGCGATCGAGACCCTGGGTCGGGCCGCCATCGCGGCTGGGGCAGACTTCTTGAAGACCTCGACGGGCAAGGGCGCCCCGGGGGCGAGCCTGGAGGCGGTCGCCAGACTCGCCGGTCTCATCGCCGACGCTGAGCGCCCAGTCGGTTTGAAGGTGAGCGGCGGTGTCCGCACGGTTGCGGCCGCCCGGGCGTTCCTCGCCTGCGCGCGAGCGATCCTCGGCGAGGACTGGCCCGGTCCCGCACGCTTCCGGATCGGTGCTTCGGGGCTCTTGGATCGGCTCATCGAGACCGCATGACCTTGCCGCTGTGGCCGGGCCGAGGGACGGATGGCCGGCGCCTGACCAGCGCGTTTCTTCGGCGTCGCAACGGAAAGAACACACGCCGAGAGTGCCCTGGGGGCCTCTCTCGGCGCTACCATCCGCGCATGCCTCCCTACAAGGAGCAGGGGATCGTCCTGCGTTCGGTCAAACTCGGCGAGGCCGACAAGATCGTGACCATCCTCACTCAGGGCTCCGGCAAGGTTCGGGCGGTCGCCAAAGGCATCCGCAAGACCACCTCGCGCTTCGGCGGGCGTCTCGAGCCCTTCACGCATGTGAACCTGATGCTCTATCGAGGCCGGGGCGCGCTCGACACGATCACCCAGGCAGAGGTAGTGGCCACCCACCGTCACATCCGTGACGACCTGGCGCTGTTCGCAGCGGCCGAGACGATGGTCGAGGCCGCGGACAAGGTCGCCGAGGAGCACGAGCGCAACGTGCCGCTCGTCGTCTTGTTGCTCAACGGCCTGCGGTCGCTCGACGCCGGTCCTGCCGACCCGGCGGCCGTTGCCGAGTCGTACCTGTTGAAGCTGCTGTCGCTGTCCGGGTTCCATCCCTCGCTGACCGCGTGCGCGGTCTGCGGCGCCGCCGATATCCGTTTGTGGTCGGCGGGACTGGGCGGGGCGGTGTGCGCCGGGTGTGCCGACGCGGGCGCCAGGCCTGTATCGCCGCCGGCGCTCGCGTACCTCGCGTGGCTGGCCGGCACCGACCTGACCGTCGTCGGCGCGGGCGCGCCGCCCGATCAGGCGGTCGCCGCCGACGCGCGCGCGATGCTGGTCGGCTTCACGGAATACCACCTGGAGCGGCGGATGCGGTCCGTCCCGATGCTCGTGCGGACGGCGCGATGAGCAGCTACCTCGGCGACATCGATCGCACGCGGGTTCCCGCACACGTGGCGATCGTGATGGACGGCAACGGCCGGTGGGCGAAGCAACGTGGGCTTCCGCGCACCGAGGGTCACGGCGCCGGCGAGGAAGCGCTCTGGGACACGGTGAAGGGAGCCGTCGAGGTCGGCGTTGCATGGCTCACCGTCTACGCCTTCTCCACCGAGAACTGGTCTCGGCCGCCCGCCGAGGTGCTCTACTTGATGAACTTCAACCGCGGGCTGCTGCGGCGGCGCCGCGACGAACTGCACTCGATGAACGTGCGGATCCGGTTCATCGGCCGGCGCGACTGGCGCGTGCCACGCAGCGTGCTGCGGGAGATCGAGATCTCCGAGGAGCTCACCCGCGACAACACCGGGATGACGCTCACGATCGCGTTCAACTACGGCGGTCGCAAGGAAGTGGTGGATGCCGTGAAGCAGCTCGCCCGCGAGGTGCAGGCCGGTACCCTCAAGCCCTCGAAGATCGACGACGACGCGATCGCGTCTCGCCTCTATGCCCCGACATGCCCGACCCCGATCTGCTGATCCGCACCAGCGGCGAGATGCGCACGTCGAACTTCCTGCTGTGGGAGCTTGCGTACTCCGAGCTGTGGTTCACGCCGGTGTTCTGGCCCGACTTCACGCGCGAGTACCTCTTCGAGGCGATCCGGGACTTCCAGAAGCGGGAGCGGCGCTTCGGCGGTATCGCCGAAGACGCCTGAGCGGTCAGCCGCCGACCCTCCGGAACAGCCAGAGCACGCCGGCCACGACGGCGGTTATCACGACGATGAACTTGGCGACGGGCTGACCGCTCGCCATCAAGATGGCCACCCCCACCAGGGCGATGACCGCGAGGATGACGGTCCGCAGGAACTCCGACCGATCCCAGAGCCACGAGGACATGGGTTCGGTTGGACGCGAGGTCTGCGGAGCGGTCTCGGCCCGGGGCAGGACCCACCCCGGTCGCCAGATCTCCCGAAGGACGATGCCGACGAGCGGCAGGACGAAGAGCAAGGTGAGCGGGCTCCTCGCCGTCGAGGCGAGGAGCCACAGGACCGCGACGACCGTCGCGCCCACCCGACCGACGGGGCCGAACGTTGTCGCGCTCTTTTCCCACCGCGACCAGTGCGGAACCGGTCCTTTCGTGACGATCGGTGTGTCGACGAACTCGCCCGCGTTCCACACCGGCGCTCGGGGCGTGAGTTCGCGTGTGGGTTCGTAGCAGCGCAGGCACCACCGGACGTCCGCCGGCAGGTCGGCGCCGCACGCGCGGCAGGTGCGAGGCGCGGTCATGACTGAGGCATCGGCAGGTCGCGACCACCCATGGAGGTTCGGTTGCGCTCGCACCAGGCCGCCGGCCGCGGCCGCCGGACCCCGTACGATGGCAACCACGCCAGCGGCCGCAGCCGGCGGCCGGGTACCGAAAGGAGCCACCAGGTGCCAGACCTGATGGATGAGATCGTCTCGCTCGCGAAGCGTCGCGGGTTCGCCTTCCAGTCCTCCGAGATCTATGGAGGCCTCCGCTCGTCGTGGGACTACGGTCCGCTCGGCGTCGAGATGAAGAACAACATCAAGCAGGCATGGTGGCGCTCGATGGTGCAGCTGCGCGACGACGTCGTCGGGCTGGACGCCGCGGTGATCATGTCGCCAAAGGTCTGGGAAGCGAGCGGGCATCTCGAGGTCTTCCACGACCCGCTCGTCGAGTGCCTGAGCTGTCACCAGCGCTTCCGGGAGGATCACCTGCCCGAGCCTCGCGTGTGCCCGAACTGCGGCGGGAAGGGCTTCACCGACCCCCGCGCCTTCAACCTGATGTTCAAGACCCACATGGGGCCGGTCCCGGACGAGGACAACGCGGTGTACCTGCGGCCCGAGACGGCGCAGGCGATGTTCGTCGACTTCGCGCAGGTCCAAACGACCTCGCGCAAGAAGCTCCCGTTCGGGATCGCGCAGATCGGCAAGTCGTTCCGCAACGAGATCACACCCGGGAACTTCGTCTTCCGGATGCGCGAGTTCGAGCAGATGGAGATGGAGTTCTTCGTCGAGCCCGGCACCGATGTGACGTGGCACGACTACTGGATCGAGGCCCGCCACCAGTGGTATCTGGATCTCGGCATCAAGCCGGAACATCTCCGCTTGCGCGAACACGAAGGCGAGGAGCTCAGCCACTACTCCAAGCGCACCGTCGACCTCGAGTACGCCTATCCCTGGACCGATTGGGCCGAGCTCGAGGGCGTCGCGAACCGGGGCGACTACGACCTCAAGGCGCACGAAGCCGCGAGCGGCGAAGACTTGACCTACTTCGACCAGGAGAAGGAGTCGCGGTTCCACCCGTTCGTGATCGAGCCCGCGGTGAGCGTGGACCGGGCTCTCCTCGCCTTCCTGATCGACGCGTACACCGTCGACGAGGCGCCGACCGCCAAGGGCACGATCGAGAAGCGGACGGTCCTGCGCCTGCACCCTGACCTCGCGCCGGTCAAGGTCGCCGTGTTGCCCCTGTCGCGGAACGAGCGGCTGGCGCCGGAGGCGAAACAACTCCACGCGATCGTGCGGGAGCACTTCATGACGCAGTACGACGACGCCGGGGCGATCGGGCGCCGATACCGGCGCCAAGACGAGATCGGGACCCCGTTCTGCGTGACGGTGGACTTCGACTCGTTGGAGGACAAGGCCGTCACCGTTCGGGAGCGCGACTCGATGGTGCAAGAGCGCATCGCGATCGACGCGCTGGTGGGATACCTGCGAGACCGCCTGTGAGCGACCGACGCGGCTTCGGATGGTTCTTCGTCGCGTTCGCACTGCTGCTCATCGCCGCGGCGCTGATCGGCGTCGCCGCGATCTCGTTCCTGTCGGCGCTCGCGCCGCTGTATGCGGCGATCGGACTCGCGATCGGTGCCATCGGGTTCGCGCTGTTCGCGCTTTCCCGGGCGGCGGGGGACGAGTGAGGCGCCCCGCACTGCTCGCGGCACTCGTGACCGCGGCCGTCGTGGCGGCGGGGTGCACGACCGCGACGTCGAGTACCGGGGCGCCGACCGCGTCCTCGGAGTCGCCCACGGCCGGCACGCTCGAGATCCCGAAGGTGGAATCCGGCGGCGCGCCGACCCTTGCTCGTGCGATCGCCGACCTTTGCGTCCCGATCTCGACGCCATCGGGGACCCCGGCATCCGGGGAGCTCCCGCCCGAGCTGTCGACGATCGCGTCGGAGGTCGAGCAGGCGCGCGGGCACGCGTTCACGCACCCGCCGGCAGCCGAAGGGATCTCGAACGAGGAGATGGACCGACGTCTGCAGGAGAGTTTCCAGGCCTACTACCCGAAGGAGCTCTACGACCGTCGGACGTTCGCGTGGCGCACGATCGGGGTGATCGGACCCGACGACGACTTGCACGAGGCGTATCGGAACTTCCTGACGGGCGACGTGATCGGGTTCTACGACCCCGAGACCGGAGAGCTCGTCTACGAGGGTTCCGGCGATCTCGGATTCACCGAACGGCTCACCCTCGCCCACGAGCTGACGCACGCGCTCGACGACCAGACCTTCGACCTGAAGCGCCTCGATGGGCTCACGAATACGTGCCAGGACGAACGCTCTGCCGCCGCCCTCGGACTCGTCGAAGGGAGCGCCCAGTATTTCTCGGCCGCCTCGGTCGCCGAGAACCCCGACGTGGATCTTGGCGACCTGCTCGATGCGATCGCACAGGCGGTCGCGGGGGGCTCCGCGCCGGCAGGCGTCCCGCCGTTCTTGTACGCGATCAACACCTGGCCCTACAGCGGCGGGATGGCGTTCGTGGGCACGCTCGCCGGCCGAGGGGGCGTCGACGCCGTGGACGAGGCGTTTCGTCGATTCCCCGTCTCGACCGAGCAGGTGATCCACCCCGACCGGTTCCCGACGGATCGCCCGACGCCGGTGACGATCCCCGACCTCACGGGGCAGCTCGGGCCTGCCTGGGGCGATCTCGACGCGATGACGATCGGCGAGGAATGGCTCCGGGCGATGCTCGCGCTCCGGCTCGACGACGCGACGGCTGACGCCGCCGCTGCCGGATGGGACGGAGGCGCCTACCGGGCGTTCACGGACGGCACCGACGTCGTCGTCGTGCTCCGCACCGCGTGGGACACACCCGAGGATGCCGCGGCGTTCGCCGATGCGCTCGGCGCGTGGGGCGCCACCGGCGTGGTCGTGCCCAAGGTCGAGGTCGACGGATCGAACGTTACGGCCGTGTTCGCGACCGACGCGGAAGCACGCGACGCCGCAGCCTGACGGTGCCGAACAGCCGTGCTACAGCTAGGTTCCCATCGTAGACCGAAGACGAAACCAGCGCGCTCCTGCCACTCGGGCTCCCGGCCCTGGCTAGACTGGCGGTTCCGCACCGACTCGACCTGCCGGAGGCATGCAGTGACCAAGTACGTCTACGACTTCTCCGAGGGAAACAAGGACATGAAGGACCTCCTCGGCGGCAAGGGCGCGAACCTCGCCGAGATGACCAACATGGGCCTGCCCGTCCCGCACGGGTTCACGATCACGACCGAGGCGTGCCTGACCTATCTGGCCGAAGGCGGCTATCCCGCCGGACTGATGGAGGAGGTCGACCAGCACCTCGCGAGCCTCGAGACCTCGATGGGCAAGGGGCTCGGCGACGCGAACGACCCGCTGCTCGTCTCGGTGCGCTCGGGTGCGAAGTTCTCGATGCCGGGGATGATGGACACGGTCCTGAACCTCGGGCTGAACGAGGAGTCCGTGAAAGGTCTCGCCGAACAGACGGGCGGGGATCTGCGGTTCGCGCGCGACGCGTACCGCCGGTTCATCCAGATGTTCGGCAAGATCGTGATGGACGTGCCCGCGGATGCGTTCGAGGACACGCTCGACGACGCGAAGACCGCGAAGGGCGAGGGCGCGCAGGACACCGACCTCGACGCCGACGACCTCGCGGGGTTGACCGACCGGTTCCTTGGCGATCTACCGGGAGCACACGGGGAGCCCGTTCCCGACCGACCCGAAGGAGCAGCTCCGCCTGGCGATCGAGGCGGTCTTCAAGAGCTGGAACGGCAAGCGGGCCCGCGACTACCGCCGGCAGAACAAGATCAGCGACGACCTCGGCACGGCGGTGAACGTCGTCGCGATGGTCTTCGGCAACCGCGGCGACGACTCGGGCACGGGTGTCGCGTTCACGCGCGACCCCTCGACCGGCGAGCAGGTGCCGTACGGCGACTATCTGGCGAACGCGCAGGGCGAGGACGTCGTGGCGGGCATCCGCAACACCCTGCCACTGGCGAAGCTCGAGGAGCTCGACCCGGCCTCGTATCGGGGGTCTGCGCGAGGTGATGGACACGCTCGAGGGCCACTATCACGACATGTGCGACATCGAGTTCACGATCGAGAAGGGCAGGCTGTGGATCCTGCAGACGCGCGTCGGCAAGCGCACGGCGTTCGCCGAGTGGGTGATGGCCTACGAGATGCTCGACGAGGGCCTGATCGACGAGGACACGGCGCTGCTGCGGGTGGACGCGGACCGGCTCGAGGAGCTGTTCAAGCGTCGGGTCGCGGAGGCCGCGAAGGAACGGGAGACGCCGATCGCGCATCGGCCTCAACGCCTCGCCGGGCGCGGCCATCGGTGCGGTGGTGTTCAGCGCCGACGAGGCCGAGCGCTGGGCGAAGGACGACGGCGCGAAGGTGATCCTCGTCCGGCGCGAGACGACCCCGGACGACTACCACGGCATGATCGCGTCCCAAGGGATCCTGACGAGCGCCGGAGGCACGAACTCTCACGCCGCCGTCGTCGCACGCGGCGAGGGCATCCCGGCGGTCTGCGGGGCCGACGCCATCAAGATCGACTTCGAGGCGAAGGCGTTCTCCGCCGACGGTCAGGTCGTGCGCGAGGGCGACACGATCACGATCGACGGGTTCGACGGGTCGGTCTATGCGGGCGCGCAGCCCCTCGAGGAATCGGTCTCGAGAAGGCGCGGCAGGGCGACGAGGGGGCTCGAGAGCAGCCGATCTGGCAGGCGTTCGAGCGTTTGATGCGGATCGCCGATGCGCCGCCGAAGTGCGGGTGCGCGCGAACGCGGACACGCCCGAGCAGTCCTCGAACGCGCGCGATCGCGGCGCCGAGGGCATCGGCCTGTGCCGCACCGAGCACATGTTCCTGGGGACCGAGCGGGTCCACGCGGTCCAGCAGATGATCTTCGCCGAGACCGACGAGGAGGAGCAGGCGGCCTACGACGCGCTGCTTGCCGCTGCAGCGCGGCGACTTCGTCGGGATCTTCCGGGCGATGGACGGACTGCCGGTGACCGTTCGGCTGCTCGACCCGCCCCTGCACGAGTTCCTGCCCGACCTCACCGAGCTGTCGGTCGAGGTCGCCCTTGGCAAGGAGCGGGGCGACGATGTGCCGGAGCAGGAGCTGTGCTCGCGAAGGTACGGCAGCTCCACGAGATGAACCCGATGCTCGGGCTGCGCGGCGTGCGCCTGGGGATCTTGAAGCCCGGGCTGTACGCGATGCAGGTGCGCGCGATCGTCGAGGCCGCGTGCGAGGTGCGGAAGGCCGGTGGCGATCCGAAAGTCGAGATCATGATCCCGCTGGTTGCGACGACCGGCGAGCTCCAGCAGATGCGAGCCGAGCTCGAGCCGTCGCCGCCGAGATCCTCGCGCGCGAGGGCGTCGAGCTCAGCCACCTCGAGTGGGGCACGATGATCGAGCTCCCGCGCGCAGCCGTGACCGCCGGCGAGATCGCCGGTATCGCCGACTTCTTCTCGTTCGGAACGAACGACCTCACGCAGACGGCGTTCGGGTTCAGCCGCGACGACATCGGCAAGTTCGTCGGGCCTCTACGAGGAGCGCAAGCTCGTCCCGGCCAACCCGTTCGTCACGATCGACCGGCCCGGCGTCGGGCGGCTGATGCGGATCGCGTGCGACGAGGGGCGTGCGGCGAACCCGTCGATCCACCTCGGGATCTGCGGCGAGCACGGGGGCGATCCCGCGAGCGTGGTCTTCTGTCACGAGATCGGGCTCGACTACGTCAGCTGTTCGCCGTTCCGGGTCGAGACCGCGCGTCTCGCGGCCGGCCAGGCGGCCGTCGGCGCCGCGGAATCCGCGTCGAAGTAGGCGGATGTTCGCCGTCGGGCGGCGAGCGGACCGCGCGCGGAGTGCACGGCGCGGCCGCCGACGATCGCGTTCGAAGCGAATCGGCGCGATCTCGAGGAGGTGAAGCGCGGGCGCTATCTCGACGAGCTCGGTGTGCGCGGTCACGTCGCGTTCGGGTTGTACGTGGACGGGTTCGGCGACGCCGAGGCCGGGTCGCTCTGCAACGCCGCGGTGATCCCGTCGAGCGTCCTGTTCTTCGACGCCGACGGAACGCCGAGCCGGGGGCGGAGTTGGGGAGGGGCCCCGCGCGAGGGCCTCGACGTCGTGGCCGAGCAGTGGCGCGGGACGGTCTCGCCCCGGATTTCCCCGATGCGCCGTGGGCGATCGGTCGATGTCCTCAGCCGGAGCGCGTCGACCTCCGGGCCAGGATCGTCGGGCGTGGCCGGCGGGGCGCGCGAGCGTTCGCGTTCGCCACGATCGAGGGCGCCAATGAAGCGGTGGAGGCCCTTCGGAAGTCACCTGGCGAGAACGCCCCGGACTGTGACCGAGCGCACGAAGAGGGCTGCGACCGGGCCGTAGCCTCCTTCGGCCCCCGCCTCTCCCTGAATGGTCAGGAGGTGGCGATGTCCCTGCGGAGGTCCGCGCTCGCCGTGCTCGCGTGCGGCGCCCTGGTCGCGGCGTCGTTCGCTGTCGCCGGTCCGTCTCGCGTGGGCGCACCACATGGACGGGTGGGTCCACGACCACTCGTCCGACGCGATCCCTCCGCGCCCCGACGGGCTGTCCGAGATCCAAGACGTCTTCGGGCCGGTTTGCGGCGACAAGGCGAACGACGCCAGGTCGTACTGGCCGTCGCAAGACCAGCGACGGCGCCGGGTACGTCTACTACCACTCCTATATCGGCCGGGACGTCGGCTACAACATCCGCAACCACGTCGAGGCCGACCACAACAACGCCGCCGTCAGGTGGCTCGTCGGCGGGTACAACTGCCGCTACATCGCAGGGACGACCAGCTGGTCGCTGCACGCCTGGGGCGCGGCGATCGACACCAATTCATCGCTCAACCCGATGGGCCAGGACCACTGGAACGGCACGGGCATCGACGGTCAGAAGTCACGGCACCTACCTCCCCGATATCTGGCGAGGCCCCTACCCGGGGCACAGGTTCTTCTGGGGCCTGAACTGGGATTCGAAGCCCGACCCGATGCACTTCCAATACGCGACGGGCTATTGAGAGGGAGGAAGCGATGCGATCGAAGCTGATCTTGGGGTGCGTCAGCTGACGGTGTCTGCCGCGGGCGTGCTGGGCCTCCGCGGCGCATCCCGAGCCGCGGCCGCGGGGGACCCGTGCGCGGCGCGCGGTGGGCCGCCGCCGGGGTGGCGTCGATAACGGCAGTCGGTTGCGGACGGGCGCGGCGCGCCGACGGCGGTCGCCGACCGGGCCGCCGGCTGCCAGCTCCGCGGCGTTGCGGCGGCAGGCGACGCCGTCGCGTATGTACGAGATCTGTCCGGACCCGACAGCTAGTGCTCGGCGAAGCCGGGCGCCGCGGCCCTCGTGGTGCGACAGCCCGGCGAGGTCTCGCGCCCTGCGTGGGGACCGCGGGGTGCGCTCGCCTGGGGCGTGGACGACGCGCTCGTGGTGCGGTCGCCGCGATGGCTCGAGCCGATCGGATCGGGGGTCCGCGGCCCGGTGGCCAGGTATCGCGCCCGCGTTTGCCGCTCAGGCGGCGTCGTCGCGGTCGTCGGGCCGCCGCCGACGACGGCCGTGCCCGAAGGAGGAGTCGGTCCGACGATCTGTGGCATACGCGCACGGGCGATGGACGCGCCTCACGAGGTTCAGGGCCGGCGGCGACCGCTGGACTGCGATCCGCACGCCGATGACCGCGCCGGACGGGTCCGTCGCCTTCTGTCGTGAGTCCGTGGTCGAGCGTCCTCGACGGTGTTCCCCGGTTCTCGCTGTGGCGGCTCATCGGTGACCGACGCCGAGCAGGTCCGCGGTTGCCGGGCGAGGCGTACCTGGCGGGGTTCGCGCCCGGAGGGCGGGTACCTCTGGAACGTCCCGGATCGTGAGGAAGCGCGGTGGCTGATCGCCGACGACGCCGGTGTCGTGGTCGGCTGCGGCGCGGTCGCGGTCGATCCGATGGACGCGGTCGACCCCGATCGGACCGGACACGCGGCGCCGCCACGGGCGACCGCGCACCACGGGCCGATCGAGGTCGGCGACCCAGCAGAGGTGGCGTTGCTCGTCGGCGACTTCGCGAACGCAACCGCCGCCGCCGTCGTCGCCGAGCGTCTCACCCGGGCCTACGCGGGGTCAGTGCCGATCGACGTGATCGGGGGCAAAGCGAGGCGCCTCGACCGTGCGACCCGGCCGGTGGGCCGTGGTCGTCCGACTGGGCGCCGATCCACGGACGGCGCTCGACGAGCTCGAGCGCCTGCGTGCGATGGCGCCGGATCTGGCGATCGCACACGTGGATCGAGACGCCATGAGGCGGGGCGATGCGTCGATCGATCGTCCGGCCTGTTCGCCGTGCCTGGCTCGCGAGCGGATCGGCTGCGCGGCCGCGTCGTCGATGCTCGGCTCGCCCCAGGCGTCCGTTCCGTCCATCGCGTCGCCGTCGCCGGCGGCAGAGACGTGGATCGCTGTGATACGACACCGCGGCTGATCCCCAACGACCTCGAGGACGAACGTTCGCAGATCCTGTCGTACGCTCGGCGATCTGCTCGAGGGATCCGTCGTGGTGTCGCCGGCGGGTTGTTCCGACGGGCTCCCGCGACGCGATCGCCGGCGGCTCGTACGTGCTCGCGATCCAGCAATCGGAACGCGTCTACCTGCGGCGCTCGATCAGCAACTGGACGGCTCCCGCGGTTCGTGGGTCGGATCACGATCACCTGTACCGACTGAGGGCTGCAACCCCGTGGAGGGCGCGGCGCCAGCCGCGCCCTCCACGTACCATGCGGTCGATGCGCTGGTTCGCGAGGCATCCGGTCTGGACCGTGCTCCTGGCGCTCCTCGCCGCGGTAGTGCTGCTCGTCGGTGGCGCCGCGTGGATCGTCTGGCGCGCGGCGCACCACGACGCGGCATCAGACCACGAACACGCAGACGCGATCGTCGTCCTCGGCGCCGCGCAGTACAACGGCACCCCGTCGCCCGTGTTCCAGGGGAGGCTCGACCACGCCGTGCTGCTGTGGCAGCAGGGGAGAGCCGACATCGTGTTCACCGTCGGGTCCAAGCAGCCGGGCGACCGGTTCACCGAGGCCGAGGCCGGAAGGGACTACCTGATCGACCAGGGCGTGCCGGCGGACAGCGTCGTGGCCCTCGACATCGGTCACTCGACCTATCAGAGCCTGCAAGCGGTGGCACACGGAGATGCAAGACCGTCAGCTCTCTTCGGCGTTCCTGGTGTCGGACCCGTGGCACAACGCGAGGATCACCGCCATGGCGGACGATCTCGGGCTCGAGGGCTATGCGTCGGCAACTGGACCTCCGCCGACGCGTCGCAGGAATCCCGCGCCAAGGAGTACGGGCGGGAAACGCTCGCGTACCTCTACTACAGGCTGTTCGGCGGTGAGCTAGGGCGACGGCCGGACTCGTCGGTACCATGAGTCGTGGTACCCCCCGTGAACGAACCGAGCAGATCGAGCGCGACGATCCTCGCGCAGGCGGCGGTGCTGGCGGCCGAGTCGAAGGGTCGCGAGCGTCCCGAGGCGCCCGACCTGTTCCGCACGTGCTTCCAGCGCGACCGGGACCGGATCGTGCACGCGAAGGCCTTCCGCCGGCTCAAACACAAGACCCAGGTCTTCATCGCGCCCGAGGGCGACCACTACCGCGTCCGGCTGACCCACACGCTGGACGTGAGTCACATCGCCCGCACCGCGGCGCGGGCGCTGCGGCTGAACGAAGACCTGACCGAGGCGATCGCGCTGGGTCACGACCTCGGACACACACCGTTCGGACACCTTGGCGAACAGGCGCTCACGCCGTTGCTCGATCGCCCGTTCCGCCACTCCGAGCAATCGCTCCGGGTCGTCGACCATCTCGAGAACGACGGCCAGGGCCTGAACCTCAGCTGGGAGGTCCGTGACGGGATCGTGCATCACCCCTGGTCGATGCCGCCACCCGCCACCCTCGAAGCGCAGACCGTCCGGTTCGCCGATCGGATCGCGTACGTGAACCACGACATCGACGACGCGATCCGCGCCGGCGTGCTCGCCGACGACGAACTCCCGACCGGAGCCGTCGCCACCCTCGGTGTGACGCACTCCTGAGCGATCAACACGCTCGTCACCGATCTCGTGGTCGCCAGTGAGGGGCGAGACCGAGATCCGCCTGTCGCCGCGCGATGTTCGCAGCGCTCGATCAACTGCGCGACTTCCTGTTCGCCGAGGTCTATCTTCGCACGGCGGCGACCGACGAACACGACCGCGCGATCCGGCTGCTGCGTGAATTCTTCGCCTATTTCCTGGACCATCCGGACGAGCTCCCGCCCGAGTACCATCGGGTGCCGGGCGATCTGCCCACCCGCGTGGCGGACTTCATCGCCGGCATGACGGACCGGTACGCGGTACGGACATACGAGCAGCTCTTCCTTCCCCAGGGCTGGCTCTTGTAGCGAAGGGGATACGTGGCGCGCATCCGCCAAGAGGACATCGAGGCCGTCAAAGAACGGACCGACATCGTCAAGCTCGTCGGCCAATACCTGACTCTCAAGAAGTCCGGACACGACTCGTTGACCGGCTTGTGTCCGTTCCACCAGGAAAAGACCGGTTCGTTCAGCGTGTCCCCGGCCAAACAGGTCTTCTACTGCTTCGGTTGCGGCAAGGGTGGCGACGCGATCACGTTCTTACGCGAGCTCGAGCAGCGTCAGCTATGTCGAGGCGATCGAGCGACTGGCCGCCGCCGCCGGGGTGACGCTGCGCTATCGAGGGCGACTCCGCGGCGGAGCGGCGGGCCTCCGAACGACGGAAGGCGCTCTACCGGGCGAACGAGCAGGCGGCGCAGCTGTTCGCGCAGATGCTGCAGCGACGGGCGTGAGGGCGAGCGACGCACGGGCGTACATCGACGAACGCGGCATCGCGCCCGAGGCCATCGAGTAGTTCCAGATCGGCTATGCGCCCGGCTACTCGGATTTCCTGTTGCGGCGGTTGGGCGGTGCGCGCGATCTGTCCTCCGACATCTTGCTCGAGGCCGGGCTCGCGACGACGGGCGATGATGGCACGGTGCGCGACCGATTCCGCGGGTCGGCTGACGTTCCCGATCCAGGACCTGCAGGGGCGCCACATCGGGTTCGGCGCGCGGGTGTTGCCGTCCGACGCGCGAGCGCGCGAGCAGGCGAAGTACCTCAACACCGCCGAGACACCGATCTATCGCAAGCACGAGGTGCTCTACAACATGCACCGGGCGCGCCAGGCCGTCGCGAAGACCGGCGACGTGTTCGTGGTCGAGGGGTATACCGACGTGATCGGGCTCGCGCAGGCGGGGATCGACAACGTCGTCGCGACGTGCGGCACGGCGCTCGGCGAGAGAAGCACGTCGAGCAACTGTCGCGGTTCGCGACGCGAGCGATCCTGTCGTTCGACTCCGACGAGGCCGGTGCGCGTGCCGCTGAGCGAGCGTTCGCGTTCCAGGAGCGCGTTCCCCGTCACGATCGTCGTGCTCGTCATGCCCGAGGGCCTCGACCCGGCCGATTTCGTTGCCAAGCATGGGGCCGAGGCGGTGCGGAACGCGGCAATGTCCGCTCGGCCACTCGTCGAGTACATGGTGCGCCGCACCGTCGACCGCCACGATCTCGGCTCGATCGAGGGCCAATCTGCGGCCGTCGCCGATGCGCTTGCCGCTGCTGGAGCGGCTCACCGATCCGGTTCGACAGGTCGGAGTACGCCGGGTTGCTGGCCGACCTCGCCGGCGTCTCCCAGGCAGCGTGATCCAGTCGCTGCAGCGACGCCTCGGCGGCAAGCCCGGCGAGGTCGCCTCCACGATGAAGCGCGGCACCGCTCGGGAACGCGTGGAGCGCGAGGTCCTGCGGTTGATCGTGCGCGGCGACGTCGACCCGATCTGGCATCGGTACTCGACGCCCGCTGACTTCGCCTCTCCGAAGCAGCGGGTCGTTGTTCGACGCGCTTCGGACCGTCTCGGATGGGATCCCGGAGCGATCACGGCGGTGAGCGACACCGATCTGGCGGCGCGCGTCGCCGCGCTGGCGGTCGAGCCCCTCGAGGGCGATCCGTCACCCGCCTACGCCGAGCGCGGTCGTCGATCGGCTGCGCGGGTTCGTGCTGAAGGCGCGCAGCGACGAACTCCGCGCGAAGCTCCAGAAACTGAACCCAATGACCGATGCCGGATACGACGACCAGTTCAAGCAACTGGTCGAAGTCGACGGCGAGCTCCGCCGCCTGCGGGAAGGGTCACCGTGAGGTTGCTTCCGTACACTGTCCGAGTCGTTATGCAGACCCCCCAGGACAGCGCATGAGCGTTCCCGCCCGGGAACAAGAGCAGCCCTTGACCCTCGACGAGGTCAAGGAGCAACTCGTTACCAAAGGTCGCGAGCGTGGCTTCGTCACCTCCGAGGACCTGCTGGAAGCCGTTCCGGTCGACGACTTCACCCAAGAGCAGGTCGAGGAGTTCTTGACCGCCGTCCAGGAGCACCTGACCGCCGAGGGCGTCGAGGTGATCGAGGTTCCGGGCGACGACACCGATGCCGCCACCCAGGTGCGGATCGAGGTCGATCTGCTGCGTGCACCGACGAACGACCCGGTCCGCATGTATCTGAAGGAGATCGGGAAGGTTCCGCTGCTGAACGCGGCCCAGGAGGTCGATCTCGCGCGGCGGATCCAAGCGGGGGAGCTCTCGACGGCGCTGCAGCATCAGGTCGCCGAGGACGCCAAGCCGGACGCCAAGGCGCTCAAGTTCATGGTCGAGAAGGTCTGGGAGGTCCGCGATCACCAGCTGAACGCGTTCGGCAAGGTCGAGGGGATCGGTCGCGACAAGATCGCGAAGAGCTACCGACCCAAGACCGAGGCCGATCTCGACGACTTCTGCCGGCGAGTCGAACGCGACGGCCAGCTCGCCAAGAAGAAGCTGATCGAGGCGAACCTGCGACTCGTCGTGTCGATCGCCAAGCGTTACGTCGGGCGCGGCATGCTCTTCCTGGACCTGATCCAGGAGGGCAACCTCGGCCTGATCCGCGCCGTGGAGAAGTTCGACTACGACAAGGGTTTCAAATTCTCGACCTATGCGACGTGGTGGATCCGCCAGGCGATCACCCGAGCGATCGCCGACCAGGCGCGCACGATCCGCATCCCCGTGCACATGGTCGAGACGATCAACAAACTCGTGCGGGTTCAGCGCCAGCTGCTGCAGGATCTCGGTCGCGAACCGACCCCCGAGGAGATCGGGAAGGTCATGGGGATCAGCGCCGAGAAGGTCCGTGAGATCCAGAAGGTCTCACAGGAGCCGGTGAGTCTCCACACGCCGATCGGCGAGGAGGAGGACTCGCAACTCGGCGACTTCATCGAGGACGCCGACGCCGTCGTGCCGGTCGACGCCGCGAGCTTCATCCTGCTGCAGGAGCAGCTCGAGGGCGTGCTGCACACCCTGTCGGAGCGTGAGAAGAAGGTGATCCAACTCCGATTCGGGTTGGTCGACGGACACCCCCGAACGCTCGAAGAGGTTGGCAAAGAATTCGGCGTCACTCGCGAGCGGATCCGCCAGATCGAGTCAAAAACGCTCTCGAAGCTCCGCCATCCCAGCCGGTCGCAGAAGCTCCGCGATTACCTGGAATAAGGGAGCTCCCTGTCCCCCCGACGGGGGGTATGCGGGGTCCACACCTCGTTGGCCTCGGTCGTGTCGCCGTAAAGCTCGGCCGTTCGGCGGCCGATGGGCATCAGTTCCATGCCACGGGAGGCCTGATGCGGGAACGGTTGCGGCGCACGACGACGGGTTCACCTCGATTGAGATCATGATCGTGGTGCTCGATCATCGGGATCTTGGTTGCGATCGCGCTGCCGACCTTCCTCGGTGCCCGAACGCGCGCACAGGACAGGGCAGCAGAGTCATCGATCCGGAACGCCCTCGGTGCGGGACGCGTCGTCTTCTCCGATCAGGAGGACTACTGCCTCGCGACGGTGGCGGCGCTCACGGCTGTCGAGGGCTCGCTCAATTGGGTGGACGAAAACACCCCGAGTGGCGATCCGACGCACGATCAGCCGTGATACTGCAGGGGGAGCGCTCACGCTGGCGTCCTACTCGCACTCGGGAACCTGCTTCTTCTTGCACGACGATCCGCCGTCTGACACGACCTACGGCTCCCTCGCGGGAGTGCAAGCGTCAGACTGCTACGCCGCGAACGACGGCGGCGTCACATACGGGTCGGGCTGGTAGCGCTCAGCGCCAAGCCGCGTCATCGTCGAACTCACCCTGCGCCATGCGCTCGCGGATCGCCTCGCGAGCCCGCCTGATCGCATCGAGACTCAGGACGGTCGCGCGATCCGACAGACGCGCCGTCTGATCGGTCAAGAGGCGCAGAGGTTGGGTTCTGATCGGAGCGGCGCTGCGGGCCGTGCACGATCTCAGGGTCATCGGCGGTGAGGCGGCGCATGATGCTCACGCCGACCGCGACGCCCGCCCCGAACACCACGAGCGAACGCAGCTTCATCCGAGTTCCTTCCGTGCCGATGGAGCGCTCAGCCTACCGCGGCGAGCCAGGTCGCATCGGGGCCGTTGGTAGACTGCGGGCGCTTCGATCCGGGGTAGCTCAATTGGCAGAGCGGCGGACTGTTAATCCGTAGGTTGTGGGTTCGAGTCCCACCCCCGGAGCTTGGTCTACCAGGGCGAATCGCGAGGTAGCTCGGAGCGAAGCCACCGAATTGGGGAGAATTTGGGGCGAACGAGATTCAAATTGCTTTCGGGGGAGGCGGGGTCGTCTTCGAACACTGCCCTCTCAGGAATAGGGGTCCCGCCAACCGGAAGTCAGGCCCTTCTACGGTAAGCAGCGTTGCGAAGGTCGCCGGCGGCGTAGGGTCGGTGCTCGTCTAGACATCCCGAGGCCCTCGTGCATCCATGGTCTATGCAAGCAGAAGGTGAGGTCGTACGCCTCCCCACCGGACACGTCGAACGCGGGGCCCGGTTCGACACGTTCGTCGAGGAGGAGCACCTCCGGCTGTTCAAGGCCCTCTACTTCGTCACGGGAAGCCGCGAGGAGGCTGAGGACCTGGCCCAGGAAGCGTTCCTGAAGCTGTGGGAGCGCTGGGACCGGATCGACACGATCAACGATCCCACCGCCTACCTGTTCGGAGTGGCGCTCAACGGGTTTCGGATGCGACGCCGTCGCGCGACGATGGCGATCCGCCGGCAACCGCCGCCACCCGTGCAGCGCGACGCGTACCTGGAGGCCGAGATGCGCGAGGACGTGCGACGGCTGCTGCTCGAGGTCACGCCACGACAACGGGCCGCCCTGCTGCTTGTTGACCTGCTCGGCTATCCCGCCGAGCAGGCCGCGAGCATCCTGCGGATCCGACCGTCGACGGTGCGGACCCTGGTGTCTCAGGGCCGGCAGACATTGCGAACGACGGAAGGGGTGCGGGATGCCTGACCTGCGAGAGGTGTTCCAGATGACCACCCAGAAGGTTCAACCTGATCAAGGGTTCACCGAGCGGCAGGAGTTCCGGCAGCGACGCCGCATGCGAAACCGAAAGACGAGCGCGTACGCCATGGTCGCGGCGATCGTCGCGATCATGGTGGTCGCGATCGTGGCGGCCGGGAGTGGAAGTGGGGAAACCGATGTTCCCGCGGTGAGCCCGACCCAGGTCCCGACGCAGGACGTCACCGCGACGTCCTTCCTCGATGTCGACACCGGCGTGCGAACCCCGAACCCCGCGATCGCGAAGGGGTCGGCGAACTTCTACCCGGTCTCCCCTGACGGGTCGATGATCGCGTACAGCACATTCGGCCCACGCGACCGCGTGTGGGTCGTGAACACCGATGGCACGGGGAAGCGAGAAATCACACCACCGAACCTCGACGGATACGCGCCGAGCTGGTCCCCGGACGGGTCCACCCTCGTCTTCCAGGGCCGGGACGCCAACGTCTACAACTCCCGGGAGGTCGGGCAGCTGTATCTGGCTGATGTCGCGACCGGAACGCTGACGAGGCTCACCGACCTCGACCCGATCCAGGCGGGCAACTGGCTCGTCCAGGCCGAGATCAGTCCCGACGGTAGTTCGGTGCTGTTCCATCTGCCCAATGACTCTTTATCGTGGGATCTCTGGACGGTTCCGATAACCGGAGGTACCCCCACACTGCTTCGAAGGGACGCGGGTTTCGGCTCCTACGGACCCAAAGGCAAGATCGTGTTCCTCGACCATCCGAATGACTTCACGGGGGACTTCACGGGAACGATCTGGTTGATGGACGCCGACGGCCGCAACGCCAGGATGCTCACCCAAGGTTCGACGTACGGGTGGCCGGAGATCTCGCCCGACGGCACGCGCGTCGCCTACGACAACATCGGCACCGTCTATGTCATCGAAATCGCGACTGGGCAGACCGCAGCGGTCGGATCGGGAACGCAGCCAGCGTGGTTCGACAACGACACGTTGATCGTCGACTAATGAACCGCTCCGCTCTTGAGAAGGCCCGGTCCATTCGGGCCTGGGCCTTCTCCTGGCAAGGGGATCGATGCGGTCGGGTAAGGCATCTTCATCCCACGTCTTCTGCGTTGGCTCGGGCGTCACGTCGATGCGTCTTCGATGCTCGTCTCGGCGTAGCTGCGCTAGCTTGATCATGCGATCCCAGACCTGCGAGACGAGCGCCGGAGCCTCAGCCGCTTCGAGCGCCCGGTACTGATGGACCGTCAGGCCGAGCAGCTCGGCGCGGTATTCCCGAAGGCCGAGCCGCTCGCGATCGCGGCGCATCATCGCGGGGTAGGCGGCGAGCGAGGGCACGTCACTTCTTGGCACCACGCGTACAGCGCGTCATACATCGGGGTCTCTAGCTCGATCTTGCGGTGGTCTTCCGTCCCGTGCAGGAGCGCGAACCCATTGGCTATCGCGTAGAGCCCGGCACCCTCGGGTGACGAATCGCGATCCTCGGATACGTCAGCAGCGTGCACGATCTCGGCCAGTCCACGCCGCGTCGCCCGCGAGGTTGAACTCCTCGATCAGCACGTCGAACGAGCACTTACCATCGCGATGCGTGTACTCAGCTCCTTCAGCGTCGTAGAAGTGCCCACCTTCACTCGTAGCGACCTCGAGCACCGATCCCTCGGGACGAACATGAACTCAGCGTCGGGGTCGATGAACCGCCAGATGAGCCAAGGACACGCGATCCGGTCGACGTTCGCGTTCTCTCGGGTGATCCACTTCATGGCTCCTCTTTCGGTCAGAGTCGCTCGCGATCGCGGCGCAACATCGCAGGGTAGGCGGCGAGTGATGGCATGAGCGGTCTCCGGATCGCTCTTGGCAAGCGAGACTCGTACCTGCGCTCCATGCGGAACCGTCGCGAACAGGTCGTCAGTCGCGGCTCGCCGGCGGCGCAGGGTCGGTGCTCGTCTAGACATCCCGAGGCCCTCGTGCATCCATGGTTCATGCAAGCAGAAGGTGAGGTCGTACGCCTCCCCACCGGACGTGCCGACCACGGGGCCCCGTTCGACACGTTCGTCGAGGAGGAGCACGTCCGGCTGTTCAAGGCCCTGTACTTCGTCACGGGAAGCCGTGAGGAGGCCGAGGACCTGGCCCAGGAGGCGTTCCTGAAACTCTGGGAGCGCTGGGACCGGATCGAGACGATCGACGATCCCACCGCGTACCTGTTCGGGGTGGCGCTGAACGGGTTCCGGATGCGACGCCGTCGCGCGACGATGGCGATCCGCCGGCAGCCGCCGCCACCTGTGCAGCGCGACGCGTACCTGGAGGCCGAGATGCGCGAGGACGTGCGACGGCTGCTGCTCGAGGTCACGCCACGACAACGGGCCGCCCTGCTGCTTGTTGATCTGCTCGGCTATCCCGCCGAGCAGGCGGCGAGCATCCTACGGATCCGACCGTCGACGGTGCGGAGCCTGGTCAGCCAGGGCCGAAAGACACTGCGAACGACGGAAGGGGTGCGGGATGCCTGATCTGCGAGAGGTGTTCCAGATGTCCACCCAGAAGGTTCGACCTGATCGAGGGTTCGTCGAGCGGCAGGAGTTCCGGCAGCGACGCCGGATGCGGAACCGGAGGATCGGGGCCTACGCCATGGTCGCTGTGATCGTCGCGATCGCAGTTGTCGCGATCGCGGTGTTCCGGAACGGACCGACGTCAGTCCCGGCAGATCCTACGCCAGCCGAAGATCTCGGCATCTTCGCCCCGGTCGCGGGCCGGATCCTCTACGTGAACGGGGATCCCAACGCCGTGGTGGGGGCGGACGATCTCAACTACGAGCCTGGCCTCTGGGCCGTGGATCCGAACGGACCCTCCGACACGACCGAAGGACCGCGCGTCGCCGATGACGTCGCCTCGACCCTGGTACGACTGGACCTCGGCGAGGCCGACCGCACGCACAGCTTGTCGCACCCCGTGCCGCTGCTCTTCGGCTGGTCGAGCGACGGCACCGAGCTGCTGTTCACGCCTGGGCGATTCGGTGAGCCTCTCTACATCCTCCATGCGGATGGGTCCCAAACCCGGCTGAACGCGCACTCGACGCTGAACCCGTACGCGGCGATTTCGCCCGACGGATCGCGCGTCGCGTTCCTCTACGGCGGGTTGAGCATTGTGGATGTCGATGGTGGTTCCCCGGTAGGTCTCCCGTATCCCAAAGGTGCGGAACCCATAGGGTCGATGACCTTCTCGCCGGACGGGACGCAGATCGCGTACCTCGTGAACGACGGGGTGTGGGTGGTGAACGCCGACGGCACCGACGCGCACGAGATCCTGGCCAACGAGGCAACCCGAAACCTCTCGGGTTACGGGCTGCAGTGGTCGCCGACGGGCGACCGCCTCGCGATCGGTCTGGGCGACGGGATCTACACCTTCGCCCCGGATGGCTCGGATTTCACGAAGGTGATCCCCGGTGGGTTCAACCCGTACTGGTCGCCCGACGGGTCCCAGATCGCGTACACGATCGGGTCCGGCCTCGCGATCGCCGATGCGGACGGCTCCAACGTCCGGGCGTTCGGGTTCGCGGCCTCCGGGCCATGGCATCCGGGCGAGTCGCGCCAGGAAGGGAGCGTGGGATGAGGCTCCGCGTCGGACGTGCGCTCGCGTCGGCCGTGCTGGCGGTGTCGCTGGGAGCCTGCACGTCCGCCTCCGACACGACGAATGTGACGGCCACTTCGTCCTCGGTGGCGACGACGGATCTCACGCCGACCGAAGGCCTCGGCATCTTCGCCCCGGTCGCGGGCCGGATCGTCTACATGACCGCAGGCGTCTGGGCAGTCGACCCGAGCACGCCCTCCCGTTCGTCGCTGGTGCACCTGGACGTCAACGGCGGGGAGCCCCTCGGCTGGTCGAGCGACGGCACGGAGCTGCTGCTCAGGCGTGAAGATCCGACCGACCGAACGCTCCCATACGACGCCTACCTCTACATCCTGCACGCGGATGGGACCGAGACCCAGCTGATCAGACACGCGATGCTGACGTGGCGCGCGACGATCGCGCCCGACGGGTCGCGGGTCGTCTTCGCCGCCTCGGACGGGATGATCAATGACATCTGGCCCTTCTCCCGACCGGGTCTGTTCGTCGTCGACGCCGAAGGCGGTCAACCGGTTCGGATCGCTAAGGAGGGGGACTACCCGACCTTCTCGCCCGACGGGACCCAGATCGCTTACTTGACCTACGGACGGAACATCCACGGGGGGTACAAGGGGCACCTGTGGGTGGCGGACGCGGACGGTAGCGACGCGCACGAGATCCTCGCGGACAAGGCGAAGGTGCTCGACGGTGTGACCGGTCTACAGTGGTCGCCGGCAGGCGACCGCATCGCGATGACGAACAGCCTTCAGGTCAGCTTCGCCATCTACACCGTCGCCCCCGATGGGTCGGATTTCACGAAGGTGATCACCGGTGGGGGCAACCCGTACTGGTCGCCCGACGGGTCCCAGATCGCTTACACAGCGGGCAGACGGGGCCACGGCCTGAGGATCGCCGATGCGGACGGCTCCAACGTCCGGGCGTTCGGGTTCGCGGCCTCCGGGCCATGGCATCCGGGCGAGTTGCTCCGGGAAGGGGGAACGGGATGAGGTTCCGCGTCGGACGAACGCTCGCGTCGGCCGTGCTTGCACGGTCGTTGGGAGGCTGCACGGCTTGACCTGCGGATTCGATGTACCGCTAGTCCCCTCTAGTTGCCTTGAAGTGCCTCGACGTTCTTACCCATTCTTTACCCATCGGGGACGCAGCGGTGAGCATCGCCTTTTGCGGGAGACGGTCACAGGTCGGACACTTCGGGAACCGTTAGAGGTGCGCCGTCTTCGGCTCGACAAGCACGACCAACTGCGTCGCCCGGATGTGCTAGCAACGTCCGAGTGCGTCGCATGCGCAGGACCAACCCGAGGGCTCCCAGGTGACTCGGTACCGTCGGGCGCTGTCGCCTCGAACGTCCGCCTCGATCAGATCGTCGGACAGCCGGAGAAGCATTAACCGACCCTCCCGTCCTCGAACGGTTGACGCCGCGACTCGATCGCGTCGCGACGGAACTCCGTCACCTCGTCGAGGAACAGGACACTCCGGTGCCCGAGGGTTCAGCGATGTCGCCCGACGCTACTGATTCTCCTCAGGCTTGGTCGCTTTCCGGAATCGTCGAACCTCCTGTGGCCAACCGCAAGCCACCGCGATCTTTCCCGCCCAAGAGCGGGCAGCCTCCTCGTCGGCCACATCGACGACGGTGAAGCCGCCGAGCTGCTCCTTGGTCTCGGCGTACGGACCATCGGTGATCAGTGGGGTGCCGCTCGACGCATCGACACTGAACACAGGGGCAGCGTCGTCCAGTCCGCCGAGGAAGATGAGGACTCCAGCAGCCTTCATATCCGCCCTCAATGCACGGACGCGTTTGGACGCCTCGGCCAGATCATCGTCAGTGAGGCCGGGGACCCACTCGTCGTTGAACGCGATGAGGTACTCGGTCATGTCTCCTCCTTGCTTAGCTCGGTCCCAGGGAGCATCCTCCACCCTTATCAACGAACGGCGGCAGCCGGATTCGACACCGCGTTGGAATCTCTCGGTGTCCGCGGCCGCTACGGTCCCTGCCAACATCACGACGTTGACCGTGACCACTGTGTAACTAGACCTCTCCGTACGAAGCGGCGTCGATCTCGGCGAGCCTCTCGGTCAGGTCGCTGTGTCGGCGTTCGGGATGCGGTAGATCCCGCTCCTACCGACGCTGCAGCGGAACTTCTGCACGTAGAGCGTCGTCGACGAATCCGTCTCACCTGTTGCGACCGCTGTGAGGGCGTCGGATCCAATCTCAGCGATCACGACACCAGGACCACCAACCGGATGTCGAACGATCTGCGTGTTTTGTCCGCAGTGCCACATTTTCGGTCCTCCAGTGCGGACCATGTAAATCGTCCCATCCTGCGAGATCGCGGCGTCGTATTGCTGTCTGCCTGGGTTCGCGATCTTGACGAGCGCCTCCGTCGAAATTCTGTAGCGGAACACATTGCAGTTCGAGAAACCTGTGTCCTGACCAAAGTCACACCCCTCGAAGGTCGCCCAGTCTCCGTTCACCTGATCGCTGACAAGGTAGGCGCGTCGGTTCAAGTCCGAACGAAGGACGCGGCTTTCCTCGGTAATAACGTTGAACAAGATCACCTTCGATTGAGCCCTTCCGAACCTGACCCGGTTCCCGCTGTCCCTCGTGAACAGCAGCCAATCTCCCGATATCGTCGGGCGTTCCTCAATCAAGCGCGTGTTCACACCGTCAGGCACAGGATCACGAGTCTGGGTCGCAGCATCGCAAGAGTGAAGGTTGTCGTCTTCTCGCCGAGTGAACTGATACACGACGAGCGAGCCATCGATCCCGACGCTATAGCTCTTCGTCCCCACCGGATTGACGCGCACGCGTGGGCCACCACCACTCGGCCGAACGTAACTGTTGTACTGGTTGGGCCTGGATCGCAGATTCTGACTCCAGGCGAAGTAGTCGGGAGACGCGGCTGCTGCGCTTTCGTCCACCCGAGGGTCGTCTAGCACCTTGTCTGGCACGGCCGCGTAGGCAGCCGCTGTAGCGAGGAGCACGATCGTGGAGCTGAAGCGTTCGATCTGAAGGGTTGGCGCTAGCCCGTCCGAGGAACACAAACGCCAGGGTGCCAAAGGTGCAAGAGACGTACCCGGACTAATCGTCCAGGCCGTCGTCCGACAGGTCTCGATCCTGCATTTCCCAAGTGTGGTCGAGCATGTGGTAAGCCGTGTGTCGGAGCAGGTACGGGATCGTCCACTTGCCGAGCGGCTTGCCCTCCTCGTACCACGCACGCATCGCCTCAACGAAGCGGTCGCGGTGCCGGGCGAGTCCGCTCGGTCTCAGCAGGTCCGCCAGCTCGGACTTGGCATCCACGCGCCTCGAGAACTCCTCACCCTCATTCGCCAGGACGTGGTGGATGATCTTGTCACGGGAGCGGCCGCCGCCCCGGACACCCGGCCGGAGCTCTGCCGATACGCGGGCGGCCGTCTCGTCGAACTCGACCCACGCCGCGCGGAGCAGCCGCACCTGGCGGTCGAACGTCGGCGCGTCGAACGGCAGGCGGTCCAGGGGCGAAGGCGCGAACGAGATGCCCCAAAAATCGGTCGAGCCCGTTCCCGGGTACCGACCGATGATGTCAATCTTTGTCTGGGTCGTGAGCTGCGAGCCCAGCCGGACGCGCTTCGCGACTGGAAGGTAACGCGGGACGTAGTCGACGAGCTTCGCGACCGCCAAGTCCTCCGTCTTGCCGCCCCGTTCGAGTCCCGGCCAGTCCGCCGCAACGGCGACCCAGCGCTTGCCCCTCGTTGGCTGTTCGACGAGCACGCGAAACTTGGACTTCACAGCTCATCGTATCGTCTCGATGACGCCCGCTCATCGACCCGGCGAGGTTCGCGCCGAAGGGACGCCTCTCGGAAGCCAGCGCAAGCCCTCTCGGCTGCCAAAGTCATACTTCGCCGGACACGTCCCTGATTTCCCGTCGTACCCGGAGCCGGATCAAGTTGTCGTCGCACATCGCCAGAAGAGTCGCAAGGGCTTCCTGATCGGGATGGCCGACGAAGTTTCCTGGAGAACTCGTCGCGGCGTTCCTGCGGCCAGGACAGCACCTCGTCGAGTTGGCGGAGGTAGGCGGGGTCGAGCGCAGCCAAGTCGCGGCGGAGATCGGCGTCCTCGTCGAGCGGATTCATGGCGGGCTACGATTCACCAATGACGGGTGAGCAGGAGCGGCTGCAGGAGCGTCGACGCCGCCGCCGTGCTTGGCGCATACGTGTCGCCGTTGCGTGGTTGTGCTCATCCTCGGCGGGCTGTGGCTCAATAGTACGAAGCCGGACATGACGTGCGGCGAGTGGCAAGCCGAGTACTCCAGAGCGATCCTGGCCGACACTGTCAACGGGCATGTGGTCAACAACGGGACGGTGGCCAACTTGGAGAGCGTTCGTCCGGAAGGGTGTCAGATTCCCTCTTCTGCCCCATAGCCGCGTTGCCATCGTGGGAAGGCGGGACTAAGAGCGGAGGGCGCGACGGCGACCGACGAACAAGACGATCAGCGTGACCAGCGCGATGACCAACCCCGCAAGACCCAGTGTGACTGCTGGCGACGCTGGCGTCGGCCCGGGAGCCGCGACGACGCGAAGCGAAGCGTCTTCGTAGCACTCCGCCTCCGAACCTGTGAGGTTCTCTATCGCCAGCGACCACGTCCCCGATTGATTGGGTACGAAGGAGCCCCGCCACGTTTGAGCGTTCTCCGATGATGGAGCGACGCGGATCGGCTCGATGCGGCCATCAGGAGAGATCGCTCGAACTCGGAACGGGTAGTCGAGGGCGAATGGATCGAGTCGGTACCTACCGTCGCGCGTCGAGACCGGTACGAATGTCTGGAACGAGATTGAAGCCGCCGAGTCCGCCGACACGGTCCCAGGGTGGTCGCTCCATCGGGCGCACAAGGCTGCCGAGGCGGGACCAGCATCTCCGATGACGAGAACGGCTGCGACGGCGGCAATGATCGGCGCGGCGCGACGGACGAGCCTCGCGTGGTTCCCACTCGCTCCCATCATTGGGAATCATCTTCTGGTCGGTGGGAGTCGTCGAGCCATGCGACGGAAAGTAGCCCTTGGCCTCTAGCGAATACCGAGCCCTCTCGGCCACTGGAACACCTCGACCATGCCCGCGCCCTGGCATAAAGTCGCAGGTATGAGCGGCTACCCGTGCAGTTCGCCCGGATGCGAGAACCCCGCCACGTGGGGCGTGCTATCCGAGCAGCCACGGGAGGGCGATCCGTCGCAGTGGGGGGTCTGGAACTACGCAGGGACGCTCGCGTGCGATGGACCCCGCGACCTCGCCGAGGACGAGGCGATCGCGAAGGAGAAGCACTACCGGCTCATCCCGATACCGCTCAACGCCTGACGGACCTACACGTTTTCGCTCTCCCGTTCGTTGATAGGGATGAGATGGGAGAACTCGAGGGATCGGCGAGGACCGCCAGCGCTCAGGCTGCGTCGGTAGCGACCGAAGCGCCTGCCCTGTTCGAGGAGTTCTTCGAGGCCGAACGCGATCGGCTATTCAGGGCGCTGTTCGCGATCACGCGGAGCCGCCCAGAGGCCGAGGACATATCGCAGGAAGCGTTCGTGCGCGTGTGGGAACGGTGGGATCGCGTTTCGGCCATGGATGAACGCGTGGGGTACCTGCACCGCACCGCGATGAACCTGTTCAGAGACAGGCGTCGACGAGTGGTGCGAGAGATGAAGCGGGTGATCGGTCACTCACCACCCCCCGATGGGTTCGAGGCGGTCGAGGCGCGTTCGGTCGCCGCTATAGCGCTCGGCTCTCTCACGGAGCGGCAGCGCGCGGTGGTCGTGTTGACCGAGGGCCTCGGCCATAGCGCCGAGGAGGCCGGTGCGCTGCTCGGCATCAAGGGTTCGACGGTCCGGGCGCTGCTGCACCAGGCGCGATCGGCCTTGAGCGCGACGCCGATGGAGGAACGATGAGCGACCTCAAGAGGCTCGTTGAGCAGGAGATGGATCGAGCCGGCACGCCTGCGTTCGGGCTCGGCGAGGTGAAGACCCGCCGCGACCGTAAGCGCCGAAACCAGCGGATTGGAGCAGGCGCTGTCGGTGTCGCGATCGTCGTCGCGGTGGCCTGGTTTGGGGTCGCCGTGAGCCGATCCGCACACACGGTTCCCGCCGACCATACCTCCCCGTCTCCGACACCATCGCCGTCCGCACAGCCGAAGACCTTCACATCTCAAACGTACGGATACTCATTGACGCTGCCGAAGGGGTGGATCGCAATCCAGGCTTCGGCACCGTGGGATGGCAACGGATCGCCGGCATTCGACGACGTGGTCGCCGACCAGTTCACGGGCCTCACGCCTGCCGACGTTTGGGCATTTGCCGCGCCGACGACGAAGCCTCTCGGCGCGTACGTTAGGTTAACCATCACAGGGACGCTCAAAGACCACGGAGAGGACTGTCCGGCCGGTCCGGTTGCACAGCACCCGATTCAGATCGGCCGCCATCCCGGCATGCTTCTGGAGTGGGATTGCGGACTCCTCATCAATCAGGCTGTGGCAGTGCACAACGGCGTTGGCTACTTCTTCGGGCTCCGGGATCCTTCGGTGAAGGCGGCCAGGAATGCCGGTGATCGCAAGCTGTTCCTGGGGCTTCTCGATTCGGTCCACTTCGCCGATTGACCTTCAGGTTGGTTCGAAGTGCTCACGGACGCCGTCGACCCGAGCACTGTCGCCCACTGGAACACCTCCACCAAGCGCGACCACAGGGTCGCCCGCGACGATCGTCGCGTCGCCGGCCTCGAGTTCGCGATACTCGCGAACGGTGAGACCGAGCAGCCACGCGACGCGGCATTCCCGCAAACCCAACCGCGCCCGATCTCGGCGCATCATCGCGGGGTAGGCGGCGAGCGAGGGGATAGCCGGAGCGTAGCGAGTACCGCCGACGTCAGGATGCTCGCAGCCGTGGATAGACGACAAAGAAGATCAGCGCGGCAACGAGTAATAGGACTCCAAGCCCAATGAGCCAGGGATAGATCCAGAACTCGATCCCGAACCAACCCCCGACAAACACCTGGCCGCTCGCGTCGTCCACGCTGTGCTCCGGATCCATCGTGTTCGTACCGAACCAGATGGCCGCGACACCGCCCAGCGCCAGGATCAGGGAGATGGCCCGCCTCGACACAGTGCGGACCTCCCTACGTGCGATTCTCCGTGCTACCTGCGTGACCCCGTAGTCGCGCATCACGCGCATGCCGCTGACATTACCTCTCGACATGGATGCATTTGCCACAAATTGACACGCACGCGCGACTCAAGACTCTGACCAAGGCACGGACGGCGAGCCCTCGTAGCCGGCAGGAGTCGGCCACACAACCGCCACGGCGACGGAGGCCGCGAGCTCGAGAAGGTCGGCTCGGGGCTCCTCCGGCGCGAGGATGACCCTGGTCGCATCGGACCGGAACCTTGAGTAATCGGCGAGTTGGCCGATCGCCATCCGGATCGCCTCCCGAGAAACCGTCCCCGTAGCTTCGACGAGCACACTCGCCGTCTCGTCGAACAGATCCGAAGACAGAGGCTTAGCCTCACGCCGGTCATCTGGGCTCGGCTGTAGGGTTCGCTGCATGGTTTCTCTCCGACCGATCATCGGGTCGAATCGTCAAGAGATCGAGGCATTGCGGACCTCCCCCGAGCAGGAGCGGTTCGTGAGCACCGTCGTCGACTCCTTCGCGGAAGCGGCCGAGTACCCGGGCGCCAATGCGCAGTACTGGGGGATCTACGACGACGAGACGCCGGTCGGGTTCGTGATGATCGCCGACGAGGTCGACGGGCCCGACTACATCCCTCAGTACCTATGGAAGCTGCTCATCGACGAGCGATACCAACGGCGAGGCATCGGGACCGCGACCCTGGATCTGATCGTCGAGTTCTTCCGTGGGCGACCCGGCGTCGAGGTCTTGACGACGAGCGCCGGCGAGGGGGACGGCAGCCCTATCCCGTTTTATGAGGCCTACGGGTTCGTTCGAACCGGCGAGATCGACCACGACGAGGTCGTGCTGCAGTTCAGGCTCGATCGCGCCGAGTACGCATGACGATCACGTACAGGTGGCGAGGAGAACTCGAGAGCGCCGAGGTCAATTCCCTTCATGCGGAGGCGTTCGACCACCCGGTCTTCGCTGATGATGACTGGGACGGGCGCGCGGCGAGGCGGAGTCACGATCTCCTTATCGATGTTCATTGCGTCTCCTCATTTCGTGCGCGTGGAGGTTGGATTTCGGACGTGGCTCCGTAGGACTATCAAGGCCGGCTGGGAGTCGAGATTCGGGCTTGTGTTCGTTCGAGTAAGGCGGAGTGTCGGCGAGTCTGTGTCTCGAACTTCTCACCCTCCTTCGCGCGCTTAACCGCAAGGACGCAGACTCACCGCTCAAGCTCCGCATCCGTCGTTTCCAGCGCCCGCCCGATCAGATGCGAACGACCATCGCGTACGGCAATGGCGATCAGGCACCATCGTTCGGCGCGGGAAGGGGGGCGTTCTCCGGCAGCTCGAGCGTCTCCCCGACGTCCAGGGGAATCAGGTTCTCGAGCCCCGCCTTCGTCAAAGCCTGCACGATCATGTCGCAGGTCTTCTTCAGCGCCCACTGCCCGACCAGGTGTGGTCTTGGAGTCTCGCTTACCGATGAGGTCGCGCTCGGGGACGTGGAGGCACCGACAGTGCTCGAGTCGGTCGAGCTGCACGCCACGAGAGCAACGAGGGCGAAAGCCAGCAACGAATGTCTCATGACCTCGCTTCCTTCCGAGGGCTGCGACTGTGCTGCGGTGAGTGCAAGGCTACGCTCACGCCGGCAGCCGTCCCTAAGCAAGACGAGCGCTCTTAGGCGTCTATTTCATTGGGCTTGGCGCGCATGATCGCGGTCAATGAAGGGGGATGGTCATGAGGAAGCTGGCCGCTTGGACGGTGCTTGTTCTGCTGCTCGTGCTGCCGCACGCAGCCCGCCACTGCGATCATCGGCGGCTCTCTCGACGGCCTGCAGCACGGGTACGTTGCCGGCATCCAACAGCCTGATGGCCAAGGGGTCGTGTTCACTGGCGTCGCGATCTCACCAACCGTCGTCCTAACCGCAGCCCACGCGGCGGTGCGCCTGGAAATCGCCACCGGCTCCGACCAGGCAATCGTCACCTTCGATCCGGTCGCCGACTCCACGGCCACGTGGTAATCCGGGCACCATCCATATCGACCCGCGTTCAATCCGAACGTGCCCGCCGCTGGGGATTACGCAGTGATCGTGTTCGGCAGCCCGCTGCCGGTAACGCCGGCAACGCTGCCCGGACTCAACGCCCTCGCGCTTGACCTCCGCACGGTGAGCGCAACGCCATGGGAGCTTCTGGGCTACGGCACGACGGCCCTTATCCCGGCACGCCGCGGCCCGACTTCTCCTCGGGCGGCACTCGCAAGGTGGACATCACCGTCTTCAAGGCTCTCAAGCCGCAAACGTTGAAGCTCCGGATGCACGACGGCGACCAGGTGTGCGTCGGCGATTCCGGCGGGCCGAGCTTGTCAGGCGATACGCGAGAGCTGCTGGGGATCACGCTCGGCGCACTGGGTGGTTGCATCAGTTCAGGAACGGTGACGCAAATGCGCGTGGACACTGCGGCCGCGCGGGCCTTCCTGGGGCAGTTCGTCACTCTGCCCTGAACGTCGCGTGCGCCTGCCTGGCGAGGCCGGGTTGTGGTCGTTCCGCCGCGGACTGGTGGAAGTTGCTGAGGGCGGATGAGTTCGCTCTAAGCGGAGCGGGCGCACCAGGCGTCTATACGGCGAACGTTCGAGAAGGGGGCACCGTGAAGGCGAAGCTGTTCGACCTTTCTGTCTGCATGCTCATGATCGGATTGGTCGTCTCGATGGCCGGAGGGACCGCTACCGCCAGACAGGCGACCATCCTTCGCGTCAGACAGCCATCAGCCGGGGGCGATGGCTTCATACGCGACGACTGTCCTGGACGAGTTCGCTCCGCCTGCGGGGACGGTCTGTCACGAGACGTATCTCATACGCCTATCGCGAAACGCGCGTCCTCGACGGCGGGTCGAACGCACCGTCCCAAGCGCCATGGGCGTTCTTCGTCATGTCCTACACGCTGACCTTCCCGGATGCGGGAGGCGATGCAGTCATGAGCGACGTCGTTACGGGGTTCACCGATCAGGATGTTGTGGGGTCATCCGATGATCAGCGGGTTTCGTCACTGACCGTGACGGCGACGGTGGAGATGAACGATGGGAGCACGTTCGCGTTCCACGGGACGTGGTCAGGCTATGGCGATCGCTGGGTCTACGGGAGCGATGGCCCTCTCCACGTTGCTGAGAGTCTTCCTCGTCACTACGTCGATCGGTGCACGACGTTCAACTCGAACGACCATCAGACCGGTCGGAACGCGACCCTTGTCGGCACGGTGAACGGTCAGCCCTTCGACACCTACGAGGTCCTCCTGCCGGAGGCGAACATCTTCTACAACCACTTCGTGTACGTGACCGTGGAACACGGCAACTGCAGTTGACCTACGCGGCGAGGTGGAACCATGTCGTAGGGACCCCATCCTCGCTTGCCACCCCGGTAGGTCACCGTCGGGCATCACGGGGGTGCGCTGGCTCCCCGCTACCTGTCCAGCCTGTCTGGTGGGAAACGAACACGGCTGTTCTTCGTCAGGACCATCGCGAGCATGACGAACTCGGATATCTCGATCGGGCGGTTGCCTTTCTCAAGGGCTGAGATCGTCTGCTGCGTAGATCTGCGCGACGATCTCGACGGTTACACCGTGACGTTCACGACGCTCGTCGAAGACATCGACGCGACGCCCTTCATGAAGGGGCTTCCGGACGACCGCTGCCAGTGCCCGCATTGGGGCTACGTCATCAAGGGGAAGATGATCGCTCGGTACGCCGACCGTGACGAGGTATTCGAGGCAGGCGACGCCTTCTATACGCCGCCCGGCCACATCCCGGTGGCGAACGAGCCCGGCACCGAGTTCGTGTCGTTCAGCCCCAGCGACGAGATTCGCACCGCCGAGGCGGTCATGATGAAGAACATGCAGGAGATGCAGGGCGGCTCAACGCCTTAAGGCGCGGCTCGTGGGGGCGCGTCGAACCTCCGTCCGGGTGCCAGTCCTTCAGGTCGAAAGCCTTGTTGATCGCCCGCTCCCAGCCACGCCGCACCTCTGCCGGTGACTTGTCGCGACCGTTTCCGTGGCATCATCGCCGGGCGAGCGGGGGGACGAGAGGCATCTCCCGGCCGGGCGACGATCGGAGGTACTGCGTGGACGCGAACGACCTGAAGACGGTGCCGCTGTTCGCAGGGCTCTCCAAGAAGGAGCGCAACTACGTTGCGAGGCACGCTGACGTGGTCGATCTTCCGGCGGGATACCACCTGGTCGACCAGGGAGCGTTCGCTCATGAGTTCTTCGTGCTGCTCCAGGGATCTGTCGAGGTCACCCAGGACGGGAAGCACCTCACCGTCCTCGGGCCGGGCGACTTCTTCGGCGAGGTCGCGCTCGTGGAGCGGGACCGGCGCACCGCGAGCGTGGTCGCCTCGACCGCGATCAGCGCGATCGTGATGCACCAGCGCGACTTCGACCAGATGCAGCGCGACCTCCCCCATGTGGCGGAGACGATCCACGCCGCCGTGCACGAGCGGTCGCCGCGCCACCCCGAGAGCTGATCGCTGGGCTTCCGCGGCGAAGTCTTGTGAAGACCGGGCAGAAAGAACGGGTGAACCGTTCCGCCCCAGTCGGCCTCATCTTGACCTCGATCGGTGCACTGGCATACGTTGAACGCACTAGGCGTAGTAGCCGGTAGTAAGGGGGAGGGAATGGAGAGAGTACGGAAGGTCTTCGTTGTGGTTGCCGTCTGTGCGACCGCCGTCGTGGGCGTGGGTGCCAGTGCCGCGCTCGCGGGTGAAGTGATTGGCCCTCCGGGCAGCATCGGCCACCCGGGCGTGCACAAGGACATGACACACGCGAACTCGATCTGCGCGTTCTCCGGGCTGAACGACTTCGTCAATGGTCCGACGGACTTCCACGTGCAGTCCTACGGGCAGGATGTCCGGTTGCACGGCGCCGATCCGAGGGCGTTCAATCCCGGCGACGCATGTCGGGGCGGTAGCAACCCCTACAATCCCTAGCAAGGAGTGGGTCGACCCCGGCAGCACATGCCGGGGTCGATTCATGTCCCGGCGCCTTCATGTCTGCTGGCTCCGTGAACGTCCCAAGCTGACCGCGGGAGGAGTCGCCGCAAGTGGCACAATCGAGCAGGTGACCAGCGCCCGCCGACGCGCAGCGCCTGCGCGACCTCGGCTGAGCTGAGCCGTCCGAAGGAGGACTTCGCAATGGCAGAGAAGAAGCCCGCAAAGAAGGCCGCACAGACGTCCGCAAAGCGCACCACTGCGCCACCAAGAGACCCAAGGATTCACGGCCGAAGAACGAGCGGCGATGAAGGCTCGTACTCAAGAATTGAAGGCGGAGGCCAAGGCCAACAAGAACAGAGCGGATGGGGAACGCGATCTGCTCGCTTCGATCGCCGCGATGCCGGGACCCGATCGCGCCATGGCCAAGCGGCTCCACGCGCTTATCACGCCACTGCGCCGGTTCTCTGGCCGAAGACCTGGTACGGGATGCCTGCGTATGCAAAGGATGGCAAGGTCGTCGTGTTTCTTCCAAAGCGCGGACAAGTTCAAGGCGAGGTATGCGACGCTCGGCTTCAGCGACGAGGCGAACCTCGATACCGGCGCGATGTGGCCGACCTCTTTCGCGCTGAAGAAATTGACCTCCACCGAAGAGGCGAAGATCCGCACGCTCCTGAAGAAGGCGGTCAGCTGAGGACCGAAGGCTCCGATGATGGACGCCGACTCCATGCTCGGGATCGTTCGGTTCCACGCGTGGGCGAATCAGCGCGTCATCGAAGGTGGGGAACTTACACTCCCCATCGAGGCGGCACTGAGACGGGCTGCGCGGCTTGGCGGTCGATCGCGATGCGCGATCCGACCTAGGTCCATCGGACCCGGACCTGTCGCCCTACGGGCGTACCCACAACTGACACCGGGGGGTACCCTCGGTACGTAATGGCCACCCCCATCGATCCGACGGCCTCTGGACCCGGCGCCTCGCGCGTGGAGGAGCTGCGCGAGCGCCTGCGGCCGCGCGGGGTCGCCGAGCAAGGGGCGACGCAGATCCCGGCAGGGGAGCGGTTCGCGCTCGAGCGTGTGCAGGCACTCGAGCTGCAACTCTCCGCGGCCTACCAGCGCGAGCGCGAGTTGACGGAGCTCGCTGTCCGCGACGGGAACGAGATCGCCACGCTCGAGCTGCGTGTGCACGAGTTGGCCGAGCGTGCGGATCGCGCGGAGGCCGCGGAACGGGCCTTGTTCGAAGCGGAGAACCGAGCCGAGACGGAGGCCCGCCGCGCCGAATTGATGGAGACGGAGCTCGCTTCGACGCGCGCCGAGGTCGACCGACTCCGGCGCCGGGTCGTGGAGCTTGAGGCGAGCCTTCGCCGAGCGTTGGCCGAGGTGGGCGCGGCGTCGGCCGCCCGGTCGCGGGCAGACCGTGCCGACGTCGACCAGGAGACCGCCCGTCTGGAAGCCGCCGCCGAGCGCTCGCTCGAACTTGCCGACCGCCTGCGCTTGAAGGTGGTCGACCTCGAATCGAGCCTGCGTTCCGTGATCCACGAGGTGGGCGACGCGACCGCGGTGCGACTTCGTGCCGAGCAGGCCGACGCAGAGCTCGCGGTGGCGGAGCGTGCCGCGGGCGAGTCGACCGACACCGGCTCGCAGACGGCCGAAGCCGAAGCTCGTCTGGCAGACCTCGAGGAGCGACTCGCCTCACTCGATGACCGCATCTCGGGATTGTCCTCGGACTCGTCTGCCGTCCGCGACGCGACCGACGACGAGGACATTCTGGTCGTCGATGAGCCCGAGGACGACACCGTGGTCGATCTCCGCGAAGCGGAGGAGGCCGCGCCCGAGCCAGCCCAGCCACCGGCCTCGCGTTGGTCGCAATGGCGCGCCACCTGATCCGTCCGTCTGGGACCATCGTCTGACCGGTCGCCGCGGCGGCGCCGGGGGAGGATGGCAACACCATGAGTTCCGCACCACCCACCGGCGTGCTCGTGATGGCCTACGGCACGGCGAGCGGGCCCGACGACATCGAGCGGTACTACACCGACATCCGAGGTGGCCGCGTCCCGACCGCTGAACACCTGCAGGAACTCCGCGACCGCTACGCCGCGATCGGCAATGTCTTCCCGCTGTTGGACACGACGCGCGCGCAGGCGGAGGGCCTCGTCGCCCGACTCTCGAGCGACTGCACGGACTACCGGGCATACCTCGGCATGAAGCACTCCGCGCCGTTCATCCCCGAGGCAGTAGCGCAGATGGCCACCGACGGCGTGACGCGGGCCATCGGCATCGTGATGGCGCCGCACTGGAGCGGCATGTCGGTCGAGACCTACATCGAGCGCACGCTCGAGGCCATCGACGCGCAGGGCGTGGACCTGTCGGTCACGTTCGTCAGGTCGTTCCACGACCACCCTGCGTTCGTCGCATTCTTGGCTGCACGGTTGCAGGCGACGCTTGCCGCTCTCGACGACGATGCGCGCGATGCCACGACCGTGGTGTTCACTGCGCATTCGCTTCCGGTTCGGACCGTCGCCGACGGCTCGCTCCGCTGCAAATACTGCGACTGCAACGATTCGTGCCGCTACCGCGACGGACTGCAGCGAACCGCTGATCTGGTCGCTGCCGAGGTCGATCCCGCCGATCATCGGATCGCTTGGCAGTCAGTTGGGCGTACCGCAGATCCGTGGTGGGGTCCGGGCATCGATGAAGTGATCCCAGAGCTGGCTGCCGCGGGCCGAGCTGGCGTCGTCGTGTGCTGCGCAGGGTTCGTCGCGGACCACCTCGAGACGCTGTACGACCTCGACATCGAAGCCGCCGCCGCCGCTCGGAACGCCGGCATCGCGTTCGCGCGTACCGCGATGCCGAACGACGACCCCGCGTTCCTCGACGTCCTCACCGATGTCGTGCGGGATCACCTCGCCGGAGTGCCCGCGTGAAGCTGATCACCTGGAACGTGAACTCGATCCGGCAGCGGCTGCCCCGGCTGCTGGCTCTCCTTGAGCGACACCAGCCCGACGTCGTGTGCCTCCAGGAGACGAAGGTTGAAGACGTCGCGTTCCCGATGATGGAGCTCGATGCGGCCGGCTACGCCTGTGTGACGCACGGACAGCGCGCCTACAACGGGGTGGCGATCGTCTCGCGCCTGCCGCTTGACGACGTCCGGGTCGGCTTCGACGGCGACCCGGTGCCAGAGCAATCGCGTATCGTGGCAGCCCGCGCAGGCGATCTCGATGTCGTGTGCGTCTACGTGGTGAACGGCAAGGCCGTCGGGGACCCCGCGTACGACACGAAGCTCGCGTGGCTCGACGCGCTCACGGCCTGGATCACCGCCACGTATGACCCGTCGAGCCCACTGGTGGTGACCGGTGACTTCAACATCACCCCGGACGACCGCGATGTCTGGGACGCGGATCTGTGGCGAGACAAGAACCTCGCGAGCGAGCCCGAACGCGCCCGCCTCAAGGCACTCATGGATTGGGGCTTGACCGATCTGGGCCGCGCGTCGGCCGGCGACGTGCCGGGACCGTTCTCGTTCTGGGACTACACGGCGGGCGCGTTCCATCGGGGATGGGGTCTGCGGATCGATCTCGCGCTCGGCTCGGCTCCCGTCGCCGCGTCGCTCGATGCGGTCGACGTGGATCGGAACGAACGCAAGCCAACGGCCGGGGAGGGCAAGCCGAGCGATCACGCGCCCGTCATCGTCTCGTTGCGATGAACGACCTCCTGGTCTCGGCGGACTGGTTGTCGCTGCATCTCGGCGAGGTTGTCGTCGCCGATGTGCGTTGGGATCCGCACGGAGGGACCGCGAGCGCGGAGCGAGCGTTCGAACGAGGCCATATCCCCGGCGCGGTGTTCGTCGACGTTGATCGCGACCTCGCCGCCGCCCCGTTCGACGGCCCGGGTCGCCACCCGCTCCCGACGCCCGCCGCGTTCGCGGCGTCGCTCGAGCGGCTCGGAATCAGTGACGAGGACCGCGTGGTTGCCTACGACGGGTCCGGCGGCACACTCGCGGCCCGACTGTGGTGGATGCTCGACGCGACCTCCCGTGCCGCCGCCCTCCTCGACGGCGGCCTGGGTGCATGGCCCGGACCACTCGAGACCGGTGCGGGTCGGAAGCACGCGCCTACCGTCGTCGAGTCTCGGCCGTGGCCGGCCGGAGGGATCGTCGACGCGGCGACCGTTGCTGATGCGCTGCGATCGGGCAGCGCGACCGTCCTCGACGTACGCGCTCCCGAGCGGTACCGCGGCGAGGTCGAGCCGTTCGATCCTGTTGCCGGGCACATCCCGGGGGCGATCAGCGCGCCGTCCGCCGATCTCATCGACGAGCGTGGGCGGCTTCTCCCGCCGGAGCGGCTTCGGGAGCGCCTCGGCGTGTACGGCCCTGTGATCGCTCACTGCGGCAGCGGGGTCACGGCCTGCCACACGGTCTTCGCGATGCGCGTGGCGGGTCTCTCCGGCGCGGTCCTGTACGAGGGCTCGTGGTCGGACTGGGTGCACGACTCGCAGCGACCGGTGGCGACCGGTCCCGGCTAGACCATCTTCGCGGGCACGACCATCTCGTCGTAGTCGGCCTCGCTCACGTAGCCGAGGGCGAGCGCGGCTTCCTTCAGCGTGGTGCCTTCGTGGTGCGCCTTCTTCGCGACCTCGGCAGCCTTGTCGTATCCGATGTGTGGTGCGAGCGCGGTAACGAGCATCAGCGATCTGTTCACCAGCTCCTCGATGCGAGCGCGATCCGGCTCGAGGCCGGCGATGCAGAACTCGCGGAAGTTTCGGCAGCTGTCGGCCAACAGCACGGTCGAATGCAACAGGTTCTTGATCATCACAGGCTTGAACACGTTCAGTTCGAAGGCGCCTTGGGAGCCGGCCATCTTGATGGCGGTGTCGTTGCCCATGACCTGGCAGGTCACCATCGTCATCGCCTCGGACTGCGTCGGGTTCACCTTGCCCGGCATGATCGAGGAGCCCGGTTCGTTCTCGGGGAGTACCAGCTCGCCGATCCCGGCCCTCGGGCCCGACCCGAGCCAGCGGATGTCGTTCGCGAGCTTCATCAACGACGCGGCGAGTGTGGTGAGGGCCCCACTCATGAACACCACCCCGTCGTGCGCGGCGAGTGCGGCGAACTTGTTGGGCGCCGCGCGGAACGGCAACCCGGTGATGTCGGCGATCTGTGATGCGCAGAGGTCGTCGAAACCCACTGGTGCGTTCAGGCCCGTGCCGACCGCGGTGCCGCCGATCGCAAGCTCGTAGAGCCCCGGCATCGCATGTTCGATCCGTTCGAGGTCGGCGTTCAGTTGCGCGACATACCCCGAGAATTCCTGCCCGAGCGTGAGGGGCACCGCGTCTTGCAGATGGGTCCGGCCGATCTTCACGATCCCGGCGTACTGCTGCGCCTTCTCGTCGAGGGCGTCGCGCAGCGCTCGCACCTGTGGCAGGAGCCGTTCCTTGATCACCATCGCGCCCGCGATGTGCATCGCTGTCGGGAACGTGTCGTTGGACGATTGCGACCTGTTGACGTGGTCGTTCGGATGGACTGGCGTCTTCGATCCGAGTTGCCCGCCCGCCATCTCGATCGCGCGGTTCGAGATCACCTCGTTGCCGTTCATGTTCGACTGTGTCCCCGAGCCCGTCTGCCAGACATACAGAGGGAAGTGATCGTCGAGGGACCCATCGATCACTTCGTCGGCCGCCGCGACGATCAGGTCACCGATCGGGGGGTCCAGCGTCCCGAGCTCCATGTTCGCTTGTGCCGCAGCCTTCTTGAGGATGCCGATCGCGTGGACGATCTCGAGCGGCATGCGGTCGACATCCGGCCAGCCGATCGAGAAATGATGGATCGATCGCTCGGTCTGCGCGCCCCAGTACCGGGAGGCGTCGACTTCGACTGGGCCCATCGAGTCGGTCTCGGTGCGGAACTCGGTCATCGTGGTTCCTTCCTCGGTGGTCTCGGCCCATCGTAGCCAGCGGACGGCCGGCTCGGCGGGAGTAGGCTGTCGGCGCCATGGACATCGCGCGCGCCGCCGAGGGCTCCTACGAACCGGGCGACGCCGGGCGTTTCACGGGTCACGTGACGCTCCGTGGCACCCTCCGCGACGACGATGGGACGAACATCGGGGTCGTGCACTTCGGGCCTGGCGCCCGCACGCACTGGCATCACCACCCGGGCGGACAGTTCCTCTATGCGGTGACCGGGCGCGGCCGGGTGCGGACGCGCGGCGAAGCGGGCCACGTCCTCGAGCCAGGCGACGTGATCCATGTCGATCCGGGGGAATGGCACTTCCACGGAGGGACACCCGACAGCCCGCTCGTCCATGTCGCGATCAACGGTGGCGGCGATGCGATCTGGGGTGAACCGGTCACCGACGCGGAGTACGACGAGGGTTTCTGAAGCTGTTTGACCGGTCAGATCGGTGAGGGCTAGCCTCGCGGGATCATTAACTGAAGGGTGCAGTATGCCGGGCGGAACGTTCACGACCGTCATTGAGGCGCCGCCCGAGAAGGTGTGGGCGCTGGTCGCCAACATCGACACGCACGCCTCCTGGTCACCGAAGCCTTACGAGCACACCTGGACACACGGCGAGCCGAACCAGGTCGGGTCGACGTTCCATTCCGTGGGATCGGTCCCCGGCAACAAGCACAACCAGAACGACAGCGAGATCACGGAGCGTGCCGAGCCGGGGCGCTTCGTGTTCCGCTCTACCGACCCTGTTGGGGTCTTCACGAACGAGTACGACCTCAAGCCGGTAGGCGACGGCGGCACCGAGGTGTCGTTCACAGTTACCTTCCCGAAGTTGCACGGGATGCCTGCAGTCGCAGCGCCGCTCGTATTCCCGCTCTTCGGGAAGCCGGACATCCACAAACGCCTAGCGTTGCTGAAGGCGAGGGCTGAAGGGACCTCGTGACCCGGTACGCTTCGCCCGCGGGGGCGGTAGCTCAGTCGGTCAGAGCAGGGGACTCATAATCCTCCGGTCGCAGGTTCAAGTCCTGCCCGCCCCACCGATCTACCTGCAGGTTTGCCCTCGTTCCGGTCACACTTGAGCGTTTCGCGATAAGACACCATCCGACGTCATGCGCGGCTGGAGCGGTCCATCGAGAAGGCGTTCGATCTGAGGGAGTGGCGCTAGCCACGGCCCTTATATGTGTGCTTGGCTCAATGCCGTCGAAGCAGCGGCTAGCACCGTGATACCAGCTCAGCCCAGACGTCCTTGAAGGGAGGTATCGAGTCAAGGCTGCCCGCATAACCCTTCAGATAGGTGTATCTCAATTGCCGGAAGGCGTACCTCGGTCGCCTTCCCACGGTCGAGCAGTAGAACTGCCGTCCATTCGTAGCGATCATGTTGTCGACGATGTCCACCGCCGTGATCGCTGCGGACGTTGCTGGACTCCCAGACCTTGATGCCTCGGCGGAGCCACCACTCGTGCATCCCAGGAGCGCAACTGACAGCACGAGCCCGCGGACCGCAGCTCGCGACCACTGTCTCTTGCCCACCGCAGCACGATATCCCACGGATCGCAGCAAGTCGGGTCGTGACGGGCGTCGTTGATCCACGACGGGTTCGCTACGCGAGTCGCTAGGTCAGCCAACTCCAAAGGATGAACGCGATGACGACGGCGGCGCACACCCACACAGCCTTGGTAACGAGCCCAGCCCGGAACCACGATGCTGGTGCACCCAGCGGTGGACCCAACGGCGCCCTCGGGGTGGCCAAGTCACAAGCTGAATCGTACTGGTGCCGCCCGTGAACACCAGCACAGCGACGTTGTCAAGCCAGCATCAAGCAGACCATGGACCGGCAGGACTACTCGGCTGCGATGCACCATTCGCTTCGTAGCACCGCTCGATAGACCTGACCCGCCTTCGCCCTCCCACTCGTCGCGTCCTCGATGGCTTGGGCTCGTGCGTTCCGTGCAGTGAGACCGGCTTCCGCTCAACCTCACCAACGACCTGCCACTTGTCCTTGCCGACCTGGCGAAGGACGACGTATGCGGGTTTCGAAGTCGCGCCGCTCATGCTGGCATGCTCCCACCAAACTGATTCTGCGGTTGGCATCCGGCAACCCGCAAGGGGTTCGACCTGAAGGACTGGCGCTAGCGCTCCGCGTCGCTTCGCAGGATGCAGAACTCGTTGCCCTCGGGATCGGCGAGCACGAGCCACCCTGTGCCATCGGCCTGACGCCGGTCATCGAGAGGCGTGGCCCCCAAGGCGCAGACCCGCTCGATCTCCTCGTCTCGGGTCCGATCTGTGGGCACCAAGTCGAAGTGGACGCGGTTCTTCACCTGCTTGTCCTCCGGCACCTCGATGAACAAGACCTGCTGACCGCCTGCTGGGTCGATGATCATGCACTCCTCGTGGCCCGGCTCGTTCGGGTCGCCAGGCACATCGGTGAACCCCAAGACCTGGGCCCAGAACGTCGACAGCGAATACGCGTCGTGGCAGTCAAGCGTTGTGTGATCGATCCGCGACGTCATCGGGACGGGAGACTACCGTGTTAGTCAATCCGACCCCGGTCGTACCTTGCTTGCTCGGCGACCCTCGCTTCGCAGGTTCAAGTCGTGCCCGTCCCTCCAATCACCTGCGGTTATCGTCGATCCGTCGGTCGGGCGGACCGAACGTGTGCCGGACGTCCCACACGCCGCGTCCCCCGGCGAATCGTTCATTCAGGGGACACCCCACCGTCGGCACGAGGCATAACGTGGGGCAGTGGGACGCGGATACCACATCTCCGGATCCGATCAATCGACCGCCCGAGCGGTGGCACGGACGCTCGCTGCCCGACCCCCCGACGCCCAGCCCGACGAGGTGCTCGCGGTCGAGGTACTCCCGCTTGAGGAAGAGGAAGAGCCGCTCGCCTGGCTTGTCAGCCTGCTTGTGGAGTTCAACGCCAGCGAGGGTCCTCTCGAAGATCGCGACCCGGCCCCCGGCCGCGTTTAGGCCCCATCCAACCCGTCGATCTCAGCAACGCCGGCCAGCTCGTCGTCCGTCAGCCGCCAGGTGGAGGCTGCGGCGTTCATCTGGATCTGCTCGGGTGTCGTGGCGCCTGTGATGACTGACGCCACCGGTCGAAGCGACAGGAGCCAGCCGATCGCGAGCTCGACGAGGGTGCGGTCACGCGCGGCCGCGAACGCCGTGTACTTCTCGACGAGGTTGAACTCGCGGTTGGTGATCGACTCGTTGTAATACGCGAGCCGCGTCCCCGTCGGCGGCGTTTCGCCCCGCCGGTACTTCCCGGTCAGCACGCCGCTCGCGAGCGGGAAGTAGGGGATGTACGCGAGGCCGTTTGCCACCGCACCGGCGAGGCCGTCGGTTTCGTCGGTCCGTTCGAGCAGGCTCAGCTCGTTCTGGACGCTCACGAACCGGGCAGCGCCGTTCGCGACCGCCGCCGCCTCCCGTTGCTGGACCGCGCTGAAATTGGAGCACCCGATCTCGCGCACGAGGCCGTCCCGCACGAGCTCGTCGAGAACGGCTAGCGTGTCGGCGATCGGCACCGTCGGATCCGGCTCGTGCAGCTGGTACAGATCGATGTGGTCGGTCTGCAGACGCGTGAGTGAGTCGCGGACCGCGCGGCGCACGTAGGCCGGCGCGGCACCCTTCTTGTCTGGCGCCACTTCCATCCCGAACTTGGTGGCAATCACGACGCGGTCGCGGCGGCCCTGCAGGATCCGTCCGAGGAACTCCTCGCTCTTCGTCCCCCCGTAGATATCCGCGGTGTCGAAGAATGTCACGCCCGCGTCGAGTGCGGCATCGACGACGCGCGTGGTTGCCGCCTCGTCGCAACGCCGCCCGAAGTTGTTACAACCGAGGCCGAGCGCGCTGACCGGCAGGGAGCCGATCGACCTGGATTCCATCGGTCGATGCTAGCCCGTCATGCCGCATCGCGGATCGTTCGCTCGCAGGCGGTGGGTCCCTCGCCGACGACGGCATCGCGCCAGGTCGTCAGGAACGGGTCGAGGATCGATGCCAGCACGCCTTGCTGACCGGTGTCGGGGTGGACGCCGTCGCTCGAGAGCGCGTCGAGCGGGACCAGTCGATCCCAGTCAAGAACGGTGCCGTTGGGGAGCGGCGCCATCGCCGTCCGGATCGCCGCGTTCACCGCAGGAATCTCGGACTCCTGCGGCCCGTGCGCCGTGAGCCACACGATCACGTCGGAGCCCCCGAGTGCTGTGGTCACACGGGCGGCGTTGGCGGCGGTGGCGGTCGCATCGTGGTCGTTCACACCGATCTCGATCACCGCTACGTCGGGAGTCCCGGTCGCCGCGGCGGTCTCTGCTGCGATCGCGGCATCGCCCGATCCTCGGCCGACGACGGCGTCCACCGTCACGTCCCATCCTTCGAGACCGTTGATCACATCCGTCTGACCGCCGTCGAGGATCGAATCGCCGATCATCTGCGCCGTGATCGGTTCGCCGAGCTTCGCCCGGGCCGGCAACGCGAGCCATCTGGTGGTCGCGCCGTCCGCTTGCACCCACAGGAATCGCGGGTCCGAAGGATCTTGGTACAGCGCGCCGAAGCCCGTCACACCGATCGGGAACGCTTGCGGCGGCAGGTTGGTCGGGACCGCATAGGACCCGCCCAGGAACCGCTTGACGCCCCGGCCGTCGTCGACGACCGCCACGGCGGGCTGGGCCGGGTCGCACCGGTACACGAACGCTGTATCGAACCGGGCGCACGAGCCATCTGCACGCGTGGCGAGCGCAACAGTGATCGCGCCGCCCACCACGGGCGGCGAGCACGTGTCTCTCGCCGGGGCGACGGCGGGCGAGGGAGCCGGGGTGAGGCTCGGAGCCGCGTTCACCTGTGCTGCGGCGTAGGGATCGCACGCAGTTAGCACGGCGAGGCAGCTCACTGCGAGGAGGATGTTGCGAACACGACTACGCGGACGTTTCACCATCCGTACCAGCATCCCAGCGCGCATCGATCCTGACCGACGGGAACTGACGATCGAGCAGATCGGTCAGTCGTCGAGGAGCGAGACGGCTGCGCCCACGTGGATCTCGGCCGGACGTACGACCTCGGCGTACATACCGAGCGGGATCCCTTGCCGGTCGGGCATGGGCTGGCGGAACGATGCGATCTGCTTGAGGGTGTTCCAGTCCTGGAGTCCCGAGTCGGGGTCCTGCGTCGTGACGACGCAGCGCGGGATCTGCCCTCGGATCCGCACGATCGCCTCGCCGATCGCTACCTCGCGACCATCCCACGTGTCCTCCTCGAAGGGGGCGCAGCCGTCGACCTCGAGATTGATCCGGAACCGCCGCGCATCGAGATCGCCCGGGTAGCCGCCTCGCCGGCCCAGTTCGGCGACGCTGGCGGCGCTCACGATCGTGAGTGGCCACACGTCGACGGCGTCCCCGTCGGCGTCGGCGCGCACAAGCAGCACCGATCGCCCCACGAACGCCGAGAACGCATCGCTGAAGGGACCCGCGACCTCGCGCGCCGCGACCGGCCGTCCGTAGAAGTCGATCTCCCGAGTCGCACCGAGCGAATCCGTCGATCCCGACACGTCTTGGCCGTCGGGGAACCGACACGTCAGGACGCCATCGTCCATCGTCGAACGAACCGTCACGATCCGTCCGTTCGATGACCCGCTGAAGAGGCGCCCCTCGGCGGTGATGAGGAAGAACCGACGGCTGTTAGGGATCCCGGACGCAGTGAGGGACGCGAACGAAGGGTGTTGCAGCGCCGTGCCTTTCACCGGAGTGTCGCTGATGCGGGTGAGGCTCGCCATCGCGCTACGCTAGCGCACGCAGTACTGGACCCGTGGCCAGAGGGTGCCGTATGCTCCGCGCGAGGTTGCAGTCTGTGGGGAGGGGAACCCTGATGGAGCGCGCGGACGACGGTCTTCCGCATGGTCTCGTCATGACCGATCTGCTCCACCTGCAAGCGCGCCTGCGCGGCGACCCCGCCACGTTGCATCCGCCTCGGGTTGGTCAGGTACCGTCCCCGGAACCCGATGGGGAATCGGATTCGCGTGTCGACGCTCTGCGGCGGCGCCTCGCGGCGCTCGAGCTCGAGATCGACGCCTACGAGCGGCTCCTGTACGACTGGCCGCCCGCACCGGCGCGGCGCAATGCCGACGTCATCGACCTTGCCGCGCACCGCGAGCGGGTCCGAACACCGCGATAGCCAACCCGAGGAGCTCACGACACCTCGTGGTACGTTCGCGGCATGGCAGCTGACCTGCACCCGGACGTCGCGGCGTTCGCTCCGCTGCTGGGCATGTGGCGCGGAGACGGTACCGGCGACTTCCCGACGATCGAGCCGTTCGCCTACCGCGAGGAACTCGAGTTCGAGCACGTCGGCGACACGTTCCTGCTCTACCGGCAGGAGAGCTGGGGCGCGACCGACGACGCCCCGCTCCATTTCGAGCGCGGGTTCCTGCGACCGGGCGCCGGCGCGGGAGATGTCGAGCTTTGCCTGGCGCACCCGATCGGCGTGACAGAGATCGCGCACGGGCGCCTCGACGGCGGCACGATGGAGGTGGCGGCCGAGGGGGCCGCCGTCGTGCGGTCCGCGACGGGTCTCGAGGTGAGAGCGCTTCGCAGGCGGTATGAGCTTGACGGCGACGAACTCCGCTACACGCTCGAGATGGCGACCGACGCCGTCCCTCTGACCCACCACCTGACGGCGAGGTTGCGGAGGGTCACGTGAGCTGGACGCGCCTGTGGCTCCTCGCGTGTGCCGGTGGGCTCGCGATCGGTGGCCTGCTGTACCTCGCGGACGAACCCGGCGCGGCCGATGCCGTGTGGGCCGCGACCACGCTCCTCGGCGGGCTGCCCGTGCTGATCGACGTCGCCCGGTCGCTCGCGCGCGGCGAGGCGGGTGTCGACGTGATCGCGATCCTGGCGATCGTCGGGTGTCTGGCGCTGGGTGAATACGTCGCCGGCGCCGTGCTCGCGGTGATGCTGTCCGGCGGGCAGGCACTCGAGGACTTCGCTGAGGGTCGTGCCCATCGCGAGCTGTCGGCGTTGCTCGCCCGTGCGCCGCACCAGGTCCATCGGTACGAACAAGGGGTCTTGCAGACGCGCGGGATCGATGAGGTGGCCCTCGGCGACCGTCTGTTCGTCAAGACGGGCGAGGTGGTGCCGGTCGACGGCTTGCTCGAGGGCGACGCCGTGCTCGACGAAGCAGCGCTCACGGGGGAATCACGCCCGGTCGAGCGTCCGAACGGCGACTTCGTGCGTTCTGGGGCGGTGAACGCCGGCCCGGCGTTCGATCTGCACGCCACCGCAACGCCCGCGGACAGCACCTACGCGGGCATCGTTCGGCTCGTCGAGGCGGCCGAGAAGGAGAAGGCGCCCGCCGTCCGGCTCGCGGACCGGTACGCCATGTTGTTCATCCCGGTCACGATCGTGGTGGCGGGGCTCGCGTGGGGGCTGACCGGCGATCCCGAGCGCGCGCTCTCGGTCCTGGTCGTCGCCACGCCGTGCCCGTTGATCCTTGCGGTGCCGATCGCGATCGTCGCCGGGATCTCGCGCTCGGCCAAGCGCGGCATCATCGTGAAGGGCGGCGGGGCGCTCGAGACGCTCGCCCGCGCGACGATCCTGCTGTTCGACAAGACCGGCACGCTGACCTCGGGTGTGCCGCATGTCGCCGACATCGAGATGTTCGGTTCGATCGACGCGGACGAGTTGCTCCGCCTCGCGGCCTCGCTCGATCAGGTGTCGCCGCACGTGCTGGCGACGGCGATCGTGCGCGCCGCACGCGAGCGTGGGGTCGTGCTCGCCTTCCCGGCCGATGTCGACGAGCGGTATGGGGCGGGGATCACCGGGACCGTGGAGGGTCGCACGGTGTCCCTCGGGAAGGCGGCCTTCGTGTCGGGGAGCGGCACGCTGCCCTCGCGAGCCCGCGACGTGCGCCGTCGCACGATGCTCGACGGCTCCTCGTGCGTGTTCGTCGGCATCGACGGCGAGGTCGCGGGAGCACTCATCGTGGACGATCCGATCCGCCCCGACACGCCGCGGGTGATCCGCTCGCTGCGACGCACCGGGATCCAGCGCGTGGTGATGGTGACCGGCGACCATCCCGACGTGGCCGAATCCGTCGGCGCGGCGCTCGGCGTCGATCGGATCCTGTCGGAACGGGCACCGGAGGAGAAGGTCGATGCCGTCATCGCGGAGCGCGACGAGGGCGTCGTGATGATGGTCGGCGACGGGCTGAACGACGCGCCTGCGCTGGCGGCCGCCGACGTCGGGGTCGCGATGGGAGCCCGCGGTGCGACCGCGTCCTCGGAGGCGGCCGACGTGGTGTTGGTGGTCGACCGGCTCGACCGGCTCGTCGACGCGATGTCGATCGCGCAGCGGTCGCGCCGGATCGCGGTGCAGAGCGTGGTTATCGGCATGGGGCTGGCGTTCGCGTTCATGGGGCTCGGCGCGCTCGGTGCGTTCACGCCCGCCGTCGGAGCGCTGCTGCAGGAATTGATCGACGTCACCGCGATCTTGAACGCCCTGCGGGCTCTCGGCGCCGGAACCAGCCAACAGCGCACGGGCCCGGTGACCGACGTGGCGGAGCGCTTCCGGCGCGAGCACGTCGAGTTCGCTCCCGATGTCCAACGGATCCGGTCCGTGGCCGATCGGATGGACACGATGACGCCGGAGCAGCTTCGAGACGAACTGGACACCGTCCGCGTGTTCTTGTGCGAGCGGCTCCCGCAGCACGAAGAGGAGGAGGAAGCAGCCGTCTACCCGGTCGTCGCGAAGCTGATGGGCGGAGAGGATCCGATGTCGAGCATGGCCCGCGCCCACGTCGAGATCGAGCACCTCGTGCGCGTCTTCCGTCAGCTGTTGGACGACATCCCCCCCGAGGGCCCCGATCGCGACGACCTGGTCGATCTTCGCCGTGTCTTGTACGGGCTGCACGCGATCTTGCGCTTGCACTTCGCGCAGGAAGAAGAGGCCTACGCCTGGTTGTCGGCGCCGGAGCCGGCCGCCGTCTCCTGATCCGCCTCGAGCCCTGTCAGGTCGATCCGACGCTCGCTCGGCTCGGCAGCGAGTGTCACGTGGAACGAGGCACCGCCGCCCGGCCGGTCATCGACCCACGCCTGGCCGTCGTGGAGCTCGGCGAACCGCGCCACCAACGCGAGCCCGACGCCGGAGCCCGTCGCGGCGTGGGCCCCCTGGCGGAAGGGCTCGAAGATCCGCGCTTTGTCTTCGTCGGCCACCCCCGGGCCATCGTCCTCAACGACGAGCTCCGCACCACCGTCCGCGGGGCCGACCCGCACCCAGATCCGGCTCTCCGCGGGCGTGTGCTTCACGGTGTTCGCCAGGAGGTTCTCGATGATCCGCTCGAGCATGCCGGCGTCCGCCTGAATCGTGACGGGGACGACGTCGAGCGCGAGTCGACGCTCCGCCACGAGATCTGCATCCGCAACGATCTCACGGACGAGCGCACCGAGGTCGACGGGGGCGAAGGCGAGATCGGTCACGCCTCGTCGCAGCCGTTCAAGATCGAGGAAGTCCGCCACCATCCGGTCGAGCCGCCGGGCGTTCTGGGCGATCCGATGCGCGAGATCTCGCGATTCGTCGGTCGACAGCGCGAGATCGTCCCGCTCGAGCGTGACCGCGAGCCCGAGGATCGCAGCGAGTGGCGTGCGGAGGTCGTGCGACACGGCGTGGAGCAGGGTCGTCTTGAGTTCGTCCTCGGTGCGTAGCCGCTCCGCTTCGACGCGTTCGAGGTCGAGCGCTCGCTCGAGCTCGAGGGTCCGTCGTTGATCGGTGATGTCGAGCAGCAGCCCCTGCCAGTAGACGAGGGCGCCGGTGTCGTCGTACACCGGGCGAGCTTGATCGTGGATCCAGATCTCGTCGCCGTCCTTGGTCCGCACCCGATAGGTGGACGGGAGCGGAGAGCCGCGCTCGGCGTCAAGACGCTCATGATCCTCCGGCACAACGATGCGCCGCCACAGATCGGGGTCTGCGTACCACTCCTCGGGGGTGTAGCCGAGGATGGTGGTGGTCTGGGGAGAGATGTACACCGTCCCGCGCCGGTCCACCGGATCGATGTAGGCGATCGCGGGCAACTGCTCCACGAGCGCCCGGTATCGGGCATCCGCCTCCGCCAGCCCGGCCTCGGCTGCCTTGCGCGCCGTGATGTCCATCATCACGCCTTGCCACGCTTCCGGACGGCCCTGATCATCGCGGACGAGCTCGGCCTCGTCGCGGAACCACACCACTGTGCCGTTGCGGGCGAGCATCCGGTACTCCACGAGGAATGGCTCGCCGGTGAGCTCGGTGCGCCGGTTCTCCGCCTCGACCTGCGGCCGGTCGTCGGGGTGGATCGACCGGAGCCACACGCCAGGATCGGCGATCCACTCCACCGGCGGGATACCGAGCAGGACCTCGACTCGTGGACTGATGTAGACCACCTGGAGGTCGTCGCCGCGGACGTCCTCGCGATAGACGATCGCCGGGATGTGCTCGAGGAGGGCGCGGTATCGCTCGTCCGACCCGTCCTCGTCCTCGCGCGGTCCGTGCTCGTGGGTGACGTCCGTCATCACGCCCTGCCAGTAGCTCGGGGCACCGTTTGCATCGCGCACGACCACCGCCTGGTCGCGGAACCAGCGGACGGACCCATCGCGCGCGAACATCCGATACTCGGCGAGGAACGGATCGTCCGATGCCTCGATCCGATCGTAGATCGCGCGCATCCGGGCTCGATCGCCCGGATGGAACTGGCGCGCCCACGCCAGCGGGTCGGCGAGCCATTCCTCCTGGGTGAAGCCGAGCAGGGCCTCGACCTGGGGACTGACATAGCGCAGCCTGCCCTGCGTCGCGCCGGGGAGATCCTCGATGTACACGATCGCCGGCAGGTGCTCGATCACCGAGCGGAAGCGGTCGTCGGACTCGTCGGCCGGCGACGTCACCGTGATGCCGACGATCTGAGGCACCCCGTCCACGGTGTCGCGATGCGCGAGCTCGCGAAGGCGTCGCCACCCGCCGCCGGTCTCAACCTGGAAGGACTCGTCGAATCGCTCCCCGTCGGCGAGCAACCGGCCGAAGGCGGCGGAGATCCGGGCTCGTTCGTCGGGGTGGATCCGGGCGAGGAGATCGGCGCGGCGCCAGCCCTCGGGATCCACCCCGAGTACGCGCCACGAGCCCTCCGAGACGAACGTGTACCGCTCCGCGGCAGGGTTGTAGACCCAGACGATGGCGTCCAGGTCGTCGACCACACGCCGCAGGGGCGGCGGCGATCCGGGGGGATCGGCTGGGGGGTGGGGCATGGGTTATCCGTCAGTGTCGCAGTCGCGGGCAGCCGAGCGCCAGACCCGGAAGCCCTAAGTATCCGGGTCAGCCTGCGGCGGCGCCGCCGTCGGCGCGCGGATCGGAGCCGACCTCGAACCCGTTCGTGGTTCGGCGGATCAGATGGGCGTGCCCGATCTCGGTCTCGTCCACAAGGGTGAAGCCTTCGGCTCGGCCGAGCGCCGCTCGGGTGTTCGAACCGACGCCGACCTCCACAGCGATCGTCGGAGGCGCATCATCCTCCGCTCCGAGGACCGCCCACCGTGGGGCAGCAACGGCGTCGGCCGGATGAGCGCCTTCCAGGAATGTCCTCGTGATCGTGTGGAGGTTGATCTGTGGCTGGTGGTAGCCGCCCATCGTGCCCGCGACGCCGACGAGCCCGCGATCGTCGTGGATCAGGACCGGCATCAGCGTGTGGAGCGGACGAACGCCCGGCGCGAATCGATTCGGATGACCGGGCGTCGTGACGAAGCACGCGCCGCGATTTTGCGCGACGATGCCTGTTGTCGGTTCGCAGATCCCGGCGCCGAACCCCCAGAACAGGCTCTGGATAAGCGAGACTGCGTTCCCGTCGGCATCCGCGGTCACCAGGGCGATCGTGTCGCCAGAGGCCCGCCGCGGTGCGACCGCTCCCGCTTGAAGCGCCAATGCGCCGAGATGGCCGTCGTCGAGCAGCGTGGAGGGGTGCACGGCCATCCGCTCCGGGTCGGCGAGGTGTCGGTCGCGATCCGCGTTCGCGGTGTCGATCACGCGCGCGATCGCGGCGACCTCGTCGCCGTCCAGATGCGGGTTCGATCCCAAGGCGATCGAGCAGGGCAAGGATCTGCAGCAGCACGAAGCCCTGTGAGTTGGGTGGTGCCACGCTCACGTGCAGTCCGTGGGTCTGTGTGCGCATCGGCGCAAGGAGCGACGCTTCGTGAGCAGCGAGATCGCCGTTGGTGATCGGGGATCCGAAGGCTGCGAGCCCGGCCGCGTACGCGTGGCCGAGCGAACCGCCGTACAGCGCGGAGGGGCCGTTCGCGGCGATCGTCTCCAACGTGGCGGCGAGCGCGGGTTGACGGACGACGTCGCCGACGGCCGCAGGCGCGCCGCCCGGGTAGTAGATGGCAGCGAGACCGGGATCCTCGGCGTAGGGCCCGTCTGGTTCGGTGAGTGTCATCCAGAGCGAGTGGCTGACGGCGACGCCGTCGCTCGCTAGCCCGATCGGGATCGTGAACGCGTCTCGCCACGGGAGCGTCGCGCCGACGCGGTGCAGTGCTTCCCACCCGGCGACGGCGCCGGGCACCGTGATGGGAACCGGGCCGCGGATCGGCACCTCCCGTGCCCCTTCCAGCGCGGCGGCGTCCGCGGCGGCCGGGCTCCGTCCGCTCGAAGACACTGTCAGGAGCTCCCCATCGGTGCGCTGCACCAGCGCGAACAGGTCGCCGCCGACGCCGCACATGTGGGGGTACGCCACGGCCAGCGTCGCCGCCGCGTGGATCGCCGCGTCCATCGCCGACCCGCCGCGCTCGAACGCCGCCACTGCCGCGATCGGTCGCCGCGATATGTGGCGTTGCCACCGCCCACCGAGATCCGTCCGCACGAGTCTGCATGCGAGAAGTCTGCCACCTCGGCGATACGAGGGGCGTCGGTAGGATTGCCGCCATGATCCGTCGGCTGATCGTCGCTTTGGGGGTGCCGCTAATCGTCGTGCTCAGCCCGGTCGCGGCTTGGGCGCAGGCAGGCGACGCGTCGCGAGATCAAGTCGTGCTGACCGGCGACGTGGTCGTGCCGCGAGGCACGATCGTGGACGAGGTCGTGGTGTTCTCGGGCAGCGTGACGATCGCCGGCGTCGCACGGGGCGACGTGGTCGTGCTCGACGGTCCCGTGACGATCAGCGGCCAGGTCGGCGGGGACGTGGTTGGCCTGCACGGGACGATCCGGCTGTCACCATCTGCGCAGGTGGGCGGAAACGTGCTCGCAGGGGGTGCCGTCGCCGCCGCGGACGGGGCGACGGTCGCCGGTACGATCCGGCACGACGTCCATTTCACGATGGCCGGTCCGACCGCTGCGCTCGGTGCACTCGTGGCGAGCGGAGCGGTTGCGATCTCTCTGCTGCTGATCATGCTGCTCGGACTGCTGCTCGCTCCTCGCGGGCTTGAGCGCGTGGCTGAGGCCGGACACGAGTCTCCCGGGGCGTGCGCAGGCTGGGGTGTGCTGCTGGTCATGATCGTGCCCATCGGGGCCGTCGCTGCCGCGGCGACGGTGCTCGGGCTGCCGCTCGGGCTCGCCGTCGTGCTCGCCCTCGGACTCCTGTGGCTGCTCGGCTTGCTGGCCACCTCATTCGTCATCGGCCGGTTGATGGTGCGGCCGCCGCGTGCACGGGTGGGTGCGTTATTCGTCGGCTGGGGACTGACCGCTGCAGTCGGTCTCGTCCCCGTCGTGAACGTCGTGTGGTGGACGCTTGGATCGGCCTACGGGATCGGTGCACTGGTCGTCGCGACGTGGCGCGTGCGACACGCCACGCTCGTGCCCGGCGGCAGGCCGGGCCGTCATCGCGCGCTCACCGCCGCGCCGACCGGGCCACCCGCGGCCGAACCCGAGGCCGGCCGCCCGGCTGAGATGCCACTCGCCGAGGACTGATCCGTGAAGCGCTTCCTGCTGCTCGGATCGGGAGAGTTCGAACCGTGGTCCGCCGAGGTGGAGGCGACGGTGCTCGCAGGCGCCATCGGGGACGGAAGCGTGGTCGATCCTCCCGACGGCGAGCGCCAGCGAGGGCGACCATATCTTCGATCGCTGGGGAGCGATGGGCCTGGCCCACTACGAGGAAGGCGGCGTGCCGGCCGACGTGCTCGCCGTGAAGACCCGCGACGACGCACAGAACGCCGCGTTCGCGGAGCGTGCTGAGCGCGCGTCGATGATCTACTTCTCGGGGGGGAAGCCGTCGCGCCTTGCGGACATCCTGCGTGACAGCGCGTTGCTCGCCGCGATCCGCCGCGCGATCGATCGTGGCGCCGTCTACGCCGGGTGCAGCGCGGGCGCGATGGTCGCGAGCCGCGAGCGCAACGCGGGCGGCCGCGGCGGCACCTCCTGGCTGTTCGGGTTGGGGTTGGTGCCGCACGTGTCGTTCGGGGTGCACTGGGATCGTGCCGCGCGGATCCCCGGCGCGCAGTGGTGGCTCACCTCGCGCCTGCCCGACGACACCTGGTTCGTAGGGATCGACGAGCGGACGGCGATCGCCGGCGACGGGCTCGCATGGCAGGTGCACGGGCTCGGATCGGTCACCGTGCGTCACGGCGGGGCGGTCGATCGCCACACGGCCGGGGAACGCTTCGAGACGTCAGGCGAGCAGGTAGCGGCGCGACAGACGGCACGACCGGCGTCGGCTCGATGGTCAGCACACGGCCGTCGATCGCGACCGCGCCGTCCGTCGGCGAGACGGCCATGCCCGCCGGCGTCGCCCGGTTCGCGACGAGCGCCTCGCGCGTGAAGCTGCGGGTAGCCGCGAACGGCGACGACTCGCCGGGCGGTTGACGCTGCGAACCCGGCGTCGAGCGCCGCGCGCGACACGAACGTCGTCGACAAGCGAGCCGGCGCGTCACCAAGCCCACCCCAATCGGCGCCGTACCGGGTCGGCTCCGAGCCGTGGACGCTCGCGTTGCCCTCGCCCATCGCGCTCCACGCGACGACCCCGCCCTTCAACACCATCAGCGGCTTCACCCCGACATGCGACGGCCACCACAGCACGATGTCGGCCATCCGCCCGGGCGCGAGCGTGCCGACCTCGTCGCGATCCCGTGCACGATCGCCGGCTCGATCGTGCACTTCGCGAGGTAGCGCAGCACCCGCTCGTTGTCGTCGGGCTCGCCGTCGGTCGGCGGGGCAGCCGGTCGCAGCCGGTCGGATGGTCGGCGGATCGGGCCACACCGGGCTCGCGCCGCACGCCACGCCTTCATCACGTGGGCGAGCTGGAGCGTGCGGCGCAGCGTCTCGCCGATCCGGCCCATGCCCTGCGAGTCGGAGTTCACGATCTGGATCGCGCCGAGCTCGTGCAGCGGCCCCTCCGCCGCCATCGTCGCGCGGGTGCACGAGCTCCTTGCGCTGCGGCGACGTCCTCGGCGAGCCACGGGTTCCCCTCGTGGACGATCAGCTTCATGTCGAGCTGCTCGAGCGCCGTGGCCGGCCCGTAGGGGAGCGTCGGCGTCGTCGACGAGCAGAAGATGTTGGGCTCGCGCACGAGGCCGAGTCGCGTCGGGGATGTGCCCGCCGCCCGAGCCCTCGACGTGGTAGGCGTGCACCGTGCGGCCGCCGATCGCGGCGACCGTGCCCTCGAGCTCGGTCGATTCGTTGAGGCTGTCGGTGTGCAGGCACACCGCGATGTCGTGCGTCCTCGGCGGCCCGGAGCGTCGCGTCGATGATCTCCGGGTAGGCGCCCCAGTCCTCGTGGATCTTGAGCCCGACGGCGCCGGCCTCGATCGCCGCATCGAGCCCGCCGGCGACGTCGGTGCGCGCGCTCGGCTGCAGCCCGATGTTGACCGGCAGCCGCTCGAACGCCGCGTAGGTCGCGCGCATCCGGTCCGGCGGCTCCTCGAACCCGGCGGTGATCAAGGTGGTGACGCCGGCCGACAGCGCGACCGGCACGAGCCGGGGCGACAGCAGGTGCACGTGCGAATCGACGACCGCCGGCGTCGCGATCAGCCCGTGACACGGGATCGGCCACGTGTTCGGACCGATCGTGAGGTCGACCCCGTCGGTGATGTCCGGGTTGCCGGCGCGCCCGATGCCGACGATCCGGCCGTCCTTGATCCCGAGATCGGCCTTGACCACGCCGAGCAGCGGATCGACGACGATCACCGACCCGATCACGGTGTCGAGCTCGCGACGCGGTGGTCGCCGCGTCGTGCTGGGTCATCCGGGAGCGCCAGTTCTTCGCGTAGCCCCACAGCGCCTGATCGCCCGGCTCGGTCAGGTCCTCCTCGATCCGGATCCACAGGTCGGTGTCGCCGATCCGCACGCGGTCGCCCGCCGTCGGCCCGTGCCGGAGCGCGTGCTCCTCGCGCGAGAGCCGCTCAGGCATCGCGCGTCCCCGCCGAGCGCGACCAGCTCGACCTCGCGGGTCTCGCCCGGCGCCCATCGCAGCGAGTCGCCGGCCGGCAGGTCGAGCCGGAACCCGCGCGCGGCGTCGCGATCGAACGACAAGCGCGGGTTCGCGTCCCAGAACGGGAAGTGGCTCGAGATCCGGACCGGCCGCTTGCCCGCGTTCGTGACGGTGAGCGTGCGGCGTTCGCGATCGGCCACGAGCGGCACGTCGCCGCGCGCCGAAGCGCACCGCGCGGCCGCCGTCACCGAACGGCGAGCGGAGCACGACGAGCCGCGTGCCCTCGTCGAGCAGCACCTCGAGCCGGATCTCGGGCACGAGCTCGGGAACGCCGTCGAGCACCGGCGTCGTCGCGGCGACCGCGGCGCCCGCGTCGAGCACCTCCTGCCACGACGCGCCCGGCGCGCGCCGCCATGTGCATCTCGTCGCACACGAGCGCGACGGCCTCGGGAGCGTTCAGCGCGAGCCCGCGATCGAGGGTCGCCCGCGCGAGCTGCGCGGCAATGAAGACGCGCAGGCGATCCTCCTCGGTCGGGTTCAGCTGCACGCGGCCGCGAGCATAGGCGGTCCGCGGGAATCCGCGATGCCGGGGAACCGCTCCGTCGTCGGACGTCCAACGGCGATCGGTACCCGGAGAAGGGGCTCCCGATGCGTGCGCTGATCCGCATCGTCGCGCCGCCGCGCGTCACCGCGACGGCCGCCACCTCGTGCTCGGCTCTCGGCGGCCGCCTCGCCTGCGGCGGGCTCGTGGCGCCGAACGGCACGATCAGCCTGCTCCGCACGACGACGCTCGCGGCCTACCACGACGGCGTCGAGCACTACATCACGTCGTTCAGCTACGCGGGCAAGATGGACGGGTCGCTCGGCGTCGATCACGCCGCTGCCCGGGCGTGCCGACGAAGGTGATCAAGGGCGGCGACTGGACGCTCCAGCGGCTCGAGCTCGAGGTCGCACCGCCGATCTTCCGGAGCAGCCTGCTTCGGGCGCGGCGCGCTCCGGCCGCCGGGGCTGCAGGTCGATCCTCAAGACCAAGGTCGACGCGCTCGACATCACCGTGCTCAAGGGCGGCGCGGTCGCGGTCGGCAACTGGGCGCGCGAGCACGGGTTCTTCCTGCCGCCCGACGCGCCGGAGGTCCTCGACTTCTACGCGCAGCGAAGCCCGATCTTCATGGCGACGCGGTTCAACGCGAAGCGCGCCGCGGCGCAAGGGCCTCTGCCAGGGCCAGGGCACGCCGGTGCACGTCGTGATCCCGACGCCCAACCCGTGGGTGCCGCTGCGGATCTTGACGCTCGGCCGCTAGCCGCAGGACCTCGTCCAGGCCGACGTGTTCCTGCTGACCGACCGCGAGCCCGCGATGCTCCCGCAGGCGGTCGCGCCGAACGGCGACGCCGATCAGCAAGGGCATCGTCGCTCGACGGAGCGAGCCGGGCGTCGTCGAGCCTGATGAGGATCCGCGTCCGACCAGCGCTCGAAGTGGATGCCGGACGCCGATGTGGTTCACCTACATCAAGATCGACGCACCTGCCGTCGACTCACGTACGACCTGGCGATCGACGCGAGCGGCTTCGGCCACCCGGACCCCGTCGCCGCGGGGTTCCCGATGCCGGCGCGTGCCGGCGCCCAACCCGCAGGCCCGCGCAGGCCGTCCTGTGGTTCGGCCGTGGCGCTCGTCGCGCTGCTGGCGTTCGCGCTCCGCGCGCGCGACGTCCAGCGGGTCGCGGTGAAGCGTCGCGGGGTGGCGTCGCGGCGCGCCGTCGCCGCCGTGCTCCTGATTGCGGGGTCACGGCCGCGCGACCGCACCGCCCGACCACGTGCGGACGGTCGCCGTCACGATCCACTTCTCGCGCTTCGACCTGGCTTCCCTGCAGGTCACGCCCGGAGAGACCGTTCGCTTCGTCGTTACCAACGAGGACCCGATCGACCACGAGTTCCTCGTCGGCGATGCCGAGATGCAGGCGATCCACGAGGCGGGCACCGAGGCCCACCACGGCGCGCGTCCCGGCGAGATCTCGGTGCCGGCGGGGCCAGACGGTCGAAACGACGTTCACCTTCCCCGACGAGCTCGCGCCCGGGTGGGAGTTCGCGTGTCACCTGCCCGGGCACTACGCATACGGCATGCACGGCCCCATCTCCATCGGCTGAAGGGCCGTGATAGCGTCCGCCGCGATGAGCGGGCACGCGGACCTGATCGTCGTCGGCGACGTCTACACGGTCGATGCCGCGCGCAGCTGGGCCAAAGCCGTCGCGATCAAGGGCGATCGGATCGTCGCGGTCGGCACCGAGGCCGACGTCCGGGAGCGGTTCCCCGCGCCGTCGACGTGGTCACGCGGCGCGTGCGTCGTTCCCGGGTTCCAGGACGCGCACATCCACGCGGCGTTCGCGGGGCGCATCCGGCGGCACGTCAACCTCGACGACCTGCACGACGTCGACGACTACCTGGAACGGATCCCGGCGCACGCCGCCGCGAATCCCGGCGACGCCTGGGTCGTCGGTGGTGGCTGGTACTCGCCGGTGTTCGGCGACGGCGGGGCCGCACCGCACGCAGCTCGACGCCATCGTTCCGGACCGTCCCGTCTATCTGATGAACACCGACACGCACGCCGCGTGGGTGAACACGAGGGCGCTCGAGCTCGCCGGCATCACGGCGGCGACGCCCGATCCGTGGGACGGCTACTTCGTGCGCGACGCCGACGGCACGCCGACCGGGTGCCTGCAAGAGGGCACCGCGTACACGTTCTGGTCCGACCACATGCCCGCCGACTCCACCGAGGACTGGATGGCCTCGATCGAGGTCGCGCAGGCGTATCTGCACTCGCTCGGGATCACCGCGTGGCAGGACGCGTGGGTCCGGCCCGATCTGCTGAGGGCCTACCGCGCGCTCGACGACGCCGGCCGCCTCACGATGCGCGTCGTCACCGCCCTGTGGTGGGACCGGCACCGCGGCCCCGAGCAGATCGACGAGCTCGTCGAGCAGCGCGCCTGGGGGACCGGGGGCCGCGTCGACGCGGGCACGATCAAGATCATGCTCGACGGCTGTCCCGAGAGTGCGACCGGCTCGATGCTCGACCCGTACGAGGGGCAGTACGGCGACGACCACGGCAGCGGCATCCAGTTCGTCGAGGGGGATGCGCTGATCGAGGCGCTGGTCCGTCTGGACGCGCTGGGGTTCCAGGTGCATCAGCACGCGCTCGGTGACCGCGCGTTCCGCGAGTCGCTCGATGCAGTCGCGGCCGCGCGCGCGGCGAACGGATGAACGACGCCCGGCACCACGTCGCGCACCTGCAGCTGCCCGACCCCGCCGACGTGCCACGCATGCGGCCGCTCGGCGTCGTCGCCAACATGCAGCCGTACTGGGCGTGCCCGGACCCGGCCACCGAGACGCTCACGCGCCCGCGCGTGGGGGAGCGCGCCGAGCGCCTCTATCCGATCGGCGACGTCGTGCGGCACCGGCGCCGTCCTCGCGATGGGAAGCGACTGGCCGGTCACGACGCCGAATGTGTTCCTCGAGATGCAGGTCGCCGTCACGCGGCAGGTGGTCGGCGACGGTCCCGACGCGCCGGTGCTCGACGCCGTCCCAGCGGATCACGCTCGCCGAGGCGATCGCGGCGTTCACCCGTGGTTCCGCCTACGTGAACCACGACGACGACGCGGGTTCGATCGCGGAGGGCAAGCGAGCCGACCTCGCGGTGCTCGACCGCAATCCGTTCGCGGGCTCGCCTCACGAGATCGCCGAGACGAACGTCACGACGACGATCGCGGCGGGCCGCGTCGTGTTCGACGGCTGAGCTCAGGCCATCCAGGCGTCGATCCGCTGCTCCACCTCGCGGAGGCGAATCACGAGCTGCTTCATCATCGACAGCGCGACCGCCGGATGCGCGAGCAGGAACTGCTGGAAGTCCTCGGCGTGATGCGGATCGCCTCGACGTCGGACTCCACCTTGACGGTCGCCATGCGAGGACCCGGCGCGAGCAGCGCCATCTCGCCGAAGAAGTCGCCGGGCTTGAGCGTGTGGAACCGACCGCCGACATCGACGCGGGCCTCACCCGAAGCGATGACGAACATCGCGTCGCCTGATCGCCCTGTTCGAAGATCGCCTCGCCGGCAGGGAACGACAGTCGCTCTCCCGCGCCCAAAATGCCTCCGGCCTCAGCGGGATCGAGGCCTTTGAACAGTCCGGTCGACAGGGATGGGGCTGGATCGCTCATCGTTCCTCCGCAAAAGGTTCGCGCGCGGAGAGTCTACGCGGGCGGGGAGTGTGCCGGGCTTGAGGGTAAGTGGAATGTGTTGGGTGTGGGTTGGATATGTGGATGTGCTGATAGATAGGTTAGTGGTGGTTGCGGGGGGTAAGATTGGAAGTGTATAAGTTTTGGGAAGGGGTATCCTGGGGCGCGTGAGTCCGCTCGACGGACCCCACGAGCCGGAGCACGACCGGCGTGCTGGCGATGCGGCCGCCCCACCTACGACCCCGACAAGCGTTCGGTGCCGTGGGCGCGGGCGGTGGCGGGCGGTCGGCAGGTGCTGATCTGTCCGGAGTGCCAGGCGGAACCGGGCTGGGCCGACGGCCTGGACCGGTGCGCCTCGTGCGGCGGCACGCGGTTGTCGATTCAGCTCGGGGAGGTCGTGTGCCGAGCGTGTGGTCACACCGCGAAAGCGGGCGCTTAGCTCAGCTGGAAGAGCGTCGCCCTTACAAGGCGAAGGTCGGGGGTTCGAGCCCCTCAGCGCCCACCAACAAGGCGACACTCACCAGACCAAGTTTGGTCAACATCTGGTCAAGGAGCCGACCGCACTCGACGGTACGCAACGACACTCATGTGACATCGGAATCGACCGTGACCTGCATCGATGCAGGTCAAAGCGTCGCGTCGACATCTTTGACACGGAAGCGCTCACGATATCCAAGTCGCCTGCCCAACCGCTATCGACAGCGCGGAGAGTCGCCTGGAAGGGGCGACTGTCAACCCGTTTGTGCACGTCAGGGCTACTTCCCACTCGCCGTACAACAGGCGCACAACGGTTTGGGACCCGCAAAGGACGCCAGTTCGGGCCGAATCTCACACGGAGGCTGTTCACGGGGGAGGAGTCGGTTAAGCGATCGAGGGGATAGGCCATGGGCCGTTCAGGAATCGGAGTTCGTGTCCCCGACCCCTCGGCTAGACTCGGAGTTCAGGTCCCCTCGGGTGTCGGGGGAGGGCTTCGGCGACGAAGGCCCCCGCACCTCCGGTAGCTGACGGCCGATCAGCTGGAGGGTGCAGTCCCCCAGTCGGGTCGAAAATCCCAGAACGTCGACGTGGTGAGTTGACGGATGTCCGAGCCATCCGCGTTCATCGTGAAGATGTCGGCGTATCCGAGCGGCCCGCTCGGGATCCGAACGAACACGATCCTCTTCCCATCCGGCGACCAAGCGGGGTTCGCCGCGTTCACGGCACCGCCTTGTAGGCGGGTCACATTCGTGAGGTGGCTTCCGTCAGGGCGGACGGTGAACACGTTCGTGGAAACCCCGGACGGCGCTCCATTGCCGTAGCTCTCGAAGAGGATGAGGCGACCATCTGGCGACCAATCAGAGTGCTCGGCGAAGAGACTGTAGGGCGTCAAGCGTCTCTCACCCGTCCCGTCGAGGTTAACCGTGAAGATGGCCGATCCCTTCGTATCGCTGACGATCTGAAAGACGAGCTTCGTTCCATCCGGTGACCATTGAGGCTCCGCGTTCTCTCCCAGACGCGCATCGTTCTGTGTCACCTGCACGGGGCGGCTGCCGTCCGCGTTCATGATGTAGATGCCGTCGCGCCCGGCGGCGAGGTCGAACCTCTCCACGGCGATCCGCGTCCCGTCCGGGGACCAAGCGGGATCTAAGTCGCCTGGGAATCCGTCGAATGTGATCTGCCGCAAGTTCGAGCCGTCGGAGTTCATCGTGAAGATCTCCGCACCGGCCGGAGTATCGCGTTCGAAGGCGACCTCCGTTCCGTCGGGCGTCCAATCGGGGTTGAAGTCGTACGTCCCGGCGGGTGTGCTCGTGAGCTTCACGACGCCGGTCCCGTCCGGGTTCGCGCTCACGATATCCGCGTGACGGAACGAAGCATCGTCGAACCGCGAGTACGCGATCCACCCATTCGTTCCGGGGGCGGTCGCCCCGGCGGGCACCCCTCCGATCAGCCCCAGGCTGAACGCGAAGAGGATGGCGACAACACATGCGACTCGAGTCCGTAGCATCGGTCCCCCTTGTAAGGATCTCTCATCCCAGTACAGACCCGACGCGCATGCGGGGTCACGTGTTAGCCGAATCCGACCGTGCTTAGGACGTTGTCGGCTACGCTCATGCCGCCTTGGAACCGACTTCCAGCAGATGTGAAGGTGACAATCACCACAGCATCCTGCACGCGGAGGACCACCATCCTGCTCCTCAGGTGGGGGGCGGCGTCAGCGGCCCAGCCGAAGCCCGGCTCCCCGGGGATCAAGGGGGCGAAAGCGACGCATCCAGGGAAACCGCAGCGCCATCCAGGCGCGAGCCGCACATCGAACATCGTGCCTTCGACCCCTCCGATCGTCGTCGGCCGAGGAGGCGACACGACCCGGACAGCCGGGTGTGACGTGAACCACCCCACAAGATCTTGGGGGCAGCGGCATCGTTCGCTGCGTACGCGGGTCGATGACTGCATGGATGTTGAAGAACTCCAGCGCTCCTGCGGCATCTGAATGACCCAACTGGATGCGGAACCAGTCGCTCGTGTCAGCATTCCCCGTCCAACCGCGGGTGACTGAGAGCCGAAGCGGGGGCTGGAATGCGGTCGCATACGCCCCGGGCGGGAGCGCGGAACCATCGTCGGGAACCACGGGAGTCGCGGGCGGTGCCGAGCTCGCGGTCGACGCAGGGGTCAGCTTGCTCCACTGGCGCGCCGCGAAGATCGCCTCGCGGACCGGACACCGGTCGGTGATCTTCGTGAATCGCAGGTAGCCCGCGCTCAGTCCCCATTCGTAGGTTCCGATTGTGCCGTGGCAGGTGTCAGACGAGAACGCGTTCGTTTGGAATCGATGACCATGTAGCTGGAAGTACGCGGCCGAAATCGGAAGTGTGGAGCCAGGTGGTGCCGTCATCGCGAGAACCCCGTCGCTGCTCAGTTCCAAGGACCACCGCCCCACCATTCCAGCGGCGGGGAGACCGGTGTGGGGCTCGATCGTCGCCGTGTATGTACCGGCGATCGCTGCGTACTGGGGCGACACGGACGGAGAGGGGGTCTTCGTCGCGGGCTGCTCATTCCGGAAGCTGTGTAGAAGTTGCGACCCAACGACCGCAACGAGCGTGGCCGAGACGATGAAGGTCGTCGCTCTCGCCGCGTTGAGCCACCTCTTCCTCCGCCTGCCACGGTTGAGCGCGTCAGGGAGCGTCGCTCGAAGATCGGGGTCGACGACGGTCGCGGACCTCTCGAGGCCCTGGCGGAGCCTACGGTCGATGGACATCGTCGGGCACCTCCTCGGCAAGGAGCTCGGCGAGTCTGCGACGCGCCCGCTGAAGCGACATCTTCACGGCTCCGTCGGAACTGCCCAGCATGTCCACGATCTCTGCGATCGGGCGGTCTTCGAAGTAGAACAGCACCACGGCGACGCGCTGGGCCGCGGGCAGCTCGCCGACCGCCCGAAGAAGATCCACATCGACCGGGCCCCGGCGGACCGGCTCGACAAGATCGCGCTCTACGTTTGGGCGCATCCGCTCACGCTTCATATGACGGACTGCCATCCGGATAGCGACCCGACGCACCCAGGCGTCGGGTCGCTCGTATTGGGAGACCTTCCTCCAGTGCGCGTACAGCTGGACGAAGGCGTCCTGTGCGATGTCCTCGGCGCGCTGACGGTCATGAAGGATCAGGAAGACACTCCGTGCGACGTTCGCGTACTCGGCCTGGTAGAACCAGGAGTACTCCGCTTCGGCGTCGCCGGCAGTGTTCCTCCAGCGGGGCAGGATTCCTCGCCGGACGGTGTTCAACCTGAGCCCGTTCTGAGCAAAGGACCCACCACCTCGTCTTCCCTCACACCCTTGCACAGACTCTGAGTGGCAGCGAGGTCACGCGGCACGCCGAACCGGTCTGAGCTCAAACAGCGAATCGACGATGGCTGGCCCGGAACGCCGCCCGATACTCGATTGCAGGCATCTTTGCCCGCCACCATCATCGACCGGGTGATGCGCGCCGAACACCTCCTCAGGAAGGTGATGGCGGCATGCGACAGCTCCAGGTCAAGAGGATCGTGAAGCGAGAGCCGACACGGACGGACCCCTCCCCATCGACCCGCGCGACGCCGATGTGGTCCGCGCGAAGCGGCGTCTCTACGAACGAGAGGTTCGCTCCGAGCGGCGTGACCGCTAGCGGCGGCGGTCTCTACTCGCTAGAACGACGATAAGCCGCCCTGTGGGCGACCGTGATCTCCCAGGCGAAGCGCGCGGAGCAACCGCCGTTTTGGGCCTCCATTGCCTAGCCTCGACTGAGGCGATCGGTACAACATCAGTACAACGACCTAACGGAACTCAACGACACTCAACCTAGGTGATGCCGTATGCACCCCGCTCAGTGAGTTCGCCGACGGCCTTGGCACATGAACTCCGACCGGGTCGTCCATCGGGAACCCACGCAAGGTGCCGATCCGTTCAGATCCGCAACGACCTAACAAGTCGGACATGACTTTGATCACCGCTCTGTTGCCAGGATCGGGCGAGTTGCAGGAATCTCGCGCTCCGTGTACACGCGGCGAGGGGCTCGCGCGTATGGAAGGGCATGGAGGTCCATGCTGATCCCGTGACCGAAAGCCTCCCGCGGTCCTTCGACGAGACGTTCCGCGCGTTGTACCCGACCGTTGTGCGCACCGCTGGATTCGTTGCTCATGACGCCCAAGTTGGCTCAGACATCGCACAAGAGGCATTCGTGCGCCTCTACGAGCGATGGGATCGGATGACCTCCCCGGAACACGCGAGGAACTTCACGCTCAGGGTGGCGGTAAACCTCGGCCGCTCTCATCTCCGCAAACGTCTTGCCGTCCCATTCGGGCTGCGCGGCGGTCCAGAGGTGGTCGTCTCCGACGGCACCGAGGCGTCAGATGCGTGGTTAACGCTCGCGGACGCTTTGGCGGAACTCTCATCGTCGCAACGGGCCGCCGTCGTCCTGGTCGACTACGCCGACCTCGATGCCGCGACGGCGGCAGAGATCTTGGGTATCGCTGCATCAACCGTCCGGGTGCACGTCATGCGAGGGCGACGGGCGCTGCGAGCCACGCTCGGGATGCCACTGGAGGACCGCTGATGAACGCCGATCCCCAACTCCGTGAACGGCTGCAACGTGCAGCGATGTTCGATGGGTTCCCGGTCGAGGACGCACTGTCCGACGTACTCGGTGGCGTGGAAGCTCGACGTCGCCACCGCAAGGCCGGGACCCTCGCGCTCGTCGCTGCGATCATCGCCCTCCTCGGATTCGCGGGGTGGCGCGCCGCTGTTGCCGATCGGCCAATCAACGTCCCAGGAACAAAGCCGAGCGCCTCCTCGATCCCCCTCGAGCACGCGATCGACGTCACGCCCCCCCCGCCTGGCACTAAGACGCACCAGACGGTCGCCGACGTCGAGCGATACGTGCTCGACCAGATCACTCGTGACGAGGACGAGATCGGTGGAGCCCTCGCTCCCGCGCGGATCATTTCTGTGGAGTTCGTCCCGGCGCGCAGTGCCGGGGATCCGTACGCTGCCTGGCGCGTTGAGTTCGAAGGAACTGTCCTGCACTGCAGTTCGTGGTGCTCGGGTCACCCGGGTGGCGTGCTCGTGTTCTCGGACCGCGGGCCTGGGATCTCGACGAAGGGGTCTCTCGATCAGATGGTGTGTATCCAAGATATTCCCGGCGCCCAATACCCCGGTTCGACGGGCTCATACCCTCAATGTACGGATCTCGTTGCAGGCGTCACTCCGTCGATCGGGGGGACCTCGTGAACAGGCATTCAAGGGTGGGTGGCTTCGCGGTGTGTCTGAAATCAAGGACTCGGTTGGTCGTGGTGTCGTCGTTCGCCCTCCTCGTGGGCGTCGCATGTTCCCCATCGGCTGCCGGTTCCTCCTCGCCTTCGGGCACGCCGCCGCAGCCTCCGCCGAGCTCGATCGTCCCGTCGCCGGCGGTGGACCCGCCAACGCCACCGCCACCGGTCACGGGTGGTCTGGTCGTGTTCGGAAGGTGGGACCCGAAGGTCGGCGACCAGGTGATCTACGGGGTCGATCCGGATGGCAGTCACCTACATCGGATCTCGAAGGGCGCTGCCGAGGTGCCGAAGCTCTCACCCGACGGCACGCAGGTCCTCAGCGTGAGCGGCGATATCTGGAACGTCGACGGGAAAGGAGTCCGGCACCTTCCTCCGATCCCCGGCTTCGACCCGAAGGCCACGATCGTCGGCTGCTCAGCATGGTCTCCCGACGGTCTCCGGATCGGCTGTGAGGTGATCAGCGACAAGCAACCGGACAAGGCTGGTCTGTATACGCGACGCGCCTCCGACGGAGCGGACGTCGCACGTGTGACATCGAATCCTGGGGCAGAGGACGACCCGGGCGACTACTCGCCAGATGGATCGATGATCAGCTTCGTCCACTACGACCCGTCACGGCCGGACGAGGGCAACACTGCCGTATTCACGGTCGGCATCGACGGAGGAGGCTTGCGGCGGATCTCGCCATGGGCCCCGTTCCACGACCTCACGTCCAGCTGGTCCCCTGACGGGAACTGGATCCTCTTCGACCAAAACGACCGGATCTTCAAGGTGCACCCCGATGGCACTGGGCTCGCGCGGATTACACCTCGCGTGGTTGATCGCGCGTTCGCGCAAGCCTGGTACCCGGCCTGGTCACCTGACGGACGATGGATCGTGTTCACGATGGGCGTGGCCGACAGCTACGGTTACAACCTGTACACGATGCGACCGGACGGCACCGACGTGCGCCAGCTGACCACAGCCTTGCCGGGTTCTCAGGAACAGGGCGAGGGGGATGAGTACCCGGACTGGGGCCCAATGCCGCCCGATGTCTCTTGAGGCTAACCAAGACCGTCGAGGCTCGGGAACCGTTGCAAGATGTTCAAGAGATTCTCGGCCAGCGTTCCGTTGACCGGGAATTGGGCCAGGCCAGCGGCGGCGTAGGCGGTCCCGGCGTGTGATGAATGGCAATGACCCGAGTGTGCGGATTCTGACCGCCAGGCGCAGGTGAACGGCTCGTTCGAAGCCTTCCGGCGCAGTCCTGCGGCTCTTCGCAGGCATCTGGCACGGAAGGTAAACGCTCACTGTCTCCAGTCCTTGTGAGTGATTGGACGCCATGATCACGGATGCGCACCGTCTTGATCCGCGTCAGGATGGACCCTGCCCACATGCCGATGCGGTTCTGGGAGCTTGGGTGACCGGCACTGACGCGGAATTCGACCTTCTGTTCTCCGTGGAATTCCCTGCGGTGATGCGAACCGTGTATCTGATGCTCCACGATCTTGAATGGGCGGAGGACATCACCCAGGAGGCCTTCGTCCAGCTCCTCAAGCATTGGAAGAAGGTGGCGCGGTACGACCGGCCGGGGGCGTGGGTCAGGCGGGTCGCCATCCGACTTGCGGTTGAGGCGCTACGCCGAGAACGGCTTCGATCCCTGCTCGAGCGGGAAACGGAGCCATCGATCTGGTCACAGCCGGCCGACGTAGATGTCATCCGGGCGATCAAGGAGTTGCCGGGGATGCAGCGGGCGGCGATCGTGCTCTTCTACTTCGAGGATCGGCCGCTGGCGGAGATTAGCGACATCCTCGGCTGTGCGGAGCCGACCGCCCGCGTTCACCTACACCGCGCCCGTAGGCACCTCGCGGACGTGCTAGGGGAGGAGGTGAGCGAGGATGTCTCTTGACAAGCGCGTGAAGGACGCGCTCGAGCGCTCCTCGCTGATCGTCGACCCTGATGTCCGACGCGACCTCTCGACCGTCCGACAGCGGACACGCCGGGCAGTGATCCGCCAACGGATCACCGTTACGTTGGTCGCCGCAGCCCTGGCGGCGCTCGCCCTCTTCTTCGGTCCCAGGGTGCTTGACGTCATCCGGAGCCAACGGCACGTGCCCGCGAACCCACCGTCCGTGTCGACTGGCCCCTTGCCGGGGTCGTATCGGGCCGATCTGACCGGAGCGGGCGGGTCGGTCGCATCGTCGAACGTCGACGGTGTATGGAGCATGACGTTCAATGGCGACGGCTCGATCGTGTGGAATCCGCCCCCTGGCTCGGACCTGATCGAATCCCTGCCGCGCGATACGTATCAGGTGTCGGAGACAACGTTCTCCACGAACCTGTTCGCGAGGAACCTCTGCCAAGGCTCGGGGGTCGGCACCTATGGATGGGTTCGCTCCGGCGGGACGCTCACATTGGACGCGACGAGTGACGACTGCGCCGTCAGACGAGCGATCCTTACGTCGACCCCGTGGCAGGCAACGTGACGGAAGACGCGAGCCCCGATGTACGCCCGTTCGTCAGATCGACGTCTTCCGTCCTGCTCGCGCTCGTTGTCTCGTCGTGCACCTTGGGTATGGGTACGCCCGACTCGTTCCGGCCAACCTTCTCGCCCGTAGACTGTCCCGTCGAGATCACCTCGATCGTGCTCGTCGACATCTCGTGCGGGAGGCTGACGGTCCTCGAGCATCATGACGCACCCGACCAAGGCACGTTCGACCTGTTCGTCGCGAAGATGGAACCGGGAAACCGTGCGCCCGCTCCGGATCCGGTGCTCTATCTCGGCGGAGATCTGGGCGTGGCGCCCGACTACTCGATGTTGGGCACGCAGGTTCAGGCGCTCGGTCGAGAGGTGATCGTTCTCGACGCGCGCGGGACCGGCCACTCCGAACCAAGTCTCGTCTGCCCCGACCTGGACGCTCTACCGCAGCCTCCGGTGGCATCCCGGGTCGACGATCCGCAGACCCGAATGCAGCTTCTCGGGGCGATCGAAGCGTGCCGCGACCGGCTCACGTCCGAAGGGGTCGACCTCTCCGCGTTTGAGCTCCGTGAAATGGCGGCCGACGCGGAGGACCTGCGCACCGCGCAGGGGATCGACCAGTGGAATGTGATGGCGCTCGGGACTGCGTCTCGGATCGCACTCGAATACCTCCGCACCTATCCGGCCCACGTGCGTGCTGCGGTTCTCGACAGCCCTGAGTGGCCGGGTGTCGATCCGTTCGTCGAAAGCGTGGAGGCGACAAGGCACGCGATCACGGCGCTCGTGGCGACGTGCGCAGCGAGCCGAGGATGCCGACACTTGGCGCCACACCTCGGCGCTGACATCCGCGACGTGATGCAGCGGCTGGCTGCAAGGCCATTCTCTGTGGACGCCACGAAAGTGAGAGAACTCCAAGGGACAGGGCAGTCGGGTCAGGTGTTCTTCGACGCGGGGTGGTTTCTCGTCTGGCTCCGCGCACGACTGTCCGGGATCGGACCGCCCGGAACCTACGTACCGCACGCGATAGCCGAGTTCGCACAGGGCTCACGTCGCGCGATGCGGCTCGAAGCCACTCGCCTCTTAGATCGTCAGCTCTGCGACGGGTTCCTCCCAAGCCCTTGCGAGACGCAGCTCGTGATGAGCTTCGGTGTCTATCTGTCCGTGATGTGCCGTGACGTGGTGCCGTTCACGGACCCGAGATCGTTGAACGACCTCGTCGACGGTGATCCCGCGTTCCAAGAGGCCTACGGGCACAGCCCGTACCTGGATGCATGCAGCAAGTGGGACGCGGGGGCAAACGATCTCGAGATCGCGACGCCCGTCCACACGGATGTTCCAACGCTGGTACTCGTCGGGCGGTTCGATCCGTTCGGGATGCTGCCTTACGCGCAACGGGCGATGTCCACGCTCGGCAACGGGACCCTTCTCGTCTCTCCTGTGAGCGGACACCAGGTAACGGGAACCGATGAATCGCCGGGCTCGTGCATGGTCCTGGTTCGAGACAGCTGGCTGGACCAGCCGACCGGAAAGCCGAACGCTTCGTGCCTCGATCATTTGCAGATGGACTTCTCGCTTCCGCTGGATTGGAATCTGTGATCGACTGGCAGCGCCATGAAGCGGATCGTGGGATGCATGCTCGGGCTCGTGCTCCTCGGGGCTGCTTGCGAGTACAGGTCCGGATCGTCAGAGGTGGGATTGCCGACGACGAGCGGCGTCCGAACCGTCGATACCTCGACGGGATCGGTTGAACCACTCGTGGGACTGTGGCGCCAGGATTACTCGTGCGAACAGAGCGTTCGCACATTCCACCGACTAACGAATGCGCACGGTGCTGACGGGCGTGCCCGATACAAGAGATACGTTCGCGATTTCGCGTGGGGCACGAACGGGGCGACGGAACTGACGCCGAAGGCCCTGTGCAGCGGGGCTCCCGACCGGTATTTGCTCATGAAGGTGGCGGACGGATACCTCACGTTCTTCGATGGTCCGAACCACCAAGCCGACCTGCAGGCCTCTCTCGAGCTCGTCGACGACCACACCTTCACCCTAGAAGACGGTAATCAGAATCTCGAGGGGACGGAAATGTTCACGTTCCGCATCGAGGGCGATCGGCTCACCGTCCGCACCCTTGGTGAAGACGAGTGGTCCGGGACGGCATTCGAGGAAGCTTCATTCGTTCGCGTTAGCTGAGCTCGGTAAACATCTGATCCTTCCCGCCACTGTGTTCACGTGAAGGTGTTCCGTTGACGAGGGAGTAGACCGACTTCAGGCGCTTCAGGGCCCCGGCATCCGGCCGCTCGATCCTGTCCCGCCCTTACACGCCCGTAGACGGGCTGAGGGGGAACCATGAACCGCGCTACTCGTGAACACCGCACAGTTGGGCGCGCGTTCTCGATCTTTGCGACGTTCGGCCTCGTGGTCGGAGTCTTGGGCATCGTTTCGCCATCGGCCCAAGCGAAGGCTCCCGGCCCGAACGGGCAGATCGTGTTCGCCCGCGAGGCAACACCGCCAGGTGCCGGTCCACGCGAAGGTAGCGGTCACGTCTCCTACACGGTGAACCCGGACGGAACTCAACTCGAGCAGCTCTTCGCCGGACACTCGGACTTCCCTCGATGGTCGCCGGACGGAACGCAGGTCGCGCTTGACGACATGGACTGCCAGTTCGACGGGACCTGCTCGGCGGTGATCGTCGATCCCGATACGGGCATTTCGCGGATGCTCCCGAACCCGGATCCCACGTTGTTCAACGGCGTGTTCTGTGTCAGATGGTCTCCCGATGGGGCGAGGCTCGCCTGCGGGGCGGGTGGTGACGGGCCGGGCGTTTCCGGTGTCTACACGATCCGGTCCTCGGACGGGGGCGGCCTGAAGAAGGTCCTGCCGTGTGACGCTTTCTCTCCGGGCGCGGAGTGTGGGCCGGACGATTACTCGCCGGATGGGAAGCAGCTCCTGCTGAACGGCCCCGATCAGAACGGCGAGACGGAACTCTTCGTCGTCAAGCTCAACGGGAGCGGGCTTCGCCAGATCACGCCCACGGGCACGATCCTGGACGGCGACGGGAGCTGGTCCCCGAGCGGGAACCACATCCTGTTCACCGGGCGTGCCGACCCGGACCATCGTCGCGCGATCTTCGTCGTGAACGCCGACGGCACGGATCTTCATCAGGTCCCGATCCCCGGCTGTGGTGGCGCCTTCTCCGATCCGCAGTCCATCGGTTGCTTCGCTCCAGGGTGGTCACCCGATGGGACGAGGATCGTCTTCTCCCGCGCCAGCGCGATGGTCAACGTCACGAACATCTACACAGCCAACCCCGACGGAAGTGGCCTCTTCCAGGTAACCCACGAGAGCAGCGGCCTCGCGGTGACTGCGGCAGACTGGGGGACGCATCCGCTGGCACACTAGACGCGACTAGACGCGATCAGGACAGAGATCTCGGCGCGAGGGCCGGTCTTCGGACCGGCCCTCTGCGTGTGCGGGGGCGCTGCGGGCATTCGTGAAGGATCTCCCGGACGGGAAGCTCGTGGGTACGACACCACTCACGACATGGTGTACGCGATCCCGGGTGATGTCGCCGACCAGATCCAGAGCGTCCTCACGCGCACGTGAGACTCACGCCGCGCTCGGGTGGCACCGCGAAGATGAGATTCGGAACGACTCACAGCGCAGTCAAGGTCGGTGCAGGCGGGGACCGGACCTTGCGTAACACTTCGCGTAACAACGCACAGGTACTCACGGGTACTGAGAGGTACTCACAGGTACTCGATTCGAACGCACAACGCTGTGACCTGCAGGTTCATGTCGCCCTTACAAGGCGAAGGTCGGGGGTTCGAGCCCCTCAGCGCCCACCACAAGAGCCCAGGAAGACGGGCACCTAGAAGTAGCGGCGGTCGCTCCATTGGCGCAGGTCAATACGGATCGCTGAAGCCCGCATCTCGCTGGCCGAGCGCATGTTGAGCCTCGCAACGCTCGTATCTGCCGCGGATCGTGGTTGGCTCGGTCTGCGTGAGTGCCGTGCTGCTGGCTCCTCGGTCTCACGGTGCGCGAGTACCGGGCGCTTGGTAGCACGCGCCGCGTGGAGCTCACATATCTCTCCAGATACATTCGCGCACCCTCGCGCATCACACCATCCCCCCTCGACCACGCCGTGGCTCACTTCGGCGAGATGGGTACCAAGTGGCGGTTGCGACGAGAACCTACTCGTGACATGGTGCTCGGGCTCGCGACAGAGGAGAAGACCGAATGCGCACAAAGTCATGCATCGCGGCGGTGTCCTTGCTCGCGGCCCTAGCCGTCGCAGCGCCAGCCCAGGCTGAGCCGGAGGCCCAGACGGAGCGAACTTCCAGGCGCACTTCTTCGACTGCACCGGGCCAGGGGACCACCGTCAAGCTTCGACGCCGAGCACAACACCTCGGAGCCGCCTGGCATCTGACGGAAAGCGAGCAGGTCTTCGTCGGCTTGATCGGGTCGATGAGACGACAAATACCCTGGTCATCCTGACTCCCGGCTTCGAGCGTAATGCCGTGCCTGCTGTGACGTGCCGATCCGTCGGCGTCAATGGACACGTGTTCCGCGTCACCGGAGTCCTAACCAAGTCCTGACGCCCGCTGCCCGCCGGTCGAAGGTGGCGAACGGCGAGGGGTCCTTGGGCTCGCGTAGCCCGCGCGAAGTCGCCCCGCTGGCGTGAGGCCGGCGCTGGTGCCGACCACCCTCGTCCTCGGCCCGCACAACGGCTGACGTGGATGACTTGGTCGCGGCCGCTGAGCGATGGTAGCCGAAACCCCTCCGGCGACATCGGCGAACACTCGCGCACCGCAGGGCGCTGTCTCGGGTGCTGCTGCGACCTGTCAACCCGCCGTTTCGAGAAGCTGTTTAAGCCCGGTCCAGATCCTCCGCTCCTGGCGACGCCCCATGCTCGCGACCAATGGACCCATGAACCTCAGAATGCCGTGCGCTTGAACATCCCACGACCATCGCATCAGGGTCGCGCCGTCCATCGGTTCGAACGTCAATCCACCCGTTGAGGTCCCTCCTGTCCATGTGGACACCTCGGCGATACGTCGAGGCCTGTCGAACTCGGTGAACTCGGTCGTCATCGGAACGATTTTGCGACGGCCCATGATCTCCTGGCTGAATGATGTCCCCGCGCCGATAGGGCCGTCGGTGAGCTTCTTCGCGACGGGCATCTGCGAGTTGTAGCGGGGCTCGTTCTCCCCGTTAGCCACGAACTCGAACACCTCTTCACGCGGTCTCTCGATGACGATCTCACCTTGAATCGCGACCATCACCACCACCCCCTCGTGACTTTCAAGCTAGGTCTGAGCGCCAGCCGTGGCCTGGGCCATCCGGTCCCCTCCCAACAGGTCACTTGGGTCAGTGGACATCCCTGAACCCTCGGTCACCGCGTCGTCGTGTTCCTCGGGCGGGCTAGCGCCAGCGCCGACTACTCGATTGCGGGCATCTTTGCCTGGCAGCATCATCGACCGGGTGATGTGCGCCGAGCACCTTCTCAGGAAGGTGATGACGGCATGCGACAACTCCAGGTAAAGAGGATCGTGAAGCGGAGCCGACAGGGACAGACCCCTGCCTATCGACCCGCGCGACGCCGATGTGGTCCGCGCGAAGCGACGTCTCTACGAACGAGAGGTGCGCCCCGCGCAGCGTGACCGTTAGCAGCGCGGTCCCGCACCACTTGATCCGGCCGAACCACCGGACTCTCGGCGCCGTTGCTATCCGGTCATGGGTGGTTGGTTGCAGTAGTGATGGCTCTGCTTCCTGCGTAACATTTCGCGTAACAACGCATGGGTACTCACGGGTGCTGAGAGGCACTCAGAGGTGCTCGATCCGAAGGCCACAACGCTGTGACCTGCAGGTTCGTGTCGCCCTTACAAGGCGAAGGTCGGGGGTTCGAGCCCCTCAGCGCCCACCACGGTCGGCAGGAATCGAGAGCCTCGCTGACACGCTATGAGCCTCGCAAGGCTGGCGGACCAATCTTCTGAATCGTGCCCGATCACGAGGTGGGCGGATGCGTGCCCCACCAGGGTGCCTCCTCGCTGTTGTTCGACCCGTCTAGCGATGGTGAGCGAGTGATATTCACGACATCGGTTCCGTCGGCTTCCATCTCGTAGATATCTCCCAAACCTTCGTGATTCGGGGCCCCCGGGTAGTGGGCGAAGGCGATCATCTGTCCGTCCGGAGACCAGGTCGCATCGAAGGATTCACCTTGACGGTCGGCTGTCAACTGGACGAGCCCCCCACCATTGGGGCGGATCGTGAAGATGTGAGAGGGACCTCCGGGATACCCGCAGCACTGGAGGTTGAACGCGATCTTGCCACCATCCGGAGACCAGACGGGATTGGAAGCGTTCATCGCCCACTCAGTCAGCCGGCGCAGGTCCGTGCCGTTCACGTTGACGGTGAACACCGCCGATCTGGATAAGGTCTTGATCCGGGCGAACGTGAGTTGCTCTCCGTCCGGTGACCAATGAGGCTTCGTGTCGCACTCGCAGTTGGTACCGCTGCTGGGAAGCGGATTGTGCGTGACCCGCTGCATATGTGTCCCGTCCGTCTTCATGATCCAAAGCCCGTCGTCGGTCGGACTGATGTACCTTTCGAACGCGATCAGCTTGCCGTTTGGGGAATAGGCGGGCAGGCCGCTGAATCCACCGTGCGTGATCGCGTGGATCTCGGTCCCATCGGCGTTCATAACCCAGACCTCGGCTTTGTCCGCAAAGAAGCGACTGAACACGAGCGTTGAGCCATCCGGAGACCAGATCGGATGCACACTGTCCGCGACCCGAGAGAACGTGAGTTCCCGGACATGGGAACCGTCGGGGTTCATCGTGAAGATCTGCGTGTGCCCGGTTCTCGAGACGGGCTGGTCGAAGGCGATCATGCCGTTCAGTTCGACATTTCTCGCATGGGCGGCGGTTTCGGGCGATTCACCGACCACCACTCCCATCGATACAAGGACTATCGCAATCATGATCATCAAGTGCCTCATCGTCTGTTCCTCCTTTGGGCAGTTTTCTGTCCACTCGGTCCGTCAGGGCGCGGCTGACCGCTACGGGTCGCTCCGCCAGGCCCAAGGGGAAGGAATTGGTTACCGCTCGGTTCCGGGCCGAAGCGGACACCCGACGTCCACTCGCCGTTTTGATGCTGATGAAGTCACCCGCTACATACAGCGCAACCTGAAGTACTCGAACTCTGAGGCAACCTCACCCGTGATGAAGTTGTAGGTGACGTGGGCGCCTGCATGGATTGCCAGTCTCCTCGTAGGCGTCCCGTCCGCCGAATAGATCGTTCGAAAATCCTGGGTAACCATCGTCGAGACGAAGTGGGTCGAGCTGTCCAAGGTCGAGTACAGGTCGCGGTCAGTCCAACTCTGAACGTAACGTCCGTCGGGAAGAGCGAGGTGGTAGTCGTAGACGTTCACTCCGTGGACGGTGACGACGCCGTTGCCGGAATCAACTCTCTGTCCGGTTGAGGTTTCGGTCACGGTCACCGTGCCCACTTGATCCTCTGGAATGCAGCCCTCCAGCGGGGCGGTGAATATCTCCGTGTGCTGTCCGGAGAACCGATCGATCGTCGCTTGAGCTTGTGCCGAGGTTGCGGTCAGCACGATCACACCAACCACTTGGCAGATGACCACCAGGAGGATCGAAAGGTTGGGCCGCGACGTGCGGCACTCACGAGTGGCACGTTTCATGGTTCCTCCCTCTGCCCGCATCGGGTTCGATGAGCCGGCTGGACCGTGTAGCTAGATGCCGGGGGGCCTCTGGACTTCGGAAAGGCCCACCTCATCCGCCGAATCGCTGGTGCTGATCTCCAGATTGGGGGTAGTCGCTGCATCCTGCGTCATGAACACGCGACATGAGAGGTTCGCTTAGTCCTCCGCAAAACGGTGGTGTTGAAGCCTCGTTCCTCGGAGGTGCTGCCCGGTTCGATGTCAGGTCTATTCACCCGCTGCCACTCTCACGGCAGGAGCCCGCCAGCAGTTTTGTCCTTGGGCCGAGCGCGTTGAAGTGGAGCCGTCTCCAACCGAGCTCCTCGACCAGCAACTAAGCAGACCTCGCGTATCGAGTGTTCATGATGCACGATGCAGCGACCCACACGCGGAACCGGGCGACGCCAGGAGCGACCGTTGCACGAGGTGCCCTCGTTCGAGGAGTTCTTCGAGACACATCGTCGTCGACTCTTCGGCGCGATGTGCCTCGTGACAGGAAACCGCTCGGAGGCCGAGGAGATTACGCAGGACGCGTTCCTACGTGTGTGGGAGCGTTGGGAGCACGTCTCGACGCTCGACGATCCCGTCGCCTACTTGTTCCGGGTCGCGATGAACGTCTTCCGGAACCGTCTTCGCCGCGCGGCGCTCGTTGCTCGGCGGGTGGTAGCGCTCGCACCCTCGGGTGACGATCTGGCCGCGGTCGAGGATCGCGACGAGATCGTCCGCGTGCTCCGGCCGCTACCCCCGCGGCAACGCGCAGCCGTCGTGCTCACCACCTATCTCGACTATTCGTCGGAGGACGCGGGTCGGATCCTGGGGATCCGGGCATCCACCGTGCGGGCGCTCGCGACGCAGGGGCGTGCCGGCGTCCGGCATGCGCAGGAGGAGCAGGCATGAAGGTCGAACGGGAAGACTTCGAGCGGAGCTTCGAACGGTTCGAGATGCCCGAACCGGCGTTGGAGCGACTGATCGAACGTCGGGAACGGCGCCGTCGCCTCGAGCGGATCGAGGCTGGTATCGCGGTTGTCGTGATCCTGGCAGCAACCGCGGCAGTTCTTGCCCGTGCGTTCATAGTCACCCCAGTTCCGGCCGACCACACTCAGCCGTGGACGACAGCGGACCTGAACGGCGTGATCGTCACGAACCCCGGCGGGTGGCATCTCGTCGGGTACTCCAACGGGAGTCTGGGTGACATCGCGCTGACGAGCTTCGCTCCCGACCTCTCGTCAACCGATCCATGCACCGGGATGCCGGCCGATGGCGCAATCCTGCGGATCCATCCGACCGCGGCATCCACTACGCAGGTGTGGCCTGTTGAGCTAACCCCGGCCCGGGGGACATCCAATCGGGGCTGCGACGGGGAACACCTTGAGGCGATCTGGGGCGTTGACCACAGGACCTTGGAGGCGACGGCGACCTTCGGTCCGGACGTGGCAGAGCGCGATCGCGCTGACCTGCTCCAGGCGTTCTCGGCGCTGACCTTCGCGGCGCCAGAAAGTGCTGTGGTCTTCATGAACAGGTGTCCTGACTTCACCACCATGAGCGCCGAGGTGCTCGCAGCCGATTCTTCGGGACCCTGGCCTTGGACGATGCTCGCCCACTCTTCATGTATACGCTCCGAGCCCGGCGGCATCACTCTTGCGACGATCGATGGGCTCAGCTTCGGGTCGGGCATGTCGCCGATCCACGCGGGACGGGAACTCGACGTTCATGATCGGAAACACGGCGCGCACTCGGGCGTCGCTGGGGTCGTCGGTCCCGACGTCGCACGCGTCACACTCGAGACCTCCGACGGTCAAACCCTTGATGCACTGCTCGTGGGGGCAGGCGGCTACGCCGCCGGGAACCAGATCTACCTCGCCCCCCTCGAGAACCTCGCCACCGGCATCATCACGACCTATGACGGCTCAGGAGCACCGCTGCAGACAGCGCGTTTCAGCCCAGGGATGGGTTGCGAGTCCCACCCGAGCCCATGTCTGCCGCAGATCGATGCCGGGGAGTCCATTGCGGCTAGCTATCCGAGCGAGAACATCGCGTGGAAGCTCCGCGAACAAGGAGCGGCGGTCGAGCTGCTGGGTGGCAACGGCGGCGTGCTCGGATCCGTTGCCGTCGGTGACGGTTTGGCGGCGACGGCGGTGCCTCTACAGGGTTCGAAGTTGCACGTGGTGTTCGGGGTCGCGCCATCGGGAACGGCTGTGGTGATGCGCCAGATCGCCGGGGTTGGCTGGGGGATCATGCCGACGGCACAGTTGCAGAACGGCACAATCGTCTTCTGGACCGAGTCCCAAGCTGGGGACACGCTCGCAGTAGCAGCGTTCGATGCCTCCTGTCATGCGATCGGCGCGGTCGACCCGGAAACGGGGGCGGCCACCGAGGTGCCCACCGAGCATGACTGTCTGGACAGTGATAGCGCCTGAGGGTGGCGAAGCGTGGTCTGCGTAACACCTCGCGTAACAACGCACGGACACTCACGGGTACTGAGAGGTACTTAGGGGTACTCGATTCGACCGTCACAACGCTCTGACCTGCATGTTCGTGTTGCCCTTACAAGGCGAAGGTCGGGGGTTCGAGCCCCTCAGCGCCCACGCAGGAAACCGCAGGTCAGATGGCATCTTGTTCCTTGTAATGCCGTGAGCGATCTCATGGCTCAATCCGGATGGAATCCAGGATCGCGCGCAGCTCGGCGAGGTCCTCGGGCGGCGAGCCTGGGGACCGCCCGGCCTCGATCATCAGGCGCGTGCCCTCAACGTCGAGGATCCAGATCTCCTCGGTGAAGCTGGGATCCGTATAGCCGTAGAACGCGTCACCTTGCTCGCCTGCGTCGATGGCCGCGACCCAGCTCTTGAGCTTCCCTTCGTCGCATCCGACGAATTTGCCGTTGTCCGAGAACGGCTGGTCCTTCGGCACGGTTAGTTCTAGATGGATCCCGCCGTAACCGTAGACAGACACGTCCTCCGGGGCGGTTACGCGGTACGGAGCCAGGTCAACGAGCGACGTAGCGAGATCCTCGACGCTCGGACCGACCGGGGGATGCGCCCACGAGTGGTCGCGACACCCGTCGGTGACCACGTTCGACACGGTGGTGATGCTCACCTCGACCCACCCGGTATCCGAGGGCTTGGCCGCGCCGATCCAGCTCTGCCAGCCCTCGGTCGGGACGTCGTACGTCACCCGGAGCGGGGTGGCGGGATCGAGATCGGGGTCGATGGCATACATCCCCGGCTGCAGGTCGGTGAAGGGCTCTTCCGTGCCCGCCAAGATGTCCAATATGGTCGGCGTGAGGTCCGTCGTGGTGGTCACGGGGGAGGTGGCCGCCGCGCCCGTCGTATCGGAACCCGACGTGCAGGCACCCAGCGACAGCGCCAGCACGACCGACGCGAGAGCGCGTCCGTGACGGGTCTTCATGACGTCCATCCCTCCATCAACCAAACTCGTTCGTGAACCAGCTTTGGTCGTACGCGCCGTCGTACCAGCTCTGGTACGTCATCCCATCGATCGGCACAACGTTCCCCGTCCCGTCGGCGTCGACCGCGAGGAAGATCGGGTCGACGCTCTCGAAACCGCCATGCATGGCGATCATCGACCCGTCGGGAGACCACACCGGCAAGCCGCAGCCGCCGGCGGCACACGAACCGAAGTCGGCCTTCGCAACAAGAACCGGCGCGTCCCCGTGCGGGGTCTGTATCAGGATCCGCGGTCCCGGGCCGCCGACGTACTCGAGGTAGGCGAGCCGGGCACCGTCCGGCGACCAGGCCATGTCCCCGCATTCGTTATCGTTGTTGTCGTCGCAGAGAACGCGGATGTCCGAGCCGTTCGCACCCACGAGGTACATGCGCGCGTAGCCCGGCACGACGTCGACGTTGATCGCGAGCCACGTCCCGTCGGGTGACCAAGCCATCTCGTCCATACTGTCGAGATCGCCGCCCGGGATCTCGACCAGCACGGATCTTTCGCCGCTCCCGACGTCGACCGACGAGACCGTTCCCCCGCGGGCCCCGTACACGAGCCGCGTCCCATCGGGCGACCACACCGGGGCAGTCGTGACGTCGCCTGTCACCGTCCCGAGCTCGGTCGTGTTGTCGGAGTTGACGTCCAGGATGCTTAGGGTCTGGCCCTCGAGAAGCGCGAGCCGCGCACCCTCTGGCGACCATGACCAGAGCGGCACCGAGCCCGACGTCACGGGCCGAGGCTCCTGTCCGGGACCGACGACCCACAGCCCCTGGTCGTCCTCGTAGGCGACCCATCGGCGGTCGGCCGACCAGCGAGCGGCGTGGACGACGGGGAGACCGCTCACGAGGACGCGTGACTGGGCGGTCTGAGGGTTCACGGCCACGAGATCGCCCGGCTCGCCGTCGGACCCGCCGGTGAAGCTCAGCACCTCGCCGTCGACCCCGACCGGGGTCGTGGTCTCGACTGGAGCAGGCGTTTCGACCGTCGTTGTCGCATCTTCGGCGGGGGTGCCGGGATGCCACGGGCCCGACGCCGCGAACCCGAACTCCCGGATGTTGGAGCCGTCCGCATCGGCGATCGCGAGGCCGGCCGGACTCCCTCCCGGCTGAGGGTCGAACAGTGAGCGTCGGCCGGACCCCACCGGGCACTCTCCTGCATTGGGGTGCTCATCGCACGGGATCGTGTACGCGATCTCAGATCCGTCGGGCGACCAGTACGGCGAGATCCCGTCGGTGATCACCCGCGTGAAGTCTGAGCCGTCGGGGGCGAAGGTATAGATCGCAAGGCCTGCGCTCCCCTTGAAGTCGCCCAGCCCGATCGCGAGGCGGTCGCCCGCCGGCGACCACTCAAGGCCGGACACGCCGCCGAACACGGTTGGCTCGTTCGCCAGGATCTCGTGGGCGTCGGTACCGTCCGCGTCCGCGACCCACACCTGGGGCTCGCCGTTCCCGGCGAGGTAGGCGATCTGCGACCCGTCGGGCGAGAAGGTCGGCGAACCCACCCACCCGTACGAGGGATAGGGGAGAGGCGTGGGCTGACCGCCCTCGACGTCGACGACGTACAACCCCAAATGATCGCCCTGCGCGGCGAACACGACGCGCTCCCCGTCGGGCGAGATCGTCGCGCTTTGCTCGGCGAAGTACATCGGCTCGCTGTTCAGTTGGGTTTCAGATCCATCCGAGTGGAGGATGTATAGGTACTCGTCGGGGAACCCGGCTTTATCCGATCGCTCGAACAGCAGCTCGGTGCCGTCGCTCGACCAACCGATCGGGATCATGTCGGCCGGGCCGAGCCGAACAAGTGCAGAGGCGACATCGTTGGCGACGCTCGGCCCTACGGCCGTGTCGGAGGGCCCGCTCGGGTCGATCGCCCACAGGCCATGGTCGTAGCCGAGGTCGGTCCTCGCCTCGTTCGCGGCGTACACGATCCGGCTGGCGACCGGGGCGAAGATCCCGAGTCCCTCCGAATGGTCGGCCGGGACCGAGTGCGTGGATCGGATCGTGTTGACCCCCAGCCAACCCACGGCGATCGCGATCACGATACCGATCACGCCTGCCCCGATCCGCTGGTTCCGGCGCCTGCGGTCGCGGCGACGATAGATGCGCTCGGCGAGGCCAGGTTCAGGCTCGAAACGACGGAGAGCCTGTTCCAGGATGTCTCGTTCGTCGATCATCGTTCTTCACCGATCAAGTCTCGAAGGGCGGTGCGTGCTCTGGTCGCCCGGGCTCGGATCGTCGAGGGCCGGACGCCGAGGATGTGTCCGGCCTCCTCAGAGGAGTAGCCGAGAAGCGTGGTCACCACGAGCGCTGCCCGCTGATCAAGGGGTAGCTGGGCCAGAGCGCTCAGGACGACCTGTCGATCCTCCACCGCGCCAAACGCGTCTTGGCTCGGTGCTACGCCGATCGAGCGCCGCACGGCGACCCCCGCCCGTCGCAGGCGCTTCCTGAACACGTTGACCGCCGTGACGAAAAGGTAGCCTGTTGGGTCATCGAGGCCGCGCACGTGGTCCCACCGACCGAGGACGCGGACGAAGGCCTCCTGAGCGATCTCCTCGGCCTCGTGGCGGCTTCCCGTCATCAAGCAGAGGAACCCGAACAAACGGGTCTGGGTCTCGAGCACGAAGCCCTCGAAGCTCGCCGTCTCAGCAGCCGCTGCGGCAGACGGCTCCGATCCATCCACGATGCGAAGTGATTCGTCCATCTACAGTCAAGGACCCTCGAGGAGGGATTCTGCTACGGAACGGGCGGTGTGGGCCCTGGGCGGCCGGCACGTCTCGTGCTCAATCCGCATAACACCGGCATAACAACGGACAGGTACTCCCAGGTACTGAGAGGTACTCACGTAAACTCGAATCTGAAGGCGTACGTCTCTGACCTGCAGGTTCGTGTCGCCCTTACAAGGCGAAGGTCGGGGGTTCGAGCCCCTCAGCGCCCACCACAGGAGGCGCCGGTCGGCGGCCCTTTGACAGCTCTTCAGGCTCGTCTGTAGCGAAACAGGTCCCTCGAGTGTCCGGAGAATCTCGCGGCTGCGGCGTAGTCGATGGCGCGCCTGGTGCGTCTTTGAGCTATAGATGCGAGCAACCGTGACCGCCGACGATCCGATCGCCTCGAGCCTCGAGGAGCTCTATGTGCGGCACGCTCCGGCGGCCCTCCGGCTCGCGTACTTCTTGACCGGTGATCCCGAGGCCGCCCGAGACCTCGTCCAGGACGCGTTCGTGCGGATGGCCGGTCGGTTCAGACATCTCCGGCAACCCGACGCGTTCGACGCGTATCTGCGTCGCACGATCGTGAATCTCCACGCATCGGGGCTGCGAAGGCTCAGGGCGGAACGGTCCTCACTTGCCCGCGAAGCCGCCCTGACGGTGCCGCCCGCGCACGCGGACGATCACGGGGCGCGCGACGAGATGTGGCACGCCATCCTCAGTCTGCCCCCGCGTCAGCGGGCGGCGATCGTCCTTCGCTACTACGAGGACCTGAGCGAGTCGCAGTCCGCCGAAGTCCTCCGCTGCTCCGTCGGAGCGCTGAACCAGCTCGTCGTGCGGGCCATGGCGACTCTCCGAACCCGTATCGGGAAGGAAGCACGATGAACGACCTCGAGCGTGAGGTGCGCGACACGTTCCTGCGCCAACAGGAGGACGCCCCGTCGTTCGATATCTCGGACGCACGTCGTGCCGCCGGCCGGGCGCGTCGGCGACAGACCCGGAACGTGGTCGTCGGAATCGCCGGAGCCGCCGCCATGGTTGTGGCCCTCGCGGGGATCGGCGGACTCGTCCGAGCGGATCCATCCTCGACCGTGATCGCCCCAGCCTCCTTGTCGCCCTCGTGTGAGGCGACACCGGGACCGGGCGACGCAGAGACCGAGGTCCACGGCTGGCCGAGCACCACGCGGAACCAGGCGGGCGTCTACTCGTGGGACGCGCAGCAGCAGGGTCCGTCTTCGATCGAAGGCTTCATGCACAACGCATACAGTCCGGGCTCGGGGACTCGTGAACATCCTCTTCGAGGGTGTTCCTGGGCAACTCGACCCTCATCGCGGAGAGACTGCGGTCACGGTGGCCGGGTGCGAGGCGACCTATCGGCGCTTCACTTGGAAGGGGGGCCGTTCGGGGTTGTTCCACGGCCCCGCGGAGGAGTGGATGGTCGACATCCAGGGGACGACGGTCACCGTCACCATCGTCGCGGAACCTGAAGCGCCAGCGGCCGAGCTGGCTGAGGCCCACGAGATCGTCGATTCGATCCGCATGGAGCCGCAGGACAACGACCTCGGTTTCCGGCTGGACTTCACTCTTACGACGAACACCTGGGACTCCGGTTAGGGATGCATAGGAGAACGCGAGAGATCATGCCCAGCGCTGGCCGGAATGACCGAAGGAGAACGACACGAGGGATGGCACTGGACGTTCGCTCGCGGTGGCCGTGCTGTTGGCGGTCCTGACGGGATGCGGAGGTGGCGCGACTGGTGGGCGTCGGCCACGACGTCTTCGACCACGTCCGAGGCAGCCGGCGACGGCCCGGTGACCCTCGCGACGGGCGAAGACGTGGAACTCGTCGGGGATGTCCATTCTGGTGGGCTCGGCGCCCAGACGCTGAACATTGCCGCCGAGGAAGAGAACGGCAAGGCGACCGGCGAGTTCCGGATCACCGACAACGTGATCAGGGTCGACTGCGCGGACACCGACACCGACGGCGTCGTCATCCTCGGCGGCGAGGTGACGGGAGGCTCGACTTCGGCGGAGGCGACCTGCTCGCGCTGATCATAAGAGAAGGTGACCCCGACAGCGTCTCCCTCTATGCCAATGACAGTGGCGCGGCATCGTGCACCGAGTTGCTCAAGTCCATCCCCGACGACCTCCTCACCGACGACAGCAACTTCGTCGACGTCGAGGACGGGTACGACATCGAGACCAGCTGGCCGGTAGCGCTCGCCGTCGTCACACTTCGAGGCTTGGCGGACGGCGTCACTCATGCGTCCCATAACTGTCGATCAGTGCGCTCTGATCCAGCGCCTGCCGGCCCCGGATACAACATCGGTACAACGACGCAACGGAACTCAACGACACTCGATCGACCTCGTGATGCGAACTCTCGAGGCTACAAACCTCTGACCTGCAGGTTCGTCTCGCCCTTACAAGGCGAAGGTCGGGGGTTCGAGCCCCTCAGCGCCCACCGTAAACGCCCAGGTAGAAGGCATACTCTCCCGCGTGGAGATGGGGCGGGGGGCGGCGGGGCAGCGGGATCACTACCCGGGGACTGGCGGCGATCCAATGCGTCGCGGCGTCAACGCCCTACCCCAGCCGGGCACGAACAGCCGCATGACCGGACGTCGCGTTGAAGGCCCGAGGCGCGCCGGCGCTCAGGGCTGTGGACGATGGCGAGACGCCTACTCCATCTGCTCGAACCTGATCGAGTCGAGGATCGACTGCAGTTCCGCGCGATCGGCGACCGAGGCGCCGTCAGCTGTATCGACGAGGAGCAGCAGCGACCGGCCCGCGACGCCGACGACGTAGAGGCTGGCCGTGTGGTTGGGAGGGAACACGAAGTACGTGCCCCAGACCTGGAGCTGCCCCGTCCCGACCCTGCAGTGCGCCCGAGCCATGCGATCCGGGTAGTCCAGGTCGACCCGGGTCGCCGGGAGCCCGCCCAAGGTAGTGGCGACCGGGTCGCTGACGATCGGTCCGGACAGCTGTGCCCGGAGCGCAGAGACCAGTCCCGCCACGCTTGCCTGCGCCGGACCGGGGTCGCCCAGCTCGCCACGGCAGGCTTCCTCAAAGATCCCGATCTCGTCGAGCGCCCACGGGGTGACGGCGATCCCCTGTGGCGTGTCCTCATTCTTCTTCAGGTCCGAGCCGGAATCGCCCGTCCACCCGTCCGGCACCGTGACGGTATAGCCCGCCAGCGACGTGTCGCCACCCGCAACAGCTCCCGAGACCAGGTAGGTGCCTGCCTCGACCGCCACGGGTTCATCGTCAACTGGGAATGCCTTCGGCGATAACGAGTCCGTCGGCTGGGTGACGATCGACGCCTCCGAGACGGAGTCGACGCCGCCCAGCTGCAGAGCGCCGTGCCCGCCGACCACCACGACTCCCGCCAGGACGCTGCCTGCGGCGACCCAGATGTTGCGACGGCGCCGGCGGGTCCGCCCGCCTCTGTTCACTCTGTCCACGCCGGGTGGAGGCGCTGTGTGCATGTCTGCGCTCCTCGTTGAGAAGTGCTCTGAGCTGGTTGTCGAGATTCATCCGTGCCCCACCAATTCCCGGGTTCCGGCGGCACGACGACCGCACCCGTCCGAGACGATGGCGACACGCGCGTGTGCCTCGTTCTGCTCCGGTCCGAGCCGACCGCTCGCCAGGCGGTCATCGCCCTGTCGCCCAACCCGCGTCCGGAGCGTAGTCCGAGGCGTAGACCTCGCCGTCCCTGCTTGCGGACGCCCACGCGTACCAGCGCACCGTCTTGGGGTTCACATCCGCGGGCGCCGCGGCCGAGGAACCAGAAGGTCATGTTCGGGCTTTCCGCTTCATCAGGGTGTCTGAACTCGATCGGATAGCCGTAGGGGGGTCCGATCTGCTCATCGGTCGTGCCCGTCGCCAGATCGGTGACCCAGACATGGAAATCGCCTTGCTCCGGCGCGTCGTTGTTGATACCGATCAGATAGTCGGCAACCCCATCGCCGGTCGTCTCCAACACAACGCCATAGGCGATGAGTTCGCCCGGTTCAAGGCTCGCTGCCTTTGGTGGCTTTGCGGCCAGTTTGATGGACCACAACGGTCTCTTGCTGGAGCTGTACCCGAGTTTCACGTGCGTCACGTCGATCCAACCCACAGAGGCGTCGAGGGGGTCGTCCCACGAGTGTCCCTGCTGAACGGCCAAGTCGCCCTCGCGCACCGGAGACCAGGCTTGCGACACAGGCGTCTTCGTTGGTTGGTCACCCGGGATCGGCGCGCTTCGGGTCGCATCGACGCGCGTGAACGCCGTCACGGCGATGGTCGCAACCACGACCGTCGCCACGATGCCGTTCGCGAGGAGCCGGCCACGGGCCCGCCGGACCGCCTTGTGTGTGTCGACCGGCGTCGCGGGGACCGTGTCGGCGCGGCGGAGGAGCATGTCGCGGATCTGACGCTCGTCGATCATCGTAGCGCCCCTTCCAGCTCCTCGCGGAGCGTCTTCATCCCGCGCGAGACGAGCGAACGTACGGTCCCCGTCGAACACCTGAGGACGGCCGCCGTCTGGACGTCGGAGAGGTCCTCATAGAACCGCAGGATGATCGCGGCGCGCTGTCGCTGGGGCAGTCCGAGGAGGACGCGGTGCATGGTCTCGTCCAGCTCGTCGTTGGCGTTCGTTACCGGTGAGGGAGCAGACGCCAGTCGCTCCAGGTACGCGCGCTCGACGCGTCGGTGACGGAAGTGACTCGTGGCGAGGTTCACGATCGTCCGGCGCAGGTAGGTCCAGAAGGCGTTCGGATCGCGCAGGTGCCGCAAACGACCGACGAGGCGCGCGAAGGCGTCCTGCACGATGTCTTCTGCCAAGGCTCGGTCGCCCGTTAGGAGGAAGGCCAGTCGGATCCCGTCGGGTGCGTAGGCGACGTAGAGGTTCGAGAGCACGTCGCGTTCGACACCTTCCCCAGCCCTCTCGCCAACCATCGTGTCCTGTTCTTCCCTCACGAGATAGAGACGCCGAGCTACCCTTCGAACGCTGCGCCGTGTGGAAGATATCTTGCGCGGTGCGCGAGTGATCCATCACGCCAGCACGTTCCTGATCGCACGCCGTAGACGCAGCCGGATCACGTTGTTGTCGGCCGTCGCGAGCAGCGTCGCGAGATCTTCCTGATCAGGTTTGCCCGTTCCCTCTGCCCTATTTGTTGCCCACCCGTCGACAACGTTTCCAGCGAGCTGGATGTTCATGGGGCACGATGAGCGTTCACTCCATACCCGATGATCCGTCTGAACGGTTAGGGGAAGAGACGGCTGAGTCGCTCTTGGCGAAGCGTACTCGTACTCCAGGCGCGAACGGTAGCGGAAGGGCGTCAGTCGCGGCTCGCCGGCGGCGTAGGGTCGGTGCTCGTCTAGACATCCCGAGGCCCTCGTGCATCCATGGTTCATGCAAGCAGAAGGTGAGGTCGTACGCCTCCCCACCCGACGTGCCGAGCACGGGGCTCCGTTCGACACCGTTCGTCGAGGAGGAGCACGTCCGGCTGTTCAAGGCCCTGTACTTCGTCACGGGAAGCCGTGAGGAGGCCGAGGACCTGGCCCAGGAGGCGTTCCTGAAGCTGACAGAAAGGGGAATGAGATGAGGGATCGACATGGACGAGAGGGCAGACGACACATGAATGTGAGGTTCGCAACCGTAGCCAGCGTGGCCACCGCCATCCTGCTGCTCAGCGCGTGCGGGGGCGACGACTCGTCTACGACCACAGCCGGGTCGTCTACGAGCACGTCCGGGGCAGCCGAAGTCACGACCATCGCGAAGGGCGAAGACGTGGAACTCGTCGGGAACGATGGGCTCGCCGGCCAGACGCTGAACATCGCCGCCGAGGAAGTGAACGGCTCGGTGACCGGCGAGTTCCGGGTCACCGACGTCGTGGTCGGGGTCGACTGTGCGAACACCGACACCGACGGTGTCGTCATCCTCGGCGGCGCGGTGACGGCTGACCCCGGCGCGAACGTTGGCGTGGGCGAGCTGCTCGCCCTGATCATCCGGGAAGGCGACCCCGACAGCGTCGCCCTCTATGGTAATGACAGCGGCGCGGCGTCGTGCACCGAGCTGCTCAAGGCCATCCCCAACAACAACAGCGACTTCGTCGACGTCGAGGACGGCTCCGACATCGAGACCAGCTGACCGGTAGCGCTCGCCGTCGTCACACTCCGAAGTCGTGGCGGACGTCGTCACTAAGACGATCAGAGCGCACCGGCCGTAGAGTCGGCCTCCGGGTCGCTTCTGTTTAAGGCGCAGCAGCGGTCTTAGCTCGACCGAGAGGTAGCCGTGCGAAGTCCATCATCCACCTTTCCAGTCTTGGAAACAGAGCGGCTGATATTGCGCGATGTGCGCCTATCCGATGCTGCCGATGTGCTGGTCTTCCGCGGCGATCCCGTCGTTCAGAGATTCGATGACGAGCCGATCCATACCGAAGCCGAGGCCGAAGCTTTCATCGTCGGACTGCACGCTGAGTATCAGGCGGGAGAAGGGATCGTCTGGGCGGTAGCGCTGGCAGATCGTGAACTCGTCGTGGGTCTCTTCGGCTTGCATGATTGGGACCGCTACCACCGCCGGGCGGAAGCAGGGTACGGGTTGGCGCGAGCCTATTGGGGGCAGGGACTGGCATCGGAGGCGCTCCGCGCGATCCTGCTGTTCGGCTTCGATCAGCTGGACCTCAACCGGATCTACGCGAGAACCATCGCCGACAACCACGAGTCTGTGCGGTTGTTGGAACGACTGGGGTTTCGACGCGAAGGAACTCAGCGCGCGCATTCTTGGGAAGAGGACGGCACTTTTCACGACAGCGCGATCTACGGGATATTGTCGAGTGAGCTCGCGGCGTCCTGAAGGAGACGGGTCGTCTTTCGGCCCGGATGAGCCGCTGGAGGAATGTCCCCGAGCAATTTCTTCCCCGCGCTCGCATCGCCGTGAAGCGCGTCGACGGACGCCCTAAGTCTGGAACAACGGTCTACTGTCGCGGGCATGCCCCTGATGCTCGGCAACTTGCTGCGCCTCGATCGCGACCGGCTCGGCCTCCGGGAGTGTCGCGCGGCGTGGCTGCTCGGTCTCACGGTCCGGCACTTGTAAGCCTGTAGGGAAGGTCAACCTATGATGCGCCTGGCTCAAAGCGCGATCCCGCGAACCAGGCGCCGCACAGATACAACATCGGTACAACGACGTAACGGAACTCAACGACACTCAACCGAGCTAGTGATGCACCATCTTGAGGCCGTGAGCGTCTGACCTGCAGGTTCTTCTCGCCCTTACAAGGCGAAGGTCGGGGGTTCGAGCCCCTCAGCGCCCACCAGAAGAACCACGGGTCAGAAGCCGTGTTGCCCCTCTTGCGCAAGGCGCGCTAGTGCACCGGTACCAGATGATGCGAGCTAACCCTCGGTTCGCTCTCGACTGCATGGCGCATCGTCGCGACAACCCACTTCACTCCGATGACGCCAGCGAGCGCCAGGAACCACTCCTGTGTCCCGGTAACGAGCGATCCGATGACAACGGCGATCGCCACCGGTGCCAGCACCATGTCGATCGCCAGGTACGGATCCCGGAATGCCTGAACCGGATGCTCGAAGGCGACGCTGTCCCAGAAGGCGTTGCCGCCGATGGCGCACATCGGTATGGCCAGCACCAGGAGCGCGACGCTGCCGGCCGTGTAGCTCCCAAGCAGCGGCCACTGCCAGTCGTTCGCAACCGCGAACGCCACGAGTCCGATCATCACCGCGCAGACAGCCGCGACGCCGTCCCGCCACGTCAGGTGCGTCCTCATGATCTCCACCTCCAACTCCATCTTGGACGCCCATTCCGAACGCGTTTGGGCCAACAGGCCCGGCGCAGGACAGACCCCGGCCGTTCGGCTGACGCGCGACGGTGTATGTGGGGTGAGGCCTTGGCGATCCCGCGATCGCCGCGCGGTCGATGTCGTCGTGGGCCTCGTACAGGTGGCCCTACCGCGCCTCTGAGCCCGGCGTCGACGAGCTACTCCGATGACGCGGCCGCATGAGGGTCCAAGTCTCTGCGGGTTGAGCAAGGACCGACGCCGCCGACACTCCGTGAACGGGAAGTGGCCCAGGGACGCGCTCAAGACGTGGGCACGTGCGTAACACTTCGCGTAACAACGCATGGACACTCACGGGTACTGAGAGGTACTCACGGGTACTCGATTCGGGCCTCAGAACTCTCTGACCTGCAGGTTCATCTCGCCCTTACAAGGCGAAGGTCGGGGGTTCGAGCCCCTCAGCGCCCACTGGGAAACACCCAGGTCAACCAGCAAGAAGGCCGGATCGCATGGGCGCTCCGCGGCGTGGGAGTTCGGGCCTCCCTCCCGCACCGCCCGCCGTGCGGAAGGCATGCCCCGGTTGCGGCTCGCTTGGCTCTGACAGAGGATGCCCGGGTGGACATCCCGGAGACCCGCTACACGAAGACGACCGACGGAACCCACATCGCGTACAAGGTCGTGGGCGATGGACCCTTCGACATCGTGTTCGCCCCCTCCTCATACGTGTCGAACGTCGAGCTGATGTGGGATTGGTCGTTCACGCGCTCCCTCCTCACGGGGTTGGCCGCCCGTGGCCGACTGATCTTCTTCGATCGACGAGGGACCGGCCTGTCCGACAAGGTGACCGGAGACCATCTCCCCACCCTCGAAGCTCGGGCGGAGGATATCCACGCGGTCATGGATGCCGCGAAGGTTGAGCGAGCGATCCTCTTCGGGACTGAGGATGGATCGGCGATGACCTTCGTTCTCGCAGCGACGTATCCAGACCGTGCGAGGGCTCTCATCGCCTACAACCCGATGTCCAAGGGGAGCTGGGCGCCCGACGCACCGTGGCTGCAGACGCGCGAGGAAAGCGACGCGTGGCTGAGTCAGGTCGATACTGGCTGGGGGACGCAAGCTTTCTTCGATGACTACGCTCGGGAAGTCATGCCCTCGTTGTCGACCGACCCGGGATTCGTCCGGGGCTACGCCACACTCATCCGTCAATCGATCAGCGCAGCCGATGCGATGTCGATCGAGCGGATGTGGTTCGAGACCGACATGCGCGACGTGCTGCCCGCGATCCAGGCGCCATCGCTGATTGTCTATGACCCGATGATCAGGGTGTCACCCGAAGAGGAGGTCCGCTACGTCGCTCAGCACATCCCCGGGGGAACCTTCGCAGCCATCTCGGGAACGCCCGATTGGGCGGAGTTCTTCGATCACGTCGATCGCTTCCTGGCATCCCTGACGCATGAGGAAGCCGAGTTCGACCGGGTGCTCGCCACCCTGCTGTTCACCGACATCGTCGGGTCGACCGCGCAGGCGACCGATATGGGTGATCGCGCCTGGCATGAGTTGCTCGAACGCCACCACGCGACGGTCCGGGCGATGCTCGGTCGCTACCGGGGTCGCGAGATCAGCACGGCGGGTGACGGCTTCTTGGCGACCTTCGAAGGACCTGCTCGCGCGATCCGGTGCGCGAGCGCGATCGCCGAGGCGGTCCAGCCCCTCGGCTTGGAGATCCGGGCAGGTCTGCACACCGGTGAGATCGAGATGGTCGGTGAGGACGTCCGTGGTATCGCGGTTCACATCGGTGCGCGCGTAGCGGCGATCGCTGGCGCATCGGAGGTTCTCGTGTCCCAGACCGTGAAGGATCTCGTCGCAGGTTCCGGTCTCTCCTTCGAGGATGCCGGCGAGCATGAGCTCAAAGGCGTCCCCGACCGCTGGCACCTCTACCGAGTGGCGAACTGAACCAGAGTGCTTGCGTAACATCTCGCGTAACAACGCACAGGTACTCACGGGTACTGAGAGGTACTCAGAGGTACGCGATTCGTAGGTCACAACGCTCTGACCTGCAGGTTCGTCTCGCCCTTACAAGGCGAAGGTCGGGGGTTCGAGCCCCTCAGCGCCCACCGGAAATGCGCAGGCAGAGGGCAGGCCGGCTGTGTCGCGCTGTCGGAACGCAGAACAGACGCCCGGGCCAACGCCTATCCTCGGCAGGTGGCGGACGAACCCGAGCTACTGGCGTTCGCGGAGGACCCCGACGTCTTCTTGCCTATCGGCACGGACGAGGAGCGCGTCGTCACCGATCGCGCCATCGTCACGTTCGCACCTGGCGCGCACTTCTGGTCGACTGTGGTCTCTCGCGTACGGTTCGGGTCGGACGTTGCGTCCACGCTGGCCGACATCCGTTCCGTGATGGGGTCGCGCGGCCGTCGCGAAGCGGTCTGGGTGACCGGGCCGTCCAGCACGCCGGCCGACGTCGTAGAGAAGCTCACCGCCCACGGTCTCGAGCGGGAGTCGGATTCGGGACTGGCCATCCTGCTGTTGACGCAGGAACCCACCGTGTGGCCGTCCGGGTTCGAGGTCCGGCTCGTGGGTTCGTTCGACGAGCACGTCGCATCGATCTTCGTCGGCAACGAAGGCTTCGGGTTCTCGCCGCACGACGCCGAAGACGAGGTCCGACGCGCGGGAGAGACATTCGAGGCTGAGCACGGCGACGCCCACGTCTGCCGGTTGCTCGCGTACGACGACGACCGACCGGTCGCGGTCGCTCGGGCCTGGTTCGCGCCGCAGGGTGTCTATGTCGGCGGCCTCGCGACGATCCCATCTCATCGCGGCAAGGGCGCGATGTCCAGCCTGATCGGTGCCGCATGGGCGGAGGCCGTCGTGCGCCAGGCACCTGCGCTCGTCGCACACACGGGAGAGATGTCGACCTCGCCGCTGATGCAGCTCGGGTTCACGAACGTCGGTCGGAGCGACCACCTGATCGACCGATTCGAGGTCTGAACATCTCGATGCGATCTATGAGGTCGCTCATGGAGGAAGTGTTGCGTTGGCGTTAGGGATGTCGAGTCCGCCCGCAAACCGAGCCATTGCCCGGAGCTTGTCGGTGATGCAGACCTGATGGCGTACATCGACGACCACATGTCAATCGCCAGATGCTATCCCGAACAAGCGCGGGCTGCGATCACCGGCAGACACCGGTGCCTGAGTCGATCACGGAACCGGTGACAGCGCGGAACAGCCAGCTGTACTTCTCCTCTGAACCCAGCGTGAGGAATAGCACCCCATAGTTGGCGTTGAAGCGGAACTGGCTGCCGGAGACCGCTGGACCAAAGGCAGTGAGTGACTTGCCACCGGTCCCGACAACGAACTCTCGGACTCGGTCGCGGTACACGCGCTCGTAGTCGTGATCGTGACCGTTGAGCACGATGTCGACGTTCGCGTCCGCGAGCATGTTCCACAGCCCGTTGAGCCTCGAATGTGAGCCGTGCGCCCCTGAGGACCACCGCGGCTTGTGGCCGTACGCGATCTCACACTGGGTGCCGTCCGACCGGAGATCTCTCCTGATCCAGCTGATCTGCGCGTTGCTGATGCGCTCAGTGTCGTATTGGACGAAATGCCAACCGGCCCGGTCGAAAGAGCGATAGAGCCGCTGCGTCGAGGAGAACCCGAAGTAAGCGCGGTACCCAGAGGCGTTGTTCGTCTCGTACTCATGGTTGCCTGGTGCAGGTTTCGTGATGGCCTTGAACCTTCCCCAGTAGGGGTCGTACTTGTTGCGGAAGTTCTTCAACCTCCCGCGTGGGTACGCCCCGTCGCCGAGCGTCAAGACCAGCGACGGCTTGTGGTTGGCTACGAGATTGGCAGTTCGGTTGCAGTGGGAACCGCACAGGTCGCCGGCGGCAGCGACAGTCACGCTCGTATCGGCGTTTGCATACGGAGCCGCGCCAATCACGGACACGAGCGATATGAGCGCGGCTATGAGGCGCGTCACGCTGTCCCTGCCTCGTCGCGCTCATAACGGGTCGATTCGTCGATCTCCGCTCTCCGAGAGTGGAGAGCGCCAACTCTATGCATCATCCTTGCTTTCCCTCTCCAACCGTCGACGGGAGATGTCGACGATCTGGCGTTCTTCCTGACCTTAACCCCGCCAGCGCGACACCAAACCCGAGTCCCCTCATGATGGATCCGCTCCGAGGTGGGTCGAGATCGATCTCTGACCTCCCTCATTGCCGTGCGACGATGGAGCTGGCCTGCAGGCATCTACCGTCGGGGGATCGGAGGCAGGGGCGCTTCAGCCTCATCTTGCGTAACACTTCGCGTAACAACGCAAGGGTACTCATGGGTACTCAGAGGTACTCAGAGGTACTCGATCCGTAGGTCACTTCAATGGCCTGTCGCGGAAGAGGTTGATGGCTATCTTGCGCTCGGCCCACGAGGTCGATTTCCCGCCGGGCGGAGAGGTGGTTCGGGAGGGATCAACGTCGGGAGGCTTCTACCTAGTGATCGATGGAGAGGCCTCGGTGACGGTCGAAGGGAAGGAACTGGCACGGCTCGGCCCGGGGTCGTACTTCGGAGAAATGTCGGTGATAGACGGAGGTCCGCGATCGGCAACGATCACCGCAGTGACCCGCGTGAACAGTCTTGAGCTCACCTCGGCGGCACTGCGGTCGCTCATCCGCAAGGAGCCTTCTATCGAGGCATTCATGGCTGCGGAACTCAGGCGTCGCCTCGGCGACAGCGCCAGTACCACTGACACGACGTCATTGGATGAGTTGTGTCGACAGCTGCGTCTTACCCAGCAGCCCGATTGGGCCCAACAACAGACGGCTCCGCGCCGCGGACTCCGACGAATGTTGGCGCAACACCCAGACCGATAGCGCAGGACAACGGTCTGAGTCGAGCCACTCAACGCCCGCCACTTAGATCGCGGAGGCGCCGCGCGCGAGGAACGGGTCATCGCGAGCAGCGTCGCGATCGCCTCGGAGTCGGGTTCCGACGAGCTTCCTGGAGAACTCGTCGCGGCGCTCCTGCGACCAGGACAGCACCTCGTCGAGTTCTCGCAGGTACGTGGGTTCAAGCGCGGCGAGATCGTTTTTGAGTTGCCGGTCTTCGTCGAGCAGGTCGCGGAGGCCGTCGTCGGACACGAGCGAGAGGCTAGCGAAACCGGGGTCCCGTCAAAGGAGTGACCACCAGCCCTTCAGCCGTGCCAGACCCGACGCTATACCGAGCCAATAGGCATGGATGGGAGTGGTTGACATGCCGAAGACGCACGAAGCACCGGCGGCGCACGCTCACCGGCACGGCCAGCATCAGCTTCCAGCAGTCGCGGGCGCGGTCGATCGCAAGAGGATTGTGTCACCGTTCTGGCGACACTTCCTCGAGATGCTGGCGGCGATGATTGTGGGGATGGCTGCGACCATAGCCATCTTCCTGTCCATCGTCGGCCTCAGCACGTGGGACGAGGTCACGACTCAATACCCGACGCAAGCACTGCTCGCGATGGCGGTGGGGATGACGGTCCCGATGGTCGCCTGGATGCAGTATCGCGGAATGGGATGGAGGAACTCCTCCGAGATGGCGGCCGCGATGGTCCTCCCGGTGATCCCGTTCCTGTGCTTCGTCTGGTTCGACGTTACCGAGAGCGCGATGTGCGGCTTGTATTGCGCCGTGACGATCGTCGCGATGCTCGCCCTCATGCGCTTCCGGTTGAGCGAGTACTCGATGCAGATGTGAGTCTCCGATGAAGATCGTCTACTTCTACTCGATGAAGCACGAGCCGGATGCCATCCGGGCCGTCGCGCCCGTTCACGCCGTCTATTGGCGCGAACGTGGACTGCCTGCGTATGTGGGTGGCCCCTTCGCCGATCGGTCGGGCGGTCTGATCACGTTCGATGCCGGAACCGCCGAGGAAGCCGAGCGTGTCGTCGCGGCCGATCCCTTCGTCACGAACGGGCTGCTGGAAGACTCGATCGTGAAGGAATGGACGCCGGAGTGATCAACGCTGGCGCGGCCACTGGAACACCTCGACCATCCGCTCCCAGATGTCCGACGTGAGCGCGGCTACTTCGCCCTCCTCCAGCGCGCGGTACTCGCGGACCGTGAGACCGAGTAGCCACGCGGCGCGACACTCCCGGAGGCCGAGCCGCTCGCGATCGCGGCGCATCATCGCGGGGTAGGCGGCGAGGCTCATGCCGCCACGCTGGCTTGTAGCGCCGACACCTGGCAGTCGGGCGAATCTGGCCAGCCGCCGTTCGGAACACGATCCCTGAAACTCATATGGAAGGATGCCGGGGTGCCAGCTTCCAGGGGTCCAACTCGGCCTCTCGTGGTGGCTACCAAGACCCCAGCGTCGTCCAGCATCTGCACGACGACGACCAATAAGTTGGGAACGTCCGACGGGCTCGTGAGCGTCACGACAGCCTCCATCGTCGTCTTGGGCTCGTTTCCCGTGTCGATGTCGCCGTTGATTCGGTTGCACTGCACCTCGGTTGTGATCCCAGAGTCCTCCGAAGAACAGGACGCTGCAAGCACGAGAACGAGCACCACACCCGACAGTCGCCTCGTGCGCACAATCAGCCCTTCTCCCGGGGGTAGGCGGCGAGCGACGGCATCACCGCACACTAGTCCCAGGTGGCGACCTCGGTCTGCGAGCGCGCCTCCAACTCGACGGGAGTCGGAGGCGCGCCGTGCCGTCGCCTCGGAGGTCGCAGTACGCCTGCGGACCGAGGCATCCGGGATCGAGTGTGATGGGGAAGACCCCTCCCCGGACTTCGATTCTTACGCAGCGATCGAGGCTCGGTCCAGGCTCGGTCCAGTCAAGAAGTCGTGAAGTACAACGGTGTGATGCGTGACGTCAGCGGCTCGGGTGAGTGAGCGTCCAGCCGAGCGCGCCACCGACGACGGCTCCGATGAGGGTCACGACGGTTCGCTTCCAGTCCATGCTGCCTCCTCGAAGGCGAACGGGTCCGAGGACCTGGAGGTCGTCCCCGGACCCGCAGAGCGGTGGTTCGCACCCGCCCTTCCAGCCGAGCATGGACGCACACGAAATCGTCTACGGCCGCTCTCGCGACCACGAGCTCATCGTCGCGATTCACGACATGGACCATCGACAGGGTGTCACGATCGGCCACTCCCACGGTGGCTGACCTGATCCCTGGTGCCACTCTTGGTGCCACTCTGGGTCGGCCAACGCCGGACGAGTCGGGACAGCGCGGGATGTCACACTCCGTCTGACCTGAAGAAACCCGATAAGTTAGGACGACGTGGTAACCCCTGGGCCGTGCGTGGACGCCCTTACAAGGCGAAGGTCGGGGGTTCGAGCCCCTCAGCGCCCACCACGTCTGTCCTGCACGAACGCGGCAGAACGCACATCAGGACCGGGCGCAGGGCGTCGCGTTCCACCCCCTTCGTTCCACCCGTTCCACATCGTCAAGGCGTCTGCGCCAGGCCAAACATGCAAGGAAGGTGATCGCCAAGCGACACATCAAGGTCACCTTGTGGCGGGTCAGATGCCCGGGAAGCCGTAGCGCCCGATGTGCCAGCCTAACTCGCCGCAGTCCCACGTTCGGGACGTGACCTTGTACGACCAACTGCCCTCCTCCTCGCTGGTGCAGGAGTGGTCCGCGGGTTCATGGAACGCGGGCCACGCCCAGAACGCGCCGAACACCAAGACGCAAGCGAGCGCGATCAGTGCCTTGTGTCTCATGGCGCGACAGTAGCGACGGCGTAACCGTGGTTGGTGGCGGTGATGTGACATTAGGCGCACGTGAAGGAAGAACAGCCGGTCGGGTTCTAGGAGCCGGTAGCGTTCAGGGCCCTCTGAGCCCGGCGTCGACGAGCTACCGAGCAATGACCACACGGTTCTCCACGCGTACGATGACGGGAAGCTCTTGCCACTTCAGCCTGACGCCCCACACGAAGCTCACGCTGTTAGGCCGAGGCGCTGATGCAGCGCCCCGATGATCAGCCGGGCTGTCTCTCCGTACGTGACCCGATCGGTATTGACGACCAGGTGATACAGGAGCGGGTCGTCGATGTCCCTCCCGTAGTACTTATCCACGTAGCGCTTTCGCGCGGTATCTGTGACACGGAGGTACTCCGCCGCTTCCTCAGGATCCATGTGGAGGTAGTCCTGAAGGTGCTTGATCCGTCGCGGGACCGAGCCCACGAGGCGAACGTGAAACGCGGACGCGAGCCGATTTGTGATGACGTTCCCGGCCCGACCGACCACGACGACGTTGCCGATCTCGGCGAGGCGCAGGATCGTATCGGCCGTCTTACGAACCAGTGTCCGCGTCGGGGGGTGGACGCCCAGGAGCCCGTCGATGGTTTCGTCGATCCCGGAGATCCGATCCTCTGGCATGAACTCCGCCAACCGTTTGGGAAGCTCGTGGTCCTCGAGCACCCGCTCCACGAGGTCACGGTCGAACATGGTCCACGGCGGCGACGGTGGCGGTTCCTCGGCTTGTAGCCCCGCGACGAGCGCCTCTGCCACGGCGTGCGCCCCCGACCCAGCTTGGCGGGAGATGGTGATCGTGGGGCGGTGGGCGTCTGGGGTCGGCGACTCCGGCCGGTGTTGCACTTCGTATTCCGCGCCCTGGAGAAACCGTTCCACTCCGGTGATGGACTTCATCGATGCCACCCCTTCCCGATCACGAGTACCCCAACCAGGGCTGGTCCAGCCACTCGGCCAACCAGACGCCGAGCGCCCTGCACCTACCGCGACGATACGTCGCTGTAGCTGGCGGGCCTCTGGGTGAACGGCCTGGTGGGGGTGGGCCGTCCGGCCCACGGCGGGACTCGACGCCAGGGAGCACGACTCCGAGTCATCCGGCCGAGCTGAGACAGCGGGCAAGGCGGTCGCGAATCAAGGCACAGAGCAGAAGCCCGGTCCCCAGAAGGGACCGTGGAGACGGCGCTCCTTCGACGTGTCAGGTTGCGTAATACGTTGCGTAACAACGCAGAGGTACTGCAAGGCCTGACATGTACTCAACGACACATCCAGAACTCAGCGGTTGTATCGATTGACCTGGAGGTTCGTCTCGCCTTTGCAAAGCGAAGGCCAGGGGGTCGAGCCTCCCAGCGCCCACCGATCCACTTGCGGTTGCACCCCGCTCGCAGGACGGGGCCCGACGGCGGACCAGGTTGCATGAGCCTCGACACCGAGAGGAAGATTCCCGCGTGGAGATTCCCGAGACTCGATACGCGAAGACCGCCGACGGAGTCCACCTTGCCTACCAGGTTGCGGGCGATGGCCCGATCGACTTCGTGGTTGTGGGCAGCGCGTTTATCGCGTCAGTCGACCTCTCTTGGGAGTTCCCGGCCACCGCGGCCATAAGTCGGTTCTTCGCAGCGCGAGGCAGACCGGTGTTGTTCGATCGTCGTGGTATCGGCATGTCGGATCCTGTCAATGCCGAGGATCTGCCACCGCTCGAGGTCCGGATCGAGGACCTCCACGCCGTTATGGACGCGGCCGAGGTAGACCGAGCCGTCCTGTTCGGAGTGGAGGAAGGAGCCGCCCAGTGCCTGTTGTTCGGTGCCACATATCCGGACCGGACCGCCGCGATCATCGTGAACGGGGCCAGCGCCCGAGGGTCCTGGGCACCGGACGCACCCTATGCGTGGGCGACCGATGAATGGGACAAGTGGTTCGCCAAGATCAAGGCCGATTTCGGCACCCCCCCGTTCGTCGAAGAGCATGTCGGGTGGGCGTTCCCATCGAAGGCGGGCGATGCATCCTTCATCGAGTTGTTCGGCCGGCTACTACGCCACTCACTCAGCCCCGCCTCGGCCCTCGCGATCGAACGGATGGAGATGCAGATGGACGTCCGTCAGATCTTGCCGTCGGTCCAGGCACCGACCCTCGTGATCCACTTCACGGGGGATCAGGTGGAACCGATCGAGGGCGCTCGAGACATCGCCGCTCGCGTCCCCGGCGCGGCCCTCTTCGAGGCGCCAGGCTCTGACCACCTATGGTGGCCCGGCTCACCGGACCACGCCCAGATCGACGCTCGTGTCGACGCGTTCCTGGCGTCGTTGAAGGACGAGGAGTCCGTGTTCGATCGGGTCCTCGCGACCGTTCTCTTCACCGACATCGTCGGCTCGACCGAGCGAGCGGTCGAGCTGGGCGACCACTCCTGGCACGCGCTCCTCGATCGGCATCACGCGGTCGTGCGCGCGATGCTCGGCCGGTACCGTGGCCGAGAGGTGGACACGGCGGGCGACGGGTTCTTCGCTACCTTCGACGGGCCCGCGCGGGCGATCCGGTGCGCGCGCGCCATCACGGAAGCGATGCACTCGTTCGGGCTCGAAGTCCGAGCTGGACTTCACACGGGAGAGATCGAAACGATCGGCGATGAGGTCCGAGGGGTGACCGTTCATATCGGCGCACGAGTTGCGGCGTTGGCCGGCCCATCCGAGGTTCTTGTCTCCCAGACCGTCAAGGACCTGGTCGTGGGCTCTGGTCTGGTCTTCGACGATGCAGGCGAGCACGAGCTCAAGGGGATCCCGGATCGCTGGCGTCTGTACAGAGTGGTCAGCAGTCAAGCGTGAAAGGCTCGATGCAAGGGAGTGGCGCGGGTCGAACGGCAGAGGTAGCGTGGCAGCATGAGTGGGATCGGACCTGGATCTGACTTCGAGCGCCCACGACCTCCCGAGAACCGCGGGTTCGACATGCATGTGCGCGAAGACAGGCCCGCGACGTCGGGTCGCATGAATGGATCAGCGTTGCTGATCGCGATGGCGATTGTCACGGTCGCTGTGGTCGCCGTCGTGGTCTTCGTCTTCTTGCGCTAGGCGCCCGAAGCGCGCGATTCACACGGCGTCCCGAAGAACCGGCACCACTTTCCGAACCCCGCCCCTAAGCAGAATCGACCCCCTGCGGGTCTAACTAATGTCGTGGCATCCCAAAGGAAGGAGCGCGGGAAGATGGCCAGGCATCTGCATACTCACCGTCGCAGCGTTCGCTCTAACGCTCGCAATCCCTGCGAACGCGGCGTCTACGGTTTCTGTGTCGATGACCTTCGCTGAGGCCGCCCACCCCAACTACCTCAGCGGATGTCCCGTGTTTCCAGAGGGCTTCTGTGGACGCGGCGAGGTGATTCCGTTCGGACAGGCAACCGAGATGATCTCGTTCGGAGGAGGATGTGGCGGCTCGTGCGACCTCCGGACGATCACGCTGACGAGCGGTGATCAACTCGTCCTCGAGGAGTCCTTTGTCGGCGGCGTCTGCCCCTCGGGGTCCTGTCATCACGGTCCCGTGGAAGGGGGCGGAACCGGGACCCTCACAGACGTCGTGGTCGATGGAAACGGTGTCTTCGTCGGTGCGTCGGGCACCCTGACGGGAACCGTTCGTGGCGCCACGTCCAACGAACGCCCCGCCGGCGCGAGTTCCGTCAAGCTCTCCGGCACCTTGGCGTACTCATGACAAGGCAGCCGGGAGCCCGGTCCCCCGAGGGGAACCGGGCTCCTCGGCATATTGGGATGCGGTTCCCTCATGCTCCGCGAGTGACGACGTAGACGTCGTTGGCCATTGCGGGTATCAACCCGGGCGCGGGCGCGCGAGCACGCCTCCGTGGGAGGGAGTACGTTGCGATCGGAGATGCCCTCGGAGGGCAACAAGAAGGGGGAGGTTATGCGTAAGTCACTCTTCGTAGGCGCGCTTGCCATGGTGGTGGTTGCGACGGCGCTCACGATCTCGTTCGCACACCAGCAGGGCAAGGTGACGCAGCGCACCAGGCTGCACGTCGTCGAGCACCCGATCCATGAGGTTGTGACCGACACCGGCGCGACGGGCGACACGCCCGGCGATCTACTCACGTTCCATAATCCGGTCTTCAACGCCACGAACACGAAGAGGATCGGTCACGACCAGGGAGACTGCATCCGCATCTCGCCGGCCCAGGGCACATGGGAGTGCCGGTGGATCACGTGGATCGACGGCCAGGGTGCGATCACGGTCGAAGGGGCGTTCTACGACGCCGCCGACAGCGTGCTGGCGATAACCGGAGGCACGGGCATGTTCAGCAACGTGCGAGGGACCATGGGTCTCGACCCATCCCGCTGGATATAACTTCGAGTTTGTGCTCCTACCGTAGCGAGCCACTCAGCGCCCACTAGGAACCTGAGCTCTCCCAAAGGATTTCCATGGACTCGTAGTATCGGTCACACCTGAGTCGGCCGGCGTCTCGAGAGGAGACACGCTATGCCCCAGATCATTGTCACCGCGGCAGTCAACGATGTCGAAGAGTGGTTGAAGTTCAAGGCAGAGATGGTCCCCGCGATGTCGGCTGTCGCGTCGGATGGTGCCAGTTACGTCGCCGCAGATGGCAGCAACCAGGTCGCCAGCACTTGGGACGTCCCTGACATGGAGGCCTTCAAGGCAGCCCAGGGCTCGTTCCCTTCGGAACTGGCGGCGGCGGCGGAGCGAGCCGGGATGATCCCTTCAACGATGGTCGTGTACATCAAGAAGTAGACCGGTCGAGTCGGCGACGCAGCAAATGGAACGCGACGAGCGAGCCGACACGTTGCACCAAGTCACCGAGGTCGCGGTGATCCGCCACCGCGACCTCGGTGTCCTTCTTCTCCACTCGGTCGAACGGCGATGGCACTTCCCCGATCACACGGTCCGCGTCGGCGAGGCATGGGACGAGGGTCTACGCGATGCTGTCCGTTCCGCGACCGGGATCGCCGAGCTCGCCATCGACCGCGTCCTGCTGATCCAGAACTTCGATGCCGGGGAGGTCGATCCCCTCCCGCAGTTCGGGATCTTCCTGCTCTGCACGACCGACGGATCCAACGTTGCCATGTCGCATCGATGGATCTGTCGTGTCGGAGAGCTGGATGGCCTCGACCTCTTTCATCCCCTGGTCACCGAACTGGTCGGAGCGGCTCTGTCAGTACAAGCTTCCGCCGCCACCACCGCCACCGCCGCCGGTGAAGAACAAGAGATAGATGACTAGGTATGCGATGGCCCCGACCATGAGATAGATCGCCAGCCATTTCTTCCACTTGCGGCCGTAGCCTGTGCTCTTCTGTGCCATCTCGCACTTCCTTCCGCGTCGAGCGTTGTGCTCGAGTCGGCAGGTACTACGGCCGGGGCCCAGGACCGGATCATGTGACGATCGTCACACCACTCGGATCCCCACCCAACGCCAGTGAGGACAGCGCTAGAGGGAGAGGCGTTCCGCGAGGTAGCGCAGGCTGAGCGGGTATCGGTACTCGATGCCCATGTGTGTGGCGTCGAACAACTCGAAGAAGTAGTCGGCGACGCCGATCTTCTCGAGCTCGAGACGGAATGCCTCAGCCCCGAGGTCGAGGTAGAACTGATCGCGCTTGCCGCAGTCGATGTAGATGGCGCGCATCGATCGAAGCGTCTCGGCGTTGCCGGCCACCATCCGAACGGGGTCGACGGCGAGCCACCGTTCCCAGACCTCGGGGATCAACTCGCCGGTGACGGTGTCGTACGGGAGCCGCACCGTGCCATCCGGGTCCGTCGAGTAGCACGCCGCCATGCACCAGTCGTTCAGCAGCGTGTCGTCGCTGTCCTTCGAGAACGCCGGGCGACTGCGAAAGTCCCTCCAGAAGTTGTCGAACGACCCGTCGTAGTCGTCGCGAAGCGCACGGACAGACTCACGGAACTCCGGCAGGTAGCACATCTCGAAGAGAGCATCTCCGGCGTGCGTGGCGAGCCCGCCCCACAGGTCGGAGCGGAGCATCGGCACCACCATCGCGCCGTAGCCGCCGCTCGACTTGCCCTGGATCCCCCGGTGGTCGCGGTCGGCGATCGTCCGGTAGTTGGCGTCGACGAACGGGACGATCTCGTCGCAGAGATAGGTCAGGTAGTCGCCTGTGCCGGGGGAGTCGAGGAACTGACTGCCGCCGAGCGAGGTCCAGCAGTCGACCCAGACCACAACGACCGGCGGTGCATCCCCCGCGGCGAACATCGCGTCGACGAGTTCGGGGAAGTTCCGTCTGAACGGGGCGCGATTACGCCACATGTCGAGCTGACCGGTGAGGCCCTGGATCACGTAGACCGACGCGTATCGCTGGTTGGGCTCGTCGTCGTATCCCGGGGGGACATAGACCCAGAGCGGTCGCTCGTGCGGGTCACCGAGCGGATTGTCTCGAAGCGTCTCGCTTGGAAACACGTGCTCGTCGAGTCGCCCTTGCATGTCGAACGACCAAGGATCCATCTCGCCCCTCCCATCGCGTGCGTGCCAAGCGTACGTCGCACGACTGGAGAAACCGCCGCCCACGATCGACGAACCCTTCGCTACGCTTGAGTCCGACGCTTGGCATCCCCGCCCGTCCCTTCGCCACACGCTTTCTCCCGCTCCGACTAGCATCCTCCCTCATGGATACCCTGCTGCGCGTGGTCGTGGCCGCGGCTGGCCTGGTCATCGTCGTCGGTACGCTGGGTTCGGCGATCAAGACCGTCGTCTTGCCGCGCGCCTCGGCGTCGTCGATCACACGGTGGGTCTTCCTCACGATGCGTCGGGTGTACCTAGTGATCGCGCCACGACGGCTCTCCTACGAGAGCCGAGACCGGCGGCTTGCCACCTACGCACCACTCAGTCTCACCGTGACCCTCGCTGTCTGGCTCGGTCTGGTGCTCATCGGGTACACGTTGCTGTTCATCGCCATCAACCGCCTTTCGCTGCGCGAAGCCTTCACGTTGTCGGGTTCCTCGCTGTTCACGCTCGGCTTCGCCCATCCTCCCGAGCTCTCGGCGACGATCCTCGTATTCTCAGAGGCTGCCATCGGGCTCTTCTTGCTCGCGCTGCTCATCACGTATCTCCCTGCGATCTACACGGCCTATTCTCGCCGTGAGGTCGGCGTCACGGCCCTTGAGGTGCGCGCAGGATCGCCTCCCTCGGCGCAGGAGATGGTCTGGCGGCATTGGGCACTCGAACGCATGGGCGAGTTGGGCGCGGTGTGGGTCGAGTGGGAGCGCTGGTTCGTCGACGTTGAGGAGACCCACAGCTCGCTACCCGCACTCGTGTTCTTCCGGTCGCCCCAGCCGGATCACAACTGGGTGACCGCGGCCGGAGCCGTGCTGGACAGCGCCGCCCTCACCCTCTCGACCGTCGACTTCCCGAGGGATGTTCAAGCGGAGTTCTGCTTGCGCGCCGGCTACCTGAGCTTGCGCAGGATCGCCGGCTTCTTCAAGGTGCCCTTCGATCAAGATCCCGCTCCCGACGATCCGATCTCCGTTTCGCGCGAGGAATGGCAGGAGGTCGTCGAGGCTCTGGAGGAGGCGGGCGTGCCGCTCAAGGCCGATCGGGATCAGGCGTGGCGCGATTTCTCAGGCTGGCGCGTGAACTACGACACGGTGCTGCTTGCGCTCGCCAATATCGTGGGCGCGCCATCCGCACCGTGGTCATCGGACCGATCCGGCGATCGAACGCGCGCGCCGCGGGCGTTCCGCTTGGGTACCCGCTGACGGCGGTCACTGGAAGACCCAGAGCTGGAGCCGTCGGGACACCGATCCATCCCGACCTTCAGGAGCGCCGTACCCACTCCTCGGTTCTGAAGCGCCCGATGCACCCACAGATGCCTGGAGGGACCCGCTTTCCGAAGCCGACTAGACCGACCACATGACCGGCCTCCTCGGTGACCCAGACCTCGTTGTGGGGAAGGAGCACATCCTTGATGAAGTCCTTGGTCTGTGCATCCGTGTATAGCTGGGGGAGATGCGTCATGCCACTGAGGGCAGACAGGAAGATGTCTGTGACGGCATCTGATCGCTGGAAGCGACAAGCTTGATGTCCACCTGATCACGCTACCGAGCAGCGTCGATCTCGGCCACCAGCCGCCAGCGTGTGAGAGACCTGCGGGCGCCGGATTCAGGCCGCGTCGAGTCCGCCGATGGTTGGATGATCCGCGGAGATCGGGCCGACGATGTGCGCGCCTCCGGGGCTGCCGAGTGCGCTCACTGCGGGACCGAAGAACTCTCGATCGATGTCCGCATACATCCGCCACTCGCTCGGAAGGTCCTCTTCGTGGAAGATGGCCACGACCGGGCACACTGGTTCGCAGGCACCACAGTCCACGCACTCGTCGGGTTGGATGTACCCCTTCCGCAGGCCGTCGTAGATGCAGTCAACCGGACACTCGTCCACGCAGGCTCGATCATGGACATCGACGCAGGGTTCCGCGATCACGTACGCCATCCGTTTGCCTCCTTCCGGGAGTGGAACGACCGTACGCATGACGAGCCCAGCAACTGCACAAGGCGATGGAAAGGCCATGCCAAGACGTCGAGATGTCAGCCTCGACTCGACCTGGGTCCTGCGTGTCGCCCGCCTTTCGGCCCTGGCGGAGACACATCACAGATGCCACGGTCGGCTCTGGACGGGCTTGAGCCGGCGTCTCCGGAGAGCATCGCAACTTCAGGGGATGGAGGGGAAGGATGAGGACGCTGCTGGCGCTCCTGCTTGTGGCGACTCTGGGGGTCGCACCGGTCCAGGGTGCGCAGGTGTCCGCACAGGTGGCCGCGACCCAGCCGAACATCGTGCTCATCCTGGTCGATGATCAGCCCGCGACGATGCTCGGCTACATGCCCAACGTGCAGCGTGACCTCGTGCAGAAGGGTGTGTCGTTCTCCCGCGCGTATGCCGGGAACCCGCTGTGTTGCCCCGCCAGGACCTCGATATTGCGAGGGCAGTACTCGCACTACACGAGGCTCTACGGCGTCTCGGGCAACTACGGAGGCGCCATGAAGATGAAGCAGTTCGGTCTGCTTGGCGAATCGCTGCCAGTGTGGCTCGACCGTGTGGGGTATCGGACCGCCCTCATCGGGAAGTACGCCAACATGTACACCCCGACGTTCGCGTTGGCGAACAAGACGCCTCCGGGGTGGGACTACTGGCGGGCGTGGATGACGCAGGGGGAGAGCGACAGCGGCTACTTCAACTATGCCGTGGCTCAGGGATCCAAGAACGCGCTGCCGATCAGGAAGGACCGCGGTTCGGCACCGGCCGACTACTCCACCCGCGTATACACGAACTACGCGGTGTCCTTCGTGAAGACCACTCCGACGACGGAGCCGCTCTTCCTGCACCTCGACTACCACGCACCGCATATCCCACTGATCATCGATCCGACCGACGTGGCCGCACCGTGTGGGGCGCATCCACAGGGTTCCGGGTTCGGCGAAGCGGACGTGAGCGACAAGCCCACGTTCATCTCGACGCTGCCCTGGGACACGACGAGAGCGACGCAGGCCAAGCAGCGCTGGGTCAGCCGGTGCCGGATGATGATCTCGGTGGACCGCGGCATCGGGCGGGTGATGGCCGCGCTCGAAACTCGTGACCCCGGCCTTGACAACACGATCGTGATCTACACGTCGGACCAAGGCATCGCCGAGGGCGAGCACCGATGGACCTCGAAGAAACTCGCCTACGAGGAATCCGCCCGAGTCCCGTACATCATCCGCTACGACCCGCTGACCACTCCCGGGACGACGGACAGTCGACTCGTCACACATGTCGACATCACGGCCACCGCGGTGGATCTCGGAAACGCGACCGTGCCCGCTGTCCTGCCGTGCGTCGCGCCGTGCATCCGGGGGCCGATGGAGGGGCGGAGCCTCGTGCCCCTCCTGATGGATCCGAGCGCCCCGGGACGAGATGCCGTGCTGATCGAACACTTCGATGAGCCAGGGATGTCCGGCTTCGCACCCGCCTATTGCGCGATCGTCACGCAGACGAGGAAGTACATCCGCTACGACCCGGACCTCGAGCCTCGGAACGAGGAGCTCTACAACCTCGTGGCCGACCCCTACGAGCTGCAGAACCGCGCGTATGACGCGGCGTATGCCGGTCAGAAGGCAACGCTGCTGGCCCGGACGAAACAACTCTGTTCGCCGACCCCGATCAACTATCAGTTCTCGGGCTAGCGTTACGAGATCTCGCGCGGCCGAACGACGGGCGGGTGCGTCGCCGCCCACTCCTGCAGATTGACGACGTGCGAACGGGCCTCGGCGCCGTACTCACAGGTACGTGGGTGCCCGCACAGCGCGTTCCCTTGCTTCGTCATGAAGTTGAACATGCAGTTCGGGCAGAGCACGTCGAGTTCCTCGGGAAGATAGGGACAAGCCCCCCATGAACACGAACGCTCGCCGTCGCCGGTCACGAAGTCGTAGCTGCACCCCGGACACTGCGTGAATCCTTCCCACCTTGCCATGACGTTCGCCTCCTACCGAAGACCTTGCGCCACTGCGGCAGGTTGCCTAGGGCCGATCGGCCCAGCGGACGCGGGTCTCGCTCACCGTCGGACGGCAGGGATCGGCGGTTCGCCGGGTTCGAGTAACGGGTGGTCAGAGCCAGTCGATACGACGGAAGAGCACGTACAGGCCGACGCACGCGCCAACCATCAACACCACGGATGCCCCGACGCCCCAGTGCTGCTGGAAGCCGGGGAAGGGGAGGTTCATGCCGTAGAAGCCGGTGACGAGGGCGGGGACCGCGATGATCGCGGCCCAGCTGCTGACCTTCTTCACGATCTGGTTCTGGCGGTAGTCGCGCAGGCTGAGGTTCGTTTCGACGATCGTCCCGACGAGGTCGCGGAGCGAATCGGAGGACTCGCTCACACGCAGGATGTGGTCGTACACGTCCTGGAAGTAGGGGTAGAGCGGTTCCGCGACGGCGGTGTGTTCGCGCCGCATAAGGCTGCTGATGGCCTCGCGTAGCGGGACGACTAGCCGATGGAATCGCACCATCGCCCGGCGCATCTCGAACCAGTGCCGCTGTTGCCCCGGATCGAGCGGGCGGTCCTCGAAGAGCCCATAGCTCACCTCCTCGTAGTAGTCGTCGAACGCTTGGACGGATTCGAAATAGCTGTCGACGATGACATCGATCAGGCCGTAGAGCAGGTAGCTGACCCCGTGAACAGCCAAGTCCGGCGAGCGGTCCCAACGCTGCAGCACCGGATCGATCGTGAAGTGGTCGTTCTTCCGAACCGTGATCAACCACCGTTCGTTGATGAAGGCGTCGATCTCCGTCTCGACGAGGACGCCCTCCTCCACGTCCACACGAACCGCGTGACAGGACAGGAACAGATGTGTCGAGTAGTGGTCGAGCTTGGGGCGTTGATGCGGTCCGAGGGCATCCTCGACGGCCAATTCATGCAGGTTGAGCTCGCCGGCGAGCTCATCGAGCTCGTCCTTCGACGGACCGCAGAAGTCCACCCACACGACGGTCTCGGGATCCCGCAGGTACTCCGACACCTCGGCGACGGGGAAGCCTTCGGCCTCGATGACGCCCCTTCGGTACACCCTGGTCATCGGATTCCCCATTGGAACGATCCCTTTCCACACCGGCGGGACTCTGCGCGATCGACGCGTTGGATTATCTACCGAACATGGGTCGGATCAGCTCAGGACCCGCTTGCGGAACCCGAGCACGCCGAACCACGACAGACCCGACGGTGAACCCGATCAGCGCCAGGTAGATCACCCAGACCTGCATGTGCGGCACCAGGTCGGGCGTGAACGCGGCGCGCATCGCCTCGCTCATGTAGACGAGCGGGTTGATCAGCACCAACAGCTGCAGCCACCTGATGTCGCTCAGCAGCGCCCAGGGGTAATACGTCGCCCCCAGGAAGGTCAGGGGGATCACGACCACGCCAAACAGCAAGGGGACACGCCTGGGTTCCACGCGCGTGCCCATCACCAGCCCGAGCGCAGCGCCCGTGAACGCGGTGAGCGGCAGCAACGTGAACACTCAGGAGCCATTGCGCATCCAGGTGCACCGGCGTCGCTGGGATGAACGCCGCCATCGGGAAGACCACGACCGCCGCGAACATCCCCTGGAGTCCGCCGGCGACGATCTTCTCGATCGCGACGCCCGAGATCGGCAGCGGCGCCATCACCCGATCCTCGATCTCCCGCGTGAACCCGAACTCCTGCACGAGCGGCAGCGCGACCGCCTGCACGCCCTGGAACATGCACGCGATCGCGACGACGCCTGGCACCAACAGGCTCGAGAACGTCGTTTCGCCGGCGCCCGAGCCGCCCACGCCGAAGCCGATCTTCGGGAACACGTAGGTGAAGACGAACACGAACAGCAGCGGTTGCATGACCGAACGCACGATGAACTCGATCAGGTTCTTGCGGACCACGTTGATGTCGCGCATCAGCAACGCGACGAACGCCGTGGTCGGCGTGCTCCGCGCCACATCGGCCCGGGTGGCGGATGCCGCGCTCATTCGCGAAGCTCCTTCCCGGTCAGGGTCGATGAACACGGTTTCCAGGCTCGGCTCGTCCACCGAGACGTCGCGGACGGGGAAACCGTTCGCCTCCGCGACCTGGATCAGGCGGGGCAGAAGTCCGTCGGTCATGTGCGTGGCGACCATGACCTCGCCCTCAACAACGCTGGCGTTGTCGACACCCAGGGATCGTGGCGACGAGCGTTCGGAGTGCCTCGGCGTCGCCGTCGGCCCGCAGCATCATGATCGTGTCCGCGCCGACGCTCCGTTTCAGGCGCGTCCGGGTCGTCGAGCGCCAGCAGGCGTCCGTGGTCCATGATGGCGACGCGTGAGCAGAGCTTGTCGGCCTCCTCCATGTAGTGCGTGGTGAGCATGATCGTTTGCCCGTCGCCGTGGATCTCGCGGAGGATCTCCCAGAGCGCGAGCCGGCTCTGCGGATCGAGGCCCGACGTCGGCTCGTCGAGGAACAGGATCGACGGGTGGTGGACGATGCTGCGCGCCACCATCAGGCGCTGCGCCATCCCGCCGGAGAGGGTGTTCACATCGGCGTCGGCGCGATCAGCGAGCCGGAACCGCTCCAGCAGGTCGTCGGCCTTGGCCCGCGCACCCTTGGTCGACATGCCGAAGTACTTGCCGTGGTGGTAGAGGTTCTCCCATACGGAGAGGCTCCGGTCCAGGGTGTTCGTCTGCGAGACCACGCCGATCACCCGCTTGGTTGCCGTCGGATGGGCGAGCACGTCGACGCCTGCGATCCATGCTCCGCCGCTGGTTGGGATCACGCGCGTTGTGAGCATGCCGACCGTCGTGGTTTTGCCGGCGCCGTTCGGACCGAGTAGGCCGAAGATCTCACCGCTCCGGACTTCGAGGTCGAGTCCGTCCACCGCGACCACGCCGGTGGGATACGTCTTCGAAAGCCCGACCGTGCGGATGACGGCCCCGTCGGACACTGCCGTGTTCATCGCCCTCCTTGGTGAGCGGAGCGACTAGATCGACGCAACACCAGCGTCGGGGTCCGCGGCCGCCCGATCGATCGCGGCGAGCGCCTCCTGCGGGAGCCCTTGGCGTTCCGCGTTGGCCCGAAGCATGGCGAGGTACCGCTCTGTCGGTCGGACGAAACTGCCCGTTGTGCTCACGGCGAGCGTCCGGGCCTGCACCGGTCCCTCCGGTCCTTCGACGGTGACCTCGAGCAGCCCGTGGGCGATCTCGTCGTCCCCGCGGAACGAGTCGAGCCCCATCGGATCGTCGTCGCCGAGATCCCAGAGCACGCCCCACATGGCGCTGTTCGGGTCGGGTAGCGCGTTGGCCGCGCCGCCTCCCCACGCGCGACTCATCACATTGAAGACGAGCCGGTAGCCGGGGAGCCGGCCGGGGCCCACGAACGTGGCGCCGGGAACGGTCTCGGCCATCACACCGGGACCCATGCGGTCCCCGTACGCGAAGAAGTACGTCATCGCTGCATGGTAGCTGCCGTCGGGCGGCACAGCCTGGCGAGGGAGCTAGCTGCCGAGCAGTTCGGCCTCGTCGGCCGCCTCGCCGCGCAGAACTCCCTGGCGCTCGGTGAGCAGCCCTTCAAGATCGGCGTCGGGAAGTGGCTTGGCGAAGTAGAACCCTTGTCCGAGGTCGCAGCGCATGTCGAGCAACTGCTGCAGCTGGTCGGCACGCTCGATGCCCTCCGCCACGGGCTTGAGGTTCAGGATGCCCGCAAGCTCGATGACAGCCGCGGTCAGCGCGGAGGACTCTCCGCCATCCGTTACGCCGTCGATGAACGACTTGTCGACCTTCAAGATGTCGACGGGGAATCGCCGCACGTAGTTGAGCGACGAGTACCCGGTCCCGAAGTCGTCGATCGCGAGTTGCACCCCAAGGCTCTTGAGCTCCGTCAGACGGGCGATCGCCATCTCCATGTCGTGCATCATCACCGACTCGGTGATCTCCAGGATCAGCGTCGAGGGCTCGAGGCCCGTCTCCTCCAAGATCTCCTGCACGTCGGCGACAATCTCCGGCCGTGCGACCTGGCGGGCCGACAGATTGACCGCCATGTGGAGCGGTTGGTCGGACGGGTAGCGAGCCTGCAGGTCCGATGCATACCGGCACGCCTCCAGGAGCACCCAGCGGCCGATCGGCACAATCAGACCGGTCTCCTCGGCGAGTGGAATGAACTCCAGCGGCGGCACGATGCCTCGATCCGGATGGAACCACCGCAACAGCGCCTCGACACCGGAGATCCGACCGGACTCCAGCTCGATCACCGGCTGATAGAACAGACGGAACTCGCCGTGCTCGAGTGCGCGCTGCAACGAGGCCTTCAGCTCTAGTCGCTTCAGCGCCGTGTCGTGCATCGCGGGCTCGAACAGCTGGTAGCGCGACTTGCCGTTCTCTTTCGCCATGTACATCGCGACGTCGGCGTTCCGCAGGAGCTCTTCGGCGCCATCGGTGAACACCTCACCGGGCTCCGCGACCGAGATCCCGATCGACGCGCGCGCGTACACCTCGGTGTTGTCCAGCATGAACGGCTCCTCCAGCATCTCGAGCAGCCGCTGCGCGACGTCGGCGGACGTCATGCCGTCGTCATAGCCATCCTCGAGGAGCACCGCGAACTCGTCGCCGCCCAGACGCGCCCCGGTGTCGGCCGTGCGGAGGTTGGCGAGCAGTCGCACGCTGAGGTCGCGCAGGAGCTGGTCGCCCGCCGCGTGGCCGAGCGAGTCGTTGATCGTCTTGAAGTCGTCGAGGTCCATGAACAGCACCGACACGGGCTTCCCGTCGCGGGTCTGGCGCTCGAGCGCGTGCGTGACGCGGTCGCGGAAGAGCGCTCGGTTCGCCAAACCCGTCACCTGATCGTGGAAGGCCTGATGCGAAAGTTGCTCTTCGAACTCCTTGCGCTCGGAGATGTCGCGGGTATTCAGCACGATGCCCTTGACGTTCGGGTCGTGGAGCAGGTTGGTGCGCAGCGTCTCGACGGTGCGGATGCCGCCGTCTCGGTGTTCGACGCGGAACTCGGTCAGGCCCGTGTGTCCCTCGCCCTCGGCCATCGTGGTCAAGAACGTCAACACGCGGCCCCGGTCCTCCGGCGGGATCAGATCGGCGAACCGCGTTCCTTCCAGCTCCTCAGCGGGCACCCCGAGGACGCGGTCGGCCGACGGGCTCGCGTACGTGATCGTGGTGTCGGGCTCGATCGGCATCACGAGGTCGGACGAGTTCCGGACGAGCGATGCGAAGCGCGCCTGGCTCTGCTGGATCAGCAGATCCTCGGTCAGCGCCGCGCTTTCGAGCGCCAGGGACACCTGCGACGTCAAGGATTCGAGCGCGTCCTCCACGGTCCGAGGAAGCGCGCCCGGCACGCTCACGACCATGATGCCTGAGAGCTCATCGCGCACCGAGAGGGGCGCGACGAACGCCGTTCCGTGCTCCGCGGGCAAGGCGAGGGGCTCTCGCAGGACGCTGTGGGCGTTGTCCACGTGGTAGCCGTGGCCGCCGGCGAGGCGAGCGCGCTTCCAGTCCTCGAGCTCGCCGAGGGTGACCCCGGTCGCCCGGTCGGCCCGGTCGGAGCATCGCCGCCCAGCGCGGTGATGATCGTGAGTTGCCCGGTCTGGTCGTCGGTCTCGCAGATCCGGACGCACGCATCCTCGCCCGCGATCCCCAAGATCGCCGACGCAGCTGCCTCGTGGATCGACGCGGCGCTCGTCGCCGTCACCAGTGCTGCGCCCGCTTCGCGGAGGGTTCGCTCCCGGCCGAGGGACTCCTGCTGGTGTTCCATCAGCCCCCACATCCGGATCACCGAGAGGATGAAGAGCAGCGCCGTCGCCCCGATCAGGACCGGGAAGTTCTGCGTGATCCCCTTGTTGGCTTCGTAGGCGAGCAGCCCCAGGCGAGCAGCGAGGTCGCCGCAAGGACGATGAGCCGGCGGCGTTTCAGCACCTGGTCCGCCTCGTGCGCGCGTTCGGTCAGCAGGCGCATCGAAGGATGCAGGGCGGCGGCGCCGAACAGGATGTAGAAGGCCATCCAGCCGGCTTCGAGTGGTCCCGATCCCGGCTGGTAGCCGTCGGGGGTATAGAGGTTCACCCAGGCATAGATCGCATCGGTCGCGAACAGAGTCATGATGGCGCCGGTCATCAGCCAGAAGGACGGCGACTTGCGGCCGGCGCCGACTGCGAGCCGGATCACCGCGCCGAGCAGGAGCACGTCGGCCATCGGGTAAGCCATCGATGTGAGCTTCACCGAAGGGGCACGTCCTCGGCGAAGATCTGCGGCGAGATCAGCAGCACCCATGACACGGTGCCCAGGGCGACCGACGAACATCATCGCGTCCACGAGGCTCGCGCGGTCGCGCCCCGGCGTCCGCGCACGGATCAGCAGCACGACGCCAGTGATCAAGAAGGCGTAGACGGCGAGGTAGAACCCGTCCGCCCACCCGGGGAACGGAACGAACCCGTCCGCGTCGACCGGGAACAGCCCCGGGAGCTTGACGTGGAACAGGGTCTCGTAGTTGTAGGAGATCACGTCGCCCGCGATGAACACGAACTGTCCGATCGCGAACATGATCCACGGCATCCGTTGCTGTGGTTTCCACATCCACAACGCGAGCAGGATGAGGATCGGAGACAACAGGCCGATCACGTTGAAGACCCACGGCAGGCGCCCGGTCAGGAACCACACTGCTGTGCAGGCAGACGCGACGATGGGGTAGATGACCCAGGCGTATCTCCGCATGACCTAGGTCGTATCGGACGTCTTCGACCGCTCCTGAAGTACCGAGATGGGCATCGAGAGACTTTGTGCCGGAAGACGTCCGAGCCAGCTCAGTCGGCGTGTGCCACGGTGCCGACCACTTGGTGAAGCTGGAAGCGCTCCTTGAGAGACGTGAGCACCGCGATCAGCTCGTCGATCTCGTCGTCGCCGTTTGCGGCGGTGATCTGGATCCGGAACCCCACCTCACGCTTCGGCACGAGCGGGAAGGCGGCCATCGTCGCGTAGATCCCGTGATCGAACAGGTATCGGCCGACCTCGTCGATCGTCTCGTGGTTGGCTAGCGGGATCTCGATGACCGGGAGTCCGGAACGGTTCGGCGTCTCGATCCCGAGGCCCTCGAGGGCTCCCAGCACGCGGTGGGTCTTGCGCCAGACGTCGTGGCGGATCTCATCGCCGCGCCGGCGATTGACCTCGAGCCCGGCGAGCACTGTGGCGAGCGATGCCACCGGCGAAGGACCCGAGTAGAGGTAGGGCGGGGCCAACACCTTCAGCGCGTTCTTGAGCGCGGTTGGCAGGGCGAGGAACGCCAACAGCGACGAGTAGGACTTCGAGAAGCCCGCGACGAGCACGGCGTTGTCGTACGGCACGTCGAGATGACGGAACACACTGTTGCCCGTCGAGCCGTAGTCGCAGAGTTCCGTATCGGTCCGTTCGCCGATCACGCCGAACCCGTGGGCGTCGTCCACGTAGAGCAGGGCCTGGTGCTCCGCGGCGAGGGTCGAGAAGCGGTGCAGGTCGGGCGGGTTGCCGGTCATGGAATTCACGCCGTCCATCGCGATCACCCGCGGGTAGGGGTACATCGTGTCCCCCATCAGCTCGGCGAGGTGGTCGGGGTCGTCGTGTCGGAATCGAACGATCGTTGCGCCATGGCCGGCCGCGTACATCGCGCCGTCGTAGATGGTCTTGTGCGCACGTCCATCCAGGAAGATCGTCCCGTCGCCGACCAACACTGGGATCACCGACGTGTGGATATGGGTGATGGTGGGCAGCACCAGCACGTCCTCGCAGCCGAGAAGCTCGACCATCTCCTCCTCGATCTGCGGGTACATCGTGGGGTTGCCGAGTAGGCGGGACCATGACGGGTGCGTGCCCCACTTCGACACGTACTCGGGGATCGCCGCCATGATCTCAGGCTCCAGGTCGAAGCCGAGGTAGTTGCACGAAGCGAAATCCGCCAGCCAGTGGTCGCCGATCCTGATCCGGCGTCCGCGCTGCTCCTCGATCACCGCATCCATCATGGGATGGGTGGAGGTCAGGCGCGTGAGGTCGGCAACGGTTGCAGCCCAACGGTCGAGCCAGCCGTCGTCTGAGCGGCGGCGGAGTTTGCCGTTAGGGGAGGGCTCGACCGGGATATCGGAGGCGCGCCGAGCGGACCCTGCGGAACCGTTGTTGCCCATGGTCCTAGACCATCGGGCCTGCGGGGAGGCTGCTTGAGCGACGCACGGGGGGTTCCTGGCCGGGCCGAGTGCGGCCACTTATGCTCGCCCGATGGTGCGTCCCCTGGATGTCGGCGTGCAGTTGCCAGAAGCCGAGCGCGAGGCGTCGTGGCGGGAGTACGTCGACATGGCTCGCGCAGCCGAGCGAGTCGGATTCGATTCGATCTGGATGGGCGATCACTTGCTGTACCGCGACCCCGGGGAACCAGAGCGCGGTCCGTGGGATGCGTGGAGCATCCTCGCCGGGCTAGCCTCGGTTACCGATCGGGTAGGCCTCGGTCCGTTGGTCGCCTGTCTCGCGTTCCATCCGCCCGGTCTGTTGGCGCGGATGGCGGCAACCGTGAACGAGATCGCCGACGGCAGGCTCACCCTCGGTGTCGGCGCGGGGTGGAACGAACCGGAGTTCCGGGCTTTCGGCTTGCCGTTCGACCAGCGCGCGAGTCGGTTCGAGGAGTCGTTCGAGGTGCTCCGTCGACTCCTTGCCGGCGAGCGCGTCACGGTGCACGGGCGGTTCACGGAGACAGAGGACGCCGTGATCTACCCACAACGTGCGCGATCACCGAAGCTGATGATCGGCTCCACCGGACCGCGCGTCTTGCGTACATCGCTGCCGTGGGTGAACTCCTGGAACGCGTGGGGGCCCTGGTGCGGCAACGACCCGGACGGGTTCGCCCGGGCGAGCGAAGAGGTGTCGGTTCTCGCGCAGGGCGTGGGACGGGACCCGGCCGAGGTGGCGCGCTCGATCTGCGTGTACGCCGAGGTCGACGTCGCGCCGGGTGAGCGCGCCTTCGAAGAGGATGCGCCACCGCTCGCCGGAGGGGCGGCCTCGATCGCGGACGGCCTGCGCGGCTTCGCCGACGCGGGGGCGGACGAGGTCATCTTGGTCCTCAACGTGGTGACCGAGCGTTCGATCCTCGCGCTGGGCGAGACCCTGGCGATGCTGGACGCGTGATCCGCGGCTCAGCCGCGGATCGTCGGCCCTTTGTACCCGTCGGTGAACCCTGCCCTGTACAGCGCGTCGAGCGCGGGATGTGCCGACGCCGGCTCACCGTCGATCCGGTGCAGCTCGATCGTGCGCAGGCGGCCGTCCTTCGTGAGCGAGGCGAGCGCCTCCGCCCACCGGTCCGGATCGGCCTCGCCGAAGGTCAGGAGGCGCCGGGCTCCCCGCTCGAGGAACGCCGCCAGGTCGCCGTCGACCAATACGATGAAAGCGCCGGCCGCACGCGAGGGCCGTCCGGCGCTGCCGGGCCAGGCCAGCGCCGCACCGTAGGGCTGGGCCGGGTCCGCCGCAGCCAGGACCAACGTGGTCGGCATCGCCGAGCCGTCGCGCACCGTACGGAGGCGATCGACAGCGCCCGGGAGCGCGAACTGCGCGGCCCCGAGCCCGGCAACGAAGTACCCGCGTCGGGCCGTGCCGGCCTCCTCCATCGCGCGCAGAACCGGATACACCGCAGCGTATCCACCCGGAACGCCTTCGGCGATCACGCCCTCGCGAGTGACGACGCCGTGGCGGTCGAGCAGCTGCTCGGCGAGCGCGACGGCGCGTTCCGTGGGGTTCGGCGCCACCGAGTCGCGATCGGCAACGAGCGACCAACGCCCTGCGCCGGCAGGCGGCCCGGAGCGCCGGAGCGCGCCCGGCCGAGGTTTCCCCCGCGCGTCTGGTGCGTCGGGAACCGCGCCCAAGGGCCCGCAACGGTACGAGCGTGTCGTTCGTCACCTCTCCTGACCACACGAGATCCCACAGCGCACGCAGCACGACCGCTTCCTCCGCGGTGCCGGTGGCCGCGATCAGATCCGGCCAGAACGACGCGCCTCGGCTGGCGAGCTGGGTTCTGATCGCGTCGTGGATCGGATCCGCGGGTCGGTCCTCGTCGCCAAGGGAGGGCGGCCCCAGCAGTGCGGCCCGCTCGCGAAAGAGGATCGAGACACGACCGTCATCGGCGCCGAGTCCGCCCACGCCGATCCACACCAACGCTCCGCTCGCGAGCAGCCCATCGAGATCAGCCTCGCGATAGCCCTGCACGCGCGCAGGAAGAACGTCGCGCTCCAGGATCGACGCGGGGATGGCAGCGCCTTGCAGACTGGCGAGCGCGTCGAGCAGGGCGTCAGGCCCCCCGCGGGGCCGATCCGCACCCTGCCAGGCCGGCAGGAACCGGCCGAGCGTCGTCGCGTCGACTGGCTCCACCTCGCGGCGCAGCGCAGCGAGCGATCGGCGTCGGATCCGCCTGAGCACGTCGGGATCGCACCACTCCCGGCTGAGCCCGCCCGGCCGGAACTCCCCGAGCAGTAGGAGGCCTTCGCCGACCAGTTCGTCGAGCGCGGGCCGCACAGCGCCGGGCCCACGTCCGAGCCACTCGGCCACGTCGGCAGCCGTGAACGGACCGTGTGTGCGCGCGTACCGAGCGACCAGGTCGCGGCGTGGGTGCTCACCCGCGCTCCGGAACGCATCGGGCACGCGATCCGGGATGTCGACGCCGAGTGCGCCCTGCAAGGTGCCGGCATCCTCCACTGCGGCGAATCGTTCCGTGCCGGCGATCCGAACCACGAACGCGCGGCCCTCGTCGAGCAGTCGGGCCACGGCTCCATCGGGTGCTCCTTCCGTCCGCGCGGCGACGCCGATGTCGGTGAGCGGGCCGAGATCTCGGAGGAGATCATGCACCCCGTCGATCGAGCGCGCTCCGCGGCCCGTGGCCAGCCGCTGGAGTTCTGCCTCGACGTCGGCGAGCGCCGCCGGGTCGAGCAGCTCACGGAGATCCTCGGAGCCCAGCAGGTCACGGAGCAGATCGCGATCGAGCGAGAGCGCCGCGGCCCGCCGTTCGGCGAGCGGCGCGTCGCCCTCGTACATATACACCGCGATCCAGCCGAACAGCAGCGACTGTGCGAACGGCGAGGCGTGGTCGGTGTCGACCGCGACCAACCGCGTCGATCGAGCCGCGATCGAGGTCATCAAAGCTCGGAGCGCCGGAACGTCGAAGTGGTCGCGGAGGCATTCTCTCGTGGCCTCGAGGAGCATCGGGAAATCGGTGTAGCGACCGGCGACGCTCAACAGGTCGGCGCTGCGCTGCCGCTGTTGCCACATCGGCGTGCGCTGGCCCGGCCGACGGCGCGGCAGCAGGAGGGCACGTGCCGAGGCCTCCCGGAAGATGCTCGCGAACAGCGCGGAGCCCGGCAGGGTGGCCACGACGGCGTCCTCGATCTCGTCGGGGTCGAACACGAGGGCATCCAGCGGCACGGTGGTCACCGACTCGGGCAGCCGCAGCACGATGCCGTCGTCGGACCACAGCACCTGGGTGCCGGGGCCGAAGTGCCGCTGGAGCCGTGCCTCGAGGGCGAGGGCCCACGGGGCGAGCACCCGCGCACCGATGGGGGTCAAGATGCACACGCGCCAGTCGCCGACCTCGTCCCGGAACCGCTCCACGACGATCGTGTGGTCGTCGGGCAGGGCGCTGACCGCTGATTGTTCGTCAACATAGTTGACCAGATTTCGCGCAGCCCAGGGGTCGAGATGGAGATCCCGCTGCAGGCGCTCGAGCGCATCGTCCACGTCGCGCGAGCGCAGTTCCCGGGTGAAGCGACCGATCGCCTGTCCGAGTTCAACGGGGCGGCCCGGACCGGGCGCCTTCCAGAACGGGAGCTTCCCGTGTTCTCCCGGAGCAGGCGTCACGACGACGCGATCACGCGTGATGTTCTCGATCCGCCACGCCGACGCGCCCAGCACGAAGACCTCGCCGGTGCGTGATTCGTAGACGCATTCCTCGTCGAGCTCGCCGACCCGCGATCCGTCGGTGGTGAACACACCGTAGAGACCGCGATCGGGGATCGTGCCCCCCGATGTGATCGCGATGCGACCCGCTCCCTCGCGCGCCCGCACGGTATCGGCCTCTCGATCCCAGACCACGCGCGGACGCAGCTGCGCGAAGTCGTCGCTCGGGTAGCGGCCCGCAAGCATGTCGAGCGTCGCGTGGAACACTTCCTCGCTCAGGTCGGCGAATGGGGCGGCACGACGGACAGCCGCGAACAGATCGGACACCGACCAGGCGTCGACGGCGGTCATCGCGACGAGTTGCTGGGCGAGGACGTCGAGGGGGTTGCGAAGGTAGTGCGTGGCCTCGATCTCGGCGCCGAGCATGCGCTCGGCGACCACGGCCATACGGAGCAGATCGCCCCGATATTTGGGGATCAGCGTGCCGGCGCTCGGTGCTCCGACGGCGTGGCCGGCGCGGCCGATCCGCTGCAGGCCGCTCGCAACCGACTCCGGCGACTCCACCTGGATCACCAGGTCGACCGCCCCCATGTCGATGCCAAGCTCGAGCGACGATGTCGCGACGATCGCCCGCAACCGTCCTTGCTTGAGGGCGTCCTCCACCTCGACCCGCTGCTCGCGTGCGAGTGACCCGTGGTGCGCGCGAACGAGGTCTTCACCGGACAGCTCGTTGAGCGCGCCCGCGAGCCGCTCCGCCGACCGCCGGTTGTTGACGAAGACGATGGTTGAGCGGTGGTCCCGGATCCGCTCGAGCAGCGCCGGGTGGATCGATGGCCAGATCGAGGCGGTGTCGCTCGCACCGCGATCCTCGGCGGGACGGCCCACGGTGGCCATGTCCTCGATCGGAACGACGACCTCGAGGTCGAGCTGCTTGCGGACCCCCGCATCGACGATCGTGACGTCACGAGGGTGGCCCGGTCGTTCGAAGCCGCCCAGGAATCGCGCGATCTCCTCGAGGGGTCGCTGGGTCGCCGACAGGCCGATCCGCTGGAAGGGATGATGCGCACCAGCTTCGAGTCGTTCGAGCGACAGCATCAGGTGCGTGCCGCGCTTCGTGGCGGCAACCGCGTGGATCTCATCGACGATGACGGTGGTGATCCCGCGAAGGGTCTCTCTCGCCGCCGACGTCAGCAGCAGGTACAGCGATTCCGGGGTCGTGATGAGGATGTCAGGCGGGTCGCGCACCAGCCGACGTCGCTCGCGGGCGTCGGTGTCGCCTGTGCGCACCCCGACCGTCGGCACGTGGGCGAGCGGCAGACCGAGCGCCGCCGCCGCCTCCTGGAGGCCGGCAAGCGGCGCCCGCAGGTTCTTCTCCACGTCGATCGCCAGGGCGCGCATGGGGGAGACGTACAGCACCCGCGTGCGAGCGGCTCGTTCCGGAGGTGCCGCACCTGCGAGGCCGTCGATCGCCCAGAGGAAGGCGGCGAGGGTCTTGCCAGACCCGGTGGGCGCGAGCACCAGCGTGTGTTCGCCCCGGGCGATCGGAGGCCATCCAGCGGCCTGCGCCGGGGTCGGCGCGTCGAACGTTCGAGCGAACCAGTCGCTCGCCGCAGGGGAGAAGCCATCGAGGCTCACCGAACGAGGCTACTCCGACCCGCCGACAACGGTGGTCCGGCGTCAGCTCCCCTCGCGCGCCTCCATAAGGCCGAGCAGCTTCGTCGTGGTCGCAAGGTTCCTAACCGTGAGCTGCTTGTAGACCGGGTTCCCGCTCAGCTTGACCATCGCCGTCTTGCGCAACGTCGAGAACGGAGCCGACCAGTAGACCGCATGCGCGCCGGCGGCGACCTTCTCGATCCCTGGCTTCGGTCGCACGCTCGAGACGACGGCCGCAGGGGACAGCCCGTCGACGGGGAAGAGCACGTTGTAGCGCATGGTGGCGTCGGCCGGATCCCAGTCCGCCGGGATGTCGCGAACCACGGTCCGCATGGCGGCGAGGTTCCGGATGACGACGGTGGCGTTGTATCCGAACGCTTCCGACAGGGCCGTCTCGATGCGCTTGACCCCCGTCGGGCCGGGTCTCGATCGGGCGCCGAGCACGACGTTGCCGCTTTGGATGTAGGTGCGGGGGTCGACGTAACCGAGTTCGGCGAAGACCTGCCGAAGGTCGTGCATCCCGATCACGTTCTTCCCGCCCACGTTGATCCCGCGCAGCAGCACCACCCAGGTCTGCATCGAGCCATCGTAGTCGTGCGGGCTTGACGCGCCCGTCCTCGGTCGGGCAGGCTCCCGCCGTGCGTGTGCTCCGTGTCTTGCTGGCGTCGCTCCTCGTCGGAGGTCTGCTGGTGGCCGCTCCCGGTGCCCAGGCGATCGAACGGCGCGGCCACGGCTACCGCTCGTGGCAGATCGGGAACCCGGGGGATGTGCAACCGGTGACGAAGGGTGGGGCGTTCCTCGGGGGCGGCGCCTCGGACCGCGCGAACGGCTGGCGATGGTTCCTCGATCACGCGGGCTACGGTGACATCGTGATCATCCGCGCGACGGGCGATGAGGCGTACAACCCGTACGTGATGCACCTCGGGCCGGTCGATTCCGTGCAGACCCTGAAACTGACGAAACGTGTCGCAACGACCGACCCCTTCGTCCTGCAGTCGATCGAACGAGCCGACGGCATCTTTCTGGCCGGCGGTGATCAATCCGACTACGTCCGGATCTGGAAGGACTCGCCGGTCGAGGACGCGATCAACGCCGCGGTCGCGCGCGACGTGCCTATCGGCGGGATCAGCGCCGGCCTGGCGATCCTCGGTGGGTTTCGCGTTCTCTGCCGAGAAGAACACCGTCGTCTCGGACAAGGCGCTCCTGAACCCGTACGGGAACAAGATCACCCTGCAACGGGGGTTCCTGCGGGTGCCCAATCTGCTCGGCACGATCACCGATTCGCATTTCATGGCACGCGAGCGGATGGGGCGACTGCTGACCTTCATGGCCCGCATCGTCACCGACGGTTGGGCGTCGGAGGTCCGCGGGCTCGGCATCGATGAGGACACCGCCGTTCTGGTTGAGGCCGACGGGACCGCCCGGGTGATCGGGCAGGGGGCCGCGTGGCTCGTGCGTCTGCGCGCCGTCGATGTCGATCGGTGCGAGGCGGGGGCGCCGCTCGCCACACGCACCGTAGACGTGCTGTCGGTGCATCCGGGCGATGATCTCGACCTATCGACGTTCGCAGGCGACGGTCGCCGGCACACGGTCCGTGCGGTCGACGGCTCGGTCGAGTGGGACGCGTAGACGCCGCCGTGGACCCGACGTTCGTGTACGAAGCGGCGGGCGGCATGCCCTTCTTCGAAGGACTGGTGGATCGGTTCTACGAAGGCGTGGCCGCCGATCCGGTGCTGCTCTCACTCTATCCCGAACCGGATGACCTTCGCGGGGCGCGGCACCGGCTGACGCTGTTCCTGGCGCAGTATTGGGGCGGGCCGAGCACGTACAGCGAGGAGCGCGGACATCCTCGGCTGCGCATGCGTCACGCCCCCTTCCCGATCGGCGTTGCCGAGCGAGACCGATGGCTTGCGCACATGACGGCAGCTTTGGACGCGATGGAGCCCGATCCCGAGCTTCGTGCCCGGTTCGACGAGTACTTCGCGTTCGCGGCCGAATCGATGCGCAACCAAGACCGATGAAGGCGGATCTCGCCATCGTCAACGGCGCGGTCCACACGGTGGACGCTGCGCACCCGCACGCGTCAGCGGTCGCGGTGTCGGCGAACCACATCGCCGCGGTCGGCTCCGACGACGAGATCCGCGATCTCCTCGATCCGACGACGACGGTGATCGACGCCGACGGCGCCACGGTGCTTCCCGGATTCGTCGACGCACACAACCATGTCCGCCTCGGGTCCAACCCGGGCGCGGTGCAGTTCTTCGGGGCCACATCGCTCGAGGAGATCCGCGCGCGGATCGATGCGTTCGCGGATGCGCACCCCGGCGTCGCCTGGATCGAAGGAGAGGGGTGGAACTACATGGCGATCCCGGGCGGGTCGCCGACAGCGGCGATGTTGGACGGGTGTGGTGGAGACGCCGCCCTGTTCCTGTTCTCCTACGACGTGCACACGGTGTGGCTGAACCGCGAGGCGATGCGCCGACTGCGGATCGGCGGCGGTGACACGCGGCTGCCCTGGGGGACGGTCGAGGTCGACCCGGTGACGGGCGATCCGACCGGCTACATCCACGACTTCGCCGTGCTCGGGATCAGCGAGGAGGGTCAGCGCGCGCTCGAGCCGCACATCCCGGGGTATGCGCGCGACCAGCAGTACGAGCGGATGGTCTCCTCGCTCGAGATGGCCAGCACGCTCGGGATCACGACGATCGTCGAGCCACAGAACGGGCTCGACGACATCGAGCTGTTCGTCCGTGCACGCAGCGAGGGAACCCTACGCTCGCGGTTGATCGCCGCGATGTTGTGTCTGCCGGGGACGACCACAGAACGCCTCGACGCGCTCGTCGACGCGAAGCGTGCGTACGCCGACGACCGGTTCCGGGTTGGCCCGATCAAGCTGTACATCGACGACGTGATCGAGCCCCACACGGCCGCGATGCTCGAGCCGTACGCCAATCGCGACACGCGCGGGGCGACCTTCTGGGACCCGGCCGAGTTCAGTGCGTTCCTCCAAGAGCTCGAGCGCCGCGGCCTCCAGACCTTCACCCATGCGACCGGCGACCGCGGGATCCGGACGGTGCTCGATGCGGTTCAGGGGTGTCGGGAGCGGTTCGGCCCGGCGGACGTCCGCCACCAGATCGTTCACGTGGAGTGCGTCCACGCCGACGACGTTCCCCGGTTCGGCGAGCTGGGTGTGGTCGCCTGTGTGCAGCCGCGCCACTGCGCGCCCGATATCGTCGCCGAGTGGCGCGACAACGTCGGCCCCGCGCGGGAGCGATACGCGTGGCCGTTCCGGTCGATCGCGGCGGCCGGCGGAACGCTCGCCTTCAGCTCGGATTGGAACGTCGCCGAGATGGACCCGATGACGTGGCTCTACACAGCGATCACGCGCGCCGACCTCGATGGCAACGGCGGGTGGAACCTCCAGGAAACGGTCGATCTCGCAACCGCGATCGACGCGGCGACGCGGGGGTCGGCCTACGCGAACTTCGCGGAGGACCGTCGCGGCTCGCTCAGCGTTGGCTCGCAGGCCGACATCGTCGTGCTCGACCGGGACCTGTTCTCGGTGCACGACCCGCGCGAGATCCTGGCGACGCGCGTGACTCACACGCTTGTGGATGGCGTGGTGGTCTACCGCGCCGGATGATCAAGTCCTGCTGATCCCCGGCGGGATCTTCCCCATCCGGCCTGATTGGTAGTCCTCGACCGCCTGGATGATCTCCTGGCGTGTGTTCATCACGAACGGGCCGTACCACGCGATCTGCTCGCGGATCGGCAGGCCGCCGAGGAGCAGCACCTCCATCCCGGCGGTGTGCCTGGCATCCTGGGTGCGATCCGCCGCGAGCTCGATCGCATCGCCCGCGCCGAACACCGCGATCTGACCCTCGTGGATCGGCTGGCCTTCGGCGCCGATCGTGCCCTGCCCGGCGACGACGTAGGCGAGCGCGTTGAAGTCGGGACGCCATGCAGTCCGCAAGCGCGCACCGTGGGCGATGGTCGCATGGCCGTAGACAATCGGCGTGCGCGTGTCGCCCGGACCGCGCACACCGGCGAGCTCGCCAGCGATCAGGCGCACGACCGCACCGGCATCCTCGGTCGTTACCAAGGCGACCTCGGTCGCCTCGAGGTCCTGATACCGCGGGTCGGCCCACTTCTGTGTCGCGGGCAGATTCACCCACAGCTGGAAGCCGTGGAACAGCCCGCCCCCGTCCAGCAAGTCTTGCGTCGGCATCTCGGAATGGACGACCCCGGAGCCGGCCGTCATCCACTGGGTCGCGCCGTCCGTGATCACGCCGCCACCGCCGTATGAATCCAGGTGCCGGATCTTCCCGTCGATCATGTACGTCACCGTCTCGAACCCCCGGTGCGGATGATCCGGCGCCCCCTTCGCCTCGCCGGGCAGGTACTCCACCGCACCCATGTGGTCGAGCATCAAGAACGGATCGGCGAGGTTGAGATCGATCCCTGCGGTCGCTCGTCGCACCTGGAATCCCTCGCCCTCGAGGAAGGACGGCGCGTCGGCGATCTGCGTGACCGGGCGGGTCGAATCACCCGTCGCGGGATCGAGGCGAGGGAGGATCGTCGGGTCGGCGGGGATGATGGCGGGCACGGTCTGGTGAACGGCTGGACGGGCGCGCCTATTCCACCGACCGTCGGTCACGGGCGAGCAGGACGATGCAGCCGACGATCGTGATCGTCGCGAACGCGAACCATTGCATGGCGTAGCTGAGGTGGGGTCCGTCGTCCAGCGTCGGTCCCGTCGCGGGAACCGGCGCCGGCTGCGCTGGATCCTGCGAGGCCAAGAGCAGGTAGACGGGCAACAGCCGATAGGGCAGACCGTCCATACCGAGGTCGATCCGTGTCGTGATCGACGGAGCGGGAGTGGGGGGCGACGTGGTCGCGTCCGGCGGCAACGCCAGGCCGCCGACCCGCACGGGTCCGCCGGGCGCCGCCGCCGCTCCGGTCACGGGCGGCGTCGACACGTCGAGCGGGATCCAACCGCGATCGACCAACACCGCATCCCCGTTCGTGAGCACCAGAGGCGTGAGGACGTGATTCCCGGCAACCCCGTCTTGGCTGCGGCCCGACAGGATGACCTCTCGCGTGGGGTCGTAGGTTCCGGTTGCGATCACGTGCGCGTACGCGACGTCGCCCGGATCGGCGGTCGCTAGGTCGACGGGGGGCGCCGTCTCGCGCGCCGCGAGCATCGCGTTGACCTGCTGGCGACCGTGCAGCCGGTCGAGTTGCCAGAAGCCGAGCCGAACGCAGACGGCGGCCACGACGACCGCCGCGAGCACGAGGATCATGTGCCGGGCTCGAACCGCCACGCGCTAGCCCTTGGTCTCTTGGATCGTGTTGCCGCCGTCGACGACGATCGCGGCCCCTGTGACGTAGCTCGCGCGATCGCTCGCGAGGAAGGCGATGACCTCTGCGACCTCTTCGGGTCGTCCCGATCGGCCGATCGGTGTGTGCTGACCGGCGACGGCCTCTTCCGGCAGCTGTGAGCCGGTCGCGATCCACCCCGGCTGGACCGAGTTGACGGTGATGCCGTCGCGTGCCACTTCGCTGGCGACGCCACGCATCAGGCCGTCCATCGCCGCCTTCGACGCGCCGTAGGCAGCCGAGCCGGGGTCGGCGGCGACGGGGCCGGTCACCGACGACACCATGACGATCCGTCCCCACCCCCGATCGACCATCCCGGGCAGGACCGCGCGGGTCACGTTGTAGGCCGTCCCCAGGTTCCGCGCGATCGCCGTATCCCACTGTGGGTCGGTCATCGCCAGGAACGATCCAGAGCCGCCCTCGTCGGGGTCGTCGACGGTGACCATCCCCGCGTTGTTCACGAGGATGTCGACTCGGCCGAAGCGCTCCACGATCTCGTCGGCGAGCGATCGAACGCCGTTCCGGTCGGTCAGGTCGGCGACGTACCCGGCGGCCTCGTAGCCCATCTCCCGAAGCGCCGCCACGCGTCCGTGGATCCGTTCGGTCGTCGAACAGATCGCGAGCGCTGCACCCTCCCGCCCAAGGACCGACGCCGTTGCGAACCCGATACCGTTGGACGATCCGGCGCCGGTGATGAGCGCGACCCGTTCGTGCGCCTCGTCTCGCATGGGAACAGCGTAGCGGGCGCTCAAGGGGAGGCTGGTTCGGAGCCGATGGTCATGGTAAGACGGCACGGTAGGCTGCGCGCGCTCGGCGGGCGGCCTCTCCGAGGCCGGCTCGGAGGAAGGGGTGTTCGTGGTGACGGATCTACGTTCGCGCGTGCTGCGTGCGCTCGGCCGCTTGGAGGAGCAGGCCGGTGCGACGGCAGTGGAGTACGCGCTCATGCTCGCGTTGATCGCCATGGCGATCGTGGTGGCGGTGCAGTTCCTAGGCCAGTCCACCAGCAACGCCTTCGGCAGCGTCTCGTTCTCACCGTAGGCGTTGTCGGATCTGGAGCGTTCTCCTCTCCAGGGCCAGAGCCCTGGAGATTCGGCGTGCGCAGCTACGCCGGTGGGGGAGGAGGCGGGACGGCGCCGCTGCCCATCGCTGCCGCCGGGCCACCGGGCGGAGCTCCGTACGCGTTCTGGCCGGCTTCACCCTGCGATGCCAGGAAGACGATGAGGATGATCCACCCGACGATCGGCACGAGAACGATCAGATACCACCATCCGGAGCGGCCGGTGTCGTGCAAACGACGGATGGCCGCTGCCAACAGCGGCAGGAAGTAAACGAGCCCGATGAGGCCATAGATCGCCGGCATCCGGAGCGCCGCGAAGACGACGTACAGGATGAAGTACGACAGGAAGAACCACCAATACTCGGGTCGGGATGCCCGCCCCTGAAAGACCACGTACTTCGTGAAGCAGGTCTTGATCGAGTCGCCGAAAGACACAGAGCCACCCCCTAGGCTATTGGCGGCACCATAGGTCACGGCCAGTGAGGACGCAACGACCCCCACGCCTGCCGTGGTCGCCTCATCGGCTAGGCTGCGGCTGATGGGAGCGACGGCGCATCTGCTGGATCTGCAGCAGCTCGACCTCGCGATCGACCGGCTGCGATCCCGCAAGAAAGGCCTCGAGTCCGGTACCGAGCTGGCGACGGCCCGCACGAAGGCCGACGCAGCCGAGGCGGTCGTCGGCGAACATCGCTTGGCGATCGAGGCGCTCGACCGCGACACGACGAAGGTCGAACACGAGATCGACTCCTTGAACCAGAAGGCGACTGCCGAGGAGGCGCGCATGTCGAGCGGCGCCATCGCCAACGCCCGGGAACTTGAGGCGATCGGCCACGAGATCGCGAACCTGAAGCGTCGGGTGGCCGATCGCGAGGACGAGTTGCTCGCGATCATGGAGCGTCGCGAGGCCGTCGAGCGGGCGGCAGCGGACGCCGAGCGGACGGCCACCGACCTGCGCGCCGATGCCGATCGGGTCCGCGACGAGAGCGCCGACGAGCTGGCGGTGGTGGAGCAGGAGCTCGCCGCTCGTGCGGGGGAGCGCCCGACCGCGATCGCAGCGATCGATCCCGCCACGCTGGAGCTCTACGACGAACTTCGGCCGCAGAAGAAGGGTGTCGCTGCGGCCGCCCTCATCGACAACGTGTGCCAGGGCTGCCATGAGCAGCTCTCCTCGGTGGAGCTCGATCACGTCCGTCGCGCCGACGGCATCCCCCGCTGTGAGCATTGTCGCCGGATTCTTGTCTTGTGAGCGGCGAACAGCTGCGTGTCGTCATCAACTGCGACGGGGCCGCGCGTGGGAATCCAGGCCCGGCCGGCGCCGGCGCGGTCGTCACCGACCTCGACGGCACGGTCTTGGCCGAGATCGCCGAAGGGCTGGGCGAGACGACGAATAACGTGGCCGAGTACACGGCCGCGATCAGAGGGCTAGAGGCTGCGCGGCGTCTCGGTGCGCACGAGGTGCTTCTGCGGTCGGACAGCCTTTTGATGATCAACCAGCTCACCGGCACGTACCGCGTGAAGACCCCCCACCTGCAACCGCTGCACAAGCAGGTGCGCGACCTCGCCCGCACGTTCGATCGGATCGAATTCGAGCACGTCCCACGAGAACGGAACGCTGAGGCGGATCGCCTGGCGAACCGCGGCGTGGATGACTGGCTGGCCAGCCTCGACCGCTAGCGGGTACGGTGCCACGCGGAGGAGCCGGCCGGGCGGCCGCGGGTAACCGGCGACGGTCGCTCGAGGAAAGTCCGGACTCCACAGGGCAGGACGCTGGCGAGAGCCAGGCGGGGGCAACCTCGCGAAGGGGCAACAGAAAGGAAACCGCCGTTCGCGGCGACGCGGGCGGTAAGGGTGCAACGGTGGGGTAAGAGCCCACCAGCGTGACGGGCGACCGTCGCGGCTCGGTAACCCCCGTCCGGAGCAAGGTCGAGCAGGAAGCGCTCGAGGGTGGCCCGCCCGAGCTTCCGGGTAGACCGCAGCGGTCCGGCGAACGGACCGCCGCCGGCGCTTCGGCGCCGGCGAGATAGATGGTCGCCGGCGGGGCAACCCGCGCACAGGATCCGGCTTATAGGCCGGCTTCTCCGTTCCTTAGATCGCGACGCCGGCGGCGACCGCGCGCCGGAGTTGCTTGCCGGCGTGATAGCTGGATCGCACCAGCGGTCCGGCCTCGATGTGCGGGATGCCGGCGGCCTCACCGGCGTGCTTGTGCCCGGCGAACTCCTCCGGGGTGACCCACCGATGCACGGGCAGGTGCTGCGGCGTGGGTTGCAGGTACTGACCCATCGTCACGATGTCCACCCCTGCGTCGCGGAGGTCGCGCAACGACGCGGCGACCTCGTCGGGCTCCTCACCCATACCGAGGATCAGGTTCGACTTGGTCACCTGCCCCGTTCGGTGCCGCTTCGCGAAGCGCAGGACGTCGAGTGAGCGCTCGTAGCCGAATGCGGGTCGGATCCTGGGATGCAGCCGCGGCACGGTCTCGAGATTGTGCGCGAACACGGTCGGCCCGGCATCGAGGACCGTCGCGATGTCGGGTTCCCCTCCCCGGAAGTCGCTTGGCAGTACCTCCACGTCGATGCCCGGCACGGCCGCGCGGCACGCGCGGATCGCCTCGGCCCAGATCGCGGCGCCCCCGTCGGAGAGGTCATCGCGCGCGACGCCGGTCAGCACGACGTACCGCAGGGCCATACGAGCAACCGTGTCGGCGATCCGCGCCGGTTCGTCGGCATCGACCGGGTCGGGTTTGGCCGTCATCACGTCGCAGAAGCCACAGCGGCGGGTGCAGCGCGCCCCGAGGATCAAGAATGTCGCCTCGCGCTCCTCCCAGCACTCGCCGATGTTCGGGCACATCGCCTCCTCGCACACCGTGTGGAGGTCCGCATCGCGCATCAGCTGCTTGAGCTCCGTGTACGTCGGTCCCGACGCGAGCCGGACCTTCAGCCACGGCGGCTTGCGCGCGCCTGCCCGGTTCACGCCCGGTCCGTTCGTGACACCGGCGATCGGCAGGTGCAGGCGCCGGCCCGTCGGGTTGTGCTCACGTTCCTGCATGAGGGCGAGTGTACGCTCGCTCGATGCGTCGCTCTCGGTGGCTCCCCGCTGGATTGCTCGCGCTGGGCATGCTCGCGTGCGGGCAGTCGTCGTCCGCAGCGAACCTGGAGGTGTGCCAGGACATGCGGAACCTCCAAGGAACCATCGATGCGCTCGCGGCACCACCGCGAGACGCAACCGTCGGGGAGGTCCGCGCCGACCTCGACAAGCTCGATGGCACGTTCGACGCCATCCACGACAACGCCGATGTCCCCGACGCCGAAGACGACGCCCTGCTGCAGGCGCAGGAGGACTACCGGGACGTGATCGAGGGGATCGGCGACGACGATGGCTTCGCACCCTACGTGGCGCCGTCGCAGGGCATCGCCGAAGGGCTCGCGCGCAGTTTCCAGGCCGCCCGCGTTCGACTCGCCTGTCCCGCCGGGCTTCAGCCCGGCTAGCCCGCGTCCGCGCGCGATCCCCCTTCGGCGTCGCCGGGGATCACCACGTGGAACGCGGCGCCACCCCCCTCGCGCTCGCCGACCCATGCCTGCCCGCCGTGGAGTTCGGCGAAGCGTGCGACGAGCGAAAGGCCGATCCCCGTGCCGGGAGAGTGGGGGGACGCCGTCGGGCCCTGGCGGAACGGCTCGAAGATAACGTCGTGGAGTTCGCGGGGCACGCCTGGTCCGTCGTCCTCCACAGAGATCCGTACGCCGCTCTCGTGCGGTCCAACGGTGAGCCAGATCCGCCGATCGTCATCGGTATGTCGGACGGCGTTCATCAGCAGGTTCTCTACGATCCGCTCGATCTTGGCAGGATCGATCGGCATGACGACCGAGTCCGTCGTCACGATCACCTCGCGGCCGGCGAGCGCATCGAGGTGCTCCACTGTTCGGCGGGCGAGCGCTGCGACGTCGGAGACGCGGTACTGCGGCTCGACGATGCCACGGCGCAGCCGGTCGATGTCGAGCAGGTCCTTCAACAGCCGGTCCAGCTTGCGGGCGTTCGCTGCGAGCCGTTCGAGCAGATCGTCGCGGTCACGGCCGTGGATATCCGGCGATCGCTCGAGGGTCAGTGCGAGACCGAGGATCGAGGTCAACGGGCTCCGCAGTTCGTGGGAGACCGCGGCGAGGAACGTGTTCTTCATGTCGTCGAGAGCGCGGAGCCGCTCGGCCGCCTCGCGTTCACGCTGCTCGCTTTCCCGCAGGGCCTGTTCCGCGAGTTTCCGCTCCGTGATGTCGAACAACACCCCCTGGAGCAGCAGCGGCTCGCCTTCGGGACCGTGCAGGAACGTGGTCTCGTCGTGGAGCCAGACCGTGCGTCCGTCGGGGGTGCGCAGGCGATACTCGGCTCGCCACGGTTCGTGCGCGGTCACCGCCTCCAGATAGGAACGCTCGACGGCATCCCGATCCTGCGGATGCATCAGCGTCAACCACAAGGTCGGGTCCTCCATCCACTGCGATGGTGTGATCCCCGCGATGTCGAAGATCTGCGGGCTGATGTAGACGGTTTCCATCGCACCGTCCGGCCGGTCGAGGTAGATCGCGGCCGGGATGTGCTCCACGATCGCCCGGTAGCGCTCTTCCGCGTCGCGGAGCCGCTCCTCGGCGACCTTCGCGTCCGTGATGTCGTACATCACACCCTGCGAGAACAGCGGCGAGCCCTCTTCGTCGGTCACGACGAAGGCTTGGTCCCGAACCCACAGCCATCTGCCGTCCGCGTGACGCATCCTGTATTCGAGGTCGAACGGCTCGTTCGTCGAGGCGTGTGACTCGACAGCTGCGCGCGCTCGCAACGCATCGTCGGGATGCACCTGGTCGATCCACAGACCGGGCTCGATCCACTCCTCCGGTGTGAACCCGAAGATCGATGCGACCTGCGGGCTCACGTAAACGGTCGACCACGGCTCCTCCATCGCGTCGATGTACGTGACCGCGGGGATCGATTCGATCAGCGTGCGATAGCGACGCTCGGCATCGCGGAGGGCGAGCTCTGCGTGCTTGCGCTCCGTGATATCCATGATGCGATCGGTGATGTCTTGCAGGATGCCGTGCCAGCGCGCCGAGCCGTCGCGGGCGACCACCTGCACCGCGTGGTCGTGCAGCCAGACGGTGCGGCCGTCCGCCGCGACGATGCGGTACTCGGTGTCGAACGGCTCGCCGGTCTCGTTCGTCGCCACCGACTCCGCGAGCACTCGGTCGCGATCTTCCGGGTGGAGCATCCGAACCCACAGATCGGGGTCGTGCAGCCGTTGCTCGGGGCTGTACCCCGTCAGATCTTCATACCGTGGGCTGATGTAGAGCGCTGTACTGACGTCGTCCACAGCGTCGGTGTACACGGCGACAGGAAGTTGCTCGACGAGGGTGCGGAAGCGCTCCTCAGCGTCACGAAGCCGCTCCTCGGCGTGCTTCCGCTCGGTGATGTCGTAGACGACGCCTTGCCAGTACGACGGTTGGCCATCCGGGTCGCGGACGAGCCGAGCGTCGTTGTGGACCCAAACCGTGCGACCATCGCGGGTGATCGACCGGTAGTCGATGTTCCACAGATCGCCCGTATCCGCGTCGTTGGATGCGAGGACCCGATCACGGTCATCCGGATGCAGCCGCGCTTTCCAGAGCTCCGTGTCAGCCGTCCACTCGTCGGCCGTGTAGCCGTAGACCTCCTCGACCTGCGGACTCACATACAGCACCTCCCCGGTCGTCGGGTCTTCGATGAAGGTGATGGCCGGGAGTTGCTCGACGAGCGTCCGGAAGCGCCCCTGCGCCAGCTCGAGCGCGGTCTCTGCGGCCCGGCGTGCCGTGATGTCGGCGAAGGCACCGAGGATCACCGTTCGGCCGTCGCGCTCCGTGCGAACCGCGCGGTCGTGTACCCACACATCGTGGCCGTCCCGGTGGCGCATACGGTAGCGCTGGTCGAAGAGTGTGCCGTCCGCGAGGAGGGTGTTCCACGCCCGCAGCACATCCGCGACGTCGTCGGGGTGGATCACGCGGTCCCACGCATCCGGATCGTCCAGCCATTCGTCGACCGGGATCCCCAACAGGTCGGAGATCCCGGCGGCGATCCATCGGTCGCCGATGTGGCCCTGCTCGTCCAGGCCCCCTTCGTATGCCACGAGCGGCAGCTCGGCCAGCAGCGAGCGCCATCGGTGCTCAGCTGTACGCAGCCGGGCTTCCGCCTCATGACGCTCGGTGATATCCACGATCACGCCTTGGTAGATCGGTGCGCTGTGCAGACCGGGGCCGACCGGATTCGCCTCGTCGCGAACCCAGCGCCAGGCGCCGTCCGCTCGCCGCAGCCGGTATTCCTGTGAGAACGGTGTTCCCGCGCTTGTCGCGATGGTCCAAGCCTGGGTGACGCGTTCGACGTCGTCAGGGTGAACGTGTGCGGCCCATGCCGTCGGATCGTCGAGCCATGCGCTCGGGGGCACCCCGACAAGCACTTCGATCTGCGGACTGATGTAGTCGGCCGGCGCCGACCCGGGTGCGAACGCGGTATCCCACGAGTACGCGATCGCCGGCACCCGTTCGACCAGCGTTCGATACCGTTCCTCAGCTGCGGCGGCGCGCTCAGCCCCGGCCCGCCGCGTGCGGCGAAGGCTGGCGACGGCGATGGCCGCGGCACCGGCGAGCAGGAGGATGAGCAGCCCGACCAGGTCGTCGCCGATCGCGGCGCCCTGGATCGCGCGATCGACCACGTTGAACATGTGTGTGCGCGCGCCGAGTCCGATCAGCACGGCGACGACCGTCGCGATGACGAGCACGTCGCGACGGCCCGTCGACCTGCGGGCAGGGGTGGGCTCGTTCGATCTAGCCACGTTGCCTCAGGTATCGGAACCGGTGACTGCGACTGAACCGAGGTCAGAAGTGGGCGAGGTCGCGCATCGCCCGGTACAGGTGGTCTGGCGTTGGCTCCGTGTAGAAGTGTTCCAGCGCAGTGGCATACGGCATCGCCGGGATGTCGGGCCCGCCGATCCGGACGATCGGGGCGTCGAGGTCGAACATCGCCTCCTCCGCGATCGTGGCGGCGATCTCGGCGCCGGCGCCGTACGTGCGGTTGTCTTCGTACACGACCATCGCGCGCGAGGTGGCGCGGATCGATCGAAGGATCGTGTCCCGATCCAAAGGGGCGAGTGATCGTACGTCGACGACTTCGGCCTCGATCCCCTCGTCGACGGCCAGTCGGTCCGCCGCCTCGATACACCGGTGGAACTCGTAGCCGTACGTGATCACCGACAGATGGATGCCCGGGCGAACCACTGCGGCCGTGCCGATCGGGACCATGTGATCGCCCTCGGGCACGTCGCCGGTGATCGCGCGGTAGCACTTCTTGTGCTCGAGGAAGAGCACCGGGTCCGGATCGCGGATCGCCGAGCGCAACGTCCCCGCAGCGTCGGCCGGCGTCGACGGCATCACGACCTTGAGACCGGGCACATGCGCGTAGAACGCCTCGATCGACTGCGAGTGGTAGAGCGCGCCGTGGATCCCGCCGCCACAGGGAGCCCGGATCACCATCGGGCACGACCAATCGCCGTTCGTTCGGTATCGCATCCGCGCAGCCTCCGACACGATCTGATCGAAGGCCGGGTGGATGAAGTCGGCGAACTCGATCTCGGCGATCGGCCGCATGCCGTGCAGCGCCATCCCGATCGCGACCCCGACGATGCCCGACTCGGCGAGCGGCGTGTCGATCACCCGCTGCTCGCCGAAGTCGTCCAGGAACCCTTCGGAGACCTTGAAGACGCCGCCGCGCGTCCCGACGTCTTCGCCCAGCAAGACGACGCGGTCGTCGGCCACCATCTCGGAATGGAGGGTCTCGCGGATCGCGGTCACGACATTGGTCACGGCGTCTCCTCGGCGAACACGTGCGCGAGCGCCGTCGCCGGATCGGGGTCGGGTGCGTCCCAGGCAGCCACGATCGCAGCGTCGACCTCGGTCTTGATCTCGTCATGGAGCGTCTGCATCCGATCGTGATCGAACAGATCGTGTGCGATCAGGTAGGCCGTGAATCGGTCGATCGGATCGCGATGCCGGTGCTCGTCGACTTCCGCCCGCGAGCGGTACGACTTGTCGTCGTCGTCGGACGTGTGGGGAAGGTACCGGTAGGTCTTGCATTCGATCAGGGTGGGTCCGCCGCCCGCGAGGGCACGGGCGTGGGCCTCGCGCATCGCGTCATAGCAGGCCAGGACGTCGCTGCCGTCGACGACCACGCCCGGCATCCCGTAGCCGGCAGCCCGGTCGGCGACGTCGCGCACCGCCATCTGCTTGTCCTGGCGCACGCTGATCGCGTATTCGTTGTTTTCACACACGAAGACCACGGGCAAGCGGTGGATCGCTGCGAAGTTGAGACCCTCGTGCCAGTCGCCTTCACTCGTCGCGCCCTCCCCGAACCACGACGCGACGACCGCGTCCTCGCCCCGGTATCGCATCGCGTAGGCGATCCCCACGGCGTGGGGGACCTGGGTCGCGATCGGCGAGGAATGGCTCACGATCCCCAAGCGTTTCGATCCCCAGTGGCTCGGCATCTGGCGCCCCGCCGAGGACGGATCGTCGGCCTTGGAGAAGACCCCGAGAAACACCTCGTAGGGGGTGAGCCCCGCGACGAGCACGACGCCGAGGTCTCGGTAGTACGGCACCCACACGTCGGTCCCGGCCCGAAGGACCGCGGCGGTGCCGATCTGACATCCCTCGTGCCCCGACACAGGCACCACGAAGGGCGCGCGACCCATCCGGTTCTGCCGCAGAGCCGCCTCGTCGATCAGGCGGGCGGTGAGCATCCAACGCTGCAGTTGCAGCACGTCCTCGGGCGACAAGCCGAGCGCCTCGTGCGGCGCCTGCGTCACCTGCGTGGACACCTCGAGCCTCCTCGCACCGTGAGCGGAGTCTACACCCGTCCGCGAGACATCTCGTCGACTTGGCACCTATACCCCCTAGGGGTATCATCTGATCCAGACAACGATCGACAGGGGAGAAGGCGATGCATAGCGATCCGGTCTGCGGCATGTCGGTATCGCCGGCGACGGCCGCTGCGGCGTGGGAACACGATGGAACGACGTTCTACTTCTGCTCCGTGAGCTGCATGGAGCGGTTCCGCAAGGATCCGGAGCGCTTCGTCTCGCTCGATCCCGACGAGCGCTCGATGTGAGGACACCCCAGGGGGGTATACCCGAGAAAGGCGACGCCATGCACGGCTACGCATCGAAGAAGGACGACCTGCAGTCGCGCTTGCGCAAGATCGAGGGTCAGGTCCGCGGGCTGCAGCGGATGGTCGACGAGGACACCTATTGTCTGGACATCCTCACGCAGGTGAACTCGGTGACGGCCGCTCTTCGAGCGGTCGGCATGGGTCTCCTCGACGATCACGTCCGGCACTGTGTCGCGGACAGCATCGAGGCGGGTGACGGCGACGAGAAGGTGGAGGAACTGATGGCCGCGGTCGCTCGATTCGCCGGGAAGTGAGCCGGTGACCGCGACCGAGGTCGTGCTCGATATCGAGGGCATGACGTGCGCGTCATGCGTCCAGAAGGTGGAGCGTGCGCTGGACGCCGTCGACGGCGTCGATGCGGCCGCCGTCAACCTAGGGACACGAACCGCCACCGTCCACGGCACTGTTGAAGCGATCGATCCCTTGATCCGAGCGGTTGCGAGCGTCGGGTACGGCGCGCGGCCACACGACGCCCATCGCGACCCGGACGAAGAGGAGCGCTCGTACAGGCGCCGGCTCACGGTCGCCGCACCGCTCACCGTCGTGGTGCTCATCCTCACGTTCTTCGTCCCCGACCGGGACAGTTCGGGGATCGCGAGCTGGCTCATCGCGACCCCGATCGTGTTCTGGGCGGGGTGGCCGTTCTTCCACAACGCCGCTCGGGCCGCGCGGCACCGAACCACCACGATGGACACGCTGGTTGCGCTCGGCGCGCTCGCCGCCTACCTGTACTCGACCTGGGCTGTCTACGAGACGTGGAACGGCACTGTGCAGGGCGGCATGGGCCACTACTTCGATACCGCAGCGGTGATCATCACGCTGATCCTGGTGGGCAAGACGCTCGAAGCGAGAGCTCGAGCGAGCGCGGGGGATGCGTCCCGCTCCCTCCTCGCGCGCGCCGCGGCGAGCGCCACGGTGGTGCAGGATGGCGTTGAGCGCACGATCTCGATCGAGGAGCTCCACCCCGGGATGCTGGTCGTCGTTCGGCCCGGCGAGAAGATCCCCGCCGACGGGGTGGTTCGAGAGGGTGCCTCGTGGGTCGATCTCTCGCTCCTGACCGGCGAGTCGGTGCCGGTGGACGTGGCCGTTGGCGACGATGTCGTCGGCGCGTCGATCAACGGTAACGGTCGTCTCGTCGTCTTCGTCACGAAGGTCGGGGCGAACACCAAGCTCGCCGAGATCGTCCGACTCCTCCAGTCGGCACAAGGGTCGAAGGCGCCGGTGGAGCGGCTTGCGGATCGGATCTCTGCCGTCTTCGTCCCGATCGTGCTCGTGGTCGCGCTCGCGACCTTCATCGGCTGGATCGCGATCGGGGGCGCGTCACCCGGTGACGCACTGCTGAACGCGACTGCGGTGTTGTTGATCGCATGTCCGTGCGCGCTCGGACTCGCGACGCCCGCGGCCATCATGGCGGGCACGGGCAGGGCCGCAGAGCTCGGCGTCTTGGTGAAGGGCGGCGCCGTGTTCGAGGCCGCGCACGCTGCGGACACGGTGCTCCTCGACAAGACGGGCACCGTCACGGAGGGACGGATGGTGCTCGCAGCGGTCACGGGAGTGAACGGTGTCGACGCGTCCGAGGTTCTCGCGCTGGCCGCGGCGGTCGAATCCGGCTCCGAGCATCCGATCGCGCTCGCCGTCGTTGCCGGTGCCCGTGAACGGGGCGTGCCGGTGCCGGGATCGAGCGGGCACCTGGTGAAGCCCGGTGCCGGGGCTGCTGCCACCGTGGCGGGCGAGCAGATCCGGGTGGGCCGCCCCGTGGATCTTCCGCCTGCGATGGCGGCACTGGCGGATGGCCACGCCGAGGGCGGCGCGACCGCGTTCGCGATCTGGCGCGACGAGATCCCGATCGGACTGCTTGCCGTGACCGACACCGTGAAGCCAGAGGCGCCCGGCGCGATCGAACGGTTGCGAGCGATGGGACTCGAGATCGCCCTCGTCACCGGCGATCGGCAGCGAACCGCCGACGCGATCGCGCACGAGGTCGGCATCCACGATGTCGAGGGAGAGGCGTTCCCCGATCGGAAGGTCGCGGCAGTGCGGGAACGCCAGGCAGCCGGTCACGGCGTGGTGTTCGTCGGCGACGGGCTGAACGACGCGCCGGCGCTAGCAGCGGCCACGGTCGGCATGGCGATGGGGACGGGGACGGACGTTGCGCAGGCCGCCGCCGACATCGAGCTGCTCGGCTCTTCGCTGACCGGTGTCGCCGACGCGCTCGACCTGGCACGGCGGACCTACCGGGTGATCCAAGAGAACCTCTTCTGGGCCTTCGCGTACAACGTCGTGATGATCCCGCTCGCGGTGTTCGGGGTGTTGAACCCCATGTGGGCCGCCGCGGCGATGGCGATCTCCAGCGTCACGGTCGTCCTCAACGCGCTGCGACTTCGGCGTTTCGGTTCGCCGAGGAGCCCGTAGCATGGACGTCATGACGAACGTGGTGGAGGTGACCGACGAGACCTTCGAGCAGGTCGTGGTCGAGGGCTCGAAGAACGCGCCGGTGGTGGTGGACTTGTGGGCTGCGTGGTGTGGCCCGTGCCGGTCGCTAGGTCCGACGCTGGAGAAGGTTGCCGGCGAACGGAACGGCGCGTTCACCTTGGCGAAGATCGACGTTGATGCGCAGCAGGTGGGCAATGCCTTGCTGCAGGCGGTGCGTTCCCAGTCCATCCCGACGGTGATCGCGTTCCGAGATGGCGAGCCCGTGAGCATGTTCATCGGGGCGTATCCCGAAGACGAAGTGAATCGGTTCGTCGATTCGATCCTGCCAAGTGAGGCCGAACTCGAAGCGGCCGCTGCGGCCGACGAGCTCGAGGCGGGCGATGTGGCCGAGGCGGAGGCAGGGTTCCGCGACGCGTTGAACAAGGATCCCGGCAACCGTGATGCGGCGGTCGGGCTCGCGGCGATCCTCGTCGACCGCGGAGCGCTCGACGATGCTTTGCCGCTCGTGATGCAACACCTTCCGGACCCCGAGGCCGAGCGGTTGCACGCGCGGATCGAGATCGCGGGGTGGGCGAACGAGCCGGCGACGGGCATTGTCGGCGCGGCGAAGCGCGCGGCGGCCGCGGGCCGATGGTCGGAGGCATTGGCGAGCCTGACGGACGCGCTCGGCGAGGATCGCGACGCCGCCAGGCAGGCCTTCGTCACGATCTTCGCGGCACTCGGCGATGACGATCCGCTCGTGCCCGCGTATCGGCGCAAGCTCGCCGCCGCTCTGTACTGACATGGGCGCGACGCACGATCGGATCCGCGACTGGTGGGACGCCGACGCCTCGGTGTACGACGACGCCGCCGGTCACGCCTTGTCCGATCCGATCGAGGAAGCGTGTTGGCGAGCGGTCCTCGCGAGCACGTTGCCGACCGCTCCGGCGGCGGTGCTCGACGTCGGGGTAGGCACCGGCGCGATCGCGCTGCTCGCGGCGGACCTGGGGCACGCGGTGACCGGCATCGACCTGTCGGACGCGATGCTCGAGCGAGCGCGCGCGAAGGCCGAGGCCCGTTCGCTCGACGTGACGTTCGTCCATGGCCCCGCGGAGGCGCCCCCGCCCGAGCTCTTCGACGCGATCGTGGAGCGGCATCTGGTGTGGACGTTGCCCGACCCCGTCGCGGCGCTCGCGGCGTGGCGCGGCGTGTGCCGTCCGGGCGGCCGTCTGATCTTGCTCGAAGGGTCGTGGGGCGGGGAGGGCCCCTTCGTAGAGCTCGCCGACGTGCTCGCCGACGTGCTCGACCGGATCCTGGGCGACGCAGCAGACCACCACCATGCCGAGTATCCGACGGATCTGGGGTTGCCGTTGCAGGGCCAGCGGTCACCCGCCCCGTACCTCGCGGCCGTGGCGGAGGCCGGTTGGCGTGCGCCGGTGCTCTATCGGCTGCGCGATGTCGAGTGGGCGATCGCCCGGCGCCAACGATGGCCGCTGGGCGTCCTTCGCCACCGGCCCCGCTATGCGATCGTGGCCGAAGCTCCCGCCGCGTAGGTGACCGGGGCGGCGAACCGAGCTGCGACCTCCGGAGGGGCCGCCGTCCAGCGGAGGGCAAACTCGGTGGCAAGGGCATCCCGCAGATGCGGACGCATCTCGTCCACGGCGACGTCTCGGCCGAGGAGCCGCGAGAGCGACGTCACCCCATGCTCGGGCAGCCCGCACGCGACGATGCCGGCGAACCACGCGAGGTTGGTGTCGCAGTTGAGCGCGAGCCCGTGCAGCGTCACCCGCGCCCGCAGCAGGCGCACCCCGATCGCGCACACTTTCTCGTCCTCGGCCCACACGCCGGTCTGCACGTCATCGCGCCTGCCCACCATCGCGCCGACGCGCGCACACGCATCGATCACCGACGCCTCGAGTCCGCGGAGGTACCGGGCGGCATCCGGTGACGGGCCAAGATCGAGGATCGGGTACGCGACCAGCTGCCCCGGTCCGTGGAAGGTGAACGCGCCGCCGCGATCGATCCGGCGAACGAGCCCTCCCCGTGCCGCGATCGCCGACTCGTCCCACAGCAGTTCCTCGGATCTGGCCCGGCGGCCCGCCGTGAACACGGGCGGATGTTCGAGCAGGATCAGCACGTCGGGGATCTCGTCGGCGAGGCGGCGCGCCGCGAGATCGTGCATGGCCTCATTCGCGACGTCGTACTCCACCTGGCCCGCCGGCGTCACGAGCCAGGCGGGCCGATGCCCGCTCATAGGCCCAGATCCTCGGCGAAGTCCCAGGTCTCGAGGTTGTGCTTGACCCGAGCGAGGAACCGGGTGGCCAACTCGCCGTCGATCAGGCGGTGATCCCACGACATCGAGATGTACACCATGTGTCGCACAGCGATCGCGTCGTCCTCGACGACCACCGGGCGCTTCTGGATCGCGTCAAGCGACAGGATCCCCGCGTTCGGCTGGTTGATGATCGGCACCGAGACGAGCGAGCCGTACGGGCCGGGGTTCGTGATCGTGAAGGTCGCGCCCTGGACCTCGTCGGGCTGCAGTTGGCGGCTCCGAGCTCGGGCGGCGAGGTCGGCGATCGCTCGTGCGATCCCAACCGTGTTCATCGAGTCGACCCCTTTGATGACCGGCACGATCAGCCCGGCGTCGTAGGACACGGCGATGCCCATATTGACTGTGCGGGGTGTCACGATCGAGTCGCCGTCCAGACGGGAGTTCACAAGTGGGAACTCATGCAGCGCGTCAACCGTTGCTCGCGTGACCATCGGCAGATACGTCAGCTTCACGCCGTACGTCTGCAAGAAGCTGTCCTTCGCCGCGGTCCGCAATCGGACAAGCCGCTCGAGATTGACCTCGACCATCGTCCACGCTCGGGCCGTCTCATTGACCGACGCCAGCATGTGCGACGCGATCGCCTTGCGGATGTGCGACATCGGCTGTACGTCTTCGCCGAGCCCAGGGGTGCCCGCAGCAGTGACGGGGGACGCCGATGCGACAGCGGCGGCGGGACCCACCGACGGCAACGGTGCCACGGTGGTCGTCCCGGTCGCGGGACCCGCCGCCAACACGTCCCCCTTCGTGATGCGTCCTCCCTCACCGGTCCCGACGACGGTCGTCAGGTCGACGCCGCGTTCCCGCGCGAGCCGCCGAACGATCGGCGACAGGATCTGCGACCGAGGTCCCCGATCCGGCACCCCATTCGAAGGCGCAGTCGCCACGGCCACCGCTGGGGTGGGAGCGGGCGGCGACGGCTGCGGGGGTCCGGCGGCAGGAACCGCAGCGACGGGCGCGGCGCTCGGTGCCGCCGATCCCCCCGCCGCGTCGCCGCTCGCGGACGCGCCAGCCTGAGCGGACCCAGCAGCTCCGTCGTCGATCTCCATCACGTCGGTCCCCACCGGCACCGTCGCGCCCTCCGCGACGAGCAGCTTTGTGACCGTGCCGGCGACGGGCGACGGGACCTCCGTGTCGACCTTGTCGGTCGAGATCTCGAACAGCGGTTCGTCGCGCTGAACGGTCTCGCCCTCGGCCTTGAGCCATTTCAGGATGGTGCCCTCGACGATTGTCTCGCCGAGCTGTGGCATCTGGATCGTGGTCACCAGGTCCTCCTCACCATGCTGCAAGACGGTCGACCGCGGCCTCGATGTCGGCAACCTGCGGGAGGAACGCGTCCTCGAGCGGCGGCGAGAACGGCACCGGGTGGTTCGGGGGCGCGAGGCGGATCACGGGCGCGTCGAGGTGTTCGAAGGCACGCTCGGCGATCAGCGCCGAGACCTCGGCGCCGATCCCCAGGTACCGGTACGACTCGTACAGAACGAGCGCGCGCGACGTCTTCTCGATCGAGCGGAGCACGGTGTCCTCGTCCAGGGGATACACGGTGCGCAGGTCGACGATCTCGGCCGAGATACCTCTGCCCGCGAGCGACTCGGCCGCCTCGAGCGCCTTATGGACCATCGCGCCGTAAGTGACGATCGTCACGTCGTCGCCCGCGCGCTTCACGTCGGCAGACCCGATCGGGATGAGCACCGTGGGGTCGTCCGTGACCTGCTCCTTGATCCGGCGATACAGCGCCTTGTGCTCGAGGAACAGGCTCGGGTTATCGTCGCGGATCGCGGATTTCAGCAGCCCTTTCGCGTCGCCGGGGAACGCGGGGCAGATGATCTTGATCCCGCCGGCATACGCGAACCAGGGCTCGGGGTTGATCGAATGGAAGTTCGACGCGCGCACGCCACCCCCGCTCGGCCCGCGCAGCACGACCGGGAGCGGGACCCCTGCTCGATAGTGGTATCGCGACAACACGGTGGTGATCTCATCGAAGCCGCTCGACATGAAGTCCGCGTACTGGAACTCCGCCACCGGCCGCAGCCCTTCCATGGCGGCCCCGGCGGCCATCCCGACGATCGTCTCCTCGGCGATCGGTGTGTCGACCACGCGGGTCGGCCCGAACCGATCGAGGAACCCCTCCGTGACCTTGAAGGCTCCGCCGTACACGCCGATGTCCTCGCCGAGCATGAACACGCGCTCGTCGCGCTCCATCTCCTCCCACAACGCCTCGGCGATCGCGATCAGGTAGGTGGCTTGCCCATCTTCCGAACGCTTGCCACGAGGCTCGGCGCCGTGGCCGGCGGCCGCCGCTTCGACCCGTGGGGTCGCCATCAGCCGGCCTCCGTTCCGCCGCCACGTCCCGGTTCGCGCTGCCAGTAGCCATCCTCGACCCACACACCCAGCGAGACGTCGCCCGCCTCGGGGAACGGCGACGCCAGCGCGTACGCGTGCGCCGCCTCGAACGCCTGCTCGACCGCGGCGTCCATCGCGGCGACCGCGGCGTCGTCGACCACACCGAGCTCGCGGAGGTAGGCCTCGAAGTTCTTCACCGGATCCTTGGAGAGCATGTAGTGCTCAAGGAGCTCGCGCGGCACGTACTTGGCCGGGTCGTGTCCGGCGTGACCGCGCCAGCGCAGGGACACGGCCTCGATCAGCGTCGGACCGTTCCCGCTGCGTGCGCGCTCGACCGCCTCACGAGCGGCCGCGTACACCTCGAGCACCTCGGTGCCGTCGACGCGCACGCCGGGAATGCCATAGGCGGCCGCCCGCTCCGCGATCGTCGGCACGGCGAACTCTCGTTCGTTGGGCGTCGAGTAGGCGAACTGGTTGTTGTTCACGACGAACACGACGGGCAGCCGCATGATCGCCGCGGTGTTGATCGCTTCGTGCCAGCGGCCGTTCGACGTGGCGCCGTCGCCGCAGATCGCCATCGCGACGCGCCCGTCGCCGGCGCGCTGGTATGCCCAGGCGGCGCCGAGCGCGACCGGATAGGCGATCGGCAGATGCGACATCACCGCGAACGTGCGGCTGCCGTACCAGTCGCCGATGTGGCTGTTGCCGTCGCGCCCGCGCAGGTATCCGTCGATGCGACCCCAGAACTGCGCGAGCACACGGTTCAGGTCGAGGCCCTTCGTGAGCTGCGCCGTGAGGTCGCGATGCGTCGGGAACAGTGAATCACGCTCCTCGAGCGCGAACGTCACGCCGACATGGGTGCCCTCCTGGCCGCGGCCGGAGTAGAGGGCACCGGGGAGCCGGCCTTGCCGATAGAGGGCCTCGAGCCGTTCGTCGATGTAGCGCGCGAGCTTCATCTGATGCAAGACCTCGCGGAGCCGGTCCTCCGGCAGCGGGCGGTCGCTCGCGGCGGCGTTGGGTTCCAGGGTTGTGGCCACTGATCTCCTCAGGCGGTGTGCAAGGACTTCCCGGCAAGGGCCAGCATGGCCTCGCCGATCCCTTCCGACAACGACGGGTGCGGATGGATGTGTGCGGCGACATCGCTCGGCGATGCCTCCCAGGCCGTGATCAGCATTCCCTCGGCGATCAGGTCGGTCACGTGGGGGCCGACCATGTGCACGCCGAGGACGGGGCCGTCGTTCGTCGCCGCGACGACCTTCACCATCCCACCCTCGCCGACGATGTTGGCCTTGCCGATCGCGCGCAGGTCGAGCTTCTCGACCACGACGTCGTGCCCGGCCTCGCGAGCCTCGGCCTCGGTCAGCCCGACACTCGCGACCTCGGGGGTGCAATACGTGACCCGCGGGATGCGCACGTAGTCGATCGGTGGCACGTCGATGCCGGCGATCCGCTCAGCCACGGCGATCCCTTCCGTGAAGGCGACATGCGCGAGCTGCAGCGGCGTCGCGGCAACGTCCCCGACCGCCCAGACCCCGGGCACGGTCGTGCGGAGCTGGTCGTCGACCGCAACGAAGCCCTTGGGGTGCATGGCGATGCCCGCTTCTTGCACCCCGAGCCCGTCGGTGACGGGCCCGCGCCCGATCGCGATCAGACAGATCTCCGCGCGCAGGTCCGTCGACGCACCAGCCGCCTCGTACGTCACCGTCACACCGTCGGCGTCCTCGGTCATACCGCTGACCGAGGCAGCCGCCACCGCAGTGATGTTGCGCTTGCGAAAAGCGCGGGCAAGTGCCTTGGACAGATCCTCATCTTCGAGCGGAGCGATCCGTGGGAGCGCCTCGAGCACGGTCACATCCGCGCCGAACGAGCGGTACATCGAGGCGAATTCGAGTCCGACCGCGCCCGCGCCGATCACGATGACCGACGCCGGGATCCGATCGAGCTGCAGCGCCTGATCGCTCGTGATGATGTGGTTCGTGACCTGCACGCCGGGCAGCAGGCGGGGCGCCGACCCCGTGGCGAGGACGACGTCGGTCGTTTCGAGTGGCTGCCTGTCGACCTCGAGCCCGCCGCCGGGCAGCAGGTGCGCGCTTCCGGTGTGCACGTCGATCCCGCGCAACTTGACGAGGCCCGTGATCCCTTTCACCAGTTTGTCGACCATGGCGTCTTCGAAGGCGCGGATCGCGGGCCAATCGGGCTCGCCGGCGGCCTTCACACCCCACGTGGACGCGCGAGCGATCGTGTCGAGCACCTCGGCGGATCGAAGGAGGGCCTTCGTCGGGATACAACCGCGCAACAGACACGTGCCGCCGAGCCGCTCGCCCCGGTCCACGATGGCGACACGTTTGCCAAGCTCCGCGGCACGCAGGGCTGCGGAGTAGCCACCGGTGCCGGCGCCGATCACGACTACGTCGTAGGGGTCGCCCATGCGGGACGCAAGTCTACCGCCGATCGGCGCCGCGCCTCGACGAACCCGTACCATCGGCGCCGATGGATAGACAGAGTGAGCTCAAGTCGTCACCCCTTGCGACGGAGCACCGGTCGCTCGGTGCCAAGCTCGGCCCGTTCGGCGGTTGGGACATGCCCATCGAATACGAGGGGGCGCTCGCCGAACACCGGGCCGTCCGCGAGCGGGTCGGACTGTTCGATCTGACCCACCTCGGCAAGGTCGAGGTCGAGGGGGCCGGCGCCTGTGCTCTTCTCCAAGGGGTAGTAACGAACGACGTTGCCCGCGTCGAGGTGGGTGAGGCCCAGTACAACCTCGTGCTGAATGAGGGCGGCGGTGTGATCGAGGATCTGATCGTGTACCGGATGACGCCGACGCGCTACTTCGTGGTACCGAACGCCGCCAACACATCGCGTGTCCTGCAGATCCTCGGTGAAGCCGAGACCCCCGATCCCGTCCACCTCATGTACCACCAAGACTGGTGCTTCCTTGCGGTGCAGGGCCCCGCGTCACGCGAGGTCGTGCGATCGCTGTTCCCCGACGTGGCGGATCTCACATTCATGCGGTGCGCAGAGTCCTCGTTCCTCCGCCGACCGGTGATCGTGACCCGCTCGGGGTACACGGGGGAGATCGGTTTCGAGTTGTTCACCTATCAGGACATCGCCACGGAGCTTTGGCGCGCGCTGCTCGCGGCCATCGCGCCGCACGACGGCGCCCCGTGCGGGCTTGCCGCACGCGACGTCCTGCGCTTGGAGATGGGCTACCCCCTGTACGGACAAGATCTGTTCGAGTCGTCCACGGCCTTCGAGGCTGGCTTGTCGTGGGCGGTAGCGATGGACAAGGGACCTTTCCGCGGCCGTGAGGCGCTTGCCCTTCAGCGGGCCGAGGGACTCCCGAGCCGTCTCCGAGGTCTGCGCATGCACGAGCGGCGATTCATCCCCCGTGCGCACTACCCGGTGTTCGATGGCGATCGTGTGATCGGTGAGGTCACGAGCGGCACCTTCTCGCCGCTGCTGGGCACGGGGATCGCGCTCGCGTACCTGTGGCCTGCCGACGTTGCCCGCGTGGGGGACGAGGTCACCGTCGACATCAGAGGTCGCCGAGGCGCGGCCACCGTCGTGCAACCGCCGTTCGTCGACCGGAGCCCGCGCTAAGCCGCGCGGACGGCCTGGACGAAATCGCGCGCCCCGTCGGCACCGAACCGAACGTCGTCGATCATCCGATCGAGCGCCTGGTTGGCGCCCGGCGCCTGCGGGGTCGCCGCCACGATCAGGTACAGACCCGACCCAGGGATGCCGCGCTCGCGCGCCGGCCCGAAGCCGGGCGCGGCGACGAAATAGGACCATCTGGTCGTACCGCCGTGGCGCGTGCAGCTGCCGGACGCGCTGGCAACGAAGTCCCCCGGGGATCGCCGATCCCCTGCGAGCCAGGCCGGCCGGTGATCGGCATAGATCCGCCGTCGGGTCACCTCGCATCCGCTGGCATGTGTGAGACCGGCGATCAGCGGTCCCTTGGCGGCAAGGTAGTACAGGTCGCTCGGGACACCGACCTGGGTCGCATCGATCCGCGTCGCGATCAGCCCTTGGCGAGGCAGGAACGTGTCGCTCGTCAGTGGACCGGGCGACGCGGTGAGTCCGAGCGTGTTCTTCGGCCCGGCGGTGAGCGCCGCCACCCACCCGTGGGGGATGAGGACGGACACGCCATCGGCGGACACCTCGACCAGTGAGGACGGTGCCGGCGTCGCTCCTGAGGCGGGCACGCCGGCGCGCGCTCCGGCGGTGCACCCGGCCGCACCGAGCATCGCGACGACGAGGAGAGCGAGCGAACGAATCAGGACGAGATCCTCCGAGAGTTGAGGATACGCCGCTGCAGCCGAGGTTGCCCGAAGGTGGCCTGAGCGCGTCGACTCGGTCAGGCCGCGCCGGCAGCGTTCGCCGGCGGTGCCGTAAGTTGGTCCCCCGCTCGCAGCGGGATGCAGAACGACACGCGGGTGCCGCCACCCGGCAAGGGATCTGACCACATGACACCACCGTGCTCGACCACGATCTGCCGGGCCAGGTGCAGGCCGACCCCGACGCCCGCTTTCTCCTTCCGCAGTGTCGCCTCGCCGGTTGAGAACGGCTGTTCGAACGCCTTCATCGCGATCGTCCGATCGAGGCCCTCGCCGTGGTCGGTCACGCCGACGACCACGCCCTCGTCGAGCATGCGGGCCGCGAGTTGCACCCCACGGCCCGCAGGCGAGTAGCGACACGCGTTGTCCAGGAGTTCGCGAACCACGCCGCCGATCCGCATCCCGTCCGCGACAACGGGGAGCTCTTCGGGGATCTGGGGATTGATCGGCGTGCCCGGATACTCGCGCGCAACCTCGTCGACGGCGTGCCGGATCAGCGGTGCGAGATCGGTCGGGACGGCGTCGAGATGGAACGTACCGCGTTCGAGTTCGGCGATGGTGATGACCTCGTCGACGATCGCCATCAGTTTGTCGAGCGACGATTGAAGCTGCCCGAGGAACTGGTCGCGCTCCTCCGCCGGCACCGACGGGTTGCGCAGGACATACGCGATCCCCTTTGCCACCGTCACCGGTGTGCGCAGCTCGTGGGAGATATTCGCGAGGAAGTCGGCCTTCGCGGACGTGCCCTGGGAGACCGAGGATCGGCATCGCGTCGAGTTCGGCGGACAGTTCGCGCTCGGCGGTCGCGAGCCGCGCCGACCTCGAGACCAAACGGGGTGGTGACGACGGGGAGATCACCGAGGCGCCCGTCAGCGCGGCTCGCACCGCGGCCAGGAGCGCGTCGGGGCCGTCGCTGCGGAGCACGTAGCCGGCGGCCCCCGCGCCGAACGCCGCCGCCACATCCACGGGATCATCGGACGCGCCGCGCGCGATGACCCGCGTCCCCGGTGTCGAGGCACGCAGCCGTCGGATCAGTTCCGCGCCGCCGAGCCCCTCCATCGACAGCTCCACCGTGATGATGTCGGGCGTGCCCGAGCCGCGGTCTCGACCGCGCCGGAACGGATCCGACGTGACGTCGACGACGAGGTCGTTCGCCTCCTTGAGGAGGTGGTATTGCAGGTACGCGACCTCGTCGGCCGCGTCGCACACGAGAACACTGGCGCCCATCTTGGTGGGGTATCGGCCCACCCCAGACGGGGTTGAGGGTGTCGGGCGAACGGGGGACCGAGGGGCTCAGTGCACGATGCCGGTGCGGATCGCGATCGCCACCGCCTGCGCACGGTCGTTCGCGTCGAGCTTCTCGAAGATGCGCTCGAGGTGGGTCTTCACCGTATGCGGCGAGATCCCGAGGTCCGAGGCGACCTGCCGAGTGGTGGCGCCGTCGGCGACCTTCTGGAGGATCTCGCGTTCGCGCTTGGACAGCGGGGTCGGTCTTCGGCTCGTCGCCGGCGGTGCGCGCCTCCTCGATGAACGTCTTGGTGAGCTGCGGGTGGATCACGGCGTTGCCCTCCACCGCGTTGCGGGCGGCGTCGACCAGCGCGTCGGGGGTGGCATCCTTGAGCAGGTATCCCGACACGCCCGCCTGGATCGCCTCGGAGACCGCCCCTCGCGACTCGTCGACGGTGATCAAGATGACCTTCGTGTCGGGTGCGGCGTCCTTGATGCGGCGGGTCGCCTCGATGCCGTCCATCCCGGGCATCCGGACGTCCATGAAGACGACGTCGGGCGTGAGCGCTCGGGCCTGCTCGACCGCTTCCTCGCCGGATGCCGGCCTCGCCGACGACCACGATCACATCGTCGGAGAGCTCCAACGCCGTGCGGAGCCCTTCCCGCGTCACGGGATGGTCGTCCACGATCAACGCCCGGATCGACACCACTACGCTCCCCTATCGCTCGAGTACCGGTAGGCTGGGTCCCGGCAAGTGTATGCCCGGAAGGAGTGGCCCGGCCCGTATGAGCGACGACATCACAGACACCGCATCACGAGGATCCGAGGCATCGTCCGACGAGTCGGGCGACTCCCGCGTGACCGAGGAACGCATCCGCGAGCGCGCTCATGCAGGTCTTCGACCCTGAGCTTGGGATCAACATCGTCGACCTCGGGCTGGTGTACGAGGTCGACGTCCAGGACAACGGCGACGTCGACATCCGATACAGCTTGACCACGATGGGGTGCCCCATCGGACCGATGATCGAAGATCAGATGCGCGCGTTCCTCGCTCCGATCGACGGGATCGGCGAGGTGCGGCCCGAACTGGTGTTCCGGCCGGCATGGAGCCCCGAGATGATGTCCGAAGAAGCGAAAGCAGCGCTCGGCATCTTCTGACCGTTGACGTATGAGCGACCGTCTGCGACATCGTTGTTGCACGTGCAGACACGACGAGGGGGGATGTGGGGTGATCCGCACACGCTGCCGGGGCTTGGTCGCGGCGATGATCCCGACCGTCTGTGCTGTCGGGACGCTGCCGGCTGAGTCACTCGCCGGCAGTCCTAGCTCCGCACCATCCTCGACCAACAAGGAGGTTCCTGCAATGACCGACTACGCCAACCCCGACGCCCTCGTCACCACCGAGTGGCTCGAGCGAGCACCTCGACGACACCGATGTTCGCGTGATCGACGTGGACGAGGACACGACCGCCTACGAGAAGGGCCATATCCCCGGCGCCTGGGCTGGAATTGGACGACCGACCTCCACACGGAGGTCGGCCGCGACTACAAGGACCAGGACGGCTTCGCGGCGTTGCTTGCCGACGCGGGCGTCGGCGCCGAGACGACCGTCGTCCTGTACGGCGGCAACAACAACTGGTTCGCCGCCTACGCATATTGGCTCCTGAAGCTGCGCGGCTTCGACCAGATCGCCCTGCTGAACGGCGGCCGCAAGAAGTGGGAACTTGAGTCACGCGAGCTCACCGACGAGGTGCCCGAGCTACGAGCGGTCCGAGCACCTCTTCCTGGGGGAGGAGCGGCCGGAGATCCGCGCATTGCGCGACGAGGTGCTCACGAAGGTCGGCGGTGACACGGGCTTCGTGGACGTTCGCTCGCCCGAAGAGTTCCGAGGCGAGAAGCTCGCCCCCGACCATCTGCCCCAGGAGCAGGCGCAGGTGCCCGGGCACATCGCCGGCGCCGCGAACATCCCGTGGGTCCAAGCCGCGAACGACGACGGCACGTTCAGGAGCGCCGACGAGCTCCGCGCGCTGTACGGCGCCCAGGGGATCTCAGCCGACCGCGAGGTCATCGCGTACTGCCGGATCGGGGAGCGCAGCTCCCACACCTGGTTCGCGCTCCAGGAGCTCCTCGGGTTCCCGGCAGTGAAGAACTACGACGGCTCCTGGACCGAATACGGCTCGCTGGTCGGCGTTCCGGTCGAGCTCGGGTAGATCGGCTCAGGCGCGGCGGCTCCACCGGAAGAGCCGGACGGCCACGTCCAAGGCAACCAAGGTCAGCATCATCCGCACGGCCCACGAGTCGCCCGTCGTTGCGACGACGATCGCCGCCGACGACCACGATGGCGACTGCGATGCCGGCGAAGCAACCGTCTTCCACGTCCGCGATGCTGCCGGTTGCGTTGCCATGTCAGGACCCCCCTCCTCGGATCGACGGGACGATAGCGGGGGTGTCGCGCGCGGCGCAAATCCGACCCATCCGGTAGACTTTGTTCGAGCGTTGATCCGTCAGGATCGGCACGGCGCAGGGGGATCCCGTGGTCATCAGCCAAGAAGAGCACCTCAAGGCACTCAGCAAGGACTACCGGTTCGACTGGAAGGACGAGTCGCACTCGGTCTTCGAGCCGAAGCGAGGACTGTCGAAGGCCGTCGTCGAGGAGATCTCCGGCCTCAAGAACGAGCCCGACTGGATGCGCAAGCGCCGGGTGAAGGCGCTCGAGCACTTCGAGGCGCGCCCGATGCCCTGGTGGGGTGCCGACCTGTCCGACATCGACTTCGCGAACATCTTCTACTTCATCCGTTCGACCGAGAAGATGGCCGCGAACTGGGAGGACCTCCCCGACGACATCAAGGGCACGTGGGACAAGCTCGGGATCCCCGAGGCCGAGAAGAAGTACCTGGGCGGCGTCAGCGCCCAGTACGAGTCCGAGGTCGTGTACCACAAGATCAAGAAGGAACTCGACGACATCGGCGTGTTGTTCACCGACATGGACAGCGCGCTGCGCGACTACCCCGACCTCGTTAAGGAGCACTTCGGCACGATCATCCCCTCCAACGACAACAAGTTCGCGGCGCTGAACACCGCGGTGTGGTCGGGCGGGTCCTTCATCTACGTGCCGCCCGGTGTCGAGGTCGACATCCCGCTGCAGGCGTACTTCCGGATCAACGCCGAGAACATGGGGCAGTTCGAGCGCACGCTGATCATCGCCGACGAGGGTTCCTACGTGCACTACGTCGAGGGTTGCTCGGCGCCCATCTACTCGAGCGACTCGCTTCACTCCGCCGTCGTCGAGATCAAGGCCATGAAGGGCGCCCGCGTCCGTTACACCACGATCCAGAACTGGTCGACGAACGTCTACAACCTCGTGACGAAGCGCGCAGCCGCCTACGAGGACGCTGTGATGGAGTGGGTCGACGGCAACATCGGCTCCAAGGTCACGATGAAGTACCCGTCGATCTACTTGCTCGGGGAAGGGGCCCGCGGCGAGATCCTCTCCGTGGCGTTCGCCGGCAAGGGTATGCACACCGACGCGGGAGGCAAGGCGATCCACGCCGCCCCGCATACGACGAGCGTGATCAACTCGAAGTCCGTGTCCAAGGATGGCGGACGAACCGGGTACCGTGGTCTCGTTCGGGTCGAGCCCGACGCGCATCACGCGAAGTCGACCGTGCGATGCGACGCGCTGATCCTCGACGATGCGTCGCGTTCCGACACCTACCCCTACATCGAGGTCGAAGACGAGACGGCGGCGCTCGGCCACGAGGCGACCGTGTCGAAGGTCGGCGACGACCAGCTCTTTTACCTGATGAGCCGCGGGCTTTCCGAGGCCGAGGCGACCGCGATGATCGTGAACGGCTTCATCGAGCCGATCACGCGCGAGCTGCCGATGGAGTACGCGGTCGAGCTCAACCGCCTGATCGAGCTGCAGATGGAGGGCTCGGTCGGATGACGACGTTCGATCGCGCGGCGCTCGAGGCGCTGCCGATCGCTCCGGGTGCGACCGGCGCGATCCGCGAGCGTGCCTTCTCACAGTTCGAGGCGCTGCCGATGCCGTCGCCGGAGACCGAAGAGTGGCGATACACCGACCTGTCAGCGTTCGAGCTCGACTTCGCGCCGCACGTGCCGGGGCACGGGACCGGTGCGCCGACACCGGAGGCTGGTGGCCTCGCGGCGTCGATGGTGCAGCACAACTCGAGCGTCGTGATGACGACGTCCGGCCAGGATCTCGACGCGCGCGGCGTGATCTTCTGCGATCTCGACGTCGCGGCAGAGAAGTATCCACACCTGGTCGAGCCGCATTTGCACTCGTTGGTCCCGACCGACCGGACACGGTTCACCGCCCTCCACGGCGCGTTCCGAACGGGCGGGACGTTCCTCTACGTGCCGGCCGACGTTGCCGTCGAGATGCCGCTGCAGACGCTGACCTACCTCGATGCCGACGGGGCAGCCGTGTTCCCGCACACGCTGCTGATCGCCGATCGCGGCGCGGAGGTGACCTTTATCGACCGCTACGCGTCGCCCGACCTCGAGCGGGGATTGTCCGACGCGATCGCGGAGATCGTGGTCGGCGACGGAGCGCACGTCCGGTACGCCTCGATCCAGGAGTGGGGCGCCGGCGTCACGCACCTCGCAGTGCAGCGGGCGAGCGTCGGCCGCGACGCGGACTTCCGCTCCCTGGCCGTGGGGTTCGGTGCCTCCCTCTCGCGAGCGGAGGCCGAGACCGTCCTCGCGGAGCCGGGTGGCTTCTCCGAGATGCTCGGGGTGTTCTTCGCCGACGACGACCAGCATTTCGACCATCGATCGGTGCAGGACCACATCGCGCCGAACTGCACGAGCGACCTGCTCTATAAGGGCGCGCTCCGCGATGAGAGCCGCGCCGTGTACTCGGGCTGGGTGCACGTGCGCCCGGGGGCGCAGAAGACCAACGCGATGCAGACCTCACGCAACATCGTGCTGTCCGAGCACGCGAAGGCCGACGCCATCCCGAACCTCGAGATCGAGGCGAACGATGTCCGCTGCGGTCACGCGGCGAGCGTCGGGCCCGTCGAGGAAGACACACTCTTCTATCTGCAGAGTCGCGGGATCCCCCGTGACCAGGCTGAGCGCTTGGTCGTGACCGGCTTCTTCCAAGAGGTGCTCGACCGCGTGACGTTGGAAGAGGTTCGCCGCGGTGCCGAGCTCGCCATCCAGGAAGAGCTGCGAAGGGCGATCTGATGGGACAGCGCGTGTGTGGGGTCGACGACGTGCCGGTGGGTGAGGCGCGACGCTTCGCGGTCGATGGCCGCGAGGTCGCCGTGGTGAACCTCGGGGGGGACGGCATACGCGCGATCGACGCCGTGTGCTCCCACGAGCACTTCTATCTGGATGAAGGCGACGTCGACCTCGACGAGGGCACGATCGAATGTCCGAAGCACGGATCGGCGTTCGATGTCGCGACGGGCGCGGCTCGGTCGCTGCCGGCGATCAAGCCCGTGGAGAGCTTCCCGGTCACCGTGACCGACAACGATGTATGGATCGAGGTGTAAGGGAGATGACGGACCCAACGACGCCGGCCACCTTGGAGGTGCGCGGGCTCCACGTCAACGTGGACAACAAAGAGATCCTTCGGGGGATCGACCTGACGGTGCGTCAGGGCGAGATCCACGCGCTCATGGGCCCGAACGGCTCGGGCAAGTCGACGTTGTCGAACGTGATCATGGGCCGACCGGGCTACCAGGTCACCGCGGGAAAGGTGCTGCTGAACGGGGAGGACATCGGCGGGCTGCCCGCCGACGAGCGGGCCAAGCGAGGCTTGTTCCTCGCGATGCAGTACCCGACAGAGATCCCGGGCGTGTCGGTCGTGAACTTCCTGCGGACCGCGTATCAGGCCACCTCCGGCACCCAAGTGAGTGCATTGGCGTTCCGCAAACACATGAAGACGCAGATGGATCTGCTCGGCATCGAGGATTCGATGGTCCAGCGGTACGTCAACACGGGCTTCTCGGGCGGCGAGAAGAAGCGGAACGAGGTGCTGCAGTTGGCGGTGCTCGAACCGAAGATCGCGCTGCTCGACGAGACCGACTCAGGCCTCGATATCGATTCGCTCAAGCTCGTGGCGGAATCGGTGAACAAGTTGGTCGGCCCCGAGCTCGGTGTGCTCGTGATCACCCACTACCAGCGCATGCTGAACTACATCACCCCGGCGTTCGTCCACGTGATGATGCAGGGCAGGATCGTTCGATCCGGCGGTCCCGAGCTCTCGCACCAGCTCGAGGACAAGGGGTATGAGGGCATCCGCCGCGAGCTCGGGCTCGACGAGAGCGCTGTGGCCGAGGAGGCCGGGGTCTGACGTGGCGCTCGACGCGGCGGCGATCCGGCGCGAGTTCCCGATCTTCGAGCGGACGTTCGACGGGAAGCCGCTCGTCTACCTCGACTCGGCCGCCACGTCGCACAAGCCGAACGCGGTGATCGAGGCCGAGGCAGACTTCTACCGCCACCACAACGCGAACGCCCACCGCGCGATCTACACGCTGGGCGAAGAGGCGACCGAGCTCTTCGAGGGCGCTCGCGAGACGCTCGCCGGCTTCCTCGGTGCGCCGACGCCAGCGTCGATCGTCGCGACCCGCGGTACGACGGAGTCGATCAACCTGGTGGCGCACGGGTGGGGCAGGAAGTATCTCGGACACGGGGACGAGATCCTGCTCACCGAGATGGAGCATCACTCCAACATCGTCCCGTGGCAGCTGACCGCTGCGGCGACCGGCGCGACACTTCGGTTCATCCCGCTCGCGGACGACGGCACGCTCGATCTGTCGGATCTCGACGGCCTGCTCACGGAGCGAACGAAGGTCCTTGCGCTCACCGGCATGTCGAACGCGCTCGGCACGATCCCGCCACTGGAGCTGCTGATCTCGGCGGCGCACGCGGTCGGCGCGATCGTGGTCGTTGACGGAGCCCAGCTGGTGCCGCACCACCCAGTGGACGTGACGGGGCTCGGGGTCGACTTCCTCGCGTTCTCCGGGCACAAGATGCTGGGGCCGACGGCGAGTGGCGGGCTGTACGGTCGTCCGGAGCTCCTCGAGTCGATGGATCCATTCCTCGGTGGCGGCGAGATGATCATGGAGGTGACGCACGAGCGGTCGACCTACAAGGAGCCGCCGTTCCGCTTCGAGGCGGGCACGATGAATATCGCACAGCAGGTCGGCCTCGCCGAGGCCGTGCGGTACCTCGACGCGATCGGGATGGACGCGATCCGCGACCACGAGGAGGCGCTCACCCGGTACACGATCGACGGCCTGCAAGAGATGGGCGCTCGGATCATCGGGCCGACCGATGTCGAGCGGCGGGGCGGCGAGATCTCGTTCTGGTATCGCGACATCCATCCTCACGACTTGGCCACGAGCCTGTCCGAGGACGGCATCGCTGTGCGTGCCGGGCACCATTGCGCGCAGCTCGTGATGCGTCGGTTCGACGTGCCGGCCACCACTCGAGCTTCGCTGTACCTCTACAACACGACCGATGACGTGGACGCGCTCCTCGACGGTCTCGAGAAGGCGGGCGCGTTCTTCGGCGGCTAGGCTGAGCGGCTCGACGGAAGGGACGGACGTGGCGCTCGACGACATCTACAAGGAAGTGATCCTCGATCACTACAAGAGCCCGCGGAACAAGCGTGAGCTCCCGGGCGCGAACCACACGTGCAGTCGGAACAACCCGCTCTGCGGCGACGAGATCACCGTGAGCGCGGACGTCGAGGGCGGCCGGATCGCCGCTGTCGCGTTCCAGGGCGCAGGGTGTTCGATCAGCCAGAGCTCCGCGTCGATGATGACCGAGGCGGTGACGGGACGCACGGTGGACGAGGCGCTCGCTGTCGCGAGCGACTTCCGCGGGATGATGGCGGGCGAGGTCGAGCCCGACGAAGACCGGTTCGGCGATCTGGTGGCGCTCCACGGGGTCGTGAAGTACCCGATCCGCATCAAATGCGCCGTCTTGGCCTGGGATGTCCTGCAGGAGGCATTGCAGAGCGACGGGGGCGCGAGCGCCGACCTCGCACACTGAGCCGGAGTCTGGCCGTACGCTTGCGGCCGTGCGACGTCTCGGATCGCTCATCGTGGTGATGCTCGTCGGCCTCTGGCCGATCGCCGTGGCGCCTGCGGTGCGAGCGGCGGACGAGCGCATCACGGGCTACGACGTGCAGATCCAGATCGCCACGAACGGCGACCTGCACGTGATCGAGCAGATCGACTACGACTTCGGCGCGACCGAACATCACGGGATCTATCGGGACGTCCCGACGCGGCTGCGGTACGACGACCGATACGACCGTCTCTTCCCCTTGCAGGTCGAGAGCGTCAGCGGCTCGCCCGGCACCCCAACCGACTACGACGTCGAGGATGCGGGCGGCGGGATGACCCGCATCAAGATCGGCGACCCCGATCGCACCGTCACCGGCGAGCATCGGTACACGCTGGCATATACGGTCCAGGGCGCGATGAACGCGTTCGCCGATCACGACGAGCTGTATTGGAACGCGATCGGCACCGATTGGTCGGTCCCGATCGACCGAGCCTCGGTTCGTGTGGCGACGTTCGGGGACGTCACGGGCGTCGCCTGCTTCGCGGGGCCGGAGGGCTCGTCGCTCACGTGCGACCGCGCGAACGCGCACGGGAACGAGGCGTCGTTCGCCCAGCGGTCGCTGTACCCCTACGAGGGGATGACGGTCGTCGTCGGCCTGGCGCCCGGCGCTGTTGCCGTGGCGCCGCCCATCCTGGAGGAGCGGTGGAGCGTGCGACGGGCGTTCGCCACCGGTCCTGCCCAGGGCGGGGCGGCGGCCGCGGTCCTGCTGATCGGGGTGGGGGTCTTCGCCTACCTCGTCTGGACCCGAGGGCGCGATCGACGCTACGTCGGGTCGCCGGTGGATCAGGTGATGGGAAACCCACACGGAGACACCCAGCGCGTTCCGGTCGGGGAGGGCGACGATGCCGCTCCGGTCGAGTTCGCGGCACCCGAGGGGATCCGGCCAGGGCAGGCGGGGGTGCTTCTCGATGAACGCGCGAACACGGTCGACGTTGCCGCGACCCTCGTGGATCTCGCGGTCCGCGGGTTCCTCGTGATCCAAGAGATCCCGACGGAGGGGTTCTTCGGCAAGCCGGACTGGCGGCTGCTCCGACTGGAGGCGGACGTGAGCGCGTTGTTGCCGTACGAACGGCTCCTGATCGACGGCGTCTTCCATGACGGCGACGAGGTGACGCTGTCTTCGCTGCGGACGACCTTCGCCGAGCGTCTGGCGAAGGTCGAGGACAGCATGTATGTGGATGCCTCGAACCAGGGCTGGTTCCTCGCGCGACCCGACAAGGTGCGGCTGCGATGGGGGGCGCTCGGGGTTCTCGTGCTCGCGCTCGGTGGGGCTCTCGCGTTCGTCATGATCCGGTCGACCTCGTTCGGGTTCGTCGGGGTTGCAACCGCGCTTGTCGGCATCGTGTTCATCGTCGGCGCGCGCCGGATGCCGGCGCGGACGGCGAAAGGCACGGCGATGCTCCGGCGCGTGCGCGGGTACCGGCACGTGATCGATACGGCCGACCGGTACCTCGCTCGGTGGGCGGAGCAGGAGAACGTGTTCCCGGCGACGCTCCCGTATGCGATCGTGTTCGGGCTCACCGAGCGATGGGCGCGCGCCTGCGCCGGCCTCGCCGCGGACCCAACCCAGTCATCTGCGATGGCCTGGTACGTGCCCATCAACGGGTTCTCGGTGGACACCTTCGCCGAGGCGATCGACGGGTTCACGGTGGCAACGAGCGGCACGATGACGGCGACCCCTGCGGGATCGGGCTCGAGCGGCTTCGGCGGTGGTGGGTTCTCCGGCGGTGGCGGCGGTGGCGGCGGTGGCGGCTCGTGGTGAGGGGGGCAACGGCCAGCCCGTAGCATGACCGGCGTGCAGCTCACCTGGTCCGACGATGCGCGCGATTTCCAGCGGCGCAACTGGTCCGTGCTCGCTCAGCACGATCCCGCGGGCTCGTTCTTCCATCAGCCGGCGTTCTTGAAGCTCTATTGGGAAGAGTTCGGTGAGACGCCGGAGCACCTCTTGCTCGGGTTCGGGGAGCTGGGTGGAGAGCAGGTCGGCGCGGTGGCGTTCGAGCGCACGGCGGAGACGCTGCGGTTCCTCGGGGGTACCGAGATCACCGACTACCTGGGTCCCGTCGCGTTACCCGAGCACCGCGCAGCGTTCGCGACCTCGTTGTGGCGCGGACTTGTCGAGCGTGACGACTGGGCCATGGCGGACCTGTGGGGTCTCGCGGCCGACACGGGCTGGTTCGACCTGCTCGCCGAGGCCGCGGCCACCGCGGGTCTCTCGGTCGAGGAAGCGCCCGATCACGATGGTGTCGCACCGTATCTTGCGCTTGCCCCGACCTGGGACGACTATCTCGCCGGGCTGCCCTCGAAGACGCGCCACGAGATCAAGCGCAAGGCGAAGAAGCTCGAGACCGAGGGTGGTCCGGTGCGACTCGTGACAGCGGGGACCGAGGATCTCGTGCCCTTGCTGGATCGGTTCGTGGAATTGCACCGGATGAGCGAGGGGCCGAAGGGCGTGTTCATGATGCCCGGGATGGAGATCTTCTTCCGGCGATTGGGGGAAGCCTTCCTGTCCTCCGGCGCGTTCCGGCTGCACTTCATCGAGGTTGCCGGGCAGCTGGCGGCCGGCACGATCGGGTTCCGGTGGGCCGACCGGTTCTACCTCTACAACTCGGCGTTCGACCGATCGTGGGGATCGCTGTCACCGGGGATGGTGCTGGTCGGTGAGGACATCCGGCTCGCGATCGAAGACGGGGCGAGCGGCTTCGACATGCTGAAGGGCGACTACGCGTACAAGTACCGGTTCGGGGCCGTGCCGCGCGCCGTTCGACGGATGCTCGTGACGCGCTAGGGGTACGCCCGGATCGTCCGGAGCACGAGATCGGCGAGGTCGCTGTCGCCCGCGGTCACGAGCACGCCGGAGGCCAGGACCTCGTCGGGGTCGAGACGGCGGCCTGCCACGAGCGCCATCTGCGGGGCGCGCCCGACGATCACCGCGTCCGGCACCGTCGCCTTGTTCGGCACCTCGCCGGTGCCCAGGCCCCAGTGCCACGTGCCGGCCCCTGCTCCCGACACGTCCAGTTTGATCGTGCGGCCGGACAGGTCGTGTCCGGCCTGCGCGAGCGCCCACGGCAGCATCCGGACGCCGAGGTCGATCGTGAGATGCACGGGCCAGTGCTCCCAGTTGACCTGCCAACCGCCCGCGACGCCGTTGGTTGCGCGCATGTCCTCCCCGTGGAGGAACCACTCCACGATGCGGGACTGGAGCAGATAAGTGGCGGCGATATCGCCGGCGAGCCAGGGGAACCGGGTATCGCGCCACTCGTCGTCGGTCAGGCGGGCCGCATACACGAGCAATGATTCCGCGGCGGCGCCCCACGTTTCCAGGATCGTGCGGACGTCGAACCCCGCCCGGCGGTTCACGCTCCACGCGTTCCATCCGTCGGTCGTGAACGGCGCCTCGCCGAGGGTGGCGCGATACGCATCCAGTTCCTCGGGGGGTTCACCGGCGATGAGTTGGGCGGCGGCGGTGTCCGATGCCGCAAGGTGCGCCATGACGTCACGGTTCCACCAGCCCGCGGCGGCGCTCGGCTGTTCCCAGGTGTCGGGTTCCGCGTACTGGATCATGCGGCCCAGGCGTTGACGCTCGGCGTGGGCGATCCCCACGAGCTGTGCACGATCGATCGTCACGTCGCTTCGAGCCCTCCCGTCTGGTTCGCCGCGGATTGTACAGTCGCGGCCATGCGCGTCTTGGCCAGTCCCGACAAGTTCCGGGGCACGCTGACCGCGCGGCAGGCGGCCGAGGCGATCGAGCACGGCTGGCTGCGTGCACGTCCCGGCGACCACGTCGACCTGTTGCCCCTCGCCGACGGCGGCGAGGGGAGCCTGGACGTGTTGGCACCCGCGGACGATCCTGCGGTGCGGCGACTCCATGTCGTCGTGTCCGGACCGCTGGGTGACCCGATCGATGCCGAGCTTGCCGTGCGCGCTGGCGTGGGCGTGGTCGAGATCGCCCGGGCGTGCGGGCTGCAGCTGCTGGGGTCGGAACGCCTCGACCCGCGACACGCGAGCTCCGTCGGCACCGGAGAGCTGATGGAAGCTGCCCGGCGGGCGGGGGCGACCCGGGTTCTTGTGTGTCTGGGCGGGTCGGCGACGAATGACGGCGGCGTCGGGATGGCGAGCGCGCTCGGCGGCCGGTTCCTCGATGCCACCGGGCAGCCGGTCGGCCGCAGTCCGATCGACCTGCCGGCACTGGCCCGGATCGACCTCGGCGTGGTCCATCGTGTCTGGCGCTCGATCGAGGTGATCGGTGTTACAGACGTCGACAACCCGCTGTGCGGTCCGGCCGGCGCGAGCGCCGTCTTCGGCCCGCAGAAGGGAGCGTCGCCCGAGGGCGTGTTCGAACTCGACCGGGCGCTCGCACATCTTGCTGCGGTGGCTGCGCACGATCTCGGCGTCGACCGCTCGAGGGAGCCGGGCGCCGGTGCCGCGGGCGGGCTGGGGTTCGGGCTTCTCGCGTTCCTCGGTGGGAAGCTCCGTCCCGGTGTCGACGTCGTGATGGAGGCGGTGGGATTCGAGGAACGCCTGCAAACGGCGGATGTGGTGATCACGGGAGAGGGCTCGTTCGACGCGCAGTCGCTCCGCGGCAAGGTGCCGGCGGGGGTGCTCGCGGCCGCCGCGCGTGCGGGCGTACCGGCCGCCGTCGCGTGCGGCGTCGCGAGCGTCGAGGTCGACGGTGTGGTCGTCCGCTCGCTGGTCGACCGGGTCGGGCATGATGCAGCCATGACCGACGCGCGTCGATCGCTGGAACTCGTTGCCGCAGATCTCGCGGAGGAGCTGGCTCGATGAGCGGTGGTGCCGACCGATTCGACGCGGCTGCGAGAACGCTCGGGCTCACGCTAGAGGTTCGGCATTTCCCCGAGGGGACGAAGACGGCCGAGGATGCAGCGCGGGCGGTCGGCTGCGACGTCGACCAGATCGTCAAGTCCCTTGTCTTCGCCACGTCTGCGGATGAGCCGATCCTGTGCCTCACGTCGGGTCGACACCGGGTGGCGCTCGCGAAGCTCGCGATGCTCGCCGGGACGGACTCGGTACGCCGAGCCACGCCGGAGGAGGCCCGGGCTGCGACCGGGTTCGCGATCGGCGGCACACCTCCGTTCGGGCACCCGACGCCGGTCAGGACATGGATCGACGAAACCTTCCTTGAGTTCCAGATCATCTGGGCCGCAGCGGGAACGCCGGATCGCGTCTTCTCGATCGCACCCCAGACGCTTGCGAAGCTGTCCGGTGGGACGTGGGCAGACGTTGCGGAAGGAAGCCGACCCCCGGGGTAGGGTTTCGCCGTTCCCGCCGCTACACTGGAGCGGACGCACGAACGCACCCGGAGGGTCCATGCTCACGATCACCGAGAACGCTGCCACCAAAGTGAAGGAACTGCTGTCCGACGAAGGCCGCGACGATATTGCGCTGCGCGTCGCCGTCTCGCCCGGTGGATGCTCAGGCTTGCGCTACGCGATGTACCTGGACGATCAGTCGAGCGAGAAAGACACGCTCGAGGAACAGCACGGCGTCAAGATCGTGATCGACAAGATGTCGGTGCCCTACCTTGCACAGGCGACCGTCGACTTCGTCGACTCGCTCGAGCAGACGGGCTTCACGATCGACAACCCGGCGGCCCAGGGCGGCTGCGCCTGCGGTCACTCGTTCGGCTGAGTCAGCCGCACGGCGGCTTGCAGATCTCGATCGACATCCCGAGGAAGAGTTCGGCGTCGTTCTGCACCATCTTCGCGGTCGTGTAGCGAAGCGCGACGGTGTTGACGGTGGTACCCGTGCCGCGGACATACTTCGTGTCGACGACGGTGAAGTCCACGAACATGTCGATCCCCTCGCCCGGACCCAGCGTGAACGGGGCGAACGGATCGCGCATGACACCGTGCTCGCCTGCGTTCATCGGCGTGGTGCCCGCGATCGAGGCACGCGTCGTGTCGCCCTTCTCGCCTGCGAACCACGACGCGAGCCCGGTGATGGTGACTGGGAGCGGCCCATCGTTCCAAACGGGGAAGCCGACCCGGTAGGTGACCCCGGGCTCCATCCGGAGGTGATACTGCGTGAAGCTTCCGTCGCGCCAACCGCTCGCATCGAACGAACCGGTGACGAGTCGGGCTGGGCGGACGCTGTAGCTGCCGCCGCCCCCTCCCACGAGGGGCTGGTACGAACGGAGCCACACGACGCCGCCGATGAGGAGCGCGACGGTGAGCGTGATCGTGATCAGGAGGAGGCGTCGAGGCCAGCGACGTGGGCGTTCTGCGATCGACCGCGGCGTGACCGGCGTCTGGGGCGGACGCGTCATGATGGCCATAGGCGCAACCTACGCCGCCTGCGTGGCCGACGCTAATCCGGGTCGTAGGCGAGGTTCGGGCGGAGCCACCGCTCCGCTTCCTGCGCGCTCTCGCCCAGGCGGCGCGCGTAGTCCTCGAGCTGATCCTTGCCGATCTGCCCGACGTTGAAGTACCGGGACTCGGGATGCTGAAAGTACAGCCCGCTCACGCTCGCCGCCGGCAACATCGCACCGTGCTCGGTCAGGTCGATCCCGATGTCGCGAGCGCCGAGCAAGTCGAAGAGCCGTCGCTTGAGCGAGTGATCCGGGCATGCCGGGTAGCCGATCGCGGGCCGGATGCCCCGATAGGCCTCGGCGATCAGTTCCTCGCTCGTGAGCGCCTCGTCGGGCGCGTACCAACGGCGACGGACGTCGCGGTGGAGCCACTCGGCGGCCGCTTCCGCGAGCCGGTCGGCGATCGCCTTCACCATGATGGACCGGTAGTCATCGTGCTCGGCCTCGTAGCGCTTCACGAGGTCGTCTGCACCGAGCCCGGCCGTGACCGCGAACGCGCCGATGTGGTCGCCGAGTCCCGTCTCGATGGGCGCGACGAAATCCGAGAGCGAGCGGTTCGGCTCGTCGGCCCGGTCGGCTTGCTGGCGCAGCATGGGCAGGGTCACGCCGTTGTCCAGGACGATGTCGTCGCCGTCGGCGACCGCCGGCCAGAAGCCGTAGGCACCGCGGATCTGCAGCGATGCCTCCGCCTCGATCTCGGCGAGCAACGCCAGCGCATCATCGAAGAGCTCTCTCGCCTGCTCCCCGTACGTGGTGTGCTCGAGGATCTGTGGGAACGAGCCCTTCAGCTCCCACGCCGTGAAGAAGAACGTCCAGTCGATCACGTCTCGCACATCGGCGATCGTCGGCTCGACGACCCGTGCGCCGGTGAACGGAGCGGCGGCGACGTCCTCGGCGCGCCAGTCGATCGGCGTCCGGCGCTCCGTCGCGATCCGGATCGGGAGCAGCGGCGTGCGTTGGCGCTCCTCGTGCTGGGCGCGCAGTCGTGTCTGCAGATCACGGTTCTCCGCGTCGAAGACGGGCTTTCGCGCCGCGTCGAGCAGCGCCGAGGCGACGCCTACGACTCGCGAGGCGTCGACGACGTGAACCACGGGCTGGTCGTAGGCGGGCGCGATCCGCACGGCGGTGTGTTGCCGCGAGGTCGTCGCGCCACCGATCAGCAGCGGCGTCGTCACGCCGCGTCGCTGCATCTCCTTGGCAACGACCACCATCTCGTCGAGCGAGGGCGTGATCAGGCCCGAACACCCGATCAGGTCTGCGTTCTCCTCGGCGGCGACGTCGAGGAGCCGGTCGGCGGGCACCATCACGCCGAGGTCGATCACCCGATAGTTGTTGCAACCGAGCACGACACCCACGATGTTCTTGCCGATATCGTGGACGTCACCTTTGACCGTGCAGAGCACCGCCGTGCCCTGCATCGAGCCGCCTTCCTTCTCCTCTTCCATGAAGGGTTCGAGATAGGCCACCGCCTTCTTCATGGCGCGGGCGCTCTTCACCACTTGCGGGAGGAACATCTTCCCCGCGCCGAAAAGGTCGCCGACGATCGACATGCCGTCCATCAGCGGGCCTTCGATCACGTCGAGTGGCCGGTCTGCGCGCTGCCGGGCCTCTTCGGTGTCCTCCACGATGAAGCGATCGATCCCGTGCACGAGCGCGTGGGAGAGTCGCTCCTCGACGGGCGCATCGCGCCAGCTGAGGTCCTCCTCCGACGCGAGGGCGCCGCCGGCCTTCACCGTCTCGGCGAACTGCACCATGCGCTCGGTTGCGTCGGACCGGCGATTGAAGATCACATCTTCGACGTGCTCGAGGAGATCCGGCGCGATGTCTTGGTACACGTCGAGTTGACCGGCGTTCACGATCGCCATGTCGAGCCCCGCCGCGATGGCGTGGTACAGGAAGGCCGAATGCATCGCACGGCGCACGGTCTCGTTGCCCCGGAACGAGAAGCTCAGGTTCGACACGCCGCCCGAGATCTTCGCGCCGGGGCAGTGCCGCTTGATCTCCCGAGCCGCTTCGATGAACGACTTCGCGTAGTCGTTGTGCTCCTCGATCCCCGTCGCCACTGCCAGGATGTTCGGATCGATGATCACGTCCTCGGGCGCGAACCCCGCCCGATCCACGAGCAGCCGGAACGATCGTTCCGCGATCGCGACCTTGCGCGCGACGGTGTCGGCCTGTCCTTGCTCGTCGAAACACATCACCACCGCCGCCGCGCCGTACCGGTGGAGCGTCGCGGCCTTCGCGAGGAAGTCGTCCTCGCCTTCTTTGAGGCTGATCGAGTTCACGACAGCCTTGCCCTGGACGCAGCGCAGGCCGGCTTCCAAGATCGACCACTTCGAGGAGTCGATCATGATCGGCACCTTCGCGATCTCGGGCTCGGTCGCGACGAGGTTGAGGAATCTGGTCATCGCCGCCTCGCCATCGATCAGGTCGGCGTCCATGTTGACGTCGATCAGGTTCGCCCCCGCCTCCACTTGCTGGCGCGCGACGTCGACGGCTTCCTGGAAATCTCCGGACTCGATCAGTCGCGCGAACTTCTTCGAGCCGGTGATGTTCGTTCGCTCACCGACCATCACGAAGCCGGTCTCCGGGGTGATCCGGAACGGCTCGAGTCCGGCAAACGATGTGACGTGCTGCGCGGCTGGGATGACACGTGGCTCGACGCCGTCGACCGCCGCCGAGATCTGGACGATGTGCTCGGGTGTCGTCCCGCAGCAGCCGCCGACGACGTTCACGAGACCGGCGCGGGCGAACTCCCCGAGCAGCGAGCTGGTGACGTCCGGCGTCTCGTCGAACCCCCCGAACGCGTTGGGCAAGCCGGCGTTGGGGTAGCTCGCCACGGGTACCGGCGCGACACGGGCCAGCGCCTCGACCGACGGTCGCATCTCCCGGGCGCCGAGCGAGCAGTTCACCCCGACGATGACGGGGTCGGCGTGGGCGACCGACGTCCAGAACGCCTCCACCGTCTGTCCGGACAACGTTCGACCGCTCCTGTCGACGATCGTGACCGAGATCCAGCGGGGGAGTTCGGGCGCGACATCGAGGGCGGCCGCGATCGCTGCTTTCGCGTTCAGCGTGTCGAAGATGGTTTCGATCAGCAGGAGATCCGCGCCGCCCTCGCGCAGGGCCTCGATCTGTTCAGCGTAGGCCGTATACACCTCGTCGAAGGACACGGAACGGAACGCGGGGTCGTCGACCTTGGGGGACAGCGAGAGCGTGACATTCAGCGGACCGAGGGACCCGGCCACCAGCGCGCCCCGAGGCGCGGCGACCTCCTTCGCGAGTCGAGCGCCCTCGAGATTCATATCTCGCACCGCTGCCTGCAGTCCGTAGTCCGCCTGCCCGATCGAGGTTGCGGTGAAGGTGTTCGTCGTCGTGATATCTGCCCCCGCGTCGAGGTACGCCTCGTGGATCGACCGCACGATGTCGGGCCGCGTGAGATTCAGGAGATCTGGGTCGCCCTTGAGGTCGTGATCGTGACCTGCGAACCGCTCACCGCGGAAGTCTCCTTCGGACAGTCCCTGACCTTGCAAGAGCACGCCCCAGGCGCCGTCGAGCACCACGATGCGCTCCCGCAGAAGTGTCGTGAGCTGGTCGCGGACGTCCGAAGCCATACCGTCGAGCCTACCGGAGGTCCTCCGCGATGCGGCCATCGTTCAGCCCGGGGTAGGCTACGCGGCATGAGCCAAGGAGCCGCCGATATGGTGCTGCGATCTGCAGGCCGCGGGGCGGGAGGACGGCTCCCGGAGCAACTCCCGCGCCGTACCGTCCGGGAGAACGCGGCGAGTCTCAGCGCCGTTCCGCTGTTCCATGGCTTCTCGAAGCGGCACATCCAGCGGTTGGCCGGAGAGGCGGACGAGCTCATCGTCGAGCCGCGGGACGTGATCGTCGAGGAGGGCATGCTCGGCGAGACGCTCTTCGTGGTTCTTTCCGGCCGCGGCAAGGTGTCACGCAAGGGCCGCAAGGTCGGCGAGGTGCTGCCGGGTGACTTCTTCGGCGAGCTGTCGGCCCTCGACGGCGGTCCCCGCTCGGCGACCGTCTCGGCCGAAACCCCGATGCGGGTGCTCAGGCTGTTCCGGCACACCCTGGTGGCGCTACTGAAGGACGAGCCGCGACTCACGCTGAAGCTGCTCGACGGGATCGTCCGTCGGATCCGTGAGATCGAGCACCGGACCGGCTGAGGCCGGTCGTTAGAGCAGGGCTTCGATCGTCGCCAGTGTGTCGTCGTCGAGCGTCAGGTCACCGGCTGCAGCGTTCTGGCGTAAATGCTCGCCGCTGCGGCTGCCCGCGATCGCAGCCGTGACTCCCGGCTGGGCGATGTTCCACGCGAGCGCGAGCTGCCCCATGGTGATCCCGTGAGCCTCGGCGATCGGCCGGAGACCCTCGACGACGCGGAAGATGGCGTCGAGGCGCTCGGGCGCGGTCCAGTCGCCCTCCCGCGAGCGCCAATCGTCGATCGAGGCCACGTCATCGCGCGTGTAGCGGCCGGTGAGGAATCCAACGCCCAGCGGCGAATACGAAACGACGCCGACGCCGTGGGTGCCGCACCAGCGGATCAGGTCCCGGTCGTCAAGCGCGAGCATCGAGAACTCCTGCTGCAAGGAGTCGACGTGCCGGATCGACTCGCACGTCTCGATCATGCCCCGGTCGAAGTTGGACACACCGATCGCGCCCACCTTGCCGGCGTCGACCAAGCCGGCCATCGCCCCCCAGGTGTCGCCGAGGGCGACGCCCGACTCGTCGGGCCAATGCAGCTGATAGAGGTCGATCGTGTCGATACCGAGTCGGCGGAGGGACGCGTCGCAGGCGGCTCGGACCTGCTCGGGGGCGAACCCGGTCCCCTCGGGGGACGGCGCCACCTTCGTCGCCACGACGAGCTGATCACGCCTGCCGACGAGGACCTTCCCAACGATCCGCTCGGACTCGCCCGAACCGTAGACCTCGGCGGTGTCGATCCAGGTGATCCCCGCGTCGAACGCCGCGTGGTAGGCGCGGACGAGGTCGGCATCCTCGGGGTTGGGCCCCCACGCGTCGCCGCCTGCCTCCCACGCTCCGAGCCCGATCGCTGAGAGCGCCGGGCCCTGCGATCCGAGTCGTTGTATCCGCATGGGCAGATACAACCACAAAGCGGGCGTCGGGGAGGCCGCTGCCGGGCGTCGGCCGCCAGGCGCGATACGCTGTTGTCTCGACGGCATCCGAACGACCGATCGAGGAGTGAAGCGCCCCCGGGCAACAGATGAGCAAGACCGTCGAGCAGCTGGAGCGTGTTGTCGTTCGATTCGCCGGTGACTCCGGCGACGGGATGCAGTTGACGGGGGACCGATTCACGAGCGCGACGGCGCTCGTCGGCAACGACCTCGCCACCTTGCCGGATTTCCCGGCGGAGATCCGCGCTCCCGCCGGCACCGTGCACGGCGTGTCGGCGTTCCAGATCCAGTTCGCCTCGACAGACGTGACCACACCCGGCGATCACGCCGACGTGCTTGTGGCGATGAACCCGGCGGCCCTGCGCGCGGATCTGCGGACCGTCATCCGAGGCGGGAGCCTGATCCTCAACGAGGATGCCTTCACCACACGCAATATCGAAAAGGCGGGCTACGAAGCGGATCCCCGCAGCGACGGGACGCTCGACGGCTACCAGGTGTACTCGGTCCCGATGACGTCGATCACCGTCCGGGCGGTCGAACCCGTGGGGGTCGGGAAGAAAGAGGCCGAGCGGGCGAAGAACATGTTCGCGCTCGGGCTCGTGTCCTGGATGTACGGGAGGCCAACAGAGCCGACCCTCGACTGGCTGGAGCGGAAGTTCGGCGGCAAGCCCGAGATCTTCGACGCGAACGTGGCCGCCTTCCGGGCGGGGTACAACTTCGGCGAGACCACCGAGGTGTTCGCGCACCAGATCCAGGTCAAGGCCGCGCCCGCCGCACCCGGCCTTTACCGCAACGTGGCCGGGTCGCAGGCGCTCGCCTGGGGTCTCATCGCGGCCTCCCAGACGAGCGGGTTGCCGCTGTTCTACGCGAGCTATCCCATCACGCCGGCGTCGGACCTCTTGCACGAGCTGTCGCGGCATAAGAACTTCGGCGTGATCACCGTTCAGGCCGAAGACGAGATCGCCGCCGCCAACATGGCGCTCGGAGCCGCGTTCACGGGGCAACTCGCCGTCACCGGCACGAGCGGGCCGGGTCTCGATCTGAAGGCCGAGACGATCGGACTCGCCGTGATCACGGAACTGCCGATGATCGTCGTCGACGTTCAGCGCGCCGGACCCTCGACCGGCATGCCGACGAAGACCGAACAAGGGGACCTGCTCGCCGCGATGTTCGGCCGGCACGGCGAGTCGCCGATCCCGATCATCGCCGCGTCCTCCTCATCGGACTGCTTCGACGCCGCTCTCGACGCGGCGCGGGTCGCGGTGCGCTATCGCACTCCTGTGATCGTGCTGTCGGACAGCTTCCTGCAGAACTCGTCAGAGCCCTGGCTCCTGCCCGACGTCGAGGCGCTGCCGCACATCGATCCGATGCTCGCGACGCCGAACGGGGAGCCGTTCCTGCCCTACGCCCGCGACGAGGTCGGTGCGCGTCCCTGGGCGATCCCGGGGACGGCGGGGCTGCAGCACCGTATCGGAGGGCTCGAGCGGGAGGTCGGGACCGGGGCGATCAGCTATGACGGCGAGAACCACGAACGGATGACCGAGATCCGCCGTGCGAAGGTCGCCGGGATCGCTGACACGATCGGATCGCTCGAGGTCGACGATCCGACGGGCGACGCCGAGCTGCTGGTGCTCGGGTGGGGTTCGACTGCGGGCTCGATCCGCGCAGCGGTCCGTCGAAGTCGCGAGCGTGGGGCTCGGATCGCCCGCGCACACATGCGCTGGCTCAACCCGATGCCGTTGAACACGGGTGCGGTGCTGCGTCGGTACCCGAAGGTGCTGATCCCCGAGATCAACGAGGGCCAGCTGGCCATGTTGGTGCGGTCCAAGTACCTCGTGGACGCGCGGTCGTTCTCCCGCGTGCAGGGACGGCCGATCTGGGCGGACGAACTCGACGAGGCGCTCGAGGAGGCACTCCGTGGCTGACATGCTCACCCGCGACAAGAAGGATTTCACGTCGGATCAAGAGCCGCGCTGGTGTCCGGGGTGCGGGGACTACGCGATCTTGGCAGCCGTCCAATCGTTCATGCCCGAGCTCGGGATCGCGCCGGAGAACACCGTGTTCGTGTCGGGGATCGGGTGCAGCGGCAGGTTCACGTATTACATGGACACGTACGGGTTCCACGGGATCCACGGCCGGGCGCCGGCGCTTGCCACCGGGATCGCCACGGCGAACCCGGCGCTCAACGTCTGGGTGGTGACCGGCGACGGCGACTCGCTGTCGATCGGCGGGAACCACTTGATCCACGCTTTGCGGCGCAACGTCAACCTGAAGATCCTGCTGTTCAACAACCAGATCTACGGACTCACGAAGGGTCAGTACTCACCGACCTCGGAGGTGGGGAAGGTCACCAAGTCGACGCCCTTCGGTTCGGTCGATCGGCCGTTCGATCCGGTCGCGCTCGCGCTCGGCGCGGCGGCGACGTTCGTCGCCCGCACGATCGACAACGACCGCAAGCACCTCACCGACGTGCTCCGGCAGGCTGCGGAGCATCCGGGTGCCGCGTTCGTGGAGATCTATCAGAACTGCAACGTCTTCAACGACGGCGCCTTCGACCTGCTCCGCGACAAGAGCCAAGGGGCGCACAACCAGATCCGGCTCGTGCACGGGGAGCCGATCGTGTTCGACAAGGGCACTCGCTGTGTGCGGGTGGGGGCGAACGGCCGGCTGGAGATCGCCGACGTCGCCGAAACGGATCCGACTTCGATCATCACGCACGACGTCCACGGGCCGCCGTCGCTCGCGTTCACGCTTGCACACCTCTCGCAGGGCCCGACCGAACCGACGTGCATCGGCGTCTTCCGCGAGGTGAAGCGCGACACCTACGGCGAGGCGATCCACGCCCAGATCGGGCGCGCCACGGAGCGTCTCGGCACCGGCGATCTCGGCGCACTGCTGCGCGGCGGCGACACCTGGACCGTCGACGCCTAAGAGCCCCGCCGGCGACCCAGCGCGAGCGACACGCCAGCACCGAGGGCGCCGCCGAGCACCAGGCCAGCGAGGAGTCCTGCCGCGCTGTCGCCGCCGCCGGAGCCGATCGCCGCGCCGATCGCGGCACCGATGATGACCCACACCGAGGGCGGAAGGATCCCGCGCTGGGTCATCGTGGTCCTCGTTCGGGTGGCCGGAACCGCTCCATGGATGCCGTCGCGACCCGATCGACCTCCTGGAGTTCGATGGTCACCTCCGGAAGAAGCGTCGTGAAGGCCTCGATGTCGCCTTCGGTCGTCGTCGGGCCGAGACCCACTCGAAGACTCGGCGTTCCGGGCGTGCCGAGCTGCTCCAGCACGGGCGAGGGATCCTCCGGCCGTCCGGTGCGCACGGATCCGGCACCGAGGTGCATGCCGCGGTCGTCCAGGGCCATCGCGAGGGTGGCGGGGTCCAGGCCGTCCACCGAGAAACAGACGAGGTGGGGCGTGCGGTGCGTCGGGTGGCCGAACACGTGGGCGCCCGGCACCGTCGTCTCGATCCGGTCTCGGAGCCGAGCGGTGAGCGCCCACAGTCTGGCCGCCTCGTCGGCCATCGTGGCGACGGCCTGGTCGAGTGCGGCGGCCAATCCGGCAACGGCGGCGGTGTTCTCCATCCCAGCGCGGCGTTTCCGCTCGCGGTCGTCCCCACCGAGCAGTGGCGTGAGCACGAGCCCCCGGCGCACGTAGAGCGCGCCGACCCCGAGCGGGCCACCGAACTTGTGCGCCGAGAGCGACAGAAGGTCGACCCCGAGCGCGTCCACGTCGATCGGCAGGTGGCCGACCGTCTGCACGGCGTCGGTGTGGAACACGACGCCGGCGGCGCGTGCCAGTCGGGCGGCCTCCCCGATCTGTTGCATGGTCGCGATCTCGTGGTTCGCGTGTTGGAGCGTCGCGAGGATCGTTCCCGGCTCACGCACGGCGGCACCAAACCGGTCGAGGTCGACACGCCCGAACGCGTCGGTGCCGATCGACATCGTCTCGACGCCACGAGGCGCCAGCGCCCGGCACGCCGCCGCGACGGCCGGATGCTCGATCGAACTCGTCACGATGCGACCGGTCCCCGCGTCCTTGCCGGCGATCCCGGCGATCGCGAGCGCGACCGACTCCGTTCCCCCTGACGTGAAGACGATCTCGTCCGCCTGCGCGCCCAGCTGGGCCGCAACGCCAGCGCGTGCCTGCTCGAGGGTCGCCCGTGCGGCCCTGCCGGGGGCGTGGATCGACAATGGATCGGCGATCGTGTCGAGGTTCGCGAGCATCGCGTCGCGCGCCGCAGGGCTGAGTGGACTCGAGGCTGCGGCGTCGAGGTAGAGATGGACCGACACGCCAGGCTCCTCACGGTGACGGAGTCCGCCGGACCCCGTCACCGATCGTGTCACGGGGTCGCCGTCTCGCGATCCCGCAGGAACAGGTACCAGTACGCGACGCCCGCGATGATGCCGCCCGCGATCGGGCCGACGATCCACACCCACCAGTTCGACCAGTCGTTGGTGGCGAGCGCGGGGCCGAACCAGCGAGCCGGGTTCATCGCGGCGCCGGTCCACGCCGCACCCATGAAGATGTCGATCGTGATGATGAGCCCGATCGTGAACCCGGCCGTCTTGGCGAGCGGTCCGCGATCATCGACCGCTGTCCCGAACACGGCCCAGACCAAGAAGAACGTCAACGTGGCCTCGATGGCTATGCCCTTGCCAACGGCGATGCCCGGCCCGAGCGCCGGGACGCCGCCCGTGACCCCGTCGAAGGCTACGGCGGGGACGAGGTACTTGAGCAGGTACGCAGCGGCGACCGCGCCAAGCAATTGCGCGACGATGTACACGCCCGATCGGGCGCTCGGCATCTTCCCAGTGACCCACAGCGCGACCTGGATCGCTGGGTTGAAGACCCCGCCGGAGATCTGCGCCATGATCGAGACCATGATCGCGATCGCAAGGCCGTGTGCCAGGGCGATCGCCACGAGGTCTTGGCCGCCCGTCATGATGATGGCACCGGCGCCGAAGAAGATCAGCGCGAAGGTCCCGACGAATTCCGCGATGGCTGCCTTGCCGACGTTGTCCACGTGCCCCTCCTTGGTGGTGACGACGGCGCCACGGTAGCCGAGGGGGCCTTCCGGGGCAAAGACCCGCAGGTCGCCATGGTAGCCTCGCGCTCGTGGAGGTCCTGCTGATGTCGCCCGATCCACGGACCCGCGAGGTGATGGCGCTTACCGTGCGGAGCATCGAGCGCCGACTGGATCGGCCGCTCCGGTTCCGGGCCGCCGCCAACGGCGAACTCGCGTTGCGGGCGGCGCTGCGTGACCGGCCGGACATCGTGATCGCCGACGAGATCGCATCGCGCATGGGGGCGTTCGCGCTCGCCCGGTCGCTCCGCGACGACGCCACGCCGTACACGGGGGTGATCGTCACACTGTTGGAGCGGTCGCAGGACGAGTGGCTGGCCTCGTGGTCAGGTGCCGACGCGTGGTACGTCAAGCCGGCGGACCCGTTCGCGGTCGCCGACCGGCTCTGGGAGTTGCTCGATGAGCGGGGGCTCGTCCCGCAGGAGGAACCGGTGTGAAGATCAAGGCGACCTGCAAGCGATGCGATCGCGAGGTGTTCGTCGACCAGATCGTCGCGAGCGGCGGCGCGTGTCCGTGGGACGGCGAGCCGTTCAACCCGATTACGCGGTCGTCCTGGTCGAGGCCTTGCGTGGGGCCGAGGAGGCGGGGAGCAGGCTCGAGTCTGCGCTCGAGCAGATCGCGTCGCTGCGGCCGGCGTTCACGATCGAGGCCGCCACCGTCATGGGGGCGATCCGGCGTCGGTCGCGCAGCTGTCGAGGAACCTGATCACCCAGGGGTGAGGGCAGTGGGCTTCAACGCGATGCAGCCGGGACGGATCAAGCGTGGCGACCTGGTGTTCCTGCTCGCGGCGATCATCGTGATCGGCGGGCTGCTCGCATGGGCGTTCTTCGGGTGATCGATGGCATCGATCGCGGCGCTCGCTGACGCCGACGTACTGCTACCTCACCACCCGCGGCCGGCGCAGCGGCGCGCCGCACCGGATCGAGATCTGGTTCGTGGCGCACGACGACGGCGCGTATCTCCTGTCGGAGGCACGGCGGCAGATTGGTACCGCAACCTTGTCCAGGATCCGAACGGTCACGCTGGAGATCGCGGGCGAGCGGCGCGACACCACCGCTCGGCCCGGTCGAGGCGACGGATCCGTCGAACGCGTCGTCAGGCCCGCGATGGTCGCGAAGTACCAGCGCCGGCTACGGCGGCGATCTCAGTCGAGTGGAGCCGGCGGGCGGCGCTCGTCCGGATCGAGTGGCCGCCGGCGCGCCCTAGGTGCGCTCGAGGATGACCGCGAGCCCTTGGCCGCCGCTGATGCACAGCGTCGCGAGGCCGAGCGACGCGCCGGCGGATCGCATCTCGTAGGCGAGCGACAGGATGATCCGGGCGCCGCTCATCCCGATGGGATGGCCGAGGCTGATCCCGCCGCCGCGCACGTTGAGCTTGTCGCGATCGAACTTCAGCTCCCGCTCGCACGCGATCACCTGCGCGGCGAACGCCTCGTTGATCTCGATCAGGTCGATGTCGGCCATCGACAGCCCGGTGCGCTCGAGGACCTTCTTGGTCGCGGGCACCGGGCCGATGCCCATGATCTCGGGCGGGACGCCGGCCCAGCTCCAGCCGATGATGCGGGCGAGCGGGGTGCGCCCCTCGGCCTTGCGCGCGGGCCTCGGACATCAGCACCATGGCCGCGGCGCCGTCCGTGAGCCCGCTCGAGTTGCCCGCGGTGACGCTGCCGCCGTCCCGGAACACGGGCGCAGCTTCGCGAGGCTCTCCATGGTCGTGTCCGGCCGGACGTGCTCGTCGGCGGCGACGGTCGTCGTGGTGCGGCCGAGCGTCGCCTCGACCGGGAACATCTCATCGGCTCGACGGTCCTGGCTCGTCGGCGGCCTTCTGCTGTGATTCGAGCGCGAAGGCGTCCTGCTCCGTCGCGGCCGATATCGTAGCGGTCGACCAGATTCTCTGCGGTCTCGCCCATGATGAGGTCGCACAGGGGGTCGAGGAGACCGTCGCGGTACATCGCGTCCACGACCTCTGTGTTGCCCAGCCGGTGGCCCAACGCGCATGTCGGGCAACAGGAACGGCACCCGCGTCATGTTCTCCATGCCGCCGGCGAGGACGACCTCCGCGTCACCGAGCGCGATCTGCTGGGCGCCCAGTTGCACCGCCTTCATGCCCGAGCCGCACGCGATGTTGACGTTGTAGGCGCTGACCTCGACCGGAACCCCGGCGCGGACCGAGACCTGCCGGCCGGTGTTCGGGTCCGTTGCCCGCCTGGCGGGCGTGCCCCATGATCGTCTGGTCGATCTGGTCGGGCTCGACGTCGGCGCGACGCATCGCCTCGACCGCCGCCGCGGTCCCGAGCTGGACGGTCGTGGTCTCCGCGTACGAGCCGAGGAATCGACCGATCGGCGTGCGTGCGCCCTCGAGGATCACCGCGGTTTCCATCGCGCCAGTCTAGCGGCGGGGTGCGGGCAGCCCGGTCGCCACCGTGTGGGCGCGCGCGAAGCGCCAGCGCCGGACGGTCGCGTCGTCGCCAGCGCGGATGCGCGCAAGGAGGGCGTGCGAGCTCTGCCCCGCCGTCGACCGGCTCGGCGGGGGCGCGCGTCGCACGCGAGGACCCGCATCGGATGGCGACGAACGAACGACCGCACGATCGCCAGCTCGTCGGCGCGGTCGCGCGGCGGCGGCCAGCCGATCGGAGGCGCGTCCGCCACGGGCGTCGGCGCGCTGCGCGAGGGACCCTCGGTCGAGCTCGACCGGCCCGGCCGGCCCGGCGAGCACGAGCCGGCCGGCCGTGAGCCAGCGATCCAGCCGCATCCGGCTCAGCACCTCCGCGAGCGCGTGCAGGCGGTCGCGTGCGAGCGCGGCTTCCTCGAAGCGCTCCTGGTCGGCGAGCGCGTCCATCCGGCGCGTCAAGCGTCCGCGAGCATCTCGCCGGCGAGGCGAGCGCTTCCTGGACGTCGCCGACCAGCGCCCCGTAGCGACTCGATCGTGGTGCGTCCGTCGCACGGCGCGAGACATCGGCCGATGTCGGCGAGCGCGCAGGGCGCGAACCGCGTGCGCCGGCCCATGGCCCGCGTGCATCTGCGCAGCGGGAACGCCTCCTCGAGCGCCTCCTTCGGCGAGCCGGGCTCGGCCGCTCAGTCGGGAACGGACCGAGGTAGACGTCGCGCCGTCGGCGGGGTCCACGGCGCGGGCGATCTTCCATGCGCGGCCACGCGTCCGCCGGGTCGAGCTTCAGGTAGGCGAAGCGTCGCCAGCGCTTGCCGTGCGCGTTGAATCGCGGCATGTGCGGCGCGATCAGCCGGGTCTCGACCACGAGCGCCTCGAGTTCGGAACGGGCGCGGCACCGCGTCGATCGCGGTCACCGCGGCGACGAGGTCCTGCACCTTCTTTCGCTCATCGCCGTAGAAGTACGACTTCACCCGGGCGCGGAGGTCCTTCGCCTTCCCGACGTAGAGGATCTGTCCGTTGCGATCGCGGAACAGGTACACGCCCGGCGCGCGCGGGAGGTCCTCGGCGAGCGCGATCTTGCGCGAAGTTGGGCCGGCCGCGCGCGCTGCAGGCATGCGCCAGCTCGCCGAGCGTGCGGATCCCGAGGTGCGCCCGATGTCGAGCAGTCCCTGGAGGACCTCGCCCGTCGCCTCGGCGTCGTCGAGCGCCCGGTGGGTCGGGCGGACGCGCGTCCGGAAGTACGTCGGCGAGCGTGCGGAGCTTGACGTTCGGCACGTCGGGCCACACGAGTCGGCGCGCGAGCTTGGCGGTGCACACCGTCGGGCGCCGGCAGCGCCGGGTAGTCGAGCCGCAGCAGGTTCGCGTTGAGGAAGCCGACGTCGAAGGACGCGTTGTGGGCGACGATCACGGCGCCGCGCGCGAACTCGAGGAACGCGGCAGGATCACTGCGCGAGTCGAAGGTGCGCCGGCCACCAGCCGGTCGGTGATGCCGGTCAGGTGCGCGACGTAGGGCGGGATCGGCCGCTCGGGGTCGACCAGCGTCTGGAACGTGCCGAGCGCGCTCGGCGCCGGCGAATCGCACCGCACCGATCTCGGTGATCGCGTCGTCGACGGGCGAGCCGCCCGTCGTCTCGAGGTCGACGACGACGAACGAGACCTCGTCGAGGGGCACGGCGTCGCCGAGCGCGGTCTGGACCGGCTCGCCAGAAGATCTGCGCGGGGGTCGGGGAGGACGGCAGGGCCGGACCATACCGAACAGATGTTCGGATATCGAGGATGCCGGGATCGAGGGAGGCCGGTGGCCATGTGCGCCATGGTGCCGCCTCCGAGGTCCGACACGCCGCGGGCGGCTGCTGGGTCGGCGCCTAGGGCGTGGCGGGGTAGAGCTCGCGCTCGGCCAGGAGGGCGAGCAGTTGCTCGATCGCCAGGTGGCACTCCTGGATGTGGCCGGTCGCGGTGGACGGGCACGCGGATCGCGACATCGGCCAGCGGGGCGAGCGCCGCCACCCGAGGCTCCGGTGAGCGCGATCACGCGACAGCCGATCTCTCGCGCCGCCGCCGGCCGGCGGCGAGCACGTTCGCGCGAGTTGCCGCTCGTCGAGATCGCCAGCAGCACGTCGCCGGGTCGCGCCGAACGCCTCGACCTGCCGGGCGAACATCCGCTCCGCGCCGAAGTCGTTCGCGATCGCGGTGAGCGCGGAGGTGTCGGTGGTGAGCGCGATCGCTCGCATCGCCGGACGCCGGTGATCGAGCGTGAGCGTGCTGACGAACTCGGTGGCCAGGTGCTGCGCGTCGGCGGCGCTGCCGCCGTTGCCACAGATCAGCAGCGTGCCGCCCGCGCGGAACGCCGTCACGAGCATCGTCGCCGCGGCGCAGGATGTCGTCGAGGCACTCGCACACCCACAGTGGCCATCGTGGCGCGGCATCGCGCAGGTAGCTTGACCGCCCGCTCTCGTGCCTGGGCTGCGTCCACCGTCATCGCCTCCCGTGCGACGAGTCCGGCGATGATAGCCACGGCGTGCGGGAGGTCGTCGGCGACATGATCGGCGAGCGGCTCGGCCGCCGCTTCCTCCTCGAGGCCGTGGCCCGTGCGCACGAGGATGGTGGTGGCGCCGATCGCTCGGCCCAGGCCCATGTCCCCGGCGTGGTCGCCGATGACGAACGCCTCCGTCGGGGTCGAACCCGAACCGCTCGGCGCTTCGCTCGGCGAGACCGGGCGCGGGCTTGCGACAGCCGCAGCCGTCCTCGGCGTGTGCGGGCAGACGAGGATCGCATCGACGCTTGCACCTTCGTTCGCCAGAGCGAGCGCAGGCGCGCGTTGATCTCCTCGAGCGTGTCCGGGGCGAGGTTGCCGCGGCCGACCTCGGCCTGGTTCGAGACGACGACGATCCCCATGCCGAGCTCGTCGCGCAGGCGGACGAGCGCCTCGGCAGCAGCTCCGGGGATCAGCGCGAGACTCGGCCGGATGCCAGGTGGTGCCGTTCCTGGTTGATCGTGCCGTCGCGATCGACGAGCGCGAAGCGACGGGTCATCGCGCGGGCGTCCACTCGAGTCGCCGCGCGCGGGCTCGGACGCCGTGCGCGGTGAAGGCGAAGGCGGCGAACTGCCCGCCGATCGCCTCCAGGGACGCCCGGACCGCGCCGTGCGCGGCGGGCGGCGCGGCGAGCAGGAGATAGCCGCCACCACCTGCGCCGCAGATCTTGCCGCCGTAGCGCTCCGGCCTCGCGGGCGGCGCTCAGCATCTGCTCGATCGGCGTGTCCTCGGCGATGTGCGGGTTCATCTGCTTCTTTGCCATGAACGCTTCGTGGAGCAGGCGCACCGAGGCCGGCGAGGTCGCCCGCGCTCGATCACGTCGCGCATCGCATAGGCCATCTCCTGCAGCCGCTTCATGCCGAGCAGCGTTTCCTCGCGGCCGCCGCGTGCAGCGCGATCTGCCGGTCGATCAACCCGACGTTGCGCCGGACGTGGCCCGTGTAGCAGAGCAGGAGCCCCTGGCGAAGCTCGCTCATCCGCGTCGCGGTCGGCGACCGGGTCACCGTGACCGCCGCGCGCGCGAATTCGAGCAGGTTGCAGCCCGCCGCACGGCGGCGGCGTATTGATCCTGCCAGCCGCCGCTGATGCCGAGATCGTCGCGTTCGATCCGATAGGCCGTCCGCGCGAGCTCGTCGGCGCGTCAGCGGCGCCCGCCGAGCATCGCGAGCGCCGGCGACGACCGCCGTCACGAGCGCCGACGAGCCGCCGAGCCCGCTGCCCGGGTGGCGCCTCGGACTGCAGATCTCCACCGATGACGCCGACGTCCAGCCCGGCGTCGGCGATCGCCGCCTTCACGAGATCGAGTGCGCCGTCGTAGACGGGGCCCTCGTCGAGGTGGTAGGCGACCATCTGGTCGAGATCGAGCGAACGGACCTCGACCACGCCGATCGTCGCGTGGCGTGATCGCCACCCGCACGACATGGTCGATCGTCGCCGACAGCACCGCGCCACCGTGCTCCTCGAACCAATGCGGGAAAGTCCGTGCCGCCGCCGACGAAGCTGATGCGCAGCGGCGCGATGGCCTCGATCGGGGCGTCAGGTCGTGCGGCATGTGCCGCAGAGTCTAGGTGGTCGTGCTCACGCGACGTGGCGCTGAAGCCGCCGGCGCTGTTGCTCCGTCGTGCCGCCCCAGACGCCGTAGCGCTCGCCGTTCTTGAGCGCCCACGACAGGCATTCCTCGCGGATCCTGCAGGCGCCGCAGAACGCGAGCGCGGGTCCGGCTTCCTCCTCCGAGATGGGGAAGAACACGTCGGGCTCGACGCCGAAGCACGCGGCTCGTTCCTGCCAGAAGTCGGGGGGTGTCGGGTGGGTGGGCAAGGTCGCAAGATCGACCTCTGGGAACCGCTCGATCCTCACCATCTTCCCCCTCGCTCTGCGCCCGGAAACACCGGGAGTCGTTTCATAGCAGACGGGTGGCGCGAGCGGAAGGGGTCTGGCGCAGATGATGGTCCGATGACCGCCTCTGGGGATAGAAATGACACGGAAGGACTAGCCCGGTACCTGCCGCCGTCCGTGCCCGGGACTCCGGAACTGTGGGTCGGCCGGGTGGGGGCCGTTCGTGCGCGTGGTCGCGCCGGGGTGCGGTCGTCCATCATCACTGGGTGGATGTGCCGACGACATTGCTCGTGACCAACGACTTCGCACCGCGTGTTGGGGGCATCCAGCGCACCCTCGAAGCTCTCGTGCAGCAGTTCCCTCCCGCCCGTGTCGGGGTGTGGTGCCCGGCATGGGACGGTGCGGACACGTACGACGACGCGGCCCCGTTCCGGGTCTTTCGGCAACCGGAGCGGTTCGTGTGGCCGACGCCGGCGGTCGCGGATCGTGTCGCGGCCGCAGCGGCCGAACTCGGCGCCGACGTGATCCTGTTCGGCGCCACGTACCCATTGGCGGTCCTCGGTCCGAGACTCGCGCGCGCCGGACTGCCGTACATCGCGGCCGCGCACGGTTTCGAGTACTGGCTCTCGATCGCTCCGGGGACGCATGCGCTGATGCGCTATGCCACCGGCCGGGCGAGCCGGGTCGCCGTGATGTGTTCGGCGTTCATCGCCCGGACGGTGCGAACCGCGGTGCCGCAGGACGTTCCGGTGTCCGTCCTGTACCCGGGCGCGGACGTGACCCGCTTCCGACCCGATCTCGAGACCGCCGACATCCGTCGGGATCTCGGGCTCGAGGACCGGCCCGTCGTGGTGTGCGTGAGCAGGCTGGTCGCGCGGAAGGGACAAGACGTCTTGATCCGCGCAATGCCGGCGATCCGCGCTCGGGTGCCGGACGCCGCGCTGGTGATCGTCGGCGGAGGGCCGGATGAACGACGGCTGCGTTCGATGGCGGCGGAGGCGCCGGCGGGCTCGATCGTCTTCACCGGGCAGGTGGACGAGGAGGATCTGCCCCGTTACTACGCGCTGGGCGACGTGTTCGCGATGCCGTGCCGATCTCGCCTCGGCGGGCTCGAGGTGGAGGGCTGGGGCAACGTCTTCATCGAAGCTGCGGCCTGCGGCAAGCCGGTCGTGGTCGGCGATTCCGGTGGTGCTCGCGAATCCCTCGTCGACGGCGAAACGGGTCTCCTGGTCGATGGCGCGGCCGTCCCGGACGTGGCGGACGCGGTGGCATCGCTGCTGAGCGATCCCACCACAGCGCGCGCGATGGGCACCGCCGGTCGCGAGCGCGTGCTCCGCGACCACACATGGCCCGCCATCGCAGAGCGTCTCGCGGCGTGGCTCCTGGCCGCCGCACAAGGCTGAGGTGGTTTGCTCGGCTCCGACGCCGGGGTAGCCTCCCGTTCCGTGGATGACGACGAGCGCCGGTGCCCCTCGTGCGGCGCGTTGGTGAGCGCGGACGCCGAGTGGTGCGGGCAGTGTTTCGCGAACCTCCGGGAGCCGACGCCGCCGCCGCCCGCTCCCACCCCGTCGGCGCCCGCTGTGCCCGAGGCGCAGACCGCCCGGCCCCCCGGCGACGCTGCGACGTCCCCCGTGCTCGAGGAGGCCGTCTGGCCGTGCTCCGTCTGCGGGGCTCGCAACCCCATCCAGCTCGAGGTCTGTACGACGTGCGGGACCCCATTCGCGGCCGTGATGCGCGGCGCGGGGCGGAAGGTCGACCCCGCCGCGGCACGGGCCCGCTCGATGCTGTTGCCAGGGGCGGGGCACACGATGCTGGGCTACGGCCTGGACGGGTTCGCCCGGTCAGCGCTGTTCGTCATCGCGTTGGCCCTCGCCATCCTCCTGCTCGTCGGCGACGCCGCGCTCGGGCCCGGCGCTGCTCGCGATCGTCTTGACGATGGGCCTCGCGATCGCCGTGTACGCGCTGTCGCTCGTCGAGATCCCCGAACTCGCCGCGCGCGGACGGCTGCTCGTTCCGTCCAAGATCTTGCTGTGGGTCGGGGTGGGCGTGATGTTCGTGGTCGTCGGGATGATCGCGTTGTCCGTGGCGACCAGCGCTCGACGGTAGTATCCGTCCCCGCATGGAGCACGCCGAAGGCACCATCGATATCGACGCCCCGCTCGACGATGTGGTCGACGTGATCGAGGATTACGAGGCCTATCCCGAATGGGCTGAGGTTCGGCGGGTGGAGGTGCGTGCACGCGGCGAGGGCGGCCGAGCGACAGACGTCGCATTCGAGGTCGATGTGCCGGTGCTCGGGAAGGCTTCGTACACCTTGCGATACCGCTACGCACCGGGGGGCACGGCGATCTCCTGGGATTCGGTCGAAGCGCACGGCGCGGTCCGTGAGGTTCGCGGCGAGTATCTCCTCGATGAGGTCGATGCCGATCTCACGAGGGTGACCTACCGGCTCGCGGTCGAACTCGGCCCCCTCGTCCCGGGGTTCTTGCGCACCGAAGGGGCGAAACGCGTGATCGAGAACGCGCTCGAGCGGCTCAAGCGCCGTGTCGAGATGGGGTGACGATGGCGCTCGCCCCACCGCCGCCGCCCGCGCTCGCGTCCGCGGCGATCCCGGTACGCCCAGATCGCCGGTGGCCATTCCTCGAGGTGGACGCCGGGATGTTCTGGGCGCTCGCGCTCGCGCCGTTCGGCATCGTGATGCTCGCCTACCTGATGATCCTCGGGTTCTTCGGCTGGGACGGCGATGGGGGGGCGGTGCTGCTGACGCTGCTGCAGCAACTCGCGCTCGCGCTCCCGATCGCGCTGTGGGTTCGCCGGCGATCCGGGTCGTTGGAGCCACTCGGGCTCCGGCGGGGGGGGTGGTCGCGCCGCGACATCGGTGTCGGGATCGGGATGGGCTTGCTCGCGCTCGTGGCGGGGTTGGTCGTGCTCCTCATCACCGTCGCGGTGGTCGAGGCGGATCCTCGGGCACCCATACACATACCCGGACGCAGGGCTCGAGGGAGCGTGGTTCTGGGCGTTCGCGGTGATGGCGGTGGCGGTTGCGCCGACGTGCGAGGAGCTGTACTTCCGGGGGTTCGTGTTCCAGGGGCTCCGACGGTGGAGCCGGTTCGCCTGGGCCGGGCTCGCCTCGGGGGCGATGTTCGCATTCGTCCACGTCGAGCCGATCCGGTTCTTCTCGCTGTGGCTCACGGGACTCCTCTTCGCCGCCATGTTCGAGCGTCGGAAGACGCTCGTCGCCAACATCTGCGCCCACACGGTGTTGAACGTCGTCGCGATCGCCGTGGCGGCCAGCGTGCGCTGAACCCCGCTGCTCGCGCGGGACCGGCTAAGCTGCCGGGATGCGCGTCATCCTGTTCACCGGTAAGGGCGGGGTGGGCAAGACGACGATCGCGGCGGCGACGGCCGTCCGCTCGGCCGGCGCGGGACTCCGCACGCTGATCATGAGCACCGATCCCGCACATTCCCTCGCGGACGCGTTCGAGGTTCGGATCGGCGACACCCCGAACGAGATCACCGAGAACCTCTGGGCGCAGCAGATCGACGCTCAGGCGCGGCTGGAGGACAACTGGCGCGAGATCCAGGACTACATGGTCCAAGTGATGAACTGGGCCGGCACCGACACGATCCAGGCGGAGGAGCTCACGGTGATCCCCGGGATCGACGAGATCTTCGCCTTGATCGACGTGAAGACCCACGTGGAGTCGGGCGCCTACGACGTCGTGCTCGTCGACTGCGCGCCGACGGCCGAGACGCTGCGGCTGCTGAGCCTGCCGGACATCATGAACTGGTACATCGAGCGCATCTTCCCCGTCCAGCGCCGCGTGGTGAAGGTCGTGCGACCGCTCGTGTCGCGCACGACCAACCTGCCGATCGCCGGCGACAAGGTGTTCGCGGCGGTCGAGCGGCTGCACCACAACCTGGAGGCCGTGCGTCACATCCTGGCGGACGAGGCGATGTCGTCGGTTCGCTTGGTGGTGAACCCCGAGAAGATGGTGATCGCGGAAGCGCGGCGGACCTATACCTACCTCGGCCTGTTCGGCTATCGCGTCGATGCCGTGATCGTGAACCGTGTGCTGCCGCCCGACGTCACCGATCCCTACTTCGGGAAGTGGAAGGACATCCAAGCCGAGCATCTGGCGACCGTGCACGAGTCGTTCGAACCGGTACCGATCTTGGAGGCGCGGCTGTTCGATCGCGAGATGGTTGGTGTCAGGCTGCTCGCAGAGATGGCCGATGAGGTGTACGCCGAGCGCGACGCCACCGCCGTCTTGTACGTGGACGATCCGATCTCCGTTGAGCGGCGCGGTGACGGGTACGTGTTGAACATGCGGCTGCGATTCATCACCGGTGGCGATCTCGACGTGCACCGCGGCGGCGACGAGCTGGTCGTGCGCGTCGGTCCCTACAAGCGGAACCTGATGCTTCCGCAGACCTTGAAACGGATGGACGTCCGCGGCGCGAACTTGATCGACGACCGGCTCGAGATCGTGTTCGAGCGACCTGCAGCGGAAGGAGCGAACGATGGCGGCGCATGAAGAACAGCCCATTGACGAGTCGGCGGCCCAGGGATCGTGTGCCGTCGCGTGGTGCCCGGTGTGCACCGCGGTCGGCGCGGTCCAGCCGCTCGCCCCGGAGCTCATCACCCATCTGCTCAAGGCTGGGTCCGAGCTGTTCCTCGCGTTCCGCGCGGTCATCGACCAGCGTGGGGACGAGGTTTCAGGCACGGAGCCCGCGCCGGCGGTGCGCTTGGAGAAGATCGACATCGGATGAGCGTGCCGGCCATCGGCGTCGATGTCGGCGGCACCAAGGCCACGGTGATTCGGCTCGGCGCCGACGGCTCGGCGCAGACACGAGCGAGTGTCGAGACGCCGGCCGACGACATCGCGGCGCTCGTGCGCACCGTGCGTGACGCTGTGCGATCGATCTGGACATCGAACGTCGGCGCGATCGGTATCGGTGCGGCGGGGCTCGTCGAAGCGGGGACGGGCGTCGTGCGGTACTCGCCGAACATCGCCTGGCGTGACGTCGATCTCGGCGCCTTGTTCCAGGGGCTCGGCGTGCCGGTGTTCGTCGACAACGACTGCACCACCGCTGCGTTCGGGGAGCTCCGCGCGGGCGCGGGGCTGGGTGTGAACGATTTCCTGTACGTCGGCGTCGGCACCGGGATCGGCGGCGGCATCGTCGCCGACGGTCGGGTGGTTCGCGGCGCCCATGGGTTCGCCGCCGAGATCGGCCACATCATCGTGCAGCCCGGCGGGATCACGTGCGGCTGCGGGCAGCAGGGATGTTGGGAGACGGTGGCGAGTGGCTCGGCGATCGATCGCCTCGGCGCGGCGCGCCTCGGCGCCGGCACCGATGCCCGTGCCGTGGTGGCGGCCGCACGAACCGGGGACGCGATCGGCATCGACATCCTCGACACGGTTGGGGCGCGCCTGGGTTCGGGCATCGCCGGGCTTGTGAACGTGCTCGATCCCGCCCTCGTCGTCGTCGGCGGCGGTGCTGCGGCCGGGGCGGGCGAGTTGCTCTTGGGTCCGGCACGAGCGGCGGCGGCCGAGGCGATCGAGGGCGTGGCCCACCGGCCGGCCGTGCCGATCGTCCCCGCTGCGCTCGGACCTGACGGCGCTGCGGTGGGCGCAGCCAGATGGGCGCAGGAGGCTGCCGGGTGAAGTTCGGCCTGTTCCTGTCGGCGTTCACCTCCGACCCGCGGGGCCCGCTCGGCGTCGCCGCGCGAGCCGATGACGCCGGGTACGACGCGGTGTTCGTCTACGACCACCTGTTCCCGCCGAACGGGCCACAGCGGCCCTCGGTGGAGCCCTTCTCCTTGCTGAGCGCCGCCGCCGCCGCATCGCCGCGGCTCGGCGTGGGCGTCCTCGTGTCGCGGGCGCTGTTTCGCCCGGTCGGGGTGCTCGCGAAGGAGTCTGCTGCGCTTGGGCAGCTCGCCGGCGGCGGGGCGGTGATCGGGCTCGGACTCGGCGACCGTTTCGGCGCCGCCGAACATGCGGTGTTGGGATTGGCGTATCCGGCGCCCGACGAACGGGCTGTGGCGCTTGGGGACACCGCTCTTTCCCTGCGTTCCCTCCTCGCGGGGCACCCCTGGCCGGGCGGTCCGGCGATCGCACCGATCGCCGGACCGTTGCTGCCGGCCGCGGGGGCCGATGTGTGGATCGGGGGAACCGGTTCGCGCGTCGTTGCCGTCGCCGCGCGCACCGCCAACGCGTGGAACGGCTGGGGCATGAGCGACGACGGCTTCGTGGCGCGCGCGGGGGAGCTCGCGGTGGCCGCACGAACGGCTGGTCGCGACCCGGCGGAGGTACCGCCGACCTGGGCGGCGATCGCGTTGGTCGGTGAGGATCGCGCAACGCTCGAGCGACTCGAGGCGGGGCGCGCGGCCAAGGGCGGCTCGCTCGATATCTGGCGCGGAACCGTCGACGATCTCCGGCGCCTGCGCGATCGCCTGCAGACCATCGGGGTGACCTGGATGATCCCGCTCGCGGCCGGGCCACCGGACAGGGTCGAGGTGATCTCGGAGATCCTGCGTTCGTGAGATCCGAGGAGCTCAAGCGCGCCAAGCGGGCCGTCCGTCGGCGCGTCCTCGAATTGCGTGCCGCGGTCTCTCCCGAGGATCGCCGGGCCGCCGCGCTTGCCGTCACACGCCGGTTCTTGGCGTTGCCCGAGGTCTCCGACGCGACCACCGTGCTTGCGTTCTCCTCGTTCGGATCCGAGCTCTCGCTCGATCCCCTGATGGAGGCACTGGCTCCGAGCGGCGTGGTCGTCGCGCTCCCGGTGATCGTCGGTGACGCGATCGAGGCACGCTCGTTTCGACCGGGCGACCCGACGTCGCTCACGTCCTTCGGCGCCCGCGAGCCGACCGATGGCAGGCCGATCGCGCCTGAAACCCTGGACGTCGTTGTGACGCCTGCGGTCGCCTACGATCGTGCGGGTCGCCGCATCGGCTACGGTGGTGGCTTCTACGATCGCTTCCTGCTGCGCACGCGCGAGGACACGCTGCGGGTGGGGGTCGGCTTCTCCGTGCAGCTGGTCGACGACGACCTCCCCGCCGGCGCGTTCGATCTGCGCGTCGATGTGGTCCTGACCCCCGAGGAGACGGTGCGATGCGGGCGATAGGGGGACGACGGCCCTCAACCCCCGCCGTGCGGCGCTCGACCTCCTGGCGCGCCGCGCGGTTCGTCGCCCTCGACTTCGAGACGACGGGCTTGGACTACGCGAACGATCACGTGATCTCCTACGGCGTGGTTCCCGTGGAGCGAGGCCGCATCCTCGTGGGCGGGTGCCTGCATGTATTGATCCGGCCGCCGAAGGCGCCCTCCGCACGCTCGCAGACGGTGCACCTCCTGCGACCCAGCGATCTGGCGGAGGCCCCGACGATCGACGCCGCGGCGCCGGGGCTCCGGGCGGCGCTTGACGGTCGGCTGGTGCTGGCGTGGTTCGCCGAGGTGGAGGTGGCGTTCTTGCGAGGGGTCTTCGGGGGGAGCGACCGGTGGTGGCGCCGACGCACGATCGACGTCCGGGATCTCGCGATCGCGGTGGACGGGGCCCCCTCGGCGAGCCGTGCCGAACGAGGCTATGGCCTGTCGCAAACAGCCGCGCGGTATCAGATACCCGTGACGGAGCCCCATCACGCCTTGGACGACGCGCTCGTGACCGCGCAGCTGTTCCTGGCGCTGGCCGGCAAGCTTCCGGGCCTGCCCGAGCCGACGGTCGGCGACCTGCGCCGGTTGGCGCACTGACTTGAATCGCTGTTCAAACCTGCGGTAGAACGTGATGACGCGCCGGACGCGAGGTCCGGGATGAGGAAGGAGCGGAACGCATGAGCGAGGACGTCAAGTCGCCGCTGCACGACTGGCACGTCGAGCATGGGGCGGAGATCATCTGGGAGGACGGGTACCCCTGGGCGATGCACGAGGGCGACGACCCGGTCAAGGAATACGAAGCGATCCGAACCGGCACCGGCATCTGGGATCTGTTCTCGACCTGCAAGTACGAGGTGACCGGGCCCGATGCCGGCCGGTTGATCCAGCGCCGGTTCACGAACGAGATCGACGGGATGACCGACGGCTCGGTGCGCTACGGCGCGTTCGTGAACGCCGACGGTCTGATGATCGACGACGGGAACGTGTACCGACTCGCCGCGGACCGGTACTGGGTCATGATCAACTCCGCGGGGATCGACGATTGGTTCCGCGAGACAGCGGGCGACCTGGACGCCACGGTGACGCATCGCACCCAGGACCTGGCGATGATCTCGATCCAAGGCCCGTCGTCGCAGGCGACGCTGCAACCGCTCGTCGGCCGAGATCTTGGCGAGTTGTCGTACTTCCGGTGCTGGCCGGAGGCGACCACGGTCGCCGGGGCGAGCGCCCACGTGCTCCGGACCGGGTTCAGCGGGGAGCACGGGTACGAGGTCGTGCTGGACCCCGGGGACGCGCAAACGGTATGGGACGCGCTCGTCGAGACCGGCGCGAAACCCTTCGGGCTCGAGGCGGTGGAACTCGCGCGCACCGAGGTGGGGCTCATCATCATCGCTGAGGACTACCAGCCAGGCGAGACCTCCCCATGGGACGTGTCGATGGATCGGTTCATCAAGGCAGGCACCGAGTGCGTGGCGGCCGGGGCGTTGGCGGCGTACGGAGCGAACCCGCCCAAGCGATTCAAGACCCTGCGATTCGACGGGGATCTGCCCGAGGCCGGCACGGCGGTCACGAAGGACGGCGCGCAGGTCGGTGTGGTGACCTCCCTCGCCGACAGCCCGCGCGTCGGCAAGATCGGGCTTGCGATCCTGGACGCCGCCGCGGCCAGCGACGGTTCGGCGGTGGAAGCGGGCGGCAGCGCGGCGACCGTCGACGTGTTGTCCGTCTTGGATCCGCAGAAGCAGCGTCCGCGCGGCTGATCCACAGGAGAACGAGGGCCGGCCGGTGCCGGCCCTCGCGTATCCTGCCTGCGTGAGCGAGGCGATCTACGGGGTCGTGCCCAACTTCTCGGAGGGCCGCCGCGTCGACGTGATGGACGCGATCTGCGATGCACTGCAGGTCCCGGGCGCACACCTCGTCTACCGGCAGGCCGACGGGGACCATCATCGGCTGGACACGACCGTGTTGGGGTCCCGCGACGCGGTCGCCCGCGCAGCGGTCGCCGGAACCCGCGTGGCGATCGGGCTGATCGATATGACGCAGCATCACGGCGGTCACCCGCGGATGGGCGCCGCCGACGTGATCCCGTTTATGCCGGTGCGGGGCGTCACGATGGAGGAGTGCGTCACCCTCGCGCGTGCGGTCGGCCGAGACCTGGCCGAGCAGCTCGACCTGCCGGTGTATCTGTACGACCAGGCGGCGTTGCTGCCGGAGCGACGCTCGCTCGCCGAGGTTCGGCGCGGCGAGTTCGAAGGTCTCCGAGACGCCGTCACACGGGGGGAGCGGCTGCCCGATCTCGGCCCGCATATGATCGGACCGGCCGGCGCCACCGCAGTGGGCGCGCGCAAGCCGCTCGTCGCGTTCAACGCGTATCTCGCCGGTGCGGACGAGGACGCGGCCACGGCGATCGCCCGTGCGATCCGGGAATCGTCGGGCGGGCTCCGGGCCGTGCGAGCGATCGGATTCGCGGTCCCGGAGCGTCGATGCGTGACGGTGTCGATGAACCTCGTCGACACCGATGTGACCGGGCTCACCGCGGCGTACGATGCCGTCGTCGCCGAGGCAACCCCCCTCGGCCTTGAGGTAACCGATACGGAGATCGTGGGATTGGTGCCCGAAGCGGCGTTGCCCCCGGGCGTCGCCGAGCACGTGCAGCTGGCAGGCTTCGATCCGGCCGGCCAGATCCTGGAACGATTGATCGAGAGGGCGACATGAGCGATCAGTGGGGAGGCATCCCCGGGGAGGGCCCGACCCCCTCGACAAGTGCCGAGCCGTCTCCGGCCGCTGAACCCGGCGCGGCGACATGGGCGAGCGGACCCTCGACGGCGAGTGTGTCGCCGAGGAAGGTGCCGATCGAGGACATGCCCACGGCCGGCACGCGGCTGGGCCGCTATCTCGAGGATCTGGCGTCTGATTCGCCCACGCCCGGTGGGGGGGCGTGGGCGGCCATCTCCGCCGCGGCCGGCGCGTCGATGATCGCGATGGTGGCGCGACTCACCGTCAAGAAGAAGGGCTTCGAGCACGTCGCCGATCGCATGCGCACGATCGCCGATGAGTGCGACGACGAGCGGTACGCGCTGCTCGGCCTGGCCGACAAAGACGCAGAGGCGTACCGGGACGTGATGGCCGCCTACAAGCTGCCGAAGGGCACGCCCGAGGAGCAGCACATGTGGTCGGTCACCCTGCAGAAGGCCCTGGAACGCGCCGCGGACATCCCGTTGGAGGTTGCGCGCCGTTCCGTCTACCTGATGAGCCTCGCCGAGGAGACGCTGACGAACGGGAACCCGAACGCTGCATCGGATGCGTTGAGTGCCGCCACCTCGTTGCACGCCGCCGCGCTCGCTGCCCTCGCCAATGTGGACATCAACGCGATCACGTTCATCGACAAGACCCGCCAGCAAGAACTCGCCGACTCGGCGAACTCGCTGCGCCATCGCGCACAGTCGATCCTGCGCGACGTCAGCGAAGCGTTCTTCATCGCGCTGCACGCCTGAGGGGCGCGGGCCGGGCCGGGATCAGAACAGCCCGATCGTCCGCCCGTCGGCGTCGATGTCGACGCCCATGAAGTTGGGGGTGGTGCCGAGGCCGGGCATCCGCTGCATGTCGCCGCACAGGACCACGACGAACCCCGCGCCCGCGCTCGGGACCACCCCTCGCACCGGCAGCCGGAACGCGCTCGGTCGATTCAGCGCGAGCGGGTCGTGGCTGAGCGACAGATGGGTCTTCGCCATGCAGACCGGCACGGTGCCGAACCCGAGCTCGTCCATGCGGGCAAGGTCCTTCTCAGCCTGCGGCAGGTAGTCGATCCCGTCCGCGCCGTAGAGCGTGGTCGCGATCGCCTCGATCTGATCCTTCAGCGACGTGCCCTCCGGCGTCAGTTGATGGAACGTGTTCGGCTGCTCGCAGGCTTCGACGACCGCTTCCGCGAGCTCGGTCGCGCCCGCGCCCCCTCGGGCGAACCCGCGGTTCACGACGACCGTCTCCGCGCCGGCCTCGACCGCGAGCGCCCGGATCAGCTCGATCTCCGCGTCAGTGTCGGACGGGAAGTTGTTGATCGACACGACGCACGGGAGCCCATATTCGCGAAGGATCTGGACGTGTGCGGTCAGGTTGTCGATACCGCGGCGGAGTGCGTCGAGATCCTCCGTGCCGAGGTCGCTGAACGCCATCCCACCGTGGGACTTCGTGGCGCGGACCGTCGTGACGAGCACGCCGGCGCTCGGTGCGAAGCCACCGAACCGGCACACGATGTCGCAGAACTTCTGGAACCCGAGGTCGCTCGCGAAGCCAGCCTCGGTCACGACGTAGTCGGCGAGCTTCAACGCGATGCGGTCCTCGATGATCGAGTTGTTCGCGTGGGCGATATTGCCGAAGGGCCCCGCGTGCAGGAACACCGGCTGATGCTCGAGCGTCTGCACGAGGTTGGGTTCGATCGCGTCCCGCATCACGACCGTCATCGCTCCGGCGACCCTGAGGTCTTCGGCGGTCACGGGTGCGCCCTCGTGCGTCGCGGCGACGATGATCCGGCCGAGCCGTGCGCGGAGATCCTGCAGATCATGCGCGAGCGCGAGGATGGCCATGATCTCCGAGGCCGCAGTGATCACGAACCCCTCCTGTCGAGGGATGCCGTGCGCCTTGCCGCCGAGGCCGACTACGGTGTTCCGCAACTCGCGATCGTTGATGTCCAGGGTTCGCGGCCAGGTGATCGATAGGAGGTCGATGCCGAGCGGATTCCCGTGGAAGATCGACGCGTCGAGCGCCGCCGACAGCAGGTTGTGCGCGGCCGTGATGGCATGGAAATCGCCGTTGAAGTGCAGGTTGATCTCTTCCATCGGGACGACCTGCGCGTAGCCGCCGCCCGTGCCGCCACCCTTGATCCCGAAGACCGGGCCCATACTCGGTTCGCGGAGCGCGAGGATGACGTCCTTCCCGATCGCTCCGAGCCCCTGGGTCAGCGAGACCGACGTCGTTGTCTTGCCTTCGCCCGCCTTCGTCGGCGTGATAGCGGTGGTGATGATGAGCTTTCCGTCGGGGCGGTCGGCGAGTCGGTTCAGGATCGACAAGGACACCTTCGCCCGCGTCGCGCCGTACGGTTTGAGCTCCTCGGGCAGGATGCCCGCCGCGGCGGCGATATCGGCGATCGGACGGAGGTCGGCTTCCTGGGCGATCTCGAGACCGGACTTCATGGGTGGTCGTGACTCCTTCATCGGTCGGGTGCTGGGCGCTGAGCGCATCGGACCTTACCCCAGCCTGCAGAGCGAGCGAGCGCCGCTCTCCACGGCCCGATCGACGCCAAGTCATCGCGGGCGAGAGGGGTAGGCTGCAATTGATGGTCGCCCCCGAGCACGTGCGTCGCAACGTGACCCCCGTGCGGGTGCTCGCCGTGCGCGGTGACGTTCGGTCCGAGCGAGCGGACACGCTCGCGACCGAGGAGCCGTTGGAGATCCGGGCGCACGGACCCGAACAGGACGCCATCCGGGTCGCCGTGACGATGCGGACGCCGGGCGGCGACTTCGAGCTGGCCGCCGGGTTCCTCGTTACCGAGGGGCTGGTCACCCCCTTGGGGATCCGGCGGGTCGCCTACTGCGACGACCTCGACGACGAGGAGCAGCGGTTCAACGTCGTCACGGTCACGCTGACCGAACCGTTCGACGAAGCCATGCTCTCGAGGAACTTCTACGCCACCAGCTCGTGCGGGGTGTGCGGAAAAGCGTCGCTCGACGACATCGCGGTTCGCTGCGACGTCGTGCCGGTCGGCGCGGCGATATCGGCCCGGACGCTCGTCGGGTTGCCCGATCGCCTGCGCGCCTCGCAACAGGTGTTCGACCGCACGGGGGGCCTCCACGCCGCCGGGCTCTTTACGATGTCGGGCGAACCCATCGGGATCCGCGAGGACGTCGGCCGGCACAACGCGGTCGACAAGGTCATCGGCGAGCAGGCGCTCGCCGGCCGTCTCCCGCTCGCCGACACCGCGCTGCAGGTGTCGGGGCGCGCCTCGTTCGAGATCGTGCAGAAAGCGGCGGTCGCCGGCATCCCGGTGGTGGCGTCTGTCAGCGCTCCGTCGTCACTCGCGGTCGAGGCCGGAGATCGACTCGGCGTGACCGTCGTTGGGTTCGTCCGCGACGGTCGCTGCAACGTCTACACGCACCCCGACCGGATCGTCTGAGAGGACCGGGGAGCGCGTACCGCCCCAGTGGTAGACAACGACGCTGCTCACGAGGATGTCCTGCACGCTCCGCCGCCGTCGGTCGATGGCGACCCATAGGAGCAGGAACGGGAACATCGCGCACAGCAACGCGCGGACGAGCGCGCGAAATCCGTGAAGCTCCTCGTCGCTGCCACGACGCCGGACCCGCAGGCCCATGATGCGATCGCCGACGGTACGGCCGCTCGTCGCCCACGACACGGCGAAGTAGACGATGAGCATCGCGAACCCCGCCCAGTACGCCTCGGCGTAGGTGACGGTCGGAAACGAGAAGTCGGCGCCGCGGCGCAGGAAGAGGAAGCCACAGATCCCGAGGTAGGCGCCCACCAGCAGCACCACAACCACGACGAGGTCGATCGCGTTCGCCGAGATCCGAGAGACCAGGCCCGCGGGATCGCCGGTGAACGCGCGCGCCGGCGCGGGGATCGTGTCGAAGCGCGCGGTAGGGGCGGTCATCGCTCACCCTTGCGGCGGAGCACGACGTCCATTGCCCGCTGAACCGCGCCGTCGGCTTCGACACTACGCAACCGCAGGCGCCCGATCTCCTCCGAGGTGGTCTCGGCAGAGGCCTGGCGGATCAACTCGGCGATGTCGAGGTCGTCGATCACCGCGGCGGCGAGCGCGGTGAGGTCGATCCGCTCGACCAGCGCCGCGATGTCGATCCGAGCCGTGAGCGCATCCATGTCGATCCGCGCCGTGAGTTCGTCGATGTCCATCCGTGCGATCAGCGCATCCATATCCACGCGCGCCATGATCGGATCGAGGTCGAGATCGTCGACAACCGCGTTGAGGTCGAGATGGCGACGGACCAGCCCCGTCAGGTCCAGCCGGTCCAGGACGGCGTCGACGGTCGCGTTCAGCTGGTCGCTGCCGCTGTCGCCGGCCCCCTTCCGCTGGTGCCAGATCGCCTCCCAGTGATCGATCAGGTTGCGCGTGACGGTGTTGGCATTCGCCGAGTCGGTGGCCGTGCGCTCCAGCGAAGCCGCCCCGTCGCCCACGGCGCGTATCGCTTCGATCAAGAAGCCGGCTCCGGCGTGCAAGACCCGATCCGACGTCTCGGCTGCAGCGTCATCCTCGCGCTGCGTGACGTCGACGATCACGCCGGTCGCGAGCACCACCAGTTCGATCGCGACCTCCGCGAGCGCGGCCGCGATAGAACCCTCGGCCGAGTGCTCCGCCGCGGCGCCGGCCGCCGGCTCCCCGGGACGTCCGGCGGGCTCATCGCCCAGGTTGCGGATCGGGATGGATATCGACTCGGGCATCCGAAGCATCATGGACCGCCGGCATGGTGATTGGCCACCCGGGTGCGTACGGTACGTCGATGCCGCGCCGCTGCCAGTGGGTGCCGATCGACGACCCACGATACCTGCGCTATCACGACGAGGAGTGGGGGGTTCCTGTGCACGACGAGCGCGGTCTCTTCGAGATGCTCACCCTCGAGGGCGCCCAAGCAGGGCTGTCGTGGCGGACGATCTTGTATAAGCGCGAAGGGTACCAGGACGCGTTTGCGGGTTTCGACGCGGCCGCGGTGGCGCGGTTCACGCCCGCGCGGATCGAGCAGCTGCTCGGTGACCCCTCGATCGTGCGGAACCGCTTGAAGGTCGAGTCCACGGTCGCGAACGCACGGGCCATCCTGGCTCTCGACTCGTCTTTGGAGGACCTGCTGTGGTCCTTCGTCGACGGCTCGCCGACGGTCAACCGCTTCCGAACTCTTCGGGATATCCCCGCGGAAACGCCGGCATCGAAGGCGATGTCGAAGGACCTGAAGCGGCGGGGATTCCGGTTCGTTGGCCCGACGGTCTGCTACGCGTTCATGCAGGCCACCGGGCTGGTGAACGACCATGTGACCACATGCTTTCGGCACGCGGCGGTCGCGCAGGGCTGAACGCTGATCAGTGGTGGGCGCAACCCCGATCGTCGTTCCGCCGGCGCCGGGTCCTAGAATCCCGAGCATCCGGACAAGCCGGAGGAAGGGACACACATCGATGGCAGCCACGATGACCAGGCTCACGGAGCCGATGGTCCGCGACAACGGCGTGCTGCGCACCGCGACCTGGGACGAGGCCCTCGATCGGGCCGCTCAGGGGCTGCGCCGCGCGATGGAGCGGAACCCCGGCCGGGGAGCAGGCATCTTCAGCTGTTCGAAGGCAACGAACGAGATGAACTTCATCGCAGGGAAGTTCGCTCGCCAGGTCCTTCGGACCAACAATATCGACAGCTGTAACCGCACCTGACACGCACCCTCGGTCGTCGGTCTGGCGACCGTATTCGGTGCCGGTGGGGGTACCAGCTCGTACGAGGAGGTCGAACACACCGATCTCATCGTGCTGTGGGGATCGAACGCGCGCGCCGCGCATCCGATCTTCTTCCACCATGTTCTGACGGCGCTCGAGCGAGGGACGCGGCTGGTGGTCGTCGACCCGCGGCGCACCGAGACGGCGGCGTTCGCGGATCTGTGGCTCGGGCTGAACGTCGGAAGCGATATCGCGCTGTCGAACACGATCGCCCGCGAGATCATCCACGCGAACCTCGCCGACGAGGCATTCATCGCGGGCGCGACGACGGAGTACGATCGCTTCGTCGACAGTGTCGAGGAGTGGACCCTGGAGCGCGGCGAGCAGGTGACCGGGGTTCCGGCCGACGCGATCAAGGAAGTCGCACACGCCTTCGGCACCGCGGAGCGCGCGATGATCTGCTGGACGCTCGGGATCACCGAACACCACAACGCGGTGGACAACGTCCTGTCGTTGATCAACCTCGGTCTGCTCACCGGCCATGTCGGGAAGTACGGCAGCGGCCTGAACCCGCTGCGGGGCCAGAACAACGTGCAGGGCGGCGGCGACATGGGGGCGATCCCGAACAAGCTGCCGGGGTTCCAGGATCTCGAGAAGGATCCCGCCGCGCGCGCACGTTTCGAGCAGGCCTGGGGCGTGCCGATCGACCCCGTCTATGGCTGGCATCTCACGGGGATGTTCGACGCGATGGAGCGAGGCGACCTCACGGCGGTGTATTGCATCGGCGAGAACCCCGCGAGTTCCGAGGCGGACATGGACCGGACCATCCGGTTGCTCGAAGGGCTCGACACGCTGATCGTTCAGGACATCATGGTGACGAAGACCTCCGAGCTCGCCGACGTGGTCTTTCCGGCGTCGAACGCGTCCTTCGAGACCGACGGCACCGTCACGAATTCGGAGCGGCGCGTCCAACGGGTTCGCAAAGCGCTCGAACCGCCGGGCGAGGCGCGAGACGATATCTGGATCATCGCGGAGCTTGCCAAGCGCCTCGGTGTCGACTGGGGTGCGGTGGCGGCCGAGGGTGCGTGGGACGAGCTGCGGTCGCTCTCACCGATGCACACGAACATGTCGTGGGCGCACATCGAGGAGCTCGGCGGCATCCAATGGCCGTGCAACGACGAGTATCCCGATGGGGCGCAATACCTGCACGAGCGGCTGTGGCGCTTCGACGAGCCCGAGCGCCAGGGACCCAAGGCGCCGTTCAGCGTCGTGCTGGACGAGCCGCCCGTGGACGAGCTCACCGAGGAGTACCCGATGCGACTCACCACAGGTCGTCGACTGGAGTCGTACAACACGGGTGTCCAGACGAACGCGTTCTCCTCGCCCCTGCATCGAGGGGAGAGCCTCGATCTGTGCCCGGAGGACGCCGCCGTGCTCGGCGTGACGCCCGGCGAGGTCGTGCGCATCGTGTCGCGCCGAGGAGCGATCGAGGCACCGGTCTTCGTCACTCCGGCGCTCCGCCCGGGGCTCGCCTTCATGACCTTCCACTTCCCCGACGAGGTGGCGACCAATGTCATCACGAACGACGCCTGGGACCCGAAGTCGGGCACCTCGGAGTTCAAGGCGACCGCGATCCGCGTGGAGAAGCTCGCATCGGTGCCGGAAGGAGCGCGCTGACGTGGATCTGCATCTGATGGCTGCCGAGGCCACGGCCGAGGAGCGCCGGGCGGTCGACGCTGTGCTCGGTCCACCGGAGACCGGTTGGGACGGTGGTGTTCGCACCTCGGCGGACCTGCGGATCGCACGAGGCGCCGAGGATCGGCGATCCGAGCTCCTCCCCGCTCTGCACGCGCTGCAGGCGGGGGTCGGCTGGATCAGTGAAGGCGGCCTCAATTACACGTGCGAGCGTCTGCAGGTGCCGCCCGCGGAGGCCTACGGGGTCGCCACGTTCTACGCGATGTTCAGTGTGGTGGAACAACCGAAGACGGTGCTGCACGTCTGCGACGACCTCGCGTGCCGGGTGCGCGGCGGTGACGCGCTCGCGACGAGACTGACCGCCGACCTTGCCGGGAGCCCGAAGGTCGTCCGGAGCCCGTGCCTCGGTCTGTGTGACGCGGCGCCGGCCGTGTTGTTCCAGGAGGCAGGCGACGGTGCCGTGTCCCACGCTGTGGGACACGCTGATGCCGAGCACATCGAAGGCGTGGTGCGTGGTGATCGCACGCTGCTCGCACCGCCGCCCCTCGCGCCCCGTCGAGGCGGTGAGCGATTGCTCCGGCGCGTGGGTCTCGTGGATCCGTCGTCCCTGCCCGAGTATCGGGCACACGACGGCTACGCCGCTCTTGCACGTGCGATCGAGGTCGGACCCGACGCGGTGATCCAGCAGATCACCGACGCGTCGTTGCTGGGCCGCGGGGGGGCGGCGTTCCCGACCGGCGTGAAATGGCGTGCGGTCGCGGACCAGCCGGTGGGGCAGAAGTACGTCGTCTGCAACGCCGACGAGTCCGAGCCGGGCACGTTCAAAGATCGGATCCTGATGGAGCACGACCCGTTCGCCGTGATCGAGGCGTTGACGATCGCTGGCTACGCGACCGGCGCCGACCACGGCTACGTCTACATCCGCGGGGAATACCCGCTCGCGACCCGCCACCTCCAGCGTGCGATCGACGAGGCCCGGGGTGCCGGGTTACTCGGCGCCGACGTGATGCGGGCGGGGTTCGCGTTCGACATCGAGTTGCGGCGTGGGGCCGGCGCCTACATCTGCGGCGAAGAGACGGCACTGTTCAACTCGATCGAGGGGAAGCGCGGCGAGCCGCGGAACAAGCCCCCGTTCCCCGTGACGCACGGGTTGTTCGGCAGACCGACCTCGATCAACAACGTCGAGACGCTCGTCAACGTGCTGCCGATCCTGACCCTCGGCCCGGACGGATACGCAGCGCTCGGGACCGAGGGTTCGACCGGCACCCGGCTGTTTTGCCTGTCGGGTCATGTGGAGCAACCGGGTGTCTACGAGCACCCGCACGGGGTGACTGTCGCAGAGGTTCTCGCGGCGGCGGGCGGTGTTCGAGACGGGGCGGAGCTGCGCGCCGTCTTGCTCGGCGGCGCAGCTGGCGGGTTCCTCGCCCCCGATCGTCTCGACGCGAAGCTCACGTTCGAAGACGCGCGTGCGGGTGGGTACACGCTCGGCTCCGGGGTCGTCATGGTGTTCGATGCCGACACCGATCTGGTCGACACCTGTCTGCGGATCGCACGGTTCTTCCGCGATGAGAGTTGCGGACAATGCGTGCCGTGCCGCGTCGGCACGGTCCGTCAGGAGGAGGCCCTGCACCGACTGGTCGCGGGTCAGACGCTCGGGGGTCGCGATGATGAACTCGCGCTGCTGCGCGACGTCGCCCAGGTGATGCGCGACGCGTCGATCTGCGGCCTCGGCCAGACGGCTGCGAGCGCGATCGCGTCCGCGATCGACACCTTCGACCTGTTCGAGGAGGCGCGATGAGCGCGGTCCCCGTGGGTATGCCGGTCAAGCTCGTCGACGTCGAGGTGGACGGACGGGCGGTTCGGGTGCCCGAAGGAGCCACGATCCTCGACGCATGTCGCGCCGAGGGCGTCGATACCCCGACGATGTGTTACGCGGACAACCTCACCCCGATCAACGCCTGCAGGGTGTGTGTGGTCGAGGTAGAGGGATCTCGCACGCTGGTGCCCGCGTGTTCGCGCCCGATCGAGCCCGGGATGCAGATCACGACCGACTCCGAACGGGTGCGGCTCTCCCGCAAGCTCGTGATGGAGTTCCTCGGCTCAAGCGTGGACACGTCGCTCGCGTCGGCGGACTGGCACCGTTGGCAGGACGCCTACGAGGCCGAGCCGGATCGCTTCGGGGTACGGATGGAGCCGACGCCGTCGGGAGAGCGCGACGCGCGCGAGCCCGGGCACCACCACGACCCCGACACGCAGGTTGCAGCGACCGTGGCACAGCCGGTCACGATCGACAACGAGCTGTATGTGCGCGACTACGGCCGGTGCGTGCTCTGCTACAAGTGCGTGGAAGCGTGCGGCGTCGACGCGCAACACACCTTCGCGATCGCCGTCGCTGGGCGTGGGTTCGACGCGCGGATCTCGACGGAGTACGCGGTCCCGCTCGATGCGAGCGCCTGCGTGTACTGCGGAAACTGTATTGGTGTGTGTCCGACCGGGGCGTTGATGTTCTCGAGTGAGCATTCGATGCGCGAGGCCGGGACGTGGGACGAGGCGGGCCAGACCCAGACGAACACGATCTGTCCCTATTGCGGTGTGGGCTGCGAGCTGACGGTCCACGTCCAGGACAACGCGATCGTGAAGGTGACGTCGCCCGCAGACAACGAGATCACGAACGGTCATCTGTGTATCAAGGGCCGCTTCGGCTACCAGTTCGTGCAACGGCGCCGCCGCCGAGACGACGTCTAGCCGGTGCTCGCCGGTATCGTGCTCGCGGGAGGTCGTTCCGCCCGATTCGGGGCTGACAAGCTTCGAACGCCCTACCGAGGGATGCCGCTGCTGCACCACTCCGTACTGGCGCTCGGCGAACTCTGCGACGACGTGATCGTCGTCCTCGCCCCGGGCGGTGACGGCACCGGGCTTCCCCCCGGCGTTCGCACGACGCACGATCTCACCGAGGGGGAGGGGCCACTCGCCGGACTGCACGCCGGGCTGCTCGCCGCCGTCCGATCCGACACGGCGCTCGTGGTCGGCGGTGATATGCCCGATCTCCAGCCGGCGGTCGTTCGCGAGATGTTGCGCGTCCTCGACGACGCGGAGGTCGACGCCGTCGTCCTGGCCGACGGCGAGCGTCCGCGACCGCTTCCGAGCGTCCTGCGGACCTGGGTGGCCGCGGAGATCGTTCACGCGCTGCTGCACGCTGGTCGCCGCCGGCTCCGAGACGCGGTCGACAGCTTGCGCACCGCGGTGATCGACGAGCCGACCTGGACAGCGCTGGACCCGGGTCGTCGGTCGATCTTCGACGTCGACGAACCCGGCGACCTGACGCGTTAGGCTCCGTCCCGATGTCGCATGTCGCTCCCATCCGTGTCGGTCGCATCGAGATCCGGACGATCTGCGAGGGATTTGCGCCGCTGCCGCTCGCCGATGAATTGCCTGGCGAATCGGTGGACTGGGACGCCGAGCGCTCGGCGTACCCCTGGGGATTCCACGGTGAGGCGGCGTGGGGCTGGCACGTGCACGCGTTCGTCGTGGACACACCGCATGGCCGAGTCCTCGTTGACACCGGTGTCGGGCCGTTCGGCCCGTACCGACCGTGGGAGCACTGGCAGGCCGACGCGTGGGACGACGTGGATGTCGCTTCGGTCGCGCACGTGGTGCTCACGCACCTACACGCCGACCACGCCGGCGGCGTCGAGGAGGTCGAGGCGCGCCCGCGGTTCCCGAACGCGTCGTATCACCTGCACCCGGCGGACCTGCGCTATTTCGAGGAGGCCGGAGACGGGTCCTACGTGGCGATCCGGCCGGCCGAACGTCTCGAGGCGCTCGGTGTGCTCCGCACGGAGGGGACGAACCACGACGTCGTCCCCGGTGTTCGGCTCATCCACGCTCCCGGGCACACGCCGGGGCACCGGTCGGTGCTCGTGCGCGACGGCGACGAAGGGCTCCTGCTCACGGGCGATCTCCTGCACCAGCCGATCCAGATCGACCGCCGGGGATCGGCATCGGATCACGACGAGGATCCGTTGCTCGGCGTCGCATCGCGACGCTTGTTGCTATGGCGTGCGGAGTCGCACGGGTACCGTCTCGGGGTGTCGCACTTCGCGAAACCGTTCGGTTGCATCGTGAACGGCCGCTGGTCGAGCGCGACGAGCTGACCGGCCCGCCCCTATGCGGGTCCGGTAGAGTTCGAGGTGAAGAGCGGGGCTCGCGTGCCCCACGCGGCCGGGCCGTTCCGCGCATCAGATCACCCGAGGGAAAGGATCCGGCCATGTCTCGTCGTGTGCTGATCATGGGAGCCGCGGGTCGCGACTTCCACAACTTCAACACCGTCTACCGCGCTGACGCGTCGAGCGAGGTCGTGGCGTTCACGGCCACCCAGATCCCGTTCATCAATGATCGGCGATACCCCGCCTCGCTCGCGGGCGAGCGGTATCCGGACGGCATCCAGATCTACGACGAGTCGGAGCTGGTGCGCCTGATCCGGCGAGCTCGATGTCGACGACGTCGTGTTCAGCTACTCCGACGTTAGCCACGAGTTCGTGATGCACCAAGCTTCGATCGTCATGGCCGCAGGCGCGAACTTCCTCCTGCTCGGACCGGACGCCACGATGCTCCGCGCGAGCGTGCCGACGGTGGCCGTGACCGCGATCCGCACGGGTGTTGGGAAGTCCCAGACGACGCGTGCGGTGGCGGGCGCGCTGAAGGACGCCGGCAAGCGTGTGACGGCAGTGCGCCACCCGATGCCGTACGGCGACCTCGCCGCGCAGGCGGTGCAACGCTTCGCCGAGCTCGCTGACCTCGACAAGCACCGGTGCACGATCGAGGAGCGTGAGGAGTACGAGCCGCACATCTCGAGCGGCACCGTGATCTACGCCGGCGTGGACTACGGCGCGATCCTCGAGCAGGCGCAGGCCGAGTGCGATGTGCTGCTGTGGGACGGCGGCAACAACGACATGCCCTTCTACACCCCGGACGTCTGGATCACGCTCGTCGATCCGCTCCGGGTGGGTCACGAGCTCACCTACCACCCCGGTGAGACGAACCTGCGCGGCGCCGACGTCGTCCTGATCAACAAGATGGATTCGGCAACGCCCGAACAGGTCGGCCGCGCTCGAGGCGACGATCGCGCGAGCGTCAACCCCTCGGCGACCGTGGCGAGGGCGAACTCTGCCGTGACCGCCGATGACCCGGACGCGATCGCGGGCAAGCGGGTCCTCGTCGTCGAGGACGGTCCGACGTTGACGCACGGGTCGATGAAGATCGGCGCCGGCGTGGTGGCGGCGGAGCGGTTCGGCGCTGCCGAGATCGTCGACCCGCGGCCATGGGCGGTCGGCACCATCGCAGCGACCTTCGAGAAGTTACGACGTCGGTCATGTGTTGCCGGCGATGGGCTACTCGGAGGGCCAGCTCGCCGAGATGGAGAAGATCATCGATGCCGCGGACGTCGACGTCGTCGTCATCGGCACGCCCATCGACCTGCGCCGAGTGATCGACATCTCGAAGCCGGCGGTGCGGGTGCGATACGACCTCGAGATGCTCCCTGACTCGCCGCAGCTCTCGGATATCCTCGCGCCCGTCCTGTAGCCGCCGGCCTCGGCCGGGAGAGGAGCGCCGATGCAGCGGGTCGTGATCGCCCTGGGTGGCAACGCCCTGCTGCGTCGCGGCGCGCCGGATACCTACGAGGAGATGTACCTGGCTGCGCGCGGCGCGGCCGAGCGGATCGCCGACATCGCCGCCGACGGGTGGGAGGTCGTCGTCACGCACGGCAACGGTCCCCAGGTCGGTCGGATCCTGATGCAGCAGGAGGCAGCCGCCAAGCAGGTGCATCCGATGCCGCTGGACGTCTGCGGCGCAGAGAGTCAGGGCCAGATCGGGTATCTCCTGCAGGTCACGATCGGCGACGTGTTCTTCGAACGCGGGATGGAGCGACCGGTCGCGACGATCCTCACGCTCACGCGAGTGCGTGCCGAAGACGCAGCGTTCCGGAACCCGACGAAGTACGTCGGGCCCCTACTTCACCGAAGCGCAGGCGCATCGGCGTGCGGAACAGCGCGGGTGGTCGATGAAGCCGGACCCGCACGGAGGGTGGCGGCGCGTCGTCCCGAGCCCGAGACCGTCGTCGATCGTCGAGACACCCGTGATCCGCCGCTCGTCGCGGACGGCGTCATCGTGATCGCCGGTGGCGGTGGCGGCGTCCCGGTGGTCGAGACGAGGGCCGCGTCTGATCGGGAAGGAGGGCGTCGTCGACAAGGACCTCGCGGCATCGATCCTTGCTCACGAGGTCGAGGCCGACGTGTTGCTGATCCTCACCGAGTGTCGCGAAGGTGCAGCGCGGGTTCGGCTCGCTCATGCCCGAGGAGATCGACCGGATGGACATCGCGGAGGCGAAACGGCTGTTGAAGGCGGGGGAATTCGGGGCGGGGTCGATGGGCCCGAAGGTCGAGGCGGCGGTGCAGTTCGTGCACGAAGGCGGCGGACGAGCGGTGATCGCCGATCTCGCAGGACGCCCGCGCAGCGCTCGCGCGGGGACGCCGGGACCGAGATCGTCGGACTAGCGGACGCAGCCGGGCGGCCGGGGTTCCGGAACTGCTGGGTGACGACGAACAGTGCGAACAGGCCGACGAGCGACCGTGAGTCCGAACAGTGCGCCGAGGAAGATGCCTTCGAGGATGCCGATGTGCTGCGGGAACCACCGCGCGAGCACGTCGACCATCCTACTGCCGCCGCCGAGCTGGGTCTTCGGCGGCGTCCGGTAGGGTGCCCGGCATGCGCGTCGGGAATGCTGACCGGTGGCGGGGACTGCCCGGGTCTGAACGCCGCGATCCGGGCGGCTGTTCGCCGTGGCGACGGCGAGCTCGGCTGCACGCTGATCGGGTTCCGCGACGGGTGGCGTGGCGTGCTCGAGGGACGACGCCGACGAGCTCACCAACGACGACGTCCGTGGCATCCTTCCGCGCGGCGGCACGATCCTCGGAACGAGCGGCGCGCAGCCCGCACAGGATCGAGGGCGGTCCGGACAAGGTGCGAGACGCGCTCGCGGTGCATCGGCTCGAGCGGCTTCATCGTCCTCGGCGGCGAGGGGACGATCGGGGAGGCGGCTCCGGCTCGACGTCCCAGTCATCGGGATCCCGAAGACGATCGATAACGACATCGGTGGGACCGACGCGAGCATCGGGTTCCATACCGCGGCGCAGATCGCGACCGACCTGATCGACCGGCTCTACAGCACCGCGGAGAGCCATGATCGCGTCATGGTCTGTGAGGTGATGGGCCGACACGCCGGTTGGATCGGGTACACGGCGGGAGTGGCCGACCGGCGCCGATGTGATCATGGTGCCGGAGCACCCGTTCGACATCGACCGACGTCTGTCGCCGGGTCCGAGAGGTCGTGTCGATCCGCCGATCCTTCGCCATCGTTGTCGTGTCCGAGGGCGCGATGCCAGTTGCGGGAACGATCGACGGTGCCCGACTACCCGCTGGACCCGAACGGATTCCCGCGACTAGGCGGGATCGGCTCGTTGGTGGCCGAGGAGATCGGCGACCGGACCGGGTTCGACACACGGGTCACGGTGCTCGGACATGTCCAGCGAGGAGGGTCACCGCTCGCGTTCGATCGCGTGCTCGCCACCAGACTCGGACGGGCCGCGATCGACGAGGCACGTCGCCGGCAACTGGAACGTCATGATGGGCCTGCACGGTGGCGACATCGGCCCTCTGCCACTGGGGGAGATCGACGGAACCCGCACGTTGCCCCCGGCGTTGTGGCAGATCCCCGAGGTGCTGTGCAGCTGACGAGCGCCACGCAGAAGCCTCTGTAGGCTTTCGGCCATGAAGATCGGGATCCTGACGGGAGGCGGCGATGTTCCCGGGCCTGAACGCTTGTATCAAGGCGGCCGTGGGGCGTGCCGCGGCCGAAGGGCACCAGGTGATCGGGATCCGTCGCGGGTGGGGTGGCCTGCTCGAGTCCGATCCGGCGAATCCGTTGTCGATGCATGTCGGCACCATCGCGCTCGATCCGGCGGCGGTGCGCACGATCGACCGCTCGGGGGGCACATTCCTGCACACGTCGCGGATGAACCCCGCGCGAGTGCGGGCGGCGGACGAGCCGGCGTTCCTCGCCGACGGGCGAACGGACGACGGTCCCCGTGATCACACGGCCCACGTCCTGCGCGTGATCGAGCAACTCGGGATCGGCGCGTTGATCCCGATCGGCGGCGACGACACCCTGTCGTTCGCGCTGCGGTTGCACGAAGAGGGCGTGCCGGTCGTGGCGATCCCCAAGACGATGGACAACGACGTCCACGGCACGGACTATTGCATCGGGTTTTCGACCGCCGTCACGCGCACGGTGAACTTCGTCCATCAGCTTCGCACGAGCGCCGGTTCGCACGAGCGTCTGGCGGTGGTCGAGGTGTTCGGGCGCTACAGCGGCGAAACGTCGCTTGTGTCGGCGTTCTTGTCGGGGGCGGATCGAGCGATCATCAGCGAGGTGCCGTTCGACATCGACCGGCTTGCGGAGCTCCTCATGCAGGACAAGCGCGCGAACCCCAGCAACTACGCGATGATGACGATCAGCGAAGGTGCGACGCTTGTGGACGGCGAGATGGTGCTGGCTGGGGAGGCTGACGCATACGGCCATCGCAAGCTGGGTGGCATCGGCCAGCGCACCAGCGAGCTCCTCAAGGAGCGCACCGGGCAGGACATGATCTACCAGCAGCTCGGATACCTGATGCGCTCGGGGTCGCCGGATTCGCTCGACCTCATGGTCGCGATCAACTACGCGGTGATGGCGACGGACCTCATCGTCGAGGGCACGACCGGACGGCTCGTCGCGCTGCGCAACGGGAACTACGCCAACGTGCCGCTCGGCGTCCTGGGGCAGGGCGTGAAACGGGTCGACGTCGACGCGCTCTACGACGCCGATCGCTACTTGCCGAAGATCCGCCACGTCGACGGCAAACCGATGTTCCTGTACTGAGCGTTGCGGGCCACCCGGTCTAGACTGCCCGACATGCCGGGCTTCCGAGTGGATCTGCGCTCCGACACGGTCTCGACGCCGACCGGAGCGATGCGCGCCGCGATGGCCGCCGCCGAGGTGGGCGACGCGTGGTATGGCGACGATCCGACGGTGAACCGTCTGCAGGAACGCGCCGCCGAACTGGTGGGGATGGAGGCCGGCCTGTTCGTGGCGACCGGCACGATGGCGAACCAGATCGGTCTGCGGCTCCATATCAGCGGCCAGGGACATCTCGTTGCGTGCGAAGGCGGCGCCCACGTCGCCACAACGGAGGTCATGACGAGCGCAACCCTCGCCGGCATCTCGTTCCGGACGGGGCACGGTCATCCCCATGGATATGTCACCGACGCGCTCGCGAAGGAGTTGCTCGCGCCCGACGACTACTTCGACGTCGAGATGGTCGACGTGCTGAGCGTTGAGAACACGGTTGGGTTCCTCGGAGGAACGATCCTGCCGAGCGCGGAACTTCGCGCGGTTCGCGCGCGAACCAGCGCGGCGGGGGTTCCGGTTCACATGGACGGTGCCCGTCTGTGGAACGCGGTCGCCGCGACGGGCGAAGATGTGCGTGCGTGGACCAGCGAGGTCGACAGCGTGATGTTCTGTCTGTCCAAGGGTCTCGGTGCGCCGGTCGGATCCGTGCTGTGCGGCACGGAGGCGATGATGCGCGAGGCTCGGCGCATCTGGATCCTCTACGGCGGCGCCTGGCGGCAAGCGGGTGTGATCGCCGCCGCGGGGCTCGTTGCGCTCGAGGAAGGGCGCGAGCGTCTCGTCGAGGACCACGCGCGGGCGCGGCGACTGGGCGAAGCGGTCGCCGAGATGCTGCCGGGCGGCGTCGACCTCTCCCGAGTCGTAACGAACATGGTCTTCGTCGACACCGACCGTGTGGGGCTGCGCGCCGACGATGTGCTCGCTCGACTCGCCGCCGCCGGGGTCGGCGCCGTCCCGGTGCCCGCCGGGGTCCGGATGGTGACCCACCATGATGTGGACGACGAGGGCATCGCCACCGCGATCGACGCGTGGAAAGCCGTCGCCGCCGAGCGATGAAGGAGACGCCGTGAGCCTGTTCCAGAAGCACTACCCGCCGGAGGTTGCCGACCGGGTGCCGCCGGGCCAACGCCTCGTGAAGACGTGGCCGGTCCTGCATTACGGCCCGATCCCGTCCTTCGACGGGGTCAACTGGGATCTCGAGATGTTCGGCCTGGTCGAGAACCCGTTCACCATGTCCTACGAGGAGCTTCGCGCGATGGGTCCCGCGAGCGTTCACGCGGACATGCACTGCGTTACCGGCTGGTCGCTCCTGGACAACGATTGGGAGGGCGTGCCGTTCCGCGTGCTGCTCGAGATGGCTCGACCGACCGACGACGCGAGGTGGGTGATCGCGCACTGCGCCTACGGCTACACCTCGAATCTCTCCCGCCAGGCGATGGACGACGACGACGTGCTGGTCGCCTGGCGTAAGAACGGCGAGGATCTGAGCCCCGAGCACGGCTGGCCGCTGCGTCTCGTCGTACCCAAGCGATATGCCTGGAAGAGCGCGAAGTGGTTGACCGGCCTCGAGTTCTCGGCGACGAACACCCGCGGGTTCTGGGAGGTTCGGGGGTACCACACCCACGCCGAGCCCTTCGCTGAGGAGCGCTACAGCTACCAGGAAGGGCCGGGCGCTGAGCTGGAGGCGTGAGCTCTAGGCCACGAAGAGCTGGATCGAGTCGCCAGCGTGCACGGTCGCGCCGGCCCCCGGAACCTGACTGATCACGGTCGTCTGCGATGTACCGGGTACGTAGAAGAACGACACGTCCAGCCCGTAGTTCTTCGCCTTGGCTTTGGCTCCGTCCGGTGTGAGGCCGGTGAAGGTCGGCACCGGGAACGACTCCGGACCCTGCGACACGACGATCGTGACCGGGCTGCCGTAGTCGGCTTTCGTCGCCTCGCTCGGGTCGACCGAGATGACCCGCCCGCGCTCGATGTCCTCGGAGAAGGCCACCTGGACCACGGGGACGAAACCAGCCTTCTTCAGCGTCTTCTCGGCCTTGTCTTGTGTGGTGCCGACCACCGCAGGGACGGCGACGGGCGCATGACCTTTGCTGACCCACAGGTCGACCTCGGACCCTTTGGGAGCCTGACCGTTCGCGGGAGACTGCTTGACCACATCGCCCGAAGGCACCTGGTCGTCGAAAACCTCCTTCACGGTGCCCTTGGTCAGACCGGCGTGCTCGAGGGCGGTCGTTGCCTCGGCAAGGGTCATATCGGTGACCGAAGGCACCGGAACCGGAGGCGGTCCGAGCGACGGCACGATCGTGATCGATGACCCTTCGCGAAGGCTCGTCCCCACCGCCGGGTCGACGCGGACGACGGTCCCGGCCGGTTGGTCCGCGTACCGGCCGTCGGCGACCACGACCGTGAACCCGAGGTCGTGCAGTTGCTCGGACGCACGGTCAACCTGCATCCCGACGACGGACGGCACCGGGTGGGAGTGGGGGATCAGGTAGGTCCACGCGCCCCACGCGGCCGCGGCGATCGTGACGACGGCGAGCAGCACGAGCAGGGTGGTCCTGCCGCGCCTCCGTCGCCCGCCGGCCACGGGGATGGTTTGGGTCAGCGAGCCGTCTAGCGTCGCCGCCGTGATCGCGGCGGTGGCGTTGACGGATGCCTCTGCATCGGCGACCACCCGTGGAACCTCGTCCACGAGCGACGCGAGTGTCCTCGCCTTCGGCAAGGACGGCGCGATCTGCGCGAGATCCCGGCGCATCGCGGTGGCCGATTCGGGGCGCAACTCCCGCACGGGGTCCGTCGCGCTCGCGATGAAGCCATCGAGTTCTGTGGGCAGTCCTGGGATCGTCTCCGACGGTGCGGGGACGCGATCGGAGAGATGCTTGTACGCGATCGCCATCGGCGTCTCACCGGTGAACGGCAGCCGGTCGGTCAGCAGCTCGTACCCGACGATCCCGAGGGAGTAGAGGTCGGACCGAGGATCGGCGGGCTCGCCGCGGATCTGCTCGGGAGCGAGGTATTGCACCGTGCCCGTTACGGCGCCGGCGCGAGTGTTCTTCGCATCGGCGAACGCCCGCGCGAGCCCGAGGTCGGTGAGCTTCACTACGCCGTCGGTGGTGATCAAGATGTTCTCGGGTTTGAGGTCGCGATGCACGATGCCCTTGGCGTGCGCGTGCTCGAGTGCCGCCAGCGTCTGATCGAGCACGGCCCCGGCTTGCCCCGGCTCCAGGGCGCCGTGCGCGTTCAAGATCTCGCGCACGGAACGGCCGTGCACGTACTCCATCACCATGTAGTAGACGCCGTCGACCGCGCCCCAGTCGAAGACCGTGACGATGTTCGGGTGGTTCAAGGTCGCGGCGGCGCGAGCCTCCCGGCGGAAGCGGTCCACGAACCCTTGATCGCCGGCGAGCGACCGGTGCAGGACCTTGATGGCGACCTCGCGGGCGAGCACGGCGTCCTGTGCACGGTAGACCTCGCCCATGCCGCCGGAGGCGATCCGCTCCGTGATGTGGTAGCGGCCGTCAAGGGTCACCAACGTGGCGCCGGCCGCCTCGCTGCCGGCGGCGTGTGTCATGCTCTTGGCCATCAACCTCCCATCGGGGGAAGCGCTCGTACCAGGGAGGGAGCGCGTTGAGCGCGATAGTAGACCCGAGGAGGGCCAGAACCGTGGAAGCGCTCCGACCAAGTCCACAGGAAGCGGCCTTGCGGGCGCTCCGCGACGAGCTGGATCGGATCGAGGGCGCCGTGGCTGCGGGGAACACCGATCTGGCCGCACTCGGGTTCTGGAAGGTGATCCGCGATCTCAAGCGGGACCGGGTGGCCGTGCTCGAGCTGGCCGACCAGGCCGGCACGATCGACACCGCTGCGTTCCGCGCTCGGGTCCGAACCCGTGTTCGACCGTGGGTCGGCGTGGTGAGCACGGTGCTGATCGCCTTGCTCGGGGTCGCGGGCGTGGTGCTTGCGGCCACATGGACCGGTACCTGGGCGGGGCTCGCGCTCGTGGGCGCCGGGGTGGCGTGGGCGATCGGCTGGCACCTGCCGGCGCATGCCGCCGTCGGGTGGCTCGCCGCCATCCGGTTCACCGACGCGTTCATGGGCGGCCCGCCGCCGCCGAGGCCGGGGATCAAGACCGACTACGCCACGTATCTGCGGGCCGAGCCGACGATGCGGGCGTGGTTCCACGCAAGCGGTGCGATCGCGACGAAGATCGCGCCGTTCGCCGCGCTCGCCTGCTGGGGCGCCACGAACGCACCGGCCTGGGCCGCGTGGGCGCTGCTGGCGATCGGCGCCGTGCAGATCGCGACCGATGCGACCCTCAGCACCAAGAGCAGCGACTGGAAGAAGTTCCGCCGTGAGCGTCAGGTTGCGCGCGATATCCAGGCGTCGCTCAGCCGGATCCAGCCTGCTACCGCAACCACGTCTGGATGATCACCTTCGAGAAGCTCCAGCCGTAGCGCAGCGACTTCGGCTTCTTGGACGCGCCACTCGCCCGGGCAACGATCGTCACGGGCACCTCGACCACTCGCGCGCGATGCCGGAGCGCCTCGATCAGGATCTCGCTCGTCCAGAACTGGTCCTGTTCCAAGACCAGACGCTCGAGCAGATCGGCGCGCGCGGCGCGGAATCCGCTCGATGGATCGGTGATCCGCCGGCCCGTCAAGATGGTCACGATCCTCGAGAACACATGCACGCCCACGTGGCGGATCGTGCCTTCCTGCTCGAACGCCCCGAGCAGGCGAGAGCCGTTCACGTAGTCGGCATCACCCGCGAGGATCGGGCCGATCATCGTGGACAGTTCCGAGGCAAGGTGCTGGCCGTCGGCGTCCATCGTCACGACGATCTCGGCGTCGAGTTGCAGCGCGAGTTCGTATCCCACACGGAGCGCGAGTCCGCCGCCGCGGTTGATCGGCAACTCCGTGGCGAGTGCACCGGCCTCGCGAGCCTCCGCCGCCGTCCGATCCGTCGATCCGTCACTCACGACGATCGGGACGATCGCGAGGCCGTCGAGCTGCCGCGGCAGCGACCGCACCACCGGACCGACATTGCCCTCCTCGTTGAAGGCGGGCAACACCACGATGAGCCGCCGCCCCTCCGGCAAGGTGGCCGAGCGGCTCCAGTCGAAGCGTTCCCGGCCAAGCGCTTCCACCAGCAGCCTGATAGCGCGCTCGTTTGCGTCGCTCTCCGACTGGGTGCGTACGAGCAGGGCGAACAAGACGATGACGGCAAGGATCACGATGAAGAGCAGCTGTCGCTCGTTCCCAGGGGCGACGTCGAACCAGCCGAACAGCGGTCCGAACGCCGACGGGCGGATCGCGAGGACGATCGTGCCGACCGCGAGGGCAGCGACGATCAGCAGACTGAACCGGCTGATCCGGCGCCGGTCGTAGGCGCGAGCGGCGAGGAACAACACTGCCAGTGCAGCGACGATGCCGAGTGCCCGCACCGTCGGCACGGCTCAGCCCTGCGGGCGCCAGCGGTCGCGGGGCAGGATGTGATCCTCGATCACCCGGTCGCGGAACCGCTCGATCACTGCGAACATCGACTCGACTAACTCGGCCGAGAGCAGGTGCGGTCGCAACCCCAGATCCAGCAGCTTCGTATGGGCGGGGTTGTAGTAGTGCTCTTCGAGCTCGACGCGCGGGTTGTCGACCGGCTCGATCTCGACGTTCAGGCCGTATTCCGATCCAGCCTTCTGCACGAGCTCGGCGAGCTCCAGCACGGAGAACGACTCGGTGAACTGGTTGAACACCCGGAACTCGCCCGGCTCGGCTGGATGGGTGACGGCGAGCTCGATGCAGTCGAGCGTGTCGACGATGTTCAGGTAGCCGCGGGTCTGTCCCCCTTTGCCGTAGACGGTCAGTGGATGCCCGATCACGGCCTGCAGGCAGAACCGGTTGAGCGCGGTGCCGAAGACGTCGTCGTAGTCGAAGCGCGTGAGCAGCCGGTCGTCGAGGCGCGTTTCGTCGGTCGCGATCCCGTAGACGACCCCTTGATTGAGATCCGTCGCCCGCAGACCCCAGACGCGGCAGGCGAAGTGGATGTTGTGGGAGTCGTGCACCTTCGACAGGTGATACATCGAGCCCGGGAGCTTCGGGAACGGCAGGTAGTCCTCGCGCCCGTTGTGCCGCACCTCGAGGAACCCTTCCTCGATGTCGATGTTCGGCGTGCCGTACTCGCCCATCGTGCCGAGCTTGACGAGGTGACAGGCGGACGCGAGATCCCGGATCGCCCACAGGACGTTGAGCGTGCCGACCACGTTGTTCGTCTGCGTGAAGACCGCGTGATCGCGATCCTTCATCGAGTATGGGGCGCTCGGCATCTCGCCGTAGTGCACGATCGCCTCAGGCCGGAACGTCCGGAAGACTCCCTCGACCACCGGCCAATCGCAGAGGTCGCCCTCGGTGACCTCGATCGTTCGTCCGGAGATCTCGCGCCATACCGCCGCCCGCGTCGGCAGATCGGTTGCGATCGGGGTGAGCGAGTCGGTGCCGGCCTCCTCGTGCGATCGACGCCGGAGGTAGTTGTCGAGCACGTGCACGTCGTGGCCGCGGCTGGAAAACCGCATGGCGGTCGGCCACCCGAGGTAGCCGTCACCGCCCAAGATGAGGATGCGCATGCAGATAACCCTTTTTGCAGGGAGAAGCACCGATGGTACCGAGCCGAGCGCGGGTCAGGCCACCAGGTCCGCGAGGGCGGTGAGGACTCGGTCGACCTCGTCGAGCGTGTGGTAGTGGCAGAACCCGATCCGAACGGCGCCGCCGCGCGACAGCAGCCCGAGCCGGTCGAAGACCTCGATCGCGTAGTAGTGGCCGTCCCAGGTGAAGATCCCGCGTTCGGCGAGGGCGGCGGACGTCTCGGCCGGGTGCTGGTCGCCCAGCCTGACCGCAAACGTTGGCGTGCGCTCGTCGGGCCGAGAGGGATCGGCGATCCCGAACAGACGAACGCCCTCGATCGTCGAGAGGCCGTCGAGGAAGCGAGCGGCCAGCCGACGTTCGTGCGCAGCGATCCGGTCGAACGCGGCCATGATCGCTGTGCGTCGGTCGGACCCGCCACCGCCGAGCTCGGCCAGGTAGCCGATCGCAGCGACGGTGCCGGCGAGGGACTCGTGGCTCTGGGTGCCCGTCTCCCACCGGCTGGGGTCGACGTCGTCCGCCGCGCGGAGCTTGTACGGCTCGAGCGACGCGAGCAGCTCGGCCCGCACGCCGAGCATCCCCTGGTGGGGTCCGAAGTACTTGTACGGGGACGTTGCGACGATGTCGGCGCCGATGCCGTGCAGGTCGATCGCCCTGTGCTGCGCGAGATGGACCCCGTCAAGGGCGACGACGGCCCCCACCGCCTTGGCGCGCGCCGTAAGGTCGGCAGCCGGCGGGATCGTGCCGACGGCGTTGGACGCGAGGGTGAACGCCACGAGCTTCGTCCGATCCGACAGCGCCGCGTCGAAGGAGTCGAGGTCCAGGGTGACGTCGTGCTCGCGGACGTCGACCCAGCGCACGGTGGCGCCGGCGTCGCGCGCGGCGAGGAGCCACGGCCGGATGTTCGCGTCGTGATCCAGGCGAGTGAGCACGATCTCATCGCCGGGAACCCAGGTGCGGCCGAGCGACCGCGACAGATGCAGCAACAACGACGTGGAGTTCTGTCCGACGACGACTTCGCCCGCATCGCACCCCAGGACGTCGGCGCCGGCGCGGTGGGCATGGTCGATCAGGGTGTCGATCTCGGCGCTGACCGGGAACGCGCCATGGGTGTTCGAGGCGCCCGCACGCATCCGGTCCACCATCGCGTCGATCGCCGCGTCCACCATCTGGGAGCCGCCGGGAGCGTCGGCCCAGACGTAGGGCCGCCCGTCGGGGGCGAGCCGCGCGAGCGCCGGGAATCGCGAGCGGATCGCCGTCGGATCCACAGCGGTGTCGGCGGTCGCCATCGCTCCGAAGCCTCCCACACGAGGGGGCGCGGTGCCGAGAACGAAAGGGGCGCCCCAAAGGGGCGCCCCTTTCGCGAAGCCGCGACGTCGTTCAGGCGTCGTGGCGCAGTTCGCTGCGCAAGACATCACCCGTGAGCGATTCCTGGCGCGCGCGGAGATCCAGATACAGCACGATGGTCACGAGCGCCACGAAGGGCGCGGTGATGATCTGCCCGATCGCCGAGAAGATCCATCCGAGGACCCAGGCAGATCCGCCGAGGGCGTCGAAGATGTTGTTCACGATGCCCGCGAGGATCCCGGCGACGATGATGATCCCCAAGGCGTGCCAGAACTTGCCCTTGACGAGCGCCCATGAACGACTCAGGGCGTCGGTTCCCCGCTTGTCCTCAACGACGAGCGATGGGATGGACATCGACAGCATCGTGCTCGCGTACACGTACCAGACGAGCCCAACGATGACCACGAACACGCCGAGCCCGGCGGAGGCGAAGGCCAACAGCACGCCGACGAGGATCACTGCCACGTCGACGAGAGCAACCAGGATCGCGATCCACCACACCGAACCGAACCGGTGCAGTCCGTACTGCATGCTCGCATCAACCTCAGGCGCATCTCCGATCGCGGCGAGCGCGCCCGCCCGCATCACGACCGCGATCAAGAAGTAGTACACGAGTACGGCGAACAGGATCCCGATCAACAACACGGCCCACGAGGCTCCCGTGCTTCGAGTCTCGGTGGTGATCGTCTGCCCGAAGAGAACGACGGTCTCTTTGGTGGGCGCGAACACGACGTTGATGAGCAGCGTCTGGATCAGGGCGAGCGGCACGACGATCAAAGCGACGACCTTGATCAGAGCGACGAAGTTCGTCTTGTACAGCTCGAATGCGGTCGAGAAGACCTCTCCGAACGAGCGCGCGGGGATCGCACCGCCGCCGCCGGCGCTGGGTGGTGGTGGCGGTGGCGGTGCCATACCGCCGTCATCGAATCCGGACATACCGTCCCTCCTATTGGGGTTGGTGCAGCTTCGTCAGGTCGGCCGGATAGTAGGCATCGTCGCCTACCGGGTGTGGGACGTGGCGGCGACTGGCTTCAGGCGGGAACCAGGTCCCAATCAGCGGGCAGGACGGGTTCTTCCCAAGCGGGATCGGGGCGCCAGCCGGACCAGTCCTCGTCGAACGGCGGTTCACGCAACAGGACATGCTCGACCGCTCGTTCGCCCCAGTACCGGAACCAGGCCTCGTCCTCTTCGGTGAACAGGCCCCGTTCGAGCGCTTCGGCGAGCTCGTCCTCGTCCTTCCACGACCAGGTGGAGCGGTCGGGTGGGATCGTTACGTCGAGGATGTGCTCCACCGTGTCGAACCCGGCAGACGAGCGTTCGAGCGGCGTTTGCAGGTTGACGTAGTACTCATCGAGCCGGAACGCTTCGTCGTAACCCAGGATCACCGAGTACGGCGTGTCCGGGAACGCGAACGACAGCATCGATCGTTCGCTGCGGGGTGTGTCCGTGAAGTCCCAGCCATCTTGCGGCAAGCGAAGGTGCGTGCCGTCGGACGCGACGGGTTCCTTGCAGACGACGTGCGGTGGGACGAGCAACATCGTGAGGTTCGGCTCGTCGCGGACGACGGTGGCTGGTCGGGCGTACCAGACGCGGCCGTTCCAGATCTCGCGGATCGCGACGGGGTCTCCGGGAAGGTACGGCTCGGCGGTATCTCCCTCGCCTGGTTGTTGACCGGTTCCCCCCATGGCATCGAGCGTACCGCCGGCAGGTGACGTGCACAGGGCTCGGGGATGGAGGTTCGGTGACGTCGTCTTGACGGATGTCGGAGCAGGGGAGTACCTTCAGCATCCCTCTCGAACATACGTTCGATAGTGCTGCGAGAGGGTGATCGATCGAGCGGCAAGGACCGGGGGATGACCAAGCGTTTCGACGAAGAAGTTCGGGTCGAACGCGATGCCGGGATGCCCGCGGCGTTCGAGTGGCGAGGCACGCGCTACGAGATCGCCGACGTGATCGGCAAGTGGCGGATCGAGGGAAGGTGGTGGGCCGACGGGCGCGACCGTGAGTACTGGCGGGTCGAGGCGCGAGGGGGCGCCGTCTGGGACCTCTACTTCGATCGCCAGAAGGACCGCTGGCACATGGAACGACTATGGGATTAGATCGACGCCATGGCCGCCCGGGTGATCCCGTTCCTCGTGTCGGAGCTTCGGCTCGTACCCGAGGAACAGGCGTCCCTCGGGACGGAGTGGTGGCCGTCGTACGCGCACGCGGTCGTGCATCCGGGCGGGGTCTTCCTGTTCGACAACGGGGTGGGTTTCGGGAACGCCGACATCGACGCGACGTTTTCGCCCAGGGTGCGTCCGATCGAGGACTGTCTTGCCGAGCACGGCATCGAGATGGCGGACGTGACGGGTGTCGCGAATTGCCACCTGCACTTCGATCACAGCGGTCAGAACGTTCGGCTGCCTGCCGGCGTGCCCATCTTCGTCCAGCGAGCCGAGTGGGCGATGGTGCACGAGCCCGAGTACACGGTCCCCGAGTGGATCGATGCGCCACACCTGTCCTACGAGGTGCTCGACGGCGAGGCGGAGGTTGCGTCGGGCATACGGTTGGTGCCGACACCCGGGCACGCACCCGGTCATCAGTCGCTCCTGATCGAAGGAACCGAAGGGCCGGTCGTCCTCGCAGGACAAGCGGTGCGCTCGCGTGCCGAATGGGAGGGCGGTACCGACGAGTCGGTTTCCGGTCTGCCGGGTGCGCCGGATCCTGCTGCGTACGAGGACTCGGTCAAGCGCGTACGCTCGCTCGATCCGATCCGTGTCCACTTCGCCCACGATGCGGCGATCTGGGAACGCTGACCGTTCGCCGGGTCTACGCTTGTACCGATGGCAACGTCGAGCGGCGTCGCGAAAGCTGCGTTCGGAGCAGCGCTCATCGCAGCGCTCTTCGCTGCGCTCGGGCCTACCTACCGCACGTGCCAAGGGGTCGATGGGGCGACTCGGTGTGGCAGCGCCACCGGTCTTTCGGTCAACGGGCCGTGGATCCTGATCGTGGTGTCGGTGCCGGTGGTCCTCACGTTGATCCCTGTCCTGGTGCACCGCAGAGCAGCGCGGATCGTTTCGGCCGTCCTGCTATGGATCGGCTGCCTGCTCGGGATGCTCTCCGTGGGGATCTTCTTCCTGCCGGCGGCGATCCTGATGACGATCGCCGCCGCGAAGCGCGACGATCCGGTGGTGCCCAGCTCGGTGGGCTGAGCCTGTCTCCGAGCGCCTAGGGGGGTCGTCGGTGGTTTCCCCCTTCGTGCATCTCGATGTCCGGTCCTGCTTCTCGCTGAAGGAGGGGGCCTTCACCCCCGAGCAGCTCGAGGCCCGGGTCGCCGAGCTCGGTATGCCGGCGGTGGCGCTGACGGATCGCGACGGGCTCTACGGTGCTGCCAGGTTCGTGCAGGCATGCCAGCGTGGAGGCGTCCGGCCGGTGCTCGGCGCCTCGATCACCGTCCGGGCGTCGTCCCCACCACCGCCGGGTGGGTGGGGACGACTGAGCACGCATGTCGTGCTGCTCGCTGAGAACGCCGCCGGCTACGCGAATCTCTGCCGGCTGCTCACCGACGCCCATCTGATCGGCGAGCGTGGCGATCCCTGGGTCGCGACGGAGCAGATCGCCGCACACGCGGCAGGGCTCACCGTGATCCTCGGACCGCGCTCGCACCCCGGGCGGCTCGCCGTGGCCGGTCGCACCGACGCGGCAGCGTCGATCGCAGCATCGTTCCGCGAGGCGTTCGGGTCTGAGCGCTGCGCGATCGCCGTCGAACATCGCGTGGAGAGCGGTTCCGACGCTGAGATCCGCGCGATGCTCCGGTTCGCCGAGCGGATCGATGCACCGGCGGTCGCCACCAACCCGGTTCGGTATCTCGAGCCAGCCGATGCGTTCGTCGCCGACGCCCTGGAGTGCATGCGCCGCATCGTGCCCATCGCATCCACGAACGTGACACGGGCGAACGCGGAGGGCTGGCTGAAACCGGCGGCCGAGATGCGAGCGTTGTTCGCGGAGCGTCCCGACCTCTGCGACCGCACGCTGGCGATCGCCGAACGATGCACGTACGACATCGGTCTCAAGCAGATCCGGTTCCCGGATTTCCCGACGCCGGCGGGTCGCAGTGCTGACGCGATACTCGCGGAACGGTGCTGGCGCGGCGTACACGAGCGCGGGCTGCGGGAGGACGAGCGTTTGCGCGAGCGCATCCATCTCGAGCTCGCGATGATCCGCCGGATGGGGTTCGCCGCCTACTTCCTGACGGTGGCCGACGTCGTGGCAGATATCAAGGCGATGGGCATCTTCGCCGCCTGTCGCGGCTCGGCGGCCGGCTCGCTCGTGTGCTACCTGATCGGGATCTCCGATGTCGATGCACTGCACCACGACCTGGCGTTCGAGCGGTTCATGAACCCGATGCGCGATGAGCTACCCGACATCGACATCGACGTCGAGTCTGCCAGGCGCGAGGACGTCTACGACATGATCCTTACTCGCCACGGCCACGACCGCGCCGCCTGCGTCGCGATGATCGACACCTATCGGGCACGCTCGGCCGTGCGCGAGGTCGGCAAGGCTCTCGGCCTGCCCGAGGTCGAGCTCGGCGTCGTGGCGAAGGCGTTCCCGCACATCTCTGCCCGGCACCTGCGGCGAGGAATACAGGAACTGCCGGAACTGCAGGGGCTCAACCTGCCGTTGCGTCAGCTCGACGTGTTGTTCCGGGTGGCCGAGCGGCTCGACGGGTTCCCGCGGCACATCGCGTTGCATCCCTGCGGGATCGTGCTCGCGAGTCACGACCTTGTCGAGCGGGTACCGCTGGAGCGCAGCGCGAACGGCCATCGCATGATCCAGGCCGACAAGGACGACGTCGAGCTCCTCGGCTACCTGAAGCTCGACATCCTGGGCGTCCGGATGCTGTCATCGATGCGCCACGCGATCGACGAGATCGCCCGCACTACCGGTGAGAAGGTCGACCTCGACCGGGTCCCGCTCGACGATGCAGCGACCTTCGAGCTGATCCGCGCCTCCGATACGCTCGGCTGCTTCCAGATCGAGTCGCCCGGCCAGCGCGAGCTCTTGCAGAAGCTCCAGCCGGAGCGGTTCGAGGACCTGATCGTCGACATCTCGTTGTTCCGGCCAGGCCCGGTGAAATCCGACATGATCCGGCCGTACATCCAGCGCCGCAGCCACTTGGAACAGCCGACCTACGCGCACCCGGACCTGCGCCCGGCGCTGCAGGAGACGTTCGGTGTGATCGTCTACCACGAGCAGGTGATCCGCACGCTCGCCGCACTTGCTGGCTACACCCTCACCTACGCCGACCACGTGCGGCGGCATCTGGACGATCAGACGATGCTGCCAGGACTTCGAGAAGACTTCCTCGCCAAGGCGGCCGTTCGAGGGGTGGAGCCAGCCGTTGCCGAACAGACGTGGGATGCCGTGGCGCAGTTCGCGAGTTTCGGATTCTGCAAGGCGCACGCGGCAGCCTTCGCCGTGCCGACGTACCGGTCGTCGTGGCTGAAGACACACTATCGGGCGCAATTCTTTGCAGGGATCTTGACGCACGACCCCGGGATGTATCCGCGGCGGCTGCTGTTGGATGATGCGCGACGTGCCGGTGTGCCGATCCTGCCGCTCGATATCCACCGAAGCGAACCGGAATACGTCACCGAGGAGGATCCCGACGGGGTGCTCGGGATCCGGATCGGTCTGCAGGATGTGCACGGCATCTCTGCGGCCGACATCCGATCGATCCTGCAAGCGCGTGCGGAGCGGCCGTTCCGAGATGTCGGCGACCTCTTGCGGCGCACCACCATCTCTCGTCCGGTCGCTGAAGCGCTTGCGCACGCCGGCGCGTTCGACCGCCTCGGGGGTGGTCGCCGTGGCCACCTCTACGAGGCCATGACGGTGGAGGCTCCCCGCGAAGGCGACCAACTGACCTTGACGACCGAGGCGCCGCCGGCACATGCGTTCCCCGGCTACAGCGACGCCGAAGTGGTACGCGCCGAGCTCGACGTCTTCGGCATGGATGCGACCCGGCACCTCGTGAGCTTCTACCAGCCGCTCCTGCGCGACCTCGGGGTGACGCGGGCGGCCGATCTCCACCGCAAACGTCAGGGGGAGTGGGTGATGGTTGCCGGGGTGAAGATCGCCTCGCAGACCCCGGCGGTCCGGAGCGGCCAGCGGATCATCTTCGTCTCGCTCGACGACGCCTCCGGTCCGGTCGAGGTCACGGTGTTCCCGTCGGTGCAGCACAAGACGGCGCGCACGGTGTTTCACGCCTACGCGATGGCGGTCTGGGGGCAGCTGCGGCGCACCGGCAAACAAGGAGTGAGCGTGATTGCGGAGGATGTCTGGGATCTGCTTGCACTCCAGGAAGCGCGCCGAGACGGACGCCTGCGCGAGGCGATGGCGGCACCGCTGCAGCCCGTCGCGGGCGAGACCCGGCGCCACCTGTGGCACGCGAGCCCCGGCTCCGCGGGCTAGGGTGGCGCGGATGCCTCCCCGGCCGCTCGAACCGATGCTCCATGTCGACCTCGACGCGTTCTACGCGGGCGTCGAGGTCTTGAAGGACCCGAGTCTGCGCGGCAAGCCCGTCGTGGTCGGCGGTACCGGCTCGCGCGGCGTCGTGTCGAGCGCCTCTTACGAAGCCCGGCGCTTCGGCGTGCGCTCAGCGATGCCCGCGGTACGCGCCCGACGCCTGTGTCCCGACGCGGTGTTCCTGCCGCCGGACTTCGAGGCGTACAAGCTCCACTCGAACCGGTTCCGCGAGGTGCTGCTGTCCAACACGCCCCTCGTCGAGCCGATCTCGCTCGACGAGGCGTTCCTGGACGTGAGTGGGGCGACCACCCTGTTCGGCCAACCGGTCGAGATCGCCGCGAAGATCCGTGCCGACGTCGAACGCGAGGTCGGCGTCACCTGCTCGGCCGGGGTCGCCGCAACGAAGTTCGTTGCGAAGCTCGCGTCGGACCACTGCAAGCCCAACGGGATGGTGCACGTGCCCGTCGACGAAACGGTGGCGTTCCTGGAGCCGTTGCCCGTCGGCCGCTTGTGGGGTGTGGGAGACAAGACCGCGGAACTGCTCGGGCGGCTGGCGATCCGCACCGTCGGCGACCTCGCGCGCACGCCGCGCTCGGTGCTCGAACGCTTGCTCGGTGAGGCGTCTGCCAAACACCTCACCGACCTCGCGCACGGCGTCGACGACCGGGTCGTGATCCCCTACGAGGCACCGAAGTCCGTCGGCCACGAGGAGACCTTCGAACGCGACCTCGACGATACCGAAGAGATCTTGCGCGAGTTGCTGCATCTGTCCGGCAGGGTCGCCGCGCGGCTGCGAGACGACGGCTACCGCTCGCGTACCGTGACGCTCAAAGTGCGCCTCGCGAACTTCACGACGCTGACCCGGTCTCGGACGCTGCCCGACGCCACCGACGTCGGCGCAGACGTGTATCACGTCGTGGGTGAGCTGTATCGCGCTCTGCCCGGCGCCGGGCGCCGCGTCCGGCTGCTCGGTGTCCAGGCCACGGGGCTCGTCTCCGCGGGCGCGGAACAGCTCGCGCTGCTGCGGGGCGAACGGTGGAGCGACGTGGAGCGAACGATCGACCGCATCGAGCATCGCTTCGGCAAAGGTGCTGCCACCCAAGCGACCCTGCTGGATCGCCCTCGCGAGCGGGTGATGGAGCCAGAACCCAAACCGACGCGTTCGCCGGAGTCGGTTCCGCCTACGGACGGACGCTCTTATACTCGTCGCTAGGTCGACCCCGCGACCGGAGGACCGATGCCACTCAGCGAACACGAACAGCGAATCCTCGACGAGATCGAGCGGCGCCTGAGCGAAGATGATCCGGCGTTCGTCGAACAGGTCGGGCGAACCGACCTGTACAGCCACCTCGCGCGCCGCATCCGCTGGGCGTCGATCGCGTTCGTCGTTGGACTCGTGATGATCATGCTGTTCATCTGGTCCGTCGTCGTGGCCGCTATCGGGTTCATCGTCACGGTGCTCTCCGCGGTGCTGCTGTATCGCTATGTCGGACAGCTCGGTCGCGACCAGCTTCGGTTGATGCAGGACGACGGCTTCACGTTGTCCGGTCTGCTGGGTCGCATCGTCGCGCGCTTCCGGCAAACGTGACGCATCGTCGCGTCGCGCACTCGGCGAAGCGACCGGTGCGCATGCCCCTCTAGCTCGACGCTTGCCACCGGATGAACACGCGGTGTACAACGGGTGCCCCTTCCCTAGGGGCGCGACGACAGCAGGAACCGGACGGTCTTCTCCTCCGAGCCGGCGTCGCCCGGAGTGCGTGGTTGACGGATCGGACAGGAGGGCGGGCGAGCGCATGGAAGGGTTCACCGCGCATCAAGCATGCAAGTTCACCGGGTGCTCCGCGCGGCAGCTCCGCTACTGGGATCAGATCGGATTGGTCTCGCCGTCGGTCCAAAGCACCGGTGGCCGCCCCGGTGTTCCGCGGCTGTACTCGTTCCGCGACCTGATCGCGTTGCGGGTCGTGAAATCCCTCCTGGACGGCGGGATGTCGCTGCAGCGGGTGCGTCGCTCCTGGGAGTACCTCAACAAGCGTGCCGGGCTCGACCGGCATCTCTCCGAGGTCCAGCTTGTGACCGACGGGCAGAGCATCTTCAAGATCTGTCGCCGTGACGGCGAGGTGCTGGACGCCCTGAAGGACGGGCAGATGGCGTTCTTCGTGGCGATCGACGACATCGCGACGTCCGTCGATTCGAACGTTCGCTCGTTCCAAGACGATCGGGATCGATTCGTCCGGGCGCTGCGCGAGGCAGCCGCCCACACCGCGACGGGCACCTGACCCGTCAGTCGCGGGCGTAGATCCCGCGCAGCCGCTGTCTCCACGGCGTGCTGTGGCGCAACGCATCCAAGATCGCATCAGCGTCCGACTGCGCGCTACCGGGTGCCTCGTCGCCGGGTTCGGCACGGCTGTAGGCGGCCCGGACCACGGTGGACGTCAGGCTGACCACCCGGTCGCGGTGCGCATCGTCAAGGACATCGAGCTCGCGAAGGCGATCGCCGAACTCTCGCGGGGTTTCCCCTTGCCCCTTGGGCCAGCCGAGGTCGGCGGCTCGGTCGGCGAACACGTCGTACGTCGCAACGATGAGCTCACGCGGTTCCTTCGCGGCGCGCAGGCGTCGCCGGCGGGCGTACGAGCGTCGCACGGGCACGCCGATAGCAATGAGGGCCAACAAGGCGAGCGCGACCGCGAGGAGTGCACCGATCGGTCGGCGTTGCGTCGGAGCTGCGGCGTCGGATCCCAAGTCGCCCCCGATGCCGTTGTTGAGAACGTCGAGTTCGGGGTCTTTGGTCGGCCTTCGGATGTGGTCATCGGGGTGCCCCCCTGTCTCGGTGCAGCCTCGGCTGGGAACGAGGCACGTCGGGTCGTTGGCGAGCGACTTTGGGAGATAGCTGGCCGAAGGATCGCCATTGAACTTCGGCGTCGGATCGAAGGGGAGCCAACCGCTCCCCTTGAACGGTACTTCGACCCACGCGTGGTATTGCAGAGCGCGGGCAGTGAACGACGTGACGCCATCGGTCGTGCTGGACGTTCCCGGGGTGAAGCCGAGCGCGAGCCGTGCCGGGATACCCAGCTCGCGCAACATCACCGCCATCGCGCTTGCGAATTGTTGACAGAACCCACGCTTGGTCACCTCGAGGAAGTCGGCGAGCGACTCCGGGTCGTCGCTCAAGCCGGGGTCGGTGTCATAGGAGAACGTCTGGAGTTGGCTCTGGATCGCCATCACCTTGTCGAAGTCGGTGCCGAGTCCATCGGTCCATTCGTGTGCCGTATCGGCGACCACGGAGGGGATCCCGTCGGGCAGCGCCATCATCGCCGTCTGCGTCTTGTCGGTTCCGGCGGCGCGGAGGTCGCCCGCCGTCGGGTCGGAGCGCATCGAGGTGACGACGTAGCTCTGACCGGCGTCGGGCCAATCGTCGGTCTGCAACGACAGCGACTCCGGATGCCACGAGACGGACTTGTCGGTCGTGATCAACGTCGGGGTCGCTGCTGCCGGGAGCCATGGGTATGCGCCGTCAGCGAGGATCGTCACCGTCTGGACGACTTCGGTTCGGCCCTGCACAAGACCGGGGATCGGCACTCCGGACGTCACGGGGACGCCGTCATCGGGCGTCGCCTCCCAGGTTGACCCGCTGTAGGTGTCGAGCACCTCCATGCGCCAGTAGCTGGGCTCGTCCGTCGCCACCCGGAACAGCTCGGGGTTCTCACCGTCTTCCGCAGCACGCAGTTGCGCGCCCATGGACACCAATGGGCTCAGCCGGATCTTCCCGTCACTGTTGATCGATGACAGAGAGAAGACCGACTTCGTTCCGAACCCGGGCATGAGCGCGGGCGCGATGATCGCGAGTCCGAGGGCGGCGAGCCCGAGACGGCGGGCGTTCCTGCTCGCGATGGGCAGCAACCGGTCCCGGTTCCCTGTTGGGTTCCAGACGACGCCCCATCCTTGGAGGCGTCGAAGGGAATCGGCGAACAGCACCGCGAGCGCGGCGACCAAGAACCCGACGCCGTACAGGGGCCGGATGAATTCCTCGAGCACGGAATCGGCGAACACGATCAGGGCGAGCGGAGGGATCAATCCGAGCAGGGGACTCTGGGCACGGAAAGCGAGCGCGTAGCACGAGAACATCGCCGCCCAGACGGCCACCACGCCCGCCAGCACGAGCGCCGGCGTCATCGGGGCCGGAGAGACGTATTCGCGCGCCTGCCCGCCCACCTGCGTGGCGAGGGTGCCGACGGTTCGGACGGTCTCGGTAGTTGGCAACGCGAGCCAGGCCGTGGAAGACGCGACCAGCCACGTGACCGCGAGGACGAGCCCGGCGGCGCTCACGAGGGTCGCCACGAGCATGCCGCGGCGCTCGGTCGCCCACGCGAGGACGCCCGAGACGAGCGCCACCGCGAGCATGCGGTAGGTCGCGCCCGTCCCTTGCAGGATCCGCCCGAACGAGAACCCCACCGAGATCGCCACCGCGCAGATCGCGATGAGGGATGTCAGGCGCTGGATGCGGACGGACGTGCCCTGGGCGTGTGCCATCGCTCTCGCAATCGTGTTGTCGGGGACAGGATCAAGCAATCCCACCCAGCCCGGGCGAGGCCGAGCTGCGCGTGGGTCGCGCGGGATTCCAGCTGGGTGCGTCGGCTGGCCGGCACCGATGCCGGGTCGACGGGGTGGATCAGGATCGCCAGTTTCGGGCCGAATGAGCCACCGGCCCGGACGACTTGGGGCAGTTCCTGCGGCGGTGGAGGAGCGCCGATGAACACGAGCGACATGTCACCCGACCCTGCGAGCCGCAGTTGCGTGAGCGCGCGCGCCATCGACCGGCTCCGCCCGTGCGAGATGCCGGAGAGCACGTCGAGGAAGTGCGCCTCCGTGATCGGCTGGATCGCGATCTCGTCGGCGCCGAGGAGCAGCGTGTATCCGTTGCGCGCGAACAGCGCGCCGACGCTCGCAGCGCAGGAGACGGCGCGTTCGAACGCGGGGCTCCGCGCCGGCCCGAGCATCGCCTCGCGGCTGTCCACGTATACGAGGCCGCCCGCCCGCCGCGACGCCTCGTCCTGTCGGAGCATCAACGTGCCCGTGCGGGCCACCGAGGGCCAGTGGATCCGCCGCAGGTCGTCGCCCTCTTGGTATTCGCGCATCGTGTAGTACTCCTCGCCGCTGCGCAGCAACTGCCGTGAGCGGGCGTTCCCCATCGAGGAGGCGGAGGCGGCGTCGTCGGGCGCGCGGAGATCCTCGATCTCGGGCGTAACGATCAGCTCATCCCGCCCGTCGATCACCATCCGTCTCCTCGCAAGCCCGAAGGCGTCCGTGCGGTCGACCGTGAGGGGGCCGATGGCGAACTGCCCGCGGGTCTGGGGCACGATCGTGTACGAGACTCGTTGCGTGCCGCGCGGTCCGACCCCCGTGACGACGAGTCGCGCGGGTCGGCCGAGCGCCGGAGGGAGGCGATCTTCGAGCAAGAGGAATGAGGTGCTCACAGCCCCTTGGTTCGTGACATCGAGTCGAACCGTGACCCTGGTCCCGGGTGTCACGCGGGGTTCGGAGAGGTGCCTCGTGGCGCGTACCGGCTTCGCGCTCCACCGCAGGGACAGCAGCGCGATCGCCGGCAGCGCGGCGATGCCGATCGCCACCACTTCCAGTCCGGGTGAGCCGAAGAGCCGCGCGCAGCACCACATGACCACACCCGCGACGGCGACGGTCGTGCCGCGCGGGGTAAGCATCACTCGCGCTCCGCGACCGGCACCTCGACCGTCTCGAGGATGTCGGCGATCACCGCGTTCGTGTCCCGCCCGGCCATCGCCGCATCGGCGGTCACGATGATCCGGTGCCCGAACACCGGCTGGGCCAGGATCTTCACGTCGTCGGGGATCACGAAGTCTCGCCGATCCGCTGCGGCGTAGGCGCGGGCTGCGCGGAGGAGCATGATCGAGGCTCGAGGGCTCGCCCCGAGGTACACATCGGCGTGCTGCCGGGAGGCGTGGACGAGATCGACGATGTAGGAACGGATGGGCGGGGCGACGTGCACCCGGCGGGCCGCCATGATCAACTCGGCCACCGCCGGCGCGTCGCAGACGGGCTCGATGTCGGCGAGCGGCTCGCCGGCGCTGTGACTCTCGAGGATCTGGACCTCGACCGCGGGATCGGGGTAGCCGACCGATAGCCGCATGATGAACCGGTCGAGCTGCGCCTCGGGTAGGGGATACGTCCCTTCGTGTTCCACGGGGTTCTGGGTCGCGATCACGATGAACGGCGTCCCGAGCGGGTGCGACTCGGCGTCGATCGTGACCTGCCGCTCCTCCATACATTCCAGCAACGCGGACTGCGTCTTCGGCGAGGCCCGATTGATCTCGTCGCCGAGCACGACGTTCGCGAACACCGCACCGGGACGGAACTCGAAGTCACCGCGCTCTTGGTTGAACACGTTCACGCCGGTGATGTCGGTCGGCAGCATGTCGGGCGTGAACTGGATCCGGCGGAACGAGCAGTCGATCGACCGCGCCATCGCCTTGGCGAGCATCGTCTTGCCCACCCCAGGCACGTCCTCGATCAGGAGGTGGCCTTCGGCGACAAGGGAGACGAGCGCGAGTCGGATCTGGTCGTGCTTACCGCGCACAACGCGCTCGATATTGCGCTCGAGCGCGGCGAAGCGATCCCCGAACTCTTGCCAATCACGCGTCTCGTCGCGCAATTCCACGCGGCTCCCCCCGTCCGATGGGTCGAAACGTTGCGTCACATCGTACCCCCGATCGACGAACGGCCCGGACCGACCTTCGTCTCCTGGTGTAGATGCATACGGACGCTCGTTCGCTGAGGTTCGCTGCAAGATCGGGTGCGATCCGGCGCACGGAGGGGCCGGTCCGGACGTTCGGACGCCCCGCGCGGCCCCTGTTCGCAACTCCAGGCATCCCGGCCGGACCGGCCCGCCGGCAAGGTTACACGGTTGTGATTCATCGCGCGAGCCGTAAACTCCCGCGCATGGGACGGGCGCTCGTCCTCAACGTCACCGAGGTACCGCTCGCGGTTCTTTCCGCGAGGCGGGCGGTCGTGCTCGTCCTGCAGCAGAAGGCCGACGTCGTCGTCAGCAACGGCGCGATCTTTCGCAGCGAGCGCCTCCGTCTCGATGCACCGTCGGTCGTTCGGCTGCGCAGGTTCGTGCACGTCCCGCACCGCCAGCACGCCCCGATGACGAGGCGAGCAGTGTTCGCCCGCGACGGGGGTGCCTGTCAGTACTGCGGGTCGGCTGCCGAGAACCTCGACCACGTGATCCCACGCTCGCGCGGAGGCTTGCACGTGTGGGAAAACGTCGTCGCAGCGTGCCGCCGCTGCAACGCGAAGAAGATGGACCGCACCCCGAGCGAGGCCGGCTTCCATCTCGCCCGTCAGCCGTTCGCCCCCTCCGACGGCTTCCGCCTCACCCTCGGCCTTGTCGAGCCGGGCTGGGAGCCATACCTCCTGTAAAGGAGTTCCGCGCGCCTCCAAGAACGCCAGCCCAGTTGGTTCGAGGCGTACCCGGCGTGCCCGAACATCAGTTCGGGGGCAATGCATGTTGACGTAGTGGAGTGTAGGTGGCATAACTGTGGCCCAAAGTGGAGGAAAGGGGAGGACGCGTGGCCGAACTGCTCGGCACGCACAACTACCAGCTCGACCCCAAGGGTCGGCTGTCTTTGCCAACCAGGTTCCGTGAGGCGTTTGCCGACGGCGCATGGGTCACGATCGGCCAGGACGGCTGTCTCTTCGCCTTCCCCAGGGTCGAATGGGAGCGCCGGGCCGATGAGGTCGCCGCGTCCCCCCTTTCCGATGCTTCGGGGCGCGCCTACGCGCGTTTGTTCTTCGGGTCGTCCGACGAGTTGAAGCTGGACAGTCAGGGCCGTCTCACCGTGCCCGGACGTCTCCGCGAGGCCGCTGGGATCGAAAAGGACGTCGTGGTGCTCGGGGTGCGCGACCGGATGGAGATCTGGGATCGCGCGAGCTTCGACCGCTACCAGGCCGCCTATGCGGGGGCTTATCAGGCGGGCGCGCTCGAGCCCGCACGCTGACCACAGGAGGATCGATGGCAGATCGGATGCATACGCCGGGCAAGCTCGGCACGGAGGTGCGGCAAAGCCTGTCGCTCATCGGGATGACCGCACTGACGCTTGTCGCGTCGATCGCGTTCGGGCTGTTCGTCGGACACATCGGGTGAAGGTGCACGAGCCCGTCATGGTCGCTGAGGTGGTCTCGCTGCTCCGGGGGCGGCGCCTCGTCGTCGACATGACGGTGGGCGCGGGGGGTCACGCCGCAGCCCTCCTGGATGCCGGCGTTGAACGCGTGGTGGGCGTCGATCGCGACCCCGAGGCGCTCGAGGCGGCCGCGGAGCGTCTGGCCGCGTTCGGTGACCGCGTCCGGCTGATGGGTGCTCGATTCTCCGAGATCGATCTGCAGGCGGTCGGCGGGCCGGTCGGCGGTGTGCTGTTCGATCTCGGGGTGTCCTCGATGCAGCTCGATCGGGCGGCGCGTGGCTTCTCCTTTCGGCAGGACGCGCCGTTGGACATGCGGATGGCCGGCGACAGCGCCGATGAGCCCACCGCGGCGGATCTCGTGAATCACCTCCCGGAGAAGGACCTCGCCGACATCCTGTACCGGTTCGGGGACGAGCGGCGGTCGCGGCGGATCGCGGCCGCGATCGTGCGCAACCGGCCGGTCACCACCACCGACCAGCTCGCCGGTGTCGTCGTCGGCGCCGTGGGACGACGTCCGGGGGGCCCCCACCCCGCGCGCCGCACGTTCCAGGCGCTGCGCATCGCGGTCAACCGGGAGCTCGAGGAGCTCACCGCGTCCCTGCCTCACGCGGCGGGGCTTCTCGAGCCCGGTGGCCGCGTGGTGGTGATCTCCTACCACTCGTTGGAGGACGGGATCGCGAAGCGAGCGTTCCGCGACGACGACGCACTCAGCGTCCTGACGAAGAAGCCGCTCGTTGCCTCGGACGAGGAGCGATCGGCCAACCCGCGCTCCCGCAGTGCGAAGCTGCGCGCCGCTGAGCGCATGGACGAGGCCGCATGAGTGTGCCCGCGCGGATCGCGGATCCGCTCGTCCAGCCGTCACCGACCCCCGTGCGCCCTCCGCGCACGACCGCGGCGCGTCCGCCACGGACGTCCCCTCCCCATCTGCATCGACGGGCGCGCCGCGGTTCCCCCTTCGCGTTCTGGATCCTCGTCGCCGTCGTCGCGGCGACGTTGATCATCGGCATCGCCTCGTTGTCCGCGTTACTCGTCGAGGCAAGCTTCCAGGTCGACGATCTGCAGGGCCGACTCGGCGCGATGCAACAACAGCACGAGGTACTGCGCGAACAGGTTGCGGCCGACTCCTCGCCCGAACGTGTGATGGCGTGGGCGAGCGAGCGCGGGATGCAGATGCCGGAGCAGGTCGTGATCGTGCGGTTGGCGGAACGCCGCGGGGACGCTGGGTGAAGAAGCCGCCGGCGGGTCGGCTTATCGCTTTGGTCGCGGCGATGGGCCTCGCGCTCGTCGGCATCGTCGTTCGGCTGGGCTCCATGCAGCTGCGGGATTCCGGCGCCTACGAAGCGCTGGGGATCGAGCAGCGCCTGCGGACGGAGGAGCTTCCCGCGACGCGCGCGAAGATCCTCGATCGCAGCGGAACCCCGCTTGCCGTGACGCTCGAAGCGCGCGACGTCTACGCGAACCCCACCCTGGTCACGGATCCCGTCGGCGAGTCGGTGCAGCTCGCCACGCTGCTCGGACTGCGAAGCAAGGACGTTGCCGCAACTCTTGCCACCACCGACAGCACATTCGTGTTCGTCGCTCGGGGAGTGGACACGACCGCCGCCGAGCGGGTCGCCGATCTCGCGCTGCCGGGGATCGGGCTCCTGCCGGTGCAGAAGCGCTATTACCCGAGCGGCTCGCTCGCCGCCCAGGTTGTCGGCGTCGTGAATGTGGACGGTGTCGGGATCACCGGGCTCGAGCGTCAATACGACTCGGCGCTCGCCGGCACACCGGGCGTGCGGACCATGGAGCTCTCCGCGATGGGGCAGGAGATCGCCGGTGGCGTCCAGGTCGACGAGACCCCCAGCCCGGGGGCGACCTGGAGCTGACGATCGACCGGCAGATCCAGTTCCAAGCCCAGGAGTACTTGCAGCAAGCCGTCAAGGACAACCACGCCAGGGGGGGCACCGTGATCGTCATGGATCCGCTCACCGGCGAGATCTACGCCATGGCCACGTACCCGTCGTTCGACCCGAATGACTTCGGAGGACTCGATCCGAGCCTGCTCGTGAACCGAGCCGTGACCGACACCTGGGAGCCCGGGTCGGTCAACAAGACGATCACAGCCGCCGCCGCGCTGGAGTCACGGGCGGTGACGCCAAGCGAGCGATTCCGTGTGCCGGCCACGCGAACGATCGAGGGGTTCACGATCCACGACGCGGAGCCGCACGCGACCGAAACGATGACCCTCGGCGACATCATCGCCCATTCGAGCAACGTCGGGATCTCGATGGTTGCCGATCGGGTGGGCAACGATCGGCTGCAGCGAACGTTCAGTGATTTCGGCTACGGCTCACCGACGGGCGTGGGATTCCCCGGCGAGGCAGCGGGCCTGATGCCGCCGACGAACGACTGGAGCGACATCACGCGAGCCACCGTGTCGTTCGGCGCGGGGGTCGCGGTCTCGCCGCTCCAGATGGCGACGGTGTACGCCACCATCGCGAACGGCGGTACGTACCTGCAGCCCCGTCTCGTTCGTGCGACCGTCGCCCCCGACGGTATCGAAACGCCCGCGCCGCCGGGGGTTCGTCGTCGCGTCTTGAGCGACGCGACGACGCACACCCTCACGGAGATGCTGGCGTACGCGGTCGCCGACGGCACCGGCTACAACGCCCAGATCCCGGGCTATCAGGTTGCGGGCAAGACCGGTACCGCCAAGAAGGTGGACGCGAACGGGAACTACATGAACCGGTACGTCGCGTCGTTCATCGGGTTCTTGCCGGCGTCGCGGCCCCGCCTCGTCGTCGCAGCGATCATCGACGAGCCGGACACCGTCTATGGGGGGATCGCCGCCGCGCCATTGTTCCAGCATGTTGCACGAGCTGCGATCCAGCGTCTCGGGATCGAGCCGAGCGAACCTCTGCGTCTGCCTCCACACGCGCTGGCGGCTCCCTGAGCCGGCTGGAAGCGCGTGTAGGCTCGCCGTCGGTGGATGCGACCTTCCCCTCGGTGCGCCTCGACGACGTCGCCGCCGCCGCGGGCGGTGTCGTGCGGGGCGATCACGACGTGCTGGTACGCGATGCCGCATACGACTCGCGCGCGGTGCCCGACGGTTCGTTGTTCTTCTGCGTCCCGGGGCGGACCACGGACGGCCACGTGTTCGCCGTCGATGCCGTGGCGGCCGGCGCCGTGGCGCTCGTTGTGGAGCGCGCGCTGCCACTTCCGGCGCCGCAGGTCGTCGTTCCGTCGGTCCGTCGAGCCATGGGGCCGATGGCCGCGACCGTTTTCGGCCATCCCGGGCGAGCGATGACGTTGGTGGGCGTGACGGGGACGAACGGCAAGACGACATCGACGTACCTGTTGGAAGGGGTCTTCCGCGCGGCAAACCTCACGCCGGGCGTGCTCGGGACGACGGGGTCGCGGATCGACGGCATCCCCGGTCCGCTCGCACGCACGACGCCCGAAGCGCCCGATCTGCACCGGATCCTCGCGCAGATGCGGGCTGCAGGGGTTCGGGCGGTCGCCTTGGAGATGTCCTCCCATGCGCTCGCGCAACATCGCGTCGACGGCGTGACGGTCGACGTCGCGCTGTTCACGAATCTGTCGCAGGACCATCTCGACTACCACCCGACCATGAGCGCCTATTTCGACGCCAAGGCGATGCTGTTCACGCCGGGCATGGCTCGCAGCGGTGTCGTGAACGCCGACGATCCCTGGGGGCGCACCCTGCTCGCGGATCCGTCGATCCCGATAACGACCTTTGCCCTTGCGACCGACGCCGATCTGCGCGCGACGGATCTGTCGGTGGATCGGACCGGCGTGCGCTTCCGCGTCGGGAAGATCGAGGTTCGAAGCACGCTTCTTGGCCGGTTCAACGCGGCGAACTGTCTCGGGGTGTTCGCGACGGGCGCCGCGCTCGGCTTCGACGGCTCGGCGGTCGCGGCCGGGATCGCTTCGGTGCGCGTCGTGCCCGGCAGGATGGAGCGCATCGATGTCGGCCAGCCGTTCTCGGTGGTAGTGGACTACGCACACACGCCGGATAGCATCGTCGGCGTGCTCCGGGGCGCACGCGAAACGGCCGATGGCCGCGTCATCGTGGTGTTCGGTTGCGGGGGAGACCGCGACCGTGCGAAGCGTCCGCTGATGGGAGCCGCCGCTGCGGCGAACGCGGATCTGGTGTTCGTCACCAGCGACAACCCCCGGAGCGAAGACCCCGGCACGATCATCAAGGAGATCATCTCGGGGATCCCCCGGGACGCGACCTACTCGGTCGAGCCCGACCGCGAACGGGCCATCGCCGCGGCGATCGGTGCCGCCGAGCCGGCCGACATCGTGCTGATCGTCGGCAAGGGCCACGAGACGACCCAGGAACGCGCCGGCTCGGTGATCCCGTTCGACGACCGGGCGGTTGCCGCGCGGGCGATCGCCGCGGGGGTACGGTGAAGCCACGGTCGGTGGCGGCGATCGCCGAGGCTGTCGAGGGGCGAGTGAGTGGCGACGGCGCGACGCTGGTCGCCGGTGTCCAGACGGACTCTCGGCTGGTCACCGCCGGCGACCTCTTCGTCGCGCTGGCCGGAGTGCGTGTCGACGGCCACGACTTCATCGCACGGGCATTCGCGGCTGGTGCGGCGGCGGGGATGATCCGCGAGGATGTGTTTGCCGACGGGCCGGCGGTGCATGTTGTGGACACGAGCGCCTCGCTGCTCGCCCTCGCGGCCGACGAGCGTCGCGATTTCGACGGCCGAGTCGTCGCCATCACCGGTGCGAACGGCAAGACCACCACGAAGGATCTGACCGCTGCCGTCGCGCGGACGCGGTTCGTCACGCACGCGAGCCCGCGGTCGTTCAATACGGAAGTCGGCGTGCCGCTGACGCTGCTCGGCGCGCCGGTGGACACGGAGGTGATCATTGCGGAGCTCGGCGCCAGGCACGTCGGCGACGTGGCACTTCTGTGCCCGGTGGTCGATCCGGACATCGTGGTCGTCACGAACGTCGGTGTGGCGCATATGGAGGTCTTCGGGTCATGGGAGGCCATCGTCCGAGCCGCGGCGGAGCCTGTGAGCGCCGTTCGCGAGGACGGGGTCGCGATCCTCAACGCGGACGATCCTGTGGTCGTGGGGTTCACCGAGCCGCACCAGCGCACGGGTCCGTCGATTCGGGCGCGCTGACGATGCCGACGTGCGCGCCGAGGCGGTGGACGTCGGCCGCGACGGGCGCGCGCGATTCGAGGCGGTCGCCGACGGTGCGAGTGCCGGCGTGACGCTCGGCGTACCGGGTGAGCACATGGTGTCCAACGCGCTCGCCGCGATCGCGGTTGGTCTCGAGCTGGGCGTGTCGTTGTCGAGCTGCGCGGCGGCGCTCTCGGATGCACCGATCACGCGTTGGCGGATGGAGACCACCCGGACACCTGCCGCGGTCACCGTCGTGAACGACGCGTACAACGCCAGCCCCGAGTCGGTGGCCGCCGCCCTGCGGACGGCGAGGTGGATGGCGAGCGAGGGGCGCCTCGATCGCCGTGCTCGGCGGAATGGCCGAGCTGGGTCCGATCGCCGTGACCGAGCACGAAAAGGTCGGCGAGCTCGCCGCCCGGTTGCACGTCGACCGTCTCGTGACGGTCGGCGACGACGCGAAGCCGATCGCGGTCGCGGGTCTGCGCGAAGGCGTTGAACCCGCCAACGTCGTGGCGTGTGCCGACCGCGATCAGGCGTTCGCCGACGTCTTGGCCGTCGCGCGCCCGGGTGACGTCGTGCTCGTCAAAGGCTCTCGCGTCGCCGGCCTCGAGCTGCTCGCGGAACGGCTCGTGGAGGCGTTATCGTGATCTCGATCCTCATCGCCGCCGGTGTCGCCCTCGCTGTGGTCCTGCTCGGCACGCCCGTCGCGATCCACGCCTTCCGAACCTGGGGATGGGGCCAGCGCATCCGCGAGGACGGACCGCATACCCACTTGGAGAAGATGGGGACCCCCACGATGGGCGGCATCGTGATCCTGGCGGGCTTCGTGCTCGGCTATCTCGCCTCGCGCGTCACAACACAGCGATTCACGGTGACAGGGGTCGCGCTCGTCGTGACGGCGCTCGGTTTCGGGGTCGTCGGGTTCCTGGACGATTACGCCAAAGTGCGCCGCCGCCGCTCCTTGGGGCTGACGAAGGCGCAGAAATTCGCCGGCACTGCCGTGGTGTCGCTGCTGTTCGCGTGGCTGGTGATGCACGCGGGAGCAGACGCAGGTATCTCGACGCACGTATCGTTCGTGCGGCCGACCGCCATCGCGCTGGGTGTGTTCTTCGTCGTGTGGGCATTCCTCGTGCTGACCGGCTCGTCGAACGCGGTGAACCTCACGGACGGTCTCGACGGTCTCGCCGCGGGATCGGCGATCCTGGTGTCGGCGGCGTACATCTTCATCAGCTTCTGGCAGTTCCGGCATACGTGCGCGTTGCTGGCGGATGCGGCGGGCTGCTACGGGGTGCGAGGCGCCGATCTCCAAGACGCCGCGATCGTCGCGGCGGCGATGATGGGCGCAGCCACGGGGTTCCTGTGGTGGAACGCGGCCCCGGCGCGGATCTTCATGGGTGATACCGGTGCCCTTGCGATCGGCGGGCTGTTCGGCGCGCTCGCCCTCGTCACGAACACCGTGCTGCTGTTCGTGATCATCGGTGGGCTCTTCGTTCTGGAAACCCTCTCGGTGATCGCGCAGGTGATCTCCTATCCGAGGGTTCGGCCGCCGAGTCTTCCTGATGTCGCCGATCCACCATCACTTCGAACTTGCGGGGTGGCCGGAGTTCACGGTGATCGTGCGGTTCTGGATCATCTCCGGGCTCTGCTCGGCGGTGGGGATCGGGCTGTTCTATGCGGACTTCATCGCTCGTGGAGGACTCGGATGACCGGCGCGTTCGAGGGTCGTCACGTGGTCGTGCTTGGAGCGGGCGTCGCAGGCCGCGCCGCAGCGAGCGCGCTGCTCGCAGAAGGGGCACGCGTGCGACTCACCGACGACCGCGACGCGGATGATCTGGGCGATCTTGGGGATCTGCGCACCCTCGGTGCCGACGTCCGCCTGGGCGGGCACCGACCAGACGATCTGGAGGGGGTCGACCTGGTCGTGACGAGCCCGGGGATCCCGCCGACCGTTCCGGTGTTCGACCTCGCGGCGGCGCGCGGCGTCGAGGTGTGGGGCGAGCTCGAGCTCGGCGCGCGGCTCGCGACGATGCCGTACCTCGCCGTGACCGGGACGAACGGCAAGACGACGACGACCGGGATGCTCGCGAGCTGTTTGCGGGCGGCAGGGCTCGATGCGGCAGCCTGCGGGAACATCGGGTTCCCGTTCCCGACCGCGGCACGCGCGGGGTTCGACGCGCTGGTGGTCGAGGCTTCGTCGTTCCAACTCGAGCGCCATACCACCTTCCATCCGCGGGTCTCCGTCCTGTTGAACCTGGCGCCGGATCATCTCGATCATCACGGGGCCTACCCTGCGTATCGGGATGCCAAGGCCCGGGTGTTCGTGTGCCAAGGGCCGGGCGACGTGCACATCGGCAACGCCGACGACGAGGCGGCGGCAGCCGTGTCGCCGCGCAGCTCCGTGCGACGTGCGGTGGACGTCGCTGGTCGATCGTCCGACCCAGGTCGGCTCGGTTGGCGTCGACGCGGGCGAGCTCGTGGCGCTCACCGAGAAAGGCGCGGTTCCGCTCGGCCTCGCCGACGACGGTCGCGCGGGCTCCCGCGCCGACGCGGCGGCAGCAGCAGCGGCGGCCCTGGCGTTCGGCGTCGGGATCGAGGCGGTCGGCGCCGGTCTGGCGGCGTATGAGCCCGAGGCCCATCGCGGCGACCAGGTTGCCGAGGTGGACGGCGTGCGGTTCGTGGACAACTCGAAGGCGACGAACGTTCACGCCGCGCTCGCCGCCATCGGGGGTGTCCGTGATGGGGTGCTGATCGCCGGGGGGCGCGCGAAAGGCCAGGACCTCGCGGCGCTCGCCGGCGGCGCATCCCATCTGCGAGCCGTCGTGGCGATCGGCGAGGCAGCGGACGACATCGTCGGCGTGTTCGCCGACCTGGTGGTTGCGGAGCGCGCGGCGTCGATCGAGGAGGCGACGCGGCGAGCCTTCGCGCTCGCAGCACGGCCGGGGGTCGTGCTGCTCGCCCCGGCGTGCGCGAGCTGGGACCAGTTCGCCTCCTACGTGGAGCGCGGCGGCCGCTTCGCGGCCGCCGCGCGGTCGCTCGCGACAGAGGTGGTGGCCGATGGGTGAGCGGAGCGCCGAGGCCGCCCGGCGACCGGCGGCCGGCGGTGTACGGCAGGGAACTCGCGCGGCCGCGCTGCGTCGTGGGAAACCCCCGCCGGGCCCGCCTGCCGGCGCCGCGGCGAAGCGCCACCTTCGTCTCCTCCGGGAGCCGGCGCGCCGGTCGGCGACGGAAGCGCGTCGGGTGGCCCGCCAGGATCTTGTGCTCCTCGGGGCATCCGTTGGCTTCCTCACCGTGATGGGGCTCGTGATGGTTCTGTCGGCGGGGTCTGTGTCGGCCGCCCAGGGATACGACGGCAACAGCTTCTGGTACTTCGAGCGCCAGGTGATGTACGCCCTGGTCGGGATCGCGGCCGCGTTCGTCGTCGCCCGCCTCCGGCCGAGCTTCTGGAAGGCGGCGGGCCTGCCGGTGTTGTTGGGCGCGATGGCACTGATGGCTGTTGCGGCCCACCCCGCCTCGGGCACGTCGCTCTACGGAGCCTCGAGGTGGATCGATCTCGGACCGGTCACGGTGCAGCCCTCGGAGCTCGCGAAGCTCGGGCTTGTCGCGGTGACGGCCTCGATCGTGACCAACAAGTGGCGGCGCATCGACGAGCCGTGGCAGCTGATCTTCCCCCTCGGATTCCTGGTCGGTGCCGTGGGGATGCTCGGCCTGGCGCAGCGCGACCTTGGAACGACCCTGATCCTGTGTGGCTTGGTCTTCGTCGTGCTGTTCGTCGCCGGCGTGCGGATGCGCTATCTGTCGGTGGCGGCGTTGGCCGGCTTCGTCGGAGCGCTCCTGTTGATCGTGGGGGAGACGTATCGGCGGACGCGGTTCTTCGACGCGTGGTTGCATCCGTGGGCGGATCGGCAGGGCAATGGCTACCAGCTGATCCAGGGTCTGATCGCGATGGGCTCGGGAGGGTGGTTCGGGACCGGGCTCGGCACGAGCCGCGCGAAGTGGGACTTTCTGCCGAACGCACACTCGGACTTCATCTACGCGGTGATCGGGGAAGAGCTGGGGTTGCTCGGTGCGCTCGCAGTGCTCGCCGCCTTCGGCGTGCTGATCTACGCCGGTGTCCGGATCGCGCTGCATGCGCGCGGCACCTTCGAGCGGCTCCTTGCTGCGGGCGTTGTCGGCTGGATCGGGCTGCAGGCGATCGTCAACATGGGTGCCGTGACTGGGTTGTTGCCGATCACCGGGGTGCCCTTGCCGCTCGTCTCGTTCGGTGGGACGGCCCTCGTGGTGACCCTGATCGGGATCGGCATGCTCGCGAGCGTCGCGCGCGACTCGGCGCGGGTGGGGTCGCGCCCGTCGCCGCGATCGCGATGAACGTCGTCGTCGCCGGCGGCGGCACCGGCGGGCATGTCTTCCCGGCGCTCGCCGTCGCGACGGCGCTGCGCGACACGTACGGTGCCAGCGTCTCCTGGGTGGGCTCGCGCGATGGCCAGGAGGCCCGGTTGGTGCCCGAGGCTGGATTCCCGTTCGTGGGCGTCGAGGTGGCCGCCGCGCAGTCGCGCGGACCCCTCGTCGTCGCGCGCGCCCTTCGACTGGCCTTCCGCGGGGCGCGCACATGCCGTCCCCATGTTGCGGCGAGCGACGTCGTCGTGAGCATCGGTGGTTTCGCCAGCGCCCCCGGGGCGCTCGCTGCCCGCCGCACACGACGCCCGCTCCTGCTGATCGAGCCGAACACGGTGCCGGGGGTGGTGAACAAGATCGCCGCTCGGTGGGCGGACGCTGTGGCGACGGCGTTCGCCGGCACCGAGGAACGGCTGCCGCACGCCGCGCGGATCGAGCGGACCGGCAATCCGATCAGGGCGTCGATCGCGGCGGTTCCCGCCCATCGGGATCGACTGCGTCTCGAGGCATGCACTGCGTTCGATCTGGAACCGGATCGGATCACGGTTCTCGTGGTGTGCGGGAGCCAGGGAGCCCGCCACGTCGACGAGACGATCGCGGGCGCGCTGCCACTGCTCGGCGAACGGGCCGATCTCCAGCTGCTGGTCGCCACGGGTCCTGCGCACCTGTCGATCCTTGCCGACGCGACCGACGACGCGGCTCCGTTGCGGGTCCGCTCGGTGGGGTTCATCGAACGCATGGACCGTGCCTTGGCGATCGCCGACGTCGCCGTCGCGCGGGCCGGGGGGAGCGTCGCGGAGCTTGCGGCGTGCGGCCTTCCCGCGATCCTCGTCCCGTATCCGTTCGCGACCGAGAACCACCAGGAGGCGAACGCGCGAGAGGTGGTGGCGGCGGGCGCGGCCCGGATGCTCTTCGACGCCGACCTGTCGCCACAACGGCTCGCAGACGGCATCCTTGCACTTGTGGATGATCCGATGGAACGGTCCGCGATGGCGGCGGCAGCGACCGCCTGGGGGCGGCCGGATGCAGCCGACCGGATCGCGCGTCTCGCGCTCGACCTCGCGGAGGGGCGAGGGTGAACGCGCGCGCATGGACCCCGCCGGCGTCGTCGATTCCAACCATGCCGATCCCGCGTCTCGAGGGGATCGGCCGCGTGCATCTCGTGGGGATCGGAGGCGCGGGCATGCGGAGCCTCGCCCGGCTCCTCGTGGCGCGCGGTATCGCGGTACAAGGGTCGGATCTGCGCGATTCCCGTTCCCTGGCCGACCTCGCCGCACTCGGCGTGCGAACGTGGGTCGGTCACGACGCGGCGCATGTCAACGACCCGCCGCGTCCCGACGCAATCATCGTTTCGAGCGCGATCGCCGAGAGCAATCCGGAGCGGCGAGCGGCACGGGCCGCGGGCATTCCGCTGTGGTTCCGTCAGCAAGCTGTCGCCGCACTGGGTGCCGGACGCCGCCGTGTGGCCGTCGCCGGCACCCACGGCAAGACCACCACGACGTCGATGCTGGCCGCGGTCCTTGACGCGGCGGGGCTCGAGCCGTCGTACTTGATCGGGGGCGATCTGAACGAGACGGGTGGTGGCGCCCGGCACGGTGCGGGCGACCTTTTCGTCTTCGAGGCCGACGAAAGCGACGGCTCGTTCCTGCTCGGCGACGCGTGGACCGGGGTGATCACGAACATCGAGGTCGATCACATCGATTTCTATCCCGGTGGTCTGCCCGACCTTGAGACGGCGTTCGCGGCCTTCGCGGCGTCCTCGCGCCATGTCGTTGCATGCATCGACGACCCGGCGGTGAGGCGCACGCTCGACCGCGTCACCGACGCGGACGTCGTGACGTATGGCCAGGGTCCCGACGCCGATCTTCGACTCGAGGTGCGACACCTGGGGCCAGACGGTGCACGAGGGGTCGTGGCCGGCGACGCCGGATCGGCCGAGATCACACTGGCGGTCGACGGCGCCCACAACTTGGCGAACGCGACGGCAGCCCTCGCGGTGGCCCTGCTGGCGGGGTGCTCCCTCCGTCGGCAGCTGCGGCACTGACATCCTTCGCCGGCGTACATCGGCGCTTCGAACGGCGCGGCTCGGCTGGGGGCGCGACCTTCTACGACGACTACGGGCACACGCCCACCGAGATGATGGTCACGATCGACACGGCGCGACGTCTCGAGCCGACCCGTCTGATCGCGCTCGTCCAGCCGCACCGGTACACACGCGTCGAGGCGCTCTGGCGTGAGTTGGGTGCCAGCGTCGCGAGCGCAGACCTCATCGTGGTGACCGATGTGTACGGAGCCGCCCAGCCGCCGATCCCCGGTGTCACCGGTCGGCTGGTCGCCGATGGCGTGCGCGTGGCCCGCCCCGACGCCGAGGTCGTCTATCTGCCGCACCGAGATGACGTGGTGATGTTCGTGGCGTCGACTGTCCGTCCCGGTGATCTGGTGGTCACGATGGGGTGCGGCGACGTGTGGATGCTCGGGGATGCGATACGGGAGCGACTCGACGAGGGGGCGTCATGATCGCCGAGGTCGACCACGCGTACGACATCCTGACGGGCGCCGGCGTCCGGGTCCGACGGGATCAACCGATGGCCCCGCTCACAACCTTCCGGATCGGCGGTCCCGCGTCGCTCTATCTCGAGCCATCGGACGAGCGAGACCTCGCGCCGCGGCGACCGCGGTCGCGGCCACGGGCATCCCGTGGGTCATCGTCGGGAAAGGGTCGAACATCCTCGTTGCGGATGAAGGTTTCCCCGGGTTGGTCCTTCGGTTGGGCGTGGGCTTTCGCTGGTCCGCGCGCACAGGCGACGATCTCTCCGCAGGAGGGTCGATGCCGCTGCCGGCACTCGCGGGAGTCGCCCTGCAGCACGGGCTCGACGGCATCGCGTTCGCGGTCGCGATCCCCGCGAGCCTGGGCGGGGCCGTGCGCATGAACGCGGGTGCGCACGGAGGGCAGATGAGCGACGTCGTCGCCGAGATCGATGTGTTCGACCTGATCGCCGGCGAGCAGCGCTCCGTCCCGGCGGGGGAGGCCGGGTTCGCCTACCGGCACACTGCGTTGCCGACGGGTTCGATCGTCGTCGGCGCACACCTCCATCTGACGCCTGGGGATCCTGCGGCGATCCGGTCGGCGATGGACGAAGCCCGGCGATGGCGCAGGGCGACGCAGCCCATCGCCGAACCGAACTGCGGCAGCGTGTTCACCAACCCACCGGGTGCCCACGCCGCCGCGCTGATCGATGCGGCCGGCTTGAAAGGCACGAGGGTCGGTGGAGCCCACGTGTCGGCGAAGCACGCGAACTTCATCGTGACCGAGCCGGGTGCACGCGCGGCCGATGTCTGGACGCTGATCGAGCTCGTCCAGGAACGGGTGGCAGCCGACACGGGGACCCGTCTCGAGCCTGAGGTTCGCGCGGTCGGTGGCTGACGGTACGGCGCATCGTCGGCGCGTCGTCGCGGTCGCGGTGACCGCGCTCGTGGTCGTCGTGGCGATCGGGTGGGCGCTGACGTTCACCTCGCTGTTCGCAGCACGGCACATCCGCGTCAAGGGGAACGTGCGACTGACCGACCAGCAGGTGCGCGACCTCGCCCAGGTCTCTGCAGCCACCAATGTCGCTCATCTCGAGGAGCAGGCGGTCGTCGATCGGTTGCTCGCGGATCCATGGATCGCCACAGCCGACGTCCGCACCGAGTGGCCGGGCACCCTTGTCCTGACGATCGGCGAGCGCCGCGTCGTCGGCGTGATCGACGCGATGGGGGAAAGGGTCTTGTTGGCGACCGATGGTGGTGAACTGCCGATGCCTGATCCTCCAGTGACCGACCTGCCCACCGTGCGGGCGGGATTGGGAGCTCCGGACGAGCTGCAACGGCTCGCCGCGGCGGATCTGCTGTCCGCCCTGTCGCCGTCGGTATCCGTGCGTGTGAGCGATGTCCTCGTGGGCCAGGACGGTGTGATCACGATGCGGTTGACAGACGGTGTGTCGATCGATGCCGGCACGGCCGGGCGTGAGCGGGACAAAGCCGAGGCGATCGCCGCGGTTCTTCGATGGGCGCACGAGCGGAACCTGGGGTTGAGTGCTATCGATGTCTCCAGTCCAGCTGCGCCAGCCGTGACCCTGAGCAACGGGTCGACCGTGGTCCCGTGAAGCGATCGCTGAGGTATCGACCTGTCATGCCAACCACGAACCTGTCCTCGAGCGGTGCGTTCGTGTTGGCTTGACGACGCAGGTGAGCGCTAGTAGGGTCACAACCTTGACTGGATGTAGATATGACAATAGATATCTACTTGAGGTTCAGGCTTCGTTCGAGAGGATCGGCATTTCCCCAGGTAGACGGTAAGGCGGTGCGACCGCCCGGAGGACAGGACTGAAGATGGACGCTCCTCAGAACTACCTCGCCGTGATCAAGGTGATCGGGATCGGCGGCGGTGGCGTGAACGCGGTGAACCGGATGATCGAGGCAGGCCTCCGGGGCGTCGAGTTCATCGCCGTCAACACCGACGCTCAGACCCTGTTGATGTCGGATGCGGAGGTGAAGCTCGACATCGGTCGTGAGACCACGCGGGGACTCGGCGCCGGCTCGGACCCGGAGGTCGGCAAGAACGCCGCCGACGAGCACAGCGATGAGATCGAGGAGATCCTCAAGGGCGCCGACATGGTGTTCATCACCGCGGGCGAAGGCGGCGGCACAGGGACCGGCGGCGCGCCAGTCGTCGCCGAGATCGCGCGGAACCTCGGTGCCCTGACGATCGGCGTCGTCACGCGGCCGTTCGGGTTCGAAGGCAGAAAGCGCGCGACCCAAGCGGACATGGGGATCACCGAGCTGAAGAAGGCGGTCGATACGTTGATCGTTGTCCCGAACGATCGACTCCTCCAGGTCGCCGACCCGACGATGCCGATGGTGGACGCCTTTCGCATGGCGGACCAGGTGCTGTACCAAGGCGTCGACGGCATCACCTCGCTGATCACCACACCCGGTCTGATCAACCTCGACTTCGCCGACGTGAAGTCGGTTATGGCCGGCGCCGGCTCGGCGTTGATGGGGATCGGGATCGGCTCGGGTAGCGACCGTGCCACCGAGGCGGCAAAGGCCGCGATCTCGAGTCCGCTGCTGGAGTCGTCGATCGATGGCGCCAAGGGGGTGCTCCTGTCGATCTCCGGGCCCACTGACCTGTCGTTGCACGAGGTGAACGCGGCCGCGGATGCGATCACCAGGGTTGCCCATCCCGACGCCAACATCATCTTCGGGGCGGTCGTGGACGACATGCTCGGCGAGGAGGTTCGCGTCACGGTTGTCGCCGCGGGTTTCGACAAGGTCGCGCTCGCAGCGGACAACCGATTCGAGAGCCGCCTGTCTCGATTGCTCGAGGAGCCGGTTCGATCGGAAGGCGGTGGCGAACTCCCGTCCGTGCTGCACGACGACGATCAAGACGTGTTCGCGCCTGACGTCGATCAACCCGCGTCCGTGTCGTTCGACGCCGAAGAGGACCTGGACATCCCGGACTTCCTCAAGAACTAGCACCGCGCTCCGCGGGCCCCACGCGAGGGGGCGGGCGGACCGGACCGGAGGCGACCTTCCCCCGCCTCGTGGCCCGGTCGGGCCGCCCCCTTCCGTATGCTCGGCCGGTGAGCGCGAGCCCCGCCGAGATCGGCACGAACGTGCGCGCGATCCGGGCGCGGTTGAACGCCTTGGCGTCGGCGGCGGGTCGTGACCCCGGTGACGTGCGAATGATCGCGGTCAGCAAGCGGGTCCCGCCGGCGGCGGTCGAGGCAGCGATCGAGGCCGGCGTCACCGATCTCGGCGAGAACTACGTGCAGGAGATGCGGAACAAGGTGCCGGCGATCGCGGGCCGCGTCCGTTGGCACTTCATCGGCGCACTGCAATCGGGCACGGCGCAGCACGTCGCCGATCTCGCGGACGTCGTGCACACTGCCGGTCCGGAGCGCGCGACGCGGCGCCTCGCCGCGCGGGCGGAGCGAGTCGGCCGCGTGCTTGACGTCTTGCTGGAGGTCGACTTCACCGGGGTCCGCGCTGGGATACAACCGACCGACGTGGTCGGTGCGGCGGGGATGGTGGAGACGCTCACCGGCCTTCGGCTCCGCGGCCTGATGACGATCGCGCCGCAGACGCCGACGCCCGAAGGGGCCCGGCCCTTCTTCCGGCGGCTTCGCGAACTGCGGGACGAGCTCGCTGACGGACGGCCTGACGTGCTGGAACTGTCGATGGGGATGTCGTTTGATTACGACGTCGCGGTGCAGGAAGGCGCTACGATGGTCCGCATCGGAACCGCGGTGTTCGGTCCGCGGACGCCGTGAGCGGGAGGAAGCGAGGATGGCCGGCGTGTGGAAGAAGACGTTGAACTATCTGGGTCTGGTCGAAGAGGACGAGCACTACGTCGATGAGAGCCCCGAGGTCGAGCCCGCGACGGTGCGACGCATGCGGCCCCAGGCAGTGAGCGATGCGCCAGCGGATGCAGACGGTGTGGTGCGGACGATCGCCGCCCCGAGGCCGGCAAGTGCCGGTCCCTCTGCGATCCACCGTTCCGAACCGAAGCGGTTCAATGAGGCTCGCGATGTCGCGGACCGCTTCAAGGATGGCGCGGCGGTCATCATGAACCTGCAGGGAACCGAGGATGCGACGGCGCGGCGCCTGGTGGATTTCGCGTCGGGCCTCGTGTACGGCCTCGATGGCAAGATCGAGCTGATCGCGAACCGGGTGTACCTGCTGAGCCCGGCCGACGTCGAAGTCTCGGCCGAGGATCGCGAGAAGCTCGCTGGTGGCGCCTTCTACAACCAGTTCTAACCGGACGCGGGGAGGCGGCTGCTAGCCTTCACGCCGATGCTCGTCGCTGTGAACCCCTTCGGCCGGTTGCTCTGTCTCGCACTCACGCTTGCGTGGCTGTTGCTGCTCGTTCGGGTCATCGTGAGCTGGATCGAGTATTTCGGCGCACGACCACCGACGACCGGTCCGCTCCGGTCGGCCTACGATCTGTTGATCGAGGTCACCGAGGTGGGGCTCAAGCCATTACGGCGGATCGTGCCACCGGCGGGGATGTTCGACATCTCCGTGCTGGTGGCTTTCGTGATCATCTTCGTGGCGCAGCAAGCGCTGTGCTGAAGTGGGAGGGACCCCTATGACGAATGAACCAGGCGCGACCACTCCGGGCCAGGCGGAGCATGTGGTGTCACCGGAGGACATCCAGCATCAGGAGTTCGGCGTGTCGCGCTTCGGTGGCTACCGGATGCGAGACGTCGACGAGTTCCTCGATCGGTTAACCGCTTCGACGCAGGCGCTGCTCGCGGAGAACGAGCGGCTTCGGCAGGGCGGTTCGCCGATCGTCGGCACCGCCGATCTCGACGACGTGAACCGCCAGGCCGACGAGATCATCCAACGCGCCCGCGACGAGGCGTCGCGGATCGTCGCGGAGGCGACCGCGGTGGGCGCGACCGGATCCGGCGGTGCTGCAGTCGTCGGCGACCGTGCCGCCGTCGATGCCTTCCTGACGCAGGAGCGAGACTTCCTGCAGCGGCTCGCCGAGCTCGTCCAGGCGCATGCCGAGAGTGTGAAAGGCATGGCTCGCCGCGCGCGGCAGGCAGCGCCGGTGGCGCCGGATGAGCACCCAGCGGTCGTGGAGGAGCCCGCCGCCGACGCGGCGCCCCCGGAACGGGATGCGGACACCGATGACGGCGCGCGGCCAGCGGCGTCTGAGGACCGCGAAACGCCTGATGCGACCGAGGTCGCCGAGACGCCCGCTCCGCGTCGCGCCGACGAGGGCGAGGGCGAGGGCGAGGGAGACCCCGCGCTGCGCGAACTGTTCTGGGGCGACGACAACTAGCGTCGTGGCATCACGGCTGCGTCCTGCGCAGGTGCACACGCACGACGTGACCGTCGACCTCGGCATCCGTTGTGGCGGTCGGATCGCCGATCGCAGTGATGAGTTCGGTCGCGAGGGTCTCCTCGGCGATGAATGACCCCCACGCGTCGCGAGCGGCGACGACCGGTGCGTCACCGTCGATACCCAACGCGATCCGATCGCCGACAGCGAGTCCGGCGGCCTTGCGCGCGTCCTGGACGATCCGCACCAACTCGCGGGCGAGCCCTTCGCTGCGGAGTTCGTCGGTGAGCGCGAGCTCGAGCGCGACCGTAACGCCGCCATCGGAGGCGACGCCCCATCCTGCTAGCGCGTCGCGGGTGATGTCGACGTCGTCCGGGCCGACCGCTACTGCGGGCCCCTCATCGATCGAGACCTCGACCGTCGCGCCGGCAGCGAGCTGCGAGGCGACCGTACCGTCGTCGTCGGCAAGGGTCGCCGCGAGCGCCTGGACGCGCGCGCCGAGGCGAGGCCCGAGCACTTTGAAGTCCGGCTTCGCTCGCCAGCTGCCGAAGCGATCCGATGACGTCGCCAGACGAACCTGTTTCACGTTGAGTTCCTCGGCGACGATCGGCAGGAGTCCTTCGACATCGACGGATCGCCCCGGCACGTGCGCGATCGCCCCTGCGAGGGGTTGGCGGGTCCGGATCTTGGCGTCGACGCGGATCCGGCGACCAAGCTCGACGACCTGGCGGGCGTGCGCCATCGCAGTATCGAGACCGGGGTCGAGCAAGTGCTCATGGACCTCGGGGTAATCCGACAGGTGAACGGAGTCGGGGCGATCCGCGCGCCCGGCCGCCAGGGTGCGCCAGATCGCCTCGGCGACGAACGGCGTGAACGGCGCGAGCAGCTGGGCAAGCGTCACGAGACACGTGTGGAGCGTCCGGAAGGCGCCGATCGTGTCTGCGTCCACGCCGCCGGGGTTCCAGAAGCGCCGACGGCTCCGCCGCACATACCAGGTTGAGAGGTCGTCGACGAACGCCTGGAGCCGACGGCCCGCCGCGGTCGCGTCGTAGGCGTCCATCCGTTCGCGGACCTCGCGCACGGTCCCTGCCAGCTGCGAGGCGAGCCAGCGATCGAGGACGGTCGTGGTCCCGGCGTCGATCGCGTCGACGTCGAGATCGCTCGCGTTTGCGTATGTCACGAAGAAGGAGAAGACGTTCCACAACGGCAACAGGAACTGACGGACGTTGTCGTCCAGGATCTCGTGACCGATCCGCCGCGATTCCCACGGGGAACCGTTCGTGAGCATCCACCAACGCAGGGCGTCGGCCCCCTGGCGATCGAGCGCAGCCCACGGGTCGAACTGGTTCCCGAGGGACTTCGACATCTTGCGGCCATCCTCGGCGACGAGGTGTCCGAGGCAGACGACGTTGCGGTACGCGGTCTCATCGAAGTGCAGCACGCCCTCGGCCATCAACGTGTAGAACCAGCCGCGCGTTTGGTCGATCGCCTCCGAGATGAAGTCCGCGGGGAAGGCGGCCTCGAACTCGCCGATGCCGCGTCCGAGGTCGGGGTGGTAGCCCCACTGCGCGAATGGCATCGCGCCAGAGTCGTACCAGGTGTCGATCACTTCCGGAACGCGTCGCGCCGTCGCGCCGCAGGTGGGGCACGGCACCGTGATGTCGTCGATGAACGGCCGGTGCGGATCGACATCGGTCACGTCGCGGCCCGCGATCGCGGAAAGCTCGGTCAGCGAGCCGACGGCGGTGTCGTGTCCGTCGGGGCATCGCCAGATCGGCAGTGGCGTGCCCCAGTACCGCTCGCGTGAGAGCGCCCAGTCAACATTGTTCTCGAGCCAGTTGCCGAACCGGCCATGCTGGATGTGGCTCGGGTGCCAGCCGACCGTGTCGTTGACCGCGAGCATCCGGTCGCGAACAGCGGTCGTCCGGACGTACCACGATGTGCGAGCGAGATAGAGGAGCGGCGTCTTGCAGCGCCAGCAGAACGGGTAGGCGTGTTCGTACGTGCCTGCGTTGAGGAGCACTCCGCGTTCGCGGAGCTCCTCGATGATCACTGGATCGGCGTCCTTCACGAAGAGCCCCTGCACGAACGCTGGCGCATCGTCGGTGAAGGTGCCGTCGTCCGCTACCGGGCGCCACAGCGGCCACCCCTGCGCACGGCCGATCGCGAGGTCGTCGGGGCCGAAGGCGGGCGCGATATGCACGATGCCGGTGCCGTCCTCCATCGACACGAACTCGGCCGCCACGACGGTATGTGCGCCCTCGACGTTCGTGTACGGCGGCCGGTATCGGGAGCCCACCAGCGTGGTGCCGTCCAGATCCGTGCCTTGCACCCAGCCCGCGTCGAGGACGCGCTCAGCAAGCGGCATCGCGACGATGAGCCGTTCGCCGTGCTGCTCGTAGACGGCGTACTGCCCGTTCGCGAGGACCGCGGCGCCCTCGTTCGACGGAAGGGTCCAGGGGGTCGTGGTCCACACAAGCAGCGAAGCGCCAACGAGGTCGGCGTGCCGCGACTCGACGATGGGGAAGCGGACGTACACGCTGGGGTCGGCCACCTGCTGGTAGCCCTGGGCCACCTCCGCGTCTGACAGCGCGGTGCCGCAGCGGGGGCAGTAGGCGGTGACCTTGTGATCCTGCTCGAGCAGGCCTCGGTCGTGCAGACCTTTCAAGGACCACCAGACGGATTCGATGTAGGGCGTCGACATCGTCCAGTACGCATCGGACATGTCGATCCAGAAGCCGATCCGTTCTGTGAGGCGTTCGAACTCGCCGACGTAGCGCTGGACGGAGGCTCGGCATCGCTCGTTGAACGCGGCGACCCCGTACGCCTCGATGTCGCGCTTGCCGGTGGTGCCGATCTCCTTCTCGACCTCGATCTCGACCGGGAGCCCGTGGCAGTCCCAACCTCCCTTGCGACGCACCAGGTGCCCGGTCATCGTCTTGTATCGGGGGTACACGTCCTTGAACGTTCGCGGCTCGACGTGGTGGATCCCCGGCTTGCCATTGGCGGTCGGCGGACCTTCGTAGAACAGCCAGCGCGGGGCATCGGCGCGAAGCTCGAGCGTGCGCGCGAAGATGTCGGCCTCGCGCCACCAGGAGAGGATGCCTTCCTCGAGCGTCGGGAAGTGCACCTTCGGATCGACCGGTTCGTACCGCATCTGACCTGCTCCTCGCTCGTCCAGTCCGGGCGAGGACGAGGCGCGGGGCCCCGCGGTACCACCTCGCTTGCGTCGGCCGGAGCCGTCGCCGCTCGTCGGCCGTCTCGAACGACCTGCCGCGCTCACGGGCGGTACCCGCCTGCGCCTACTGCGCCCGCGGATCGTCCGAAGGCGGTTCGGGCAGGGGCTCGGGGAGGATGTTCGCCGGGACCGCGGCGCCGGCTCCCACCGTCCCGGCTCGCTCGTGCCGCGGCGGACCCGGGTACTCGTTCCCGTCCACGCCGATTGCGGCATGCTACACACGTCGGTGGAGACGTTCACGGTACGCGTGGTCCCCCGGTCGGGGCGAACCCGGGTGGAGGTCGACCCCAACCGGGGTCTCACCATCCGTGTCCGCGCTGCACCCGCGGATGGGGAGGCCAATCGCGAGGCAGCCAGAGCCCTTGCGGCGCATCTCGGTGTGGCTCCCTCAGCGATCAGTCTCCGGCGGGGCGCGCGATCCCGGATCAAGGTGTTCGAGGTTCGGCGGTAGGTGGTCCTGTTATCCTTCGCCGACCATGGCGACCGCCAAACTGACGCCGCAAGAGGTGCGAGGCTTCGAGGAACGGCTGCGCGTCGAACGCGGCGAACTCGATGAGCAGCTCACGACGATCGAGGATCAGACCTTTGCCGCGACGCAGTCTGACCTGTCTGGCGACGTCGGGGTGGACGACGAATCAGCCGATGCCGGGACGGCCACGTTCGAGCGAGAGAAGGAGCTCTCGATCGAGCAGAACGTGCGGGATCTGATCGCCAAGATCGACCGCGCCCTGAAGCGCATCGAAGCGGGCACGTTCGGCGTGTGCGAAGCGTGCGGCAAACCGATCGAGAAGGCGCGGTTGAAGGCACTGCCGTACGCCGACCTCTGCATCAAGGACGCGCAGGCGCAGTCGCGCCGATAGGCGATGGACGCGGCCCGCCGTCGTGGCGGCCTGCTCGTACTCGGGGTCGCGGCGCTCGTCGTGGTCCTGGATCGTGGCACCAAACTGTGGGCGGAGCGCTCCCTCGCCTCGGGACCGAGGGACGTGTTCGCCGGGGTGCTGACGTTCCGTCTCACCTCGAATAGCGGCGGGGCATTCAGCATGGGCGATCGAGCGCCGTTGGTCTTCGCGATCGCGGCGATCGCCGTCTGCATCGCCATCGTCGCCACCGCGTTCCGGGTTCGCAGTGGCGCCCATGCGATCGCGCTCGGACTGATCCTCGGCGGCGCGCTCGGGAATCTCCTGGACCGAGCGGTACGCGGACCGTGGTTGCGCGGCAGGGTGGTCGACTTCATCGACCCGCATGTGTGGCCCATCTTCAACATCGCCGACGCAGCGATCGTGTGTGGGGCGATCCTGCTGGCGATCGTCGGCCTCCGACAAGACCGCGATCCGCCTCTCGACGCCGATGGATGAGTACGTGGCCACCCCGGGGCGCCTCGACGCGGTCGTCGTGTCGCTGACGGGCGCGGTACGAGCGGACGTGCAGCGGGCGATCACGGCGGGCGGCATCCTCGTCGACGGTTCCGTGCGTCCCAAGTCGTTCCGGCTCGTCGGAGGCGAACGGTTGCGTGTGGATCTCACGCTTGATGCGCGCGCGACCCCCACCGGCCCATCGGTTCCCGTGTGCTACCGGGACGAGCACCTGGCGGTCGTCGTCAAGCCCGCAGGACTGATCACACATCCGACCCGTGGCCGGGGCGGTGACTCCCTCGTCGCACGGTTGCAGGCGATGCATATCCCGCTCGCGGCCACCGACGATGACCTTCGACCCGGGGTCGTGCACCGGCTGGATGCGGGCACGAGCGGGCTGCTCGTCGTCGCCTCCTCGGACGAGGCGTACGTGGCGTTGGTGCGGACCATGCGCAGGCACGAGGCCGAGCGCCGGTACCTGGCGTTGGTACGTGGCGCGCCCGCCCACGACGTCTTCACCGTCGAAGCCCCGCTGGGCCGGCGCGCCGCGCGCATCGTGGTCGATCGGGTGGAAGGGAGAGCGGCCGCTACGGCGTTCGAGGTTCGCGAGCGCCTCGCGCGCACGACCCTGGTGGAGGCGGCGCCACAGACCGGCCGGACCCACCAGATCCGAGTCCATCTCCAGGCCGCGGGCCACTCGATCCTCGGCGATCGCGCCTACGGCGGCGGTGGCGACGAGGCGCTGCGACTGGGCCTGGCTCGCCCCTTCCTGCACGCGTGGCGACTGGCGTTCGCGCATCCGGTGACCGGCGAGTGGCTCGATCTGACGGATCCACTGCCCCCAGATCTGGCGGAGGCACTCGATCGCGCCCGTGCCGACCTGCGCCCTTGACGACGCCGACCCGCCGGGCTACCTTCGGGCCCCCGGAGAATCACACGGATGTAAGTTCTCCACAGGCCCGCGCGATCCTGTGGAAAGACGCGACGGAAGGTTCGTGACCAGGGTCGATGGCTGAGCAGTTCGTCCATCTGCACACTCACACCGAGTACTCGCTGCTCGATGGCGCCGCGAGGATCGAGGCGCCGAAGTCCAACCCGACAGCGCCGACGATCTTCACCGAGGCCGTCGCGCACGGCATGCCTGCGCTCGCGATGACCGATCACGGCGCGATGTTCGGCACGCTGCGGTTCTACGAGGCGGCGCGCGCGGCGGGTGTGAAACCGATCATCGGCGTCGAGGCGTACGTCGCGCCCGGATCCCGTTTCGACCGCAACCCCGGCGAGCGCGAGGAGAAGTACCACCACCTGACGCTGCTGGCCGAGAACGAGACCGGCTATCGCAACCTGCTGCGCCTCGTCTCCACTGCCTACCTCGAGGGTTTCTACCACCGACCCCGGATGGACAAGCAGCTCCTTGCCGAGCACGCGGAAGGCATCCTGTGTTTGTCCGGATGCCTCTCCTCCGAACTCGCGGTGCAGCTGTTGGCCGGCCAGACAGATCGGGCGCGAGGGACCGCCGCGGACTACCGCGACATCTTCGGTGCCGATCGGTACTTCGTGGAGCTCCAGGATCACGGCTTGGCGGACCAGCGCGCGATCTTGCCGCAGCAGATCGCGCTCGCACGCGACCTCGGCGTGCCCGTCGTCGCCACCAACGACCTGCATTACACGCGTCCCGACGACGCGAAGCCGCACGACGTCTTGTTGTGCATCCAGCAGCAGAAGCTGCAGACCGACACGAAACGGCTGAAGTTCGACTCCGAGGACTTCTACCTGAAGAGCGCGGCCGAGATGCGACGGGTCTTCGCCGAGATCCCCGATGCGTGCGACTCGACCTTGGCGATCGCGGAGCGTGTCGAGCTGCTGCCCGAGCTGGAACGTGTCTTGGTGGACGGTGCGATCGAGTACCACCTCCCCAGGTTCGAAACGCCCGGGGGCGAGCCGCTCGACAGTTACCTCCGCGAGCTGGTTGAGCGCGGAGCAGAGGACCGCTACGGCAGGCCGCTTCCCGCGGGGGTGGTCGACCGGATCGACCACGAGGTCTCGATCATCGGGAAGATGGGCTTCGAGGGCTACTTCTTGATCGTGTGGGACCTGATCCGGTTCGCACGCGACCAGGGGATCCGCGTCGGCCCGGGTCGCGGCTCGGCGGCGGGCTCGGTCGTCTCCTATGCCCTGCGGATCACGGATCTCGACCCGTTGCGCTACGGGCTGCTGTTCGAGCGCTTCTTGAATCCCGATCGCATCGAGATGCCCGACATCGACATGGACTTCGACGAGCGCCGCCGTGACGAGGTGATCCGGTACGCGACCGAGAAATACGGGGCCGACCACGTGGCCCAGATCGTCACGTTCCAGACGATCAAGGGGAAGCAGGGCATCCGCGACGCGGCTCGCGTCCTGGGGTTCCCCCCGCGGGTCGGCGACGAGCTCTGCAAGATGTATCCGCCGGCGATCATGGGTCGCGACGAGCCGATCGACTCGGCACTGCAGACGAGCCCCGAGCTCCGGGAGGCGTACGAGCGCCAGCCGGAAGCGCGCGAGATCATCGACACCGCTCGGGCGCTCGAGGGTCTTCGGCGTGAAGACTCGGTGCACGCCGCGGGCGTGGTGATCGGCGACAGGCCGCTCGTCAACTACCTGCCGTTGAAGCTCACGAAGGACTCCCGCGACGACGCGAAGAAGATGGTCACGCAGTTCGACATGAACGGTGTGGCGCAGCTCGGACTGCTGAAGATGGACTTCCTCGGTCTCCGCAACCTCTCGGTGATCGAGGAAACCTTGCGGCACCTCCGCGCACGCGGGATCGATCTCGACATCGACCACATCGCGCTCGACGACGAGGTGACCTACGAGATGCTCCGGCGCGGCGACACGATCGGCGTGTTCCAGATGGAGTCGCCGGGCGTGAAGAGCCTGATCAAGCTGCTCGAGCCCGACCGGTTCGAGGACCTGATGGCCTGTGTCGCGCTGTACCGGCCGGGGCTGCTGTCGATGGGCCAGCACACCGAGTACGCGGAGCGCAAGCACGGCCGTAAGAAGGTGACCTATCCGCACCCCGATCTTGAGCCGGTGCTCAAAGACACGTACGGCATCATCGTCTACCAGGAACAGGTGATGCAGACTGCCGTGGCGATCGCGGGCTTCTCGATGGGTGAAGCGGACACGCTCCGGAAGGTCATGGGCAAGAAGATCCGCGAGAAGGTCGCCGCAGAGCGCGAGAAGTTCGTCGCGGGCGCCGTCGCGCTTGGGCGCGAGCAGCGTGTCGCCGAGGGCATCTTCGAGTACATCGAGCCGTTCGCCGACTACGGCTTCAACGCATCGCACGCATGCGCCTATGGCTACGTGGCGTACCAGACCGCCTACTTGATGGCGCACCATCCGGTGGAGTACATGGCGGCGATCCTGACGTCGGTGAAGGACGACAAGGACCGCAAGCCCTATTACCTGTATGCCTGCCGCGGGATGGGCATCGAAGTTCTACCACCCGATGTGAACGAGTCCGACATGGACTTCGCGCCTGCGCCCGGCGACCGACGAGCGATCCGCTATGGCCTGTCGGCGGTGCGCAACGTCGGGCAGGGCGTCGTGCAGAGCATCTTGGAGGCCCGCGGAGCCGCCGGGCCGTTCACGTCGTTCGTCGAGTTCTGCCGTCGGGTGGAGCCCACGTCGGTCACGAAGCGGATGCTCGAGTCGCTGATCTTCGCCGGCGCATTCGAGTCGCTCGGCTACACGCGGGGCGGGATGGTGCAACAGCTCGGCGAGCAGGCGGCGTTCGAGAAAGTCGCGGCGCCGATCCTCGCCGAGCGCAAAGCCGAGGCCGCAGGCCAGTTCTCGCTGTTCGGCGGCGAGGGGGAGCGCGGCCTCGAGGTCGACGAGTCGGTCCTGGTCGGTGCGGAGCTCGAGAAGCGACTGCTGTTGTCCAAGGAGAAGGAGATGCTCGGTCAGTTCGTGACCGACCACCCCCTGCTCGGGATCGAGCACGAGTTGCAGGCGCAGACGACCTGTCAGATCCCCGATCTCGAGAACCGCGATGACGGCGAGCTCGTGATGCTCGGCGGGATCATCGGAGCGCTCGCGCGGAAGTTCACGAAACGGGGTGAGCCGTACGCGCAATTCCGGCTGGAAGGGCTGACCGGTGGCGTCGAGGTGGTCGCGTTCCCCAGCGTGTACGAGGCTGTGCCCGAGCTGATCGAGCCCGACCGGATCGTCCTGGTGAGCGGTCGGATCGACCGCCGGGGCCGCGAGCTCCAGATCCGTGCGACCGAGGTCAAGGAGCCCGCGCTCGAGTGGCCAGGTGGCCGCGGAGAGCGACATCCTGGTCGTCGACCTTCCTGCGGCCGATGTGTTCGCCCGGCGTGCTGGAGAAGCTCAAGACGCTGCTCGAGGGCTCGCCCGGTCCCGTGCCGGTCCGTCTGCGGTTCCTGTCGTCGCAGGGCGTCCAGCCACTCTCGCTGGGCGCGTTCACGGTGAACGGCCAGGGGTCGCTCCTGGACGAGTTGCGGCATCTCCTCGGCCCAACGGCTGCGCGGCTCGAGCACGAGCCGGTCTGAGTTCCCGGGGTATCGTGCGGCGCGTGCCGTTCTCCTTGGTGCCTGCGATCGATCTCACCGCCGGTAGGCTCGGCCTGCTCACGCCGGATGGTCCCGTGCCGCATGAGGCGCTTCGGCGGCGATCCGCTCGCGGCCGCCGATGCGTTCGTCGCGGCCGGCGCCACGTGGCTGCACGTCGTCGACATGGATCCGTTCGTTCACGGGAACGGCGCGCAGCGGCGACGCGCTGCGCCGGATCGTGTCGCGGGGCGTGCGGGTCCAGCTCAGCGGGGGGATCCGGACGGTGGCCGATGTGGACGAGGCTCGCGCGACGGGGGTGGCGCGGATCGTGCTGTCCTCGTCGGCTGCTCGCGGACGAGGACGCGGTGGTCGAACTGCTCCGCCCGAGGCAAGACGATCTCGTGATCGGCGTCGAAGTCGTCGACGGTCGGATCCGGTCGCGCGGCGCCGCTGGGGTGGACCTGGATCTCGATGTCGACGCTCGGATGGCTCCGAACCGCCGGCGTCGGCGCGTTGCTGGTGACGGCGGTGTCGCGTGTCGGCGACCGGCGTCGGACCCGATCTCGGACTTGATCCGCCGCGTGGTGCGATCGGGCGTGTCGACGATGGCCGCCGGCGGCGTCGCGTCGATCGCGGATCTGCAGGCGCTGCGTGATGCCGGTGCGGCCGGCGCCGTGGTCGGTCGGGCGGCCCTCGAAGGGTCGTTGGACCTCGCGGCCGCGTTCGCGTGGGCGCGCGCTTAGCGCCGGCCGTCGTGATGGGACACCCGGCCGCGGGCCCCGCCCTCGATAGACTCACCGGTCCCATGGGCTTCCTCACCGACCACGTCGCGGCCGTGCGCCGGCGCCTGGCCGAGACCCACTGCCGCACGAGGAGCTGTCGAGACGGGCGCCGGGCTGCGACACCGGCGCTGGATGTCGTGGACGCGATCGTGCGGTCGGCGACACGCGATGGCCTGGCGGTGGTGGCCGAGGTCAAACGCGCGTCGCCGTCGGCGGGCACGATCGCGATGGGAGCCGATCCCGCCGCGCAGGCGAACGCCTACGAGGCGGCCGGTGCCGCGGCGATCTCGGTGTTGACCGAGCCCGAGCACTTCGACGGATCGCTCGAAGATCTCCGCGCGGTGCGCGCGTCCGTACGACCGGCCGCTGGTGCGCAAGGACTTTCTCGTGCACCCCGATGCAGATCCTGGAGGCGCGCGCGGCCGGCGCAGACTCGGTACTGCTGATCGCCGCGTGCCTCGACGATGCCGAGCTCTCGTCCATGCTCGCCGCCGCCAGGGACCTCGGGATGGAACCGCTCGTCGAAACGCACACTGATCTCGACCTCGAGCGCGTCCTCGCGACTGACGCGCGGCTGGTGGGGGTGAACGCACGCGATCTCGAGACCTTGGATGTCGACCTTCCGAGCGCGCCGGCGCGTCTGGCGACGGATCGGCTCCGGCCGTGTCGCGGTGAGTCGAGAGCGGCATCCGCACGCACGCCGACGCGCGGGCCGCCAGTGGATGCCGGTGCGCTGCCATCCTGGTCGGCGAGACCTTGATGCGCGCCGTCGATCCCGGCGGCGACGCTGCGCGAGCTGGTCCACGGGAAGGAGCCCCACGGATGATGACCGTCCCCACGATGCCGGACGCTCACGGCCGGTTCGGCGCGTACGGCGGCCGCTACGCCCCCGAGGTGCTGATCCCCGCGCTCGACGAGCTGGCGACGGCATGGTACGAGCTTCGCGACGACCCCGTGTTTCGCGGCGGAACTCGGCACGCTGCTCGCCGACTTCGTTGGCCGGCCGACCCCGATCACGTACGCCGCGCGACTGTCCGAGCAGCTCGATCACGCATCTGGCTCAAACGCGAGGACCTCGCACACACCGGAGCCCACAAGATCAACAACGCGCTCGGCCAGGTGCTGCTGGCACGACACCTCGGCAAGGAGCGGATCATCGCGGAGACGGGCGCGGGCCAGCACGGCGTCGCGACCGCCACCGCCTGCGCGCTGCTCGGCTTGCCGTGCGTCGTGTACATGGGGGAGGAGGACACGCACCGGCAGGCGCCGAACGTTGCGCGCATGGAGCTGCTCGGCGCGGAGGTTCGGTCGGTGACCGCCGGGTCACGGACCTTGAAGGAAGCGGTCAACGAGGCGATGCGGGACTGGGCGGCGAGCGTGCGGACGACGCACTACGTGATCGGGTCGGTCGTGGGGCCACATCCGTTCCCCGTGCTCGTGCGAGATCTCCAGCGGGTTATCGGCGATGAGGCTCGAGCCCAGTACGCGAGCCGGCTCGGCGTCGAGCCCGAGTACGTGCTCGCCTGCGTCGGCGGTGGGATCGAACGCGATCGGCATGTTCACGGCGTTCGTCGGCACGCCCGGGGTCAGCTTGATCGGCGTCGAAGCGGGTGGCACGGGCTCGGAGCTCGGCCGGCACTGTTCGAGCGCTGACGATCGGGACAGCCGGGCGTGCTGCACGGCGCACTCAGCTATCTGCTGCAAGACGCCGACGGACAGATCGTCGAGACGCATTCGATCTCCGCAGGGCTCGACTACCCTGGTGTGGGCCCGGAGCACGCGTTCTTGCAAGGACGCGGGGCTCGCGCGCTACGTGAGCGCAACCGATGACGAGGCGCTCGCTGGGTTCCAGCTGCTCGCCGCAGACGGAGGGCATCCTGCCCGCGCTCGAGCCGTCGCACGTGATCGGCTGGCTCGCCCGGCGCCAGTTCCCCGAGCGATCGCGCATCTTGTGTGTCTGTCGGGCCGCGGCGACAAGGATCTCGACACCGTGCGCGCCGCGCTCGGGGCGGCGTGATGGGAGACGCTCGAGATCGCGCTGCGAGCGGCGCGCGACGCGGGCGCGAAGGCTTCGTCCCGTACGTGACCGGCGGCGTACCGGGCGTCGACGCCGACCTGCTCCGCGCGCTCGCAGACGCAGGCGCCGATGCGATCGAGGTCGGCGTTCCCCACTCGGACCCGATCATGGACGGCGGCGTGATCCAGGAGGCGTCGCGAGTGGCGCTCGAGGCCGGCGCACGTTCCGACGACGTGCTCGCAACTGATCGCCGAGGCCGGGCTCGACGTGCCCGATCGCGGTGATGACCTACGCGAACATCCTGGTGCGCCCGGGGCTCGAGGCCTGCTGCGACCGGGCGGTCGCTAGCGGCGTGCAGGGGCCTCATCGTGCCGGATCTGCCGGTGGACGAGGCGGGGCGCTGAGCGCGATCGCGCACGGCGAGGGATCGACCTGGTGCTGCTCGCCGCGCCGGGCACCGCGGCGGATCGATACGCCGCGATCGGGGCGGCCTCCCGCGGCTTCGTCTATTGCGTGGCGACGTACGGGGTGACAGGCGCGCGCGCGGAACTCGCCGAGAACGGCCCGCGACGTCGTCGCCGCGATGCGGCCGCACTTCACGACCTGCCACTGCTGGTGGGTGTGGGGATCGCGAGCCCGGAGCAGGCCGCCGACGCCGCCTGCGGCTTCGCCGACGGCGTCATCGTCGGCTCGGCGCTGATGACTCGGCTCCTCGACGGCGACCGCGACGGGCGTTGGCGCTCGCGGGGGCGTTCCGGGCCGCGCTGCAACCGGTCTGAAGCTGCCCCCGGTGCCATCCCGGGGCGACCCGATGCCACGTATCAGAACCCGAAAGGGAAGCTTCACAGACCGGCGATTCGCATCCGTGCGGCGCATGCGGTACGAACTCCGCGCAGCGCGCGGCGCGAACCGCGCGAATCATGAACCAAGGGGAAAGGGGGATCCATGCACCATCGCAAATGGTTGGGCTCGCCGGCGTACTCGCCGCGCTCGCGCTCGTCGCGTCGGCCTGCTCGAACAGCTCAGCTCGACGCGTCGCCGCGGCCTCGGGCGGCGGAGAACTGAACTGCGACACGGACCCGATCGGCTGCATCACGTCGCGTCGGGCGATCCGATTCGCATCGGCACGCTGCTCGCTATCTCGGGGGACGCCGCGTTCCTCGGTGACGACAGCCAGAACGGCATCATCTCGCCGTCGACTATCTCGACGGCAATCTTCGACGGGACGCCGGGCCAGATCATGGGCCACGACGTGGACATCCAGAAGGAGGACGACCTCTGCGCCAAGGAGGGCGGCCAGACGGGCGGGCACGAAGCTTGCGAACGACCCGACGATCCTCGCCGTGGTCGGGACGACCTGTTCGTCCTCGGCGCTCGGCGTCGCCGACACCATCTTGTCGAACAAGGGCATCATGCTGATCTCGCCGTCGAACACGGCGGCGGACCTGACGGCGGAGGAGACCCACGCGCCGTTCTACGCGCGCACCGCGCAGAACGACGCGATCCAGGCGAAGGTCGTCTCGGACTTCGTCTACGAGCGAGCAGGGCTTCACGAAGGCCGCGACGATCCACGACGAGAGCCCGTACGCCACGGGTCTCGCGAACGGGTTCGGCGCGTTCTTCCAGGACGCCGGTGGCACGATCACGGCGGCGGAGGCGATCACCTCGACCGACAAGGACTTCAAGTCCCTGCTGACGAGCATCGCGCAGACCCACCCGCAGCTGATCTACCTGCCGAACTTCAACCCGGCATGTGGGTTGATCGCCAAGCAGGCGGCGGACATCTCGGAGCTCGACGGCGTCGAAGCTCATGGGTTCGGACGGCTGCCTGGACTCGTCGTTCCCCGACGTCGCGGGTTCGGCGGGTGACGGGTTCTTCATGTCCGGGCCGATCGCGAGCCCGGGCACCACGAACTCGTCCGATCTGTACACGCAGTACCAGGCGGCCTACAAGGACCGCTACGGCAAGCCCACCGCGTCGTTCAACACGAACGCGTTCGACGCCTTCAACCTGATCGTCCAGGGGATCAACGCAGGTCGCCATCGACAACGGCGACGGCTCGATCAGCATCCCCCGGACGGCGCTGAAGGACGCGGTCTTCGCGACGTCGAACTACCCGGGTCTGTCGGGCACGCTCACGTGCAACTCGACCGGTGACTGCCAGTCCGTGGCGACCGTGAACATCGGCGTGTACAGCTGGCCGGCCGCACCGATCGAGGGTGGCACGAGGGCGCCAAGCCGGTGTTCAGCGAGGAGCTGACCCTGCGGAGGCTCTGGGCGGGCTAGTCCTGCAGCGGCGTCGCCGAGCTCGCACGGCAGACGGCGGCTGGCGGGTCGCGGGGCGCCATCGCGCCCTGCGACCCGCTCCATATCGGTGAGGGAGGGCCCCTGAGTCAGGCGCAGGTCGTCGGCCACCCGCCGGCTTGTCCGGCTTCCAGCGACTGCCATGGCGGCGCATCGCGCAGACCGTCGTCGGCGTCGTCGCGCTTGTTCTGGCCCTGGTCGGCGCCTGGAAGACCATCGCGGGCGGCGGCGATCGCGGGCTCGGCGTGGATCGACCTGCTCCGCAACGGCATCGCGCTCGGCGCCATCTACGGCCTGATCGCGATCGGCTACACCATGGTGTACGGCGTCTTGCGCATGGTGAACTTCGCCCACGGCGAGGTCGTCATGTCCGGCGCCTTCGGCTCGTACTTCTTCGCGCGGCTGTTCGACAACAGCGGGTTCCTCAACCGCAACCCCACGCTCGCGCTGTTCCTGCTGTTCATCGTGTCGTGCGCGACGGCCATCGGCGTCGCGTAGCTGCTCGAGCGCGTTGCCTACCGGCCGCTTCGCTCGGCGCCGCGCGCTCGTGCCCCTCATCACCGCCATCGGCGCGTCGCTGTTCCTGCAGAACACGGCGCGCGGGTTCTTCGGGGACCGGGCGCGCGGCTACCCCCGCCCCGGCCGTGCTCGACGGCACGATCCGGATCCTCGGGGAGAACGTCGAGCGCACACAGGCGCTCGTCGTCGTGGTGACGCTCGTCGCGATCGTCGCGCTCACGCAGTACATCGCGCGCACCAAGACGGGGCGCGCCATGCGCGCCGTCGCGCAGGACCGCGAGACCGCCGCGCTCATGGGGGTGAACGTCGACCGCGTGATCGTCGTCACGTTCGTGATCGGCGGCTTGATGGCCGGGATCGCGGCCGTGTTGTTCTGCCAGCTCTACCAGGTGGTCGATCCCTTCATGGGCTTCTCGCTGGGCATCAAGGCGTTCAGCGCGGCGGTGCTCGGCGGGATCGGCAGCGTCGGTGGCGCGGCGCTCGGCGGCCTCATCCTCGGGGGTCTCGAATCGGTCGGCCCGACGCTGTTCCTGTCGGGGTACAAGGTGCCCGGGCCCAACCAGCTGAAGGACGTCGATCGCGTTCCTGATCCTCGTCCTCGTCCTGATCCTGCGTCCGAGCGGGCTCCTCGGCTCCGATGACCCGGAGAAGCTCTGATGGCGCGCCGCGGGGTCCGGGGCGGTCTGTTCGCGGCGGCCGCGGTGCTCTATCTCGTGCTCGTGGGGATGACCGCCTCGTTCACGGGCATCCGGCTCATCGAGGACGGGGTCACGCTCGGGGGGCTCCTCGCGATCGCTCCCCAGTTCTTCGCCGGGTACCTGCTGGCGCGGCCGCGGGCGGTGGACGATCGGACGCCTCCGCGAGGTGGCGGGGGCAGCCGCGATCGCGGGCGCCGTCTGCGCTGCGTGCATCGCGGTCTCGGTGCTCGTCTACGAGTGGATCGGGCCCGAGCTCGTCGGCAACGTCTTCATCAACGCCAGCGGCGCTAGCCTCAAGGTGCTGACGTTCGGGCGCTCGACGGTCGCCGGGCTCGCGATCTACACGACGGTGTGCGTGGCGGTGGCGCTGGCGGGAGCGGGATTGCACCGGTCGGCCCTCATCGATCCGGCGTCCGATCGAGATCGGCCTGGCCGCCACGCTCATCATGGCGATGTTGCAGAACGTGTTCCGCGTCATGCTCTCGCAGCTCGGGGTGCCGACGAAGTGGCTCTACAGCTCGAAGTTCGGCGGGCTGACCGCGCTCGGGGCGGGGGTCGTCTTCGTCGTGGCGGCGGGCATCACGGTCGCCGTCATGCGGCGCGAGGCGATCATGATCGATCGGCGCGTGCAGCGGGCGGCGCACGAGGAGGAAGCGCCGGCCGAAGCGGACCCGACACGAGAGCGGCGCGCGGCCATCCGTCGGTGGGCGATCGCCACCGCCGTGGTGATCGGGCTCGCGCTTCTGCCGCAGGTCGTCGGGACGTTCCTGTCGGCGGTGCTCGGTCGCGTCGGGATCTTCATGCTCATGGGGCTCGGGCTGAACGTCGTCGTCGGCTACGCGGGTCTGCTGGACCTGGGGTACGTCGCCTTCTTCGCGACGGGCGCCTACGCGACGGCCCTGCTGACGGCCCCGGACGGCTCGGGCTCGATCGTCCATCTGGGCCTGCCGTTCTTCGTCGCGGTGCCGATCGTCATCTGCGTCGCCATGCTCGTCGGGATCGCGATCGGCGCGCCGGTGCTGCGCCTGCGCGGCGACTACCTCGCGATCGTCACGCTCGGGCTCGGCGAGATCGCGCGCGTCATCGTGCTGTCGGACTGGGCCTCGCCGATCCTCGGCGGCGCGCCCGGGCTCCTGAAGATCCCCGCGCCGCAGATCACGCTTGGCGCGCGCACGCTCAACTTCCGCGACCCCGAGCTCTTCTACTACCTCGTGCTCGGCTTCGTGATCGTGGCGGCGCTCATGTCGTGGCGCCTGTCGTCCTCGCGCGTCGGCCGGGCGTGGATGGCGATGCGCGAGGACGAGCAAGTGGCCGAGGCGACGGGCGTGTCCACCGTGAAGTTCAAGCTGCTCGCCTTCATGATCGGCGCCGTCGGTCGGCGCGGTCGCCGGCGCGCTGTTCGCCGTGCAGATCGGCTCGCTCGCGCCGTCGAGCTTCACGGTGCTCATCTCCATCCAGGTGCTCGCCGTCGTCATCCTCGGCGGGATGGGGAGCATCCGCGGGGTGCTGCTGGGTGGCGCTCGTTCTCGTCGGGCTGCCCGGCTTCCTCTCGGAGTTCGAGCAGTATCAGCTGCTGCTCTACGGCGCGGCGCTCATCGTGATGATGCTGCTCCGGCCCCAGGGCCTGTTGCCGAACAGTCCGGCGCGAGCGGCGAGCTGCAGGACGAGGATCGCGCGCAGGACAAGTGGGCCGGCGACGTCGCGGCCGACGAGCACGTCGCGCCGGGGATCACGCCGCTGGGGGAGGGCGCCGGATGAGCCTGCTCGAGCTGCGCGCGGTGTCCAAGCACTTCGGCGGTCTCAAGGCGATCGACGAGCTCGACCTGCACGTCGACGAGGGCGAGATCGTCAGCGTGATCGGGCCCAACGGCGCCGGCAAGAGCACGCTGTTCAACTTGATCACGGGGATCTACCCGCCCGATGACGGGCGACATCGTCTTCGACGGGCAAACGGTCGTCGGCCTCGTGCCCAACCAGATCACCGGCTCGGCATCGCGCGGACGTTCCAGAACGTGCACCTGTTCGCGAACATGACCGTGCTCGAGAACGCGATGGTCGGCCAGCACTGCCGAAGCACCACCGGGTTCTTCGGCGCGACCTTCGCACCCGCAAGGCCAAGGAGCAGGAGGCCCGCACGATCGAGCAGGCGCGAGACGCCCTCGCCTTCTTCGGCGCCCGGCTGCCGGGCTACCGGCAGCAGCAGCCCGCCTTCGTCTCTGTCCTACGCGAACCGGCGCCGACTGGAGATGGCGCGGGCGATGGCGACCGAGCCGCGGCTCGATCCTGCTCGACGAGCCGACTGCGGGGATGAACCCCCGGGAGACGCTCGAGCTTCGCGACCACATCGTGCGGATGCGCGACGTGCGGGGTCTCACCGTGCTGGTGATCGAGCACGACATGCGGGTCGTCAAGGGCGTCTCGGACCGGGTCGTCGCCTGCGACCACGGGCGCCGGATCGCCGAGGGCACGTATGAGGAGGTTGCGAGCAACGAGGCCGTCATCGAGGCGTATCTCGGCCGCCACCACGAGGAGCTCGGGTGAGCGAGCCCGCGGTCGCGGCCGAGCCGGCGGCGATTCTCGAGCTGCAGGGACGTCGACACGCACTACGGGCTGGTCCAGGTGCTCCGCGGTGTGAGCATGCGGATGGCGCCGGGCGAGATGGTCTGCCTGCTCGGCGGCAACGCCTCGGGGAAGTCGACCACGCTCAAGACGATCCTCGGGTTCGTCTCGCCGACGGCAGGGCGGGTGCTGTTCGACGGGGAGGACCTCGCGGGAGTCTCGACGGCCGAACGGGTGCGCCGCGGGCATCACGATGGTGCCCGAGAACCGCCGGCTGTTCGCGCGGGATGAGCGTCGAGGAGAACCTGCCGCTCGGCGCGTACCTGCGCACCGACAAGGAGGGCATCGCGCGCGACCGGGCGCAGGTGCTCGGGGCGTTCCCGCGGATCGCCGATCGCCTGAAGCAGAAGGCGGGCACCCTGTCCGGCGGCGAGCAGCAGATGGTGGCGATGGGCCGCGCGCTCATGGCCGACCCGAAGCTCGTCTTGATGGACGAGCCGTCGATGGGGCTCGCGCCGGTGCTCGTCGAGCAGGTCTTCGAGATCATCCAGCAGATCCGCGCCCTCGGAAAGACGATCTTCGTGGTGGAGCAGAACGCGTCCATGGCGTTGTCGATCGCCGACAGGGGGTACGTGATCCAAACGGGCGAGGTCGTGCTGTCGGGCACGGCCCAGGACCTCTTGCACGACCCGATGATGCGTCAGGCGTACCTCGGCGAGCTCTGATGCTCGTCATCGACGCCGAGGAGCTCCGCGCGGCCTTCCATGCCGGCCGCGATCGACGCGCTCGGAGACAGCGTTCGCGGCCGGGGACCCGTCGGGATCGGTCCCGCTCCGCACGACGACCCCGACGCCGGCGGGCTCGCTGCTCGCGATGCCGGCGGCCGGCGGCGCCGGGCTGGGGGTCAAGCTCGTCACGCTGACGGACACGAACCCTGCGCGAGGATTGCCGTTCGTCCAGGCCGTCTATGTGCTGTTCGATCCGGACGACACAGGGGCCGCAGGCCGTCATCGACGGGACCGAGCTCACGGCGCTTCGGACCGCGGCGGTGAGCGGGGTCGCGACGCGGTTCCTGGCGAACCCGGCGCGAGCCGCCTCGTCCTGTTCGGCGCCGGCGTGCAGGCCGCCGGGCCATCTCGATGCGATGCGTGCGGTGCGTCCCGTCGACGAGGTGGTGGTCGTCTCACGGACGCGCGAGCGCGCGGACGCGCTGGTGGACGCGGCGGCGGGGGAGGGCTTCGCGGCGCGCTCGGCACTGCCGACGACGTCGCCGATGCCGAACATCGTCTGCACCTGCACGACGGCGACGGGACGCCAGTTGTTCGACGGCGCGCGACTGGCGGCCGGGGCCGCATGTGAACGCCGTCGGCGCGTACCTGCCCGACACGCGCGAGCTCGACACCGAGACGGTGCGCCGGGCTCGCGTGGTGGTCGAGACCCGGGAGGTCGCGGCGGCCGAGGCGGGGGACCTGTTGCTGCCGATCGCCGAGGGCGTTGACGCGGCCAACCATTGTCGCGGATCTCGCCGAGCTCGCGGGAGGCGGCCGGTGCGCTCCAGTCCGGCGACGTGACGGTGTTCGTTTCGGTCGGGATGGCGTTCGAGGATCTGGTCGTCGCCCGCGCGCTGCTGGATGCGCTGGCGATGAGCGAGCTCGCTGAAGCGCGTGCGACGTCGTCGTGCTCGGCGCCGGGCATCGTCGGATGCTCCGCCGCGTATCACCTGCCGCGGCGGGCGCGGGGGATGTACTCGTCCTCGACCGCGCCGACGGTCCCGGGCCGCGGCTCGACCGGCGCGTGCGCCGGCGGGTTCCGCCAGCAGTTCACGACCGAGGTCAACGTCCGCCTGTCGCTGGCGAGCATCCCGATGATCCTCGGCTTCTCCGCGGAGCACGGCATCCCCGTCGACGTCAGCCAGGACGGGTATCTCTTTCTGGTTCGCGACGAGACGGCGTGGAACGATCGCTGGCCGCGGTGGAGCGCCAGCGCGCCCTGGGCGTCCCCGTCGAGACCGTGGGGGCCGATGACGGCGGACATGATGCCGGGGCTCGCGGTCGCAGACGTCGTCGGCGCCACGTTCGGCGCCGACGGACGGCATCGCCGATCCCGGTGCGCTCACGCAGGGCTACGCGACGATCGCGGCGCGCGCCGGTGCGCGCTTCGCCTATGACGTCGACGCTGACGGGATCGCGACCCGAGAGGGCGGTCGCCGTTGGCGTGCGGACCACGGCTGGTACCGTGGCCGCGAGCGCCGTGGTGCTTGCGGCCGGTGCGTGGACGGGGGCGCTCGCGGCCACCGCCGGCGTCGACCTTCCGATCAGCCCGTGCCGCGGACGATCGTCGACCACGGGCCCGTTTCCGGGGGTGCCGCGCGGCGCACGCTCGTCATCGATGTCGGCTCGTCGTTCTACTTCCACCGAGAGAGGACGGCGTGCTCATGGGGATGGCCGGGAACGACGAGGCCATCCTTCGACACGGCGGTGGACGCGCATGGATCGACGACGTCGCTGGTTCCGCGGGCGGCGGCGGTCTTCCCGCCGGTGCTCGAGGATGGCGGTCCGCGGCAGCTGGGCGGCCTGTACGAGATGACGCCCGACCGACATCCGGTCATCGGCCGGCGGGCCATCGGGGCCTGTGGATCGCCGCGGGGTTCAGCGGTCACGGATTCCAGCAGGGCCCCGTCGTGGGCAAACTCGTCGCCGAGATGGTCGTCGAGGGCGCGGCGCGGACGGTGGACGTGACGGCGGTGCGGCTTGACCGGTTCGCGACAGGCGACCTGTCGTCGAGGGCCTCGTCGTCTGAGTGCCGGGAGCGGGGGTCGAACCCGCACGCCTTCGGACACGGGATTTTGAGTCCCGCGCGTCTGCCAGTTCCGCCATCCCGGCCGGGGCGAGACAGCGTACAAGCAGGCGAAGGGCCTGTGGGCCGCAATTGCCCCTCCGGGGCGACGCGGCCTATAGTCCGCCGAAGGGTCCGCCCGGGCGGGCCTTGATGAAGGAGGGATCGATGAGCAAGTTCCGTTCTCGTGCCACGCTCGCCGCTGTGGCGGCATTGGCCATGATCGGCGCCGCCTGCGCCTCGGATAGCTCGACCTCGTCGGCTGCCGGCGGCAGCTCGAGCGTCTCCACGGGCACCGGCGTCTGCGCCGGTGTCGACACATCGACCGGCGATCTGCTCGCCCAGGTGTGTGAGAGCGGCAGCCTGACGATCGCGACCGACCCGAAATACAAGCCGCAATCCTGGTACGACGTGCAGTCAGGGGAGTGGAACGGGTTCGACGTCGAGGTGGCCAACGATATCGCGAACCGGCTCGGCGTCACGGCTGACGTGCAACCGGTGAAGTGGGCGAAGATCACGGCCGGGTCGTGGCTCGACCAGTACGACGTGAGTGTCGGATCGATGACCGACACCGTCGATCGGGAAAGCCTCTTCTATTTCACGCCGGCCTACTACTACACGCCGGCCGTGATCTCGGTTGCCAGTGACAACACGACGATCACGGGTCCCGCCGATCTGGATGGCAAGAAGATCTGCGTGGGCATCTCGACGACCTATCAGGACTATGTCGAGGGCGATTTGGTGCTCGGTTCGGGCGCTCCGCCATTCGAGTTCCAGATCCCCAGCGGGAACCAGCCGGTGACCTTCGAGACCGATACCGACGCGCTCGACGCACTGGCGCTCGGTGACGGCGAGAAGTGCGACGCGGCCATCAGCGCTCAACAGACCATCCAGGCCTTCATCGACGAGCAAGGGCCGATCAAGATCGTCGGCGAACCGCTCTACTACGAGCCGCTGTCGATCGCCTTCGACAAGAACGCGCCGACGAACGCGCAGAGTCTGAGTGACGCGGTCTCCCAGATCGTGGACGACATGCATGCCGACGGCACCCTCTCGGAGCTCTCCAAGAAGTGGTACAACGGCGTGGACTGGACGACGACCAGCGCCGGCGAGGGCACGGCCTCGAGCAGTCCCTCCTGACAACGCCGAGAACGATCGAGTGAGCGCCCTGGTGCCGGCGACGGGTAGCGAGAAGCCTCGCTCCCCGTTGCCGGCCCGGGTCGACCTGCCGCAGGCGAAGTACCTTCTGCTCGGCTCGTGGGTCCTCATCCTGCAGGGTGCGCTCATCCTGCTATTCCTGCCGATCCTGGTCTTCTCCACCAAGGAGAACATCCCCCCTTCGGACATCGCGATGTTCGGGCTGATGGGCGTCGTGTGTCTGGTGGGGGGCGGGTTGCTCTACATCGCGCACCGATGGACGTGGTGGCTCGCGGTCGCTGCCACGCTCGGTTGCAACGCGTACCTCCTCTCGGTGGGTGGGCTCACTGCCGACCGTGAGGCGTACGTCGCGACCGGCCTCGGGCTCGCGGCGCTCGTGCTCCTGCTGTTCGGAAAGCCGGCGGCCGGCAATACGGAGGCCCTCGCGCTCGCGAGCGCGAAGATCCCGTTCAGATTGAAGGTGACGGCGACGTGGATCGCGATCTTCTTCTTCCTCGGCATCTTCTTGGCGCTCTCGGATCTCGACACGGGGTTCATCCGCGCGAACTTCTGGTTCATCGCGAAGGGGCTCGAGTACACGATCCTGCTCGCCGTCTGCGCGATCATCCTGGCGACGATCCTGGCGCTCCTCGGCGCGCTCGGTCGACTGTCGCATAATCCCGTCGCCTACGGGGTGTCGGGGTTCTATACATCGTTCTTCCGCGGCACGCCGTTGATCGTGCAACTGTTCTTGATCTTCCTCGCCTTGCCGCAGATCGGGCTCAACCTCGAGCGCAAATCCCTCATCAATGTGCTGATCCTCAGCATCTTCGTCGGGGGGGTCATCGGCCTCGGACTGAACTACGGCGCCTACATGACGGAGATCTTCCGCGCCGGGATCCAATCGGTGGGCCACGGCCAAGCGGAGGCGGCCGACGCACTCGGGATGGCCTACCAACAACGGATGCGGCGTGTCGTCTTGCCGCAAGCGGTCCGGGTCATCATCCCGCCGACGGGGAACGAGTTCATCGCGATGATGAAGGACACGGCGCTGGTCGGCGTCCTCGGTACCACGGTGGCCAACGCCGAGGTGTTCCAACGAGCCCAGCTCGCGTTCAGCGGCAGCATCCGGAACCGTCTCGAGTCGCTCCTCGTAGCGGCGGCGCTCTACTGGATGCTCACGTCGATCTTCACGTTCTTCCAGAGTCGGCTCGAGCGACGGATCTCGAAGGGCTACGTCCGGACGGAGGTGACCACCGGCATCGGCAGGAGGCGCACCCAATTCATCCCGGCATCTGCCGGAGGCGGACCGGGCGGTGGGGGAGCTGTCGTCGAGGTGGAGATCGCCGAGGACGACGGGAGTGAGCCGTGAGCACCGAGCCGGTCGTCCGCGTCGAGAACCTCCACAAGTACTTCGGCACCCTGGAGGTGCTGAAGGGGATCAACATGGAGGTCCACCGCGGCGAGGTCGTCGTCATCTTCGGCCGATCCGGATCGGGGAAGTCGACGCTGCTTCGCTGCGTGAACTTCCTCGAGGATCCGACCTATGGTGTCATCGAGGTCTCTGGGATACGGCTCGAGGGTGGCCACCGCACGCGCCATAAGCGCGAGCAGATCCGTCAGCTCCGGATCCACGCGGGGATGGTTTTCCAGCAGTTCAACCTGTTCCCGAACATGACTGCGCTGCAAAACGTCATGGAGGGGCCGGTGACGGTCAAGGGGATGAAGACCGACTCGGTTCGCCCGATGGCGCTCGAGCTGCTCGCGAAGGTCGGGCTGGACGACAAGGCGGATCAATACCCGATCCGACTGTCGGGCGGGCAGCAGCAGCGGGTCGCCATCGCCCGGGCGCTGGCGATGGAGCCGGACGTGATGCTTTTCGACGAACCAACGTCCGCATTGGATCCGGAGCTGATCGGTGAGGTGCTCTCGGTGATGCGAGCGCTCGCAACCGACATGCACATGACGATGGTCGTCGTGACGCACGAGATGGGGTTCGCACGTGAGGTCGCGAACAGACTGTGCTTCTTCCACGAAGGCGTGATCCTCGAAGAGGGAACGCCCGACGAGCTCTTCAACAACACGCGCGAGCCAGAGACGAAGAAGTTCCTCGACGCCGTGCTGTGACGCGCGAGCACTCCGCAAACGAAGCGACGGGCCGCAGCTCTCCTCGGTATCGGTCGCGCCTTCCCCATACGCGATCGTCACCTATCGAGGGCCACGGCCCGTCACGCTCGGGCTCCCGTGGGAGCCGCAGCGGAATCTAGACGCAGGGTTGAGGGCTGTCAACCCGACACGAGCCGTTGGCGCAGAGGCTCTATCGCCCCAAGGTGGAGCATCGTCGCAGGTAGGGACCTTCCGATGGAAAGAACGTCAAGTTCGTCGACGCGAACCCTCGAGCGTCACGCGAGGGTTGGTTCACGCGGTGGCGGGCGCCGGCGTGGATGCGGCGGAGCGCTTCGAGAGGGCCCCGCCGTGGGGCCACAGAACGTACAGGCTCATCGGGATCGCGTAGGCGAGCCACAGCGTCACCTCGGCGACGGTCGGCACGGGTTGGAGTCCCAACATGCCGGTGATGAGCGAGGCGCGGACCGTCCCGGGCGCGATCAGCCAGCTCAGATCCACGGCGCTCGCCTGGCCGATCGAGAACCATCCGGCTTCCGCCGCCGCGTGTGCGGCGGAAGCCAGGAGGCCGGCCGCGACCAGCACCAAGATGAACCCCGTCACACGGAAGAATCGCGACAGGTTGATCCGGACACCGCCGCGGTAGATCCCGTAGCCGAGCACCAAGGCGACGGCGATGCCGAGCACGGCGCCGGTGCCGGTCGCCCGAGGGTTGAGCGAGTTCTGGAACGCGGCGATCAGGAACACCGCGGTCTCGAGACCCTCCCGGATGACGGCGAAGAACGCGAGGCCAACGAGCGCCCAGGTGGATCCCTCGAGCAGGGCAGTCGCCGTGTGCGCCTCCAATGACCGCTTCAGGTCTCGGGAATGGCGACGCATCCACACGATCATGTAGGTGACGCCCCCGACGGCGAGCAGCGCCATCGCCGCGGCGAGGGTCTCTTGGCTGTCGTGGGGGAGGTTGCGGTCCACCGCCTTGAACAGAGCCGCGATGCCCAAACACAGACCGATCGCGAGACCGACCCCGAGCCACATCCACACCAGCGCACGGCGCTCGCCCCGCTGGAGCAGGAAAGCGGCGATGATCCCGACGATCAAGGCGGCCTCGAGGCCCTCGCGAAGTCCGATGACGAATGTCGGCAGCACGGGCAAATCCTATCCAGCAGGTCGGATTCGTGGCAAGTTCATTCGTACCCGAACGATACGCCCGAAGGTGGCATCAGGCGAGGGCCGTGGGCGCCTCCGACTACGATGGATGCCGTGAGCGACGCCCCTCGACGCCTGTTTCTGCTGGACGGGCACAGCCTCGCGTACCGGGCGTTCTTCGCCTTGCCTGCCACCCTCGCGACGAGCGCCGGGACCGTCACGAACGCGGTCTACGGGTTCACGTCCATGCTGATCAAGCTCTTCGGCGATGAGCACCCCGATCTGATCGCCGTCGCCTTCGACATGGGAGCGCCCACCATCCGCCTGGAGATGGACGCCGACTACAAGGCAGGGCGCGCCGAGAGCCCGGCCGACTTTCGCCCGCAGCTGGGGCTGATCGAGGAGGTTCTCGATGTGCTGCGGATCCCGGTGATCCGCATGGAGGGGCACGAGGCCGACGACGCGATCGGCACGCTGGCGACGCAGGCGAGCGCCGCGGGCATGGATGCGGTGATCGTCACGGCCGACCGGGACTTCTTCCAGCTGGTGCGCGATCGCGATGGCGATGTGGGTGCGATCACCGTGCTGTTCAATCGCCGAGGGATCTCGGAGATCGACCGGATGGATCCGGCCGCTGTCGAGACGAAGTACGGCGTGACGCCCACCCAATACCTCGACTTCGTGGCGCTCAAGGGCGACACCTCCGACAATATCCCGGGGGTGCCGGGGGTCGGGGAGAAGACCGCCGCCAAGCTCGTCAACGAGTTCGGTTCGGTCGAGGAGCTCGTCGCGAACACCGACCGCCTGAAGGGCAAGCAGAAGGAGAACGTCGAGGGGGCCGCCGATCGCCTCACGCTGAACAAGCAGCTCGCCCGGATCGTGCTGGATGTGCCGCTCGACGTCGTCCCCGAGGACTGTGCCATGGGCGCCTTCGATGTCGAGCAGGTGCGATCCCTGTTCACCTCGCTCGAGTTCCGCTCGTTGTTCGACCGCCTCGTGGAGGCGACCGGCGCGGCGAAGCCGATCGCCGAGGTGGCGGAGCTCGATCTGCAACAGGTGGATGAGGCCCACATCGCCTCGGCGCTTGGCAGCGGCGCCGCGGCCGTCGCTCTGCGAGTGGATGACGGGGTCATCCGCGGCGCCGCGGTGTCCGCCGGTGGCGCGCAGGCAGCCTACGCGCCCCTCGGAGCCGACGGGCCCGTCGCGCGAGCCTTCGGGGACCCGAGGGTCGACAAGATGGTGCACGATGCGAAGGTGATGGAACGGGCCCTGACGGCCGCCGGCGCAGGGCTCGCGGGGGTGACGTTCGACACGCTGGTTGCCGGCTACCTGCTCGACCCGGCAACGACGAGCTACGGCGTGGGCGCCCTGAGCGAGCGGTACCTCGGCGCCGACCTGCTTGCCGGTCTCGAGGACGGCGAGGATGCGGGGCAGCTGTTCGCGGAGGATCCGTGGCGACAGACGGCTGCCGAGGCGGCTGCGATCGGTCTACTCGCACCGGTGATGGGGGAGCAGATCGACCAGCAAGGACTCCGGTCACTCCTGGACGACGTGGAACTGCCGCTGTCGTCGGTCCTGGCCCGGATGGAGGCACGCGGCGTTCGATTGGACGTCGACCTGCTCGCCTCCATGGGCGCGGATGTTCGCGAGCGGATGGACGCGCTCCGCGCCGAGATCTACGAGCGGGCAGGCCGGGACTTCAACCTGAACTCGCCGCCGCAGCTTCGCGAGGTGCTCTACGGCGAGCTCGGCCTCCAGCCCGGGAAGAAGACGCCCAAGGGTGAGCTCTCGACCGACGCCAGCGTTCTCGAGAAGCTCCGCGACGAGCACCCGATCGTCGATGCGTTGCTGTCGTGGCGGGAGCTCGACAAGCTCAATTCGACGTACCTCGAGTCGCTGCCGAAACTCGTCGATCCACGCGACGGGCGCGTGCATACGACGTTCAACCAGGCGGCGGCGGCGACCGGCCGGCTCAGCAGCTCGAACCCGAACCTGCAGAACATCCCGGCGCGATCCGAGCTTGGCCGTCAGATCCGCCAGGCCTTCGTGCCGGACGACGCCGATCACGTGCTGCTCGTGGCCGACTATTCCCAGATCGAACTCCGCGTGCTCGCGCACCTCTCCGGCGATGAGGGCCTCCGCGAGGCGTTCGCGGCCGGCGAGGACATCCACGCCGCGACCGCTGCGACGGTGTTCGACCTGCCGATCGACCACGTCGACCCAGAATCGCGCCGGCGTGCCAAGGCCGTGAACTTCGGCCTCGCGTACGGGATGAACGCCTGGGGGCTGGCACAGCGTCTGGACATCGCACCCGACGAGGCCCAGGAGATCATCGACGGCTACTTCGCGGGATTCCCGAAGATCAAGACGTACCTCGCGGCGCAGGTCGAGCGCGCACGGTTGGACGGCTACACGGAGACGATCCTCGGACGCCGTCGCTACATCCCCGAGCTCACGAGCGACAACCGGCGGCTGCGAGAGCTGGGGGAGCGCCAGGCGCTGAACGCACCGATCCAAGGAAGCGCCTCGGACATCTTCAAGGTGGCCATGATCGACGTCGACCGAGCGTGCCGCGACGATGCGGGGCTCGACTGCCACATGCTGCTGACCGTGCACGACGAGTTGGTGTTCGAGGTGCCGTCGGCGGGGGTCGAGGCAGCAGCCGCAGTCGTGCGCGAGCGGATGGAGGGAGCGGTCGCGCTCGACGTGCCCCTCGAGGCGTCGATCGGCTGGGGCCCGAACTGGGCCGACGCGGCCCCCGCGGGCCACTGACGGCCGCCGTTGACGGCCTTTCCGCCGCTCACCTACCATCTCCCCTGGCTGCAGGACTCCTGCGCCGCTCGCAAATCCCAAGTCGCGAGTCGGTGAGCCCCGCACGCCAGAAGGAGAACCACCGTCATGAGTGACACCGAGACCACCACCGTGGGCGCCGCTGCGCCCGAGCGCGATCTGACGCCCGAAGAGCTCGTGGCCGCGATGGAGTCGTCGTTCCGCGACTTCAACGACGGCGACATCGTCGAAGGCGAGGTCGTGAAGATCGATCGGGACGAGGTCCTGCTCGACATCGGCTACAAGTCCGAGGGCGTGATCCCGTCCAAGGAGCTGTCGATCCGCCACGACGTGAAGCCGGCGGAGGTCGTACATGTCGGCGAACACATGGAAGCGCTCGTCCTGCAGAAGGAAGACAAGGAAGGCCGATTGATCCTGTCCAAGAAGCGCGCACAGTACGAGCGCGCCTGGGGCCGGATCGAAGAGGTGATGACGTCGGGCCAGACGATCAAGGGTCCGGTGATCGAAGTCGTGAAGGGGGGCCTCATCCTCGACATCGGCCTGCGTGGGTTCCTGCCCGCCTCGCTCGTCGACCTTCGGCGCGTGCGTGACCTGCAGCCCTTCGTGGGGACGGAGCTCGAGTGCAAGATCATCGAGCTCGATCGCAATCGCAACAACGTGGTGCTGAGCCGCCGCGCCTTCCTGGAGGAGTCGCAATCGGAAGGTCGCAAGACCTTCCTGCAGAACCTGCAGAAGGGCGAGCGTCGCAAGGGCACGGTCAGCTCGATCGTGAACTTCGGGGCCTTCGTGGACCTCGGCGGCGTGGACGGCCTCGTGCATGTCTCCGAGCTGTCGTGGAAGCACGTCGACCATCCGCAGGAGGTCGTCGCGGTGGGCCAGGAGGTCGAGGTCGAGGTGCTCGACGTCGATCTCGAGCGCGAGCGCGTGTCGCTCTCGCTCAAGGCCACCCAGGAAGACCCTTGGAAGGAGTTCGAGCGCACCTCGAAGGCGGGCGCGATCATCGATGGTCAGGTGACGAAGCTCGTCCCCTTCGGTGCGTTCGTCCGCGTCGCACCCGGCATCGAGGGGCTCGTGCACATCTCCGAGATCAGCCACGAGCACGTGGATGCGCCGGAGTCGGTGCTGAGCGTCGGCCAAGAGGTGCAGGTCAAGGTGATCGACGTCGATGTCTCGCGTCGTCGGGTGAGCCTGTCGATGCGACAGGTGAGCGCGCCGCCGCCCAAGACACGCGAGATCGAGGTCGAACCCGAGGCTGCCCGTGAGGCGGGTCCGGAGATGTCGACCGCGATCGAGGTCCCGGCGGAGATCCTGGCCGCCGTGGCCGCCGCCGAAGCACAGGCGGCCACCCGCGTCGAGGAGGCGGTCGAGGTCGCCGAGGTCGCCGAAGCGGTCGAAGAAGCCGCGATCGAGGAGGCCGTTGAGGCGCTCACTGAGGCCGAGGCCGAGGAGGCGATCGAGACCGCCGTCGAGGGCCGAGGTGATCGAGGAAGCCGCCGTCGAGGAAGCCGCTGAGGCCGTCGACGAGGAAGTCTCGCTCGAGGCGATCCTGCAGGATCTGAAGCGGCGTGAGGACCGCAACGAGTGACGCGCGTTCGGGGCCGGCCTTCGGCCGGCCCCGGCACGTCCACGATCCTATGCTCCTGGTCGGCCTCACCGGCGGCATCGGCTCCGGCAAGTCGACGGTCGCCGAGCTGCTCGAAGCCCACGGGGCAGTCATCTTGGACGCCGACGTCTTCGCGAGAGACGCCGTGCGGTCGGGGACCGACGCATTCCGGGCGGTCGTTCGTCGCTTCGGTGAGGGTGTCGTCGCCGCGGACGGCGAACTGGACCGGACGGCGCTTGCCGACATCGTGTTCGCCGACCCGGCGTCCCTGGAAGATCTCGAGACGATCGTTCACCCCGAGGTCCGACGGATGCTCGCCGATGCACTGCAGGCAGAGCTCGACACGAACCACGTCGTCGTCCTCGTGAATCCTTTGCTGATCGAGATGGGGACCCACCGCGACTGCGACGTGGTGATCGTGGTCTCGACGCAACCCGACATGCAGGTGGCGCGTGCGATGAGCGCGGGGATTGCTGGAACCAGACGTTCGTGCGCGGATCGCCGCGCAGCTACCGGCCGATGAGCGCGCGGGGCACGCCGACGTGGTGCTCGAGAACGAGGGCACGCTCGACGAACTCCGCGGCGCGGTCGACGACCTCTGGCACGATCTCGCTGACCGCGCGGCCGAGGGCTGAACCGGGCCCGTATCATCCGCGCCATGCCGCTGCGCGCCGTGGTGTTCGATGCAGGCGAAACCCTCGTGCATCCGGCACCGTCGTTCCCGGAACTGTTCTCGACGGTGTTGGCGCGGGCCGGCGACCAGCGGTCGCCCGACGCCGTCGTCGAGGCCTCTCGCAGCGTCTTCCATCGGTTCTCCGAGGCGGCGAAGGACAACGAGCTCTGGACGACCTCACCGGAACGATCGGCGCGATTCTGGCGATCGGTCTATGACCGGATGCTGGAAGAGCTCGGTCTCGCGGGCCGGATGGACCTTCGCGAATCGTTGTACGCCACGTTCACGAACCCGGCGAACTACGCGCTGTTCGACGACGTCGTGGGAGCGCTCGACGAACTCGAGGCGCGCGGGCTTGCCCTCGCGATCGTCTCCAACTTCGAAGGCTGGCTCGAGGATCTGCTCGAGCTACTCGGCGTGCGCGGCCGGTTCCCCGTTCGGGTCATCAGCGGACTCGAAGGGATCGAGAAGCCCGACGCAGCGATCTTCGAGCGCGCGCTGACCCGGTTGGGCGTGGAGCCCGCGGACTCGGTCTACGTCGGCGACAATCCGGAGTTCGACGTGGACCCGGCCATCGCGCTCGGCATGACGCCGGTGCTGATCGACCGGCGCGGCCGGTTCCCCGACGCCGCATGCATCCGGATCGAGGACCTGCGCGACCTCGCCGTGGCGATCGCGGGGGCGCGGCATGACCGACCGGCTGTTCACCATCGCCGAGGCGGACGCAGAGCTCGAGGAGCTGCGGCGTCGCCTGCCGTTGTTGCGGGACGCCCGTCGCGGCCTGATCGCCACGACGGAGCGGATCGACGAGGCGGTGGCGGTCGACGGCGGCGGCGTGGCCGCGTCGGACTGGTTCGGGTACCAGCAGACCGTGAAGACCGAGGTCACGTGGCTCGCCGAACGCGGCATCCTGCTGCGCGATGCGGAGACAGGTCTCGTCGACTTTCCCGCCGAACGCGACGGGAAACGCATCTTCCTCTGCTGGCGTCTGGGGGAGGACGGCGTGGCCTACTACCACCCCGAGCACGGGGGGTTCAGCGGACGGCAACCGCTGTGACACGCCCGGTCGTCGTGGTGCTCGGCGCGACGGCGGCCGACCCGCCGCCGGGGATCGACGCCGCGGCGGACGTCGCTGAGTTGCGCTACGCGGCCCGGAGCGGTGCGCTCCCGCGACCTGATCCCGAGGCAGATGCCGTGTTCGCGTGGGGAGCCAGGCGCGACTGGCTGGAGCCCGCGTTCGATCGTGCCGTCCGGCTGCGGTGGATACAGTCGGCGAGCGATGGGGTGGACGGTCTGCTGTTCGAGGCGCTCGTCGAAGTGACGTCGTCATCACGAACGCACGCGGCATGTTCGACGAGGCGATCGCCGAGTGGGTGCTGGCCGCGATGCACCTCGTTCGTCGCCGGCCTGCGGACCTCGATCGTCGATCGGCGAGCCGGCGTGGCACGACGACCGGCTCGCGAGCGGCTCGCAGGCCAACACCTCGTCGTCGTCGGTCCCGGGCCGATCGGGCGCGCCAGCGCGGTCCGCGGCACGCGCGCTCGGAATGACGGTCGAAGGCGTCGGTCGTTCAGCGCGCGAACGACGACATGTTCGGCCGACGTCGCGCGCCGGATCGGAGCTGCATGAGGCCCTTGGGCGGGCCGATCATGTGCTCGACGCACTGCCGCTGACATCCGGCACTACCGGTTGTTCGACGAACGCGCCTTCGCCGCGATGCGGCCGACGGCGCGCTTCTACAACGTGGGGCGCGGTGGGACGGTGGACGAGGCTGCGCTCGTCGAGGCGCTCGGCGGCGGAACCCTTGCGGGCGCCGCGCTCGATGTCTTCGATCAGCGAGCCGTTGCCCGCCGACTCGCCATGGTGGTCGGGTGCCGAACATGATCGTCTCGCCCCACATGTGCGGTGACGTCGCCGGTTGGGAGGAACAGGTGGTGAACGTCTTCGTCGACAACCTCGCCGATTCGCCGCCGGAGAGCCGCTGCGTCAACCTGGTGGACGGCGAGGCCGGGTTCGGCGTCGGCTAGGCTCAGGCGCCATGACCGAGCGCGTGATCGATATCCGCGGGCTGCGCAAGTCCTACGGCGACCTCGAAGCCGTCGCCGGGATCGATCTGCACGTCGATCGAGGCGAAGTGTTCGCGCTTCTCGGACCAAACGGCGCCGGCAAGACGACCACCACCGAGATCCTCGAGGGATATCGCGTGCGAACCGCCGGCGAGGTCGCGTCCTGGGTCATGACCCGGCCAAGGCGATCAAGCGATGAAGGAGCGCATCGGCATCGTGCTCGCAGTCGACCGGGGTCGACCCGTTCCTCACCGTGCGCGAGACGATCGAGATGTATGGCGGCTACTACCCGAGAGCCGTCCCACCGGCGAGGTGATCGAGGTCGTCGGGCTGACCGAAAAGGCGGACGAGCGGGTGCGGCACTGAGCGGGGGTCAGCAACGCCGGCTGGACGTCGCGATCGCGCTCGCAGGCAACCCGGAGCTCCTGTTCCTCGACGAGCCGACGACCGGGTTCGATCCGTCAGCGCGCGCCGCAACGCCTGGGAGATGGTGCAAGAATCTCGTCTCGCTGGGCAAGACCGTGTGGCTGACGACGCACTTCATGGACGAAGCGCAGTACCTTGCCGACCGCGTGGCCGTGATCGCGAAGGGGGCGATCGTCGCGGAGGGACCGCCTGCACTCGATCGCGGGCCGCGACCAGATGCGAACCTCGATCCGGTTCCGCCCACCGGCGGAGCGCCCGACCGCCCGCTGGGGTCAGGTGCCCGGATGGGGACGGCGTCTTCGTCCTGGAGACCGATGAAGCGACCGGGTCGGTGCACGCGGTCACGAGCTGGGCGCTCGACACGAGGACGCGTTCGAGGTGCTCGAGGTCTCGCAGCCCACGCTCGAGGACGTCTATCTCGAGCTGACGGGCGGCGAGGAGGGCGAGGAATGATGCCGGGCGACTGCGACAGGTGCGCTTCACGAACAAGGCCTTCTGGCGCAACCCGGCCTCTGCCTTCTTCACGTTCGTGTTCCCGCTGTTGTTCCTGGTGATCTTCACAACGCTGCTCGGTAACGGCGAGGGCGTGGTCAACGGAGAGACGATCCGAGCCTCGACGTTCTACGTCTTCTCGATGGCGGCCTTCGGCATGATCTCGGCGTGCTACACGAACATCGCGATCTCGGTCGATCTTCGCCCGTGAGGAGGGGGTGCTCAAGCGGATCAGGGGAACGCCGATGACGGCGGCGTCCTACCTGACGTGCCCGGGTGATCCATGCCGCGCTCGTCGGGTTTCTGCTGGTCGCGATCACGGTGCGTCTTCGGCGTCGTTGCGTACGACGCGCGAGTACCCAGCGGCGCGGACCTGGTGCTGTTCCTCGTCACGCTGTTCGTCGGGGCCGCGTGCTTCGCATCGATCGGGCTCGCCATCACCGGTGTCGTGCCAAACGCTGACGCAGGCCCGCCGATCGTGAACGCGGTGATCCTCCCTTGTTGTTCTTGTCGGGCGTCTTCATCCGGATTCAACGATGACGCCCCGGATGGGTGCTGTGGGTCGGTCGGATCTTCCCGGTCAGGCACCTGGTGCGACGCGATGCGGGAATCGTACCTGGGGTTGCCGTTCCATTGGGCGACGTCGCTGTGCATGGCGGCGTGGGCAGTGGCCGGTGATCGATCGTCGCCACCAGGACCTTCGAGTGGGAGCCCGGCCGATGAGCGCAGCCGGGTGCTAGGCTGCGCAGGTCCTGCAGTTGATCGAGGGAGAGTTGTCATGCGCAAGGCAGTCCTATCGCGGTCGCATCGTTCAGCGTCCTGGCCGCAGCCTGCGCCCAGGAGTCGAGTTCAGACGTCGGCCGCAGCCCCGAGTGGCAGATCGATGACCGCGGCGGAATGTACCGACGCGCAGGCGGGAGACCTGCTCACCGACGGCACATTGACCGTCGGCACCGGCAACCCGTCGTATCCGCCGTGGTGGGAGGGCGGCACCACGGAGTGCCCACAGCGACTGGGAGGGAAACGATCCGTACCTTGGCAAGGGCTTCGAAGGCGCGGTGACGTTCGCGATCGCCGAGGCGATGGGCTTCGACGCCGATCAGGTTGCGTTCGTTCCAGTGAAGTTCAATCAGTCGTACGCGCCCGGTGACAAGCCGTTCGACTTCGTCATCCAACAGATCGCGTACAGCGATAGTCGGGCGAAGGCTGCCGACTTCAGCGACTCGTACTTCGACGTGACCCAGGCGGTGGTCTCAACGAAGGGCTCATCGATCGACGGAGCCACCTCGCTCGCCGACCTGCAGGACGCGACCCTCGGGTCGGCCTCCGGCGACCGGGGATACGACTACATCGTCAACCAGATCCAACCGACGGAAGACGCCAAGGCGTACGACGATCTCAACGGTGCCGTCAACGCGCTCAAGAATGGCCAGATCGACGGCATCGTGGTGGACCTCCCGACCGCCTTCTACATGTCCAGCGTGCAGGTGCCCAACGGCATCATCGTAGGGCAGTTGCCGCCCGCCGGTGAGCAGGATCACTTCGGCGTCGTGCTCAGCAAGGGAATCCGCTGCTCCAGTGCGTCAACTTGGCGATCGCCGAACTGAAGGCGGACGGATCCCTCCAGCAGATCGAGCAGGAGTGGATCTCGGACCGGGCATCTGCGCCAGTCCTCACGGCTGATCCGTGTCCTACGCAGGGCCCGGGCCGCAGTCGCCGCCGGGGATGCCCGGCCAGGATCCGCGATTCCCGCTGCCGCCCGGTGACGGTCGCTCGCGCATGCTGGGCGGGGGCTCCCGATCCAGGGAGCGGCGCAACGTCTGGGTCGCGGTCGCGAGCACGCTGGTGTTCTTCGGGGTGCTCGCGGCCGTCGCCATCCGCTCGCCGGGGTGGAGCGGCTCTGCAGTCGACGTTCTTCGACCGCGAGGTCCTTGCCTACTCGCTTCCGAAGATCCTGCACGGTTCGTGACGGACATCTTCATCTTCGTCGTGGCGGAGGTCATCGTGTTGACGTTCGCGATGCTGCTGGCCGTGCTCCGAAGCCTGCAGGGATCGGCATTCACGCCGCTGCGGTTGCTCGCGATCGGCTACATCGACGTATTCCGGGGTATCCCAACTATCCTCGTCATCCTGTTGCTCGGGTTCGGCATGCCGGCCCTCGGGCTGCAGGGCGTGCCGAAATCCGAGCGCTTCTGGGGGATCGTCGCCCTGAGCCTCGTGTACTCCGCGTACGTGGCGGAGGTCTACCGCGCCGGGATCGAGTCGGTCCATCCGAGCCAAACCGCTGCCGCCCGCTCGCTCGGGCTATCGCGAAGCAGGACCTCCGGTTCGTGATCCTCCCCCAGGCGGTGCGTCGGGTGCTGCCGCCGTTGTTGAACGACTTCATCGGGCTGCAGAAGGATGCCGCGCTCGTATTCGTCCTCGGCGTCGTCGAAGGGCTCGGCCAGGCGAACATCATCTCGAGCGCGGAGTTCGACTTCACGCCGTTCGTCGCTCTGGCGCTTGTCTATCTGTGCATCACGATCCCGCAGACGCGATTCGTGGATCACATGATCCAGCGCGACCGCCGGCGTCGGATGGCGGGGACCACGGCGTGACCGGGGCCGCGCTCCGTGTCGAGGGGCTCCGGAAGTCCTTCGATGACCTGGAGGTGCTGCGCGGGATCGACCTCGAGGTCGCGGACCACGAGGTCGTCGGTCTGATCGGTGCGAGTGGCTCCGGGAAGTCGACCTTCCTGCGGTGCGTCAACCTGCTCGAGGACATCGACGAGGGTCGCATCTGGATCGAAGGGACTGAGATTACCGACGGGCACGTCGACGTCGACGCCGTCCGCCGGGGGATCGGGATCGTCTTCCAGTCCTTCAACCTCTTCCCCCACATGACGGTCCTGCGCAACGTGACCCTGGCGCCGACCGAGGTGCTCGGCATGCGGGAGCGGGATGCTCAGGACCGGGCGCGAGGGCTCCTCGAGCGGTTCGGCCTCGAGGACAAGACCGACGAGTACCCCGATCGGCTTTCCGGGGGCCAGCAGCAGCGCGTCGCGATCGTGCGGGCGCTTGCGATGCAGCCGGACATCCTCCTCCTGGACGAGGTGACGAGCGCGCTCGACCCGGTGCTCGTCGCGGAGGTGCTCGACGCGATCCGCGAGCTCGCCGAACAGGGCATGACGATGGTGATCGCGACCCACGAGATGGGGTTCGCCCGCGACGTGGCACATCGGGTCGCCTTCTTGCACGAGGGAGCGATCCTCGAGGATCGGCGAGCCCGCCGCCATGTTCTCGGCGCCAGAAGAGCCCGAGACCCGACTGTTCCTGGACCGCATCATCGCCGCGGGTCGGATGTAGCGGGCGAACCCGCCGCCCGCGACAGACGAACGTCTCTCGATGCGTGGATCCCGCGGCCTCTGGCTCACCTTCGCGATCGCGATCGGTGTCGCCGTCGCTGCGCTCCCGTTCGGGATCCGTGCGGCTCGGACTCGCGCGACCGGATCGCCGGCGCCGCAGCCGGCGGTGCACGAGGGGTGGACCACCTACTCGCCGCCCGACGGTGCGTTCGACGTCGTCGGTCCCGCCGCCGTCCACGTGTCGCCGATCCAAACGGGTATCGGTCCCGCGCACTCGGCCGAGTTCGGAGACGGCACGATGTCCGTCACATGGACCGACACCGCGTTCGCAGGGACCGACCAGGAGGCGCTCCAGGCCGGCAAGATCGGGCTGTTGCGGCCACTCGTAGGTCGCCTCGCAGATGAGGAGGTCGATCTGGAGGACGCCGGCCACCCCGGGTTCGGGCTCGTGATCACGGCGAATGGCACTACCTACACGGTTCGCCTCTTCGCTGCGGACGGACGCCTGTTCCAGGTGGTCGGCCAGGGCCCTGCCGACTCGGAGGCGGCCGCGACCGCCGCCGACTTCGTCGCCTCGTTCCAGCTCGGCTGATCCGCAAAGGGGCGGATGGCCCCGAACCGATGTCGGCGCCCGCGCCTAGACTTGTTCGGTGCCCCCCTTTCGAGATCCACGCCGAGTTCGAGCCCGCCGGCGACCAGCCGCAGGCGATCGACGAATTGACCGCGGCGGTCGGGCGCGGCGACGAGCACGTCACCCTGCTCGGCGCGACCGGGACGGGCAAGACGTTCACGATCGCACACGTCGTGGAACGGCTGCAGCGGCCGACACTCGTGATGGCGCCGAACAAGTCGCTGGCGGCCCAGCTCGCCAACGAGTTCCGCGGCTTCTTCCCGAACAACGCCGTCGAGTACTTCGTCAGTTACTACGACTACTACCAGCCCGAGGCGTACGTCCCGCAGACCGACACGTACATCGAGAAGGACAGTTCGGTGAACGAGGAGATCGAGCGTCTCCGACATTCGGCCACCGCCGCGCTTCTCAGCCGAAATGACGTATTGATCGTCGCGAGCGTGTCGGCGATCTACGGCCTGGGCTCGCCCGACGAATATGAAGGACAGCTCCTGCGGGTGTACCGCGGCACCGAGGTGCCGATGGAATTCGCGATCCAGCGCCTCGTCGACATCCAGTACCAGCGCAACCAGGTCAGTCGGGCCCGTGGCACGTTCCGGGTCACGGGTGACACGCTCGAGGTCTTCCCGCCGTACGAGCAACTCGGCTACCGGATCGAGTGGTGGGGCGACGAGGTGCAGCGCATCAGCAAGTTCGACCCACTCACCGGCGAGATCGTGCAGGACGACATCGTCGATCACACCACGTTCCCGGCGTCGCACTACGTGGCGTCCGACGACCGAATGAAGCGTGCGATCGTCACGATCGAGGAAGAGCTCGCCGCGCGCCTTGCCGATCTCGAACAGCAGGGCAAGCTCCTGGAAGCGGAGCGGCTGCGCATGCGTACCAACTACGACCTCGAGATGCTCCGCGAGATGGGGTTCTGCAGCGGCATCGAGAACTACTCCCGACACATCGACGGCCGCGGACCCGGCACGGCGCCGTTCACGTTGCTCGACTACTTCCCCGACAACTACCTCGTCGTGCTCGACGAGTCCCACGTCACCGTCCCGCAGCTGCGCGGCATGTACGAGGGCGACGTGTCGCGCAAGTCGACACTTGTGGAGTTCGGGTTCCGGCTCCCGAGCGCGATCGACAACCGGCCGCTGCGGTTCGAGGAGTTCCGCCAACGGGCGAGCCAGGTCGTCTACATGTCGGCGACACCCGGCCCCTATGAACTGGAGCGCTCGACGGCGATCGTCGAGCAGATCGTGCGCCCGACCGGTCTCGTCGACCCCGAAGTGCAGATCCGCCCGACGAAGGGGCAGATCGACGACCTGATCGGAGAGATCCGTCGCCGAGCGGAGGCCGACCAGCGGGTCCTCGTCACCACCTTGACGAAGAAGATGGCGGAGGACCTCACCGATTATCTCGTCGAGGTCGGGGTTCGGGTGCGCTACATGCACTCGGAGGTCGACACCCTGCAGCGGATCGAGATCGTGCGTGACCTGCGGCTGGGAGAGTTCGACGTGCTCGTCGGCATCAATCTGCTGCGCGAGGGCCTCGACCTGCCCGAGGTGTCGCTCGTCGCGATCCTCGACGCCGATAAGGAAGGCTTCCTCCGGTCCGAGACGTCGCTGGTGCAGACGATCGGCCGGGCGGCGCGCAACGTCGACGGCACGGTGCTGATGTACGCGGACAGTGTCACCGATTCGATGCGGGCGGCGATCGGCGAGACCCAGCGCCGCCGCCAGATCCAGCTGGCCTACAACACGGAACATGGGATCGACCCGCAGACCGTCCGAAAGCAGGTGACCGACATCCTGCTGTCCCTGCGCGGGGAGGAAGCCGCGACCCCGTCCGCGAAGCAACGGGTGGTGAGCGCCCCGGAGGGCATCCCTACCGAGGAGCTCGAACGCTTGATCCTCGGCCTCGACGAGGAGATGCACCAGGCTGCGAAGGATCTTCGGTTCGAGTACGCGGCGCGCCTCCGCGACGAGGTGCACGAGCTTCGCAAGGAACTCCGGCAGATGCGCGAGGCCGGGGTCGCCTGATTGGCGCGGCCATCGCTCCGGGCATGTCCGGGGCCGCGGCTACACTCGGCCGCATGGGGACGGACCGGCTCGTCGTGCATGGTGCGCGCGAGCACAACCTGAGGAACATCACCCTCGATCTGCCGCGCAACGCGCTGATCGTGTTTACCGGCTTGTCAGGGTCGGGCAAGTCCTCGCTGGCCTTCGACACGATCTACGCCGAGGGGCAGCGCCGCTACGTCGAGTCACTCTCCGCGTACGCGCGTCAGTTCCTCGGCCAGATGGAGAAGCCTGATGTGGACTTCATCGAGGGCCTCTCGCCCGCGATCTCGATCGACCAGAAGTCCACCTCGCGCAACCCACGGTCCACCGTCGGCACGATCACCGAGATCTACGACTACCTGCGGGTGCTCTTCGCTCGCGTGGGTCATCCGCACTGCTACAACTGCGGGCGTCCGATCGGTCGACAGACCCCGGAGCAGATCGTCGATCAGGTGCTCGAGCTACCCGAGGGCACGCGGTTCCAGGTGCTCGCACCGATCGTCCGCGGCCGCAAGGGCGAGTACGGCAAGCTGCTGGAAGAGCTTGCTCGCAAGGGGTATCCGCGTGCGCGGATCGACGGTGAGGTGCGCGATCTCTCCGAGCCGATCCGGCTGGCCAAGACCTACAAGCACACCATCGAAGTCGTGATCGACCGGCTTGTCGCGAAGCCCGACATCCGCCGACGCGCGTCCGATTCGATCGAGCAGGCGCTGGAGCTGGCCGAAGGGATCGCCTCGATCGCCGTGCAGACGCACGAGGGGCATGAGGAGATCCAGACGTTCTCCCAGAAGCTGGCCTGCACCCACTGCGGACTGTCGTTCGACGAACTGGCCCCTCGCAACTTCTCCTTCAACTCTCCCTATGGGGCGTGCCAGACGTGCGACGGCTTGGGGACGCGGCTCGAGGTCGATCCCGAGTTGGTCGTTCCCGATCCCGATCTGTCCGTCAACGAGGGCGCGCTCGCACCCTGGGCGACGGCCACCCTCGAGTACTGGTACCGCGTACTCGAGGCGGTCGCCGACACACACGGCGTCAACCTCGACACCCCGTGGAAGAAGTTGCCGAAGGCGACGCGTGACATCTTGTTGTTCGGCTCGGACGAGCAGATCCACGTGCGGTACAAGAACCGATACGGGCGCCAGCGTGCGTACTGGACGACCTACGAGGGCGCGGTTCCCAACATCGAGCGGCGCCACGCCGAGACCGACTCCGACGCCACCCGCGATCGCCTCGAGCAGTTCATGCGCGAGATCCCCTGTCGAGTGTGCAAGGGCCAGCGGCTCCGGCCGGAAACCCTCGCGGTCACGATCGCCGGGCGCACCATCGCCGACGTCACGAGCCTCGCGATCCGCGACGCGTTCGCCTTCGTCGAGGATATGGGACTTTCTGAGCGCGAGGCGATGATCGCCGAGCGGCTCCTGAAAGAGATCCGCGCCCGCCTGGGCTTCCTGGTGGACGTCGGGCTCGACTACCTGACCCTCGGGCGCGCTGCGGGCACGCTCGCAGGGGGCGAAGCACAGCGGATCAGACTCGCCACCCAGATCGGCAGCGGCCTGGTCGGCGTTCTCTACATCCTGGACGAGCCGTCGATCGGCCTGCACCAACGCGACAATCGCCGGCTCCTCGACACGCTCGTGCGGCTGCGCGACCTCGGCAACACGCTCGTGGTGGTCGAGCACGACGAGGCCACGATGATCGAAGCCGATCACATCGTCGACATCGGGCCGGCGGCGGGGGAGCACGGTGGCCGCGTGGTGTACTCGGGCGACCTCAAAGGGCTCCTTGAGTGTGACGAGTCGCTGACCGGTGCCTATCTCTCGGGTCGCCGGGTCGTCCCGGTCCCTGCACACCGGCGGCCGATGACCGATCGAAAGCTGGTCTTGTCGGGCGTGCGCGAACACAACCTTCGGGACGTCACGGTGCAGGTGCCGCTCGGATTGTTCGTCTGCGTCACGGGCGTGAGCGGTTCGGGCAAGTCAACGCTCGTGCAGGACGTCTTGCTGCGGGCCCTCGCACAGAAGGTCACCGGCTCCCGGCTGCTGCCGGGTCGACACAAGCGTCTCGTGGGCTGGGAACAGGTCGACAAGGTGATCGATATCGATCAATCGCCGATCGGGCGCACACCACGTTCGAACTCCGCAACGTATACGGGGGTGTTCGACCACATCCGAAAGCTCTTCGCCCAGGTGCCCGAGGCGCGTATCCGCGGATTCCAGCCCGGGCGGTTCTCGTTCAACGTGCGGGGGGGTCGGTGCGAGAACTGCGCCGGCGACGGACAGATCAAGATCGAGATGCACTTCCTGCCGGACGTGTACGTGACGTGTGAGGTCTGCAAGGGCCGGCGCTACAACCGCGAGACCCTCGAGGTCAAGTACAAAGGGCGCACCATCGCCGACGTGTTGGCGATGAGCGTCGACGAGGCGCTCGAGTTCTTCGACCCCATCCCGCCGATCAAACGGCACATGCAGACCCTGGCCGACGTGGGACTCGGCTACGTGAAGCTCGGCCAGCCGGCGCCGACCCTGTCGGGCGGCGAGGCGCAGCGGATCAAGCTTGCGTCGGAGCTGCACAAGCGCGCGACCGGCAACACGCTGTACGTGTTGGACGAGCCGACCACCGGGTTGCATTTCGAGGACATCCGCAAACTGCTGGACGTGCTGCAGCGCCTGGTCGACACGGGAAACACGGTCCTCGTCATCGAGCACAACCTCGACGTCATCAAGACCGCGGACTGGATCATCGACCTCGGACCTGAGGGCGGCGACCACGGCGGCGCCATCGTGTCCGTGGGGACACCCGAGGACATCGCGGCCGACCCCGCATCGCACACCGGGCGCTTCCTGCAGGAGGTCTTGGCGGGCTTGCCGTTCGCTGCCGCGGCGTCCTCGCGCCGTTGACGTGGCTTGCTAGTATCCGGCCCGACATGCCCAAGCGTGCCCTGATCGCACTCGCCGTTTTCGGCCTGACCGCGACCGCGTGCGTGACCACTTCGACACCCGCGGTGGATTTCGGGCAGGGGTCTCGATTCGTCCCGTTCGTGGTCGATTCGACCGACGATGTCGGTCAAGCGAGTGCCATCGCGATCACGGCCGACGGGCTGCCGTACATCAGCTACTTCGGATTCCCCGCCGAACTCGCGGAGGGGGAGATCGCCGTGCCGCGCCCGTTCGGTTCGCCGGCGGTGCCCGGTGTGATGCTGGCAACCGCGTCGAAGGACAGCCTGTGGCAGCGCGGTGCGGTCAATACGATCGAACCGGAGTTGAAGGCCACTGGGGTGAGCGTGCCCTTCGGGCCGGTACTGACCCCGAAGCTCGACCTGACGGCTGCGAACAGCAACGGGACATCGGTGGTGGTGGCGGACGACGGCACGGTGCACGTCGCGTGGGCGATGGGAAGCGGCGTCTATCACGCAACCACGAAGCTCGGCGGCACGTCGACGGTCGAGGAGGTCTGGAAGACCGCCGAGACGATCGACCAGGCGGGGCCGATCGGCCGCCCGGGGCTCACGTTGGACGCCGACGGCAACCCGTGGATCGCGTTCACGGTCGAATCGAGCGGCGGGCGGGAAACCCACGCCGTCCACTCGAACGGCACCACGTGGGCCGACGACGTCGTGGCGAAGGGCGGCACCTGCAACGGATGTCCGCCACCGCAAGCGACCGGTATCGGGGTCGTCGGCGACGCGCCGATGGTCGTCTACACGGACCCGGTGAGCGGTTCGATCCACGCGGCGACGTTGACGGGCAGAACCTGGGAGGACGCCACCATCGCCTCCACGGGAGCAGATCTCCTCGGTGTTGGGCTTTCGTTCACAACCGACGGGGCGGGCGCGTACGTCGCCTACTACGGCGGCGACGCCACGGTGACCCTGTCGACGTTCGTCGACGGGGGGTGGTCGAGCACGAAGGTGGCCGATGCCGCCGATCCCGACCCGAACGCTGCGGGCAATCTGGCGCCCACCACCGCCGTCGCCATCGACGGCGGCGGGACGGTCTATGTCGCGTGGCAGGACGCAGGCCTGCACATGGCGTCCGGGACCGACACCTTCACGACGGTCGACCTCGGGCACACGGTCGGCGACGGGGTGGGACCCGCACTCGCGGCGGCGAAAAGCGGCGTCGCCCTCGCCTGGTACGAGTCGAAGCAGCAGAACACCATGGTCGGCTTCCTGGGTGATCTTCAGGACGTCCTCGTCGCCAACCCGAGCCCATCGCTGACGATCTCCATCGCTCCGCCGGCCGACGCGTCCTGCGGGAAGGATGGGAAGCCGGTCCTCGACGTCGTCGCGAAGGGCCTCGCATTCGAGCCCACCTGCCTCGTGGCCCAGGCCGGGGCGCCGTTCGACCTCACCTTCGACAACGAGGACGCAGGGATCCAGCACAACGTGGCGATCTACACGGACGCGACCGCCGCCGACAACCTGTTCCGCGGCGAGATCGTGACCGGCGTCGTGACCACGACGTACAAGGTGGATGCGCTCGATGCCGGCTCCTACTACTTCCAGTGCGACATCCACACGACGATGAAGGGGCAGTTCGTCGTCGTCGGCAAGTAGTTCCCGGCCACGTCGGCGGGCCGCGCTAGCATCGCGGTCGTGACCGTCCCCCGGCCCAAGCCCTCCTCGATCCCGGACGTCCCCGGCGCGTACCTGTTCCGCGACGCCGACGGCCGCGTGATCTACGTCGGAAAGGCCGCCTCGCTGCGCAAGCGGCTCGTGTCGTACTGGGGCAAACCGCTGCATGCGCGAACGGCCGCCATGACCGAGTCGGCCGCGACCGTCGAGTGGATCGTCGCGTCCACCGAAGTCGATGCGCTGATGCTCGAGTACAACCTGATCCAGCGCTACAAACCACGGTTCAACATCCGCTACCGCGACGACAAGTCGTACCCGTACCTCGCGCTGACGGTGAGCGAACGATGGCCGCGGGCGCAGGTGCTTCGCGGGACGAAGCGCAAGGGCGTGCGCTACTTCGGTCCCTACGGCCACGCCTGGGCGATCCGCGACACCCTCGACGCGCTCACCCGGGTGTTCCCGGTGCGCACCTGCTCGAACGCGTTCTTCGATCAACGTGCGCGGGCGAAGCGGCCGTGCCTGTACTACGACATCGGTCGTTGCGCAGGACCGTGCGTCCCGGAGACGACGGGCGCGACCGAGGCGACCTACCGGGCGCACGTCGATGCGATGGGGGAGTTCCTGGGGGGCAACGCGAAGCCGCAGCTGAGCCGGCTCGACCGGGAGATGCGAAGCGCGGCGGAGCGCGAGGAATTCGAGCAAGCGGCGAAGCTCCGCGACCAACTGTTCGCGGCCCGGCGGGCGCTGGAGTCGCAGGAGATGGTCCTCAGCCCGCCGGAGGACCTCGATGTGATCGCGATGGTGGAGGACGATCTCGAGGCCGCGGTACAGGTCTTCTTCGTTCGGCGAGGTCGCGTTCTCGGGCGTCGCGGGTGGGTGGTCGACCGCGTCGAGGACCTCGATCTGCCCGGTCTGGTGGGGTCGTTCCTCGAACAGCTCTATATGGAGCGGCCCGAGATCCCGCCGCGGATCCTCGTCCCGGTGCTGCCCGGGGATGTTGGGGTGCTCGAGGCGTGGCTGACCGACCGGCGCGAGGGACCGGTGCACATCGCCGTGCCGGCTCGCGGGGCGAAGCGACGGCTCGTCGAGACCGTCGAGCGCAACGCAGCCGATGCCTTTCACCGGCACAAGCTGCGACGCGCGTCGGATTTCGGCGCACGTTCACGCGCACTCGCGGAACTCGCCGATCAACTCGGTCTCGAGCAGGCGCCGCTTCGGATCGAGTGCTACGACATCTCGAACCTCGGTCCGACCGACACGGTCGGCTCGATGGTCGTGTTCGAAGACGGTCTGCCGAAGCGGCAGGACTATCGGAAATTCAAGATCACGGGCGTTTCCGGCCAAGACGACTTCGCGTCGATGCATGAGATGTTGCACCGACGGTTCACTCGGCTGCTGCAGGAGCAAGCCCTGCCACCGGACGAGCGCACCCGGCGGTTCTCGTACCCGCCGTCGCTCATCGTGGTCGATGGCGGCCGCGGGCAGCTGACCCAGGCCACGGCGGTCCTGGAGGAGCTCGGCCTGTCGATCCCGCACATCGGGCTCGCGAAACGCCTGGAAGAGGTCTACTTCCCGGATCGACCCGACCCGCTTGTGATCCCCCGGGGGTCGGAGGCGCTGTTCGTGTTGCAGCACATCCGCGACGAGGCGCACCGTACCGCGGTGGCGTACCACCGCTCGCTTCGTGAGAAGCGGGCGCTCCGATCGCCGCTCGACGATATCCGCGGGGTTGGACCCACGCGCAAGCGTGCGCTCTTGCGCCGGTTCGGGTCGCTCACGAAACTGCGTGCCGCATCGGTCGAGGAGCTCACCGAGACGCGCGGCGTCGGCCCTGCGCTGGCGGCGACGATCCACGAGCAGCTCCACGACCCGGCGGCCGGCGACCGACGAGCAAGCGCATGACGCGCGATCCCGACGTCGTCCAGGGCTTCACGATCATCACGGGACTTTCGGGAGCCGGACGGTCCGAGGTCGCCCACTCCCTCGAGGACCTCGGATTCTTCGTGGTCGACAACCTTCCGCCCGCGTTGCTGCCGAAGATGGCCGAGCTCACGATGCGCCCTGGCTCGCCCACGCGGGTCGCCATCGTGGTCGACGCACGCGGCGGGGTCTTCTTCTCGGAGTTCTCGAAGGCGTTGGAGGAATTGCGGACGCAGCATCGCGAAGCCCGCATCGTGTTCCTCGAGGCGTCCGATGAGGATCTCGTCCGTCGGTACGAGGCCACGCGCCGCCGGCATCCGCTCGCGCCCGCGGATCGGGTCGATCGAGGGGATCCGGAAGGAGCGGCAGATCCTCGCCCAGCTCCGAGGTGACGCCGACCTCGTGATCGATACCTCTGGCCTCACGCCCCACGAGCTTCGCGATCGGGTGCGCGACGCGTTCGCCGATGCGCCGCTCGAGGACGGTCTACAGGTCTCCGTGGTCTCCTTCGGATTCAAGTACGGAACCCCCCGAGATGTCGACCTGCTGTTCGACGTCCGCTTCCTGCCGAACCCGCACTGGGTGCCCGAGCTCCGGCCGCATCCCGGCACCGATCCTGCCGTCCGAGAGTACGTGCAGAGCAACGAACTCTACACACCGTACCTCGAACGGGTCGAAGCCCTCCTCGACCTCTCGCTGCCGGGATACGTCGCCGAGGGCAAGAGCTATCTGACGATCGGGATCGGCTGCACCGGGGGCCATCACCGCTCCGTGGTTGTCGCTGAAGAGCTGGCGGCATGGATCCGCGACCGCAGTCTGTCCGTCGTGCTCGTGCATCGCGACGTCGAGCGCGCCTGAGCGGGTTCGGCGGGCCGCCCGCTCGATAGCATGGGGTTTCGACGCAATCGTAGGAGGAGATGTAGGCATGACCGTCAAGATCGGCGTCAACGGGTTCGGGCGGATCGGTCGCAACTTCTTTCGGGCCGTGAAGCAGCGCGGCGTCGACATCGACTTCGTCGCGGTGAACGACATCACCGATGCGCCCACGCTTGCACATCTGCTCAAGTACGACTCGGTGCTCGGGACATACCCGGGCGAGGTACACGTATCCGAGGGCGGCATCAGCGTCGACGGCGACGAGTTGCGGGTCCTCGCCGAACGTGACCCCGCCAACCTGCCATGGAAGGATCTCGGCGCCGAGATCGTCATCGAGTCGACCGGGTCTGTTCACCGACCGGGAGCAGGCGGCGAAGCACCTCGAGGCAGGCGCGGAGAAGGTCGATCATCAGCGCGCCCGCGAAAGGCGAGGACCTGACCGTCGTGCTCGGCGTGAACGACGACGCCTATGACGCCGCGCTGCACCACGTCGTCTCGAACGCGAGCTGCACGACGAATTGCGTCGCGCCGATGGCCAAGGTCCTCGACGACGCGTTCGGGCTCGAGCAGGGCTTCATGACGACGATCCACGCGTACACGAACGACCAGTCGATCCTGGACCTACCGCATAAGGATCTGCGCCGTGCGCGCGCCGCCGCCATCAACATCATCCCGACGTCGACCGGCGCCGCGAAGGCCACCGGGCTCGTCCTGCCGCACCTCAAGGGCAAGCTCGACGGCATGGCGATGCGCGTGCCGGTGCCCGACGGCTCGGTCACCGACCTCGTCGCCACGCTCGGCCGCGACGTGACGGTGGAGGAGGTCAACGAGGCGTTCCGCGCCGCCGCGACCGCGGGACCGCTCGCCGGCAAGCTCGTCTACACGGAGGACCCGATCGTGTCCTCCGACATCGTCGGCTCGTCCGGCGTCGTGCACCTTCGATGCGCTCTCGACGATGACGATGGGCCGGACCGCGAAGATCGTCGGCTGGTACGACAACGAGTGGGGCTACTCGAACCGGCTCGGTGGATCTGGTCGAGCTGGTCGCCGGGTCGCGATAGCCAGTGACGCTCCGCACCCTCGACGATCTCGGTGACGTCGCCGGCGCGCGTGTTTTCGTGCGCGTCGACGTCAACGTCCCGCTGCGTGACGGCGAGGTCGCCGACGACAGCAGGATCCGCGCGATGCCTTCCGACGCTGCGAGAGCTGCGCGCGCGCGATGCGCGGCTGATCCTCGCCTCGCATCTCGGCCGGCCCAAGGGTGCCGTGCGCGACGGAGCTTCGACTCGAGCCGGTCGGCCGTGCGCTCGCGCGCAGCCTTGGGCGAGCCTGTGCACGCGCTTCGAGGACGTGACGCCCGATCGCTGCCCGACGCCGGCGTCGTGATGCTTGAGAACCTGCGGTTCGACCCGGGGGAGGAAGCGAACGACGTCGCGTTCGCCGGTCAGCTCGCCGAGTTCGCCGATGCGTACGTGGACGATGCCTTCGGCGCCGTCCACCGGGCTCACGCGTCCGTGCAGGCGCTGCCCGAGCTGCTGCTTGCGTCGCGGCCGCTCCGCCGTGGCGGGCAGGCTCGTGCGAGCGCGAGGTCGACGTGCTCGGCACGGCTGCTGCGACGACGCCCGCCCGGCCCTTCGTCGCGATCTTGGGCGGCGCGAAGATCAGCGACAAGCTCGGCGGTGATCGGCTCGTTGGCCGAGCGCGTCGACGCGCTCGTGATCGGGGGGGCGATGGCGTTCACGCTGCTCGCCGCCGAGGGCGGCGAGGTCGGGGACTCCCTGGTGGAGCCGGAGCAACTCGACAGGTCCGAGCGCGCTGTGCCACGGCGCGGCCCGCGGCGTCGCCGTGCATCTGCCGGTCGACGTCGTTGCCGCCGCCGCGATGGAAGCGGCCGCGCCGACGCCAGATCGTGCCGGCCGACGCGATCCCCGACGGGCTTGTTGGGTCTCGACATCGGCCCGGCGACGGTTGCGGCCTTCGCCGAGGTGATCGCCGGCGCCGCGCACGCTCCTGTGGAACGGCCCGATGGGCGTGTTCGAGATGGCGCCGTTCGCCGCCGGCACGCGGGGGGTCGCCGAGGCGTGCGCCGCGGCCGACGCGTTCACCGTGGTCGGGGGCGGCGACTCCCTCGCGGCGATCGCCCAAGCGGGCTCGTCCGCGTCGTTCGACCATCTGTCGACCGGAGGGGGCGCCTCGCTCGAGTTCCTCGAAGGGCGCGCCCTTCCCGGCATCACGATCTTGGAGGATCCGACACCATGACCGACCGGCGTCCGATCATCGCCGCGAACTGGAAGATGCACAAGACGCACCTCGAGGCGATCCAAGCCGTCCAGCAGCTCGGGTACCTGCTCGACATCCGCGACACGGATCGTGTCGAGGTCGTGATCGTGCCGCCGTTCACGGCGCTTCGGTCGGTGCAGACCCTGATCGACTCGGACAAGCTCCCGTTCGGGCTCGCCGCGCAGAACGTCTACCCCGAGGACCAGGGCGCCTTCACCGGCGAAATCTCCCCGCCGATGCTCGCGGCGCTCAAGGTCGCGCTACGTGATCGTCGGCCACTCCGAACGCCGCCAGCTGTTCGGTGAGGACGACCAATTCGTGAACAAGAAGGTGCGCGCGGTGTTCGCGCATGGGATGACGCCGATCGTGTGCGTCGGCGAGACGCTCGAGGAGCGCGACGCCGACGGCACCGAGACGAAGGTCAGCCAGCAGGTCCGGCGGGCGTTCGACGGCGTCGAGCCGGCGGCGGCGCCTCGGCCGTCGTGGCCTACGAGCCGATCTGGGCGATCGGCACGGGCCGCAACGCCGAGCCCGGCGACGCCGGGCGGGTTGTCGAGGTGATCCGTCAGACCCTGACCGACCGGTACGACGCCGACGTGGCCGAGGCCGTGCGGGTGCAGTACGGGGGCAGCGTCAAGCCCGGCAACATCCGCGGCTTCATGGCCCACCCCGAGATCGACGGGGCACTCGTCGGCGGGGCCAGCCTCGATCCCGAGGATCTCGCCCTGATCGTGAAGCACTGACCAGCCGAAAGGATCCACTCCCGGTGAGCGACTCCATCCTGTACGTCTGCCTCGACGGTCTGGGCGACGACCCGCATCCGGCGCTCGACGGTCGGACGCCGCTCGAGGCCGCCGCCACGCCGAACCTCGACGCGCTCGCGGCCCGCGGGCGGACGGGAACGGTGGTCACGGTCGGTAAAGGGATCGCACCAGAATCGGACATCGGCGTGTTCGGCATCTCGGGCTACGACCCGAGCGAGGAGCACCCTGGCCGCGGCGTCCTGGAGGCGATCGGGATCGGAATGGATTTCGCCGACGGCGATCTCGCGTACCGGGTCAACTTCGCGACGTGCGCATGGCCCGAGATCATCGATCGACGCGTTGGCCGCGACCTCTCCTCCGATGAGGCGCAGGCGCTCGCCACGAAGTGAACGAGCAACTCCGGCTGCCGGGCGCCACCTTCAGCCTGGCAGCGACCGTCGAACACCGAGGCGCCCTCGTGATCCGTGCGGACGACGGCGTGCTCTCGGCCAACGTCACGCAACACCGACCCGGCGTACCGTCGAGACGGGCACCTCGGCGTGGCACTCGAGACCTTCGACCCGGTGGTCGTGCACCGCGGAGCCGATGGACACGACCCCTGAGGCGCGGCAGGCGGCCGACCTCACGAACGCGTTCGTGGAAGGCGCGGCGGCGATCCTCGACGCGTCCGAGATCAACGCCCGGCGCAGGGCGGCCGGGCCGCTGCCCGGCCAACCTCATCCTCACGCGGGACGGCGGGGACCACCGGCCGCGTCTGCAACCGATCGACGAGCGGTTCGGCTGGCCCTGGGGGTGTTTCGTGGAGATGCCCGTCGAGCGGGGCATCGCCCTCGCCCTCGGGATGCACGCGCTCGACGTGCCCCGGCTGGATCCGCGACGGGTTCGGCCCTGCGGCCGAGGAGGCATACGCGGTGTGGGCGGACCTCGCCGCCGATGCGCTCGGCAGCTATCAGGCGCTCTATGTCCACGTGAAGGGACCCGATATCCCCGCGCACGACGGGCGCGCCGAGGACAAGCGCGACGTGATCGAGGCGATCGACCGAGCCTTCTTCGGGGAAGTGCTCCCGCGGGCTGACCCGATCGCACCGTCGTTGCCGTTCTGGCGGATCACGCCACGTCCTGCGTCCGCAAGGCCCACACAGCCGATCCGGTCCCGTTGGTGATCGCCGGCGGGCCCTTCACGCCCGACGGTTCGACCGCCTACGGGGAGCATGCCTGCGCTGACGGGTCGCTGGGGGAGCTCCGCGGCGTGGACGTCCTGCGAATCGTCAGGGAGACCCTTGGCTGACCAGGGCAAACCTCGGATCGGCGTACATCCGTATCCCAGGTTGTCCGGGGTACATCGTTGCCCTACACTCGCCGCGTCCATGAGGGGAAAAGGCTGACTCCGTGAGCCAGATCCAGGCGGTCGAACCTGAGGTACAGCCGTTCGCTCCAGCCGACGCCGAGATCGGTAGCCATCGAGGGGCGTACCCCCTGGCAGCTCTTCTGGGGGCGTTTCAAGCGTGACCATGGATCGTCGGTGCCGGCATCGTCGTGGTCATCCTCCTGGCGCTCGGCCTTGCTCGCGCCGGTGTTCGCGCACAATCTGGTCTCGCACAACGGACCCCAACTCCATCGATCCAGACGTTGACGAGCGATTCGACATCCCCTTGTCGGCCCCAGCAAGCACGCGTGGTGCGGCGTGGATGCGCTCGGGCGGGACATGTTCCTGCGGAGCCTCTACGGAGCGCGCATCTCGCTGTCCGGTCGTGCTGTCGGCACCGGCTATCTCACTGGTCATCGGCATCTGGCTCGGCCTCCTCGCCGGCTTCCGCGGCGGCAAGACGGACACCTTCATCTCCCGGCTGATCGACATCATCCTGTCGTTGCCCTTGCTCCTGATCGCGATCGGCCTCGCGGTCGCGTGCGGCGTCGAGCATCAACGGGTGCTTCGGCGCGATGCGAAGCCGGGGTGGGGCATGGTGATGTTCATCATCGCCTTGTTCGGCTGGACGTATATCGCGCGTATCGTCCGCGGGCAGACGTTGTCGCTGCGCGAGCGCGAGTTCGTCGAAGCGCCCGGGCGACCGGTTTCGGCAGCTGGCACATCATGTTCCGGGAGATCTTGCCCAACCTATGCTCGCCCCGATCATCGTCGTGGCGACCCTGTTGATTCCCGCAGAACATCATCTTCGAGGCGTCCCTGTCCTATCTGGCGGTCGGTATCCCGCCCGGCACCCCTTCGTGGGGAGGATGATCGACAACGCCGTCCGGGGTCAGCTGTACCGCTCTCCTGGTGGACGCTGTGTTCCCGGCCGGGTGATGCTCGTGATGACCACCTTGTCCTTCAACCTCGTGGGCGATGCGCTGCGAGATGCCTTGGACCCGAGGTGCCGCGTCGATGAGGCGCCGGCAGGGCGATACCAGCGCACAATCTGCGGCATCGCACAACGTCCGTACATCCAGAACGGGAACGGCATCGAGAGAAGGGAGTGGCACATGTCGAGAACGACGCACGATCATCGTGGCTCGCGAGCCTGGTCGCCCTTTCGCTTGGTCGCCGCCGCATGTGGCGGGAGCAGCGACAGCTCCGTCGAGCTCCGGCGGTGGCGGCTCGACCAAGGGTGGCACTATCCGGACCGAAACGCAGACGTTCGGTCTGGACGACGAACTTCGATCCGACCGGTGAGTACTACGGCAACGCGCTGGGCGATCTTCCAGAACCAGTGCTGATGCGCGGGCTGTACAACTACAACCACGTCCGGCGCGAAGAGGGGGGCAACACGCCCATGCCTCGACCTGGTCCAAGCGAGCCGAAGGTCTCCGAGCGATGGCCTCACGTACGCGTTCACGCATCCGAAGACAGGCGTGAAGTACGCGCCCGCCGCTGGACCGCGAGGTGACCTCGAAGGACATCGAGTACGCGTTCGAGCGCATCAACACCGAATCCCTCGTGGCCTAGTACGGCAACTACTACTGCGGCGTGATCAAGGGCATGACCTGCGACCGGACGAAGCGACCAAGCCGGTCTCCGGGATCGACGATGCCGGACGACACGCACATCACCTTCCACCTCGAGAGCCCGACCGGTGACTTCCTGTACCGCCTGGCGATGCCGGCCACCTACGCCGCAGTCCCGAGGAAGTCGCGGGCTGCTTCGACAAGGCCGGCGACTACGGGAGCTACCTGGTCTCGGCGGGCCCGTACATGATCTGCGGCGCCGACAAGCTCGACATCTCGTCGTGCGACACCCTGAAGCCGATCTCCGGCTTCAACCCGGACAAGGGCATGACGATCGTCCGCAACCCGAACTACGACCCGTCGACCGACGACCCGAGATGCTCTCGAACTAACCTGGACGGCATCCAGGTCGAGATCAACACGAACTGGACGACATCTTCCAGAAGATCCAGGACGGTGAGCTCGACGGGTCGTGCGGCGGCACCCCGCCGGCCACGGTGGAGCAGAAGTACGCAGACGGACCCGAGCTGCACGCGAGTAGATCCACTCCGACCCGGGCGACCGGACGTGGTACATCACGATGAACCTGCTCGCGCCGCCGTTCGACGACCTGCACGTCCGCAAGGCGGTGAAGTACGTCGCTCGACAAGGACGGCTCGTCAAGGCGATACGGTGGCGAGCATCGACGCGCGACCTCGCGACCACGGTCGAGCCGCCGACGGTGCTGCCGGCGACGGCCAGACATACAACCCGTACGGCACCGCGACGAACTCCGCGGGGACCTCAACGCGGCCAAGGAGGAGATGAAGCAGTCGATCTACGACACGAACAAGGACGGCGTCGTGCGACGCGGCCGGTGCCTGCGACAACATCGTGTTCTCGGTCGCAGCACGACCCGTGGCCGAAGATGAACCCGGTCCTCGTGCGAATGGCTGAAGAGATCGCCGGGCTCACGCTGAGGAGGTCAAGCCCGACGTCGTGACTCGCAGCAGGTCATGCGTCAACAAGCTTGATCCCGATGTCGTTCGGACAGGGCTGGGGCAAGGACTTCGGCTCCCCGTACGGGTTCGACTACTCATCTTCAGACGGACGGGATCTTCGCTGCACCGGCTCGTACGAACAATGGCTGCTCGGCATGACCAAGGAGATCTTGGACAGATCGACCCATCGGGTAAGGGGTGCGGTGTGACCGACGCCTGCCGTCCAGAACAGCAGTGGGGAGCCGGTGCCTCGATCGACGCCCAGATGATCAACGATGCGCTCGCAGGCGAGACCGGCGCCGAGCAACCAGTGCTTCGCCGACATGGACAAGACGATGATGGAGGAGGTCGTGACCTGGGTCCCGTGGTGCTGGGCGAACAACTGGACGTCATCAACACGCGACTCGATGACGCAGTACGTGTACGACAGAACGCCGGTGACCCGGCCTGCGCAACTCGCGGTCAACAACGGGCTCGCGCCCGAGAACGTCGCCTAACGAGGCACACGAGTCGAGGAGAGGGGGTCGCAGTCCGCGGCCCCCTCTCCGACGTTCGTGAGGGGAGCACGATGCTTCGGTACATCATCCGACGGTTGATGGCTGGTCTTCGTGCTGGCGTCATCGTCGTGATCTCGTACTTGATCTTCTTCTTGCTCCCGGCGGTGGGACCGACACGATCGCCCAGCGGTTCGCCGGCAAGTCACCCGACGCCGGAGATCTCGCGGAGATCAGGCAGCAGATCGGCCTCGAAAGCCCCTGCCACTGCAGTTCGTCTGTACATCAAGCACTGTTCTTCGGTGATCGTGACGGCTGGCCGGGCCTCGGCGAGTCGCAGGTTCTGAACAAGCCGCTCAAGCCGCTGATCTTCGAGCGGATGCCGTGACGCTGCAACTGGCGCTGGGCGCGGCGGTCATGTGGCTGTGATCGGTGTGCCTATCGGCGTGCTTGTCGGCGCTCCGACCGCACACGGTACGTCGACCGGAGCGCGATGGTCTTCGCGGTGGTCGCCATCTCGATCCCGGTGTTCGTGCTGGGCCGTTGGCGCTCTGTTCTTCTCGTTCAAGCTCGGCTGGCTGCCGGGCACCGGCTACAAATCCATCTTCGAATACGGCTTCGGACCGTGGTTCTCGCACTTGCTGTTGCCGTGGTTCGTCTTGTCGGTGCTGTACGCCGCCTTCTACGCCCGCCTGACGCGGTCGAACCTCCTCGAGATGATGGGGGAGGACTACATCGCGCACGGCGCGAGCCAAGGGCCTGCCGGGAAGCGGGTGATGTGCACCACGGCCTGCGTGCCGGCCTGACGCCGATCGTGACGGTCTTCGGGCTGGACCTCGCCGGCGCTGATGGCGGGGGCATCGATCACCGAGACGATCTTCAACATCCCGGGGATCGGCCAGCTGGCGGTCCAGGCGATCGCAGAGCCAGGACATCTACGCGATCCCGACGTCACGCTCGTGGCCGCGCTTCGTGATCACGTCGCCAACCTCGTCGTCGACATCGTCTACGCGTTCCTCGATCCCCGGGTCCGCTACGAATGAGCATGGTCAGGACGCCGATGCCTGAGCCGCTGCTGGAGGTCAAGGACCTGCGGGTGCACTTCCCGACCGAGGACGGCCTCGTCAAGGCGGTCGACGGCCTCACGTTCTCGATCGCAAGCCGGGCGAGACCCTCGGCGTGGTCGGGGAGTCCGGCTCGGGCAAGAGCGTGTCGTTCCTGACCGTCATGGGCCTGATCAACCGCAAGTCCGCCGTCGTCGAGGGCGAGGTGTTCTTCCAGGGCCAGGACCTGCTGAAGCTGTCGAACGAGGAGCTGCAGCGACATCCGCGGGACCAAGATCGCGATGATCTTCCAGGACCCGATGACGTCGCTGCACCCGTTCTACAAGGTCGGCGACCAGATCGCCGAGGTGATCCTGCCCACGAGAACATCTCGAAGAAGGAGGCCGGCGATCGCGCGGTCGAGATGCTCCGCCGGGTCGAACATCCCGCGGCCCGAGGAACGGGCGAGGCAGTACCCGCACGAGTTCTCCGGCGGCATGCGCCAGCGGGCGATGATCGCGATGGCGCTGTCGCTCAACCCCGACCTGCTGATCGCCGACGAGCCCACGACCGCGCTCGACGTGACGGTGCAGGCGCAGATCCTCGAGCTGATCGACCGGCTGCAGAGCGAGTTCAACACCGCGGTCGCGCTGATCACCCACGACCTCGGGCGTCGTGGCCGAGCACTGCGACCACATCCAGGTGATGTACGCGGGCAAGATCGTCGAGGAGGGCACCGGCGACGACATCTACTACCACCCGATGATGCCGTACACGTGGGGTCTGCTCCGGTCGATCCCGCGTCTCGGCCACGAAACCGAGCGGCTGACGCCGATCGCGGGCGCGCCGCCCTCGCTCATCTTCCTGCCGGACGGGTGCTCGTTCTCGCCGCGGTGCCCGTACGTGTTCGACGAGTGCCACGGGACGAGCCCGAGCTGCTCGCCGCGTCGACGGCCACCACGCCGCCGCGGTGCCACCTGAGTCTCGAGGACCGCGAGCGGATCGTGGCGGAGGAGGTGCTGGCCGCGCAATGAGCGCCGTCGAGGCGACGCCCGCACCGGAGCGCCGCACGCACCGGCGAGCCGCTGCTGCGGCTGCGCGGGCATCATGAAGCATTTCCCGATCACGCGGGGGATCATCTTCCAGAAGAAGGTCGGTGCCGTGCACGCGGTCGACGGCGTGGATCTCGACATCTACCCGGGCGAGACGCTCGGGCTGGTCGGGGAGACCGGGTGCGGCAAGAGCACGCTCGCCCGGGTCGCGATGCGGCTGTTCGACACGACCGAGCGGCACGCATCATCGTTCGACGGCCGGGACATCACCAGACCTCAAGGGCGACGGACCTGCGCGCGCTTCGACGCGACATGCAGATGGTGTTCCAGGACCCGTACGCGTCCCTTAACCCTCGCAAGACCGTCGGCACGATCGTCGGCGCGCCGCTGCGGCTGCACAAGACGGTCGCCGAAGGACAAGATCAAGGGCGACGTGCAGGAGCTGATGGAGCTCGTCGGGCTCAACCCCGAGCACTACAACCGCTACCCGCACGAGTTCTCGGGCGGCCAGCGCCAGCGGATCGGCGTCGCCCGGGCGATCGCGCTCAAGCCGAAGCTGATCGTCTGCGACGAGCCGGTCTCGGCGCTCGACGTGTCGATCCAGGCGCAGATCCTCAACCTGCTCGACCGACCTGCAGTACGAGTTCAACCTGACCTACCTGTTCATCGCGCACGACCTGTCGGTCGTCAAGCACATCTCCGACCGCGTCGCCGTGATGTATCTGGGCAAGATCGTGGAGCCGCCGATCGGCGACGCGCTCTACACCGAGCCGAAGCACCCGTACACGGGCGCGCTGCTGTCGGCGGTGCCGATCGCCGACCCCGCGTCTGGCGAAGCCGAAGCGCCGCATCATCCTGGAAGGGGACGTTCCCTCACCGATCGACCCGCCGAGCGGGCTGCCGGTTCCACCCCCGCTGCTACAACGCGCAGGAGCGCTGCAGCACAGAGGAACCGGAGCTGCGCGAGATGCGCGGGAACCCACGTCGCCGCCTGCCACTTCCCCCTTGGAGACCCGTATCATCGAGACTGTCCGACCGACCCAGAACCCGGGAGTTCCGATCATGATCAACGCCGTCGCCGTCGTGCTCGTCGTCGCTTCGTCCTCTTCCTGATCATCAGCATCCTGATGCACTCGGGGAAGGGCAGCGGCCTGTCCGACATGTTCGGGGGCTCGAGCAACCTCTCCGGCGGCACCGCGCTCGAGCGCACCCTCGACCGGATCACCGTCGTGACCGCGATCGTCTGGGGCGTGTGCGTCTTCTGGCTCTCGTGGAAGTGGTATTAGGCCGCGAGCCTGCTCACGGACGGTTGGTACCATGCCCCGCGCTACGTCGGAGTGGCGGAATTTGGTAGACGCGCTAGGTTGAGGGCCTAGTGCCCCTTGCGGGGCGTGGGGGTTCAAATCCCCCCTCCGACACCCAACTACCGGCACCGATGGTCGGGCGCGTGTCTTCCCGAGTTGAGGGTTCGAGGCCAGCCTCGCTGCACACTGCGCAACAGCCCTGCTCGCGGCGGCTTTGTCGCGCTGTGCGCTTCACAGGTCCGAGAGCGCATGGTCCCGATATTCCAGTGGCCGTCAGCCGTGGGGTTGCTGGCCGGTCTCCGTTCTCGGTATATGCTCACCATCAGTGGCGATGGAGTTCGCCCTAACCGCCAAGACGGCTGATGACTCCTACTTGGTTTCAAGTAAGGAGGCATCGTGCGCACTTGGGTAGCCATCGCAGTCGCTGGCGCGATCGGAGTCCTCGCCAGATACGCTGTCGAGCATCTTGTGCCGCATCGGGGGCCGTTCCCGTGGGGCACCTTCGTCGTGAACATCTCGGGTGCCTTTGTCCTCGGGCTCGCGTTCACGGTGATCGTCCACCGGTTCAGTGTTCCCATGTGGATACAGCAGGCTGCGCTTGTCGGCTTACTCGGCGGTTACACGACGTTCTCCACGATGACCCTCGAAACCTATCTGTTGATCGACCGGGGCCGCCTGCCTATGGCTGCTGGGTACAGCATCGGGAGCGTTCTCCTTGGCCTCGCGGCATTGTTCGCCGGAATCCGTCTCGGCCGCCTCAGCTGAAGAGGAGCGGACCTGTCGCGAGCTGAGGCGATCTGCCCCTTCTTCTTGCGGGAGTTAGATAAGCCGTTCTCGGTGCTTCAGCCGCGCGGCGATCAAGAGCAAGAGAGCCCCGAGAAGGACGCCACCGAGCGCTAGGGTCGCTAGCAACCAGATGTTTGATCCCGTCGACGCGGTGTCCGCGTCGACGACGCTGCCTCCAGTTCCGCCTGCGCCAAGGACGCCGCCGATGACGACCAGTCTCGATGCTGACGGCAAGCACGTATGACGATGGGGGTGGGTGCCAAACTTCATCCCGGCGTATCGCGTTTGGATCTTTGCCTGCGTGCCGTGTGTGTACGCGAAGGAGTAGCTTCCGTCGGCGCTCGTCGTGTCCGTGGCGACCGGCTGCCCATCCACGCGCAGGGTGACGAGCTGACCCGAACGACATACAGGCGCACCCAGGAGGGAACCGGAGACGCTGGCGTCCTTCACATGGATAGATAACTTCGTGTGGCCCGTCCACACGTGGGCGCCGACCGAACCGTTCACCGTGGTGACAACGACGAGAGCTATCGCCAGCGCGCGGATGCAGGTGCGCACTTGCCGAGCTCTTCGGTTGGTGGGGCCCGACCTCTTCGTCGTCATCGCGATCGCAACCGGCATGAAGACGTCAGGGCTTGGGCTGCGGTCTGTCGATCTGGATCAGATTCCATCTCTGTGCTATCGGGCTTCCTCGGAGGCGTCCTTAAGTTGCGAACTCTCGCTGACGGCATGTGAACGAACTCTACGAGACGGCCGTCACAGACCGTCATCTGTGCGGGGTTCACACCCCCCTGCGGCACGGCCGCGCTCCGCTCATCAGCCCCTCGCCCAGATGCCGACCGGTTCGAACACCATCGGTACGTCCACCAGGATCAGCTCGCTTAGGTCCGTGGCCGCGATCGTGAGCGATTCCGCGTCAGTCACCTTCGCCGCATCGCCCGTCGTGACGGGCTCGCCGTCGAAGGATGCGGCGCCGTCGATCAGGTAGACGTACGCGCCGCGGCCCTCTCCGAGCCGATGCGTCACTTCGACGCGCGCGCTCGAGCCGCGCGATATGAACCGTTGCGTCTTGGTGCACCCGCACGACGTCGCCCCCGTCGGGACCGATCACCGGCAGCAGCCGGTTCATCCGGTCCTGTTGCGTGAACACCCGTTGTTCCACCTCTGGGTCCAGCGACGGCCTGTCGGGCAGGATCCAGATCTGGATGAACCGCATAGGTTCTGTCTGCGAGGCGTTCTGCTCCGAGTGAAGGGCGCCCGAGCCCAGGGTCATCCGCTGAACGGCGCCCGCCGGCAACGGCCCGTACGCCCCACCGACGTCATCCTGGTGCCCGAAGGTGCCCTCGACGACGTAGGTAAGCCCTTCGACGTCTCGGTGCGGGTGCATCGGCCAGATCCCACCGGCCACCAGCCGGTCGTCGTTGAACACGCGCATCGCGCCGAACGCGTCGTTCTCGGGATCGCGATAGCTGTCGAACGAGAAATGCCAGCGTGCATGGAACCAACCGCCCTCGGTCTCGAAGATCTCGTTGTCCCTGCGGATCGTGATCACGAGCGATCCTCCATCTCGGGAAGGTCATGCGACGGTACCGCAGTCGGCCCGAACAGGCACGACCTACCTCGTAGCGCCTCTGGCCGGATCCTGTCATGCGTCGTACCATGTCCGACGCATGAGTTAGCGGACCACCCTCGCCGACCCGTCGCACCCGCGACGCGGTCACCTCACCGACGAGGAGTCATGCATGTCCGCAGCCCATCTCGAACCGATCCGCGACGGAGCACCCCGATGATCGCCCTGGAGGCGCGCGACCTCGTCGTGGAGGTCGGGGGCAAGATCGTTGTCGACGGATTGTCGTTCGACCTGCGCACGGGGGACAAGGTCGGCGTCGTCGGCCGCAACGGTGCCGGCAAGACCAGCACGATGAAAGTGCTCGCCGGCGAGGACGAACCCGGCGGTGGCACGCTCGTTCGTCGCGGCGCGGTTGGGTACCTTCGTCAAGACCCGCGCCAGCATCGGGCGGAGGACGACGATCTTGCGCTCGAACACGTCCTGGCAGCGCGTGGACTCGTCGATCTCAGTCGTCGAGTCGAGAAGGCGCGGATCGGTCTCGCCGAGTCGCACGACGAACGCTCGGTCCGCCGGTTCTCCCGGCTCGAGGAGGAGTACACACTGCTCGGCGGGTACCGGGCCGAGGCGGATGCGAAGACGATCGTGGCCGGCCTCGGGTTGGCCGAGGACCGGTTGACGTTGCCGGTCAAGACGCTTTCGGGCGGCGAACGACGCCGGCTCGAGCTCGCCAAGATCCTCTTCGGCGGATCGGACATGCTGCTGCTCGACGAGCCGACGAACCACCTCGACGTGGACGCCAAGAACTGGCTGATGCGGTTCCTGGCGACGTACAAGGGCGCCCTGATGGTGATCAGCCACGACATCGCGCTGCTCGATGCCTCCATCACGCGGATCCTCCACCTCGATCGAGACGGGGTTGTCGAATACCGGGGCACGTACACGCAGTACCGGGAGGCACGAGCGAGCGACGAGGAGCGCCTAGGAAAGCTCGCCGCTCGTCAGGATGCCGAGATCAGACGTCTCAAGACGCTGGCCGATTCGATGCGTGGTCAAACGGCGAAGCGCGCTCGCAAGGCGAAGACGCTCGACACACGCGCGGCGAAACTCGAAGTCAAGCGCGTGGTGGCACCGACCCACGAGAAGAAGGTCCGTTTCCGGTTCCCCGAGCCACCGCACTGCGGGCGCACCGTCCTGACCGTGGAAGGGGTCGCGAAGTCCTACGGCGGACCCGACGTGTTCACCGACGTCTCGTTCTCGGTCGGCAAGGGCGAACGGCTGCTGATCCTCGGCTTGAACGGCGCGGGCAAGACCACGTTGTTGCGGATCCTGATGTCGCTGATCGATGCCGACACCGGGTCGTTCGAGTTCGGCTACGGGGTCGAGCCCGGCTACTACGCACAGGAGCACGAGCAGATCCGCGACGGCGTCAGCGTGCTGCAGCACATGAAGGACTTCTCGTGGGCGGAGGACCTGACGCTGCGCACACTGCTCGGCATGTTCGGGCTGCATGGGGACATCGCGTTCCAAGACGCCGGCACGCTCTCGGGCGGGGAGAAGACGAAGCTCGCGCTCGCGCAGCTCGTCGCCGGTCGCAAGAACCTGCTGCTGCTCGACGAGCCGACCAACAATCTGGACCCACCGTCGCGCACCGCGATCGCGGAGGCACTGCAGAGCTGGCCCGGCACCATGGTCATCGTCAGCCATGATCAGGAGTTCGTGGAAGCCCTTGCACCCGAACGTGTCTTGATGATGCCGGATGGCCAGCTCGATTACTTCGGCGACGACCATCTCGAACTCGTCGAGCTCGCGTGAGGGCTAGACTTCGCCGAACGAACGAGGGGAGTGAGTGTGGGATCAGCTGCTGATCTGGTCTTCGTGAATGGCGACGTCTACACGGTCGACGCAGCTCGCAGCTGGGCTCGGGCGGTCGCCGTGCAGGACGGTGGCATCGTCGCGGTCGGTACCGACGACGAGGTCCGCGACCTGATCGGCGACAGCACCGAGGTCGTCGACCTGGCAGGCCGCATGCTGCTGCCGGGATTCCAGGACGCGCACGTCCATCCGGTCGGCGGCGGGCTGGACATGCTCCAGTGCGACATGCACGACCTCAAGACTAAGGAGGAGTACCTCGCCGCTGTTGCGGCGTACGCGGCTTCGCATCCCGACGCCCAGTGGATCGAGGGTGGCGGCTGGTCGCAAGACGTGTTCCCGCGTGGTTGCCCCTCGAAGGCGGATCTCGACGCGGTGCTGCCGGACCGACCCGCCTACTTGCCGAACCGTGACGGCCATAGCGCGTGGGTGAACTCGAAGGCGCTTGAGATCGCGGGCATCACGGCGGAGACGCCCGATCCCGAGGATGGCCGGATCGAGCGGCTCGCCGACGGTTCCCCCCAAGGAACGATGCATGAGGGAGCGCAACGGCTGATCACGGCCTACATGCCCGCGCCGTCGGCCGAAACGATGCTCGAGGGTCTGCACAGGGGTCAGGCGTACCTGCACTCCCTCGGGATCACCGGGTGGCAGGATGCGATCGTCGATGACGGCTCGCTCTACGGGAACTATCACGCCTATCGGACCGCAGCCGGCGATGGAACCCTGTCCGGCAGGGTCGTGGGCGCGCTGTGGTGGGATCGTGCTGCCGGGCTCGAGCAGATCGACCACCTCGTCGAGTTGCGCGAGGGTGGCCGGGTCGGCCGGTTCAACGCCACGAGCATCAAGATCATGCAGGACGGCGTCTGTGAGAACTTCACGGCCGCGACCTTGACGCCCTATCTCGATGAAGACGGCAAGCCGACGGGCAACGCTGGCCTCTCGTTCGTCGAGCCCGAACTGCTGAAAGAGGCCGTGACGCGCCTCGACGCGCTCGGCTTCCAGGTGCATTTCCACGCACTCGCCGATCGCGCGGTGAGGGAGGCGCTCGACGCGATCGAGGCGGCGCGCACGACCAACGGTTTCAACGACCTTCGCCATCACATCGCGCATATCCAGATCGTGCACCCCGACGACCTGTCGCGGTTCCGCTCGCTCGGCGCCCTGGCCAACGCCCAACCCTTGTGGGCCGCGCACGAGGCGCAGATGGACGAGCTCACGATCCCGTTCCTCGGGGAACCTCGGTGGACGTGGCAGTACCCGTTCGGGTCGCTCGTTCGCCACGGTGCCACCTTGGTGATGGGATCTGATTGGTCGGTCTCCTCGCCGAACCCGATGGAGGAGATGCACGTCGCCGTGAACCGTCAGATGCCGGCCGACTACGCCTACCGGGTGGACAACCGCGAGGTGTTCTTGCCCGACGAGCGGATCGATCTCGCGACCTCGATCGCTGCCTTCACGATGGGATCGGCGTTTGCCAACCACCTCGACGACCAGACGGGTTCGATCGAGGCGGGGAAGCGTGCCGATCTTGCAGTGTTCGACCGCAACGTCTTTGCCCATCCGGCGGACGAGATCTCCCGCAGCCGGTGTCTGCAGACGTACGTGGACGGCCAGCTCGTGTATGCGGCGGACGACGCCTGACGGCTTCCTGAGGGTTCGCTGAGAAGATGCGGCGCAGCGAACCCGCTTGCAGGCGAGGGACGCATAGTGGATGTAGATCCCGACCAACACGGAGGCGTTCCTCGATGCGTACCCGCTCCATCTTCGTGGCCGGCGTGCTGACCCTCGGGCTGGTCGCCACGGCCTGCACGATCCAGCCCGGCGGCTCCTCGTCCAGCGGCTCGCCCGCGGTCGGCGACGCGTTCGGTGGGACCACCGGCGCGCCTTTGCCGGCGGTTGACGAGCCGATCGAGGCTGTCACCCAGCGCGCCCTGCCCGCCGTGGTGAACGTCACGAGCGACGTCGTCACCGCGCAGGGCCAGGCCGGTCAAGGCGTCGGCACCGGTTTCATCGTCCGCTCCGACGGCGTCGTCGTCACCAACTGCCACGTCGTCGAAGGTGCAACGCGGATCACGGTCTTCACCTCCGCCAAACAGCCCGAGAAGTTCGACGCACGTGTGATCGGCGGCGACTGTGAGCACGACCTCGCCGTCCTCAAGATCGACGGCAAGAACCTGCCAACCGTCCCCCTGGGGAGTTCATCGGATCTGCAGCTCGGCCAAAGCGTGGTCGCCATCGGCTACGCGCTCGCGCTCGAAGGCGGTCCGTCCGTCACGACCGGCATCGTGTCCTCGCTGGACCGGGTCGTGCAGGTGCAGGACCCGAACTGCGAAGTGTGCCAGAACGGCAGCAGGACGTACTCGAACGTGATCCAGACCGACGCGGCGATCAACCACGGCAACTCCGGCGGCCCGTTGCTGAACCTGCAGGGCGAGGTCGTCGGGATCAACTCGGCCGGTGCCGACACCGCGGAGAACATCGGCTTTGCCATCGCGATCGACGCTGCCAAGCAGACGATCCAGCAGGCGATCAACGAACCGCTCGCGGCCACCGGTTACATCGGTGTGTCGACGCAGACGGTCACCGCGGACATGGCGTACCAGATGGACCTGACGGTCGACAGACGGGGCGTACATCATCGCCACCACCGACGGCGGCCCGGCCGCCGATGCCGGGATCGAGTCCGGCGACGTGATCACGTCGGTGGACGGCCAGACCATCCACAGCGCCGACGATCTCGGCCACGTGCTCGGTCAGCACCAGCCCGGCGACACGGTGCCGATCGTGGTCGACCGCGACGGCCAGGAGCGATCGTTCGACGTGACGCTCGGCGCCCGACCGATGCCCACCCAGATGCCGTAACGGCACCACCGCTCCCACGCTGGCCAGTGGCCGCGGCGCTTCGCGCCGCGGCCACTGCGCTAGCCTGGGTCCATGAAGACGGAGCAGGTGTGAGCGCGCCCTTCGAACCCGGCGAACGGGTGGTCCTGCTCGATCAGCGCGGTCGGACCTACGTGTTCGTCGCTCCAGGCGGGCGGCACATATCACACGCATTCCGGCTCGCTCGCGCACGACCGCATCCTCGGGCAGCCCGGAGGGGACGACGGTCGAGACCGCCGGGGGCATGATCGTGACGGTGTTCCGCCCGCGGTTCGCCGACTACGCCCTGAAGATGAAGCGCGGCGCGCAGGTCGATCTACCCGAAGGACCTCGGGCCGATCGTCACGTACACCGACATCTATCCCGGTGCTCGGGTGCTCGAGGCCGGAACGGGTTCTGGCGCGCTGACCGATCGCGCTGTGCAGGGCGGTCGGCGACGGCGGGTCGCGTCGTCTCGTACGAGGCGCGCGAGGAGCACCACGAGCAGGCCGTCCGCAACATCGAGGGCTTCTTCGGGAAACTCCCTGACATCCTCGAGTCTGCGGATCGCGCGGCTTCGAGGATGTCGGTCAGACGGGGGAGCGGTTCGATCGGTGCGCGCTCGACGTTGCGTCGCCGTGGGAGCCCCTGGAGCGGTGGCCGCCGTGCTCGAGCCCGGTGGCGTGGTGTGCTGCCTATATGCCGACCACGATCCAGGTACAGGAGTTCGTGCTCTCGCTTCCTGCACAAGGGTTCCTGCACATCGAAACGTTCGAGGTACTGCGCCGAGGGTGGCACGTCACCGACCGCAGCGTACGGCCCGGATCACCGTATGGTGGGACATACCGGTTTCCTCACGGTTGGGCGCCGTCTCGCATGACCCGAGCGGGCCATTCCTGACCCCGGCCCTAAGCCTTCCGGACCCGGCGGCCGTAGATACCTGATGGATGCGTGTTCGTCGCCGTTCCACGGTGACGTCGGCAGCCGGGATTAGACTCCCGCGCTACACAGGAGGCGAACCGAGATGGCCGGCCACGAGCAGGTGGAGCGATACGAGGAGCAGGTCCACGAGCTCCAGTCCCAGGTGAAGTTCCTGGAGGAGGAGGTCGGTCTGCTCCGGCGCCGCCTGTCCGAGCTCGCCTCGCCAGGTCGCCGTGCTCGAGGAGAAGCTCGTCGAGACCCGCGGGCCAGCTCTCGCGGGCCACCGGCCAGAACCAGAAGCTGGCCGACGCGCTGCGCGCCGAGCGCGACAAGATCGAGGCACTCGCCGCCGAGGTGGAGAAGCTGAGCCAGCCGCCCGCCACATTCGGCGTCTTCCTGCGTCCGAACGACGACGGGTCGATGGACATCGTGACCGCCGGGCGCAAGATGCGCGTGCTCCCGGCGCCCGACATCGATATCGCCGAGATCCTGCCGGGCTCGCAGGTCGATCTTGAACGAATCGTTCAACGTGGTTGAGGTGCTGCCGCCCGATGGCGCCGGGGACGTCGTCAAGGTGAAGGATCGGCTCGGCGACGACCGCGTGATCGTGCTCGGTCGTGGCGACGACGAGCACGTCGCGTACCTGGCCGGGGACCTCCTGAAGACCGGCGTGCGGGCGGGCGACGCCGCGCTGTTCGACCCGCGCTCGGTGGTCGTCACCGAGCTGCTGCCGCGTGAGGAGGTCGAGGAACTCGTCTTCGAGGAGATCCCCGACGTCAGTTACGAGGACATCGGCGGGCTCGAGGGCCAGATCGACCTGATCCGCGACGCGGTCGAGCTGCCGTTCCTCTACGCGGAGCTGTTCAACGAGCACGAGCTCGAGCCGCCCGAAGGGTGTGCTGCTCTACGGGCCGCCGGGTTGCGGCAAGACGCTGATCGCGAAGGCGGTCGCGAAGTCGCTCGCTGAGAAGGTCGCCGAGCGCACGGGTCGCGAGGACGCCCGCAGCTACTTCCTGAACGTCAAGGGCCCGGAGCTGCTGAACAAGTACGTGGGTGAGACCGAGCGCCAGATCCGCGAGATCTTCATCCGCGCCAAGGAGCGCAGCGAGGAAGGCCTGCCGGTGATCGTGTTCTTCGACGAGATGGACTCGATCTTCCGCACGCGGGGCACGGGGATCTCCTCCGACGTCGAGTCGACGATCGTGCCCCAGCTGCTGTCGGAGCTCGACGGCGTCGAGACCCTGAAGAACGTGATCGTGATCGGCGCCTCCAACCGCGAGGACCTGATCGACCCGGCGATCCTTCGGCCCGGCCGCCTCGACGTGAAGATCAAGATCGAGCGCCCGACGCGCCTCGCAGGCGATGGACGTGATGAGCAAGTACCTGCATCCGTCGGTGCCGATCCACCCCGACGAGGTCGAGCGCTACGGCGGCGACGTCGCCGCTCGCGTGCCGGCGCATGATCGAGAAGACGGTCGAACGCATGTACGCGGAGCTCCGAGGAGAACCGGTTCCTCGAGGTCACGTACGCCTCCGGCGACAAGGAGATCCTGTACTTCAAGGACTTCAACTCGGGCGCGATGATCGAGAACATCGTCCGTCGCGCGAAGAAGGACGCGATCAAGCGGTTCCTGTCGACGGGGGAGAAGGGCATCAAGGCCGAGGACCTGTTCCACGCGATCCGCGACGAGTTCAAGGAGAACGAGGACCTGCCCAACACCACGAACCCCGACGACTGGGCGCGGATCTCGGGCAAGAAGGGTGAGCGGATCGTCTACGTGCGCACGCTCCTGGGCCACGACGGCGACGGCCGCCAGGTCGAGCGCGTCAGCGCCGGGCAGTACCTGTAGCTCGCCCGCAGGGGTAAGGTCCGGCCATGGCCATCCCGAAGGTCATGGGCACCGAGACCGAGTACGGCATCGCCGCGGCCGGCCAGCCCGACTTCAATCCGGTCCTGTCCTCGTCGATGCTGATCTCGCCTACGCCGGGCAGCCTGCGGCGGATCCGCTGGGACTACGAGGACGAGTCGCCGATGCGCGACGCCCGCGGGTTCGAGCCGCAGCCGGGTCGCGAGATGTCCGACGAGGATCTCGGCCTGGCCAACGTGATCCTGCCGAACGGCGCGCGGTACTACGTCGACCACGCGCACCCCGAGTACTCGACGCCGGAGTGCCTGACGCCTCGCGAGCTCGTGATCCACGACAAGGCAGGCGAGCGGATCCTGGAGCGCTCGCTCTGCAGGTGCTCGCCGAGGACATGCCGCAGACGCCGGCGCTCGTCGATCTACAAGAACAACTCCGACGGCAAGGGCAACTCCTACGGCACGCACGAGAACTACCTGGTCGATCGCGCGACCCCGTTCGGCGGACATCGTCCGCGACCTCACGCCGTTCTTCGTCTCGCGGCAGGTCGTTCACCGGCGCCGGCAAGGTCGGGCTTCGAGGGCAGCTGGGACGACCGTTGCGGCCGGGTACCAGCTGACCGCAGCGCGCCGACTTCTTCGAGACCGAGGTCGGGCTCGAGACGACGCTGAAGCGCCCGATCATCAACACCCGCGACGAACCGCACGCCGACCCGGAGAAGTACCGGCGCCTGCACGTGATCGTCGGCGATGCGAACCGGTGCGAGGTGGCGCAGTTCCTCAAGGTCGGGACGACCGCGATCGTGCTCAAGATGATCGAGGACGCCTTCCTGCCGGATTTCTCGCTGCGTGAACCCGTTGCGGCGATGCACGAGGTCTCGCGCGACCTGGACCTGGCGCTGCGACGCTCGAGCTCACGGACGGCCGTCGGATGACGGCGCTGCAGCTGCAGGTGGAGTACCTCGAGCTCGCGCGCAAGTACGTCGACGTGAGGACGACACGCCCGAGAACCGCGACGTGCTCGAGCGGTGGGAGCCGATGCTGGCGGGTCTCGAGGACGATCCGATGGCGCTCGTCGCCCAGCTGGACTGGGTGGCGAAGCTTCGCCTGCTGGAGGGCTACCGCGCAGCGCGACGGCCTCGGGTGGGAGCGACGCCGAAGCTCCGGGCGATCGATCTGCAGTACCACGACGTCCGCCGCGGACGCGGGCTGTACGACCGGCTCGGGCGCCTCGGGCAAGGTCGAACGGCTCACCACCGACGAGGAGGTCGAGCGCGCGATCATGGAGCCGCCGGAGGACACGCGCGCGTACTTCCGAGGCCGGTGCATCTCGCGATATCCCGGACGCGATCGCGGCGGCGTCGTGGGACTCGGTCATCATGGACGCGGGCCGCGACGTCTCTCCAGCGCGTCCCGATGCGCGAGCCGCTGCGGGGTACCCGGGCGCACGTCGAGGACTGCTCGAGGCCTGCGACGACCGCGGCCGAGCTGATCGACCGCCTCCAGGGCTGACCGCTCCCGCGGTCACGTCGCGCCGGCGGTAGGATGCGCCCTCCGGGAAAGGAGTCCGACGTGCCCGAGCAGGAGCAGCAAGCGCGATCCAGAAGAAGGGTGCCGCGGCGCCGAGGCGGCGACGACGCCGGCCAGGTGGCCGTCATCCACCAAGGCCGCCGAGCTGAAGGACGAGATGGACGAGATCCTCGACGAGATCGACGCCGTCTTGGAGGAGAACGCCGAGGAGTTCGTGAAGTCGTACGTGCAGAAGGGCGGGCGAGTGACCGAGCGGCTGCAGCTGCCGGCCGCGGGCACACCGTTCGGGTCGAGTCCGAGCTTCGCCGAGCTCGTGCGGCGCGAACGCCCCGAGGCGCTTCCGCGCGTCGCTCACGAGGCGCAAGCCTGCCGTTCCCGGTGCCGCACGGCACCACCGTGCTCGGGCTGAAGTTCGCCGACGGCATCGTGATGGCGGGCGATCGCCGCGCGACCGCCGGCAACCTGATCGCGGACGCGAAGATGCGCAAGGTGTTCGCCGCCGACGACTACTCGGCGATCGCGATCGCAGGCGTGGCCGGGCCAGGCCGATCGAGCTCGTGAAGCTCTTCCAGCTCGAGCTCGAGCATTACGAGAAGATCACCGGCGACCGGCTGTCGCTCGAGGGCAAGGCCAACCGGCTGGCGCAGATGATCCGGGGCAACTTCCCGCTGGCCATGCAGGGGCTCGTCGTCGTCCCGCTGTTCGGCGGATTCGACGAGCGCCGCGGCGAGGGCCGGATCTTCTACTACGACGCCACCGGCGGCCGCTGGGAAGAGGACGACTATCCAGACGACCGGCTCGGGTGGCCAGCCGGCGAAGAACTCCCTGAAGAAGCGGTGGCGACCGGACTGGCGCGCGACGAGGCGATCGAAGGTCGCGGCGAGGCGTTGATCGACGCCGCCGAGGACGACGCGCGCAACGGGCGGACCCGACGCGGTCGCGCGGGAACTATCCCGTGATGATGACTGTCACACGCGGAGGGTTCGACCGACGTCGTCGAGGACGAGGTCGCGGCGGCCGTCGACGCCGTGTTCGCCGAGCGAGGAGGCGCCCGTGAGCTTCATGCCGTATGTGGCGCCCGAGCAGCTGATGAAGGACCGCTCCGAGTACGCGCACAAGGGCATCGCCCGCGGGCGGTCGGTGATCGGTCTGGACTACGCCGACGGACTGCTCTTCCTCGCCGAGAACCCGAGCACCACGCTGCACAAGATCAGCGAGGTCTACGACCAGATCGCGTTCGCCGGGCGTCGGCAAGTACAGCGAGTTCGAGGAGCTGCGGATCGCCGGCATCCGTCTGGCCGACCTGCGCGGTTACCAGTACGGTCGCGAGGACGTGAAGGCGCGCGATCTCGCGAACGCGTACTCGCAGGCGCTCTCGACGATCTTCACCCAGCAGATGAAGCCGTACGAGATCGAGATCCTGGTCGGCGAGGTCGACGGCGGGGCGACGCGGCACCGGCGATCTACCACATCCTGTTCGACGGCTCGGTCTCGGACGAGCAGGGCTACGTCGCGATGGGCGGGCATGCCGAGGAGCTGACGAGACGCTCTGCGCGACCGCTTCCAGCAGGGCTGGGACCTCCCGACCGCCGTCCGCACGGCGGTGCAGATGCTTGGCGACGACCCCCGAGACGCGCGACGTGCCGGCGAGCAGATCGAGGCGGGCGTGCTCGATCGCACGCGGCAGCAGCGGCGCAAGTTCCGCCGGCTCGCCGACCGACGAGATCGGCCGCAGCGCTCGCCGAGCCGGGCTCCCCGCGTTCCTCGCGGCCGCGGCATACGCTGGTCCGGTATGGACCGCCGGATCTTCGGCATCGAGAACGAGTACGGGGTGACCTGCACGTTCCGGGGGCAGCGGCGTCTGTCGCCCGACGAGGTCGCCCGGTACCTGTTCCGGCGCGTCGTGCACTGGGGGCGGTCGTCGAACGTCTTCCTGGAGAACGGCGCGCGCCTGTATCTCGACGTCGGCTCGCACCCCGAGTACGCGACACCCGAGTGCGATCGGATCCGCGAGCTGGTGGCCCACGACAAGGCGGGGGAGCGGATCCTCGAGCACCTGCTGGCGGCGGCGGAGGTGCGGCTGCACGAGGAGGGCATCGCCGGCGAGGTCTACCTGTTCAAGAACAACACCGACTGCGCGGGCAACTCCTACGGGTGCCACGAGAACTACCTGGTTGCCCGGCACGGGCGAGTTCGCGCGGATGGCCGACGTGCTGATCCCGTTCTTCGTGACGCGCCAGATCTGGTGCGGCGCCGGCAAGGTGCTCCACGGGCCGCGTGGGGCGCAGTTCTGCATCGCGCAGCGCGCCGAGCACATCTGGGAGGGCGTCTCGAGCGCCACGACGCGCAGCCGCCCGATCATCAACACGCGCGACGAGCCACACGCCGACGCGGAGCGGTTCCGGCGGCTGCACGTGATCGTCGGCGACTCGAACATGAGCGAGTGGACGACGTTCATGAAGGTCGGGATCACCGACCTCGTCCTGCGGATGGTCGAGGCGAACACCGTGATGCGCGATCTCACGCTCGAGAACCCGATCCGGGCGATCCGCGAGATCAGCCACGACATCGCCTGCACCCGGACGGTCCGGCTGGCGAACGGCCGCGAGCTCTCGGCACTGGACATGCAGACCGAGTACTTCGAGAAGACCGCACGGTTCATCGAGCGCCGCGGCGGTCGACGAGACGCCGAAGCTGCTGCTCGCAGGAGTGGCGCGATGCGCTCGACGCGCTCGCGGCCGGCGAGCCCGAGCGGCTCGTGCGCAAGGTCGACTGGGTCACAAAGCACGTGATGATCGAGCGGTACATGGCCAAGCACGACCTCGCGCTCGGCTCGCCGCGCGTCGCGCTGCTCGATCTCGCGTATCACGACGTGAACCGCACCCGCGGGCTCTACTACCTGCTCGAGCGTGGCGGTGCCGTCGATCGCGTCGTGACCGACGGCGACGTCGAGGTCGCGATGCGCGAGCCGCCGCAGACCACGCGCGCGAAGCTCCGGGGGGACTTCATCCGGCAGGCCAAGGCGAAGCGACGCGACTACACCGTGGACTGGGTGCACCTGAAGTTGAACGACCAGGCGCAGCGGACCGTGCTGTGCAAGGATCCGTTCCGATCGATCGACGAGCGCGTCGAGCAACTGATCGCGCACATGTGAGGCCTACGAGCTCGCTTCGGTACGCCACCGGCGGTTGCCGACCGCGAGCCGGCCGGCAAAGACCCCCGCAGCTGCCGCCGTGAGGGCATCCAGAGACACGTCGTCGACGGAACGTCGGCCTCCTCGAAGGCAGGCGCGGGGTCGACCTCGAGGAGATGGTGTGTCCGCTCGAGTTCGAGCGGAGCGCACACGATCGGTGATTAGAGACCGCTGCGGCTCGTCCATGCCGGGGATCGGCACGTGGACGTCGAAGCGGCACCCCGCGAGGTAGCGGGCGACGTCGCCGTCGAGCGGTAGCACCGCGACGGGGCGGCCCCCGAGGACGCGAGCCGCTGCCAGGTGCGGACCACGGCCGGACTCGACCACGATCACCTCGGCACCCTGGCCCACGGCCTCGAGCATCCGCATGCCGAGCGCTGGGAGATCGCCCGCAACCAGCGCCGTCGTCGGCCTTCGGCCGGCGCGCGTGACCCCGGCGACCACGAGGTCCGACCACCGGTCGTCCGGGAGCACGACGATGGGTGTGGCCGCCAGACCGAGCGGACCGGCCGGATCGGGCAACCCGACGTCTCGCGCTCCCAGCAGCATCGTGACGTCCCGATCCTCGACGCCCACCCGGACAAGCGTCCGAGCGGCGATCACCTTGTCGCCGACCTCGAGCGGCCCTGGATCGAGCAGCACGTCGAACGTCGCCGGACCCGCCTCAGTGGCGACGTCGGCACGCTCCCCGATCGGCACGGCCGTGAGCGATCCCCTCGGGTAGGTGATCACGTACGCTCCCGAAACACCGGCATAGCGCGCACTATCATCCCCACGATGCCGAGCGACGACGCTGTCGAGCCTCTCGAACGCCTGCTGAATCTCGTCGGGCTCCTGCTCGAGGCCACGACCCCGCTGACGTTCGACCAGATCCGATCCACGCTCGATGGCTACCGAGGGGAGAACCTCGACGCCGTGAAGCGGAAGTTCGAGCGCGACAAAGACGCCTTGCGCGCGTACGGCGTGCCGCTCGAGACGACCGGAACCGATGTCTGGGATGTCGAGCAGGGCTACATCATCTCGAAGGAGCGGTACTACCTGCCGGAGATCGCGTTCACCCCCGAAGAGGTGACCGCGCTCTTCCTGGCGGCCCAGACCGGATCCGAGGCGACCGATGTGGCCCAGGGCGTGCGCAAGCTGCTGTACGGAGCCGAGGGCGGCCTGCTGACGGGGGCAGCGGGTGGTCCGCTCGCCGCCGAGAGCGACGCCGCTCCCGAGCGGCTGCTCGCAGCCGCGCAGGCCGCGAGCAGCCGTCGAGTGATCCGATTCGGGTACCGCACCGCGACCGGCTCGGAGTCGACGCGGACGGTGGACGCGTATGGAGTGGTGTTTCGCGGTGGGCATTGGTACCTGGTCGGACACGACCGTGACCGCGATGCGATCCGGGCGTTCCGATTGTCACGCACGACGACGGCGCTCGACGACATCGGGCCCGGAGCGGCACCGCCCGCGGGGTTCCGCGCGATCGACCATGTGGACGCGGGCCCCTGGAATACGATCGGAGCGGAACGCGCGTCCGTCGCCTTCGGTCCAGCGGCGGCGATGCTTGCCGAAGCAAGCGTCCCCGGCGTTGAGCGTACCGGCACCACCGCCGACGGCCGCGTCGTGCTCGATCTCCCCGCGGTCGAGCTGACGGAGCTCGTGCCGATCATCCTCGGATTCGGCCCGGAGGCCGAAGTTCTGGAGCCGGCGTCCCTGCGGGCGGCGGTTGCGGCCCGGCTGCGAGCGGTGGTCGATGGCTAAGCGTCGCGCGAGCGTCAAGGTGGAGGAGCGTCTGGCGCGGATGCTCGTCGTGGTGCCGTACCTCGATCCAACATCCCGGCACCACGTTGGAGCAGGCCGGTGCTTTGTTCTCGATCCCGGCGCCCGCTCTTCGCCGCGATCTCGAGCTGCTGTTCATGGCGGGGCTGCCGCCGTACGGCCCGGGTGACCTGATCGATGTCGAGATCGACGAAGACGGCGCGGTCTGGATCGCCATGGCCGACCATTTCGCCCGTCCGGTGCGGTTGACGCGCCAAGAGGCGCTCGCCGTCTACATCCGGGCGACCGAGCTCGCGGCAACCCCTGGTCTGCCCGAGGCTCCCGCCCTCGACGCCGCGCTCAACAAACTCAGCGAGGCGCTCGGCCCGAGTACCCTCGGTGACACCGCCGCGATCGACGCCGTCCGTACCGGCGAGCCGCCGCCGCATCTGGCGCTCGTCCGTGCATCGGCGGAGCACAGCGAGCGGATCAGGATCACGTATGCGGCGGCAAGCACCGGGGTGCACACGGAGCGCGTGATCGATCCTGAGGCCGTCTTCGCCAGTCGGGCGGTGGTACGTGGCCGCCTGGGATGTCGAGGTCGACGACGAACGACTCCTGCGGATCGACCGGATCGGAACGGTCGAGCCGACCGGCGGCCGATTCGAGCCGAGAGGGCTGGCCGGCGCCGGCCGTCCGCTCTACACACCGGGCGGGCGGGATGTCGAGGTTCGACTCCACCTCACGCCGGCCGCGCGCTGGGTCGCCGAGTACTACATCGCGACGGACATCGTCGAGGAATCCGACGGATCCATGACGGCGACCCTGCCCACGAGGCAGATCGTGTGGCTCGCGCGTCTCCTCCTGCGCCTCGGGCCGGACGCCAGCGTGATCGAGCCGCAGGATGTGCGTGACGAGGTCCATCGTCAGGCCCGAGCGGCCCTCGCTCGATACGGATCCTGACGGGACGCGTGGCCGGCACCCCGAGCGCACTCAAGGCCCCCCGAGGCGCCGCCGATGCTTCGGGTTGAGATGACCACCATCCGAACGACGTGCCCGCGCTGCGGCGAGGTCGACATGGGCCCGGAGTCCATCCTGCTGTCGGTGCGCTCCAACGGCCGCGAAGGCAGCTATCGGTTCACGTGTCCTGAGTGCGAGGACGCCGTGGAGAAGCGAGCCGATCGCAAGATCGTGGCGCTCCTCGTCTCCGCGGGCGTGGACATCGATCGCGACGCGTTGCCGATGTCGCGCCATCCCGAGCTCTTCGACAACGATGACGACGAGGTCGAGGCAACGATGCCGGCCCCCCCGCGCCCGCCTTCACGACGGACGACGTGATCGAGTTCCACTACTTGCTGGAAGACGACGCCTACGTCCGGGGATTCTTCGCCAGCAGCGGGTGATGCGCGACCGCGAGTCACCGCGGTAGCATCCGTCCCGTGTGGATCGCCATCTGGCTCATCGCGAGCGCCGTCTGCGTGGTCGTCCTTGCCCTCGCGTGCTTCGTGTGGATCATCCAGCCGTCCTTGAGATCGCGCGCGCCGGCACGCAATTCCAGGAGGAGGTCGGCTCGCTCACGGCCGATATCTCTCGCGGGGCAGCTCGGGCGAGCGATCGGACCGCCCGCCTGCAGCAACCCGGGAGGGCAGGCGGCGACAGCTGACGACGGGGGTAGCATGGAGCCCGAATCCCCATGCTGAACATCGGTCCCCAGGAACTCCTGGTCGTCTTGATCATCGCCCTGCTGGTCGTGGGGCCGCAGCGTCTGCCTGAGCTCTCGCGGCAGCTCGGCCGGGGACTCAAGGAGTTCCGCAAGATCCAGGACGACGTCAAGGGCATGGTGAACCTCGACGACGTCAAGGACATGGTCCGTTTCGACACCGACGACACCCCGAGGCGCCGCGGGCGCGCACTCGGCGGGCAGCGTCACGCCCACGGCATCGACGCCCGGGGTCCACCGGGCAGCCCGTCCTGCGCCCGATGCCACGACCGGCCCGCCGCCGCGGAGGAGCCCTCGGACGCCGGGTGAGGCAAGGAACGCCAGTGAAACTCCTCCTTCCCGCAAGCAGCCCGAGCGAACGCACCGGGAGCATGACCGTCGTCGAGCACCTGGAGGAACTCCGCCATCGGATCGTGGTCTGTTTGTGGGCGATCGGGATCGCGGCGGTTGTCGCCTGGTTCCTGTACGGGCCGTTCAAAGAGATGATCCGTGCGCCGTACTGCGACTTCACGGCCGCAACCCCGACCTGTCGCCGGTCGCCGGCTGCAACCTCGTCTTCAGCAGTCCGATCGACGCGATGCTCGTGAAGATGAAGACGGTCTTCTTCATCGCGATCGGACTCGCGTTGCCGGTGCTCCTGTACCAACTCTGGGCTTTCATCGTGCCCGGTTTGACCTCCCGCGAGAAGAAGTGGTCGATCCCGTTCGTGATCTCCTCGTTCCTGCTGTTCTTGCTGGGCGCGGTCTTCGCGTTCTGGACACTGCCGAAGGCATTCAGCTTCATGCTCGGCTTCGCGGGCGAAGGTGTCGTCCCGTTGCTCAGCTTCGACCGGTACCTGAGCTTCGTGTTCTTGGTCACCCTCGCCTTCGGTGTGTCCTTCCTGTTACCGGTGCTGCTCGTCTTCCTTGAGCTCGTCGGGGTCGTGAGCCCGCAGTGGTTGTCCAAGTACCGCCGCTATGCGATCTTCCTGATCTTCCTGTTCGCAGCGATCATCACTCCGAGTTCTGACCCATACACGATGCTCGCAATGGGGATCCCGATGTACCTGTTCTACGAGGGCGCTATCATCATCGGCCGCATCGCGAAACGTGAATCGAAGGCGGGATAGATGGCGATCAAGGGCAAGGGTAAGCCGAAGTCGAAGCAACCGGCGCGTGCGCCTCGGCGTGCCCCCGTGCCCGTGAAGCCGCCGTTCGCGCAACGCACCTGGGTCAAGGTGACCGCCGCGTTCATCGCCGGTGTGTTCGTGCTGTCGATGTGCTGGTGGGTGTGGGAGAACCTGGACAAGGACCGCAATGCGAAGGCGGCGGCCGCCACCGCGACGCAGCAGCAAGCGGCCGTTGCCGCGTGGAAGGCGGGCCTCGACGCCGGTCTCGCGAACGTGGCGCAGCTCCAAGGCGGGGCCACGCCGCAGATCGCAACATCGTTGCAACCGGCCATCGACGCCGTGGTGAAAGGCACAGAGCCACCGGTGAGCGCCGACGATCTGACGGCTCTGTCGGATCAGCTCGAGGGCGCGGCGAAGAAGCTCGACCGGTTCGCTCTGAGCGACGCGATCGCCGATCATGGATTCAGCGTGTCGCAATCCGATGAGATCACCGCGGCACACTCGGAGCTGATCGCCGGCCTGAAGGCGCTCGCCGTCGCTGCGGACCTCACGGCGCTCGCGATCCAGTCCCCTGGGGACCAGCAAGCGTTGACCGACGCCGCCCAGCGTGCGGCGGACACCGGGACGTCGCTGATCCAGACGGGTTGGAACCGCTATACCAACGTTTCCGCCGAGGTCGGGGCGCCGTTGTCGATCCCGCAAGGCATCTCGCCGGCCGGCGGATGAGCGAGGCCGCGTGACGGCGACGCTCCACGCTGACCGTCGTCGCCAATCCCACCGCCGGGCACGGGAAGGCGGGCAAGGTACTCGGCACGGTGGACAAGCTCTTGCATGAAGCGAGCGTTTCCCACGAGATCGTCGTTTCGGAGTCGGCGCTCGACCTGGAGACGAAGGTCCGCGCCGTTGCGGAGACGGGTGCATCGGCGGTCGGCTGCGTCGGCGGGGACGGCACCGTGGGGCTCGCGGCGAACAGCCTCGTGGGCACGGAAACCGCGTTGGCGATCTTCCCGTCCGGCACCGCCGATGACTTCGCAGCCTCGATCGGTCTGCGTCGACTGGACGTCGCCGTTCGGGCGATCGCCTCGGGAACGACCGCGAGGATCGATACGGCACGTGTGGTCACACGCGACTCGACTCGTCATTTCGTTGCGATCGCCAGCTGCGGGTTCGACTCCGAGGTGAACGAAGCGGCCAACGCGATGCGCATCAGATTGGGTGGTACGGGCACGTACCTGGCGGCCCTCGTGAAGACGCTGTCCCGGTTCACCCCTGCCGGGTTCGTGATCGATCTGGACGGTGAGGTGATCCGTGGGCAACACATGCTGGTGGCGGTTGGCAACTCGATCAGCTATGGAGGCGGGATGAAGGTCACCCCCGATGCCTCGGTCACCGACGGTGCGCTCGACGTCTGCATGCTGCGCGCGGTCAGCCGTGGGACGTTCCTGCGCGCGTTCCCGAAGGTGTTCCGCGGGACACACACGAGCCATCCGGCGGTCCGCATGGCTCGCGCCCGGGCGATCCGGATCGAGACGGATCGCCATGTCATGGTCTACGCGGACGGGGAGCGGGTGGGACCGACACCGGTCACGATGACCGTGGTGCCGGATTCCCTCTCGGTCTTCGTCGGCCCGAACCCGAAGGCGGTGCGATGAGCGACGGTCTGCTGTTGATCCACGCGTTCCCCCTGGACGCTCGCATGTGGGACGGGCAGCGACACAACGATGTGGCGACGGTAGCGCCCGACCTCCCGGGGTTCGGGAGTGCACCGGCGGTCGGCGACGTCATGACGATGCGCGCCGCAGCGGATCGCTGTCTCACGGCGATGGACGAAGCGGGGCTTGAGGGCGCCGTGGTGTGCGGCCTGTCGATGGGCGGGTACGTCGCCTTCGAGATGTGGCGTCGTGCGCCGCATCGGGTGCGCGGGTTGGTGCTTGCGAACACGCGGGCGGGGGCGGACACGCCCGAGGCCGCTGCCGGCAGACGGGACCTCGCCGCTCGGCTCCTGGCGGAAGGCAACGTCCTCGCGCCCGCGCCCCCGCCGCTGCTCGCCGCCGATGCCTCGGAGGAGTTGCAGCGTCGGGTTGGCGGCTGGATCGCCGACCAATCCGCTGCCGCCATCGCCGCTGCCGCGCTCGGCATGGCGGAACGGCCGGACTCGACGAGTGATCTCGCCACGATCGACGTACCGGTCCTTGTCGTTACCGCCGACGGTGACCGTCTGATCTCAGCGGACGTGACCTCGGAGATGGCCGCCGAGATACCAGGGGCCACACTCGAGGTCATACCCGGAGTCGGTCACCTCACGAACATCGAGGCGCCGGACCGGTTCAACGAGCTGCTGCGTCGGCACCTCGACGTGTGCGGTCTCAGCCGCGCGTGACCCGGTGACCTCCCCGTCCGCGTTCACAGAGCGATACGAGTTCCCGCTGGACGATTTCCAGCGGGATGCGATCGACGCCGTCGCCGCTGGCTCGTCGGTCTTGGTCGCTGCGCCAACCGGCGCCGGGAAGACGGTCGTCGCGGAGTACGCGATCGAACGTGCTCTCGACGCGGGGCGAAAGTGCTTCTACACGACGCCGCTCAAAGCGCTGTCGAACCAGAAGTTCGGCGACTTCGTCGTGATGCACGGCGCGGCGCGGGTGGGGCTCCTCACCGGGGACAACACGATCAACGGCGAGGCACCGATCGTGGTGATGACGACCGAGGTGTTGCGCAACATGCTGTACGAGCGCAGCGACACCCTCCAAGGGTTGCAGTCGGTGGTGATGGACGAGGTTCACTACCTGCAGGACCCGTATCGCGGAGCCGTCTGGGAGGAGGTCCTGATCCACCTGCCCGCCTCGGTGTCGGTCGTCTGTTTGTCCGCGACGATCTCGAACGCCGAGGAGTTCGGTGATTGGATCGGCACGCTTCGAGGCACGACCCGGGTGGTGATCGAGGAGAAACGACCCGTGCCGCTCGAACACCACTATCTCGTGGGTCGACGCCTGCATCCGATGCACGTGGAGCAGCACGGGGTTGTGGTGCCGAACCCGTACGTCGTTGCGCTGGATCAACAGGAACTCCGGCCACGGTCCGGGGGGCGTCGACACGGTGGGGGAGCGCCACGACAGGGTCGCGCCTGGGTGCCGCGACGCGAGGATGTGGTCGAGGTCCTCGCGGACGCCGGGATGCTGCCGGCGATCTACTTCGTGTTCAGCAGGGCGGGGTGCGACAAGAGCGTCCGTTGGCTCCGCGAGTCGGGGATCCGGCTCACGACTCGCGACGAGGCGGAGCGGATCCGCGACCGTGCGGAAGCGCGCGCGGCGGTCATCGATGACGCAGACCTCGAGGCCCTCGGATTCTCCGCCTTCCTGGATGCGGCGATGGCCGGGATCGCCGCGCACCATGCGGGGATGCTCCCGGCGTTCAAGGAGACGGTTGAGGAACTGTTCGAGGCAGGCATGATCAAAGTGGTCTTCGCGACCGAGACGCTTTCGCTCGGCATCAACATGCCCGCGAAGACGGTCGTGATCGAAGACCTGTGGAAGTTCCAGGGGGAGCGGCACGAGCTGCTCACCCCCGGGGAGTACACGCAGCTCACGGGCCGCGCCGGACGACGCGGGATCGACGCGCTCGGGCACGCGGTCGTGATCTATCAGCGACAGGTGCCGTTCGAGCGTGTCGCCGGTCTCGCCGCGACCCGAACCTACGACCTCACCTCGTCGTTCCGACCGTCCTACAACATGGCTGTCAACCTTGTGCGCAACTACACGACCGAACAAGCGCACCAGATGCTCAACAGCTCGTTCGCGCAGTTCTTGGCGGACCGTGGCGTGGTGGCGCTCGAGCGGGCGAAGGAGCGCGATCGCGCGGCGCTCGCCGACTATCGGGCGAATCTCGTCTGTCACATGGGCGACTTCGACGAGTACTGGGCGCTTCGGCGTGAGGCAAGGGCGCTCCGGGATCGCGACCGACGGACGGGCGAGCGAACGCGGGGCGACGCGATCCGGACGGCGCTGCAACGGTTGCGACCGGGCGATGTGATCGCCGCGCCTCGTTCGGGACACGGCGGAGGGCTCGCCGTCGTCATTGCGGTCCGGGAGAGCCGGCCAACCGTCCTGACCGATGACCGCTCCTTCTTCCGGTTGGGGCCGCATGACTTCCGGGAGCCACCGCGAGCGCTCACCCGGATCCAGCTTCCGCGATCGGGTTCGACCCGGAGCGCGCGGTATCGGCGGGACGTCGCGGCCTCACTCACCGCGTTGCATGTTCGGCCGTCCCGGGAGCGGGACTCGGCCGGCGATCCGGCCATCGAGGCTGCCGCTGCGCGGCTCGATGCCGAGGCAGCTGCTCATCCGTGCCATGCGTGCCCGGATCGACGCGCCCACGAACGATGGGCCGAACGAGCGGACAAGCTCGCGGGGCAGATCGGCGGTGTCGAGCGAAGGATCAAGCTTCGAACGGAGACGCTGGCGCGCCGGTTCGACCGGGTGCTGGCGGTGCTCGGCTCGCTCGCCTACGTGGACGGGTGGCGGTTGACCGACAAGGGCCGACGCCTCACGCGTCTGTACGGCGAGGGCGATCTGTTGGTCGGGGAAGCATTGGGGGCCTCGATCCTCGACGGGCTCGACCCGAGCGAGCTCGCGGCCGTGGTGTCGACCGTCGTCTACGAGTCCCGGGAACGCCAGCCGCTGCCCGGGATCATGCCGACGGGCCCGACCGCCGAAGCCTATGAGCGCCTCCAGCGGTTGTGGCGCCAGATCCGCCGCGTGGAAGACGAGCACGAGGTGCAACTGTGCCGCGAGCTCGACGCCGGATTCGCAGCGGTCGTCTACAGCTGGGCCGAGGGGACCGCGCTCGAGGACGTGCTCGAGGAAACGGAGATGGCGCCTGGGGACTTCGTTCGCAACTGCAAGCAACTCCTCGACCTGCTGCGCCAGATCGAGGAGGTGGCGCCCCGCGGGGTCGCCGACGACGTTCGCAAAGCCCGCGATGCGGTCGCCCGCGGCGTCGTCGGGTACACGGGGGTCTCGCTACAGTGAGCTCCTGATGAGCCCCACCACTAGCCCGTTCGGTCCGCTCGCGGTCCTTGTGGATGCGCACGCCGGCGACGGTGCGGTTGCGGGTCAGGTCGAGGCGGTGGAGCGAGCTCTCGCGGCGCGAGGGCTCGCGTACCGTCTCCACGTGGCGCCGACGGCGTCCGACCTCACCTCGCTGAGCACGGCGGCGCTCGATGAGGGCTATCGGTATCTGGCGGCCGTCGGCGACGACGAGACTGTGCAGGACGTCGTCAACGGGATGTTCCGCGACGGCCGACCGATCCAGCCGGACGCGGTCCTGGGCGTCGTCGGTGCGAATACGACTGGCGACCTCCCATTGAGTTTCGGCCTGCCGCGCGACGTGGACGGCGCGGTCGGACACCTCGCGGGCGGGAACACGTATCCGTTCGATGTGATGAAGATCGCGGTCAGTGGGCCGAACGGATCGCGCATCGTTCGGTATGCGCACAACGTGGCCGAGATCGGATTCCACGCGGCAGCTGCGATGGCAAGCGGTGGCGGTCGACGAGCGACGAACCTGCGGCGATTCTGGGGCTTCTGGCGCGCGTACCTCCGGAGTCATCCTCAGGCGCTCACGATCCAGACGGACCGGAAGACCCGGGAGGCCACAGCCTGGAGCGTCGTGGTCGGCAACGGCCAGTTCGCGGATGGCGGGATCCGATTGTCGCCCCGGTCGTTCCCAGGTGACGGTGTACTGGAGGCGCTCGTCTTCACCGGCCCGCGGTCCGACGCGTACCGGATGTTGCCCCGGATCTTCCGTCATGGCGACCATGTGCCGGACCCGAATATCCTCGAGTTGCATGCCAAGCTCGCGATCTCGGTCGCGAGTCCGCACGCGATGCCGGTTGTTGCCGACGGTCGACCGCTCGGCGTCACGCCGGCCGCGTTCCAGGTCGTGCCCCAACAGATCTTGCTCAAGGTATGAGAGCGACGTCCGACCGTTTCGAACGGCGGCTGGACGCGGCGGCTGCGCGCGTGGCCGAGGTGGGCGCGGCGGGGCTGGTCGTCGGCCCGTCACCAGATCTCGCGTACCTGTGCGGGTACGACCCGATGCCGCTCGAACGGCTGACCGCGCTCGTCATCGTGCCCGAGCGCAGACCCGTGCTGATCGTGCCGCTGCTTGAACGGCCGCTTGCCGCGTCGGGGGCGGCGGGGGTGATCGTCGACCTTGTTGGCTGGCGCGACACGGAGGATCCGTACGCGATCGTCGAGCACCTGCTGCCACCCGGTCCCGTGCGGCTCGGGGATCGGATCTGGGGCAGCCACGTGCTCGAACTGCAGTCGGCGGTGAAGGATCGAGCGTGGACCTCCGCAGCCGACGTCGTGGGCTGGCTCCGCGCACGGAAGGATCCCGAGGAATTGGACGCATTGCGGCGGGCGGCGGCCGCGGCGGATCGATGCTTCGACGACCTGCGGTCGAGCGCGTTGATCGGCCGGCAGGAGGTCGAGGTGGCGGACGAGCTGGCAGTGCTCCTCGTCGCGCACGGGCACGAGCGAGCCGAGTTCACGATCGTCGCCTCGGGGCCGAACGCCGCCTCACCGCACCACGAGCCAACGGGGCGGCTGTTGCGATCGGGCGATGCGCTCGTCCTGGACTTCGGAGGATCGCTGGACGGGTACTACAGCGACACGACCCGCACGCTCGCGCTGGGGGAGCCGACGAGCGAGCTTCGCACGGTCCACGAGATCGTCCGGCGCGCTCAGGCCGCCGCGACCGAGGCGATCCGGCCCGGGGTCGCGATCGCGACCGTGGACGCGGCGGCGCGAGGCGTGATCGACGCCGCGGGCTACGGCGAGCATTTCATCCACCGGACCGGCCACGGCATCGGCCGAGAGGTGCACGAGCCGCCGTATGCGGCCGGCGATGATCGCACCGTGCTCGAGCCCGGGATGACCTTCTCGGTCGAGCCAGGCATCTATCTCGACGGGCGGCTCGGCGTGCGGATCGAGGACATCGTGGCGGTGACCGAGGACGGGGTGGAGTCCCTGAATCGGTCGCCGCGCGAGCTCCTCGTTGCGGAATAGACCTTCAGTCGCGCGGGCGAACGCTCGTGCCCTGGGCGGTATCCATGACTTCGAGACCCAAAGCGGCGAGCTCGTCGCGGAGCCGATCCGAGGTCACGTAGTCATGCGCCGCCCGGGCGGCGTCGCGGGCCGCAACCAGCGCACGCACGTCTTCGGTCGGCTGCCATGAGCTGTGAGCCTCGCGTTCGAGATCCAGTCCGAGGACGGCGTCCCATCCGGCGAACAGCGCGTATTTCTCGCCGGGCTCGATATCGCTTGCGTGGTCGACCTCGTTCACGAGGGCCACCACGCTCGGCAGGTGGAGGTCGTTGTCGAGCGCCTCCCGGAAGCGGACCTCGGCAGCGGTCGCCGCCGCACCCAGTGATACGGCCGGCGACGACCACGAGGCCATGTGTCGGCGCAACTGCTTGACCCGCTGATCGGCGGAGGTCATCGCGTCCCACGTGAAGTCCATCTCGGATCGGTATTGGGTCTGGAAGCACAGCCATCGGAAGCTGAGCGGATCGAGTCCGCGGTCGATCAAGTCACGAACCAAGACCACGTTGCCGGTGGATTTGGCGATCTTCTGGCCCGACTGCCGCAGGTGACCTGCGTGGACCCAGATCGAAACGACTTGGTGACCGACCGCCCCCTCGGACTGGGCGATCTCATCTTCGTGATGGGGGAAGCGCAGGTCCGTGCCTCCCGTGTGGATGTCGATCCGATCGCCGAGGTACTTCATCGACATCGCCGAGCACTCCACGTGCCATCCGGGGAACCCTTCGCCCCACGGACTCGGCCATTTCATCGCCCGGCCTGGGCCTGCCGCCTTCCACAGCGCGAAGTCGGCGTCGTGCCGTTTGCGAGGGTCCGTTTCGAGATCACGGTGACCCGCACGAAGATTCTCCAGCGTGTTGCCGGAGAGCTTTCCGTACCCTTCGAAGGATGCGACGTCGTAGTACACCGAACCGTTGTCGACGACGTAGGCGTGGCCACGTTCGATCAAAGTCTGGGTGAGATCCACCATCTCCTGGATGTGTTCGGTCGCCTTCGGGTACCGATCCGCCGGCCGTATCCCCAGCGCCGCGGCGTCGTCGAACACCGCGGCCGTGTACTTCGCGGCGATCTCGAGCGGCGCGAGTCCTTCGTCTTCCATCGCCAACTGCATCTTGTCGATCGCCTCCGCGGATGACTCATCAGTCATATGACCCACGTCGGTGATGTTCATCACCTCGGTGACTCGGAACCCTTCGTATTCGAGAGCACGCCGGATCAAGTCGTACAGCATGAAGCTCCGGAGGTTGCCCAAGTGGGCGTACCGGTAGACGGTCGGCCCGCAGGCGTACATCCGTACGTGGCCGGGCTCGACAGGGTCGACCTCTTGCAGCGTGCGGGTGAGCGAGTCGTACAGACGCATCGAATCAGGATATCGGCCAGGGGCTCAGAGGTTGAGCGGGCGGTCCTCGAAGGGGATCGAGAGCGCGATCGTGGTGCGGGTGCTGACGCCGGCCCGCTCGCGGAGCCGGCGGATCAGGTCCTCGAGATCAGTCGTGCTGCGGGTTCGCACCTTCAAGACGTAGTTGGCCTCACCGGCGACGGACAGGCAGTCCTCGACCTCGGGGAAGTCCGCGAGCCGGTCGGGGAGATCGTCGGGCTGCCGTGGGTCGAGCGGCGTGACGGCTATCAGGGCCGTCACCATCAGCCCCACGGCCGGGGGATCGACGACGGCGCGGTACCCGACGATGACACCGGCAGACTCGAGCTTGCGAACCCGATCGTGGACGGAGGAGGCGGCCAGCCCCACCTTGGCGGCGATGTCCGCGTACGTGGCCCGCGCGTCGGCCTGCAAGGCCGCGACGATCGCCGCGTCACGCTCGTCCAGCATCGGCCCATCCTAGCGGGGGAGTCGAAGATGACCCGGCTCGGGGATCGTTGCGAGGCGCACATGTGTGCTGTGATGCGAGTCTGCTCGGCCTCCCTCGGAGCACGTGGGGAGGGTCACAGCATGCACATCGAGCCGTGGGTCGCGCCATCGGGCCGGCGTCGCCTGCTCGTTCGACTCGAGCTCGAGCACGCAGCCCGCTACGCCCGTGCTGCCGAGCTGGCGTTCCCGCCTGGGCGCCGTGGCCCGCGCAGCTACGGCAGCGCGAGGCGTGCGGATCGCGCCCCGGATCTCGGCGGCGAGCTCCGAGCCTGGCGTCGTGCGATCCAAGGCGAGGTCGGGCTCTCCAGCGTGATCGAGCGCGGCGACGTTCAGGGCTGCTTCGCGTCGATCGGCCCCGCCGTGCTGGAGCGAACGAGCGAGGCGCGCGGCGGTGATCCGGAGCAGTTGCTCGCCACCCTTCGCCCAGTCTGGGACCGTGGCATCGTCGGTCTCCCGGTCGGGCCTGCGGCATCCTCCTACCTCGCTGATCGCCTGCTTTCGTTCGCTGATACGGCGGCCGGTCTGGCCGGAGCGCCTCCATTCCGATGGGTCGATGACGTTGTGTTCCTCGGCGATGCCGGGACCGTGACTCGGTCGGCACGCGCCTGGCGAACGGCGATCACCGACCTGGGGCTGCGTCCGCACGACGGGAAGGCCCACAGGGCGCGCGTCCGCGACTGCGACGGCCCTCTCGCGACGTCGCACGCAAACGTGGACCTGCGTGGCATCATCCGGCTGCCGTGAGAACTCTGTACCGGGCCACACGCGTGCGCACCTTGGGCCACCCGTCGTCGGGGGAGTGGCTGCTGATCGACGACCGCCACGTCCAGCGAGTGGGGTCCGGTGACCTGCCCCATGCGGATCGCGTCGTTGACCTGCCCGGAGCGACGATCATGCCGGGCTTTGTCGACGCCCACGTGCACCTCACGAGCACCGGGCTCGCGGTGGACGATGAGGCCGTCCGTGCCACGAGATCGGCGGCTGATCTCCTGACCGTTGCCCGGCACCGAGCGGAGGGTGCCGGCGACGATGTTGTCTTCCTCAGCGGGTTCGACGAATCGACGTGGGCGGACCAGACGCTGCCGGGTCTAGCGGCGCTCGACGGCGTCTCAACCGCACCTCTCGTGATCCGTCGGACCGACGGGCACGCCGCGCTCGTCAACAGCGGGGCGCTCGAGCGATCAGGAGCCCTAGCGCTTCGCGACGGCGTCCAGCGCGGCCCAGACGGGGCACCAACCGGCATTGTCCGCCGTGACGCGAACCGGATGGTCGTCGGGTGGGTCGCCGAGCAACGGTCCGCGCACAGGATCGAGGAGCTCCAGTTGATCGCCGCCGGGCACGCGGCGATGGTCGGGGTGACCTCCGTGCATGAGATGGCCCTGCCCCACGAGTCGGGGTTCCGCGACGTCGAAGTCCTGCTGTCGCATCGGCGGCGACTCCCGATCCAGGTCGAGGTCGTCCTCGGCACGATGGACGTGCCCGCCGCCGTGGGTCTCGGGCTGTCGGCGATCGGCGGCGACCTTCCGGCAGATGGCTCGATCGGCGCACGCACGGCCGCGCTCTCAGCGCCCTACGCGGATGGGTCGGGCACTGGAGCCTTGGCCTTTGACGACGACATCCTGCGGGGCTTCTTCCGCGACGCACACGACGCCGGGCTGCAGGTCGGCATGCACGCGATCGGGGACCGTGCGATCGAACAGGTGCTTGCGGCGTGGGAGGCGCTCGCGCGAGATCTCGATTCTCGGCAACGTCGGCACCTGCGTGCACGACGACATCGCATCGAGCACCTCGAGATGCCGTCCGCGGGTCAGATCGAACGGGCCGCGATGCTCGGGATCGCCGCGTCGATCCAGCCGACGTTCGATCTGTACTGGGGCGGCCCGGGCGCGCTCTACGAGCAGGCGGTCGGGCACGCACGTGCGTGGGCGATGACCCCCGTGCGCGTCCTCGAAGAACGGGGCGTGGTGGTGGGCGTTGGCTCCGACTCGCCGGTGGTGCCGCTGGACCCGTGGCTCACGATCCACGCGCTCGAGCAGCACCACGACCAGTCGCAGCGCCTCTCCAGGCGAGATGCGATCCGGTTGCATACGGTCGGGAGCGCGCGTCTTGCCCATCGCGAGGGGAAGGTTGGTGTACTCGAACCCGGCATGCGAGCGGACTTCGCCGCGTACGACGTCGATCCGTTCGGCATCGACGACGTACAGGGTCTGCGGCCGATCCTGACGGTCTCGATCGGCCGCGAGGTCTGGCTGGCCTGAGGAACTTGTCACTCTTCTCGGGGACCGAGCCTTGACCGGCGCGCGGGCCCTTCGATACCGTCGCCGACGTATCACCGCCCCGGCGGTGGTGCCGGACCCAAGAGGCTGAGTAGAGAACGCGGCGCCCCGGCGCCACGGACCCAAAGGTCTCTTGGGTCCTCTTCGTTGCCGTTCCCATCGTTCGCGACGCTTGGGTGTAGGATGCGCGCCCGAGAACGAGGTGGAGGCCTCGGACCGCGGAAGCGAAGGACGGAACCACCCACATGGCTGAGGAAATCGACGAGTTGGTCGACGAGGAGGAAGACCTTCCGATCGAGGACGACGACGAGGACGCGGAACCCTCGCCGGAGGACCTCGCGGACGCCACCGTGCCCCCGGAGCCCGGATTGGGCGAGGTGGAGTCGATCCAGGACCTCCTTGCGAAACAGGAGGCCACCGAGACCGCCAAGGAACCCGTCGAGGACGACGACGTGGTGCCGCTCGACCTCGCTCGCGACGATCGTGCCGAGCCGATCGACACGAAGGTCGTGCCCATGCAGGAGACCGAGTTCATGTGCAAACGGTGCTTCTTAGTGAAGCACCGGAGCCAACTCGCGGACAAGAAGAAGATGCTCTGCCGCGATTGCGCGTGAGCGCGTGAGCGTCAGCGAGCATCTCGGCGGTCGGCTCGCATTCGCGGTTGTGCTCGTCGCGGGCGTCCTGTCGTCGCTGGCGTTCCCGCCAGCGGGCTGGTGGCCGATCGCCTTCGTCGGCCTCGTGCCGCTGTTGTGGTGTCTGCGGGGCGCGCGGCTGGGCCGAGCCGCGATGCTCGGTCTCTGCTACGGCATCGGGCTGTACGGAGCGTCGCTCTATTGGATCGCCCTGTTCGGGGCGATGGCCTGGACGGCGCTGGTTGTGCTGTGCGCCGTGTCAACGGCAGTCTTCGCGGTTGTCGCGGTCGTTCTTACCCGTGGTGCACGGCCGATCCTCGACGCCGTCGTGCTGGCAGGGGCGTGGACCGCGGTCGACTGGCTCCGCGGGATGTGGCCACTCGGGGGCTTCACGTGGGCGTCGCTCGGGATCTCGCAGGTCGCCGATCGAACCCTGCTGCCACTGGCGTCGGTCACGGCTGTCTGGGGCGTGACGTTCGTCGTGGTGCTGGTCAACGCGGCGATCGTCGAGCTGCTCGCGCACGACGGCCGGCGAACGCATCGGATCGCGCTCGCGATCGTCGCTGCCGCCGCTATCGTCACACCAGCGGCGATCCCGATCGCGCTGCCGGCAGCGCAGGCCCTCAGGGTTGGCGTCGTGCAGATCGACGTTCGCGTACCGCCGGGAACGTCGACGGTCGAGGAAGATCTGATCGTCGCCGGCCGGTCGATCGCGCTGCACAAGAGCCTGGTCGAGGACCCGTCGCTCGACCTCGTCGTGTGGGGTGAAGGGGCGTTGGATCCCGCGGCGTTGGTCGACCCGCCCACTAGGACGGCCGTCCGGAGCGTGATCGCGGACGTCGGCGTGCCGACAACGGTGGGTGCGGTGGTGAACGATCCAGACGGCTCGCAACGCACGAGTGTGCTGGCGTTCGATGCGGAGGGCCAGATCGTGGGGCGATACGACAAGGTCCATCTCGTCCCGTTCGGCGAATATGTGCCGTGGCGCTCGCGCCTGCGATGGATCGGAGCGCTCCAGCAGATCCCCGTGGATCGCACGCCGGGGGAGTCCGTCCATACGCTGGCGCAACCCGGGGTGCCCCCCTACGGCACCCCGATCTGCTTCGAGAACGCGTTCCCTCTGCTCACCCGGGCGTTCGTGCAAGCGGGCGCGACCTTCCTCGTGGTGCCCGTCAACAACGCGTCATATCGGTTCACCGCTGCGGCGGCGCAGCACCTCCAGATGAGCCAGATGCGGGCGGTGGAGACCGGCCGGTGGGTCGTCGATGCCGGGGTCGCCGGGATCAGCGCGTTCATCGATCCGCGGGGGAGCGTCGCCTCCCGCACCGAGCTGTTCCGGACGGGTATCCTGCGGGGCGACGTCGTGCCCTCCACGGCCGTAACGCCATACGTCCGATACGGGGACGTCGTCCCTGTCGCCTGTGTGATCGGATGCTGCTTCGCCATGCTGGCTCCGCCTCGACGCCGCACGCACGCCCGTCCCGCACCGGGGCCGCTGCCGCGACCCGCCCGCGCACTCGCCATCTTGCCGACATATGACGAGCGAGACACCATCGTGTCCGTGATCGAGGGTGTGACCGCCACACCGGGGGTCGACGTCCTCGTCGTCGACGACTCCTCACCCGACGGCACAGGCGAGATCGTTCGGGCGATCGCGGCCGTGGATCCCCGCGTCCGCCTCTTGTCTCGCTCGACGAAGTCGGGGCTGTCAACCGCGTATCTGGAGGGTTTCCACGTCGCCTTGACGGAGGGATACGACCTCGCGATCGAGATGGACTCCGATCTCTCCCACGATCCCGCCGAGCTTCCCGTGCTCCTCGAGGCGGCAGATCGCCACGATCTGGTCGTCGGAAGCCGATACATACCGGGTGGCTCGGTGACGGACTGGAGCCGCTCTCGGGTCGCCCTGTCACGGGCTGGAAACCTCTACGCCCGGTTCATGCTCGGCCTGCCCATCGCGGACGCGACGAGCGGGTACCGCGTCTACCGCAGGACCTTGCTCGAAGAGCTGGTTCGTCGCCCGGTTGCCGCGGACGGCTACGGGTTCCAGATCGAGCTGGTCTGGCGGAGCCACATGCTGGGGTACGACGTCGGCGAGGCGCCCATCACGTTTCGTGAACGCCGGTATGGGGCCTCGAAGATCTCGCGCTCGATCGTCGCTGAAGCGCTGTGGAAGGTCACCGGTTGGGGTCTCGACATGCGCGTGCGACCGCAGCGTCAGACCTGAGGGGGCTCCCAAGCACGTCTGGCCCAACGCCCATAATGCACATTATGGAACGTTGCTGAATCAGACTCCTCCTTCCCTTCTGTTCGCCCGCGATCCGCGATGGTTGGGTCGTGCCGGTGTGATCAGCTGTCGCATTCGCGCCGGTACGCGGGACCCCTAGACCCCTCCGTGGGTCCGAATGGACTACGTCGGGGGGTGGGGCCGGCCCTCACACCTTTCGCCCGATGGCGTCCCCCGAGCGGGAGGCGTACGTTCTGACCTGGGGGACCTCGCTAGTACGGAGGATGTCCCTCGAGCGGTCCCTGATCATCGGGCTCGGAGGAACGGATGGCTCACATGGAGGGTACGGGAATGCGTGGCAAACACCGCACATCGGGACACGGACAAGGGCGGCGCCGAGCGGTCGCGACGATCGTTGGCTCTCTCCTGGTACTGGCGGTGGGCCTCGGCCAAGCCGCCAACGCGGACGCACCAGCGGCGCTCGCTTCCCTGCCGAGCGGCGACGTGAGTCTCGATTTCATCGCCGCGGGTCACACCTCCTACAATCACACGACCGGGATCGGCGGGCAATACGGGAACCGTTCGATCGGCCCGAACGGGGTCGAAGAGTCCCTCGAAGGCCAGGATTTCGCGTGTGGCGACCGGGTCGTGTACTTCGTCGCGGTGACGATCGACGCAGGCACCGCCCACGGCGACATCGATCTCGATCTCTCATGGGACGGCACGACCACGGCAGGCTCCATGGTGGGCATCAACGATCTGATCAGCGCGTCGCTCAATAGCCCCGACACCGGCAACAAGAATCTCGACGGCGATGAGGCCGTGTCGATCCAATCGGAGACCGGTCCCCCGCCGGACGGAACTGATGTCGAGGCCACCGTGCGCGTGACCAACCTCGACGGTGGCGAACAACTGATCGTGCGACTCGTGACCAGCCTCTGGTGCGATCCGTTCGAGACCCAGGTGAGTGGCAACATCCACGCCAACCTCGACGCCGCGAAGGTCGTCGGCGGCAGCACGATCCCTTCGGGCCAGCAGACGGTGCCGCTGAAGCAGGCGGGCAACATCCTGTTTCCCGGCCTCAACGTCCTGAAGTCCTGCCCCGTTTCAGGATCTGTCGGCGAGGAGATCTCGTACACGATCACGGTTGAGAACACCGGAGAGGACACCCTGAACAAGATCGAGGTGGAGGACTCGATCCTCGGGAACCTCTCGGCTTCCTTCGCCGATTCCCTGGCGGGCGGCGACTCCGAGGCGCACACGTTCTCCTACACGCTGACGGACAACCCCGATCCGATCACCAACGTGGTGACCGCGACCGCGACGGCGGCACAGTCGAGCACGGTGCTGACCGACACGGCCGATTGCACAACCGACGTGCTCTTCCCCGACCTCTCGATCGACAAGACCGCGGACGCGGCGTCGGTGAGTGCCGGTGAGCAGGTTGGGTACACGGTCACCGTGACGAACACCGGGGAAGGCACCGCCTTCGACGTGGAGATGAAGGACACGCTTCCAACGAACCCAGGCTTGAGCTGGTCGGTCGAGAACACGACGGGCGACTGGAAGTGCGACATCGCCACAGGCGTTTTGACCTGTGGCGGCAAGGGCTTCAACCTTGCGCCCGACGCGACGGCGTCGGTGCATGTCACCTCTCCGACGACCGCCGCCAGCTGCGGCACACTCTCGAACACAGCCAAGGTCGACGCCTCGAACTCGACGCAGATCACGAGCGGCGTCGTTACCATTACGGTGCACTGCGCATCGCTCCTGCTCTCGAAGATCGCCGATGCAGCCGTGGTGAACGCCGGCGACACCATCGGTTACACCATCACGGTTACCAACAACGGGGCTGGAACGGCGAAAGGCGTGACCGTGTCGGACACCCTTCCGACGAACGCAGGGCTCGCGTGGGCGATCGACGGCGGGACCGGCGCGGATCAGTGCTCGATCGAGGACGGCACGTTGCTCTGTCACTTCGGAGACATGACCCCAGGCGCCTCGAAGACCGTGCACCTGAGCTCACCGACGACCCCGGCCACGTGTGGCGAGGTCATCAACACGGCGAGCGCCACGTCGACCAACGACGGCAATCCCCAGACGGCACCGGTCACGATCACGGTGAAGTGCCCGATCGGTATCGAGATCGAGAAGGGTGGGCCGGTTCTCGCCCACGTCGGCGACACGATCCCCTACACCTTCGAGGTGCAGCTCACCACGGATATTCCTCTGTTCGACGTCACCGTCGTCGATCCGAACTGCGACGAGGGAGACCCAACGTACGTCACGGGCGACGACGGGGACGCCGTCCTTGAGCCGGACGAAGTGTGGGAGTACACCTGCGACCATCTGGTGACCGACGCGGACCCCGATCCCCTGCCGAACACGGCAACCGTTGAGGGCACCGCCGACGATGGCCGCTCGACGACCGACGAAGACTCGCACGAGGTGGACCTGATCCATCCCGAGATCGACATCGTCAAGACGGTGAATCCTGTTTCCGGGAACCCCGGCGACACGGTGACGTACAGCTACAAGGTCACGAACACGGGCGACACGACGCTGTACAACGTGAGCGTCGACGACGACGTGCTGGGCCACATCGGTGACATCGACGAGCTTGCGCCCGACGCGTCGATGACGCTCACCAAGGACTGGGTCCTTCCCGCGGACGAGGTCCTCGTGACCAACGTCGGCACAGCGACCGGGACCGACGTCCTCGAAGAGACCGTGAGCGCCGACGATGATGCGATCGTGACGATCGTCGAGGCGGCGACGAACCCCAAGCCGCCGAAGCCCACGGCGTTCACCGGATCCGACGCCGGCAGGTTCGGGCTGGCGGCGCTCATCCTGCTGGCGCTCGGCCTCGTGGCGCTTGCGGTGGGCCGTCGCCGCCGGGTCACGTAGGTCACGGCAGCTTCAAGAACGCTGGAGGCCCGGGCACGTGCCCGGGCCTCCAGCGTTTGCTCTGCAAAGGGCTGCAACTAGCCGTAGAAGATCATCGTGGACCACATGACGCCGTGGCGGACGATGAACGAGATCCCCACGTGCGTGAATCGGCCGTTCAGGATGTTGGCGCGATGATCGGGGCTCGCCATATACGCGCGGAACAGGCGAGGCATGCTCATCCCGACGCCGACGTTCTCCCCCCAGACACGCCAGCTGACTCGCCGGAGTTTCGCACCGAGGTCGGCGGTGTGGAACAGCGCCCTCTTCATCGCCATCGCGACGTTGTGCGCGTGGGCGATCTTCACGACCTCGTCGTCCATCTTGAGCGTGTGGATACCGCGCTCGACTCGGGCGTGGTTCACCTTCTCGAGCATCCGAACGCGACGCAATGTCGCCGACGCGGCAGGAGCTACCGACGCGGACATCGCGAGCAGCACGACCACGAGCGTGCTCGCAGCAACGATCCTGGCCAGACCACCTCGCATCTTGCGTACCTCCGTCTCCTGGGCGATCGGCTATCGCCCGCTCCCCCGGTTCATCGGTCACGGCACGGAGGGCTTGAGGACGGGTAGTCAGAGTTGACTAATCCTGATGCGCGGTGTTGAAGCAGAGAGTCTGCAGTGCAGTCACCAGCGTAACTTGAGATGCCGGGCCGCTCGAGCTTCGTCGAGACGACCAACGGGGGTCGTCGTGGGCGCGGCGTGCAGGAGGGACGGCTCCTCAGAGGCTTCGCGGGCTGCTTGCAGGAGTGCGTGTGCGAACCCGTCGAGCGTTTCCTTCGACTCCGTCTCGGTGGGTTCGATCATCATCGCCTCGTCCACGACGAGCGGGAAGTACACCGTCGACGGGTGATACCCAAGATCGATCACGCGCTTCGCGACATCCATCGCTCGGATGCCTGTCGCCCGCTCGAGCGCCCTGGCCGTGGAGACGAACTCGTGCATCGGCGGCGAATCCGGGAACGCCAACGGGTACGTGTCGCGAACGAGCGCCGCGAGGTAGTTCGCATTCAGCACGGCGTGATCCGTCACATCACGAAGGCCGTCGCCACCATGCAGGAATACGTACGCGTAGGCCCGCACCAGGACCCCGATGTTGCCGTGGTAGCCGTGCATCCGACCGATGGAATCCGGCGCCACGTCGTTGAGCAAGAACGTGCCGTCCTCCGCTCGCTCGACCCTCGGGACGGGCAGATATGGCACGAGCCGGTCGACGACCCCGACCGGGCCGGCTCCCGGCCCTCCCCCACCGTGCGGTGTTGCGAAGGTCTTGTGCGTGTTGATATGCACGATGTCGAACCCCATGTCGCCCGGCCGAGCCCGACCCATGATCGCGTTGAGGTTCGCGCCGTCGTAGTACACGAGACCCCCGATCGCGTGGACGGCGGCGGTGATGCGTTCGATGTCCTGTTCGAACAGGCCGAGGGTGTTCGGGTTCGTCAGCATGAGCCCTGCAACGTCGTCGTCGACGAGCGCCTCGAGCGCTGCCACGTCAACGAGCCCTCGTGCGTCCGAAGGCACAGCCACCGCTTCGAACCCGCCGAGGTGCACGCTCGCCGGGTTGGTTCCGTGCGCCGAGTCGGGGATCAGCACGATCCGACGTTGCCGTCCCGCGGCGGCGTGGAAGGCGCGCATGATCAGCAACCCGGTCAGTTCGCCACACGCTCCGGCGGGCGGTTGGAGCGTGGCTCGGGCCATCCCCGTGATCTCGCAGAGCGCACGCTCGAGGAGCCACAACAGCTCGAGCGTGCCTTGCACGGTCCCGTCGGGTTGGCAGGGATGGAGCCGCGCGAAGCCGGGCATCGCCGCCGCGGTTTCGGCGAGCTTGGGGTTGTACTTCATCGAGCAGGACCCCAGCGGGTAGAACCCCGTATCGAGCCCGTAGTTCTGTTGCGATAACCGTGTGTAGTGGCGGACCAGATCGACCTCGGCCACCTCGGGCAGACCGACGTCACCGATCCGGAGTTGCTCGGCGTCGATCGGCGGGATGGGCAGCGGGGTCGCGGGCAGCGACGAGGCGCGCCGCCCCGATCTCGACAGGTCGCGGATCGTTCCTGCGCCGGGCGGGCCCTGGCGTCGCACCGGAGCTCCGAGATCGCTCACGCAAGTACCTCGCGAAGCGCTGCGACGAGGCCGTCGATCTCGGTGACCGTCCGGCGCTCGGTCACCGCCACGATCAGGGCATCCTCGTCGAACCACGGCGCGGGCACGCCGGCCAGATACCCGGCTTCGAGGAGTCGATCCCGAACTTCGGCGGCGGCGATCGGGAGCCGAACGGTGAATTCCTTGAACACCTGGCGAGTCGGGGAAGGGCATCGACGACGCCTGGGATCGAGGTCAGGGCCCGCCGCGCATAGTCGGTCCTCGCCAGGCAAGCCTCGCCCAGCTCCCGGTACCCGGCTGGACCCAACCATGCGAGGTACACGGTGGCCGCGAGCGCCATCAGCGTTTGGTTCGTGCAGATGTTCGACGTGGCCTTCTCACGCCGGATGTGCTGTTCTCGGGCCTGCAGGGTGAGCACGTAGCCCGCACGCCCTGCCGCATCGACGGTCTCGCCGACGATCCGCCCGGGCATCCGTCGGACGTCGGCCATCCGAGCCGCGAGGATCCCGAGGTACGGACCACCGAAGGCCAAGTGGTTCCCGAGGGGCTGACCCTCGGCGACGGCGATGTCGGCCCCGAGCTCGCCGGGTGGCGCGAGCACGCCGAGCGACGTCACGTCGAAGATCTGGATCAAACGAGCGCCCGCCGCATGCGCGGTGTCCGCCCACGCACGCACCGGCTCGAGCGATCCGTAGACGTTCGGATGCTGCACGACCACGGCGGCGACGTCGCCTCCGAGGTCCTGTGGAGGCGTTGCAGCCTGGTCGATCTCGTAGCCTGCGCCCGCCCCATAGGTTCGGAGGGTCTCGACCGTTCGGGGGTCCACCCCCGCCGAGACGACGAACCGATGGCGGTTGTTCGTGCGGCTCATATGCGCTGCCTCAACGAGCGCGGTGGAGCCGTCGTACAGCGAGGCGTTGGACACGTCCAGCGCGGTCAACTCGCACACCATCGACTGGAACTCGAACAACGCCTGCAACACTCCCTGCGACAGCTCGGGCTGATATGGCGTGTACGACGTGTAGAACTCCGACCGCCCTGCCAGCGCCCACACGACCGACGGGATGAAGTGGTCGAGGCGCCCCGACCCGCGAAGCACACGAGGTCGTCCAGGCATCGGTTCCGCCCGGCGAGACGGTGGGAGATCGTCGAGGATCTCCTGCTCGGACACGCCGTCGGGGAGATCGAGCTCCCGAGTGAGGCGGACGGGCGGCGGGATCTGCTCGAACAGATCGTCGATCGATCCGGCGCCGATGGCGGCGAGCATCTCGTGGACGTCCTGCTCTGTGTGCGGCGCGAAGTTCACGGCGGGAAGTGTACGGCCCGTTGGGCGAAGTCTGGCTCTTAGCCGGAGGCGTCCTCCAGCCCGTACTTCGTCACGAGCGAGAGGTAGTCGCGTTGGTAGAACACCGTGCAGCGGATCTCCGGATACCGCTCCCGAAGGCGACGGACCTTGCGGTTCTTCTTCGTGACGAGCTTCTGGTTCAGCGTGGTGATCTCGAGATAGAGGTCGAACTCCGGGAGATAGAAGTCCGGTGTGAACCGCTGCACGGGGTTGCCGTCACGATCCCACGCGATCGGGAATGACGTGGGTTCGTACGCCCACGTGATCTGATAGAAGTCGAGGAGCTTCGCGAACTGCCGCTCCGAGGCGTGCGCGAACCGGACGGCGTCACTCTGTGGCTGATCTGGCCAGGGCTGCGCGCTCACGATCCTCCGGATGCCGCCCGACGACCGCCGGCACGGTGCGAGGCAGGGACCTCGCTTTCGAGGTCGTCCCAGACTCGGTCGATCGCAATCGCGAACACGCCCTGTCCCGAGCGAAGGAGGTCGACGACCGCCTCGGGTGAGTGCGCCTCGTAAACGCCTTGACCGTCGGACATCAGCGTGACCTCGGTCACCGGCCGATCCATGTCGTGGAGGTGTTCGACTGCGGTCCGAACGCGCTGCAGGGACACGCCGGTGTCGAGGAGGTTCTTGATGACGCGCAGCGTGACGAGATCCTGGAACGAGTAGAGGCGCTGGGTTCCACTCCCCGATGCGTCGCGAACCGAGGGGAGCACCAATTCTGTGCGGGCCCAGTAGTCCAGCTGTCGATAGGTGATACCGACGATCTTGCACACCTCGGGCGCTGCGAAACCCTGCTCAGCCATGTGCACGCTCCGTTGGGAAAGGGATCCCTGAGGAAGGAATCACGACGATGTGATTCGTGAGCGTATCGGCCTGCCGAGGGTGGGTCAAGATGCCGTGCCCAGCCTCGCACCGTCGCCCGTTTGGGGGCTCAAGCGGTGCCCGGCCACGGCCGATGCCTCCCTAGTCACACGGAGCCGTCAACAGAGGGACAACGGGACGACCAATGCGCAGGATCGGAAGGCTGATCGCCCTGGCGGCCGTGGTTGCCGCGCTCGTCGGACTGCTCCCCGGGGCCGCTGCGGGAGCCGGTCCTTCGATCCGGGAACGCCGTGCGATGTTGCACGCCACGAATACGAGCCGCGACCGTCACGCGGTGAGCGACGTCCGGTTGAACCGCGAACTCTCACGGCTCGCGCGACGGCACTCGATTGCGATGGCGAGACGGGGCACACTGTTCCACACGTCGGATCCAGCAAGCGTCTACTTGCGAGGGGTTCGCTGGCACTACTGGGGTGAGAACGTCGGCGTCACCCCTGGAACGGTGCGTGACCTCGAGCAGGCGTTCATGGGCTCGATCCCGCACCGCGAGAACATCCTGAATCGAACCTATCGGCGCGTCGCGATCGGTGCAGTCCGCGTCGACGGCGTGCTGTGGGTGACGGTCTTCTTCTACGGCTGAGACCGCCGTCAGGATCCGAAATCCTCGGGCGTGACGTTGTCGAGGAATTCGCGGAACTTCTCGACCTCCTCGTCTTCCTCGCCCGGGATCAGGATGGCGGCCTCCTCGAGGACGTCGTCCGCCGCGTAGATCGGGATCGACATCCGCACGGCGAGGGCCATCGCATCCGATGGGCGGGCAGACACCTCGAGCTGATCCCCGTCGCCGCGCTGCAGGGTGATCACCGCAAAGAAGGTGCTCTCGCGCAGTTCGGTCACAACGATCTGGACCACCGCGATGGACAGGTCGTCGAGGATCGTCTTGAGAAGGTCGTGGGTCATCGGCCGGGGCGTGACGACCCCTTGCAGTGCCATGGCGATCGAGGCGGCCTCCGCGGGCCCGATCCAGATCGGCAGGTACCGCTCTCCCGCCTTCTCGCGCAGCAACGCGATCGGCTGGTTCGTCGGGAGTTCCACCCGAACTCCGGTGAGCTCCATCTCGATCACGTCGAAGCCAGGGTATCGGCGCCCCCGGTGACGAGCAACCTCACGCCGCTGGACGGATGAGCGATGCGAGCGCGTCTGGATCCGCACGCAATGCTCGCAGGTCGGTGACCTGCAGGATGTCCGGCAGGTTGCGATAGCGCTCCTGGAAGTCGAGGCCGTATCCGACCACGAACGCGTCCGGGCACGCGAACCCGACGTAGCGAGGGCGGACCGGCACGATGCGCCGAGCGGCTTTGTCGAGCAGCGTGCACACATCGACGCTGGCCGCACCCCGAGCCCGCAACACCGAGAGCAGGTAGCGAGACGTGAGGCCGGTATCGACGATGTCCTCGACAAGGATCACATCGCGGCCGGTGAGGTCCGCATCGACGTCGAGCAGGATCCGAACCCGCCCGAGCGACTCCTCAGCGTCGCCGTAGCGACTGATCGCCATCAGGTGCACGTCGACCGACAGATCGACGGCGCGGATCAGGTCCGCGAGGAACATCGCGCCGCCTTTGAGCACCGTGACGAACACGGGCTCCCGCCCCACGTAGTCCCCGGTGATCGTGCGGCCGAGCTCTGCCACTCGGCGACGAACGTCCTCGCGCCCGAACAGGATGCGAGCAACCTCCGTCATCGCGGGGCAGGCTAGCAGGAAGACCTGCGGCGGCCGGGAGGCTCAGCCGGCGAGGGCACCCACGGCGTCGGCCAGGCCACCGAGGACCGCACCAGCCGCCCGGAGCCACCACGGCCCGGCCGCCTCTGGCGGCGGCGGCACCTCGGCCGCCACGAGCGGCACACGCCCGAGAGTCGAGTCGGCAGAGCGAACGACGAGCCAACCCACCTGCTGCCCCGGTCTCGGTGGGAACGCGGCGGTCGGGTCGGTCACGACCGTGGTCGCCACATCGCCGGCGTCCGTCGGGCGCAGTGCCTCGAGCGAGGATCCCGCCACGACCGACACATCGCCCCCGCGGATCGCAACCGTTCCCTCCGGTTGCCCCACGGCGACGAGGGTATCGAGCGTCCAGCCCTCGAACCCATAGGACAAGAGCGCCGCCGCCGGCGAGAACGGCTCGCTTGGGGCATCGAGAACGATGGCGACCAGGGAGCGGCCGTCACGGCGCGCGGAGGCCACGAGGCACGGCCCCGCTCCGTCGGTGGTCCCCGTCTTCGTCCCGAAGGCGCCGGGGTACAGCCACAGCAATGCGTTGCGATTCTGCACCACGCGCATCCGTCCATTCGGTGCCGGGATGCGGTGGAACCGCGTTGCCGTGATCATCCGGAAGGTGCCGTCTGCGTTCGCGACTTGGATCAAGTGCAGAAGATCGAGCGGGGTCGACCGTCCGCCGTCGTCGAGCCCCGACGCTGACGTGAAATGTGTCGCATGCATGCGGAGTTCCCGCGCGCGCGCGTTCATGTGGTCGACGAATGCGGCCGGCGATCCATCGACCGCGATGGCGAGTGCGAGGGCTGCGTCGTTGGCACTCCCGAGCAGCAGCGCGTAGAGAAGGTCCTCGACCGATACCCGCTCCCCCGCACGCAAGCCGAGTGTGCTCGATGCGCCGAAGTCGTCGCGCTCGAACACGGCACGCGGATCGATCGTCACTCGACGGTGCAGCGGAAGCGACTCCAGGGTCAGCAGCGCGGTCATGATCTTCGTGATCGACGCGATCGGACGGGGTGTCGTTGCGTTCTTGCGGTAGAGCACTTGACCCGACACAAGGTCCGCGAGCAACGCACCCGACGCCCGGATCACCGGCGGCCGCGAGTCGTCGGTCGGCGTCGCCAAGACGGTGGGAAACGGCGAAGGGCTCCCGTGGGGCGGAACGGGGGTGGGCGGCGGACCTGCCGCGGATGAGGCCGCTCGCGCGCCAACGCCGACCAGGGCGATGAGCGAGCACGACCGGCAGCCCTGCGGCGACGATTCGGGCGCTGCGTCTACTCACACGCCGGCGAGATGCTCCCGCAACGCGTTGCGTAGGAGCGCCTGCTTGAACTTCCTCGAGGTTGCGGTCAGCTCGCCGAGCGTGTGCGCCGCCGCCCGCCGTGCATCGGGGTTCTTCTGGCGCAGCGTCGGGGCGACGAGCGCTTCGAAGAACGCCGATTCCCGATCGGCGAAGTGCTTGTACATCGTGAGGTGCCTCGGCTCGATCCCGAACCGCAACAGATCCTTGACGATCGACAGCGTGACGTAATCCTCGCCGTCGTAGTAGCGGCCGCCCTCCGGTCCGTGTGCGCACACGATGCCGAACCCGTCGAGCTCTTTGATCTTGTCGCGATCGACCCCGGTCGCAGCGGCCATCTCCTCAAGCGACATCTGCAGACCGCTCGGTGCGTCGGCGAGTTCCTCGGTGCCGTCCGGTTCGCCGCCACCGACCGCTTGCTCCAGCGTCGGCTGCTCGTCGTCCTCGCCGGTGTCGGCCTTCAGGAGACGTTCCTTGATCACTTTGAGCGGGAGGTACTCATCGCGCTGCAGCCGCAAGATCGAACGGAGGCGCTCCACGTCTTCGGGGTAGAACTTGCGATAGCCCGACGGCGTGCGCTCCGGGGTGATCAGGCCTTCGGATTCGAGGAAGCGGATCTTCGAGATCGTGATGTCAGGAAACTCTGTCTTCACGTTGACGAGAACCTCGCCGATCGATTGATAGTTGCGTGTGCCGGCCATGTCGTGTACCCGCTCCTGTCAGTCCGCTTGGAAAAAGATGAGCTTGAACCTGCCGATCTGGACCTCGTCCCCCGTCGTGAGCTTCGTCTCGTCGACCTGCTCGCCGTTGACATACGTGCCGTTGAGGCTGCCCACGTCGGTGATGAACCACCCGTCCTCACGTCGGCCGAACGTCGCGTGCGTTCGAGAGACCGTCACGTCGTCAAGGAACACATCGCTTCCCGGATCCCGGCCGACCGACGTCGCGGCCGCGACGAGCAGAAAGGTGCTTCCTGCGTTCGGTCCTCGTTTGACCAACAGCAACCCCTGGTCCGGCGCGAGCTCGTCGTTGGGAAACGGGAATTCCTCCCGTCCTTCGTCGTCGGGCTCGATAGCCGGCAACGTCACCGTGATGTCTTCATGCAGTGGATGGCCACAGTCCACGCAGAATCGCGCGTCGTCACGATTCGGATGTCCACAACGGCTGCAGAACAACGTCTACAACTCCCTACGCGCGAGGTCCACTGGGGGTCGATGGTATGGGTTAACCATCGATCCTCGATATCGGCCGGACGCTATCGTACGCCACATGCAGGGTCAACGTGTGCTCGAGTCAACGTTCGAGCAGCGACAGCAGCCGACGTCAAGTAGTGCTCGAGAGCCCTATCGAGGGTTGAGCGTTTGTCAGGAAGCCTCGACCATCGCCCGGTAGGCGCCGCGCGTCCATCAGATCGTCGAGGTGGGCGGGATCGGTTACCTCGATCACGACCAGCCACCCGTCGCCGTACGGTTGCTCGTTCACGAGCTCTGGGCGATCCTCGATCAAGGGGTTGCGCTCCGCGACGGTGCCGGCCACCGGGCAGAAGACGTCGGACACCGACTTCGTCGATTCGACCTCACCGAGGGGCTGATCGGCTTCGACAGGTGCACCAACCTCCGGCAGGTCGACGTACACGACATCACCGAGTGCATCTTGGGCAAAGTCCGTGATGCCGACACGGGCGCGACCGCCTTCGACGCGCACCCATTCGTGCTCCTTGGTGTATCGGAGGTCCTCCGGGAATTCCACGACCCCTCCATTCGATCACGTATACCGCGCACGATAGCTCGGTTATCGAGCACGCGCCGCGGCAACGGCCGAGCGGAGGTCACCCGCGTATACCCAGGCCGCGACGTAGTACTCCGTGATCCCCGCTGCGAACGCCGCCCACCCGATGACCACCGCTGCGGCGTGCAGTGGCAGGTCCAGGTTCGACCACGCGACAGCCGGGATGGCGACCATCAATGAGAACGTCGCAACCTTGCCGATCCAGCGCACCTCAAGGCGGACCTTGTACCGCCAGACCGCATAGGCGCCCGCCACCAGGACCGCCACGTCGCGGGCGAGGATCAGCGCCGTCGCCCACAGCGGAAACAGATCGGCGATCGTGAGCGCGATCAGACCGGCCGCGATCGACAGTCGATCGGCGACGGGGTCGAGCACCTTGCCGAGCTCGGAGACTTGACCGGTCCGGCGTGCGATCGTGCCGTCCACCCAGTCTGTTGCCACCACGCATGCGAACAGGATCAGACCGGCGTTCGCCGTCTCGGGGTGCAAGGATCAGCGACACGAACACAGGGATCAAAGCGATCCGGAGCGCCGAGATCACGTTCGGCAGGGTGAACACGCGCCGGGACACCGGGGCCGGCGCCCCCGCTTCGCTGCCATCCATCCGTCGGGCCGGCCGGATTCGAACCGGCGACCTTCTGACCCCCAGTCAGACGCGCTAACCAAGCTGCGCCACGGCCCGTCGGCGAACCGTTCCCGGCCCACCGCGGACAGGATAGCCACACCGCGCACTCGAGGGCTCTGCCTACGACCCCGAGCCTCGGCGTTCCTTCGGACGGAATCGCAATCGGATCGGCACACCCTCGAGACGGAGGACGGCTCGCAGTCGGTTCTCCACGTACCGCTGGTAGGTCGGCGCCGGCGCCCGGGCGCCGCAGAAGATGACGAAGGTTGGCGGTGCGGTTGATACCTGTGTCGCGTAGTGCAGGTTCCCCGTGAGGCGCGGGGTTGGACGCTCCCGCTGTGCCGCCTGGATGACATCGTTGACGACCGACGTCGGTGCGCGTGTGGTCCATCTCGAGTGCAGGTCGAGCAGCAGCGGAGGAAGCCGGTGGATCCCCTGTCCGCGAATCGCTGATGTACGAAGTACGGTCGCTCTCGCGTAGAGCTCGACCTCACGCACCGTTCGCTTGAACAGGCGGTCCTTGTCCTCCACGAGGTCCCACTTGTTCGCGGCGAACATGATCGCGCGGCCTTCGTCCATCACGAGGTTCGCGATCTTCTTGTCCTCGACCGTGAACCCGTCGAGTGCGTCGATCACCACGACCGCAACGTGCGCCCGAGCGATCGCTTCCTGGGCGCGCAGCACGCTGTAGTACTCGACACCCCGAACCTTGGTGCCTCGACGCATCCCCGCGGTGTCCACGAACCGCACGGGGTCATGGCCCGGCCAGGTGACGAAGGAGTCCACGCTGTCACGTGTCGTGCCGGCGACGTCAGAGACGACGCTGCGCTCATCGCCGATCAGCCGGTTGAACACACTGGACTTGCCGACGTTTGGTCTGCCGACGATCGCGAACCGCGCCTCCTTCGCCGGATCCGCCGCACGTGGCGCGTCCGGCAGGAGGTCGAGGATACGGTCGAGGAGATCGCCGATCCCCTGTCCATGGAGCGCCGAGACGGGGAACGGCTCGCCGAGACCGAGCCGGAAGAGGTCGGCGACGTCGGATGCATCGGCTGCGGTGTCGGCCTTGTTGGCGACAAGGACGGCGGGCGTCGGCGAGCGTCGGAGGCGTTTCGCGAGGACCGCGTCTTCCTGCGTGATGCCGGCGTGGACATCCACCACGAGGACGATCAGGTCGGCCTCCTCGGTCGCGCGATCGGCTTGCTCCCCCGCCAGCGCCTCGACGCCGGCCGCGCGTCCCAAGTACCCGGCGGTGTCGACCACTCGGAATCCGCGACCACGCCACGTCACGTCCAGCTCGAGCCGATCCCGGGTGACGCCGGGCATATCGTGGGCGATCGCGGCCCGGCGGCCCAGGACTCGATTCACGAGTGTCGACTTCCCGACGTTCTGGCGACCAACGATCGCGACCGCGGGCGTGGTGCGCTCACTCATGCCCGTGACTCCGGCCACCGAGCTCGGACGATCTCCAGCGCGGCAGCCAGCGTCTCCTCGATGTCGAGGGCCGACGTGTCGATCACCACGGCGTCCGCAACCGGTTCGAGGGGCGTGGTGTGCGCGTCGCGGGCATCGCGCGCAGCGAGTGCGCCTTCCGCGTCTGCGGGAGGCACCGAGCGCTCTGTTGCTCGCCGGCCCGCGCGCGCATCCTCCCCCGCCTGCAAGAAGAGCTTCACCTCCGCGTCCGGGAACACGACGCTGCCGATGTCGCGACCTTCCATCACCGCGCCATCTGCTCCCAGGTCGCGTTGCAGCATGCACATCACTCGTCGCACGGCGGGGTGACGCGCCACGGCCGATACCGTCGACTCGACCTCCACGGACGTGAGCGTCTCGAGGGGGTAACCCTCGACCGCGAGTTCGGGTGGCTCGCCGTCGTTCAGACGGAAGCGGAGGGTCGAGGCGAGCTCGAGCACCGCGCCGGGGTCGTCCGGATCCGTGCCTGTTCGAGCGCGCAGCCGCCGCGAGCGCCCGGTACATCAACCCGGTGTTGACGTACGGCAGACGGAGGGCGTGTGCGAGCCCCCGCCCGAGGGTGGACTTGCCGCTACCCGCCGCGCCGTCGATCGCGACCACGGGCGGCATGCTCATCGCTCCTCGATCTCGGCGCCGAGGGCCGTCAGCGCTCGTACGAACCCTGGGTAACTCACCTCGGCGGCCTCGATGCCTGCGATCACGACTGGCGCGTCCGCGCCGAGCGCCGATACGGCCATCGCCATCGCGATGCGGTGATCGCCGTCGATCACGATCCGACCTCCCGCGAGACCGCCTCCCCCGATCACGAGGTCGTCGCCCTCGTCGGCCGCAACCCCGCCCAGCGCGCGGACTCCTTGCGTCAATGCTTCCAAGCGGTCGCTCTCCTTGACCCGCAACTCACCGGCCCCGATGAACCAGGAGTCGGACCTCGCGTGGGTGGCGATCGCCGCCAGCACGGGGATCTCGTCGATCACGAGCGGGATCTCTTCGGCCGCGACCCTGGTGGGCAACACGCCGCTACACGGAGCGACCTCGATCGTGCCCACGGGCTCACCGACCGCCTCACGCTCGATCGTGCACGTGTGACGATCCCCATACGTCGCATCACGTCGAGGAAGTGAAGTCGGGAGGGATTCAGACCCACCTCGTGGATCTCGAGCGCGGAGCCGGTCAGCGCGGCGGCCGCGATCAGGAAGGCAGCGGACGAGGGATCGCCGGGAACCGGCCCGTCGAACCCATCGTGCTGGAAGGCGCGGAGCCTGATCTCGCCGGGCTCGACCCGACGATCGGCGCTCCGAGCGCGGCGAGCGCGCGCTCGGTGTGGTCGCGTGTGGCGAACCAGCTCGCGCACGATCGTCTCCCTCGCGCGGCGAGCCCGGCGAGGATCACGGCGCTCTTGACCTGGGCCGTTGGCACGTCGGGCACGAACGTGATGCTCGTCAAAGGGGGCGCCCTCGATCTCGATCGGAGCGTGGCCGTCTGTCGTCACGATCGCGGCGCCCATGTCGCGCAGGGGGCGCGCAACGCGCTCCATCGGCCGTCCGGACAAGCTCGCGTCTCCCGTCAGTGTGCTCGGGAACGGCGCGGAAGCGAGCACGCCGGCGAGCAATCGCATCGAGGTGCCGCTGTTACCGCAATCCAGCGGCGCAGAGGAGGGTGCGAGCGCTGAGCGACCCTCAGCCTCGACTTCAAGCGCGGTCCCCGTGTCGACATCGAGTCTGCGTTCCACGTGGAACCTCCACCCTCCACCACCGCGCCAGTCCGTCGAGCGAAGATGTCCAGCGAAGGTCGAGCCTTGGGTACCAGGGCCGAAAGGCATCGGGCGGTCGACAGGACGTCGAGCGAAGGTGGAAGTCCAGTCAATCGGCTTCGCCCGGATGCCGTCGCGGCGAGGATCAGCCAGCGATGGGCGATCGATTTGTCGCCAGGAACGGTGGCCTCGCCACCGACCGTCGATCCGGGACGGATCTCCACGTCCACGGCTACGCGAGCCTCGTCGGGTCGTAACCGGCGTCGGCCAGGACCGAGAGCCGCGGCATCCGATGTCTGCGCCGCGACCGTGACGTGCACGGTGCCTCTGCCGCCTTCGGGCGAGTGCACGATCTGCAGATCCTCGATGTTGACGCCCCCGGTTCCGAGCACCGCCGTGATCCGGGCGAGCGCCCCCGGCTCGTCCGGGATCACGACTTGCCAGACCGCAACGCCCGAGCGGACGGTGGGCTTGGTCGCGAGACCGAGCCGAGCCGATTTCGCGACGTCGAAGGTCCGCTCGACCTCGTCCGCGTTCCCCTCGGACAGGGCGTCGCGGAGCGCGGCGAGGCGGTCGCGGAACAGCTCGATCGCTTCGACGACCTGCCTGCGATTCGCCACGAGGATCTCGCTCCAGAGCGCCGGATGCGAGGCGGCGAGTCTGGTGAGATCGCGGAATCCTCCCGCGGCGAGGAGCAGGATCTCCGGTTCATCCGCCTCCTCGGTCGCGGCGACGCCCATCAGCGTCGAGGACGCGACCTGTGGCAGGTGGCTGACGATCGCCACCAAGCGATCATGTCGAGCGGGCGACAGCATCACCGGCCGAGCGCCGATCCGTTCCACCCATGCTCGTACCCGATCGGTGGCGTTCGCGCTCGTGTCCGCATCGGCGGCGAGGACCCACACGATGCCGTCGACCACCGACGCGGATGCGTGAGCTGGACCCGACCGTTCGCTGCCTCCCATCGGGTGACCGGGAACGAAGCGGGAGCGGTCCGCTGCCGGCGCCGAGTCGGCGACGAGGTCGACCACCGACTGCTTCACGCTGGCCGCGTCGGTAACGATCGCCAGGGGGGCTGCGCCGAGCGCCCTGATCACGGTCGGGGCGACCGCTGGGATCGGCGTCGCGACTATCACCAGGTCGACGTGGGCTACCGCATCCTCGAGCGAAGGTCGAGGCTCCAGCCCGCCCGTCGCCGCCGCCGCATCGAGCAGCCGGGATCGAGATCCCAACCTGTCACCCGGCATCCGGCACGTGACGCCGCGAGCGCGATCGAGGTACCGATAAGGCCGGTGCCGAGCACCGCGACGCGCACGATCGGATCGGTCACCACGCCTCCTTCAGGTTGCGGCGTCAAGGTCGTCACGGAGCCGCTCCGCTCCGTCCAGATACACATGCACCACGTTTCCGAGCGGACGCGAGGAGTGGAAATGCAGCAGAACCCGCACCACTGACGGCATCGCGCCGGCGACCGGGATCTCGCGGGCGCACAGGAGCGGAACATCCCCCATCCCCAGCTGTCGCGCGGCCTCCGCCGGGAACACGCTGCGCAGGTCGTCGGTGACCGTGAACAGGATGCTGATCAGATCGTCATGGCCGATCTGATTGCGCTCCAGGATGCCCGAGAGCAGCTTCCGCGTTGATTCGAGCACCGCCTCCGCGGTGTCCGCCTCAACCGCGATCGCACCGCGTGCCGCCCGAACGAACACCATGACCCCCGACCTTGGCCGCCGGCGGCGGCTCCGCGGGGACAGGCTACAGGGAGGCACGCTCTGCGTGCCGAGCCCGCTTGGCCGCCTTCTCGGCGGTTCGTGCGAGCGAGCGGCGCTCGTCCGGGGTCAGCTCGCGCACGTCACCTGCGCGGAGCCGTCCGAGGGTGACCGGCCCGATCCTCGTTCGCACCAGCCGGGTGACCGGGAGACCGATCGCGTCGAACATGCGACGGACCTCGCGCTTTCGCCCCTCCGTCATCACGACGATCAACTGCCCTCGCCCACCGCGAGCATCCACCACGCGAACGGACGCCGGCGTGGCTTGACCGTCCTCGAGTGCGATCCCACGGCGGAGCGCTCCGAGGTGCTTGTCGGTCGGTTCGCCGTCGACCTGGACCAAGTACTCCTTCTCCACTCCGTAGCGCGGGTGTGTCAGCCGGTTCGCCAGATCCCCGTCGTTCGTGAGGAGCAGGAGGCCTTCGCTGTCCTGATCGAGCCGGCCGACGGGGAAGACGCGTTCGTCGTTCTCGGGAAGAAGCGTCCGGATGTCGGGTCGTCCCTGCGGATCGCGCATCGTCGTGACCACCCCTGCAGGCTTGTGCGCCGCGTAGTACCGGACGGTCGGGTCCAGGTTGACGGTTGCGCCATCTAGCAACACTGTGTCGGTCGTGGGATCGAGCTTGTCACCGAGGGTGGCAACCCTCCCGTTGAGGGTGACCTTGCCGGCAGCGATCAGCTCCTCACACGACCGACGGGATCCGTACCCTGCCCGCGCGAGCGCCCGCTGAAGACGCTCGGTGGCCATCACGAGTCCTCGGGGGTCTCGAGCGTCACTGCGTCGGTCAAGGCTGCGTCGGAACCGTCACCATCGCCTCCAGGTACCACGACGTCGTCAGCCGTATGAAGGGCGTCGTGCGCCTCGGCCTCGGCACCCAGCAACGGTGCGAGCGAGGGCAGCGAGGCGAGTGACGGCAGCCCGAGCCGCTCGAGGAACTGCGGTGTCGTCGCATAGAGCACCGCGCGGCCAGGGCCCTCGTCGCGACCGGCCTCCTCGATCAGTCCGCGATCGGCCAGCGCGCGGAGCACCCCGTCGGAGTTCACGCCGCGGATCGCGCTCACCTGGTGGCGCGTCGCGGGCTGCTTGTAGGCGACGATGGCAAGTGTCTCCAGGGCCGCCTTCGTCAGCCGGGCCTGCCGTGAAGACAGGACGAAACGCTCCACCGCCGGCTGCGTGTCGGGGTGGGTGAACAGCCGCCACCCGCCCGCGACGTTGCGCAGAACCAGCCCCGAACCACGAGCATCGAGTTCGCCCTGGAGCCGATCGCACATCGCCTCGGCGGTGCGTCGATCGACCTCGAGCGCCTGCGACAGCACCGCCGGCGTGAGCGGCTCGTCGGACACGAACAGCAAGGCCTCGAGGGTGCGCGTGTCATGCGCCGACGCCGGATCGCTCATGGCAACCTCACCCCCTCCACCCAACTTCGATCTCGCCGAAGGTCGCCGCCTGTGCCAACTCGACCTTGCCATCACGGTACAGCTCAAGCAGAGCCAGGAACCGCACCACCACGTGCATCCGGTCCTCGCAATCGGCTGTGAGTTCTCGGAACGTCGCTTGGCCCGTGCCGGCGCGCCGCAGGTGCGCTTCGACCGCCTCCATCGCGTCGGTGACGGTGAAGCGGATCGGCGTGACGTGGGACAGGTCAAGGGTCGGCGGCGGACGCAGGAGGCGCGCGGCGATCGCGGCGAGCTCCCCAGGGGTGACCGTCGCCATCGGATCGGGGTAGACGTGCGCATACTCCGGCCCTGGCCCCACGTCGCGCGTGAAATAGCCCGCCTCGTCCTCCAGGCGCCGAGCGAGTTCGAGCGCGACCTTGCGGTAGGCACGCAGCTCGAGCGACCGCGCATACGCCAGATCCGGCGAACCGCCGAGCAGGTCCTCCTCGTCGAGTTCCGTGTGCTTCGGGGTCAGACGCGCGATCTTGAGCTCGAGCAGCACCGCACAGATCGCGAGGAACCACGTTGCCTCGTCGAGGTTCCAGTCCTCCGGTCTGATTCGCGTACCGCAGGAAGCCGTCGGTGACGCTCGCGATCGGCACGTCGCACACGTCGAGCTTCTGCTCCAAGATCAGATCGGCGAGCAACCGGAACGGACCGTGGAACCCGGGAATCTCCACCGCGAAGCTGCTGGTTCGCTGGGAGGTCTCGCCGCCGTCGCTCATCGCGAGAGGTGCATCGCGTCGCGGACCGCGGCAAGGGTTGCACGTGCGACCGGACGAGCCCGTTCGGCGCCGGCCGCGAGCACGTCCGCGACCAGCCCGGGCGTCGACGACAGCTCCGCCCGGCGCTCCCGGAAGGGGCCGAAGGTTTCGACGAGGTGATCGGCCAAGAGGGTCTTGCAGTCGACACACCCGAGCTCGCCGGTGCGACAGGTCGCGTCCACCCGCCCGACGTCGTCCGGCGAGAACTTCCGGTGCAGGGCGAAGATCGGGCAGATCTCCGGCCTGCCCGGGTCGCCCTTGCGGAGCTTCTGTGGGTCGGTGAGGAAGGACCGGACCGTTGCGCGGATCGTCGCCTCGTCGTCGCGGATCCCGATCGTGTTGTCGAGGGACTTCGACATCTTGCGGCCGTCGGAGCCCGGGATCAGCGGCGTGGACGAGAGGAGAGGCTGCGGCTCGACGAGCACGTCGCCGAACAGTCGGTTGAATCGACGGACGATCTCCCGGCTCAACTCGAGGTGCGCCACCTGATCCTCGCCGACCGGCACGAGCTCGCCCGCAACGATGGCGATGTCCACTGCTTGGATCACCGGGTACCCGAGGAGCCCGTAGTTCGCGACGTCTCGCTCGGTCATGTCCCGCAACCGTTCCTTGAATGAGGGGACCCGTTCGAGCCACCCGAGGGGCGTCATCATCCCGAACAGCAGGGCCATCTCGGCGACCTCGGGGATATGCGACTGACGGTAGATCACCGCCCGCTCGGGGTCCAGGCCGGCGGCCAGCCAGTCGAGGACGAGCCCTTCGATAAACCCCGGCAGTTCGTCGGTCCGGTCGTAGTGCGTGGTCAGCATGTGCCAATCGGCGATGAAGAAGAAGCATTCATAGGCGGGATCGGCCTGCAGCGCGAGCATGGTCTCCACGTTGCCCGCCCAGTGCCCAACGTGCAGCGCGCCCGTCGGCCGATAGCCGGTCAAGACGCGTCGGGCACGCGTGGCCGTTGCAGGATCGCTCACGATGGGGCGGATGATAGCGCGAGGCGCGGCAGCCTCAGGGAGGGGTCAGGGGGCGCAGCCGATGCCGGACGCCAGCTGACACAACGCGTCCACCAACCCGTACACGATCGCCTGGATCACGCCTGCGAGCAGGAACAGGGCAAGCAGCACGAACAGCGGGAGGTACCGATCGGCATCGCGGTAGACGCGTCGGGCGTCCGGCGGCAATGCCAGCGCTACCAGGCGCGCGCCGTCGAGCCCGGGGATCGGCAGGAGATGGAAGATGGCGAGACAGAACTGCGTGAACTCGAACGCGATCAGTATCTCGAGCGCACGAACGCCGAACGAGGATCCGCCCACACGGATGACGAGCCCGAGGATCGCCCCGAGGACGACGTTGGCGATGGGACCCGCGAGCCCGACGAGGACCTGATCGCGCACCGGACGCCGGAGGTACGTCGGATCGACCGGGGCGGGCTTTCCGTAGGCGGCCGGTGGAGGCAGGAACGAGCCCGAGGCCGCCCACAGGACCAGGACCAACCCGGGCAGGAGTCCCGACCCGAATGGATCGAACCACACCCGGGGGTTCCACGAGAGCCGCCCCCACAGGCGCGGTGTTGGATCCCCGAGCCTGGTCGCAACCACCGCACGCACGTATTCACGCACCGTCATCCCGAGCAGCAGTGCGATCCCGATGAACAGCGCGAAGCGGACGGAGGCCCAGCCCATCTCAGGCAGCCTCCGTCGCAAGCCAACCGTAGATCAGGGGCGGGGTCTCGGTCGGCTCGCTCGCAAACAGCAGCGCGGTCCGCACGGCAGCCGCCGCGGCCGTCGCTGCTTCCGGCGTCCGCGAGTGGATCTCGCCGATCGCGTCGCCCGCCGCCACCTCGTCCCCCACGCACACGCCGAGCACGATACCGACCGCGGGGTCGATCGGCGCCCCCTTGCGATGGCGGCCGGCGCCGAGCACGGTCGCCGCCGCGCCGATCGACCCCGCGTCGACTCGCGCCACGAAGCCGCCGTGCTCCGCGATGACGGGGATCCGGACCGGCGCGGCCGGCAGGACCGCTTCGGTGTCATCGATCACACGCGGATCGCCGCCTTGTGCGCGGATCAGGTCGCCGAACGTCGCGAGGGCCGTGCCGTCGCGGAGCGCCCGGTGCGCCGCCTCGTCGGCGTCCGTTGGCGTCGCTCCCGTGAGCACGCTGAGAGATCGAGCGGCCAGCTGTAGCGCGAGGTCCGCGAGCCGTCCCGGACGACGGTCGGCGAGGACGTCGATGGCCTCGGCGACCTCGAGCGCATTGCCAACCGTGGTGCCGAGGGGCTGTGACATGTCCGAGATCGCAGCCGTCGCACGACGACCCTGCTGTCTCGCGATGGCGAGGCAGGCGGTCGCGAGAGCGGTCGCCGACGCCTCGTCGCGCATGAACGCACCCGTCCCCGCCTTCACGTCGAGGAGGATCAGGTCGCTGTGGACGGCGAGCTTCTTCGCCATCACACTCGCGGCGATCAGCGGCACGGAGGCGACCGTCGCCGTCGCGTCGCGCAGGGCGTAGATCATGCCGTCCGCCGGAACCACGTCGGCAGACTGAGCCGCGATCACGCACCCGACCTCGCTCGCCTGTCGACGCATCTGCTCAGGCGACAGGTCGGCGCGGAAGCCGGGGATCGCCTCGAGCTTGTCGATCGTGCCGCCCGTGTGGCCGAGACCACGGCCCGACAGCTTGACGCAGGCGAGCCCGAGGCTCGCCACCAGCGGTGCGTAGACGAGCGAGACCGCGTCGGCGACCCCGCCGGTTGAATGCTTGTCCACCACGGGCCGCCCGAGGTCGCCGAGGGCAACCGTCGAGCCCGAGTCGACCATGGCGCGCGTCATCGCGAGGGTCTCTCGGGCGTCCATGCCCCGGAGCACCACCGCCATCAGGAACGCCGCCATCGGACCGTCTCCCAGCGCGCCGCTCGCGTACTCGGACACGAGCCGTTCGATGTCCGGCGCATCGGCCGTCCGCCCGTCGCGCTTCGCAGCGATCGGAACCCGTGGATCCCAGCTCACCGAGCGAATCCCAGGTCGTGTGCGAATGACGTTCCCTGCGCGCCGCTTGGGTCCACGCCGAGGAGATCGGCGACCGTGGCTCCGAGGTCCGCGAATGTCGTACGCGTCCCGATGTCGTGCGGCCCGCCTGGACACCCGGCGGCGAGCAGCGGTGTCCGCTCGCGGGTGTGGTCGGTGGACACGGTTGTCGGATCGCAGCCATGGTCCCCAGTGATGAGCAGGACGCCGTCCCCGATCGCCTCGATGAGCTCGGGCAATCGTCGGTCGAAATCCTCGACGGCTGCTGCATACCCGACCGGGTCGTTGCGATGCCCGTACTTCGAGTCGAAGTCGACCAGGTTCGCAAAAACGAGACCTCGTTGGAGACGGCCGAGCGCGCCGACGATTCGCGATACCCCGTCGTCGTTGGAGTCGGAATAGGTGGCGTCCGTCAGCCCTCGGTGATCGAAGATGTCCTGGATCTTGCCGATGCCCACGACCGTCACGCCGTCGGCGACGAGACGGTCGAGCGTCGTCGCGCTCGGCGGGGGCACCGCGTAGTCGCGGCGCTCCGAGCGCCGGACGAACGCGCCCGGCGGGCCGTCGAACGGCCGCGCGATGATCCGGCCAACCAGATTCGGTCCCTGACAGATCGCCCGCGCCGTTTCGCACCAGTCGTAGAGCTGTGGCAGTGCAACCACGTCCACGTGCGTCGCAATCTGGAATACCGAATCACCGCTCGTGTAGACGATCGGCCACCCGGTCTCGAGATGGCGCGATCCCAGCTCCGCGATGATCTCGGTTCCGGACGCCGGCACGTTGCCCAGGACCGGGCGCCCGATCGCGTCGACGAAGGGCACCATCACCTCGGGCGGGAACCCGTCCGGATACAGCGGGAAGGGCTCGTCCAGGCGGATCCCCATCATCTCCCAGTGTCCGGTGGTGGTGTCCTTGCCCGCCGAGAGCTCGGTGGCGCGCCCGAAGGAGCTGCCCGGCCGGACCGCGGCCGGATCCACGCCGGCGATATCGGTGAGCCGGCCGAGTCCGAGCGCCGCGAGCGCCGGGACATCCAGTCCTCCGACCGCGGTCGCGGTGTTCGCCAACGTGTTGGCTGACGCATCGCCGTATGCATCGGCATCCGGTGCGTCCCCGATTCCCCAGGAGTCGCACACGACCACACACACGCGGTCGACGAGCGGCCTGCTCACGCGGGCACCGCCCGGCGAGCCCGGGGGTGCGCCGCGTCGTACGTCTTTCGGAGATGCTCCACGGTCACGAGGGTGTAGATCTGGGTCGTTGCCACACTTGCGTGGCCGAGCAGTTCCTGGACCACGCGCACGTCGGCCCCGCCCTCGAGCAGGTGTGTGGCGAACGAGTGCCGCAGGTCGTGCGGCGTCACGACGCGTCGGATGCCCGCCGTGCGGGCGTGCGCGGCGAGCGAGCGAGCACAGGACTGTCTCGTGAGTCGGCCTCCTCGAACATTCAGGAAGAGCGCCCCACGTGACCGCACCGTTGCGAGCGCCGGACGCCCGCGTGTCAGGTATGCGGCGACCGCCTCACAGGCGTGGCCCCCGACGGGCACATCGCGCTCCTTCCCACCTTTGCCGAGCACCCGCACGGCGCCGTCCTCGAGGTCCACGTCGTCCACGTCGAGCGCGGTGAGCTCCGAGACGCGTAATCCGGCGCCGTAGAGCATCTCGAGGATCGCTCGATCGCGCAGACCCGTCGGTGTCGTGCCGACGGGCGCCTCGACGACGGCTGTCGCCTCCGTAACCGTCAAGGGGTGCGGCAGCGCCCGCGGCAATCGAGGCCGCACGATGCCCGCTGAGGGATCGTCCGCCGCCAGGCCCTCCCGCACGCAGAACCGGTGAAAGGTCCGCACCGCAGACAGCGCACGCACGACGCTCGTCGCCTTGTACGGCTCGTCATCCGGTCCGTGCGTCGACGCCGAGCGTGACGCGACGAAGGCGCGGACATCGGCGGGCGTCACCTCCTCCACCGCGAGGATGTCCCGTTTGACAAGGAAGCTGGTGTAGCGCTCCAGATCGCGCCGATACGCGACCAGGGTGTTGTCCGCCAAGCCGCGCTCCACGGTGAGGTGATCCAGGTAGCGGCGGGCCGCGTCGTTCACGGGGTGCACCTCGTCAGCCTAGGGCCGCCGGGCGGCCTCGTCCTGCAGGTCGGGTACCCCAGCTGCAAGGAGCAGCCCGAGCGAGGTGGTGGCGTTGCGGATCTTCCCCCCGCGCGCAGCCGCGACGGCTTGCGCCAGCGGCATCATCACGACCTCGATCCCTGCTTCCGGCGCGGACTCGGGTTGAGGTGCCGTTCTCGCCCAGAACAGATGGATGTACTCATCGGTGAACCCGGGTGAGAGATAGGCACCTCCGAGGAACCCGATCTCGACGTGGCGGTAGCCCGTCTCTTCGAGGAGTTCCCGACCGGCACAGGTGAGCGCGTCCTCTCCGTCCACGTCGAGCAGCCCCGCCGGGATCTCCAGCAGCGCCGAGCGGACAGGCGGACGGAACTGGCGAACGAGCACGACGTCTCCCGGGGTGTGACGGGGACGATCGCGACGGCATCGTGCTTGCGCACCACCTCGAAGTCGCCGGTCTCGGGCCAGGACTCGACCACAACCGACAGGTACCGGCCTCGCCATGCCTCGTGGCTGGCGGTCGGCTCGCGAGGCATCTCAGCCAGGAAGACGAGGTGACACGCGTCTCGCGCGCCACCCGCTGCGCCATCGCTGCCCCGACGAAGTCGCGGAACAACGGGTGCGGCCGCGTCGGTCGCGAGCGAAGCTCGGGGTGGAACTGCCCGGCGATGAAGAACGGGTGCCCGGGAAGCTCGATGATCTCGACGAGCCGACCCTTCTGCGACGAGCCGCTGATCCGCAGGCCGCCGGCGGTCAGCGCCTCGTGGTAGGCGGGGTTGACCTCCCAGCGATGCCGGTGGCGCTCCTCTACGACATCGACGCCGTAGGCCTTCGCGGCGAGCGTGCCGGGCTCGAGGTAGCAGGGCTGGGCGCCCAGCCGCATCGTGGCCCCGAGATCGGTGACATCCTTCTGTTCCGGGAGCAGATCGATCACCGGGTGCAGCGTTGCGGGATCGAACTCCGAGGAGTTCGCACCCTCGAGCCCGCACACGTTGCGGGCGAACTCGACGACCGCACATTGCAGACCGAGACAGATCCCGAGGAACGGCACACCGTGCTCGCGCGCGTAGCGCACGGCATCGACTTTGCCCTCCACACCGCGAACGCCGAACCCGCCGGGGATCAGGATGCCGTCAACGTCGGCGAGCGCGACTTCCGTGTCGTGTCCGATGAGGTCGTCCGACGCGATCCACCGGATGCGGACATCCGCCCCGTGGTGGAATCCACCGTGATAGAGCGCCTCCATCACCGACAGGTAGGCATCACGCAGGTAAACGTACTTACCGACGACCGCGATATCCACCGGACGCACGGCCGCATGGACGCGGTCGACGAGGCTTGTCCATTCGGAGAGATCGGGCTCGGCGTCGATCCCAAGATGCGCCGCGAGCAGCGAGTCGAGTCCCTCGCGATGCAGCACCAGTGGGACCTCGTAGATCGACGGTTCGTCGGGGGCACTGACGACACCGGCGATCGGGACGTCGCACAACAGGGAGATCTTCTCCTTGAGGTTGCGGCCGATCGGCCGATCCGACCGACAGACGATCGCGTCCGGCTGCAAACCTAAGGAGCGCAACTCTTTCACGGAGTGCTGGGTCGGCTTCGTCTTCAGCTCGCCGGAGGGGCCGATGAACGGCATCAACGAGACATGGACGAAGGCGCATCGATCGCGCCCGACCTCGTTGCGGAGCTGCCGGATGGCCTCGAGGAACGGCAGCGACTCGATGTCGCCGACCGTGCCCCCGATCTCGACGATCTGGACGTCGGCCTGCTCCGTTTCCGCCAGCGCGAGGACGCGCGTCTTGATCTCGTCGGTGATGTGCGGGATCACCTGCACGGTCTTGCCGAGGTAGTCGCCACGGCGTTCTTTCGCCAGCACCGCCGAGTAGACGGCGCCCGTCGTGAAGTTCGACCCTCGGTGCAGATCGGCGTCGAGGAACCGCTCGTAGTGACCGAGATCCAGATCGGTCTCGGCACCGTCGTCGAGCACGAACACCTCGCCGTGCTCGAACGGGTTCATCGTGCCGGGATCGACGTTCACGTACGGGTCGAGCTTCTGGAGCACGACCTTGAGCCCACGGGAGGAGAGGAGACGTCCGAGGGAGGCGGTGGTGATGCCCTTACCGAGCCCGGAGGCAACACCCCCCGTGACGAATATGTACTTCGTATCCTCCCTCACCACGGAAAGCGACTGTAGCAGACGACACCGACACTCCCGGGCGTTCCGTGCGAAAAGTCGGGCCGATCGAGCGTTGCGGGCCGCCCGGATCGGCTACGACGCGACCGAGCGCGCCCGAGCCGCCTCTTCGAGCAGCTCCTCCGCGTGTGACAGCGCGTGCTCGGAACGCTCCATGCCGGCCAGCATGCGCGACAGCTCCACGACACGATCCCCATCACCGAGGGGATCGACGATCGCGATGCCGTCGTCCTTCCTGACCCGGAGATGGAGACTGGCGAAACACGCGATCTGGGGCAAGTGGGTCACGACCAGCACCTGGCGCTCGGCGGCGAGCTGCGCGAGGCGGCGACCGACGGCAAGTCCGGCCTCGCCACCGATCCCGGCGTCGACCTCGTCGAAGACGAGAGTCGGGATGTCGTCGAGATCGGCGAGGACGCTGCGGCAGGCGAGCATCACGCGCGACAGCTCGCCCCCACTCGCCGCTTTCGCGAGCGGCAGCGCCGGCTGCGAGGTACCCGGCTGGAAACGGACAGCCACCCGATCGATCCCGAGCGGGCCCGGCGACTCGTCCTCGAGCACGTCGATCAGGAGCGAGGCCTGCGGCATCCCCAGATCGCGGAGATGGCCGGTCAGCTCATCAGCGAGCCGTGGGGCGGCCGCCCGCCGAGCCTCGGAGATCGCGCGTGCGCGCTCGTCGACCTGCTGCTCGGCGACGGCGACCTCGGCGTCGATCTCGGCCAGCCGCTCGTCGGCGGTCTGAAGCGCACGCAGATCCGATCGAGCTCGCTCGAGGAATGCGAGCACCTCGACGTCGCTGGCACCGTACTTGCGTTGCAAGCCACGAAGGGCGGCGAGCCGCTCACGAACCTCCTGCAGCCGGGTCGGATCGAGCGCGACCCGGTCGCGGTAGACGCGCACCTCGGCAGCGAGGTCCCCGACCTCGGCGGCCACCGCGGCTGTCCGTGCGTGCAGGGCGGTGAGCTCACCGTCGAGGGCGGTCATGGCCTCGAGTGCGGCGGCGGCCGTCGCCACGAGATCGCCCGCAGCCCCGTCTGCGGCGAGTGCATGCTCGGCGGCGTCGCCCAGTTCGAGGAGCCGCTCGGCGTGCGCCAGGCGTCCGGCCTCGGCCTCCAGCGCGTCGGTGGCGCCGTCGCTGGGGGCGACCGCCTCGATCTCACGGACCTGGTAGTCGAGCAGGTCGATCGAGCGTTCTCGGTCGCGCGCCGCAGCAACGAGAGACTCCCGATCCCTGCGCGTATCCAGCAACCGGCGGTACACCACCCGGTAGTCGGCGAGACGCGACAGCTGTTCCGCGCCAACGAACCGATCGAGGAACGCCGTCTGGGTCGTCGCATCCAGCAGTGCGAGCGACCCGTGCTGCCCGTGGATCTCAACCAATCGGGTGCCGAGGTCGGCCAACGTCGAGGCGGTCGCCAATTGCCCGCCGATGCGCGCGCTGCTGCGCCCATCGGCACCCACCGATCGCGCGAGGATCACCTCGCCGTCTTCGGACCATTCCTCTGCCGCGGCCGGCGCGTCGAATCGCGCCTGCACCCGCGCCGCCCGAGCCCCACCGCGCACGAGCTGTGCGCTTCCACGGCCCCCGAGCGCGAGTGACAACCCGACCGTGATCATGGTCTTGCCGGCGCCCGTCTCACCGGTGAGGACCGTGAGCCCAGCAGCGGGTTCGATATCGAGATCGCCGATCACACCGAGATCGGAGATGTGCAGCTGACGGAGCACGAGCGCATCGTAGCGCCCGGCACCGACATGGCCGCTATCCCTCGAGCGGATCGCCCGGAAGATCGAACTTGTCGCGCACTCGCGATAGGAAGCTCGGAGCGTCCGGACGCAGGACGAAGCGCACGCGGCGCTCCGCCGCCCTGATCCTCGCAACCGAGCCGATCGGCAGCTCGATCGGTCCGCGGCCGTCTGCCGACAGCACGCCCGGTTCCTCCCCGACGACCTCGAGCGTGACCACCTGATGCGCCCCGAGGACGATCGATCGATCGAAGACCATGTGGGGCGCAACGGCCGTCACGACGAGCGCGTCAACGTCCGGCGAGACGATCGGCCCCCGTGCGGAGAAGGAGTATGCCGTGGAACCGGTTGGCGTCGCAACGATCACACCGTCAGCGGAGAACGTCGTCACGTAGGAGCCGTCGACGCTGACGCGGAGGCGGACGAGACGATGGCGTGCGCGCTTCTCCACCATGATCTCGTTCATGCCCCATTGCGGCTCGAAGCCGGTCCCGGTTATCGGTTCGGCGAGGAGTGCGAGCCGCTCTTCGATCGGCGCCGCGCCGGCGAGTGCGGCGCGGATCAATGCCGGCGCGCCCTCCGGCTCCGCCTCGGTGAGGAAGCCCAGACGGCCGACCTTGACGCCGACGACGGGAGCGTCGACGCGCGAGGCGACGAGGGCACCCCGCAGGAAGGTTCCGTCCCCGCCGATCGATACGACCAAGTCGGCCCGTGCCGCGTCGGGGTCGACGCACTCGATCCCGTCCGCCTCCAGCTCGGCCCGCAGCGCCTCGGCAGCCGCGACGGCCGACGGCCGACCTTCGTGGACCACGAACGAGACGACGGTCACGGGCGCAGGACCTCCCCGTCGGCGATCACCGCGTCGAGATCGACCCCTGGTGCGGACAGCGGCGCAAGATGGAGCAGGAACTCGACGTTGCCCGCGGGTCCGGGCAGGGGCGATGCCATCGCTCCCTGCAGATGCCATCCCACCGCGTCGGCAGCGTCGATGACACCCACGATCGCATCCCGCCACCCGGCCGTATCGCGAACCACGCCACCCGTGTCGAGGACATCCTTGCGGACCTCGAACTGCGGCTTGACCAAGACGACGGCGTCAGCATCGTCCGTCGCTGCCGCCCGGAGCGCCGGCACAACGGTGCGGAGCGAGATGAACGACAGATCCGCCACGACGAACGCCACAGGATCGATCCCGTCGGGAAGGTCTCGGATGTTCGTGCGTTCCCAGACGGTGACCCGGGGATCGGTCCGCAGCGCCCAGGCAAGCTGGCCATAGCCCACATCGACCGCGACCACGTGAGCGGCGCCGGCTCGCAGCAGGACGTCCGTGAACCCACCCGTCGACGCGCCGGCATCGAGACATCGCCGACCCGCGGGATCCACGTCGAACATGTCGAGGGCGGCGGCCAGCTTGCCGCCCGCTCTCGATGCGTACGCTCGGCGGCTCGCCGCCACGACGATCGGGGCGTCGACCGACACCAGCGACGCCGGATTCGACACGATGGCCCCGCCGACCCGCACCATCCCTGCCTCGATCGCCTCTCGTGCCGTCGCGCGCTCCGTGCTGAGCCCTCGCCGTACCAGCTCGGCGTCGAGGCGTCGGCGGGTCACTCCTTCGGTTCGCTCGAGCGTTTCGCCGCGGACGACTTCGCCGACGATGCGGATCGTTTCGCCGCGGACGACTTCGCCGCCGCTGAACGCTTCGCCGTCGATCTGGTACCACGAGCACGGGATGCGCGCTCGAGATCGCGCACCCGCTTGCGCAGTGCGTTCAGGTCCTCCTCCGTCGCGACCCCCATCTGCCGGAGCTGGTCGCGGACCTCATCACGGATCATCGAGGACAGTCGCGCCCGGTTGCGCTGGGACCACTCGACGAGATCGGCGGCCAGCCTCGCCACCTGCTCCTTCGCCGCGTCGCGGTCGAGCATGCCTTTGGCCATCTCTTGTGCACGGGCTGGGTTCAGATTGCTGAACGACGCCTCGAGCTGCTTGCGGACGTCCTGCATGTTCGCCATCGGTCGCTCCTTCGCGAGGGGGTTGATCCCCAGCATAGTGGGCTGGCTCGTGGCAGTGCTCAGGGCGAGAGCAGGGCGAGGAGATCCTCGACCACGTAAGTTGCGCTGATCCCCGCCGGCCCAAGATCGTCGCGCGTCGAGATGCCGGTCAGCACGAGCGCGGAGTCCCATCCGAGTCGCCGGGCCCCCTCGATGTCGGTCTCGACCCGATCGCCCACGACGAGGGGATGGCCGCCCCCTGCTCGAGCGAGGGCCGCCTCCAGGATCGGGCCGTTCGGCTTGCCGAACACCGTCGCCCGTACCCCGGTGGCCGCCTCCACCGCCGCCAGGATCGAACCAGCACCCGGCCACGTCGTTCCGTCGGGCGCGGGGTACGTCGCGTCCGCGTTGGATGCGAAGAGATCTGCGCCTGCCTGCACCGCCAGGGAGGCTTCGCGGAGTCGCTCCCAGGTGAAGGATCGGTCCCAGCCGATCACCACCGCCTGGACGGAGGCTCCGGCCTCTGCGATCTCCAGGCCCACTTCGGTGAGCGCGTCACGGAGCCCCGCCTCGCCGATCACGAACGCCGAGGTCAACCCGCGCTCGCGGAGCGCGGCAGCGGTCGTCAGCGCGGAGGTCTCGACCTCCTCGACGAAGGCCACGACGCCGACGCCTGCGAGGTGCTGGACCACGTCTGCGGGTGTGCGCGAGGCGTTGTTCGTGACGAACGCGATCCCCTTGCCCGCCTGGCGGAGTGCCTCCACCGCGGCGGCGGCCCCATCCACCGGCTCGTCTCCCCGATACAGGACGCCGTCGAGATCAAGCAGGAAGGCGTCGTAGCGGTCGGCGATCATCCCGACGTCGGATCGAGGGTCAAGGCGCCGCGGGCGCTGCTATACAGAGCGCATGCCACATGTCTCCCCTTTCCGCGCGCTTCGATACGACACGAACGTGGCGGGACCCCTCGAGAACCTCACGGCCCCGCCCTACGACGTTATCAGCGGCGCGGGGCGGGCAGAGTTGCTCGCCTCCAGTCCATACAACGTGGTGCATCTCGATCTCGCGGAAGGCTCCGACGACCCCGGCGCGCCCGACAACCGATACGAACGCGCCGCCGCGCACCTGGCCACCTGGAGGCGCACGGGTGTCCTGCGTGAGGAGACGCAGCCGAGCTACTTCGTCTACGAGCTCGCCTGGACATCGGACGCTCACGACGCGGCTTCGATCCGCGGACTCGTGTGCGCACTCGAGCTCGAGCCATGGGGCGGCTCGGTCGTTCCCCACGAGCACACGATGCCCGGGCCAGTCGCCGATCGCCTCGAGCTGCTTCGGGCGACACGGACCCATCTGTCACCCGTCTACGGGACGGTCGGTGGACCGATCGAGCCCTTGCGCTCGCTCCTGGAACGGACCTGCTCCGGGCGACCGTCCGAAGATCTGACCGACGGTGAACGCGTCCGCCATCGCATCTGGCCACTCGAGCCCGAACCGCGGATCGCAGCGTGGCTGGCCGACGAAGAACTCCTGATCGCCGATGGGCACCATCGCTACACGACCGGGCTGGCATATCGCGCCGAGCGCGATCGTACCGAAGGCCCAGGGCCATGGGACACGGTCCTGGCGTTCGTGGTCGATGCGGGAACCCAGGATGTTCCCGTGCTGCCCTATCACCGCGTTCAGATCCATGGCGATGTGCCGGCCGGCGCGGACCCCGTGGCCGATCTCGCGACCCTTGAAGCGGCTCTCAGCGACGCCGACGTCACGATCGGGTTGATCTCGCGCGTAGACGACACCCCCACCTATCGCGTGCTGCGGCTGCCCGGCACGCCGCCCGCGGTGCGAGCGCTGCATGAGGCACTGCTCGATTCGGGCGCGCCCGACGAGGCGTTGCGGTTCACCCACGACGTGGACGACGCCGAGCGTGCCGTGACGACCGGTGAGGCGGTCGCCGCTTACATCCTGCCGCCGACATCCACCAGTTGCATCAGCGCCGCGATCCACCTGGGAGAACGTCTGCCCCGCAAGTCGACGTTCTTCTGGCCGAAGCCGCGCACCGGCATGGCGTTCATGTCCGTGCGCTGATCGCCGGCCCCTCCTTCACCTCGTCGCTCGACCCAGGGTCGAGCCGCTTGATCCCCGTGGCGACCACCTCGGTCAGGCTGCGCGCCCCCGCTCCGGAACGATAGAACCGGCGGACCAGATGCCCGTGCACGAGGACCTCATCGCCTTTCGCGATCGGATCCAGCGTCGCACTGCCGATCGTGGCGTGCCACGCCGCGACCGGGAGAGGGAGGAGACGTCTGCCCGTCTCCGGAACGGAGATACGCAGTTCCGTGACCGCATCACCCGACGGCATCTGTCGGATGACCGGATCGGCCGCCACGGTCCCCGCCAGCACAACGACGTTGACCGTAACCATGCGTCCCCCTTCCGCTGTGCAGGCTAGCGCGAGGGTCCGACACGCTCATCGTCAGCGCTCGATCGCACCGATCTGGCCTCCGCCGCGAGCGCTCGAGGTTGCTGGCGGATCGCCATCAACGGGAACAAGGCGACGGAGATCACGCCCGCCCCTACCAGTGCTGCGGCGTTCTCGGGCAGCATCCTTCCCGACCGGAGCCCGATCTCGCTCAACGCGACCAACAGCGGCAGCGCCGTCGCGGTCAGAAACATCAGCTGGATGCGACGCGCGGCCACACCAGATCGTTGCGATACACGAGCAGTGCCGGCGCGCCCCTCACTGCGAGGAGGAGCACGACGAAGACCAGCACCCGCTGCGGTGCATCCAGCATGGAAGCCACGTAGAGCGAGATCCCCGAAGCAACGAAGAAGACGGGGATGAAGATGCCGTACCCGACGGCATCGAGCTTGCCCTCCAAGGCATCCGCATCTGACGGGCCCCAACGCCGCAGCACCATCCCTGCGAAGAAGGCGCCGAGGACGACGTCGATCCCGAAACGATCCGCGACGAGGATGAGACCAACCAGGAGCGCAGCGGTCAGTCGCAGGGTGGTCTGCGAGGTTGCGTTCTGGCCGGCGGCGATCGCCCGGCCGACACGCGTGTCGTGGATCAGGTCCGGCACCTTCGCCACGACGAAGGCGATCCCCGAGACCGTCGCGATGCCGAGAAGCTCGACCCAGGTGTCGTAGGCTCCGAGGAACAGTGCGATCGCGAGCACCGGTCCCATCTCCCCCACCGCGCCGCCGGCGAACATGTATCGGCCAAATCGCCCTCCCAACATGTCGTGGTCCCGGAGGATCGGGATCAAGGTGCCGAGCGCCGTCGTGGTGAGCGCCAACGACACCGGAAGGAACGCACGAACGAATCCCGCTGCCTCGAGCCCGCCCACGATCGCGAGGGCGAGCGCGACCGTGATCCCCCAGGCCATCACCGCGAGCTTCCCCGGTCGCTCCCTCAGCAGCGAGGGCTCCACCACGCAGCCCGCCAGCAAGAAAAGGTAACCGAGGCCCATCGTCGCGAACAACGCGATGCTGTCCCGGTCTGCGACGCCGAGCACCTGGGGTCCGATGAGCACGCCGCCCACGAGCAGGACCACGACCTGCGGAACGCGGCCCGGCAACAGAGCAACGATCAGCGGCGCGGCTGCCGCGACGAGGAGTACCGCGAGTGATGAGGCGATCTCATCGGGCACGACAGTCTCCACGGGCAGGTGGGTCGCTGGATGCTACCTGCCGATGGACACCCATGCGACACTGCGTCGTCATGGATGCCGACGATGCTCGGCCAAGTCCCTCTGGGGTAACGGCCATCGACACCGTGATGGCCGGCGAACGCGAACTCAACGCCGTCTACCTGTTGAACGGTTCCGAACCGTGCCTCGTCGAGGCCGGCCCTGGAGCCGACCACGACCGGCTCGTGTCTGCGCTCGATGCGCTGGGCGTCGGCCCTGGCGATATCGCGCACATCGTGGTCACCCACATCCACATGGATCACGCTGGCGGCGCCGGGGCGTTGCTCGACCGTTACCCTCGCGCGGCAGTGTGGGTGCACGAAGCCGGCGCGCGTCACCTGGTCGACCCGGAGCGCCTGATCGCATCGACGGCGCGGACCTATGGCGAACAGCGCATGCGGTCGCTATTCGGCGACATGCTGCCGATCCCGGCCGAGCGCGTCCACGCGGTCGCCGACGGCGATCGGATCGTCATGGGCGGACGGGCGCTCGACGTCGTCCATACCCCCGGACACGCATCCCATCACATCGCCGTGCAGGACGATGCGAGCGGCGCCATGTTCACCGGCGAGGCGATCGGCTCCTACCTCCCGTGGGCGACATGTTTTCGGCCGGCCCTCCCGCCACCGGACGTCGACGTGGATGCCGCGCTCCGGTCGATCGTCCGGATGCGACGCCGCTCGCCGACTGCTCTGCTGACCTCACATTTCGGCGCGGTACCGGATCCCGCCGCAGCGTTCGAGCGAGCCAGCGAACGCATCCGGACGTGGGCGGACGACGTCCGCGCCATCCTCGAGGACGACCCTGCGGCAACGGAACGCATCGTGATCACTGCGCTGACCGAGCGCGCCCGTCGGGAGTTCGAGCACGATGCGGGCCGGCCCTTCGAGCGCGATCGATACGATGTGCTCGGATCCATCCGTATGAACGCGCACGGTCTCGCACGATACTGGCGCAAACGTTGGGAACGCGAGGCTGCGGGCAGCTAGCCGAGCGTCGACAGCCGCTCCGCTGCATCGAACGCCGACGGGTCGTGTCGCATGATCTTCCGGAATTCGTCCGCCGCCTCGTCGGTCCGTCCCGCCTTGGCGAGGATGTCGCCGCGGACGTACCACAACCGAAGCGTATAGTCCTGCGCGACGTCGGCCCGCGTCTTCGCCCGCCCGAGCACGGCCAGCGCCTCGGCGTACCGATCTCGATCAGCCAGCGCCGACGCCGCCACGATCACCGCCTCCGCCTTGGCTTCGTTCGGCGCCGAACGGTCGCGCAGCACCTCGTCCGCCAGCGGCACTGCCTCCTCTGGGCGGCCGAGCCCTCGAAAGCAGTCGGCGATCAGGTGGTTCTGATCCGTTCGTCCCGTCATCCGTTTGTACGCTTTGAGCTCGGTGATCGCCTCGTGCCACCTGCCGACGCCGTAGTACGCCATCCCGAGCACCTCGCGAACGGACGCAGACCGGGGTGCGATCGCCTTGGCACGTTCGGCCTCGGTCACTGCCGCTCCGGCGTCACCACGCTCGAGCAGCTCGACCGCTCGGCCGAGCCGCGACAGCACATCGGCTTGCTGGGTCGGTCGCGTCGAACGCCGCACGTCCTCCTCGACGTCACGAGGCATGATCGCCTGCTTCGACGGCGTTCCCTTCGGGCGCGCGCCCGCCCGGGGCTGGAAGGATTTCGGCATGACGGCTCCGAGGGTAGTGGAACGGATACGGAACGGGCCGCCCGAAGGCGGCCCGTTCGAAGATGTCTCGGCAGCGACCTACTCTCCCACCCAGTCACCCGGGCAGTACCATCGGCGCTGGAGGGCTTAACTTCCGGGTTCGGGATGGGACCGGGTGTCTCCCCTCCGCCATGGCCACCGAAACGCAGTGTCCGATCAACGGACAGTGGTGAGGGCGCGGCCCTCGAGCGATCCCGAGAACCACGATAGCGAGCGCGAGCAAAAGGTAGAGAGTCAAGTCCTCGGGCTATTAGTACGGGTCAGCTCCACGCGTTGCCGCGCTTCCACTTCCCGCCTATCAACCTGGTGGTCTTCCAGGGCCCTTACCTGGTTACCCAGTGGGAAACCTCATCTCTGGGCGAGCTTCGCACTTAGATGCTTTCAGCGCTTATCCCTTCCGAACGTGGCCAACCAGCCATGCCGCTGGCGCGACAACTGGCACACCAGAGGTTCGTCCGCCCCGGTCCTCTCGTACTAGGGGCAGCTCCCATCAAGTTTCCTACGCCCACGGAGGATAGGGACCGAACTGTCTCACGACGTTCTAAACCCAGCTCGCGTGCCTCTTTAACGGGCGAACAGCCCGACCCTTGGGACCTGCTCCAGCCCCAGGATGAGACGAGCCGACATCGAGGTGCCAAACCCTGCCGTCGATATGGACTCTTGGGCAGGATCAGCCTGTTATCCCCGGGGTACCTTTTAGCCGTTGAGCGACGACCTTTCCACACAGCGTCGTCGGATCACTAGGCCCAGCTTTCGCTCCTGCTCGATCCGTCGATCTCGCAGTCAAGCTCCCTTGTGCCCTTGCACTCGACGCCTGATTGCCAACCAGGCTGAGGGAACCTTTGGGCGCCTCCGTTACTCTTTAGGAGGCAACCGCCCCAGTTAAACTCCCCACCAGACGCTGTCCCCGACCCGGTTAACGGGCCTGGGTTAGGGTCCCAACAAATGAAGGGTGGTATTTCAAGGTTGGCTCCACGATCACCGGAATGATCGCTTCAACGCCTCCCACCTATCCTACGCAACATGTGCCAAGACGCAACATCAAGCTAGAGTAAAGGTCCCGGGGTCTTTCCGTCCTTCCGCGGGTAACGAGCATCTTTACTCGTATTGCAGTTTCGCCGAGTCCCTGGTTGAGACAGCGCCCAAGTCGTTACGCCATTCGTGCAGGTCGGAACTTACCCGACAAGGAATTTCGCTACCTTAGGACCGTTATAGTTACGGCCGCCGTTTACCGGCGCTTAGGTTCAAAGCTTCGCAACCCGAAGGTCACTAACCTCTCCCCTTAACGTTCCGGCACCGGGCAGGCGTCAGTCCGTATACATCGTCTTGCGACTTCGCACGGACCTGTGTTTTTAGTAAACAGTCGCTTGGGCCTGGTTTGTGCCACCGTTTCGAGCTCGGGACGAGAAGTCCCTTCACCCTACTGCGGTCGTCCTTCTCCCGAAGTTACGGACGCAATTTGCCGAGTTCCTTAACCAGGGTTCTCTCGATCGCCTTCGTATTCTCTACGTGTCCACCTGTGTCGGTTTGGGGTACGGGCACCTTGATCACTCGCTAGAGGCTTTTCTCGGCAGCATAGGATCACTCGCTTCACCTAGACGGCTCGGCGTCGTGCCTCAGGATTGACCTCCCGGATTTGCCTAGGAGATCTCCCTACACACTTGCCCCAGGACAACCAACGCCTGGGTCGAGCTACCTTCCTGCGTCCCCCCATCGCTGGCCTAGTACCAGGTTGGTCGGTAGCCCCCGAAGGGGTTCCCTTAGTGCCCTGGATTCGGCCTGGACGCGATCAAGGTGGTACTGGAATATCAACCAGTCGTCCATCGCCTACGTCTGTCGACCTCGGCTTAGGTCCCGACTAACCCTGGGCGGATGAACCTTCCCCAGGAACCCTTGGACATTCGGCGGAGGGGTTCCTCCCCCCTCTTTCGCTACTCGTGCCGGCATTCTCACTTCCGATGCATCCACGGCTGGGTTCCCCCGCCGCTTCACGCGCATCGGAACGCTCCCCTACCGATCGTCCGACCTGGACCCGGGCGGCCTCCCGCCAGGGCCGAGTCATGTGGACGATCCCGCAGCTTCGGTGTCGTGCTTGAGCCCCGTTACATCGTCGGCGCAAGACCACTTGACCAGTGAGCTATTACGCACTCTTTCAAGGGTGGCTGCTTCTAAGCCAACCTCCTGGTTGTCTCTGCGATCTCACATCCTTACCCACTTAGCACGAACTTAGGGACCTTAGCTGGCGATCTGGGTTGTTTCCCTCTCGGACACGGAGCTTAGCCCCCGCGCCCTCACTCCCGAGCTCTAGTCCGACGGCATTCGGAGTTTGACTGAGTTCAGTAAGCTTGTAGGCCCCCTAGCCCAATCAGTGCTCTACCTCCGTCGGAGAACGCCCGAGGCTGCCCCTAAAGGCATTTCGGGGAGAACCAGCTATCACCGAGTTTGATTGGCCTTTCACCCCTACCCACAGGTCATCCCCCCAGTTTTCAACCTAGGTGGGTTCGGTCCTCCACGAGGTCTTACCCTCGCTTCAACCTGCCCATGGGTAGATCACTCGGCTTCGGGTCTAGAGCACGCGACTGTTCGCCCGTTTCAGACTCGCTTTCGCTTCGGCTACCCCAGAAGGGTTAACCTCGCCACGTACCGCTAACTCGCCGGCTCATTCTTCAAAAGGCACGCCGTCACCCCTACTGGTTGCCCAGCAAGAGCTCCGACTGCTTGTAGGCTCACGGTTTCAGGTGCTCTTTCACTCCCCTCCCGGGGTGCTTTTCACCTTTCCCTCACGGTACTAGTTCACTATCGGTCGCCAGGGAGTGCTTAGCCTTAGGGGGTGGTCCCCCCAGATTCACACGGGATTTCAGGGGTCCCGTGTTACTCGGGATCCCGACGAGGAGATCGCTCGCCTTTCGACTACGGGGCTGTTACCCGCTGTGGCGGCCCTTTCCATGGCCTTCGTCTAGACGTCGATTTTGTCACTCCTTGAACCCACCGACGTGGATTCGTGTCGGTCCCACGACACCGGGACGGCAACGCCGTCGGGCTTGACACCGCCCCGGTTTAGGCTGATCCCCGTTCGCTCGCCGCTACTAGGGGAGTCGCGGTTGCTTTCTCTTCCTCGCCCTACTGAGATGTTTCACTTCGGGCGGTTCCCTCCTCGTGCCCTATGTGTTCAGACACGGGTGACTGGGCATGACCCCAGCCGGGTTTCCCCATTCGGACACCTGCGGATCAAAGCTCTCTCGGCAGCTCCCCGCAGCTTTTCGCAGCCAGACGCGTCCTTCATCGGCTCCTGGCGCCAAGGCATCCACCGTAAGCCCTTCATAACTTGACTACTTCTATAGATGCTCGCGCTCGCTATCGAGTTCTCAAGGTGCCCGAGGGTTCGCACCCTCAAAGCTGAACAGCGTGTGCTCGCCGCCCCCGAAGGAACGACGAGCGCCAGTGCATCAACCTGGAGTCTCCCGAGATGCCGCGCCGAACGATCGCCGGCGCGTCGGGGTGCCAAAAGGCTCCTTAGAAAGGAGGTGATCCAGCCGCAGCTTCCGCTACGGCTACCTTGTTACGACTTCACCCCAATCGCGAGCCCCACCTTCGACGGCTCCCTCCACAAGGGTTAGGCCACCGGCTTCGGGTGTTGCCCACTTTCGTGGTGTGACGGGCGGTGTGTACAAGCCCCGGGAACGTATTCACCGCAGCAGTGCTGATCTGCGATTACTAGCGACTCCAACTTCACGGGGTCGAGTTGCAGACCCCGATCCGAACTGAGCCCGGCTTTCTGGGATTCGCTCCCCCTTGCGGGATCGCAGCCCTTTGTACCGAGCATTGTAGCATGTTTGCAGCCCTGGACGTAAGGGGCATGATGACTTGACGTCATCCCCACCTTCCTCCGGTTTGGCACCGGCAGTCTCCCTAGAGTTCCCGGCATGATCCGCTGGCAACTAAGGACAGGGGTTGCGCTCGTTGCGCCACTTAAGGCAACACCTCACGGCACGAGCTGACGACAGCCATGCACCACCTGTGCAGGCTCCGAAGAGCGCCCGCTTTCACGGGTTTCACCCTGCATGTCAAGCCCAGGTAAGGTTCTTCGCGTCGCATCGAATTAAGCAACATGCTCCGCCGCTTGTGCGGGGCCCCGTCAATTCCTTTGAGTTTTAGCCTTGCGGCCGTACTCCCCAGGCGGGGTGCTTAATGCGTTAGCTTCGGCACGGACGGGGTTGATGACCGCCCACACCTAGCACCCAACGTTTACGGCTAGGACTACCAGGGTATCTAATCCTGTTTGCTCCCCTAGCTTTCGCACCTGAGCGTCAGGTAAGGCCCAGAGATCCGCCTTCGCCACCGGTGTTCCTCCTGATATCTGCGCATTTCACCGCTACACCAGGAATTCCGATCTCCCCTACCTACCTCTAGTCGGGCAGTTTCGGATGCAGGCCCGGAGTTGAGCTCCGGGATTTCACATCCGACTTGCCAAACCGCCTGCGTGCTCTTTACGCCCAATGAATCCGGACAACGCTCGCCTCCTACGTCTTACCGCGGCTGCTGGCACGTAGTTAGCCGAGGCTTCTTCTGCAGGTACCGTCACGAAACCGCTTCGTCCCTGCCGAAAGGGGTTTACAACCCGAGGGCCTTCATCCCCCACGCGGCGTCGCTGCGTCAGGCTTTCGCCCATTGCGCAAGATTCCCCACTGCTGCCTCCCGTAGGAGTCTGGGCCGTATCTCAGTCCCAGTGTGGCTGGTCGTCCTCTCAGACCAGCTACCCGTCGTCGCCTTGGTGAGCCGTTACCTCACCAACAAGCTGATAGGCCGCGGGCCCATCCCTCACCGGCGGACCTTTCCCGATCGGCCCATGCGGACCGTTCGGAGTATCCGGTATTAGCTCCGGTTTCCCGGGGTTATCCCAGAGTGAGGGGCAGGTTGCCCACGTGTTACGCACCCGTTCGCCACTGATCCGGGGGCCGAAGCCCCGTTCACCGTTCGACTTGCATGTGTTAAGCGCGCCGCCAGCGTTCGTCCTGAGCCAGGATCAAACTCTCCGTAGAGATCCGACGTCCCCGATCGCCCGGAGGCGGTCGGTTCGGCCGTGTTCTGTACCGGAGTTGGCCGGTCGCAAGAGGCACCTTGCGATCGGCCGTTTCCGACCATCCGTTTCCGGATGGTGTGGAATTGCATGTCAGGCCCGAAACGTGGCGAACCACGACCCGGGTCTGACGGGCACTGGCATTCACACGCTGTTCAGTTCTCAAGGTGCGAACGGCACACGAGACCCCGGCGACGTGACTCGATCGCCGGCGACGAGTGCGCCGACCGATGATGGTAACAGGCTCGCTTGAGCCGTCAACTCGACGGATCTCGCCGAACCGGTGTTCGGGCTCGTCAGCCTACCGACATGATACGCGCGAATCGGCGCCGGCCGACCTGCACCACCGCGCCTACGAGGGTTTCCACCGGGACCTCGGCGGCTGGATCGTCGACGACCTGACCGTCGAGCCGGACCCCCCCCTGCTCGATCGCCCGCCGCGCCTCCCCGTTCGAGGCGGCGAGGCCAGCGGCGACGATCGCTCGCGGAAGCCAGACGAGGCCATCGGTCGCGACCTCGGCCGACAGGTGGATCTCCGCGACATCCGTGGGCACCTCGTGCTCCTTGAAGACGGCGTCGAAGCGTGCCTCCGCACCCTCGCCCGAGCCTGGACCGTGGTAGAGATCGACGATCGCGCGCGCCATGCGCCGCTTCTCCGCATTGGGATGGATCGAGCCGTCCTCCAAGCCCGCCGCCACCCGGCGATGATCGTCCGGGCCGAAGTCGGTACAGAGCAGTTCGTACTTCGCGATCAGCCCGTCGGGTAGCGACATGAGCTTGCCGAACATCTCGTCGGCGGGCTCGGTCAACGCGACGTAGTTATCCAGAGATTTCGACATCTTCCGGACACCGTCGAGCCCCTCGATCAACGGCATCGTGAGCACTGCCTGCGGCGTCTGCCCGTAGGCGCGTTGTACCTCGCGCCCCATCAGCAGGTTGAAGGTTTGATCTGTCCCGCCCAACTCGATATCGGCTTCCACCGCGACCGAGTCATACCCCTGCAGCAGCGGATACAGGAACTCCACGACGCTGATGGGCTGCCCCGCCTGGTATCGGGCACGGAAGTCTTCGCGCTCGAGCATCTGCGCGACGGTCGAGAGCGAAGCGAGCTCGACCATCCCGCCCGCGTCGAGAGCGCCGAGCCATGCTGCGTTTCGTCGGACGTCCGCACGCTCCACGTCCAGCACGAGACCGGCTTGCTCCAGGTACGTCCGGGCGTTTGCGTCGGCTTCATCGGCGCTCAGCATGGGACGGGCCTCCGAACGACCCGACGGGTCGCCGACCCTGCTCGTGAAGTCGCCAACGATCAGGACCGCGGTATGACCAGCCGCCTGGAACTGCTGCAGTTTGCGCAGCACCACGGTATGGCCGAGCGTGAGATCGGGTCGGGAGGGGTCGATCCCGAGCTTCACCCGCAGCGGCCGTCCGAGTGCGAGCTTCTCCCTGAGGCCGTCGCCGGGGATGATCTCCGCGGCGCCGCTGCCCAGCAGATCGAGGTCGGCGGCCATCGCGCGGATGCTACCAGCGCCTCCCAGCGGAACCGCAGGTGAACGGTACCCTTGCGCCATGGTGAAGGCCCGGGGGCCGCTCGCCCTGTTCTGTGTGTTCGCGTTCGTCGCGAGCGCATGCGGTCTTCCACGTTTGGAAGACCAGCGGGAGCGACCGCTCGCCCAAACGACGTTCCTCTACACGAGCACCGGCTCGTTGATCACGCCGTTACACGCCACCGAGGATCGCGTGGTCTTGACCGAGGATCAGATGACCTCGGACATCCGCAACGCGGCGGTCGCGATCGAGGATCGGCGGTTCTTTTCCCATCGGGGCGTGGACGTGCGTTCGATCCTGCGGGCGGCCGCCATCGACGTCAGCCACGGCGGGGTCGTCGAAGGCGGATCCACCATCACCCAGCAACTGGTGAAGAACCTCTACACGGGCGATGCTCGCTCCTTCCGCCGCAAACTCGAGGAGGCCGCCCTCGCGCTGCAGATGGAAGGCCGCTACTCCAAGGACGAGATCCTCACGAGCTATCTCAACACCGTGTACTTCGGGGAGGGCGCGTACGGCGTCGAGGCGGCCGCCGAGACCTACTTCGGGGTGCACGCGAGCGAGCTCACGCTCGGGCAGTCCGCCCTGATCGCCGGGTTGATCACGTCGCCGAACCACTTCGACCCGTTCGTTCGACTCGCCTCGGCGCGCGGAAGGCGCGGCGTGGTGCTGCGGATCATGCGCGAGATGGGCACGATCACCGGTGCCGAGCTGCGACGTGCAATGCACGAGCCGATCGTCTTGCGTCGCGACGGTCACGAAGATACGTATCCCTACCCCTACTTCATCGATTACTTCAAGCGGTGGTTCCTCGCCAACCCCGCGTTCGGCGACACATACGACGACCGCTACCGGCTGCTGTTCACGGGCGGTTTGCGGATCACGACGACACTCGATCCGACGGTGCAGGCCGCAGCAGAGGGGGCTGTCAGGAGCGTGCTCGCGTACCCGAGCGATCCCGACGCAGCCGTCACGGCATTGGATCCTCGGACCGGATTCGTCCGTGCCATGGTCGGAGGAAACGATGCCGACTATTGGGCGAACACCGGCGCCGGACGAGTGAATCTCGCGACCGGGGCGGGGGGCTCCGGCCGGCAGACGGGATCGTCGTTCAAGGCCTTCGCCCTGGTTGCCGCCTTGGCGCACGGCTACTCCGCCGACACGACCTTCTCGGCCCCTGCGAGCATCACCCTGCCGCTGCCCGGCGGTGGGACCTGGCCGGTCACGAACGCCGATGGCCAGGGGTACGGCACGATCAGCCTGCGCACGGCCACCGAAGAATCCGTGAACACCGTCTACGCACAGCTGATCCAGCAACTCGGCGCGGATACGGTCGTGCGAACAGCGCGTCAGATGGGCATGCGGTGTTGCACGGACGTCGGTGATCCGAAGGAGCCGTTGCTCGCGGTCGATAGCGCTGTCCTCGGCTCGAACGAGGCCAATACCCTCGAGATGGCGAGCGCGTACGGCACGCTCGCCACCGGTGGCCGCCATGTCGATCCCGTGCCGGTGGAATCCATCGTCGGGCCCGACGGTGCGATCGTGTGGCAGGCGAACCCGCAGCCGACGCAAGTGATCGCGCCACCCGTCGCGGCGGCCGCGAACGACATCCTGCATGACGTGGTTCTGTACGGGACCGGGGTGGCGGCCAACCTCGGGCGCCCGCAGATCGGCAAGACAGGCACCGACGATAACCACGACAACGCCTGGTTCGTCGGCGCGGTCCCCCAACTCGCCGCGGCGGTGTGGGTCGGGTTCCATGAAGGGCAGATCCCGATGGAGCCTCCCCGGACGCGTATCACCGTGTTCGGCGGCACCTGGCCGGCACAGATCTGGCGATTGCTGATGCAACGAGCGACGCACGGCCTGGCGCCGGAGCCGTTCCCGACCCCGGAGGTCCATTACGTTTCCGTCGCGATCGACACCACCCAGCAGCCACCATGCCTGCCGAATCGGTTCACGCTCCCGACGCACATCGCGACCCTGAGCTTCGTGGCGGGCACCGAGCCGACGCACGTGTGCGCCTCGCCCGATTCCCTACAGGAGGTCCTGGTGCCATCGGTGATCGGTCTCGACGAGGCGAAGGCTCGGTCGACGCTCGAGCAGGCGGGCTTCTTCGTGCAGGTGGCGGGCGAACTCTCAACACAGCCCCCGGGCACCGTGATCTATCAGGATCCTGCCGCGGGCACCTCCGAGCTGCAGACGAGCGTCGTGAAGATCACGGTCGCGAAGCCGACGACGGCCGGCTGAGTCGCGGACGGCTCACCCACGGTGAATCGCGCACGACGAACCGCCACGGCGTGCTGACCCCGGTGCTGACGCCCACGCGGGGCCCGCACTCGATCTGGTCGCGAGGCATTGACTCGCCGGACACCAGCCGGACGGGACCGCTGCCCAACAGATCCGTACCGTCGTAGAGCGCGTCGATCTCGAGGGCCTGCGCCAGCTTCCCGGGGCCGTCGCACCACAATCTGGGCACGTTGGTGCCCCGGGCGCGGGCCATGCCGGCCGCCCCCTCGAGCGGCTCCCCCGCCCGAAGCAGCACTGCGGCACCGTGTCCGGCGGGGCCCGTCACCACGTTGCAGCACCGATGGATCCCATAGATCCGGTACACGTAGAGCCGGCCCGGTGGGCCGAACATGGCCCCGTTCCGCGCGGTCTGACCTCGATGACTGTGGCTCGGTGGGTCGTCGGCTTCGTACGCCTCGGTCTCGACGATCCGCACCCTGCGGCGTTGACCATCCGGGAAGACGCGGACGAGCTCGCTGCCGAGCAGGGCCGCCGCGACCTCGGGTGCCGGACGGTCGAACCACGCCCTGGCGAACCGAGCCACGACGTCAGGCGCCGAACAGGAAGACGAGCAGCGCCTTCTGCGTGTGCAGGCGGTTCTCGGCCTGATCGAACACCACGGCATGCGGTCCGTCGATCGCCACATCGGCGATCTCCTCACCCCGGTGTGCCGGCAGACAGTGCATCACGAGGACGTCCGGTGCCGCGACCTCGATCAGCCGCTGTCCCAGCTGGAACGGATGGAAGACGAGCGCGCGCTCCTCGGCTTCCTCTTCCTGCCCCATGCTTGCCCACACGTCGGTGTACAACACGTGCGCCCCGGTGGCCGCAGCCACGGCGTCGGTCCCGACCTCGATCGTGCCACCTGTCTCGCGCGCGATCTCCGCGGCGCGCTCGACCACCTGCGGGATCGGTTCGAAGCCCGGCGGGGTCGCGATCCGGACGGTCATCGCCGACTTCGCACCGGCAAGCAGCAGCGAATGAGCAACGTTGTTGCCGTCACCGACGTAGGTGAGCACGGTCCCCGCGAGCTCGCGGCGCTCGCGGATCGTCAGCAGATCGGCGAGCGCTTGGCACGGATGCTCGAAATCCGACAGGGAGTTGACGACGGGCGCGTCGGCGGCGGCTGCGAGCATCTCCAGGCGCTCCTGCTCGAACGTCCGCAGCACGATCACGTCGACGTAGCGCGACAAGACGCGGCCCGTGTCCTCGATCGTTTCCCCACGCCCCAGCTGGAGGTCCGTCGAGGACAGCGCAAGCGGGTACCCACCGAGTTGCGCAACACCGACCTCGAACGAGACGCGCGTCCGTGTGGAGGACTTCTCGAAGATCAGCGCCGCGGCCTTGCCGGCCATCGCCTCGCCGTGAAGCCGGCGATCGATCTTCATGCGGGCGGCGAGATCCAGGACCTCGATCAACTCGTCGTTGGTCAGGTCGTCGACCGACAGATAATCCCGGGTCATGGCGCCGGAGTCTATCGGCATGGCTCGCGCGACGGTTCCTAGCCCGAGCGCAAGGTCGCACCCGTTCGGGCGGTAACGGCTCCGACGATCCGATCGATCACGGCTTGCGCCTCGTCGTCGGTGAGCGTTCGCGCCGCGTCTCGAAGCTCGATCGAGTATGCGAGCGAGCGAGATCCCTCGGGCAGCGGCGGACCCGAGAACACATCGAAGAGGTCAACGCGCGCGAGCTCCGGGGCGCCCGCCTCTGCGATCGTCGCCGCGACCGTCCCCGCGGGCACTCCGAGATCGACGGCGAAGGCGAGATCGCGGCGCACGGGCGGAAACCGTGGAACGTCGCGGAGTTCGACGACCTCACCCTGAAGGTCGGCGATCGGTGTCAGGCCGACCACACCGACGGCGACCCTGTCGGCGATCCCCAACGCGGCAGCGATGCGCGGATGGATCTCGCCGAGGACGCCGGCGTGCCGTCCCGCGATCAAGACGTTCGCGGCTCGGCTCGGATGGAATGGCGTGCCGGGATGCTCTCCGAGCGCTATCGGAGCAGCGCCGAGATCGGCGAGCACGCCCTCGAGCACCCCCTTGGCGTCCAGGACATCGAATGGACGGTCGGGCTCGAACCACCCTGCGGCTGCCGGTCCGGCGAGGGCGAAACCGAGCTTCCGGTGCTCACTGAAGGGATCGCCCAGGCGAAACGTCGTGCCAACCTCGAAGATCGCCACCGTTTCGACCCCCCTCGCCTGGTTGCGCGCCACGGTATGAAGCAGCCCCGGCGTGAGCCGCGTCCGCAGGAACCCCTCCTCGGCTCGCAGGGGGTTCGTGACCGCGATGGCGTCCGTATCGCCGAAGAGATCGAGATCCGCCTTGGACACGAAGGGCGCGGGTCGCACCTCACGGAGCCCTGCTCGCACGAGGGCGTCTCGTGCGCGGGAGGTGAATGCTGCCATCGGCGGCACACCGCCCGGGTGCGGCGATCTCGGCATCACCGCGTCCACGCCGTCATACCCCTGGATCCTGAGGACCTCCTCGATCAGGTCGACCTCAGCCTCGATGTCGGTCCGGTATCCCGGGACCTCGACGGCGATCGCCTCATCCTCCGCCCGGTGCTCCATACCAAGGGTGTCGAACACCGTGATCGCGGACTCCGACGTGACCTCGTACCCGAGGAGTGCCGAGGCACGGCCGGGCCGCATCGACACCCAGTGGCGTCCGGGCCGCTTCCCCGCCTCAGCGACGCCGGCCGCGATCGTTGCGCCGGTCCACGCGGCCATCAGGGCTGCGCCGCGCGAGGCTCCGGCCTCCAAGCCTTCGGGGTCGGTCCCCCGCTCGAACCGGTACGAGGCCTCCGAATGCACGTCGAGCCGACGCGCCGTCAGCAGCACGCCGCCCCGGGTGAAGTACGCGCTCTCGAGCAGGACATCGGTCGTGGCCGCCGACACCTCGGAGGTCTGCCCGCCCATGACGCCGGCGAGCGCGACGGGTCGCTCCACATCGCAGATCAACAGGTCCGACGGGGTCAGCGTTCGCTCGATGTCATCGAGCGTGACCAACCGCTCACCGTCGGCTGCGCGACGCACGACGATCCCCGGGCCGGCGACGCGTGCGAAGTCGAACGCGTGAAGGGGCTGCCCCACCTCGAGCATCGCGTAGTTCGTCGCGTCCACGACCGCGTCGATCGGTCGGATCCCGCACGCGGTGAGCCTCGCCTGCGCTCGCAGTGGCGACGGCCGATGTGTGATGTCCCGGATCACCCTCGCGAGGTACCGAGGACACGCATCGGGTGCATCGATCCGCACCGAGACGATGTCGGATGCGTGTTCCGGACGCTCATCGATCGTCAGTTCGGGCGCGGCGAGCTCCACCCCGGTCGCGATCGCAACCTCACGAGCGACGCCGTAGATGGACAGAAGGTCGGGACGGTTCGGTTCGACCTCGATGTCGAGCACCGGCAGATCGAGTTCGAGACTCCGAGCCAGATCGTCGCCGACGGACCACTCCCCGTCGGGCAGCACAAGGATCCCGCCGTGGTCGTTGCTGATCGCGAGCTCTCGAGGCGAGCAGAGCATGCCGTTGGACACCACGCCACGGATCTCGCGCTGGCCGAGCGGCTCGTCCAGCACGGGAACCCGTGCCCCCGGAGGAGCCCACGGGACGAGATTGCCCTCGGCCATGTTGCGCACCCCGACGACGAGCTCGATCTCCCCTGCCGCGTGCTGGATCCGCGCCACGCACAGCTTGTCGGAGTTGGGGTGATCGCGGACCTCCAGGACGCGCGCAACCACGACACCTGCGAGGCCGGCCCAGGGCCGCTCGATCCCCTCCACCTTGACTCCGCGATGTGTGAGCAGGTCGGCGAGGTCCTCGACGGAGAGGTCCGTCGGCGCGAACTCGCGGAGCCACCCGAGCGGTGCCCTCATCCCGCCACGCCGAACTGCGACAAGAACCGGATATCCCCGTCGATCAACATCCGCATATCGGGGATCGCATATCGCAGGAGCGCGATCCGCTCGATCCCGACGCCGAAGGCGAAACCCGTATAGCGCTCGCTGTCATACCCGCAGTTCTCGAGCACCGTCGGGTGGACCATGCCGGCTCCCAACAGCTCGATCCAGCCGTTGCCGCACACCCGACACCCGGAGCCGTCGCAGCGGAAGCAGCTCACACCGACCTCGACGCCGGGCTCGACGAAGGGGAAGTATGCCGGTCCAAGGCGCACACGCCGCCGCTCTCCGAAGAGCTCCTTCGCCATCGCTTCGAGGGTTCCCTTCAGGTGTGCGAACGTGATGCCCTCGTCCACGACGAGTGCTTCCGCCTGGTGGAACACGGGAAGATGGGTGGCGTCCGGCGTCTCACGCCGGTAGACGCGACCGGGCGCGATCACGTAGACGGGCGGCGGCTGCGTTTGCATCGTGCGGATCTGCACGGCGCTCGTCTCGGTGCGCAAGAGCAGCTCTGGGTGGCCCGGGATCGACACGTAGAGCGAGTCCTTCATCGTGCGGGCAGGGTGGTCCGGCGGGATGTTGAGCGCCTGGAAGTTGTGCCAGTCGTCCTCGATCTCGGGCCCCTCGGCGACTCGGTAGCCCATCCTGGTGAACACCCCGATCACCTCCCGCTCCACCAAACTGAGAGGGTGCAACGATCCGAGCCGCGGACGACGGCCGGGCAAGGTCAGATCCACCTGGTCGGCCTCGAGCAGCACCGCCTCGGCCACCTCAGCGAGAGATGCCCGGCGCGCCTCGAGCGACTCGGTCAGCGACGCTCGCACCTCGTTCGCACGCATGCCGAGTTCACGGCGTTCGTCGTGTGACAGGTTGCCGAGCGACTTCTGCACCTGACTGAACGGCGCCTTGCGGCCGAGCACCTCGGTCTGCGCCGCATCGAGCGCTTCCATCGTGGTTGCCTGTGAGAACGCGGCGAGCCCGTGCGTCAGCGCGTCGTCGAGCGTCCGGCGCATCTCGGCGGCGTCCATGGTCCGGCGAGTCTAGCAACCGTCCCTCGGGCGACCGCTCAGGTGACCGGCAGTCGCAGCGTGAACGAGAGGCGATCGCCATCGACCGCGGCGGTAGCCGCGCCTCCGAGGCGCGCCGCAACCCCGTGCACGACGTACAGCCCGATCTTCGACCCGCCGCCTGACCCTGGTCGCCGCGGCTGGAACAGGCCGCCGACCTCGTCGGGAGCGATCGACGCGCCGGCGCGCGAGGCCGTCAACACGAGATCGCCACCCCCCTGAGCGACCACGATGTCGATGGAACCCGTACTCGCCCACCACCGAAGGGCCTCATCGAAGGCGAGGATCGCCGTCCTCACGCGAGTCGGATCCACGAAGTATGGGCCGGGATCTCCGTGCCAGACGAGCGAGGGGTGCTCCGGGTCGCGCGCCTGCTGCACGTCGATCTCGCCGACCAGTTCCTGGAGGTCGACGCGATCCGGATACGCCTCGAACGTATCCGATGCCAGGCGACTCGCGTCGACCAGGAGCCGCAGGGTCTGATCCATGCGATCCACGTCGTGGGCGATCCCGCGCACCATCAGCGCCCGCTCGTCGTCGTGCATCTCTGCCCACCGGCGCTCCAGCGCGAAGCTGAACCCCTTCATCGCGGTGAGGGGCGACCGGATGTCGTGAGCCGCCGCCGCGATCAGAGCGTCCAGCCGGTCCGCCGGCGACTCGTGGCGCCGTGTCCATTCGAAGAGGCACACGGTCGCCGCCGCCGCAAGGTTGAGCGATTCCGCGCGGCCACGCTGCGGCACGCGCACCGTCGTATCGGCTCGTGCCACGACGTCGGGCGACAGCCCGTGCGCCTCGTTGCCGAAGACGAACGCCACCGGTCCCGTGAGGTCGACGCGATCGAGCGGTTCGTCGCCGTGCGCGTCCATCGCCAGTAGACGGAACCCCCGCGCACGCAACGCGGCCAGGGCATCGTCCGTCGCGACGTCTCGAACGACCGGCACGTGGAACACCGAGCCCGCCGACGCGCGCACTGCCTTTGCGTTGTAGAGGTCGACGGACGACGTCGTGAAGACGACGGCGGTCGAGCCGGCCGCGTCTGCCGAGCGCAGGATAGTGCCTGCGTTGCCCGGGTCGCGCACCTCGTGCAGCACGGCCACACAGCCGGTGGATCCGATCGCTCCGAGGTCGACGTCGATGAACGGGGCGACGGCGACCACCCCTTGCGGGGTGACCGTCGAGCTGAGGCGGGCAAGGACGGCGGGTGAACCGTGCACTACCTCGATCCCGTCCCTTCGCGCGCGGATCGCCAGCTCGTGCAGCTCATCATCGACGAACAGCGTCTGCACGGCCGCTGGTTCGCTCGCAAGCGCCTCGCGAACACCCTGCGAGCCTTCCACGAGAAATCGCCGATCCTGCTCACGGAGCGCGCGCTTGTGCAGGCGCACGGCGGCGGCAACCTTCGGATTCTTGACGCTGGAAATCACGGCGCGCTCCCCGGCCGATCGGACGACCGGAGTCTAGTGCCGCCGGACCGCAGGGCCGTCTAGGCCGCTGCGGATGGCAGGGCGTCTTTCGCCTGCTGAACCAGCTGCGCGAACGCCTTCGGATCGCGGACGGCCATGTCGGCGAGGATCTTACGATCGACTTCGATGCCCGCCGCCTTCAGTCCGTTGATGAACCGGGAGTACGACAAGCCCTGCGGGCGGACCGCCGCGTTGATACGCGCGATCCAGAGCCGCCGGAACTGGGCCTTGCGGTCGCGACGATCGCGGTAGGCATAGACGCCCGAGTGGTGCACCTGCTCCTTCGCGGCGCGATAGCGGACGCGGCGGCTGCCGGTATAGCCCTTCGCAGCAGCGAGCGTCTCGCGGCGCTTCTTCTTGGCATGAACGGAACGTTTGACTCTGGCCATGGGTCACCTCGCCAACAGGCGTTTCAGTTTCTTCTGCTCACCGGTCGACGCCACCTCGGCCATCCCCTCGACGCGGCGACGGCGACTGCCGCTCTTCTTCGTGAGCATATGGTTGCCCGTGGCCTTGTGGTGCAGCACCTTGCCCTTGCGCGTCACGCGGAACCGCTTGGAGGTGGCGCTATGGCTCTTCATCTTCGGCATGTCTTCACCCTTCGTCTGCTGCGGGGGCCGGCTCGACGACCGGCTCGACCGGTTCGTCGACGACCGCCTCGAGGAGGCTCGGCGATCTGCTTCGCCAACTCGCGCTCCTCGCGCGCCCGCCGCTTCGCCTGATCCTCGAGGTATCGCTTATTCGGACCGACGACCATGATCATATTGCGGCCCTCTTGCTTCGGCATCGCCTCGACGATCGCGAGTTCGCCGAGGTCTGCGACGAGACGATCCAAGATCTTGCGGCCGAGGTCGGTGTGGGCCATCTCTCGACCCCGGAACATGATCGTGACCTTGACCTTGTTCCCCGCCGAGAGGAACCGCGTGACGTGCCCCTTCTTCGTGGCGTAGTCGTGCGGGTCGATCTTGGGGCGGAACTTGATCTCCTTGAGGCCCGTCCGCGACTGCTTCTTGCGGGCCTCCTTTTGTTTGACGTCTCGTTCGTACTTGAACTTGCCGTAGTCCATGATCCGGCACACGGGCGGATCGGCTTGCGGCGCCACCTCGACGAGATCCAGATCGAGCGCCTGGGCCCGACTCAGCGCGTCGCGGGTGTCGACCACCCCGATCTGCTGACCGTCATGCCCTACCAGGCGAACCTGCGACGCCCTGATCCTGTCGTTGATCCTCGGATCTGCTGAAACCCCGCATCACTCCTTCACGGAAAAAGATGCACCGGCTCAGCCGGTGCACGTCGAACACACGTGCGCATCAGCGCCCGGGCAGTATAGGGGGCGCCACCGACGGGCGTCGACCAGCCTACCCGTCTCCACGGGGGCCACCGTCCACCGGCAACCGATCATCCTCGCTCGCGTAGCCGAAGGCGATCTGCAGGATCCTGCCGGGACCATCATCGCCGCAGCGGATCCGATGGGGTTCTTCAGCAGGTACGCGGAGTTCGTCGCCGGGGTCGGGTGTGAGAACACGGTTCCCGATGTCGATCGTGAGGCCCGGGTCGAGCACGATCCAGAGCTCATCGCGTAACCGATGGAAATGGGCCCCCGTGTCGCCTCCGGGCACGACCGTCACGAGCCGCGCGGTCGCCGGCTGATTCAAGGCGAACGTCTGCGTGCGCCCCCACGGCCGGTCCACGATCATGATGCCGTACCACCCGCGAGCTCCCGGAGTACCCCCACCATCTCGAGCGCGGCCATCGCGGCCTCCCACCCCTTGTTGCCGTGAACACCCCCCGCGCGCGCCTGGGCCTGGGGAAGATCGTCGGTCGCGAGCACCTCGAAGATGCAGGGCACGCCGGTCGCGCGCGTCACATCGGCGATCCCCCGCGCGGCTTCGTTCGCCACGAGCTCGAAGTGTGCGGTCTCCCCTCGGATCACCGCCCCCAGGCAGATCACCGCGTCGCGTCCGTGGGCCAGCCGCTCGGCGACGGCGGGGATCTCGAAGGCTCCCGGCACCCATACGACCGTCACGTCGTCCTCAGCCACGCCGGCATGTGCGAGCCCCTCGAGGGCGCCGTCGACGAGCGCGGCCGTGACCGATTCGTTGAACCGTGCCGCAACCACGCCGATCCGGACGCCGGCGCCCTCGGTGCCGCCCCGGACGACCTTCACGGACGCTCCTCGTCGTCAACCTCGAGCAGGTGGCCCATCTTCTCCGCCTTCGTTCGGAGGTATCGCCGGTTCTGTTCGGTGGGTGCGGCCTGCAGGGGGATCCGCTCGTCGATCGAGAGACCGTATCCCTCAAGGCCGGCGCGTTTGTCGGGGTTGTTCGTGAGGAGCCGCATCGTGCGAACACCGAGGTCGGCGAGGATCTGCGCGCCGATACCGTAATCGCGCTGGTCGGCCGCGAACCCCAGCTCGATGTTCGCCTCGACGGTGTCACGGCCCTGATCCTGGAGCTCGTAGGCACGTAGCTTGTGCGTCAACCCGATCGCTCTGCCCTCATGTCCGCGCATATACAGGATCACACCCCGACCGGCCTCGGACACGCGCTCCATCGCGATCTCGAGCTGTTGGCCGCAGTCGCAGCGCAGGGAACCGAACACGTCGCCAGTGAGGCACTCCGAGTGCACGCGCGTGAGCACCTTCTCACCGTCGCCGATATCACCGTGCACGAGGGCGACGTGGGTCCGACCGTCGACGGTGCTGTCGTACGCGAACGCGCGGAACTCCCCCCACGCGGTGGGGATCGTGGCTTCGGCGACTCGCTGAACGAGCACTTCGCGCTTGCGGCGGTATTCGATCAGATCCGCGATCGAGATCAGTTTGAGATCGAATGCACGCGCGACACGGACGAGTTCGGGCAGCCTCGCCATCGTTCCGTCCTCGTTCATGACCTCGCAGATGACACCGGCCGGAAAGAGTCCGGCGAGACTCGCAAGGTCCACCGCGGCCTCGGTGTGACCGGCCCGGCGCAGCACGCCGCCTTCCTTGGCGCGAAGCGGGAAGACATGCCCTGGACGGTGGAAGTCCTTCGGCCCGACCGAGGGGTCCGCGATCGCCACCGCAGTGATGGCCCGGTCGTGCGCGCTGGTGCCAGTGGTGATGGCCGGCCGGTAGTCGATCGAGACCGTGAACGCGGTGTCGTCGCCCCCGTTGGTCGAGACCATCTGCGGGATCTGCAGCTCGTCGAGGCGCCACGGCGCAACCGGCAAGCACACGATCCCGCGGCCGTGCGTGACCATGAAGTTCACGGCCTCGGGCGTGCATCGCTCGGCGGCGATGATGAAGTCTCCCTCATTCTCGCGATCCGCATCGTCCACGACGAGCACGATCTTGCCGTCGCGCAAATCCTCCAGCGCTTCGTCGATCGTCGCGAACGTTGAGCGGTCGACTGTCGCGTCGGGTGTCACGATGTCCATCTCACGACCTTTCCATCAGGCGTTCCACGTATTTGGCCAGCACGTCGACCTCCAGGTTGACGGTGTCGCCCTCCACGATCGAGCCGAAGGTTGTCACCGCGAGGGTGTGCGGGATGAGCGCGATCGTGACCGTGCCGGCATCGAGGGCGGCCACCGTGAGGCTCACCCCGTCGATCGCGATCGACCCCTTGAGCACCACATACCGCACCAACCCCGGCGGCAAGGCGATCCGCAGTCTGGCACCTCCCGCGGGGTCAGGCGTCACGTCGACGACGTCACCGACGCCGTCGACGTGTCCTTGCACGATATGGCCGCCAAGGCGAGCCGCCAGACTCACCGGCCGCTCCAGATTCACCGGCGCCCCCGGAACAAGGCGTCCGAGGGTCGTGCGCTCGAACGTCTCGTCACTCACGTCGAACGCGAGCGATGCCCCATCGTTCGAGACGACCGTGAGACAGGTGCCGTTCACAGCGATAGACGCGCCGACCTCGCTGCCGGCGATCACCACGTGCGCCGCAACGGAGAGCCTGGCGCCATCCAGCGTCACCACCTGTCCGCGTTCCTCAATGATCCCCGTGAACATCGGCCTCCACCCGCAGATCAGGCCCGATCCGATCGATCCGAGCGAAGGTGACGCCGCGTGCTGCCGTCACCGGCACGAAACCCGCGCCCGCGACCACGCCAACCGCGGCCGCGCCACCGATGATCGACGGTGCGATGTACTGCACGATCCGATCGACGGCGTCGTCTCGCAGGAAGCTCCACGCGAGCGTCGCGCCACCTTCGATCAGGGCTCCCTGGACGTCGCGTTTCCCGAGCGCCCGGACGAGTGCGAGCGGTGAGACACCACCCGACACGTCCGCGTCGAGCACGACCACGTCGGCGCCAGCATCCGTGAACGCGCGCAGACGGTCCTCGGGTGCGCGCTCGGTGGTCGCCACGAGCGTCGGCGCCGCATCGTCGAACACAGCGGCCGTCGGTGACGTTCGCCCTGCTGCATCCACCACGACGCGCAACGGCTGCCACGCCGCAGCGAGCAACGGCGCTCGCACCGTGAGACGGGGATCGTCGACGGCGACGGTTCCTGCGCCGACCACGATGGCGTCTGCCCATGCGCGGAGGCGATGCGCGTCGGCGCGTGCGTCCGGGGACGTGATCCACCGCGACGAGCCGTCGGCGGCGGCGGTCTTGCCATCGAACGACGTGGCCGACTTCCACACGACGAAGGGCAGACCGGTCGTGACGTGGCGGGCGAACGCGGCGTTGAGTCGCTCGGCCTCACCGGTCAGCACGCCGGTCACAACGTCGATCCCTGCGCCGCGCAACGCCTCGACCCCGCGACCATCCACGAGCGGATTGGGATCGAGCGCGCCCAGGACGACCCGGCGAACGCCGGCGGCGATCAGCGCGTTGGTGCACGGTGGTGTCGTTGCATGGTGCGCACACGGCTCCAGCGTGCAATAGACGGTGGCGCCGACCGCGCTCGCGCCTGCCTCGTCGAGCGCCCGGATCTCCGCATGGGCGGCGCCTCGCGGCCCTTCGTACGCGCCTCGTCCCACGATGCCCCCGGCGCCGACGACGAGGGCTCCCACCATCGGGTTTGGCGACACGTGCCCCCAGCCCCGTTCGGCCAGCGCAAGCGCCTCGCGCATGTACCGGGTGTGATCGTCGTGTCCGTCCATGCTCTCCCTTCACCCGGGGCATGGACGACACGGACAGGTCGCCGCTGCACGCGGCTGACCTCCGTGCCCGTTCCCTCTCATCCCGACTCTTACGGTCGGTCCCGGAATCGCACCGGATCCACCCGCCGCTGGCTGCGGCGGGGTCGCGGACTGTTACCGCCGGTGGGGAGTTCCGCCCCGCCCCGGAAACAGGCTCCAACCAGTATAAGCCCGAGGCTCAGGTTTCGGTTCTGCGGTCGACCGCGTAGCTCGACCCGGCCTCGCGCTTGGCGAAGGACTTCATCTCCGTCGCGACTGCGACCGCCTCGCCGTAATGGGCGAAGTGCCGTTTCGACGTGCTCGCGATGCCGATCGAGATCGCCACGAGCGGGATATCCTGCAGGACGCCCTTGCGGTCTTCCATCCGAACGTGACCGCGCGCCAGATCCTCGGCGTCGTAGAACTCCGCGCGCGCCTCGTCGAAACGCGTGCAGATATGCGCCGCGACCGCCTCGGCGCCGTCGGGTTCGACGACGGCGACGAAGTCGTCGCCCCCCACATGCCCTACGAAGCCCTCGGATCCGGATCCTTCGACGACGGCATCCTGGATGATCCGTGCCGTCGCTTGGATCAGCCGATCCCCTCGCACGAAGCCCTGCTGATCGTTGTAGGTCTTGAAGTTGTCGAGATCGCAATACAGGACGGCGAACGAGCGATGCTCGCGCACCTGTCGCTCGATCTCCTCCTGGATCCGGATGTTGCCCGGTAGGCCGGTGAGCGGCGAGAGGTTCCGCATCTCCTTCGCCCGCCGCAAAGTACCCTTGACGCGGGCGAGCAGTTCGATCGGGTCGAACGGCTTGATGATGTAGTCGTCTGCCCCAGACTGCAGGCCGGTCACCTTGTCCGCGGACAGGGCCTTCGCGGTCAGCATGATGATGCTCGTGTTCGCCGTCTGGGGGTTCCTCCGCAGACGCTGGGCGACTTCGAAGCCATCGATCCGCGGCATCATCACGTCGAGGAGGACGAGATCCGGTCGCAGCGTCGCCGCTCGTGCGAGCGCTTCTTCGCCGTCCCCGGCGACGGTGACGTCGTAGCCGGCGGATCGAAGGTTCACCTCGACGAACCGCGCGATATCCGGATCGTCGTCGACCACGAGGATCGTCTCCGGCATCACGCTCCCTCCACGATCGCGGCAAGCGCGGCTGCAGCAGCTGCGGGGTCGGGTTGCGCGAAGATCCCCGAAGCGGCGATGAGCACCGAGGCACCGGCGTCGACGGCTCGCCGGGCGTTGTCCACCTTGACCCCACCGTCGATCTCCAGCGCGACGTCGAGTCCCCGCCGGTCGATCTCGGTGCGCGCAGCAGTGAGCCGGCCGTAGACCTCAGGGTGAAGCTGCTGGTGGGACCACCCTGGCCGGATGCTCATGAGCATCACGTCGTCGATCGACTCGAGGTATGGGAAGAGTGCGTCCACCGGCGTCTCAAGGTTGCAGGTGAGGCCGACGCGAAGCCCTGCCGCACGAGCCTTCTCGATGGCAGGCCCGGGCTCGGGAACCGCTTCGAGGTGAAAGCTCACAACGTCGAGCCCAGCGTCGCGCAGCTCGTCGAAGAAGCTCTCCGGCGCCTCGACCATGAGATGCCCGTGGAGCACCCGATGCGTGACGGGCCGCAGGCTATGCACGATCACGGTGCCGAGCGCGATCGGCGGGACGAAGTGACCGTCCATGATGTCGACGTGGAATACGCCGACATGCGGTTCCACCGCGGCGACCTGCGCCCCGAGGTTCGCGAAGTCAGCGGCCAAGATCGAAGCGGCGACCGTGCCCATGACGGGCTTCATCGTACCGGGCCCAGCGTGCGCCACCTAGCGACCGTCACCCGGTGTTCGCCGGCCGAATGCCGCAACGAACATGCCGTCGGTGCCATGCCGGTGCGGCCACAAGCGGTGCCGCTCGGTCATACCATCCGGCCCGAGCGTCGGCATCGGCTCGAGGTCGGCGCGGGTCCGTACCAGCGCATCACACACCGCGTCGGTCTCCGCGCGCGTGTACGTGCAGACCGCATAGACGAGACGACCACCCGGCCGGACGAGGTCGGCTGCGGCCGTGACGATCGCCAGTTGTCGCGCCGCAAGAGGCGACACGGCGCGCTGCTCGACTCGCCACAGGAGCTCGGGGCGGCGCCTCGCCGAACCGATCCCGCTGCACGGCGCATCGACGAGGACGGCGTCGAACCCACCGCGGAAGGGCGGCGCCGTGGCGTCATGGACCACCAGCCACGGCTTGCGGCCGAGGCGAGCCGCGCTCGTGCGGATCAGCCCGACTCGACCGGGTGAGCGGTCTGCCGCCACCACACGCCCGCGCGGTCCTACGAGCTCGGCCAGATGCAGGGCCTTTCCACCCGGCGCGGCGCAGACGTCCGCGATCCGGTCTCCGGCTCCCGCGTCGACCAAGCGACCGACGAACACAGACGCTTGGTCTTGCACGGTCACTCGTCCCTCCCGGAACGCCGCGAGCGTACGTGGGTCGCCGCCGGGCACGAGGACGCATGCGGGATCGACCGATCCGACCGTCGCCTCGAGACCTGCGGCCGCGATCTCCTCGAGCACGGCGGGCACACGATCGACGCCGCCGATCACGCGCAGACACAGTGAGGCCTGGGATGCAAGCGCGGTCGCCGCGACCTCAGTGTCGTCGCCGACCAGCCGCTCGAGCTCCGTCACCGCCCACGGTGCGAGGCCCGTTCGCAGCGCAAGGGCCTCGGCACTCGATCCCGGGGCCGGCCCGGGGGGATCCGAGGCGATCGCGCGGAGCACGGCGTTGACGAACCCGCGCTCGCGACCACCCACAAGATCGACGGTGGCCGAGACCGCTGCGTGCGCGGGGATCTGCATGTCGATGAGCTGGTACGCCCCCAGTCGCAGAGCATGTCGAGCCGGCGTGGTGATCCGTTCGATCGGTCGACCGGCGGCCTTGGTCACTGCGGCATCGAGTGCCAGGCGACGGCGCAGCGTGCCGAAGGCGAGGGCCATCGCGAACGCCCGGTCGCGTGCGTCGAGCGCCGATCGGTCCAGCGCCACTGGCAAGAGGCGGTTCGAGTACGCGCCACCGTCGATCACGCGGGCGACGACATCGAGGGCGAGCGCCCGAGCCGAGCTCGAGCTCACCCGAGTCGCTCGCCGTCGGTGAAGCGGGCGCCGCGCGCCCACGCCGCGGCATCCATCCGCGCTCGGCCGGCAGGCGCGACACGCCGCAACCTGACCGAACCATCGCCGGCGCCCACGACCACCCCATCGTCGTCGGCCGTGAGGACGCGGCCACTGTCGCCCCGGCCCCCTTCGACGTCCACTGCCGCCGCCAGGATCTTCAACGGCTGGCCGCGGAAGCGCGTCGTTGCACCCGGATCAGGCGTAAGCCCCCGCACCCAGCGAACGATCTCCCCGGCCGGCATGGACCAATCGACCACCCGCTCGGCCGCACCGATCCGCGGGGCCGCGACGGCGAGCCGGTCGTCCTGAGGCCGCCCAACCACATCGCCGGACGGGAGCATGTGGAGGACGCCGACGAGCGCTGTGGCACCGAGCTGAGCAAGACGGGCACCGAGAGTCCCCGCGTCGTCGTCCGGACGGATCGGCTCGTCGACTTGCTCCACGATCGGGCCGGTGTCGAGACCACGGTCCATCCGCATGATCGTGATTCCGGTCACGGCATCACCGGCGATCAGCGCCCGCTGCACCGGGGCGGCGCCGCGCCACCTCGGTAGCAAAGAGAAATGCGCGTTGATGGCCCCGTGCCGTGCCAGCGTGAGTGCAGCCTCGTCGAGGAGCTCGCCGTAGGCAACCACAACCACGACGTCCGGGTGGGCGCCGGCGAGCGCGGCTGCGCCGGGTCCGGCGCGTACGCCCGAAACCTCTCGCAGCGGCAGGTCGCGAGCCCGTGCCGCAGCCGCGACCGCCGTCGGCGTCATGGACGCGCCTCGGCCCGCTGGTTTCGGTGGGTTCGTGATGACGAGCGCGACATCTAGCTCGGGATCCGTGGCGATCGCCTCGAGCGACGGGACCGACCAGGGGTCGTTGCCGAGGAAGGCGATCCGGAGCCTCACAGAGGCAAGGATACCGGCCGCTCAGCGGCGCTTGCGCGGGCGCGGCTCCGCGAGCCCGAGCTCGAACCGTCGAAGCTCCGCAAACACCTCTTTGCGTCCGGCGTCGTCGAGTCGATCGATGTAGAGCTTGCCGTGGAGGTGGTCTGTCTCGTGTTGAAAGATCCGGGCAAGCAACCCGTCGCCGATCAACTCCTGCGGCCGTCCCGACAGGTCGAGACCGCGGCACTGGATCCGGCGGAACCGCGCGGTCGGATGGTACGGGCCGGGGATCGACAGGCACCCCTCCTCATCGGTGATCTCGCCCTCCCCGTCGAGCAGCTCTGGGTTCACCATCGCCATCGGACCGTGCTCGCCGTCGTCGAAGACGAACACCTGCAGCGAGACCCCGACTTGCGGCCCTGCGAGCCCCACGCCGGGCGCGTGGTACATCGTTTCGGTCATGTCCTTGACGAGTTGCCGCAAGGCACGGTCGAACCGTTCGATCGGTTTCGCCGGCTCGCGGAGCACCGGGTCGCCCAGGGTGCGGATCTCCAGCAGCATGCGTTCCTCGCTCAGATGTGAGGCTCGGCCTCGACCCGTTCGACCACGCCGCTCGCGGCGAGCGCACGCATCGCCCGCCCGAAGGCGGGGACCCGATCCGGATCGAGCGCGAGCAAGCATACCGTTCGGCCTCCGAGCGTCGTGGTGAGCGCCGTCCGCGGTTCGTGCGCCTCGATCGCCGGCGGCAACTCCGCGGAGCCGACGACGCGGAACACCGGCGCACCGACCGGGAACCCTGACACAGCGCGGCGCGCCCGCTCCCGTGCGTGGAACCGATCCGCGTTGCCACGGACGAGTGCTTGCACCGCCGGATCCGACGGGTGAGAGCTCTGCACGATGACGCGACCGTGCGGTCGAGCCCACCCTGCGGCTTCCATCCAGGTCGCGAGCGCTCGTTCGCGTGCACCCAGACCCGGCCGCCGCGCGGCGAGGTCAACATCCATGATCGCGACCAGATCGAGGTCGGCGATCCCGAGATCGCGCACCGCCTCTGCGCCGGCGATGACGATCTCTCCGCTCGCGACCGGGAGCCGTGGACGATCGATCCTCGTGACCGGCACCGTCGCGATCCTGCGAACCCACGTCTCCACGCGCTCAGCGCCTCCGCGACGCACACCGAACCGATCACCGCCGCACGTGGCGCACCGACCCGGCGCCTCGCAGACCACGCATCGGATCTCGCCCTCGAACAGGCGCAAGGTGCCACCGCACGAGGCGCACGCCGCCGGTGCAGCGCAACTCCGACAGATCTGGGCAACGCCCGCGCCGGGGATCGGCGCGAAGACGAACGCGCGGCGTGCCGAGCGGAGCGCCTGCACCACCCGAGGCGCCCGGCCCTCGGTCCCGGGGCGGACCACTTCGACCTGGGGCCAACGCCGCCGGGTCGGGTGGACCACCGGCAGGTCGAGTGCTGCCACTTCGGCGGACGGGCAGGTCGCCATCGCAACGCACACGGGGGTGCCGCGCGCCAAGCGCGCCCGCAGGACGGCAACGTCGCGGGCGTGGTAGTAGGGCGCACGTTCGTCATGGAAGGCCGGATGCGACTCGCGATCGACGACGATCACCCCGAGCGCCCGCGCGAGCGGGACGAACACCGCCGACCGTGTCCCCACGACGACGTCGTAGGCGCCGGCCGCGATGTCGAGCCAGGTTCGGTACCGCGCGCGCGGTGAACCGCCCACGAACAGGGCCACGCGCGAGCCGAACGCTTCCAGTACCGTCCGCGCCGTGTCGGGGATCGGGTCCGCCTCGGGCACAAGCACGAGCGCCGAGCGCTCCCGCGTCAGCGCAGCGGCCACCATCGCGACCGTCACGGCCGCTTCATCCTCGGGTGCCGGCCGAACCGACCAGAGCCTCGGGCCTGCACCGGACCCGATCGCGTCGAGCAACGCCGGCCCACCTGTATAGCCCGCCAGGTCGATCGACGGAAGTGGCGCCTGCGTCCCCGCGGACGCGACGGGTTTCCCTTCCTCGCCGGCCACCCGTGGCGGAGCGATCGCACCGAGGACGGTCGCGAGCGGGGTCACGTACCGCTCGGCAACGGCACGCGCCACGGCGAGCATCTCCTCGTCGAAGACGCGCACGTCGGAGACGAGCCGCATGACGGGCAGTGTGCGCGACGGGATGTCGTCGGTTGGTCCAAGGACCCAACCCTTCGTCAGCTTCCCGTGGAAACGGAACCGGACGAGGGAGCCGACCCCGGCGTGCAGGTCTGCCGGGAGGTCGTAGGTGAACGGCTTGTCGAGCGCGAGTAGCGGGCGGTCGATGCAGACCGCGACCGGCCCGGCGAGAACCTCAGGCGCCGACGGCGCGTCGGAGCGCGTCGACCCGATCGGTAGCCTCCCACGGGAATTCCTTACGGCCGAAATGGCCGTAGGCGGCGGTCTCACGATAGATCGGCCGGCTCAGATCCAGATCACGGATGATCGCCGCCGGCCGGAAGTCGAAGACGTCCCACACGGCCTTCTGGACGGCCGCAGGATCCACCGTCGCCGTGCCGAACGTGTCGACCATCAGCGACACGGGGTGAGCCGTGCCGATCGCGTACGCAACCTGCAGCTGGCATCGATCGGCGAGTCCGGCGGCCACGATGTTCTTGGCGACGTACCGTGCCATATACGCGGCGGAGCGGTCGACCTTCGTCGGGTCCTTGCCCGAGAAGGCGCCGCCGCCGTGCGGCGCCATGCCGCCATAGGTGTCAACGATGATCTTGCGACCGGTGAGCCCGGTATCGGCCTTTGGCCCCCCGATCTCAAAGCGCCCGGTCGGGTTGACGAGGATCCGCACACCCTCCGTGTCGAGCTCGGGAAACTCGCGAAGCACAGGGTCGATCACCTCGGCCTCGATGTCGGGCCGCAACAGCGTCTCGACATCGACCTCTTCACGATGCTGTGCGCTGATGAGCACGGTGTCGACGCGTATTGGCTTGCCGTCGACGTACTCGACGGATACCTGGCTCTTCCCGTCGGGACGCAGATACGGCACGACGCCCGCTTTGCGGACGTCAGCAAGTCGCTTGGCCAAGCGGTGTGCGACCGCGATCGGCAGCGGCATCAACTCGTCGGTCTCACGGCAGGCGTATCCGAACATCATCCCTTGGTCGCCCGCACCGAGGTGATCCAGATCGTCGCCGGAATGTTCTTCGCGCTCTTCCAAGGCGTGGTCGACCCCGACCGCGATGTCGGGCGACTGCTCCTGGATCGCGGTGATGACGCCGCAGGTGTACCCGTCGAGCCCGAATTTGGCGTCCGTGTACCCGACCTCGACGATGCGCTCACGCACGACCGACGGGATGTCGACGTATCCGTCCTTCAACGTGATCTCACCCGAGACGAAGACGACGCCCGTCGTCACGAGCGTCTCGCAGGCGACCCGGGCGGTGGGGTCGAGCGCGAGCATCGAATCCAACACGGCGTCGCTGATCTGATCGGCGAGCTTGTCGGGGTGCCCCTCGGTGACTGACTCGGACGAGAAGAGGTAGCCCTGCATGAGGCCGGAGTCTACCCGGGGTGTCGGACGCCCGTCAGGGCGCCACGCGGGCGGCCACGCGGTCCCACACGGCGACGGCGAGCTCGGCCTTCGTCCATCGACGCATCGCCACATCCTCCCCGTCAGCATCGAGGATCGCTGCCTCGTTGGTCGCCGACCCGAACCCTGTATCCGCCCTGCCCACGAGGTTGGCGACGAGCAGGTCGAGCCCTTTTGCCCGCAGCTTCTTCCTGCCTGCTGCCTCGACATCATCGGTCTCTGCGGCGAATCCCACGATCACTTGACCCGCTCGGCGGTCGCGGCTCACCTCGGCCACGATGTCGGGCGTGGATTCGAACACCACTGTGGGCACGCCAGCATCCTTCTTGAGCTTCGCGCTCACGACCTGCGCCGGCCGGAAATCAGCGACAGCGGCGGCCATCACGATGACATCGACATCAGCGGCGCGGGCCACGGTCGCCGCGCGCATCTCCTCGGCGGTCTCGACCGCTACCACGTCGACCCCCGCGGGCGGTTCGACGGTTCCGGGTCCCATCACGAGGGTGACGCGGGCACCACGGCCGAGCGCTTCGCGCGCAAGCGCAACCCCCATCTTCCCGCTCGAGTGATTGCCGACATACCGGACGGGATCGATCGGCTCACGGGTGGGACCCGCCGTGATGAGCACCCGTCTGCCCGCCAACGCATCGGCGGTTCGCTGGTCGGCAGTGGCGACCACATCGACGATCGCAGCCGCGATCACGTCGGGCTCAGCCATCCTGCCGACACCCTCGTCGCCGTGAGCCAGCGGACCCGTGACGGGGCCGACGAATCGTGCGCCGCGTTCGGCGAGCAGACGGACGTTGTGCTGCGTCGCCGATGCCTCCCACATGCCTTCGTGCATGGCGGGTGCGAGCAGGAGTGGGGCCGTTGATTCCAGGGCGATCGCGCTCAGCAGGTCGTCGGCGAGCCCGTGCGCGAGCTTCGCGATCGTGTTCGCGGTCGCCGGCGCCACCACGACGAGGTCAGTCTCGTGTGCGAGTCGCACGTGCAGGATCTCGCCGGGGAGCTCCCACAGATCCGCGTATGCCGGGTTGCCCGTCAGCCCGGCGAAGGTGTCGACACCGATGAACCGCGTGGCGGACTCGGTGAGCACCACGGTGACGTCAGCCCTCTCGACCATGAGCAGACGCGCGAGATACGCGGCCTTGTAGGCGGCGATCCCGCCGGTAACGCCGAGCAGCACACGACGGCCGCTCAGACCCGTCACCTCAGTCGACCTCGACGATCTCCTCGGGTCGCTCGTAGGCGATCTTGCCCTCGGCGATCTCCTCGAGGGCGATCGACAGCGGCTTGTTCCGCAAACCGGTCTCGACGAGCGGCGGAACGAAGTCGCCGCGGCCCTCACCGAGCTGGCTGTAGTACGCATTGATCTCTCGCGCGCGCTTCGCGGCCACGATAACGAGTGTGTACTTCGAGTCGACGGCGGCGAGCAGGTCGTCGATCTTTGGTTCGATCATGGTGGGGTGCACTCCTGTCGCTGGGGTATCAGAGCAGGTCAGCGGGTGCGTGACCGTTCGATGATAGCAGCGACCTCGGTGGTCGCGCGGTCGATGTCCTCGTTCACGACCACGTGATCGAACCACGATGCCTGCTCGAGCTCGCGCTCGGCGGTCGCGAGCCGCTCGGCCATCTCAGCGACGTCCTCCGTGCCGCGGGTCCGCAACCGCTCGGCGAGCGCGTCGAGCGATGGCGGCGACAGCAAGATCAAGACGGCATCGGGTGCGTGGGCACGAACCTGCGCGGCCCCTTGCACATCGATCTCGAGGATCACGTCGCGCCCGGCCGCGCGGGCGGCCTCGACGGGGGCTCGGGGCGTGCCGTAGCGCCTCCCTGGATAGACCTCCGCCCATTCGAGGAACTCGCCCTCGGCGATCATCGCGTCAAACCCTGCGTCGTCGGTGAATCGGTAGTCGACGCCGTCGCGCTCCCCCGCCCGCGCCAGGCGCGTCGTCGCGGAGACGGAAACCGCGAGACCCCCCGGATCGCGAGACAGCAAGCGTTCGACCACGCTTCCTTTGCCGACCCCGGAGGGGCCTGCGAGAACGAACAGCGTGCCCCGGCGCACGCGCGCTCGCTACTTCTTGCCGAACTTCGCGAGCAGTTGTTCGCGCTGCTTGCTGCCCAGCCCACGGACGCGTCGCGTCGCGGAGATCCCGAGCTCCTCCATGATCTTCTGCGCCCGAACCTTCCCGACGCCCGGGAGCGACTCCAGCACGGTCGAGACCTTCATCTTGCCGATCGTGTCGTCCTTGTCGGCCTGCTTCAACAGGTCCGCGAGGGTGCGCTTGCCGGACTTCAGCTCCGCCTTGACGATGGCGCGCTTCTTGCGAGCGGCGGCCGCCTTCTTCAGTGCGTCGGCGCGCTGTTCCGGGGTCAGCGTCGGAAGAGCCATGAACGATCTCCTTCGGGTGTCGGTGGACGGTGCGAGAACGCCGGGAGTATACGCACGGCCTCGACGCGGGACAAACCGGATTCGAACGTGCTGACCTGCGGTTTCCTATCGAACGTCGCGCGCGATCATACGCGCGACGCCGACCGGATCGTCGGCGGCCGTGATGGCGCGACCGACGATGAGGTAGTCGGCGCCGCGTTCCATGGCAGCGCGCGGCGTGAGCACCCGCACCTGATCGTGGCCGTTCGTTCCGGCCGGACGGATACCCGGCACCGCCAAACAGAATGCGTCGCCGCACGCGTCCCGCACGTCTCGAACGTCGTCCCCCGACACGACGACGCCGTCGAGTCCGGCCTCGCGCGCCTCCCACGCGAGCGACGCGGGTGACGCGAGTCCTTCGCCCGTGTGCGACGACAGCACCGCCACGGCGATCACGAGCGGCATCGGCACCCCCGCTGCGTCGGCGCCGCGCTTCGCACCGTCGAGCGCCGCGCGCATCATCGCGTCTCCCCCCAACGCGTGCACGTTGAACATCGCCACGCCCAGGCGCGCGATGTTCGCGCTCGCTCGTTCGACCGTGGTGGGGATGTCATGCAGCTTGCTGTCCATGAAGACGGGGCCGTGGCGGCGGACGCGGCGAACGGCATCGGGACCCACGGCCCAGAACAGTTCGAACCCGACTTTGAGCATCCCCACTTCCGGCGCAAGCGTTTCCGCGAGCCGATCGGCCTCGTCGAGATCCGACACATCAAGGGCCACGATCACAGGGCGCTCTGGTCGCGGGATCATCCGGCCTCCTCCGCCGCCGACGGCAGCGCGGTGCCCCGGAGGTCGCTGGGTGTGCGCAGCCCGCGCGCCTGCAGGGTCGCGACGATGCCACGGGCGATCGCAACGGGGGTTTCAGGATCCAGCAGCGCAGCGGTGCCGACCTGCACCGCGCTCGCGCCCGCAGCAAGCGCCTCGACCGCATCGTCAGCGGTCCGGATACCGCCCGAAGCGATCAGCGGCATGCGAGGGAGCATGCGCGCGACGTCCGCGACCGCGCGCAACGTCATCGGCTTCAATGCGGGGCCAGAGAGCCAGCCCGACCCTGCGCCGAGAACCGGATGGCCGGCGCGGTCGATCGCCATCGCCGGTGGCGACGCGCAGAGCGTCAGCCCACCGGCGCCGGCGCGGGCCGCCGCCAGCGCGATCGGCTCGATGTCGATCCCGCCGGGAAGCTTCGCGAACACCGGCACGAGCGACATCCGCGCGACGGCGCCAACGACCTCCGTGACCCTGTCGACGTGCGCACCGAGCACAGGGCGGTCGAGTTCCTCGTCTGGGCCCCACAACGCGATCTCGAGTGCCCCGACGCCCTCGTGCCCTTGGAGCGCGCCAGCGAGCCGGACGAACGACTCGAGCGTGCCGCCGCCGATCGACACGATGAGTGGCGGTCCCCCCTTCACCCAGGCCGGCAGCTCGGTCCGCAAGAAGGCATCGATCCCCGGGTTCTGCATGCCGGTCGACCACACGACGCCGGCCGGCGTCTCGGCGATCCTCGGCGGCGCCGACCCCTGTCGCGACTCCACCGTGATCGTCCGGGTGATGGCTCCACCGAGCCGCCGTATCTCGACGAGACCGTGCAGCTCGCGACCGGTCCCGCCGCACCCGGCGGCAAGCAACACCGGGGTCGGCGCAACGAACCCCCCGAGGTCGACAGCAAGGGAACGGCGCTCGGTCACCGTGTGTCCTCCACGTTCGCGCTCGCTGCCGATGCCGGCCAGCGCTCCCACACGACGCGTGCGGGATTGAACACCGGACCATCGACACAGGCGCGGACGTGGTCCCAGCCTGATCCGTCCTTCGCAGCGAGCGGGACCACGCACGTCCCGCACAGGCCGAACCCGCATCCCATCCGCTCCTCGACCGCGATCTGCGCCGGGAGTTTCCGTGTGCGGCACACAGCGGCGACCGCCCGGAGCACGGGTGATCTGCCTGCCGCGTAGACCACCTCGGTGGCACCCCGGTCGAGTGCGCCCGGCAGGGCGTCGAGGACACTTCCGCGCTCCCCCAGCGACCCATCGGCGGTCATCACCGTAACGAGCTGCGAAAGCCGCTTCGCCTCGATCGGCTTGAACACCGATCCGAGGGTCGGGCCGCCGATCACCATGTCGACCCGCTTGCCGCGCGCGACCAGTTCCTGGGCGAGGAAGTAGAGACCCGCGACCGACCGCCCTTCACCGATCAGCAAACAGTTGGTGAGCCGCTTAGGGTACGCGAACGGTTTGCCCAGGGGTCCGATGATGTCGAGCGTTGCATGGGCGCCCAACTCGGCGAGCCACGCGGTTCCGGGTCCCGCGTGCGGATCGACCACGAACTCAAGCGTCCCTGCCCACCCGCCACGGCGAGACGCCTGATGGATCGTGAGGTGGCGCCGCAGAAGGAAGCTCCGATCCTCGGGCATAGCCGCCGCGACGAATTGACCGGGCTTGGCGCGCTCAGCGAGCTCGGGAGCGACCAACGTGAGCGACCGATACTCGCCGAGGATCCTCGTCGACAGGATCTCTGCGCGCACCCGCTTCATGCTGGCCTGCCCTCGGCTGCGGCCTCGAACGTGAGCCGGGCCTGCAGCGGTTCCCGGAACGCGGCGGCGTGGTGCTCTTGGATCGAGCGCGGCTCGGTCGGCTCGCCGCGGAGCGCCTCGATGCCGCGAACCGCCGCGAACACGCCGGGCAGCGTCGTGATGCAGGGGACGCCGGCGGCGGCCGAGGCCGTTCGGATGAACGATCCGTCTGAACGCGGTGCACGGCCGAAGGGTGTGTTGATCACGAGCGCCACCCGGCCGCCTCTGATCAGCTCGACGATGTTGTCGGGTCCTTCGCTCACCTTCGCGACACGCTCGACGGGGATGCCGGCTCGCTCGAGGACGCCCGCGGTCCCACCGGTCGCGAGCAGCCGGAACCCGAGATCGGCGAGCCGCTTCGCCGGAAAGACGATCGCCCGCTTGTCACGGTTGGCGACGCTCACGAACACAGCACCGTCACGCGGCAGGGCGTGTCCGGCGGCCACCATCGCTTTGGCGAGCGCCATCCCGGAATCGGTGTCGATCCCCATCACCTCACCGGTGGATTTCATCTCGGGTCCGAGCACCGTGTCGACGCCGGGGAACCGGCCGAACGGCAGGACCGCCGCCTTCACACTCGTGTAGGGCAGACGACGGTAGTGGAGCGGGTCGCTCGGGATGACGCCGTCGGCCCGGAGGTCGGCGACCGACCTGCCTGTCAGCACGAGCGTGGCGACCCGCGCGAGCGAGACACCGATCACCTTCGAGACGAAGGGCACCGTCCGGGACGCCCGCGGGTTCGCCTCGAGGACCCAGATCCGCTCGTCCTTGACGGCGAGCTGCAGGTTGAGCAACCCGACCACACCGAGCCGACGTGCGAGCCGGATCGCGATGTCCTCGATCGTGTCGAGCTCCTCATCGGACAAGGTTGCGGGAGGGATCTGGCACGACGAGTCACCGGAATGCACTCCCGCCTCTTCGATGTGCTCCATCACCGCCCCGATGAAGACACCGCCCGATGCGTCGCAGACCGCGTCGACGTCGACCTCGATCGCCCCTTCCAAGAATCGATCGATCAGAACCGGGTGATCGGGCGAGGCCTCTGCGGCCGTCTGCACGAACCGCTCCAGTTCCTCGTCGTCGTAGACGATCTCCATCGCGCGACCGCCCAACACGTAGGACGGACGCACGACGACCGGATACCCGATCTGCTCGGCGACCGTCCGCGCTTCCGCGATCGTTCGCGCTTCGCCGTGCGGCGGCGCTGGGATCTCGAGCTCGCGGAGGATCGCTGCGAACTTCCCGCGATCCTCGGCGAGGTCGATCGCCTCCGGTCCCGTCCCGAGGATCGCGAAGCCCTCCTCTTGCAGCGTGCGCGCGAGCCGCAGCGGGGTCTGCCCACCGAACTGCGCGATCACACCCACGGGTCGTTCGGCGTGGCACACCGCCAGGACATCCTCGGGCGACAATGGCTCGAAGTACAGGCGGCTCGACGTGTCGTAATCGGTCGAGACGGTTTCCGGGTTCGAATTGACCATCACGGAGGCATAGCCGGCCTCCTCCAATGCGAACGCCGCGTGGACGCAGGCGTAGTCGAACTCGATCCCCTGTCCGATCCGGTTCGGTCCCGCACCGAGGATGAGCACCCGCGGCCGGGCCTCGGGGATGACCTCGGTCTCCTGCTCGAAGGTCGAGTAGTGGTAGGGGGTCCGAGCCGGGAACTCACCCGCGCACGTGTCCACCGTCTTGTGGACGGGATGCACGCCGAGCGCGTCACGGTGACGCCGAACCGCCGCCTCCGTGGCGCCGGTGAGGCTCGCGATCCGCGCGTCCGAGACCCCGCGACGTTTCACCGCACGTAGATCGTCGGCGCCGAGAGCGTGCAAGGGCCGGCCTCGCAGCGCGTCGTTCGCCTCGACGACCCGGGCGATCTGGTCAACGAACCACGGGTCGATCATCGACGCGGCAGCGACCTCGTCAACCGTCGCCCCGGCGGCGAGCGCGTCGGCGACGGCGTGCAGCCGCCATTCGCCCGGCACCGCGAGCATCGCGGTTGCGGCTGGCGGCTCACCGCCTCCGCCCCAGGCCGTGTCCAACGCCGACCGTTCGATCCCTCGCCATGCCTTCCCGAGGGCTTCGGTGAACGTGCGCCCGATCGCCATCGTTTCGCCGACGGACTTCATGGTCGAGGACAACTCGGGCGACGCCTCGGGGAACTTCTCGAACGCGAACCGCGGGATCTTGACGACGACGTAGTCGAGCGTCGGCTCGAAGGCGGCCGGCGTCTCACCCGTGATGTCGTTCACGATCTCGTCGAGCCGGTAGCCGACGGCGAGCAGCGCGGCGATCTTCGCGATCGGGAAGCCGGTGGCCTTCGAGGCCAGGGCACTCGACCGAGACACCCGTGGGTTCATCTCGATCAGGACCTGACGCCCCGTCTCTGGGTCGACGGCGAACTGCACGTTCGAACCCCCGGTCTCCACGCCGATCACGCGTAACACCTGGATCGCGGCGTCGCGCATCCGCTGATATTCCCGGTCGGTCAGCGTCTGCTGTGGCGCCACGGTGATCGAGTCGCCCGTGTGCACTCCCATCGGATCGAGGTTCTCGATCGAGCACACGATCACCGCGTTGTCCGCACCGTCGCGCATGACCTCGAGCTCGAACTCTTTCCATCCGACGATCGACTCCTCCACGAGAACCTCGTTGACCGGACTGCTCGAGAGCGCCTTCGCGGCTGCGGTCGCAAGCTCCTGGCGCGTATGGGCAAAGCCGCTGCCACCGCCGCCGAGCGTGAACGAGGGCCGCAGGATCAAGGGGTAGCCGAGGTCGTCGCCGATCGCGAGCGCCTCGTCGAGCGTGTGCGCCACGCCGGCGCGCGGGACGTCGAGTCCGGCCTCGAGCATCGCGCGCTTGAAGCCGCTTCGATCCTCCGCCGTGTGGATCGCCTCGAGTGACGCACCGAGCAGCCGCACGCCGAGTCGATCGAGATCGCCGGCCTCTGCGAGGGCCACGCTCACGTTCAACCCCGTCTGTCCGCCGAGGGTCGGCAACAGTGCGTCGGGCTTCTCCCGCTCGATCACCTGGAGCACCGACTCCGGGGTCAGCGGCTCGATGTACGTCCGAGCGGCGAACTGCGGATCGGTCATGATCGTGGCGGGATTCGAGTTGATCAAGGACACCTCGAACCCTTCGGCGGCCAGCACCTTGCACGCCTGCGTCCCCGAGTAGTCGAACTCGCATGCCTGGCCGATCACGATCGGCCCCGACCCGATCACCATGATCTTGTGCAGATCCTCGCGTCGGGGCATCAGGCCTGCTCCAGCATCGTCCGGAACTCGTCGAACAGGTAGCGCGAATCATGGGGACCGGGCGCGGCCTCCGGGTGGTATTGCACGCTGAACGCAGGGACATCGCGGCACCGCATCCCCTCGAGGGTGCCGTCGTTCAGGTTCCAGTGGCTGAGATGGACGCGTCCGTAGTCGGTCTGCGCGAGGCCGTCGCCGTCGCGGACCCACGCCGTGGGATCGACCGCGAACCCGTGGTTGTGGCTCGTGATCTCGATCATGCCGGTCGCCTCGTCACGCACCGGCTGGTTCACGCCACGATGGCCGAACGGCATCTTGTATGTGCGACCGCCGAGCGCCAGCCCGAGGAGCTGGTTGCCGAGACAGATCCCGAAGATGGGCGCCTTGCCGAGCAGCTCGCGCACCGCGGCAACCCCGTACGCGGTCGCCGCGGGATCGCCCGGGCCGTTGGACACGAAGACCCCGTCGAACCCGCCGTGGGCGATCGTCGCGGCAGGGGTCTCGGCCGGGAACACGGTGACCTCGAGACCGTGCCTCGCGAGCAGCCGCAGGATGTTGCGCTTCATGCCGAGGTCGAGCGCCGCGACGCGGAACACCCGGCCCCGGTCGGTCGCCGCAGGTCCCACGAGCGTCGCCGCCTCGTAGGGGGCCGTCGTGGAGACGGTCCGTGCGAGGTCGGCGCCGGCCATCCCGGGGGTCGCACGAACGCGCTCGAGAAGGGATGCAGGATCAAGATCCACCGTCGAGACAGCGGCGCGCATCGCGCCGTGGGTTCGCAGCCGACGGGTGAGTACGCGGGTGTCGATCTCTTCGATCCCGACGATGCCCGATCCGGCGAGCGCCTCGCCGAGCGTCGTTTGCGCACGCCAGTTGCTCGCTCGCCGTGACACTTCTCGCACCGCGAACCCGGCGACCTGGACGCGCCAGCTCTCCGGATCCTCGTCGTTCATCCCGTAGTTGCCCTGATGGGGATAGGTCATCGTGACGATCTGCCCGGCATAGGACGGATCGGTCAGGACCTCCTGGTAGCCGGTCATGCCGGTGTTGAAGACCGCTTCACCGAAGGTCTCGCCCTCGGCCCCGAACGCCGTCCCCGTGAAGACCGTGCCGTCTTCCAGTGCGAGCACGGCTGCCGGCGCGCTCACCGCGTCGGCTTCCCCTCTGCGACGGTGAACGCACCACGGAGCATGGTCGCGCGGACCCGCCCGACGAGCGTCTGCCCGGTGAACGCGCTGTTGCGCGCCTTGGAGACGAACGGGGGCTCGACGACCCACTCCTCGGCAGGGTCGAACAGCACAAGGTTCGCGGGTCGCCCGACATCGAGCGGCCCGCCGTGATCCGCCGCGCCGATGATCCGGGCCGGGGTCGAGGACATGGCCGCGAGCGCGCCAGCGAGGTCCAGGTGCCCTGGCGCAACGAGATGGGTCAGCACGGCCGCCAGGGCCGTTTCGAGGCCGATCGTTCCAGGCGGGGACAGATCGAACTCCATGTCCTTCTCCTCGACCGCGTGCGGCGCGTGGTCAGTCGCGATCACATCGATCGTGCCGTCGGCGAGACCGTCACGGAGAGCCTGGCGATCCTCGGCCGTACGCAACGGCGGGTTCATCTTCTTTGCCGTGTCGTACGTGATGAGGTCCTCGTCGGTGAACACCAGGTGATGCGGGGTGACCTCCGCGGTCACCCGCACACCGTCGGCCTTCGCTTGGCGCACCAGCGCGACGGCGCGCGCGCTCGACAGGTGACACACGTGGAGCCGTCCGCCCGTCGCCCGCGCGATGGCGAGGTCGCGTCCGACCGCGATCTCCTCGGCCTCGGCGGGGCGCCCGGCCAGACCGAGCGAGTACGACCGCATGCCTTCGTGCATGTGCCCGCCTTCGACGAGCGACGCGTCCTCTGCGTGATCGGCGATCACGACGTCCACCGGGAACGCCTGCGCATACCGCAACGCGTTGCGCAGCAGGCGTGCGGTGGGAACGCATCGACCGTCGTCGGAGAACATCCGTACCCCGGCTTCGACCATCTCACCCATCTCCGCGAGCGACTCGCCCGCGAGTCCCTTCGTGATCGCACCGACCGGAAAGACATCACACGAGCCCGCGGCGGCGGCCAGGTCGCGCACCTCGTGGACGATCGCCGCGTGGTCGGTGACGGGCACGGTGTTCGCCATGGCCGCCACCGCGGTGAACCCGCCCGCGGCCGCCGCACGTGTCCCGGATGCGATCGTCTCCTTGTGCTCCTCCCCCGGCTCCCGAAGGTGCACGTGGACGTCGACCAAACCGGGTGCGAGGACCAGGCCACGCGCGTCGACCACTTCGGCGCCCGCGGCCGCATCGTTCCCCGCGATCACACCATCGGCGACGACCACGTCTCGCACCTCATCGGTGCCGAGCACCGGATCCACCACACGGGCGCGCTCGAACAGGATGCGCTCGCTCATACGGTCTCCTCCCCCGTGCGCCCGAGCAGCAGGTACAGCAGTGCCATGCGGATCGCGATGCCGTTCGTGACCTGTTCTTCGATCACCGATTCCGGCAGATCCGCGACATCGGAGTCGATCTCGACCCCTCGGTTCATCGGCCCCGGATGCATGATCAGGGCGTGCTCAGGCAGGCTGGCCGCACGCGCACTCGTCAGACCGAAGAGTCGCGCGTATTCGCGCACGCTCGGGAAGTACTCAAGCCGCTGGCGTTCCTGTTGCACACGCAGCATGTAGCACACGTCCAGTTTCGGCACGAGCGCGTCGATGTCGTAGCTCACGTGCACCCCCCACGCGGGTGCGTCGGGTGGGATCAGCGTTGGCGGGCCCGCCAACGTGACCTCCGCGCCCATCTTCACCAGGCCGAAGGACAGCGATCGCGCCACGCGGGAGTGCAAGACGTCGCCGACGATCGCCACACGAAGTCCGTCCAGGTGTCCCAACTTCTCCCGCATCGTGTAGAGGTCGAGCAGCGCCTGGGTGGGATGCTCGTGCGTGCCGTCGCCCGCGTTCAGCACGTGCCCATCGACCCAGCGGGTGAGCTGGAGGGGCGACCCGCTCGAGGAGTGCCGGATCACGATCGCGTCGGCGCCCATCGCCTGAAGCGTGAGGGCGGTGTCCTTCAAGGACTCACCCTTCGCGACGCTCGAGCCGCTGGCGCCGAAGTTGATGACGTCGGCTGACAGGCGCTTGGCCGCAAGCTCGAAGCTGATCCGCGTTCGCGTCGAATTCTCCAGGAAGAAGTTCACGACGGTCCGACCTCGGAGCGCCGGCACCTTCTTGATCACGCGCGTCCCGACCTCGCGGAACGAAGCCGCCGTATCCAAGATCCGGACGACGTCGTCGGCGGTCACGTCGTGCATCGACAACAGGTGTTTGTTCACGCGTCCTCCCCTCGAGGCGTCACCGTGACCGCATCGATGCCGTCGAGCTCGACGATCTGCACCCGTACGTCGTCCGTGCTGCTTGTCGGCACGTTCTTGCCGACGAAGTCGGCGCGGATCGGGAGTTCTCGATGCCCCCGGTCCACGAGGACCGCGAGCTGGATCGCGCGCGGTCTGCCGAGGTCCATCAGCGCATCCATCGCGGCACGGATCGTCCGGCCCGTATACAGCACGTCGTCCACGAGCACCACCGTCGCACCGGTGACGGCGAAATCGATCCGCGTTTCGTGCACCTCGGGTGCTGCGGCGTGCAAACCGATGTCGTCGCGGTAGAAGGTGATATCGAGCACGCCCACCGGGACGAGCACGCCCTCGATCCGCTCGATCTCTGCGGCGAGCCGACGTGCGATATCGTCCCCACGATCGGCGATCCCCACCAACGCCACGCCCGACGGCCCATCGTTCCGCTCGAGGATCTCGTGGGCGATCCGCGTCAGCGCCCTCCGGATGTCGTCGACGCCGAGCACCGTGGGCGTCATACGCCAACGCCCCCTCGAGCGTGCGAGGAGGCGTTCATGTTGGTGCCCATCTGCTGCTCCCTTCCCGGCCTCACGGGACCGGCGTTAAAGGGTGACTACTCGATCGTCAGGATACACGGTGCGCGCGTGGGTGGTCGCGGCTCTGTCTCCGGGGGGCGCAGCGCGGTTATCCTGTCAAGACCACTCGGGAAGGATGCGGAAATGCAGGACTGGATGATTGTGCTCATCATCGGCGCGGTGGTGATTTTCGGCGCCTCGAAGCTGCCGCAGATCGCCCGCAATATGGGGAAGGCCCAAGGGGAGTTCAAGAAAGGCTTGAAGGAAGGCGCCGACGTCGAGGAACAGGCCGCGCCTGCAGCCACGCCGCCGCCTGCAGCCACGCCACCGCCTGCAGCCACGCCACCGGAGCCCTCGGCCCCGGAGCAACCGACGGCGGAGGGCGACCAGCCGAGTGCCTAAGGCTCGTCGAGACCCTCTTCACGGGCGATCCGTCCCAGGACCCCGTTCACGAAGCGCTTCGCATCCTCTGCCGACAACGCGTCGGCCGCTTCGACCGCCTCGCTGATCGCCACCGATGTGGGGACGTCGTCGTCCCACAACAGCTCATAGACGCCGACACGCAGGATCGTGCGATCGAGCGGCGTCATCCGGGCGACCGTCCAGTCCTGGGCATGCGTCTCGAGGAGCAGATCGATGTCCGGCAGGCGATCGGTCACCCCGTCGATGAGCGCGACCGCGAACGGTGGCACCGCATGGCCTGCCGTTCGCCAGGTCTCGACCACGCCGGTCGACGAAGCGTCGGTGACGTCGGCCTGATACAGGATGTCGATCGCGACGCGCCGATCCTCGCGGCGGGTCACGCTCAGCCCTTCACGCGCTCGATGTAGTCGCCCGACCTCGTGTCGACCTTGATCCGTTCGCCTTCCTCCACGAACAGCGGCACGTTGACTATCGCCCCGGTCTCGACAGTCGCGGGCTTGCTGGCGCCCGTCTTCGTGTCACCTTTCGCTCCGGGCGCGGTCTCGGTGATCGTCAGCACGACTGATGCCGGAAGCTCGACCGCGATCGGGATGCCCTCGTGCATCGACACCTGACCTTCAGCGCCCTCGACAAGGTACTTCTCCGCGTCACTCATCACCGCGGGCGGGACGTGCACCTGATCGTAACTGTCCGGATCCATGAAGACGAAGTCCGTCCCGTCGGAATACAGGTACTGCATCTGCTTGCGCTCGACGATCGCCAGCCCGATCTTCACACCTGCGTTGAAGGTGCGCTCGATCACGGCACCCGTCTTCACATTGCGAAGCTTGGTTCGGACGAACGCACCACCCTTGCCCGGCTTCACGTGCTGGAATTCCACGACCTGGAACAAGACGCCGTCCAGGTCGAGGGTGATCCCGTTCTTCAGGTCGTTGGTGGACACGCTCACGCGGGCTCCTCGCTACAGCTCGATCAACTCACGGGAGGACGAGCCGACGACGACGCAGCCGTCGTCGGCCACCTCCACCATGTCTTCGATGCGGACGCCGCCGAGCCCAGGGATGTAGATACCGGGTTCGACCGTCACGACGGCACCCGTCCGCACGGGGTCTTCGATCGTGCGCGCGAAGCTTGGGCCCTCGTGGATCTCGAGGCCGACTCCATGGCCGAGACTATGGACGAATCGGTCGCCGTAGCCTGCCCGGTCGATCACATCCCGGCTGGCGGCGTCAACCTCCTTGCCGATCACGCCACCGCGGACAGCGTCGATCCCGGCTTGCTGCGACTCGCGAACGATGTCGTGGATCTTCTTGAGCTCGCTTGAGGGCGAGCCGAAGGCAACAGTTCTCGTCATGTCGGCGTGGTACCCGGCGAACCTCGCCCCGATGTCGAGCTTGATGATGTCGCCTTCCTCCAGCACACGGTGGCTCGGCTCGTGATGCGGCTCTGCCGCGTTCTCTCCAAAGGCCACGATCGAGTCGAAGGCGAGTCCTTCCGCTCCCCCGTCCATCATCAGCATCTCGATCTGCCGTGCGATCTGTTGCTCGCTCACACCCACGGCGAAGCGATCAAGGATCTGCTCGAACGCGGCGTCGGTGATCGCCTGCGCTTGGCGTATCGCGGCCCGCTCCGCGTCGTCCTTGACCTCACGAAGGCGCTCGATCACCTCGGTCGTCGCGACGAGCTCCACTGCGTCCCCGAGCGCGTTCGCCAGCCGATCAAGGCCCGCCACGGTCATCTCGTCGGCCTCGAACCCGAGCCGGCTGATCCCGGTCAGCAGACCAGGGAGCTCCTCGCGCAGCGGGTTGAGGTACGTCATCCGCTCCATGTCTGGCACCTCGCGGCGGGACTGCTCCGTGTACCGCCCATCCGTGAGGAACAGCGCGTCGTCCGGACGGATCAGGACCTGCCCGTTCGACCCGGTGAATCCAGTCAAGTACCTCGTGTGAAGCAGTCGCGTCACCAAGAACGCGTCAACGGCTAGCTCGTCGAGACACGCGGCGACCGCGCGCCTCCTCACTCGATGATCCACTGCATCGCCTCCAGCGCCAGATGATAGCCCCCCGCTCCGAGGCCACTGATCGTGCCCCGGCACACCGCGGAGATCACCGATGTGTGCCGGAATGCCTCGCGGGCAGCGATGTTGGACATATGCACTTCGATCACGGGCACCCCCGCAGCCTCGATCGCGTCACGCAAGGCATAGGAGTAATGCGACAGAGCACCGGGGTTGATCACGACCGCTTCAACGCCCGCACCGGCGGCCTCGACCAGCCACCCGATCAGGTCTCCTTCATGATCGGACTGATGCCAGCGAACGACGTGGCGTAGGGTTGCGGCCCGCTCGTCGACACCCGCCATGATCTCGGCCAGACTCGCCGAGCCGTACGTCTCCGGATCGCGGCGTCCGAGCGTGCCGAGATTCGGTCCGAACAGGTACAGCAGGTTCATCCGCTCGCCCCCATCGTCCGCAGCACCGCACCGAGCTCCGCATCGTCGATCCCGACCACGACCTCAGGTCGTCCGATCGCCGACAGCAACACGAAGCGGACCCCGCCGCGGTACTTCTTGTCCATCCGGAGAGCCCTCAGGATGTCATGCACGGGCGGCAACGGCCCGTCTGTCTCCAGCCCGAGCGACGTCAGCAGGCGCACCGTCCGGGTCGCGAGGCCCGCCGTCGAGAGCCCACGCGCCTCTGACAGCCGGGCGGCGAACACCATTCCGATCGCGATCGCCTCCCCGTGTGTCCGCCCGGCGAAGGCGTCGAGCCGCTCGAGGGCATGCCCCAGGGTGTGTCCGTAGTTGAGGAACAACCGGGTTCCCGTGTCCCGTTCGTCGTCCGCCACCGTCCGCGCCTTGATCGCCACACAATGGGTGACGAGATCCGTCAGCACGGACGGATCTCGCGCGAGCACCGGGGCAGGGTCGCGCTCGAGCTCGCCGAGGAGATCGGGGTCGAGCACCAGTCCGTACTTGGCGACCTCCGCGAGCCCCGAACGATAGTCGCGGTCGGGCACGGTTGTGAGCGTCTCGGTGTCGCAGATCACCGCGATCGGCTGGTAGAACGTGCCGACGAGGTTCTTTCCCTCTGGAAGGTTCACCGCGGTCTTCCCGCCGATCGCGGCGTCCACCTGTCCGATCAGGGTGGTCGACACGTGCGCGAACCGCATGCCTCGCATGTAGGTGGACGCCACGAAACCGGCGAGATCGCCGACGCTGCCGCCGCCGAGCGCAACGACGAGGTCGTCGCGATGAGCCTCCTGGGTCGCAAGCTGGTGCAGGAGGGTGCCGTAGACCTGCATCGACTTCGCCTCTTCCCCCGACGGCACGGCCAGCGGAACGGTGTGGAGCGTCCGGCTCCCGAGTGCTCCCTCGACCGCCGGAAGGAGGCGCCCGACGGCTTGATCGAACACGATGAAGCCCCGGGTCGCAGAACCCAGATCCGGCAGGATCGCGCCGAGCTCCGCGAGCGCGCCAGCGCCGATCGTCACATCGTAGGACCGCCCGGGGATCGGGACGGTCACGCGCTCCAACGGAGCTCCTCCACGATGGCGTCTGCGACCTCCCCGGGGTCGCCACTGCCGTCCACGACGTGCGCCGCGAATTCCCGATACAGCGGCCCCCGCTCGTCGAGCAATCTTGCAAGATCGCCCTCGCTGCGGATCAACGGCCGTTCCGCGTCAGGCTCAACACGAGCTTCGAGCACCTCGAGCGGCACATCGAGGAACACGCAGGTGCCGGTGTTGCGCAAGGTGATCCGGTTGGCCGGCTCAAGCACCACACCGCCCCCGCACGCGATGACGGCGGGGTCGGCGGTGGAGGCCGCGAGCACCGCGCGTGCCTCGAGCGCGCGGAATGCCGATTCGCCGTCCTCGGCAAAGATCTGGGCGACCGACCGGTCTTGTTCCTTCGCGATCTCGACATCGAGATCGACGAACGGCACGCCGAGCCTCCCCGCGAGCTCCTCGCCGACCGTCGACTTCCCCGAACCGGGCATCCCCACGAGGTAGACGATCACGGCACCGTCTCCAGATACGCGTGCAACGAGCGCGTGGTCTCGGCGAGCGAGTCGCCGCCGAACTTTTCCAGAGCCGCGTCCGCCAAGACGAATGCCACGGCGGCCTCCCCGATCACCCCGCCCGCCGGTACCGCGCACGCGTCCGTTCGCTGCTTGATCGCGAGCGCTGGCTCGCCCGTCGCCAGATCCACCGTCCGCAAAGGCCTCGGGACCGTCGAGAACGGCTTCATGGCCGCCCGAAGACGGATGGGCTGACCGGTCGACATGCCACCTTCGATCCCGCCCGCTCGCGAACTCGGCCGGCTGAGTCGGCCAGCTTGAGAGACGATCTCATCATGGGCACGTGAACCCGGTCGCCGCGCCGACGCGAAGCCGTCGCCGACCTCCACCCCTTTGACCGACTGGATCGACATCAGCGCGGCGGCGAGACGTGCGTCGAGCTTGCGATCCCAATGCACATAGGAGCCGAGCCCGATCGGCACACCGAACGCGAGGACCTCGAACACACCACCCAGACTGTCCTTCGCTCGGCGCGCGTCGTCGATCGCGATCACCATCGCCGCGGCCGCAGCGGCATCCGCGCACCGCACCGGCGATCGATCGATCGCGTGCTGGTCCGCCGGGGTCGGCGTGCCCCGCTTCGCCTTCACGGCGCCGATCTGGATCACGTGGGACAACACCTGGACACCGAGCGCGTCAAGGAAGGCTTTGCACACCGCGCCTGCGGCCACCCGGGCTGCCGTCTCGCGTGCACTGGCGCGCTCCAAGACGTTGCGCACGTCGTCGAACCCGTACTTGACGGCGCCAACCAGATCGGCGTGTCCTGGACGGGGCCGGGTCAGTCGCTCCCCCGGGTCCTCGACGCCGTCCGGGCTCATGAGATCGCGGTACTTCTCCGCGTACTCGACGTTCGGGATCGTGATTGCCACAGGGCCGCCGAGCGTCCGCCCGTGCCGCACGCCGCCCTGGAACTCGAACGCATCCGCCTCGAGCCGCTGCCGCCCGCCGCGGCCGTAGCCGTGGCGGCGCCGTGCCAGCTCGTTCGCGATCGCGTCGCGCGTGATCGGGACCCCCGCCGGCATCCCCTCCAACACGAAGACCAGGCCCGGGCCGTGCGATTCACCAGCGGTCAGGAGGCGCAACACGCGCTCATCATATGGAAGGGTGGCGGGGGTGCCCTTGCGGGCCCCCCCGCCCGACCGGCGACCGCTCCCCCCGTGGGCGCATCGCCGGCGTCGTGCGGGCCCTACTTGTTCTGCGCGACGCAGAGCGTGAACGACTCGTCGCCGTACAGGAACGTGGCGCAGTTCCCCGAAACGGACTGCAACCGGTACTGATCGTTGGGCCCGAAATCGTCGCCGACCGCCGGGTCGTAGACCGTGCCGTCCACCTCCACCTGTGCCTGCTCCACGCCGTTCGCGGTGAACGTGTCCAGCAGGGTGACCGTGTGACCGCCGATCGTCTGACTCGCGTTCCCCCCGGGGCCCGGCGGCACCGAGGTCGACGTGGACGAGGAGCTGCTCGAACCAGAGGATGAGGACGAGGACGATCCACTCGACGAGGACGAGCTCGTCGTCGAGAACCCCGGTGGGGTGGAGAAGGGGTCGCGCGCAGGCAACACAAGAACGGGCGACGGCGCGAGCGTCGGCGAGACCGACGTGTCCGGGCCGCTCCCACTCGTAGACGTCGGACGCGGGGTCCGCGACGATGCGGTTTCCCCACCGCCACCAGCCAGCAGGTTGAACAGCAGGAAGCCGACGACGAGTACGGCGACCACCCCGCCGCCGATCGTGAGGGTGCGCTTGTCCTTGTCGCTCAGCGCCATCTCAACCACCCGCCTCGGTCGGTCCGGGCGTCGAGCCCGGCCCGGCGCTCGTGTCGCTCGTGAACGCGTTGATCTGGGCCGTCAAGGTCAGCAGTTCGTTGCCCAGGGCATCGGTCGATCCTGCCGGCACGAGCGCGAGCGACGTGATCTTCGCGGCCCGCGGCAAGGTTTCGATCCGATAGGTGAACTCCGTCACCTCGTTGTAGGTCCCCATGGCGCTCATCGCCATCACGATGGTGCTCAGCCCCGTGGCGTCGTCGAACGTCGGCGGGCTGGGGGCAAGTGTGGTGAGATCCAGGCCGGAGCTGAGTGCAGCCTTGTTGATCAGCTGGATCAACCCCGCCTCGTCGGCCGTCGGTGGGATCTTGCCTTGGACGTCCTTGATGGTCTGCTTGTTCTGCGGGGCCTCGGCCTTGAGATCCTCCAGCGCTCCCTTCTGCGTTTCCAGGGTCTGTTGCTGCGCCTGTGCGGCCGCAAGATCCTCTTTCGCGCTCGAGACCTGTCCCATCTTCGGCAAGAGGAACAAGACGATCAGCAGGATCGCGATCACCGCGGCGCCGACAGCAGCGAACAGCGGAGCACGCTGGTTATCCACCTGCGCTCACCCCCGCCGCCGCTTGGCCCCGTGGGGTAAGCGCATCCTGTGTGAGATCCACGCTCGTGTCGAACGTGAACGCTCCAGGCGTCTCACCGTCCTGCGAGATGTTGGACATCCATGGGTTGGCCCATCCCTCGACCTCTTCGAGCCGCGTGAGCCACACGCTCAGCGACTCGAAGTGCAGCGATGCACCCGAGAACGTCATCGTGCCGACGAACGTGGTCGTCCCGTCCGTGGCGGGCGCCGCCGCCGTGTCGACCGTCGAGCTGAACGACGCGAGGTACATGTCGCTCGGGATCACCTTCGACACATCCACGAGCACGCCCGAGTACGCGACCTCGTCCGAGTAGGCGGCGGCGAGTAGCTCTTCTTGCTGCTGGGCCTGCGCTTGGAGATCCTGGTACTGCTGGAGGTCGTCGATCTCCTGCTGCAGGCTCGCATTCGTCGCTTCCTGCGACTGGATATCGTCGTTCACCTGGCTCAGCCGCATGCCCTGAAGAAGCCACAGCACGATGATCACCCCGACGACCGCGCCGCCGATGATCGCGATCAGCACGGTCCGTTTGCGGGTCTGCTGGCCCTTCTTGATCTCGCGAGGCAGGAGGTTCACGCGACTCATGACTCGCCCTCCTCGGGAAGCGCAAGGCCGATCGCCACGGCCAGCAGCGGCTCCGCCGCCACCACGTCCGCCGGATCCAGTTGGTGCGGGACGCGGCTGAAGACGGCGCCGGGCTCGACCGGCACCGGGATCCGTTGGCGCATCAACTCGAAGAGGCCCTCGAGCCGGGAGCCACCACCCGTGACGAGCACCTTGCCGATGCGCGCGTCCTTGGCTTGGGCGGTGTAGAACTCCAGCGAGGACCGCACCTCGTCGACGAACGCCGCGGCGCGCTGCAGGGCCGCTTGGCGCGCCTGTTGCGGCTCGGGCGCGTCCTCCACCTGCTCCCCACGCTTGAGCCGCTCGGCGACGTCGTCCTCGACCCCGGTCGCCCGGGCGATCGCCATCGTGACGTCTCGTCCGCCACTCGGCAGGATGCGTACGAATCGCGTGTCACCGCGAGCGTGCACGACGATGTTCGTTACGTGGGCGCCGATGTCCACGATCGCCTCCTCGACGGTCCCCTCCTCGAGGTCGAGGGCCACGTCGGTTGCGCCGACGGAGCGCACGAGCGCGAACGGGATGAGGTCGATCCCCATCGGCTGGAGCTTTGCGTTGTTCACGGACTGGACGACCAGTTCGACCATGCCGCGTTGCGCAGCCACGAGCAGCAAGCGGAGCATCCGACGCTCCTCCTGCTCGAACTCACCGATCACGTTGTAATCGAGCACGGCGTCGTCGACCGGCATCGGGATGAACTCCTGGACCTGGAATCCGAGCGAGGATCGGAGCTCGTCCTCGGGGAGATAGGGCAGCGCGATCTCCCGGACCACGACACGCTGGTTGCCGACGCCCAGCCACACTTGGCGTCCCTTGAAGCCACCGTCGGCCCAGAGGCGCTTGAGTGCCTCGGCGACGGCGGCCGGGTCGCGGACCTCGCCGCTCTCGACGGCGCCGGGCGGCAGCGCCACCTGGCTCGCCCGCACGACCGACAGCGGCGATCCCACCAGCTCGACCGCACGGACGGCGGTGGAACCGATATCGAGCCCGATCCTGCTCTTCGGCATCTACGGGCCCTCCACATGCACCGAGCGCGATGTCAGATAGCGCTCGACCTCGCCGCGCCGCACGCGATAGTTGTGACCGACCCGGACGGCCGCCAGCTCGCCGCTCTTGATCAGGCGGTAGACGGTCATCGTCGAGACACGCATCGACGAAGCCACCTCTGCAACGGTCAGCAGAGCAGCGCCGTCGCCGAAGAGGGCTTGCGCCCCGCCCGTCGCCATCGTTCGCGGTCTCCAGTCGATCCTGGGGAAGGTCGAGACCGTTCCCTCACATCTGCAACATGTGCCACATCTGCAACACAGTGCTCTTCTGGGCTCTCCGGCCCCGCAAGCACGCCCACGAAACATCAGGGCACACGACGAGTCAAACACCTCAGGAAAGAAACATCGCCGCAGGTCGAACGCCTGTTCGGCGGCTAGACGTGCAGGACCGTGCGCTGGTACCAGTCCGCGATCTGTGCGCCCCACAGACCGGCGATCACGGCGCCGGCCGCCAGCGCGGGGCCGAACGGCATCGCGCTCTTGCGCCCGACCCCGCGGGCGAGGGCGACCACGGCGGCGAGGCCGCCGACGATGATCGCGGCACCTGCAGCAACGCCGACCAACCCGAGACCGATCGCCCCCAGGACGACGCCGATCAACGCCGCGAGCTTCACATCGCCCATCCCCATCCCCCGCGAGATCAGGGCCACGATGAACAGCCCGCCTCCGTAGGCCAGGGCGCCGATCGTCATGCGCAGGAGATCGACAGGGGCGCCGAGCAACCGAGCGAAAACCAGGTAGATCGGGAAGGCGATCAGCGCCGGATACGTGATCTTGTTCGGGATGATCCGGTGTTCGATGTCGATCACGGACACCACCGGCATGAGAGCCAGGAACCCGGCGACGGCAACAGCGACCCACAGGTCGTCGTACACGGCGAACGCGGCGACGATCAGGATCGCCGTCGAGAGTTCGAGGAGCGGATATCGGATGGGGATCGACGCGCCGCACGCCCGGCACCGGCCGCGGAGCCAAAGCCACGACGCCACCGGCACGTTGTCCCGGTTACGGATCTCGGCGCCGCACGACGGGCATTTCGAACGCGGGCGCACGACCGACTCACCGGCGGGCACGCGGGCGGCCACGACCGTCATGAAGCTCCCGATGGCCAGACCGAACGCGAACAGCAGGACGAACGCGATCGCGGTGAGCACGGCGGAACTCTAGACGTTGATCTCTTGCCAGAGGGTACGTTCGAGCGTGACACCGAACCCGAGGACGCGCTCCACCCGCGAGTTGTAGACGAGGTCGTAGCCGTTCTTGAAGTCCATCGACTGTGCGTAGAGAGCCCCTTCGCCGGTGCTCGCGAAGTTGTTCGCTGAGTTGACGAAAGCCATCTTACCTGTCGTGTAGAGCAAACCCACGACGCCGTCGTCGGGGTCACTCACGGAGCCTCGATCGAACTCGATCGCGTTCTTGCCGTAGATGCTGCAGTCGGAACCGTCAGTGTTAACCAAGGCAGCCGTGCAGGAACCAGTCGGTTGGTACGTCGAGACCACGACCAAATCTGCGGACCCCGCTGAGGTTGTTATCTCGCAAGTACTGCCAAAGTCGACGGGCGCATTCGTGATTAGGGTGAAGTCCCCTGCAATCGACTTGGACGGATTGCAGTTTCCTCCAAGGTTGATGGCAGTCGATTGCGACGGGCTACGTTGCCACACAGCGAATGTTCCCGTCAGGTTTGATGGATGCGTCGCCACATACGTGTTGAACGAGGACACGGCATCGGTCGCGTCGCTCTGCCCGCACACAGGCGCGGTGCTCGGGAAACACTGCAGATGCAGGGGATCCGAGGTATCGCTGGAATAGTTATTGGGATCGAAGGTGAACGCCGGGAACGTGACAGGTGTGGGCTGGCTCGACGACACGCCGGCGGTCTTCGACGGAGCCGACACCCCCGCGGCGATCGCCCCGCAAGCCTTCGCCGTCCCGGCAACGGTCATCGTCCCGCCGCCCAAGGTGATCCCGTAGCTCCCACCGAGGGAGCTACACGCCGCGGACGCTGTCGACGGGTTCGAAGCGGTGGCGTTGCCCTCGACGCTGACCTGGCTCGAGCCGGCGATACCACCCGCGCCGCCGGACCACACGTTCCCTGACTTACCGGAGCACCCGTAGGTTGCGTCGGCCTTTACGATCTCCGACGACTGCACGAGGCTGATCGCTCCCGCGGAGGAGATGATGCTGCCACAGACCTCCGCACCCTGGCCGATCGTGATATCGCCAGACGAGTAGATATCACCGATCACGGTCATGTTGTTGTGCACGTCGAGTGCGGTCTGCGAGAAGATCGCGTACTTGAAGGACGGGACCGGCTCATAGGTCACTTGCACCTGCCGCACGAATGTGGGATCGGCCTGAGTCGGGTAGTACCCGGTCGACGTGATCAGCACCTTGCCGCCCGACGTCGCCCACGACATCTGGTACTCGCCTCCACCGCCTGCGCAGAGCGTGCTGGTGCCGATCCGGCATGGATTGGTCGCGCCGCGACTCTGACCCAGAAGGGTTGCGGCTTGGTTTGCGCCGGCCTCAGCGACCGTCAGCGCCTTGCTCCACTCGATCGACAGATGCGATTCGCGAAGCGACGCGTTGCCGGCCTCGAGCGAGATCGTCAAGAGCACCATCATGATCGAGAGCAGCAGCATCGAGATCACGAGGGAGTACCCGTCCTCGCGGCGATGCGCGACCGAGAGCATCTTGGGAAGTCTCATGGCGCCCTCACTCCTCCGTGGCGTTGCGCAGCTGAACGTCGGAGATCAGATCGATCGACGACGTGATCGTCTGGAAGGTCAAGTCGATCGTCACCTGATCGACCACACCACCGTGGCTGGTGTACGTGAACGGGTCGGCCGTACACCCTGGATCGGCTTGGGTCTGGCAGAGCAAAGGCGACACGAGCGGCGCGAAGTTGGCCCCGCCATCCCTCGACTGTTCGAGTGTGTAGGGCGCCTGCGAGCCCACCACGCGCCAGATCACGGTCGCCGGTGTTCCGTCGATGTAGGTGGAGAACTCGAGGTGCGACGCAGAGCTGTTCGCTTGGTCGACGGTTTCGCCTTGCCGGAGCTGTTTCGTCATCTGGTCGATCGCCTGGCGGCCGTCGGTGAGTACGTCGCGCCGGTTCGTCACGGTGTTGGTCGTGGCGAACGTGCGGAAGGCAACCGCCATCACCGACGTCGCCACGAGACTCATGACCGCCATGGTGACGAGCAGCTCGACCAGGGTGAACCCGGCCTCGCCGCCGTCAGCCCGTGAGGTGCGGCGTCGAGCCAGCGCTGACGTTCGTCGCAAGATCGTAGGCAACGATGTAGTACTCATAGGTATCCGTCTTCTTGTGCGTGTCGCTGCAGGTGGTCGCGGACGTGTCGCAGACGAGGCTGTAGGAGCCCGTCGAAGTGATCAGTCGCTTGTACACGCGGTAGCCGCCGAGCGCGCTGTCGGCGACCGCACTCCACGTGAAAGTGATCGTGGTGTTCGCACCCGAGGTTGACGTCGCGGACTTGACGAAGCTGGTCGGTGTCGCCGGAGCAACAGTGTCCAGGACGATCGTGTCGGAGGCGATATCCCCGTACTCGCCCGAGGAGTTGAAGAACCGGCCGTACACGGTCTGGGGGCCATCACCCGACGTGATCGTCCATGTGTACGTCGTCGCCCATGAGAACGGACCAAGCCACGTCGAATTGTCGTTCGAGAACATCATCGTGGATGGGTTCGGCCCGCCGCCACTCTTCGCGAGGGTCAGGGTGACGGTCGTCGAGTTCGTGTAGGTGACGCCGCCGTTGATGGTGACGGTGGCGTTCGGCCCGCCGTTGCCGAGCGTCGGGCTCACCGTCGTCACTGTGCAGCCGGCCGCACTGTTCGAGGCGCTCGATCCGCCGTTGTCCATGACGGTGTTCACGACGCTGTACGTCGAGTACCCGGGGTAGGTATGGCTGATAGACGTTCCCGTTCCGGTTGTGCTGTCGCCGAAGTTCCACGTGACATTCGAAAGCGATCCGTCGCTATCGCTGGCGTTCGCAGTGAAGTTCACGGTCTTGTCGCTCACCGACGCGGTCGGGCAGCCGACGGTCGGCGCTGCGTTCTTCGTCGGCTGCTTGTACAGGATCTGCCCGTCGGAGAACAGGGAGGACTCGCTGAGGCTCGTAAGACCGCGCCCAAGTTCGTCGTTCCACACGACCACGACGGTGACGCGCTTCGCGTCCTGACCGTTCGCATCGCTCACGCCATCACCGTTACCATCGGCGTTGTCAGATACACCGACACCGTCCTGCGTCGAGTCGTACCACGTGACGTACCGGTACACCTCGTACGTGGTCGCCCCGTCTAGGAGTGGGTTCTGATAGTGCTCGAGCGCCGGGGAGGCGCCGGCGACCCGGACGATTGACTCCGCCGACAGTGGGCCCGTCCCGTCGGGGTCATACGTCTGCGCGTTCTCGTTCACCCAGTAGTCAGGGTTGTCCGGATCGGTCGAGTGTGTCAGTGCGGTGCTGTCCGACAACACAAGGTTCTCGTAGTTGAGTGCACGCGCCTCTTCCATCTGTTGGTCGACGGCGGCGCGGGACGAAAGCTTCTGCCGCGAGAGGCCGGTAGTCGACAAACCGAAGATCGATGCCTGCGCGACGGCGAACGCACCGACGGCCAAGATCGTGATCGAGATCATCGCCTCGACGATCGTGAACCCGCCCTCGCCCTGGAGACGACGGCGGAGCATCTTCATGATGTGGTTCATCACGGCACGGCTCCTCCAGCCCTTTCAGGTGATGTCGGTCGTTCGGGGGTGGTCCTTGAGGCCACAGAAGCCGGAAGGGCGGCCCCTTCGGGCCGCCCTTCGCGGATCTGCATGCTGGGAAGCGCGGCTTACCAGCTGGTGCCGGCGGCGCCGATAGCGTCGTCGCCCATGCAGTCGGTACCGTCCGACGCTGCGCTGTCGAACGTCGAGCCACCCTGTGGGTCATCCTGCAGGTAGAAGCAGGTGCCCGACTTCGAGTAGCCGGCGAGGCCGACCACCGTCAGCGGATCCGTGGCGTCGTCAACCGAGACACTGATCGTGCTGGGGTCGCCCGAGGTGACGTTGCCGTCTACGAAGGACAGCGCGGTCTCGATGCCACCCAGCGCTGCAGCGTCGCAGTTCTGGTACGAGTCGTCGTCCGTGAAGCAGGTCTTCGCGGCGGCGAGTGCGTTGCGGACGCCAGATTCGGCGGCCTTGTCGTTGGCCCGGTTGCGGGCCCCGAGGAACGTCGGCAGAGCGATGGCGACCAGGATGCCGATGATCAGAACGACCACCATCAGCTCGATGAGGGTGAAGCCCTCGTCCTCACGGACGCGCTTCAGGAGTCCCTTGAGCATCTGCTTTCGCCTCCTTCCAGTGGCGAGGCACACCTCCATCGGTGTGCGTTCAGGGAAGGTGTCGGCGTGCCCGGCCGCACGCTGAAGGAGGGCGCTGTGCCAGCGAGGCGAATTACCCATATCTGGGTAGAGGGCCGACGCACGCTCGCCTCCACAGCGAAAACCCCCGGGCAGACCGGGGGTCTTCGCCGTGTCACCGGTGGCACGTTTCCCTACTGGATCAGCTTGATGATGTTGAACATCGGCATGTAGAGGGCGATCACGGCGGCGCCGACGCAACCGCCGATCACCGCGATCAACAGGGGCTCGATCAGCGAGGTCAACGAGTCAACGGATGCCTCGACCTCCTGGTTGTAGAACTGCGCGACCTTCTCGAGCATCGTGTCGACCTGACCGGTCTCCTCACCGACGGCAAGCATCTGCACCACCATCGGCGGGAACACGGCGTGTTTGGCGAGCGGCTTGGCCATCGACTCCCCCTCGCGGACGCTGACCTGGACGTCTTCGATCGCGTTGGACACGATGCGGTTGTTCACGGTCTCGGCGACGATCTCCAGCGCCTGCAGGATCGGCACGCCGGAGCGCAGGAGCATCGCGGCCGTCGACGCGAACCTCGACAACGCCACCTTCTGGAAGATGATCCCGAACACGGGAACCTTCAGCTTCAGGCGGTCGACGGTCTCGCGACCCTTGTCGGTCTTCTTCCAACGCTTGAAGAAGAACCGGAAGGCGAAGACGAAGATCAGCACGATGAACCAGTACTTCTTGAAGACGTTGGACATCGTGAGCAACACCCGGGTGGGCAACGGCAGCGACCCTCCCAAGGAGGCGTAGATCGTCTGGAACTGCGGCACGACGAACAACAGCATCGCCGACATGATCAAGACGACGAGGGCGACCACTGCGATGGGGTACGTCATCGCCGACTTGATCTTGCCGCGCAGGCGGACCTCGTCTTCGATCATGTCCGCGAGACGCAGGAGCACGTCGTCGAGTGACCCACCGGTCTCGCCGGACTTGACCATCGCCACGAACAGGTCGTTGAAGACCTTGGGGTGCTTCGTCATCGCTCCCGAGAGCGACGCGCCCTGTTCGACGTCGGTGCGGATCACGCCGAGCACGCGGGCGAGCTCCGGGTTCTCGGTTTGGTCCGCGAGGATCGACAGCGCGCGCAGGATCGGCAAGCCCGAGTTCACCATCGTGGCGAACTGCCGCGCGAAGACCGAGAGCTCCTTGAGCTTGACCTTCTTGGCGGTGAGCTCGATATTGAAGCCGCGGCTCTGCTTGCCGACCTCGAGCGGCATGAATCCCTGCTCGCGCAGTCGCTGGAGCACGAGTGCCTCGTTGTCCGCGACGATCGTGCCGTTCAGGATGTTTCCGCCGCGGTCGCGCGCCTTGTAGGTGTAGGTATCAGGCATCGGTCCTCACTCCCTCAGGTCCCCGTCGCCCAGCTGCCGCCGCCGAGACCGCCGAGGTCGTCGCCATAGGCGCCGCCGCCGGAGAACGCCGACAGTCCGCCGGCAGACCCGATCAGGCGCTGCAGCTCCTCGGGGTCATGGCACCGTTCGAACGCCATCTGTTGGGTGACGCGCCCGGCCTTGACGTGCGAGGCGAGCGACATATCCATCGTCTGCATCCCGTAGCGGCCGCCCGCCTGCATCGCCGAGTAGATCTGGTGCACCTTGCCCTCGCGGATCAGGTTTCGGATCCCGGGCGTCGCCACCATGACCTCGGCGGCGACCACGCGACCCTGTCCGTCCACGGTCGGCACCAGCTGTTGGGTGATCACACCCTGCAGGGTGGTCGACAGCTGTACCCGCGTCTGCTGCTGCTGGTGTGGCGGGAAGACGTCGATGATCCGGTCGATCGTCTGCGGCGCGTCCTGCGTGTGCAAGCGTCGCGAACACGAGGTGACCGGTCTCGGCCGCGGTGATCGCGGTCGAGATCGTCTCCAGGTCGCGCATCTCTCCGACCAGGATGACGTCGGGGTCCTGGCGCAAGACGTGCTTGAGCGCAGCCGCGAACGAGTGGGTGTCGGCGCCGATCTCGCGTTGGTTCACGACGCAGGTCTTGTGCTTGTGCAGGAACTCGATCGGGTCTTCCACGGTCATGATGTGGCCCGCGCGCTCCCGGTTCACAACGTCGACCATGCCGGCCAGCGTGGTCGACTTGCCCGAACCGGTCGGCCCGGTCACGACGACGAACCCCCGTGGGAATCGTGCGAGATCCGTACACACCGGTGGGAGCCCGAGCTCGTCGAGACCCTTGATCTCGAAGGGGATCACCCGGAAGACGGCGCCCACCGCGTCGCGCTGCATGTACACGTTCACACGGAACCGAGCGCGTCCGGGCAACGAGTACGACATGTCGAGCTCGAGCTCCTGCTCGAATCGCTCACGCATCTTCTGCGGCAAGATCGCGTAGATCATGCCTTGGAGCGCCCGCGGCGACAGCGGCGGGTAGTCCTCCAACCGCTCGAGCTCACCGTGGACGCGCACCGTGGGCGGTGTGCCCGCGGTCAGGTGCAGGTCGGAGCCGTTCATCTCCAGGAGCTTCCCCAGGAGTTCGGGGACGGGCACTTGGATGTCGTCCTCCGGAGGAGCGACCGTACTCATCTCACTTCACCACCCTCGCGACTTCTTCCAGTGATGTCAGCCCCATGCGGGCCTTCTCCAGACCGTCGTCGCGAAGGGTCATCATCCCTTGCTGGACGGCGACGGCTTTGATGGCATCGGCAGATGCACGCTCCACCGTGAGCCGTTCGATCTCTTCTGTCATCGGCATGACCTCGTAGAGGCCGAGCCGGCCCCGGAAGCCCGTGTTCGCACACGCGGGACAACCCACCGGCTTGCAGAGTTGCTGGATCTCGGGCCAGAGCCAGTCCGGGTAGCCCGCCGCGTACAGCTCGTTCTCGTCAGGACGATAGGCGCCCTTGCACCGATCACAGAGCTTGCGCGCCAGGCGTTGTCCGACGACCGCATCGATCGCGGAGGCCACCAGGAAGGTTTCGACGTCCATCTCGACGAGCCGGCTGATCGCGCTCGGGGCGTCGTTCGTGTGCAGCGACGAGAGGACGAGGTGACCGGTGAGTGCTGCCTCGATCGCGATCGTGGCGGTTTCCTTGTCACGGATCTCACCGATCAGCACGATGTCGGGGTCGGCACGCAGGATCGATCGAAGCGCGGCGGCGAACGTCAGCCCCGCCTTCTGGTTCACCTGGATCTGGTTGACGCCGGCCAGGCGGTACTCGACGGGATCCTCGACGGTGATGATGTTCTTGTCGATCGTGTTGAGGATGTTGAGCGTGCCGTACATCGTGGTGGACTTCCCCGAGCCGGTAGGCCCGGTCACGAGGATCGCGCCGTACGGCTTCCGGAACGACTTCGAGTAGCGGTTGAAGGCATCCTCCAGGAACCCCAGTTCCTCGAGGCGGAGCATCGCGTTGGAGGTGTCCAGGATCCGGAGCACGACCTTCTCGCCGTAGACGGTCGGCAACGTCGCCATCCGGAGGTCGAGCGCACGGCCACCGATCTTCATCCCGATGCGACCGTCCTGCGGGATCCGCTTCTCGGCGATGTTCAGGTCGGCCATGACCTTCATCCGGCTGATCAAGCCGTTCTGGATGTTCTTCGGGGCGGGGGGCATCGGCTCCATCAGCACCCCATCGACACGGAAACGGATGCGGACATCGTGTTCGCGCGGCTCGATGTGCACGTCGGACGCACGGTCGCCGACCGCCTGCGTCATGATCGCGTTCACGAGTTTGACGATCGGCGCATCCTCGATCGCGAGGTCGAGATCCTGCTCGTCCTCGTCGCCCGACGCGTCCGCGACGATGCTCGCCATCGCCTCGACCTGGGAGTCCATCCCCGCGTACTTCTGGATAGCTGCTTCGACGTCGACGGCCGTCGAGACCACGGGCAACACATCGCGGCCGGTGATCGTGCGGATATCGTCCAATGCATAGACGTTCGCGGGGTCCGACATCGCCACCAGCAGGCGGCCTTCGCGCTCCCCGATCGGAAGTGCTTTGTACCGGCGGGCGAGCGCCTCCGGGAGCAAGGCCGTGGCGACCGGATCGATCTGGAAATCGGCGAGATCGACGAACTCGAGCCCCACCTGCTCGGCCAACGCTCGGACCAGGTCGGATTCCTTGATCATCCCCAGGTCGATCAGAACGCGGCCGAGCGACTTGGGGGTCTTCCGATGCTCGTCGAGCGCGACGTCGAGCTGCTCAGATGTGATGTAGCCCAGCTCGATGAGGATCTGGCCGAGCTGTTTTGACTTCCGCTTGACCGTCGTCATCGCGCCCCCGCGAGGGTCCGTTTGGGCTAGGTCGTTCAGGAACTACTCTTCGTCATCGTCCCGATCGACCTGTAGGAGTCCCGAGAACTCCTTCGCGAGCATCACCCGATCGACCTCGCCCGCTTCCTCCTCCGCGGGCTCGGCGGGGGGCGGCGGTTCCGCAGCGATGAGGCGCTGCGGCTCGGCCCGGAATGCGCCGGCGTCGGTGGAGGGCTCGGGCGGCCTGGTCGCCGCCTCGGCGGCGGACGCCGCCTGCTCGGCTTCAAGCCGGGCGAACGGCGACGATTCGGCGCCGAACGGCGTCGGGCTCGAGGTGTCGGGCGGTTCGTCTGCGAGCACAGCCTCGAACGCCGATCCGTCCAGCGACGGGCGGGGGTGCGATGACAGATCGGGAGCCGGGATCGCCGCCGGTGTTTCGACGGGCGCCGGAGCGGGCGCGGGAGTCTCGGGGCGCCGGTAGCCGCTGACGGGTTGCCCTTGGCCACCCGCAGGCGCCGCGCCACCGGGCGCCGCGACGGGCGGGGAGATCGGCGGCGATTGTTGGAGCGCCTGTTGCTGCAGCTGCGCTTGCATCGCAGCCATCTGCTCTTGCATCGCCTGCATCTGCTGTTGCGCGTCGTCTCCCTGCCAAGCGGGCGCATCTCCAGTCTCAGGCATCCCGATCGGCGCCGCGAAGCTCGGCATCTCTTCGGCGGCAGCCGCGGTTGGCGCACTTGCGACCGGAGCGGCCGCCGGCCGATCCGCGGGCGGATGCAGCGACGTCCGCGGCCGGCCCGATGGCGCGCTGGCCGCGTCCGGCACCTTGAGCGTGATCTCCTTCTGCTTCGCCCTCGATTCTTCGGCGGCGATGACCGCCTGCTCGAGCTGATCGAGCATCACCCCGGGCCGTACGCTGGTCCCCGTCACGACGAACGCGGCGTAGGGTCCCCGGTGGACGAACGCCCACAGCTGGTCCGAGAACTCGACGAACCCCTTCCGAGCTTCGCCGACGTGCACGAACCGAAGCCACGCGGGCTTCAGCTCGGCTTCTTGGTCCTCGGGGAAGGCGCCGAGGACCAAGCCGTCTCGCGACAGCACCAAGCAGCCTCGCACGTCGTCCATCGTTAAGACGACGCGCTGCGCGAGCGCAGCAAACTCATCCATCACGTGTCTCCTGCACGTTGCATCGTCGGAGGTACGAGTGCCCTTGAGGCGTATCCCGCCAGTCGATCGAGACCGCGCGGGGACAGGGGCTCTGGCGGGTCAGGTATTCCCGATCGCCGCGATCGCGGCAGCTGACATCGCTTCCATGGGAGCCGGTTGTCCGGTCCACAGTTCGAACGCAAGGCCGGCCTGGTGCAACAGCAGTCCGAGGCCGCCGAACGCTACGCCGCCACCCGTGCGCACCGTCGTCTGCAGGGGGGTGTTGGGAGGCAGATACAAGAGGTCGACCGCGACCACGCCGGCGCCGATCGACGGCAACGGCAAGGATTCGCCGTGCATCCCCAGCGGAGTGGCGTTGACGATGATGTCGGGTGTCGTTGAGCTGGCATCGTCGAACGCGAGCGCTGTCACACGCGTCCGGTATCCCTCCAATGCGCGCCGAAGCCCGACGGCGCGTGCAGGATCCCGCAGGACCACCAGGACCCGTCCGGCGCCCGCGCGCGCGAGGGCAAGCGCGCACGCTCGCGCCGCTCCGCCAGCCCCGAACACGAGCGCGGTGGCGCCGGCAGCATCGAACCCCAGGTCACGCTCGAGGAAACGGGTGAACCCGGGTGCGTCGGTGTTCGCGCCCACGACGCCCTCCGGTGTGACGTGCACGGTGTTGACCGCACTGAGCCGCTCGGCGTCGTCGGTCCGCCGATCCACAGCATCTGCCGCCGCTTCCTTGTGGGGCATCGTGACGTTCGCGCCCACGAAGCCCAGGGCGGCCAGCCCCCTGATCGCGACTGCAACATCGCCCGGCAGGACCGGCAGCGGAACGTAAACCCAATCCAGACCGCTCGCCTCGTACGCAGCGTTGTGGATGGCGGGCGACAGGGAGTGCGCGACGGGCCAACCCATGACGCCCGCCACCTTGGTGCTTCCGCGCACGCTCGCCGTATCAGCCACCACCCAGACACTCCTGGACGTTGCGAAGGTGCTCGTCGTAGGTCTTCGCGAACCGGTGCACACCGTCCCCGTCGGGGGGGCACAACACGTAATAGAGGTAGTCCGTCTCCTCGGGGTGCAGCGCCGCCTCGAGTGAGGCGCGCCCGGGATTCGAGATCGGTGTCGGCGGCAGCCCGGCGGTGCGCCGCGTGTTGTACGGCGAGGCCGTCTGGAGGTCTGCGCTCGAGAGACGCCCGTCGGGCGTTGGGTCATCGTAGAGGAGCGTCGCGTCGATCCCGAGCGTCTGGCCAATCGCCAACCGGTTGTAGATCACGCCGGCGATCAGCGCACGCTCCGCGTCGACCTGTGCCTCACGCTCGATCATGGAAGCAACCGTGACCAGTTCGTAGGGCGTGAGACCGAGACGCTTCGCTCCTGCGACTAGGTCAAGGTCCTGTGCCTCGACCTTGAACTCCTCGAGCATGCGCTGCGCGATCACCTCAGCGTTGAGGCCCTTCTTGAGGAATTGATACGTGTTCGGAAAGAGAAAGCCTTCCGGACTACGCCCCGCGGGGAGGTACGGCGGCAAGGACAGCGTGCCGCTCTCGGCCAGCCGGACGAACGACGTGGCCGGAACCCCGGTTTGTTCTTCCACGACCGACGCGACGCTCCGCTCCCCCGGAAACGTCGAGCCGACGCGGAGCCCTTCGGGGATCGTGACACGCACGGTCGGAGACTTCTTGGGCGGGGCGGTGAGCAGCGTGACGATATCGTTGAGCGACGCGCCGATCGGGATGTCGTAGGTGCCCGCGCGGATCGATGTCGAGCGCCCGCTCGCCCGTAAGAGCAGATTGCCGAGCGTGCCGCCACAGCGGATCAGGCCCGCGTCCGCCAGCTGACGCACCACATCCTCGCCCGTTGCCCCGTCGGGAACGACCACTGTTCGGGAGCCGCTGCCGCCCGGGGGCGGCTCCTTGCAGTGCCGGTAGGCGCTCGCCACCACCATGACCGACACCACGACGACCGAGAACGCGACAAGAAGGGCGATCAGCGCGATGCGCCGGCGACGCCGGTCCGTCTCCGGATCGGGCTCCGCCAGGTACGAAGGGCGCTCGTCCATTCGGATGGAGGATACCCGGGGTCGCGCCTCAGCCTGTCGAAGCCCCGCGATGCACATCGAGCCACGACTGCAAGATCACCTGGGCCGCCGCGGCGTCGATGACCGCTTTGCGGTCCCGCCCACTGAGCCCGGCGTCGCGGAGGGAGCGGCCCGCCTCGACGGTCGAGAGGCGCTCGTCATGCAGCACGACCTCCACCGACACGAAGGCGCGGAGAGCGTCCGCCACACTGGCAGCGTGGACGGCTCGCGTTCCTCGACTGCCGTCCATCGATCGAGGCTCGCCCACCACGAGCAGGGTCACGTCGTTGGACGTCACGAGGTCGGCGATGGCCCGGAGTTCGCCGGGCGGACGGCCGACCTGGATCGTGCCGAACGGAACCGCGATACGACGGTCCGGATCGGAAATGGCGACACCGATCCGGGCGTCGCCGAGGTCGAGACCGAGCACGCGACCGCTGTCGGTCATGCGTCAGCGATGAGCGTGTGCACGCGAGCCTCGATCGAGGCGATCGCCGCCGGCACCTGATCGGGGCGAGTGCCGCCGGCGTTCGCGAGCTGGTCCTTGCCGCCCGCGCCGCCGCCGACCACGATCGCGGCCTCCGCCAGGATCGATGGTGCAGTCACGCCGGCGGCGACCGCAGCGGCGTTCGCCGCTGCGACGAGCATCGCTTTGCCGCCCGCGGCGTTGCCGACCACCACCACTGCCGCCCGGTCTTGCAGTCGGTCGCGGATCTTCACTGCCAGTTCCCGCAGGGCGCCCGGATCAAGCTCCGGCACTTCGGCGGCCACCACGGCGATCGCGTCCACCACGGTCGCCCCCTGTGCGAGCCCGTCGATCAGCGCATCACGGTCGCCCGCGCGGAGCTTGCCGAGCTCGCTCCGAAGCCGCTTGTTCTCCTCGACGACCTTGCGTGCACGCTCGACCGCCCCCCGTGGGTCACGGGCGTCCAGCGCCCCAACCAGGTCGCGCAGCAGGGCCCGCTCCACATTGATCTCTCGAAGGGCATCGGGCCCGACCAGGGCCTCGATCCGTCGCATGCCGGCCCCGATCGACCCCTCGCGCAGGAGCCTGATCACCGCCACGTTGCCGGTTCGGGGCACGTGCGTGCCGCCGCAGAGCTCGCGTGAGTACGCCCCGATCTCGACGACGCGAACGACGTCGCCGTACTTCTCGCCGAACAGCGCGGTCGCGCCGAGGGCTTGCGCCTCGTCCATCGACGTCTCGAAGATCTTCACCACGTCGTCCGCGGCGAGGTGGCGATTCGCCTCGAGCTCGGCTTCCTCCAGGATCTCGGACGACACGGCGCTCGGATGGGAGAAGTCGAACCGTAAGCGCCCGGGCTCGATGAGCGAGCCCGCCTGACGAGCGTGTTCCCCCAGGATGCGACGCAAGGTCGCATGGATCACGTGTGTCGACGTGTGGGCGCGCGCTGTGCCCTCCCGGAAGAGTCGATCGATCTCGGCGATCGCATCCTGTCCGGTTCGGACCTCGCCGGACTCGATCACGCCCTCGTGCACGATCGCGTGATCGCCCACCTTCTGCGTGTCGGTGACGCGAACAAGCCCGGTGTGGGTGCGGATCGTCCCACGATCCCCGACCTGCCCTCCGCCTTCCGCATAGAAGGGCGTGCGATCCAGGAAGATACGTACCGTTTGGCCCTCGTCGGCTGCCTCGAGCTGCTCGTTCTCGCCACCGAGGAGCAGCGCGATCGGCGCCTCCGCCTCCGGTTGTTCGTATCCCACGAAGAGGCTCGGCGGCACCGCTCCGGTGTCCAGGCCGATCTCGACCTTCCTGGCTGCTGCACGGGCACGATCCTTCTGCTCCTGCAACAGGGCACGGAACCGGTCCTCATCGACGCGCAGCCCCGCGTCCGCCGCGAGCTCGATCGTGAGCTCCACGGGGAACCCGAACGTGTCCGACAACCGGAACGCGTCGTCGCCGGTGACGATCCCATCGGCTGCGCGGGCGCGAGCCTCGTCGAACAGCACCATCCCTTGGCGCAACGTGCTCGAGAACCGCTCTTCCTCTGAGCCGAGCACCTCCTCGATGAAGGCCCGGTTCTCGACGAGCTCCGGATAGGCGTCGCCGAACCCCTCCACCACCTGCGCGATCAGCGGGCGCAGGATCTCGCGGTCGGTGCCGAGACGGCGCGCGGCGGAGACGACGCGGCGCAGCATGCGCCGAAGGATGTACCCACGACCTTCGTTCGACGGCAGGACACCGTCGGCGACAAGGAACGACGCCGAGCGAGCGTGCTCACCGATGATCCGGATCGCCACGTCGTGCTGCTCGTCCGCGCCGTAGTGGACGCCCGCCAGCGACTGCACCTCCTCCATCAACGGGGCGAAGAGGTCGGTCTCGAAGAACGAATCGGTCTCTTGCAGCACCATCGCAACCCGCTCGACGGAGGATCCGGTGTCGATGTTGCGCTGCGGGAGGTCGCCGACGATCTCGCAGTTCGCGTCGACCTCATGTTGGGTGAAGACGTGGTTCCAGATCTCGCAGTATCGGTCCTCGTCGACCTCTGGCCCGCCTTCGGCGCCGTGGGTCGGGCCGCGGTCCACGAAGATCTCCGAGCAGGGACCTGCGGGACCCGCTGCATGGGTCCACCAGTAGTTATCCGCCTTGCCGCGGCGCACGATCCGTTCGGCCGGGATGCCGAGGTCCTGCCAGATGCCGATGGTCTCGTCGTCGTCATCGAAGACCGTCATCCAAAGGCGCACCGGGTCGATGCCGTACCTCTCGGTGACGAGCTCGAGCCCCCAGGCGCACGACTCGGCCTTGAAGTAGTCCCCGAACGAGAAATTGCCGAGCATCTCGAACAGGGTGAGATGCCGGTCGGTTCGTCCGACGTTCTCGATGTCAACCGCACGGAAGCACTTCTGTACCGAGGCCGCGCGGCGGAACGGCGGCGCCACTTGACCGAGGAAGTACGGGATGAACTGCTCCATCCCCGAGCCCGTCAGCAGCAGGCCGGACTCGGCTGCGGCGATCAGCGAAGCGGAGCGGACGCGCGTGTGGCCGCGCTCCTCGAAGAAGCGCAGGAAGGTCTCGCGGATGTCACTGCCGTCCACGACGGGTGAGTCTAGCTGCGGGCCCCGTCGAGCCCGTAGGTGGCTCGCAGTTCGCGCTCTCGCGTGTCGGCGGCGCGGCGCCCCTCGTCGACCGACGACGAGACGAGCTTGCCGATGTCGGCGAGCCCCCCTTGGCCTCGCGCGCGATCGCCTTCGGTGACGCCTTCTGCACCTGCCGGCGGGTCCACCGCGTGGACACGATCGCGGTCGTTGCCCCCAAACCCACACCGAAGGCAACCCAGAAGAGCCGGCGGATCACGCGCTGCCCTTCCCGGCTGCTCTCGAGAAGCCCTTCCGAACGCCCGCCATCATCGAGATGACCTTCACCAAGGGGTTGGATGCCGCTTCCTCCACGAGACCCGACAAACGCTCCACACGTCCGACGATCGCATTCGCGTTGTCCAGCAGCGTGTCGACGCGGTCGATCTCGCGATTCGTCTTCTCCACAGAGGTCTTCACCTCGCGCAGCAACGGGATCGTTTCCTCTCGCATCGCGTCGATCGTCATCTTGGTGCTCTCCAACACCCGGAACGTGTTGAGCAGGACGAAGAGCAACCCGAGAACGAGCACGACCCAGCCGACCGCCAGGATGATCATCGCCCAGTCGCCACCCGTCATGGCCACCACCGTCATATCCACTGCTCCTTGGGTCGCTCGAAGGCGCTAAGCCTACCCGACTGGTCCAGCCGGCTCATTCCGCCACGTTGTCGGGACCCGCGCCCGGCGTCCATGCCTCGGTATCCGCGCCCATGCCGGAGGGCTCGAAATAGCGTTTCCCCTGGTAGGCGTCGGGGCGGTAGGGCTGGTCGATCCAGTGACCGGGTTCGTCATGTGGGTAGACGTAGCCGGCCCCGTGCCCGAGCGCCCGGGCGCCGCCGTAGGACGCATCGCGCAGATGCGCCGGCACCGGCTCTGCGCCGAGCGCGTCACGTTGCGCCGCGGCGAGGGCCACGTAGACGCTGTTGGACTTCGGCGCGCGCGCCAGGTAGATCGTCGCCTGTGCCAGGTTGAGACGCGCCTCTGGCAGCCCGACATGCTCGACGGCGTGGGCGGCGGCCGACGCCTGCAGCAACGCCATCGGGTCCGCCAGCCCGATGTCTTCGCTCGCGTGCACGATCAGCCGGCGCGCGATGAACCGTGGATCCTCCCCGGCCTCGAGCATGCGGGCGAGCCAGAACAGGGCGGCATCCGGATCCGAACCCCGGATCGACTTGATGAACGCGCTGACGACGTCGTAGTGCGCATCGCCTTGCCGGTCGTAGACCACGGCCTTGCGCTGCACAGCATCGGCCATCAGGTCGCGCGTGATCGTGGCCGTCTCGTCCTCCTGCGCGGCGAGCGCCGCCGCCTCGAGTCCGGTCAACGCCATCCGCGCGTCACCGCCACTGATCGTGACGAGATGCTCGAGGGCGTCGTCCTCGATCGTGAGATGCAGTGGTCCCAGCCCTCGCTCGTCATCGGTCAACGCCCGGTGGACGAGCGCCGCGATGTCCTCGGGCGTGAGGGGCTCCAGACGCAGCAGGAGGCATCGTGACAACAGCGGCGTGTTCAGTGAGAAGTACGGGTTCTCCGTGGTGGCCCCGATCAGGGTGACCGTGCCCTCTTCGACCGCCGGCAGCAAGACATCCTGCTGCGCCTTGGACCAGCGATGCACCTCGTCGACGAACAGCACCGTCTTGAACATGCCGCCGCGAGCACCCTCCATCACTTTGCGCGCGTCGGCGACCCCTGAGGAGACGGCGGACAAGGTGGTGAGCTGTGCGCCGACGGTGTCCGCCAGGATGTGTGCCAAGGTCGTCTTCCCGGTCCCGGCGGGTCCCCACAGGATCAGTGACGGCAGTGCGCCGCGATCCAGCAGCTTCTGAAGCGCCCGCCCCCGACCGACCAGATGCTTCTGGCCGACGAACTCGGCCGGCGTGTGCGGGCGCATGCGCGCGGCGAGCGGTTGGTCGTTCACCGCGTTAGTGCCCGTACCGAACGACCTTGGTGGGCCGCACGTGCCAACGCACCCGCACTTGTCCCTCGACCGGGACCCACGGGCGGTCGTCGTAGGCGCGACTCAGCTGATCGATGTGCGCCTCGGCTCCCGTACCGGTCTCGCGCTCTTCGACGACCCCGTTCACGGTGACCCAGTCGTACGCGTCACCGTGATGCTGCAGCGCGATCGTCACGCGTGGATCACGCTCGACGTTCCGGTCCTTGCGGCGCCCGACGGCCGTGTTGACCAGCAGGTGGGTGTCGTCCGCATCGATCCAGGTGAGCGAGGCCTGCGGCGATCCGTCGGGATTCAGGGTGACGATCCAGGCGAAATCGGGTGCGCGGAACAGCGCGCGATCCTCGGGGGACAGTGCGTCGCTCATGCGTCCTCCTCGTTGACGTCGACGGTCACGGCGATCCCGAGATCGGCGAGCACCTGGGCATCCCCCGGCGCCGGTGCGCCGGTCATGGGGTCGAGCCCCGACTGAGCCTTCGGAAACGCCGTAACGTCGCGCAGCGACTCCTTGTCGGCGAGCACCATCACCAGCCGGTCGAGCCCCATCGCGATCCCGCCGTGCGGCGGCGCCCCGAAGCGGAGGGCGCGCAGCAGATGGCCGAACTTGTCCTGTTGCTCGTCGGGACCCAGGCCGAGAGCATCGAAGAACGCGCGCTGGATCTCCGGCCGATGGATCCTGATCGAGCCGCCGCCGATCTCGAATCCGTTCAACACGAGATCGTACGCCTTTGCCTTCGCCGTTCGGGGGTCGAGGTCGTCGGTGGCGGGCGACGTAAAGGGGTGATGGTTCGCCACCCACCGGTCTTCCTCGTCGCTCCACTCGAACAGCGGTGGGTCGGTATACCAGCAGTACTCCCAGCGGCCCTCGGGGATCATCTCGAGCCGATCCGCGAGGTGCCGCCGCAGCCCATCGAGCGCGACGGCAACACGGTCGGGACGATCGGCGACGAGACAGATCAGATCGCCTGCCACGGCGCCGGTCTGGGTCACGACGCCGGCCCGCTCGTCCTCTGAGAGGAACTTGTCGATCGGCGACCGCAGCCCGCCGTCCGGCTCGACGACGATCCACACGAGCCCCGCCGCGCCCCGGCCCTTCGCGTCCTCGACGAGCTTGTCCAACTCCTTGCGGCTGAGCTGCCCTCCCTCGGGAGCGCACAGCGCCTTGATCGCGCCGTCGCCTCCGGCCACCGACGCGAAGGCGTTGAACCCCGAGCCGACGAAGAGTTGGGTCAGGTCCACCAATTCCATCCCGTAGCGCAGGTCGGGTTTGTCAGAGCCGTACCGCGCCATCATCTCGTCGTACGGCATCCGTCGGAACGGGGTCGGCACATCGACTCCGTGGATCTCCGCGACGATCCGGGCGTAGAGCGGTTCGATCACCGCGAAGATGTCCTCCTGGTCGACGAAGGCCATCTCGATGTCGAGTTGCGTGAACTCGAACCCACGGTCAGCACGCGTGGCCTCGTCACGCAAGCACCGAACGATCTGGTAGTAGCGATCCTGGCCGCCGACCATCAGCAACTGCTTCAACTGCTGCGGAGACTGCGGCAGGGCGAAGAACGTTCCGGGTCGCACTCGAGCCGGCACCAGGAAGTCCCGAGACCCTTCCGGCGTCGCGCGTCCGAGCAGCGGCGTTTCGATCTCGACGAAACCGAGCGCGTCGAGGTGTTCGTGCATCAGCCGGGTGACGTGATGACGCAAGCGCAGGGCCTGGGTCATCTCCGGACGGCGAAGATCGAGGTACCGGTACTCGAGGCGGAGCAGCTCATCTGCCTCGACCCGGTCCTCGATCACGAACGGTGGCGTGTCGGCGCGCGCAAGCACCTCGAGCTCGCTCGCGACCACTTCAACGTCGCCGGTTCCCAGCGCGGGATTCTGCATACCGTCGGGCCGACGTCGCACTCCGCCCGAGACGCGCACGACCCATTCCCCGCGCAGATCCTGGGCGACGGCGTGCGCGTCGGGCGCGTCCTCCGGGTGGAAGACGACCTGCACCGAGCCCTCGCGGTCGCGGAGATCGATGAACGTCACGCCACCGTGATCGCGTCGGTGCGCCACCCACCCGCACAGGGTCACCTCACAACCGGCATCGTCCGCCCGGAGTTCGCCGCACGCGTGCGTGCGCATCGCGGTGGCGAACGTCGATCGCTCGGTCATCGGGCGACCTCTCGATCCGTACTCACGAATCGCACGACATCGTCTCGGGCGACCGGTGTCTGCTCGCCGTCGGCGAGACGCCGCAGAGACACGCTGCCGGCGGCGAGCTCGTCCTCGCCGATGATCGCAACGAAGCGCGCCCCCGCTCGATCGGCCAGTTTGAGCTGCGCCTTCATCGGACGCTCCTCGTACGGCATGTCGGCGGACAGTCCGGCAGCTCGCACGCTCCGCACGACGTCGGTGGCAATCTCGCGGGCGGCAGGGCTCAACGCGACCACGTACACATCGAGCGGCGACTCGCTCGGGGGTGCGACGCCCTCGTCATCCAGCGCGATCAGCACCCGTTCGAGGCCCATCCCGAAGCCGATACCCGGGATGTGGGGGCCGCCGAGCACCTCCGCCATCCCGTCGTAGCGACCCCCGCCGAAGAGCGTCGACTGCTGCGCATTCCCACCCTCTTGCATCGCATCCGACACGAACTCGAACGAGGTCCGCACGTAGAAGTCGAGTCCCCGGACGACCGTGGGTGTCACGATCGGCTGCAAGCCGGCGTCGCGGGCGCCCGCGATCACAGCATCGAAGTGCGCTTTGCACGCGTCGCAGAGCCACTCCACCATGACGGGCGCGTCGGCGGCGACCGCCCGACACGCCGCATCTTTGCAATCCAGAACACGCATCGGGTTGTCCTCGAACCGATCCTTGTGATCGTCGCGCAGCGCGTCGCGCCGCTCACGCAGGTACGCGATGAGGGCTTCGCGATACGCGGGACGGCAGACCTCGTCACCGATCGAGTTGATCTCGAGGCGATACCGCCGAAGCCCCAGGGAGCGAAGGAACGTGTCGCCGAGGACCAGCACCTCCACGTCGGCGGCCGGGGCGTCCGTGCCGAAGACCTCGATGCCGAATTGCCGGTGTTCGCGGAGCCGGCCCGCCTGGGGCCGGCTATAGCGGTACATCCGCGTCAGGTAGTACGCCTTGAACGGGGTCCCCAACCGCTGCCGATCGTGGAGGTACGCGCGCATGACCGGTGCCGTCCCCTCCGGACGAAGGGTCAGCGACCGATCGCCGCGATCGGTGAACGAGTACATCTCCTTCGACACGACGTCGCTCGATGCCCCCGATGTTCGCGCGAAGAGTTCCGTCGCCTCGAACCCCGGCGTCTCGACATACCGGTAGCCGTACGACCAGGCGAGCGCGGCGGCACGATCGTACAGTGCGCGCATCACACCGCCGGCGGGTGGCAACAGATCCTGGGTGCCTCGGGTGGGTTGGAAGTCCATCACGGAGCCTCGCGAAGGTAGGGATTGCTCGTGCGCTCCCGCCCGACGGTCGTCTCGGGTCCGTGCCCGGGCAACACGCGCAGATCGTCGGGCAGCGTCAGGAACCGCTCCAGCGAGCGGACCATCGCTGCCGGGTCGGAGTTCGCGAAGTCGGATCGGCCGATCGTGCCTGCGAACACGAGGTCGCCGCTGCAGAGCACAACGTCCTCATCCAGCCGGAAGCATGACGAGCCGGGCGTGTGGCCGGGCGTGTGCAGAACCTCGATCGAGAACCCACCGAGCGAGAGCCGGTCGCCGTCGACGACCGTCCGCAGATCTGCGACAGGATCGAGGACGACCTGCCTGTCGCTCCCCCACGCCTGATAGTCGTCGAACGCGGGGCGATCGTCCTCGTGGACGTATACGGGCACCTCTCCGGCGACTGTCCCCGCCGATTGAGCGTGGTCGAGGTGTGCATGCGTGAGCAAGACGGCGTCGAGCCGTTTCCCCGCACCCTCCACGATCGCCCGGACCGCCGTCGGATCGAACCCGGGATCGACCGCAACAACCGCGTTGCTGTCGTCGGCGCCGAGCAGCCAGCAGTTCTCGCCGTAGGGGTTGCGATCGAACAGCTCGACGTACATGAGGCGTCATGCTACCGGAGCCCGCCGGCCGGCTTAGGCCGCGCTGGAGTCCACAACGAGCGTGAACGGCCCGTCGTTCGTGAGGGAGACCACCATCTCGGCGCCGAAGACCCCGCGACCCACGCGGACGCCGCTCGCCTCCAGGCTCGTCGCGAGATGCTCCACGAGCTCAGCGGCTCGCACCGGCTCGGCGGCATACACGAAGGACGGGCGGCGGCCCTTGCGGGTGTCCGCCAACAGCGTGAACTGGGACACGATGAGCGCTTCGCCACCGACCGAGGCGAGGTCGAGGTTCGTCTTCCCGTCCGGATCGCGGAAGAGCCGCAGCCCGACGATCTTCGCTGCCAGCCCTTCGGCGTCGGCCTCCGCGTCGTCGCGACCGACTCCCACGAGCAGGAGATAGCCGAGCCCGATCGACGAGACGACGTGGTCGTCGACCGAGACCGACGCCTCGGTCACGCGCTGCAGCACCACGCGCACTACGAGGGGACCACCCGATAGGCGTCATAGACCCCGTCGATACGCTTGACCGCGGCGAAGATCGACGTCAGGTGGGTGATGTCGGCGAGTTCGAACGTGAACCGCAACCTCGTGATCCGATCGCGCCCCGTCGTCGAGTTCGCTGACAGGATGTTCACGTGCTGGTCGGACAGCACCGTGGCGATGTCGGACAACAGACGCGTGCGATCGAGCGCCTCAACCTGGATCGCGACCACGAACGACGTCGGCTTGCCCTCCGACCACGACACCTCGATCATGCGCTCGGGCTCGCGGCGGAGCGTCTTCACGTTCGGGCAGTCGGCGCGGTGAACACTGACGCCCTGACCACGAGTGACGAACCCGACGATGCCGTCGCCCGGCACCGGCGTGCAGCAGCGGCCGAGCTTCACCCATACGTCGGGCAACCCCTTGACCATCACGCCGTGCGATACGTCGTCGCGCCCTTCGATCCTGACCGGGCGCGCCAAGGGCACGTCGTCCGTGACGTCCTGCTCGCCCGTGCCACTCACCCGACGTGCGAGGCGCGCGACGACCGACTGCGGCGACACGTGCCCCTCCCCAACCGCGATGAAGAGCGCGTCGAGATCCGGGTACTTGAGATCCGCGGCAACCTGCTCGAGCACCTCTTCGGTGGCGAGTCGCTTGAAGGGCAGGTTCTGTTTGCGCATCTGGCGTTGCAGCAGTTCACGGCCCTGGTCCAGGGCGTCCTCTCGGCGACCGCGCGCGAACCACTGCCGGATCTTGTTTCGAGCGCGCGGCGTGGCGACGAACTGGAGCCAGTCCTGACTCGGCCCTTCCCCTTGCGCCTTCGAGGTCAGGATCTCGACGGAATCGCCGGTGCGCAGCTCATAGTCGAGGGGAACCAGCTTGCCGTTGACCTTTGCCCCGATCGTCCGGTGGCCCACCTCCGTGTGGATCGTGTAGGCGAAGTCCACCGGGGTCGCACCCTGCGGCAGGTTCGTGACGTCACCCTTCGGGGTGAACACGAACACCCGGCCGCCCGACAGGTCGATCTTGAGCCCTTCCATGAACTCGCGTGGATCGGCCATGTCCTTTAGCCAGTCCATCATCTGACCCAGCCAAGCGAGGTCGGCGGCCTCCTTCTGCTTGCCTTCCTTGTACCGCCAGTGGGCCGCGATGCCGAACTGAGCGGTTCGATGCATGTCGCGCGTCCGGATCTGGATCTCGATCGGGCGGCCTTCGGGACCGACAACCGTCGTGTGCAAGGACTGGTACATATTCGCTTTGGGCATCGCGATGTAGTCCTTGAACCGTCCGGGAACCGGCTTCCACAGGGCGTGGACGGCGCCGAGCGCCGCGTAGCAATCGCGAAGCGACTCAACCTGCACGCGGATACCGACGAGATCGAAGATCTCCTCGAACTCCTTGCCGCGGATCACCATCTTCTCGTAGATCGAGTACAAGTGTTTCGGGCGGCCGTCGACGTCCGCCTTGATCCCGAGCTCTTTCAGCTTCTGGCGGAGCGTATCGGTGAGGTCGCGGATCCGAGCGGTGCGTTCGTCGCGCCTGGTCTCGACCAACTGCGCGATCTCCTTGTACGGACCGGGGTGCAGTGTCTTGAACGCGAGATCCTCGAGCTCCCATTTGATCTCCTGCACACCGAGGCGGTTCGCGAGGGGCGCGTAGATCTCGAGCGTCTCGGTCGCGATCCGACGCTGCTTGGCCGGCGCGAGCGCCGCCAGTGTCCGCATGTTGTGCAACCGGTCCGCGAGTTTGATCAGCAACACGCGGATGTCGCCCGCCATCGCCACGATCATCTTGCGGACGTTCTCCGCCTGCGCGAGCTCTCGTGTCTGGAACTGGAGCTTGTCGAGCTTGGTCAACCCGTCGACGATCTCAGCGACGTCGTCGCCGAACTCACCCTCGATCCGTTCCAGCGTCACGGCCGTGTCTTCGACGGTGTCGTGCAACAGCGCTGCCTCGAGGGTGGTCGTGTCCAGGCGGAGGTCGGCCAAGATCACGGCAACGGCGAGGGGGTGGTCGATGAACGGTTCCCCTGACAGTCGTGTCTGGCCGTCGTGCGCCTCTTTCGCGACGTCGTAGGCGCTCTCGAGCGCTCTGAGGTCACCCTTCGGGTTGTAGGTGCGGACCTTCTTCGCGAGCGCGTCGTACCCCGACGGCGCGCGATCGGGCCGGCGCCGTCGCGGCAACGGCAACCGCCCGCCTCTCCTGGGGGGCGGCTGGGCGCTACCAGCGGTCAGCTCGTCACGGGTGTCCACACCGTGGCCAGTCTACGGCCAGCGGGCGCGTGGGCTCAGTAGTGGATCAACGTGAAGAGCTCGTGACCCTGCAGCTGCTCGCGACCCTTGAGGAAGTCGAGCTCGATCAGCGTGGCGATCCCGCAAACCTTGCCACCGATCCGCTCAACGAGGCTCACCGCCGCCTTCGCCGTGCCGCCCGTCGCGAGGACATCGTCGACGACGAGCACTCGCTCGCCGGGCTTGACCGCGTCCTTGTGGATCTCGAGCGAGGCGGTCCCGTACTCGAGGGCGTACTCCTCATCGATCGTGTCGTGCGGCAACTTGCCCTTCTTGCGGACCGGGATCACGCCCGCCCCGAAGTGGTACGCGACCGGCGCACCAAGGATGAACCCGCGGGCTTCGATCCCCACGACCTTGTCCACGTTGCCCCGACCGAAGTGGACCACGATCAGGTCGATGATGGTCGAGAAGGCGATCGGATCGGCCAGCACCGGTGTGATGTCTTTGAACACGATCCCCGGTTCCGGGAAGTCGGGCACGTCTCGGATCAGCGCTTCGATCTGCTCGATCTGCACGTATTACCTCCGTTTGCGCTTCGCGGGCTGGCCCTTCTTGTTGCGAGGCTTGGGTTTGGGTCTGCTCGCGCCGCCCATCCCGGCGGTGGCTTTCGTCGCGGCGGCGTCGCTCGTAGCGATCGCGGCGACCGGCTCCGGCGTCCGGCGCTTCGCGGGCGACCGGTCGCCCTGTTTGCTGACCTGTCGTTCATGGAAGACCGTCAACGCCGGGGCCGCGATGAAGATCGACGAGTACGCGCCGATCGCGACCCCGATGAACATCGCGAACGCGAAGTCCTTCAACGTGGAGCCGCCGAACAGCAGCAGCGACAGGATCGGCAGCAAGACGACGAGCGAGGTGTTGACCGACCGCATCACGGTCTGGTTGAGCGAGAGATCGACCACGCCCGTATACCCGAGGCGCGCGGTGAGCGCCGCCGATTCGGTGTTCTCCTGGATCTTGTCGTAGATCACGACGGTGTCGTACAGCGAGAACCCCAAGATCGTGAGGATCGCGATCACGGTCTCGGGCGTGACCTCCCGGCCGACGAGGGCGTAGATGCCCGCCGTGATCACCACGTCGTGGACCAGCGCGATCATCGCGCCGGCGGCCATCGACCATTGGAATCGCCAGGCGATGTACAGGCCGATGAACACCAAGACGAGGAGCAGCCCTCGCAACGCCTTGCTCGAGATCTGCCTGCCCCAGGTCGGACCGATGTCTTCGATGTTGATCTGTTCCGGTTGCACACCGGCCTGTGTTGCGAGCGCCTTCACGAAGGCCTGCCGGTCCTGGAGCTCCGTCAGCGAGTCGGTCCGGATCGAGATCTGGTCGCCGCCGGCGAGCAGTTGGATCTCGGTCCCCGTGAGGCCGTACTGATCGAGGACCTGCTGGACCTGATCCACCGTCACGGGCGTGGACACGCTGTACGTCAGCTCGGCCCCACCGACGAAGTCGATCGAGAACCGGAAGCCGCTGAAGATGATCCCGATCAGCGACAGCGCCAGCAGGACGCCGGAGAACGTGAACCACCACCGCCGATGCTCGATCAGCTGCAGGTGCGGGACGCGATAGCCGCGGTAGACCGCGAACATGTCGCGCGCGCTCACGCCTCTGGCTCCTGCTCTTGGATGTGGTCCGCACCGGTCGCCGACGCGAGCCCGAACCCGCGCGCGTTCGCGAGAGCGTTGTTGCGCGCGATGAGGAATACGGTCGGGCGCTTGAAGAAGTACACGACGAACAGGTCGAGGGCGGTCGCGACACCGAGCGTCAGCGCGAACCCGCGGACGGAACTGACGGCCGTGAAATAGAGCACAGCAGCTGCGATCCCGGTGACGATGTCGGCTGCGACGATCGTCTTGAACGCACGCTGGAACGCCGGCTGGACCGCCGCACGCGGCGAACGCCCGGCCCGAACCTCGTCCTTCAATCGCTCGAAGAACACGATGTAGGAGTCCGCCGTCACGCCGAGTGAGATCACGAGCCCGGCCACGCCCGCGAGGGTCAAGGCGTAGCCGAACCGCTGACCCGCGAACGACACAAGTGTGATCGCCAAGATCGCCCAGATCGTCATACCGAACCACGCGACGACGCCGAGCATCCGGTAGTAGAAGAGCAGGTACATGAACAGCAGGATCAGTCCCGCGGACCCGGCCACGATGCCTTCCTGCAACGAGGTCGAGCCGAGCGTGGGGCTGACCGTCCGCACCGACTCCTGCGTGAGGTTCACGGGAAGCGAACCGGCATTCAAGATCGCCGCGAGGTCCTTGGCCTCCTGCTCCGAGAACCCGCCGGTGATCTGCCCTCGTCCCGCCGTGATCGGACTCTGCACCACCGGGTTCGAGATGATCTGCCGGTCGACGGCGATCGCGATCTGGTTCTGCGGAGACGGTGCGTTGACGGCTTCCGTCGTGGCGGCTGCGAACTTGTCCGCACCCTCACTGTCGAGGACGAAGTCCACGGTCCATTGGGCGAGCGATTGCGAATCGCCGGCGAGCGTCGCCTGGGCGCTCGTGATGTTGCCACCGGTGATCGTGACGGGACCGAGGTGGACCTTGTTGCCCTGCCGGTCCTGATACCAGACCTCGTTCGCGTCCTGCGCATCCCCCTGGCACGCCTTGGAGTCCTGCTCGACTTGTGTCTGGCAGGTGAGGGCGGTCGTCTGGTAGCGAGGATCGCTCGGCGCGACGATCTCGAGCGTCGGGCGCTCCTCGAGACGCGCGGTCTTCCCGATCAGGGCCAGCAGCCGCTGTTGCCCCGTCTCGCGCTGCCGTTCGGTGGCGGCCTCCTGGGTCGTGTAGCAGCCGAGATCCTCGCCCTGTGAACTGACCACGCAGTATCGCGTCGTGAGGTGCTCGACGTTCCACGCGTCGAGCGCAGCGGTCGCCTCGGTCTTCGAGGCGTAATCGCACACCGGCAGCGGTGCGGAGCCCGTCTGGTCCAAGCCCTCCCACACGGTGCCTGGATCGTTCGCCGCGTCGGGCGACGCGCTGGCCGACGGCGACGCCTTCGTCCCCCCGGCGAGGCGGACGGCGTCGCCGACGGGCTCGGCGTCGCCTGGGGTCGCGGCTGCGCGATGCACCACTGGGTCTCGGTGACCTTGGTCTCGAGCGACTTGAAGGCGGCCTGCGCGGTGTCGTAGTCGGGGTAGCAATGGAGTTCGGTGCGCGCGAAGTCGGTCAGGCAGTACTCCCCCGCCGTCGAGCCCGGCCCGCTCGTCGGACTGGGGGAGGCGCTGGCGGATGTGCTTGCAGACGGTGTGGCGCTCGCGGCTCCGCGAGGCTCGGCGGTGATACCGGTCTTGGCGGCGTCGGCCGCCGCTTGCGACTCGAAACAGTCCAACTGCACGTCGCCCGCGAAGATGCAGACCTTGGCGTCCTGCGAGATGGTGGAGAAGCCTGATAGCGCGGTCGTGGGTGCCGCCGCCGTGTCGTCACACCCGTACGTCGCCCCGTCCGGATCGGCGATGCAGTGCAGGTCGGCGGCTCGCTGCTCGATCGTGCTGTCGGAGAGTCCCGGGATCTGGATCTCGATCGTGCTGCCCGACAGCGTGATGTCGGGCTCGCCGACCCCGAAGGCGTCCACACGGTTGCGGATGTTCTCCAAGGCGAGGTTCATCGTGTCCGTGGGGGTATCCCCCGGCGCCGACAGGATGACGGAGACGCCGCCCTGCAGGTCGAGTCCGAGCAGTGGCCGCAACCGGTCGGTCGCGAACGCCGCGATCGACACGGACATCAACAGCCCGATCACGATGATCGAGATCCAGAGGCCACGCGTTCGCTTCACGCCAACTCCTGCCCATTCGCGAACAGTTGGAAGCGCGCATCGATCGCCGTGGCGGCGTGGCGGCACATCTGCATCCTGCCAAGGAAGATCTCGAAGTACTCCATGACTTGGCTGATCCGAGTGTCGATCGTCAGCTCCAGACTGACGGTTCGAGCGTCGGAGTCTACCCGTAGGAAGCTCTGCTCGACGGCGTAATTGACACGATCGTGGATGTCTTCGTTCAAGCTTTCCTCCGCGGGCTTGCGCACCCTGCTGCGGTGTACGTCAGCCTTGTCCGCGAGGATCACTGCGGCCGAGACGGGCGACACGGCCGTGCCCTCGGCCTCCTCGTGGTTCGCGATCGCAGCGACGATCATCATCAGGTCGGCACCGTCGGCGGTGTCCTTCAGCGACTGGTACGCGAGCAGCGCGCCGCTTTGCGCATGGCCCTCGCGGCTCAGCGCGTTGCCCATGTCGTGCAGGTAGCCCGCGACGCGGGCAAGTTCGGCCTCCCGCTCGGAGAAGCCGAGGCGATGGAGCACCTGGTACGCGATCTTGCCCACGAGATGGGCATGCCGGAACCCGTGTTCCGTGTAGCCCATGGCATCCATGACGCGATCGGCCGAGGCGATGTACATCGAGAGCTCCGGGTTGTGCTCGACGTCCTCGAGCGTGATGCTCGCCATCGCCGCGACGGGGGCGACCTCGGGTACCGCGGGAACCGGCGCGCCGCTCGGCGTGCCGATGCGCTCTTCGCTCACGACCGCGACGGATCCTCAGTCGCGCGATCGGCCTCGACCTGCTTCGCTCCCGCGTCGTCCACGTTCGCCGGCGGCGGTGGGACCTCGAGATCGTCCACGTCTTCCTCGTCGTTCACGTCGTCGTACTCGTCGTCCTCGTACTCGTCGTCCTCGGTCACCCGGCGGGCGATCCCCGCTCGGATCATCTTGATCTGCGTGCCAGGTGCGATCTCGACGATCACGGTGCCCTCATCCTCGTCCTCGTCGACGATCGTGCCGAAGATGCCGGCGGTCGTCATGATCTCGTCGCCGACTTCGGCGGCGCGCTGCAGCTCCTGTTGTTGGGCTGCCTTCCGCTTCTGCGAGCGCATCATGAACCACAGGACCACCGGCATCGCGAGCAGCAGGATCAGGATCGGGCTGCCCCCACCGGATGAGGACTGGGCGAGGATCATCGAACTTCCTTCCAGGTCGGTTGCCGCGCGAGGAGACGCGGGACCCGAGTCTACCTGCGGGAACGTGAGCCGGCTCAGCCGAGTGGCAGCTGTCCCGGAGCGGTGACGCCCAGGTGCGCGTACGCCCGCGGGGTGGCAACGCGCCCCCGTGGGGTTCGTTGCAGGAAGCCAAGCTGCAGCAGGTACGGCTCGACGACGTCCTCGATCGTGTCGGGCTCCTCACCAACCGCGGCGGCGAGCGTCGAGAGCCCGACGGGGCCGCCCGAGAAACGCTGCACGATCGCTCCCAGCACGGCATGGTCGAGACGATCGAGACCCGCTTCGTCGACCTCGAACATCGCCAGACCGGCACGAGCGATCTCGCCCGTGATCGCCCCGTCGTGGCGAACCTCGGCGACGTCGCGAACCCGCCGGAGCAGCCGGTTCGCGATCCGCGGCGTGCCCCGGGAGCGTCGCGCGATCTCGCGAGCGCCCTCCTCCTCGGTGCTCACCCCCAGGATGCCGGCGCTCCGCAGCACGATCCGAGTCAGGTCGTCGGCGTCGTAGTAGTCCAGTCGAGGGCTGAACCCGAAGCGCTCGCGCAGCGGCAGGGTGATCCGTCCCGGGCGCGTGGTTGCCGCGATCAAGGTGAAGCGCGGGAGATCCAGTCTGATCGATCGCGCCGTTGGCCCTTTCCCGAGTACCACGTCGAGACTGAAGTCCTCCAACGCCGGATACAAGACCTCCTCGACCGCCCGGGGCATCCGGTGGATCTCATCGACGAAGAGCACGTCGCCGTCTCCGAGGTTCGTGAGGATCGCGGCGAGATCGCTCGGACGCTCGAGCGCGGGACCGCTGGTGGGCTGGAACCCCGCGCCCATCTCGAGCGCCACGATCTGCGCGAGGGTCGTCTTGCCGAGCCCCGGCGGTCCGCTGAACAGGAGATGGTCAACGGGTTCGTCGCGCTGACGAGCGCCCTCGAGCAGGACGGCGAGCTGGTCCTTGACGCGGTCTTGCCCGACGAAATCGGCCAGGTTCCTGGGCCGCAACGCGACATCGAACTCCCGATCCTCGGGACTGAGGGCGTCGGCCTCGATCAGGCGTTCGTCGAACGGATCTGTAGGAAGGTCCGTCATGGCGGTCATCGTCCCACCTTCTGCAGGGCCTCGCGAAGGAGGTCATCGGGCGCCTTGCCATCCGGATCGAGATCGGTCATAACCCCGGAGGCCTCCGACGGTGTAAGCCCGAGCGCTAGGAGCGCTTCGCGCACGTCGGCCATCGGCCCGATCGCGATGATCTCGGCTCCGTCGCCGCCCAGCTTGTCCCGGAGGTCGAGCACCACGCGCTGCGCCACCTTCTTGCCGACGCCGGGCACGACCGTCAGGGTGTCGGCGTCACCGGCGACGACCGCGCGGCGGAGCGCATCTGGTGCGAGCGATGACAAGAACGCGAGCGCGACCTTCGGCCCAACCCCAGTCACGCCGGTCAGCAGATCGAAGAGCTCACGCTCCACGGGGGACGAGAACCCGTAGAGCGTCATCGAGTCCTCGCGCACGACCATGCGCGTGTGGATGCGGACGCGTTCACCGGTCGTCGGCAAGCCCGCCAACACCGAGGTGGGCACGACGATGTCGTAGCCGACACCGGCGACGTCGAGCACGACGTGCCCCGCGGTCTTGTCGACCACCTCGCCGTCAAGGAAGGCGATCACCGGGCGCCCGCTTGCGCCGCAGCCCCTCGCATCCTCGCGGCGAGGAGATGTGTGAGGGCGACCGCGACCGCATCGGCGGCGTCGGGTTGGCTCGGCACCGCACGCAGTCCATGGACGCGAGAGAGTGCGAGCTGGACCTGCTGCTTGTCGGCGTTCCCCATCCCCGTCACCGCTTGCTTCACCTCGTTGGGGGCGTACTCCTCGACCGGCAGACCGGCTTGCGCGGCGACCAGGATCAGCGCCCCGGTCGCGCGTGCGACGTGCAGGGCGCTCACCTGGTTCCGGCTCCAGGCGACGCGCTCGATCGCCACGGTGTCCGGCGCATGGGTTTCGATCGCGACACGCATCCCGTCGGCGAGCCGGCGCAGCCGGGCTCCTTCATCCAGCTCGGGACTCGAAGAGACCGTGCCGCTCCACACGAGGGTCGTCGATCTGCCGCGGCGGCCGAGGACGGCAAACCCGCACCGGGCGATACCGGGATCCACGCCGAGAACACACGTATCGAACATCTGTTCGCCGAGTCTAGGCTGCGAGGCTCGGCCGGGCAACGACCGTCACGGCCGCGCGGTCGATCCTTGATCCCGGCGCAGGAGGTCTCGGTCCGAGCACCATGAACCATGGCGTCGGCCCTGTCGGTGTCTCCGTCGGCGGCCGACCGGCCTCCGTCGCGGTTGGCGCTATCACCCGACGCCGCCGGGCGGCGCCTGTGATGCATCGTCGGGCGGAGCAGGCACCTCGGTCGGTGCGTCGCGCAAGACCGTACGCGGTGCTCCGATCTCCGCTCCGTCGAGCAGCAGGGTGGCGTGTTGCGCGTCAACCCCAACAGCAGACAGGGTCACCGGTTGGCCGCACCCGCCGGCCGACACGAGGAGCGTCGAGGCGTCGAGCCAGCCCAAGGCCTGGGTCGGTTGCTCGCTCCCCGCGATCGCCGGATGCGCTCCGTCGGCGTCGACGATCATCGCTTGGGCGTCCGCACACCCCTCGCCCTGCGTTGCGGCCATCAGCGGACCGTTCGGCGCGAGCATCAGACCGTGCGCGGTCGGCGCGAGACCCCGGGTGAGCACCGTCGAGAACCCCGTCCGATCCGCCAGATCCATCCAGTGGATCTCGCTGATCGCGCCGGCGTGCTGCGCGATCCACCAGATCTTGGTGCCGTCGGGGTCGAAGGCGATCGACGAGAACACCGTATCCGGCTTCGAAAAGACGAGCCGCTCGGGATCCTTCCCCTCGTTCGAGGAGAGCCAGATCCCCTGTCGCGTTCCCTCGTCGATGATGAACCCGAGCGCGAGGCCGCTCGGGTGGTAGGCGATCGCCTGATAGGCACCGTCGGGGAGGCTCGGCAGGCGCTCCGTCGAGCCGTCGTCCATGAACCGCTTCGCCGGCCGGCCCTTCGCGTCGGCGTAGACGATCGCCAGACCGTTCGGGTGCCCCCAGTCGAAGACGGTCGGCGTGGTGGCCGCCGAGGCGGGCCAGGTCGGGGCTTCGGGCGAGAGCCCGCGGACACGAAGGTCCGCGAGGAGGACCCGGTCGGCCTGCGGGCCGAACACGAACGATCCCGCGTCGACCTCGTCGAACAGGCACGATACGCGGCCGGTCCGTGGATCCAACGCCCACGCGCGTCCCTCGCCGACGAAGGCGACGGTCTGGGATGCAACGGTGTGGCCGCGGCAGCCCTCGGGCAAACCACTGCCGTCGGCGAGCGTCACCGTGGGCGGGGGCGGCGCGCTGGACGTCGTCGGCGTCGGGTTCGGCTGGACAGACGGCGTCGTGCTCTGCGACGTGGTGCACGCGACAAGGATGGTTGCGATCGTCGCCGTCATCACCCACCGGGTGCGCATGGGCCGAACCCTACTCCGGTGTTTCGCTCGGAGGAAGCAGGCGGCTAGAGGGCCGCCATGACCTCTTCGGGGATGTCGAAGTTCGCGTAGACGTTCTGAACGTCGTCGAGATCCTCGAGCGCCTCGATCAGCCGAAGCACCTGGGTGGCCTCGCCGCCATCCACCGGGATCGTCGTCTGCGGGATCATGGACAGCTCCGCCGAAAAGACCGGCACGCGCGCCGCTTCGAGGGCAGCCTGCACCGTCGCGAAGTCATGCGGTGCGGTGATGATGTCCCAGCTCGACTCCGAGTCCTTCAGGTCCTCCGCACCGCCCTCAAGCGCCAGCTCCAGCAGGTGCTCGTCATCGGGCGCGATCGCCTTCTCGACGACAATCACGCCTTTGCGTGTGAATTGCCAGGCGACCGTCCCCGTCTCGGAGAGGTTGCCGTTGTTACGACTGAACGCGTGCCGCACCTCTTGGGCGGTGCGGTTGCGGTTGTCGGTGAGCGCCTCGACCATCACCGCGATGCCGCCGGGTGCGTATCCCTCGTAGACGACCTCCTCGTACTTCTGGCCCCCGCCGAGCTCCCCGGTACCGCGCTTGATCGCGCGCTCGATGTTGTCGTTCGGAACGGAGAAGTCCTTCGCCTTGTCGACGGCGGAGGCCAGGGTCATGTTCCCCTCGACGCTGCCACCGCCCTCGCGCGCGGCGACCTCGACGGCGCGCAGGAGTTTCGCGTACATGTTCGACCGCTTCGCGTCGGTCGCTTCCTTCTTGCGTTTGATCGTCGCCCATTTGGAGTGGCCGGACATCGCCTTACACCTTCCTCAGCAGATACTCGTGGAGCCCGGTCTCACCCACGAGCTCCGGGTGGAAGGATGCCACAACGAGGTTGTCCTGCTCCAGCACGACCGGGTGGTCCTCGAAGGTTGCGAGCACCTCGACCCCGTCGCCCACCTGCTCGATCCGCGGCGCCCGGATGAACACACCGCGGACCGCATGGTCGATGCCGATCACGTCAAGGTCGGCCTCAAAGGAGTCCACCTGACGACCGTAGGCGTTGCGCTGCACCGTGATATCGAACACCGCGAAGAGCGGGTCGCCGCCGTCGACGCGCTCGGCGAGCACGATCATCCCTGCGCACGTCCCGAAGACAGGCATACCGTCCCGCACGCGATCGCGGATCGGCTCGACGAGGTCGTAGGCGCGCGCCAGCTTCGCCATCGTGGTCGATTCACCGCCGGGTATCGCGAGACAGTCGACGTCGGCAAGCTGCCCGGCGGTGCGCACCTCGACGGGCGTCACGCCGAGAGTCGCAAACACGTTCACGTGCTCGCGGAAGTCTCCTTGCAGCGCGAGGACACCGGCTTTCGTCACGCCGACCATGGTACCGAGGCAACGCTGCAGCGCAGACGCTGCGGAACTACCAGCCGCGATCCTGGAGCCGCGTCTCCAGCGTCTCGATCTCGAGCCCCGCCATCGGATCGCCGATGCCACGCGACACCTTCGCCAGCACGTCCGGATCTTGGAAGTGGGTGGTCGCCTCGACGATCGCGCGAGCCATCGTCGCCGGGTCCTCGGACTTGAAGATGCCGGAGCCCACGAACACGCCGTCCACACCGAGTTGCATCATCAGCGCGGCATCCGCCGGGGTCGCGATGCCGCCCGCGGAGAAGTTCACGACCGGCAGGCGACCCTGCTCGGCGACGATCCGCACCAGCTCGACAGGGGCGCCGAGTTCCTTGGCCTTCGTCACGTATTGCTCCGGCCGCAAGGTCGTGCACTCGGCGATGTCGGCGATCAGTTGGCGCTCGTGGCGCACGGCCTCGACGACGTTGCCCGTGCCCGCCTCGCCCTTCGTGCGGATCATCGCCGCGCCTTCGGCGATCCGGCGCAGCGCCTCGCCAAGGTTCCGACACCCGCACACGAACGGGACCGTGAACGCCCACTTGTCGATGTGGAACGCCTCGTCGGCAGGCGTCAGCACTTCGGACTCGTCGATGTAGTCGACGCCGAGCGACTGCAAGATCTGCGCCTCGACGAAGTGCCCGATCCGCGCCTTCGCCATGACTGGGATCGAGACCGCGGCCTTGATCTCCTCGATCTTGGTCGGGTCGGCCATGCGCGCGACGCCGCCTTCCTTGCGGATATCCGCCGGCACGCGCTCGAGGGCCATCACGGCACACGCGCCGGCGTCCTCGGCGATCTTCGCCTGGTCGGCCGTCGTGACGTCCATGATGACGCCGCCCTTCAGCATCTCGGCCAAACCCGACTTCACGGTGAACGTCCCGGTCTCGCGCTGCACGGTGGGAACCCCCTTCGCGTGTGAAGATTCAGTGTACCGCCGGGTCATCGGGAGCCGTCCCGTTACCATTGGCCCCCGTGCGAACCCGTGTGCTGCTGCTCGTCCTCATCGCGGGGCTCGTCGCGATCGCCGCCTGCACCAGCGGGAGCACGTCCGACCAGACCGCGACCAGCGTTGCCCCGAAGGTGCTGATCGATCCGCCGGTCGGGCCGGTCCACCACGCGACCACGGCCCAGGTCTCCGACGCACGCTCGCATATCAAACACATCGTGTTCCTGATCAAGGAGAACCGGTCCTTCGATCACATGTTCGGCCTGTTCCCCGGTGCAGACGGCGCGACCGAGGGGCAAACCTGTGACGGCTCCACGGTGCCGCTTCGGCGGGCGAAGTCGAATCTGGTGGGGCCGGGTCACTCGTTCATCAACGGCCTCACGGCGGTGAACGGCGGACTGATGAACTGCTTCGACCAGCTCCCGTTCGGGGCGGAGCTCGAGTCCTACGTGCAGTACCACCGCGAGGACATCCCGAACTACTGGAGCCTGGCCCAGCACTACCTCCTCGCCGACAAGTTCTTCTCCTCCACGTACGGCCCGACCGGCATCGAGCACATCTTTACGGTTGCGGCGCAGACCGATCGATTCGTCGACCACGAACGGGAAACCCCGCCCGGTCAGTTCGGCACCGGCATGCCGAGGGAATACTGCGAGGACCCCGCGGAGTGGATGTACTCGTTCCCGAAGCTCAACGACGAGGAGACGGAGCAGACGTTCGGCGACGAGTACACCGCCGCGAAGATCGCCGCGGTGCAGAGTCGGTTCATCGAGCGGACCGCCTGCACGAACGTGCCCGTGTTGCCGGACGAGCTCGCCGCCGCCGGGATCTCGTGGCGCTACTACCTCGGCTCCAACGCGTACGTGAAGACGCCCAAGCTGATCCGCCACTGGCGCTACGGGCCGGAATGGGCTGGCGTGACGAGCGACGAGCAGTTCTCGGCCGATGTCGCGGCGGGGAACCTCCCGGCCGTCTCGTGGCTCGTGCCCGACACCCGAGAGTCCGAGCATCCCGGGGGCGGTGGGATGTGCCAGGGAGAGAACTGGACCGTGCGGATGTTGAACATGCTGCAGCGGAGCCCCGAGTGGGATTCGACGGCGGTCGTGTTGACGTGGGACGACTTCGGCGGGTTCTACGATCACGTGCCACCGCCGCACGTCGACATCTACGGCATGGGACCACGCGTCCCGATGTTGCTCATCTCGCCCTGGGCCCGCGGCGGGACGATCTCGCATCGCACGATGGAGTTCTCCTCGGTGCTGAAGCTGATCGAGACGATGTGGGCACTTCCGCCGCTCACCGAGCGCGATCGTCAAGCGAGCGACATGCTCGACCTGTTCGACTTCTCGCAGCAACCGCTCGACCCGCTCTTCTTGCCGCAGCGCACGTGTCCACCGTGGGAACGGATCACGCCCCCGTAGCCTCACATCTCCTGCAGGCGTTTGATCCGCTCCGCGATCGGCGGGTGCGTCGAGAACAGTCTCTCCATCTTGGACGTGTCGTCGCCGGGGATCTGCGACGGCTGGCTGAGCCACAGGTGGGCGGTCGCGTTGTTGGCGGAGCGCATCGCCGCCGGCGCCGATGGCGATCTTTTCCAACGCCGAGATCAGTCCGGGCGGGTAGCGCGTGAGGGCAACCCCTTCCGCGTCAGCGAGGTACTCACGGTTGCGGCTGACCGACAACTTGATCAGCTGGCCGGCAAGCGGGGCGATGATCAGCAACACGATCCCGACGACGAACAGGATCAGCGCAAGCGAACCGGCGGTGTCGCCGCCGCTCGAGTCGCGGCGACCGCGCCCGCCGCCCCAGAACCACGAGCGCATGAAGACCTCCGACATCAACACCGCGGCGCCAACCACCGTCGCGACGACCGTGCCGATCAAGATGTCGCGATCAAGGATGTGGGACATCTCGTGGCCGATCACGCCTTCGAGTTCGACGCGGTTCATCGTGTCCAGCAGGCCCTGGGTGACCGCGATCGACGAGTGCTTGGGGTCACGGCCGGTGGCGAAGGCGTTGGGCGCCGCCTCCGGCACCACGTAGACCTCCGGCTTGGGCACCCCCGCCGCGATCGCGATGCCTTCGACGATGTTGTGCAACCGGGGCTGCTCGGCCGGCGTGACCTTCTTCGCCCGGGTGGATGCGAGCACCGCACGATCGCCGTAGAAATAGGACCCGAGCGACAGGACGATCGCGAGCACCACCGCGACGACGACGCCGGCACCGCTCCCGAACCAGAACAGGTAGCCGATCGCGTAGCCGATCAAGGCCGTGAACGCCACGGCAAGGAAGAGCAGCAGGAACGTCTTCCGCTTGTTGCGCGCGATCTGTTCGTGCACGGCCTAGCGCCCTTCGAACGCGACGTCGACGGGTCCCCGCGCGTCGTCGTCGATGTCGAAGAAGTCTCGGGCGGTGAAGCTGAAGAGCTTCGCGAGCACGCTCGACGGGAACGACTGGATCGCCGTGTTCAACAGCCGGACCTGCTCGTTGTAGTACTGGCGCGCATAGGCGATCTTGGACTCCGTCCCGGTGAGTTCCTCCTGCAGCGCGAGGAAGTTCTGGTTGGCCTTCAACTCGGGGTAGTTCTCCGCCACCGCCAGCAGCTGCCGGATGCCCGCGGTCACCGCGTTCTCGGCGTCGGCCTGGCCGGCGACCCCCGAGGCGGCCTCGGCGTTCGCCCGTGCTGCCGTCACGGTCTCGAAGACCTCCCGCTCGTGCTCGGCGTAGCCCTCCACGGTCGCCACCAGGTTCGGGATGAGGTCATAGCGCCGACGCAGCTGGACGTCGATCTGCGACCAGCCTTCGTCCGCCCGGTTCCGATAGCGCACCAGCCGGTTGAAGGCATAGACGACCCAGCCGACGACCAGCACGAGCACGATCACTGCAACGAGACCGGGATCCACGGGCCCTATCGTAGCGGCGGCGGCCCGATGGCCAGGGCCTCCTCGTAGCAGTCTTCGATGGTGACGATGACGCGGTCCCAGTCGTAGACGGCGGCGCGCGCCCGGCCCGCCTCGGCGAACCGAGCGGCTCGGGCCGGGTTGTCCAAGACGTCGGAGGCCGCCGTGGCGAGCGCCGCGGCGTCGCTCGGAGCAACGAAGAGCCCCTCAACGTCATGTGTGAAGACCTCGTCGTAGCCGGGGATCGCACTCGCGACGACCGGCAGGCCGGCCGCCATCGCCTCGACCAGCACGATCCCGAACGATTCTCCCCCCAACGAGGCGCCCAGGTAGAGGTCGCAAGCAACAGCGACCGGCGGCAACTCCTCGTTCGGCACGTGACCCAGCATCGTCACGCGGGCCCGCAGTGGCACCGGCAATCGGTCGACGACCTCCCGATCGGGGCCGTCGCCCACGACGACCAGACGCACATCGTCGTGGCGGGCCGCGAGCAGCTCGAACGCGGCCAGCGCGATGGGGAATCCCTTGCGCTCATCGAGTCTGCCCACGAACAACAGTTTGCGCCCCGGGCCGAGGTCGGCTGCGTCGGCGTCGGCGAAACGCCGGGTGTCGACCCCGTTCGGCACGATACGGAACGTGCCGCCGATCCGTGGACGCTCGAACGCGGCAGCACGCTCGGACACGGCGATGCGGACGGCAAGCCGGCGCGCCGCCCGGCGGAGCAAGGGCGCCGCGATGTCGTAAACGCGTGCGCGAGCGGCGCCCGAATGGAACGTGCCCACAACCGGCGCGCGCGCCTCAAGGGTCGCCCACAAGCCGGTGGAGGGCGCCGTCGGCTGGTGCGCGTGGATCAGATCCGGCCCGAACGTGGCGAGCGCGCGCCGCACCGCCCGTCGGGACCACGGTCGTGGGTCGATCGGCGCGTTCGATGCGTTGTACGGGATGTCGACGGGGGATCCGATGCGCACCACCCAGGGTTGCGACGGCTCGTCGCGGGCGGGCGTCAGCACCTGGACCTCGTGTCCGTTCGCCAGGAGCTGTGTAGCGAGTTCGCGAACGTGTACCTGGACGCCGCCGGCGTCGTCCCATGCATACGGGCATGCGATCGAGATCCGCATCAGTCCACCTCGGCCGGCCATCCCGGCTGGAAGACATGCCAATCGGCAGGCGACGCCGCGATGATCCGCACGAACGCGTCGGCGATCGCTTGCGTGATCGCACGACCGTCTGCCCGCCGGTCGCCGGTCGGCTCCGGCATCGCGAGCGGCCGGGCGACGCCGCGCCAACCCGTCGGCGTCTCGTAGCTCGCAACCACCACGATCGGCGCGCCGGTCGAGAGCGCGAGCATTGCCGGGCCGGCCGGCAGCCGCCGCGTCGCGCCGAACATCTCGACCTGGATCCCGCGCCCGGTGAGGTCTCGATCCGCGAGCAACGCGACCACGTTGCCCTCGCCGATGGCGCTCGCGAGGGCGCGACCGATCCCCGCGCTCCCCCCAAGGGCGACGATGCGAACACCGAACGCCGCACGCTGGCGAACGAAGAGCTGGAACAATCGCTCGGGCCGCAGATGTTCGGCGACCGCCACGACGGGCACCCCGAGGGCGCGCATCGAACGCCCACTCGCGTCCCAGTTGCCCATGTGCGGCAGCACCGCGATCACCCCGCGCCCGTCCGACGTCGGATCGACGAGGTGCTCGGCGCCGTCCCAGTCGAACGCCTCGAGGACCTGCTCGTCGGACCACCTGATGACCGCGAACGCGTCGAACCAATACCGCGCGTACCGGCGGAACGCTTCTCGTGTGCTCGCCACCACCAGCGGATCGTCGGTCGGCCGGCCGATCACGCGCGCCTGGTTGGCGAGCACGACCGAACGAGGCTTCGTCGCCAACCGGAACGCGACCGAACCCACCGCACGGAAGAGCGCCCGGCCGGCGCGCGTCGGCAACGTCGCGCCGAGCCAGGCCACGGTCGCGTAGCCGTAGTAGGCCAGGCGCTCGCGCCAGGTCTCCGCCACCGGCGCGTCGGCCGCTCGGGTCTGGGTCGCACTCACGCTCGCTCCTCCCGCGCAACCTGGGCGGTTCTCACCAGTGCCGCCAGCACCGACAGTGCGGCGGCCGCCCACACGGTCCACGAGAGCCACCCGAACAACAAGCCCGCGCTGACCAGCGCGTAGCGGACGCCGCGCGTGACGTGGCTCTCTTCGATCGAGTACCCGAGGGCGGCGCCACGGGCCCGCACGTACGACGACAGGAAGCTCGCGCACAACGCGAGCAGCGCGCCGATCGCCACCGCGGGCTCGTCGGCGAAACTCACCCACACGATCGGCGCCAGCACGAACGCATCCCATCCTCGGTCGAACAACTCCGTGAGCATGCGGTCGACCGGACCGCCCAGGCCGTGGTTCGCTCGGTGCCCGCCGAGCAGGAGGAACGCACCCCCTAGAGCCGCGAACGCCCCCGCTCGCTCGTCCATGCCATCCACGATCAACGGTGCGGCGGCGATCGCAAGACACATGCCGAGGATCGAGCTGGTGCGGGTGACGGCCGTGCCAGGAGGCTGGCGCTGGAAGCGAACCATAGGATGAGGCCGAGCCTAGCAACTGGGTAGTATCCCCGGACCTGTCCCGCACCCTCGGAAGGAGCCCGCGTTGCAGACCTACGGCGCGAACGACATCCGCAACGTCTTGCTGGTCGGCCATGCGGGAGCGGGGAAGACCACGCTCCTGGAGGCCATGCTGTTCACGTCCGGAGCCACGACGAGGATGGGGACGGTCGAAGAAGGCAACACCGTGTCGGACCACGACCCCGATGAGCAACGCCGCGTTCTCTCCGTGTCGCTCGCGATGGCGCCGGTCGAGTGGAAAGGCGCGAAGATCAATGTGCTCGACGCGCCGGGAACGGCGGACTTCGTCGGCGATCTCCGGAACGCGATCCGGGCGGTCGACGCGGTGATCGTCGTCGTCTCTTCGGTCGACGGCGTGGAGGTCCAGACCGAATACGCCTGGGAGCTCGCGGTCGATGAGGGCCTGCCCCGCGCGATCTTCGTGAACAAGCTCGACCGCGAGCGCGCCGACTTCGAGGGCACGCTCGCCCAGCTCGTCTCGAGTTTCGGGAACCAGGTCGCGCCCTTCGAGCTGCCGATCGGCTCCGAGCACGAGTTCCGCGGCATCGCCGACCTGCTTCACGAGAAGGCGGATCTGTACCCGAGCGGTCCGAAGGCAGAGGAATCGGAATGGCCCGACGATCTGCATGCGATGGCCGACCCGGCCAGAGAGAAGCTGATCGAGGCGGTCGCGGAGTCCGACGACGCCCTGATCGAGGAGTACCTCGAGACGGGGTCGTTGCCGGAGGAGCACATCGTCTCGGGCGCGAAGGACGGCTTCGCTCGTGCGCGCCTCGCGCCCGTGATCTGCGGCTCGGCAGAGAAAGCGATCGGCATCGACCGGCTGCTCGACTTCATCGTCGAGGAGTTCCCGTCGCCGATCGATCGCGCCCCGATCGTGGTGCACGGCAAGGACGCAGCTGAGCAGGAGCGTGCGGCCGACCCCAGCGGGCCCCTCTGCGCATACGTGTTCAAGACCGTGTCGGACCCCTTCGTCGGACACATCACCATGTTCCGAGTCTTCTCGGGCTCGGTGAAGCCGGATTCGTCGGTGTACGACGCGACCCAGGGCACCGAGGAGCGGATCAGTCAGCTGTTCACCCAACGGGGCAAAGACCACGAGACCGTCTCGGCCGTCGGCGCGGGCGACATCGGAGCGGTGGCGAAGCTCCAGCATGCGCACACCGGCGATACCTGGTCGACGAAGGACAAGCCGGTGACCTTGCCCCCGGTGGAATTGCCGGAGCCGCTGCTTGCCTACGCGATCGCTCCGGCTTCAAAGGGTGAAGAGGACAAGCTCGCGACCGGTCTGACGAGGCTCCGCGAAGAGGACCCCTCCTTCCGAGTCGAACGCAACGAGGAGACACATGAGACGGTGATCTACGGGATGGGCGAGGCGCACCTCGACGTGCAGATGCATCGCCTGCAGTCGAAGTTCGGCGTCGACGTGACGCACCGGCCGGCGAAGATCGCGTATCGCGAGACGATCCGCGGCAGCGCCAAGGGTCACGGCCGGCACGTGAAGCAGTCGGGCGGGCACGGCCAGTACGCGATCTGCGACATCGAGATCTCCCCCACCGCGCGCGGCGAAGGGTTCCTGTTCGAGTCAAAGATCGTCGGCGGTGCGATCCCGCAGCAGTTCATCCCCTCGGTCGAGAAGGGTGTTGTGAAGACGATGGCCGACGGCGTCTTGAGCGGGAACCCGATGGTCGATGTGCATGTGGCGCTCGTCGACGGCAAGTTCCACACCGTGGACTCGTCCGACATGGCGTTCCAGGTTGCGGGCTCGCTCGCGCTGAAGGAAGGCGTCGAGGCCGCGGGGGTCGCGCTGCTCGAGCCGGTCGTCGCGTTGCAGGTCGTCGTGCCCGAGAGCTTCACCGGCGACATCATGGGCGACCTCAACGCGAAGCGAGGAAAGATCCAAGGCATGGAGCAGATCGGCGGTGGCAAACAGCGGATCAATGCGCTGGTCCCGCAAGGAGAGGTCGCGCGCTACGTGATCGACCTCCGCTCGATGACCGGCGGGCGCGGCGCGTTCACGATGTCGTTCTCGCACTATGAGGAGATGCCGGCACATTTGGCCTCGAAGGTGATCGAGGAGTACCAGAGGGCGCGCGAGGAAGCGCACAAGAAGTAGCTCGGCTTCAGCAGGGCAGCCGGAAGGTGCCGTCCCTCGTCAGCGACGTCATGGCGAACGCCGACGCGATCACGCCGACCCACCCGATAACGAGCAGCACCCCGCCGATCGGGGTCACCGCGCCCCATCGCTGTTTCCCCGTGAAGGCGAGCAGGACAAGGCTCCCCGAGAAGATGAGTGCCCCGAGCCCAAGGCCCCAGGCCGCGATCTGCTCGAACAGCTCGCCCCCGCAGGATCCAGCCAGCCACGCGACCGCAATCAGTCCGGGAATCGTGAAGAACAGGTAGCGCACCGCCAGCTCGACGTTCGCCAGCCGGTCCTCCGACAGCCGCGAACGCAGGGCGTGGGCTCCGAACGCACCGAGCGCAACCCCGCACAGACCGTAGAGACCGGCGATCGCCAGCAGCGTCCTCGTCACGCGGGCCGAGCCTCTGCGAGGAACGGCAACAGCGCAGCATCGAACGCCTCCGGTGCGCGCAGATTCACCACATGGTCTGCGTCGAGCATGACGATCCTCGCCGCGGGTATCTCGGCCGCGATCAGGTCGGTCGTTCGACGGCTGAAGGGCGGATCGTGCTCGGCTTTGATCACCAACGTCGGCGTATCGATCTCGTGGAGCCGGTGGACGGCGGGCGGATCGAGCTCGATCTCGGCGCTCTCGTCCATCGTCATCTCGTGGAGGTTGTCCATCGCGATCCGCCGGATGGCTGCGCCCGCCTCGTCGTCGGTGCCCATCGACGCCCAGACGCGCAATCGCCAGTCCTGGGCGGCCACCATGTCACCGGCGTCGTAGGCCGCGTACCCCTCACGCATCGCGTCGTCCCACCAGTCGTCCTCCTCGGCGGAGGCCTCGAAGCCGCCGACACCTGCCGCCACCGCAACGAGCGCCCAGGCCCGCTCGGGGTTCGTCAACGTCGCGTCGATCGCGACCCGGCCGCCCATCGAGCAGCCGATCAATGCCGCGTCGTCCACCCCGAGGTGATCGAGCACCGCCCACAGATCGGCCACGTGCGAGTACGGCTCTGCGGAGGGCCGGCTCGAGCGGCCGTATCCGCGGAGGTCGTAGCGGATCACGCGGTAGCCTTCCTGCGTCAGCACGGGGACCTGCGGATCCCACGTGCGCATATCCCACAGACCCGGATGCAGGAGCACCACCGCGGGGCCCTCGCCGACGTCCTCGAAGGCCAGATGCGCGCCGTCGCCGAGCTCGATCGTGCCGTCCATCGGCCCAGTTTAGGTCTGGATGCGAGAGCCCTACCAGGTGAAGCCGGGCGGTGTGGGATCGCAGAGACCGATCGCGTCGGCGTGCAGCCGGTCATACACGCCCGCGACCCACACGTCGGCGGCGACTCGCGGCATGAGATTCGTCTCCTCCAGCGGGTCCGCCGAGTCGTGGAACAGCAGTTCCTCGCCATCGGCAAGCTGCGCGTACATCCAGTCAACCTCCCGGATGCCGCAGAACGGCTTGGAGCTTCCATGTTCCAGCGGGAACTGGGTGCGGGCCGTGTACGTCGCCCGCCCAAGATCGAGTCCCTCAGCGGCGGTCAGCATCGGGACCCCGGCCGCCCGCGTCAACGTTGGCCGAAGATCGACGTTGAGGACGGGGTCGCTCGCCGCGGCGATGGGATCGTACGAGCCGTCGAGCGACGCGAGAACCATCGGCACGCGGATCGCTTCGTTATAGGGCACTCCCTTTCCTATCACGCCGTGCTCGCCCCACAGGAATCCATTGTCCGACAGATACACCACGATCGTGTTGGGTTCGAGGACGTTCAGCAACTTCCCGACGGCCCGATCGACGCCGTAGGCGGACTCGAGCATGCTGCTGGTCGGGTCGCCGGGGAACGCGAAGTCCGGCTCCCCTGCGAATCGGTCGACGTCGTCAGGGTCCGGAATCGCCGGGCCGTGGGGTGCGAAGGGGGCGTAGTACAAGAGGAACGGCTCCCTCGCCGCCTGCGCGCTCTCGACGAACCCGATCGCTCGGTCGCTCAGCACGTTGGTGGTGTAGTCACGCTCCGGACGCGAGCCGAAATGCAGCGTTCGGCCGTCCCACCCGGGACTCACGCTCGACCCGAAGCGGTGCGCGGTCGTCGCGCCGTAGTCGTAGTAGGTCGGCTCGGTCACGAACCACCGATCCCAGCCAGGGGGAACGTAGGTCGTCTCCCCGGCGATGTACCCGTTGAGATACTTGCCGATCAACGCCGTGCGATACCCGGCGTCATTGAAGTCCACCGCGATCGTGTGTTTGTCGTCGAATGCTGCAAACCCTCCATAGGGGCCCCTGTTCCCCCATACGCCGGTCGAGTGCGAATACAGCCCGGTGAGGATCGAGGTCCGACTCGGGCAGCACAGTGGGTTGGGCACGAACGCGTTCGTGAACGCAACGCTCGTCGCCGCCGGGTGCACGGAGTCGGCAGGGGTGTCGATGAGTCGGTTCCAGATCCTCGGCGTATACGTTGGCGTGACCTTGTCCCAGCGCTGATCGTCGCTGACGATGATCACCACATTGGGACGTGTCGCCGCTGCATCGGCCGATCGCATGGTCGCGCCGGTGGAAAGAGAAGCACATATGCTCGCGGCGAGGGCGAGCGATCCCAGCTGGCGAACTCGGTTGCGACTCACCAAGTGAACCCCGGCGGCACAGGATCACACAGGTTCATCGAGAGTGACCGCAGCCGCGCGTATTCGGTTCCCACCGTCGCGTCTGTGTCGACAAGAGGTAGCAGGTTCGTCTGCTCGAGCGGGTCACCGGAATCATGGAACAGCAGTTCGTCACCAGTTGCGTACCGAGCGTACATCCAGTCGAGCTCGCGCACGCCGCAGAACTGCGTGACCTCCCCGTGCTCGAGCACGAAACTCGAACGGGGCACATAACGAGGGCTTCCCCACGCGAGACCCTCTGACCGGGTCAGCATCGGCACCCCCGCCGCCCGCGTCAACGTGGGCCGGAGATCGACATTCAGAACCAGGTCGCGCGCGGCAGCGATCGGGTCATACGAGCCGTCGAGCGAGGCGACGACCATGGGGATGCGGATCGCTTCGTTATAGGGCACCCCCTTGCCGACCAGACTGTGTTCACCCCAGAGGAACCCGTTGTCGGAGAGATAGACGACGATCGTATTGGGCTCGAGAACATCCAATAGCTTGCCAACGGCCCGATCGACGCCGTAGGCGGAATCCAGCATGCTGCTCGCGGGTGATCCCCTGAACGCCACGTCCGGCTGCCCCGCGAATCGGTTGATGTCGTCAGGATCTGGAATCGCGGGATCGTGCGGGGCTGTGAGAGAGAAGTAGAGGAAGAACGGCTCGCCTACCGCCTGCGCGTCTTGGACGAACCCGATCGCCTGCTCGCGCAGCACGTTCGTACTGTAGTCGCGTTCAGGACGGGAATCGAAATGCAGCAAGCGACCGTTCCATCCTGGAGTCGCGCTCGTCTCGTATCGACGGGCGCTTCTCGCGCCGTAGTCGTAATAGGCCCCTGTATTCGTCGCGAACCACCGATCCCAGCCCGGGGGTACGTACGTCGTCTTCCTGGTGACGTAACCGTTGAGGTATTTGCCGATCAACGCCGTGCGATACCCGGCGTCGTTGAAGTCGACCGCGATCGTGTGTTTGTCGTCGAATGCTTCGAATCCCCCATATGGTCCGCTGTTCCCCCAGACTCCGGTCGAGTGCGAATACAGCCCGGTGAGGATCGAGGTCCGACTCGGGCAGCACAGTGGGTTGGGCACGAACGCGTTCGTGAACGCAACGCTCGTCGCCGCCGGGTGCACGGAGTCGGCAGGGGTGTCGATGAGTCGGTTCCAGATCCTCGGCGTATATGTTGGCGTGACCTTGTCCCAGCGCTGATCGTCGCTGACGATGATCACGACGTTCGGACGTTGCGCTGCAGTGGCGACGTGGGCACCTCGTCCCGACACGATCCCCACGAGCGTCAGTCCGACGGCGAGCCCGACGCCCAAACGCGGGAGGAACCGGGGGCTCGGCATCGATCCTGGATGGTATGGGGAGTTCCTATCCCCGGCAACCCTCCGCCGGGCCAAACGACTCAGAAGAACGGCTTGAGCTTCTCGAAGCTCTCGGTCAAGAGTTCTGGCAACACTCGGGTCTGGCCGATCACGGGCATGAAGTTGGTGTCGCCGCCCCAGCGCGGCACAACATGCCAATGCAGGTGCTCGGGGATCCCCGCGCCCGCGGCGTGCCCGAGGTTCAAGCCGAGGTTGAAGCCGTGCGGCTCGGCCGCCGCCCGCAGCGCCCGAACGCTGCGCGCAAGCAGCTCGGAGAGCGCCGCGTGTTCCTCGCGAGACAGCTCCTCCAGCTCTCCGACGTGGCGCGTCGGGAGCACCAGGAGATGGCCGGGGTTGTAGGGGTACTTCGCGAGCGTTACGAACGCGAGGTCGTCACGACGCAAGATCCGCTCGTCCTCGCCGCCCGTCCCGTCCAGCAGCCCACAGAACACGCAGGCTCGCTCGGCGGGACGCTCCTTGTTCTCCTGGATGTACGCCATCCGCCAGGGGCTCCAGAGTCGCTCCACCGCTCAGCCCGCCACGAGCCGCTGGGTCAGCGAGCGATCCTCGGCCTCGGCGGCGAGCGCGGCGACGATGTCGTCGAACGCGAGCCCTGCGATCTCGTCGCCGGCGCGGTTGCGAACCGTGAACGTGCCGGCCTCGAGATCGCGGTCTCCAAGCACAACCATGTACGGGGTCTTGAACAGTTGCGCGGCGCGGATCTTCTTGCCGACCGACTGCTTGGCGTCATCGACCTCGACGCGCAGCCCGGCTGCGCGACCGCGCGCGGCGAGCTCACGCGCTGCCTCGACGTTGCGATCCGCCACCGGCAGGAGCCGGAGCTGCTCGGGCGCGAGCCACAGCGGGAACGCGCCAGCGTAGTGCTCGGTCAGTACCGCGAAGAAACGCTCGATCGATCCGAACAGTGCACGGTGCACCATGATCGGTCGATGGCGCTTCGCGTCGGCGCCTGCGTAGTAGAGGTCGAACCGCTGCGGTGTCTGAAAGTCGAGCTGGATCGTCGACATCTGCCAGGTACGCCCGATCGCATCGCGAGCTTGCACGCTGATCTTCGGGCCGTAGAACGCGCCGCCACCGGGGTCCATCACGAGCTCGAGATCCATCGCGAGCGCCGCCTGCCGCAGGGCCTCCGTCGCCTCGTCCCATTCCTCGTCGGAGCCAACGGCCTTCTCGTCGGGCTTCGTCGACAGCTCTAGGTAGAAGTCCTCGAGACCGTAATCGCGCAGCAACGACAACGTAAACCGGAGGAGCCCCCCGAGCTCCCCGCCCATCTGCTCCTTGGTGGTGAAGATGTGGGCGTCGTCCTGGGTCATCCCGCGGACTCTGGTGAGGCCGTGCACGACCCCCGACTTCTCGTAGCGGTACACCGCCCCGAACTCGAACAACCGCATCGGCAGCTCTCGGTAGCTCCGCGTGCGTGCTTTGTAGATCAGCACATGGAACGGACAGTTCATCGGCTTCAGGTAGTACTCAGTGCCACCGTCTAGCTCCATCGGCGGGAACATGCCCTCCGCGTACCACTGCAGGTGCCCGCTGGTGTCGAACAGGTTGCGCTTCGTGATGTGTGGTGAGTTCACGAACAGGTAGTCGTCCTCATGGCGGCGCCGCGAGTAGTCCTCCATGATCTTGCGGATCAAGCCACCGCGCGGATGGAAGACCGCAAGCCCCGATCCGATCTCCTCAGGGAACGAGAACAGGTCGAGGTCGGCGCCGAGCTTGCGGTGATCGCGGCGCTCGGCCTCCTCGAGCCGCTCGAGATAGGCGGCCAGATCGTCTTCGGTCGCCCAGGCCGTGCCGTAGATCCTCGTGAGCTGCGGGTTCTTCTCGTCGCCACGCCAATAGGCACCCGAGACGCCGGTCAGCGTGAACGCGCCGAGACGACCCGTCGACGGCAGGTGCGGCCCGAGGCACAGATCCTCCCAGCCGTCGTTGCGGTAGAAGCTGACCGTCTCGGAACCGGCGGCCACGTCGCCCGCCGCTTCCTCGCCCGCGAGCCCTTCGACGATCTCTCGCTTGAATGGCTGGTCGACCAGCCGGCGCAAGGCCTCCTCGGCATCCACGTCCTCGCGGATGAAGGGCTGGTCCTCGGCGGCGATCGTCCGCATCGTCTCCTCGATGCGGGGCAGATCGTCCGCCGACACATGGGTCGGGATCGCGAGGTCGTAGTAGAAGCCGTCGGCGATCGTGGGTCCGATCCCGAGTTTCGTTCCCGGCCACAGCCGACACACAGCCTGGGCGAGCACGTGGGCGGTCGAGTGGCGCAGCACATGCAGCCCGTCGTCGGTCCGCAGATCGACCGGCTCGACGCTCGACGAGGTCGCCGGGACGTACGAGAGGTCGCGCAACTCGCCGTCGACCCGAGCTGCAACGCTGCCCGGCGCCACGACCGTGCCGACGGGTTCGCCCTCGGCGAGGGCAACGGTTGAACCGTCGGGCAGTTGGATCTCCGGCATGCGGTGCAGGATAGCCGACGGCCCACGAGGGGCCTGGCTACTCGTAGTTGATCGCGTCGAGCACGTTGAGCTTCGCCGCGCGCCGCGCGGGCAGGATCGCGGCACCGACACCGATCAACGCGGCCAAGATCATCAGCACGATCAGTTGGCCCACGGGCACGGAGAGCTCGCTGATCCCCAGATCCGACAGAGATCGCTGCAGTGCCCACGCGAACACGATCCCGATGACGATCCCGAGGATGGCGCCGAGGACGGCGACGATCACCGCCTCGGTCCGAATCATCCGCTTGACTTGCACGCGCGCCATACCCACCGCCCGGAGCAAGCCGAGCTCCCGGATCCGCTCGAAGACGGAGAGCCACAGGGTCGCCAGGATGCCGAAGCCGGAGATGATGATCGAGAGGAACAACAAGACGAACACGAAGGCCAACAATTGGTTCACCGAATCGAGGAATCGCTGCTTCGAGGCATCCTGGTCGTCGGCCTGTACGTTCGGGTAGTCCTTCTGCAGCATCGCGTCGAGCTGCGTCTTCGCGTCGGCCACCGAGGCCCCCTCTGGCACCTTCAGGAACACGTTGAGATCGAGCGCCTGCTCGACATTGGCGTCATACGTGTCGAGCGAGATGACGTAGTCGCTGAGGATCGCGTTGTTCTCGAAGGTGCCCGCGACGTGGAGCGTCTCCGTTCCGGTCGCGCTGAAGGTCATGTCGAGCGGACTGCCGACGGCAAGCCCTTTCGCGTCGGCTTCGGTCTGCGACAGGAGAACAGCCCCCGGTTGGGAGAGATCGGCCAGCGAGCCGCTGACCATGTTCACATCCGCGACCTGCGCGAACGTCACGGGGTCGATCGCGGTCGGGAAGGTAGCCGACGACCCGACATGCGCCTCCGTCTGGCGGAGTTCCGACACGACGGAGAAGTTGGAGTCCTGGCGCAGCTGCTCGGCGAGCTGCGTCGAGAACGGGTTGAACTGGTTCGACGACAGGGTCAGATCGGCTCGCAACACCTCGTCCAGTGTCTTCACCGCGGAGGCCTTGAGAGAGGCCGCGAACACCGTCACGAACGCGACGAGCCCAAGCCCGATCATCAGGGCTGACGCCGTGGACGCGGTCCGTCGCGGGTTCCGCTTGGCGTTCTCGTCGCCGAGTCGGCCGGGCGCCGAGCGCCGGAACGGACGACCGATCACGGCGGCGAGACCACGCGAGAACAGCGGTGACAGTTGAGCGACGCCCAGGAACGTCAACGCGGCACCAAGCCCGACGAGGCTGCCGGGGTTGCTCGCGCCGCCGAACAGCGCTGCGGAGATCGCCGCCAACCCGAGTACCAACACGATGCTGCCGACGATGACCCGGCGTCGGATCGAGGAGCTCGGCGCGACGCTTTCCCGTAACGCCTCGATCGGGGCAACGCGAGACGCCCTGCGCGCGGGGGCCCAGGCCGCGGCAACCGTGACCCCCACGCCCACCAACAGCGACACCACGATCGTCCGTGGCTCGATCGCCAAGGCTGTGGGTGGCAGCTTGAGGCCGAACGCGGCGAGCAGGGCTTTCAGTGCGAACGCGAGCAGCACACCCAAGCCGATGCCGAGGATCGAACCGATCAGACCGACCGCCACGGCCTCCACAAGGACCGACCGCAAGACTTGGCGCCGGCTCGCGCCTAGCGCCCGGAACAACGCGAGCTCGCGGGTGCGCTGCGACACCACGATGTTGAACATGTTGAAGATGATGAACGCGCCCACGAACAGCGCCACGAACCCGAAGATCAAGAAGAACGTCCGGATGAACCCGAGGCCCGTCGACACCTGATCCTGTTGCTGGCTCGCGGCCGAAGCGGCGGTGATCGCCTCGAAGCCTTTGGGCAGCACCGATGCGACGCGCGGCGCCAGCTGGTCGGCGCTGACGCCTGGTTCGGCCTTCACGTAGATCGTGTCGAATTCACCGACGCGATCGAAGAGTTTCTGGGCTGTCGGGAGGTCGAACAGGGCGAGCGTGGCCCCGAGCAGACTGCTCGAGGATCCGAACCGCGAGATCCCCGACACCGTGTACTCAGCGGGACCGATCGTGGTGATCACCTTGACGCGCTGACCGACTGCGATGCCGTGATCGGTGGCGGTGCCTGCGTCGATCACGACCTGGTCGGAACCCTCGGCGGCGCACCGCCCGGATCGATCTGCAAGGTCGTGATGCCGGCGTCCCATGACCCTCCGATCGGGGGCGCCCCGCCGTTCTGGATCACCTTGTTCGTGGCAGGATCCACGATCCATGCCGTGCCGCCGATCGCGCCGTCCGCGACGGCGACACCGGCGACGGCCTGCACCTCGGGCAGCACGCTCTCAGGGATCGGTTTGCGCTCGGTGCCGCCGCCGGTGTTGTTCTGCCCGCTCGCGTCGAACGCCGTCTGCGCTTGCACGACGACGTCGGTCCCCTGGTAGACGTCACCGAACAGATCGTCGAAGCTCTTGAGCGCGGTGTCCGTCAGGATGAACGACCCGGCGGTCATGCCCACGCCGAGCACCACGGCGAGCGCCGTCAGCACCAAACGGAGCTTGTGCGCGAAGAGGCTCTTGACGGTCGCGCGGAGCACTCAGCCCTCCAGCGACTTGATCTGGTCGAAGATCGTTTCCGCGGTCGGCGTCCGCATCTCCTGCACGATGTTGCCATCCGCAAGGAACACGACGCGGTCCGCGTGGGCGGCCGCGTGCGCGTCGTGCGTGACCATCACGATCGTCTGATCGTGTTCGTCGACCGCGGCGCGCAGGAAGGCCAGCAACTCGGCGCCGCTCTTGGAGTCGAGGTTCCCGGTCGGCTCGTCGGCGAAGATGATCTCGGGGCGTGAGACGAGGGCCCGCGCGCCCGCCACTCGCTGCTGTTGCCCACCGGACAACTCCGCGGGTCGGTGCCGAAGCCGATCTCGGATCCCCACGGTGTCGACCACCGTGTCGAACCAGCCGCGGTCGACGTCTCGGCCGGCGATGTCGAGTGGCAGCGTGATGTTCTCCTCGGCCGTCAGGGTCGGGATCAGGTTGTACGCCTGGAACACGAAGCCGACACGGTCGCGTCGAAGCTGGGTCAACTGCTTGTCGTTCAGCGTCGTGAGATCGATGTCGCCGATGTAGACCTGCCCCTCGGTCGGCGTGTCGAGTCCGGCGAGCACGTGCAGCAAAGTGGACTTTCCGGATCCCGACGGCCCCATGATCGCCGTCCACTCGCCTGCGGCCAGATCGAGCGTGAGGCCGCGCAGCGCCTCCACCGCGGCGTCGCCGGTGCCGTACACCTTGCGGAGCGCGTCGGCGCGCGCAGCCGGTGGTGCGGTTGTGGATGTGGACATTCGAGCGACCCCCCCATCGTTCTTCGGGTGCCAGGAACGAGCCCCGGCGTCTCAGTGGGCGCGGCTGGGATCGAACCAGCGACCTCTCGCGTGTGAGGCGAGCGCTCTCCCGCTGAGCTACGCGCCCGGAGCGAAGGCCACGATACCAACGGCGCTCAACAAGGAACGGCGGCATGGCACATCGAGACGCTAGGATGGGCGCGATCACGGACCGGAGGGATCGATGCTCGCCTCGATGCAAGAGTTCATCACCAGCCTCGTCGACTGGTTGCCGACCGCGTTGCAACACATCGCGGAGCTGGCGGTCTATTTCGCGCTGTTGACCGTGATGATGATGATCCCAATCCTGCTGTGGCTCGGCTATGCGGTGAGTTCCACCCGGAAGCGGGTCAAAGCCATGCCATCGCAACCGGCCGGCTGATCGGCCGACCCGAGACGGACGCTAGCCGGTTCGCTGCGTCGATCGGCGTCCGAGAGCCAGTCCGATCAGCAGCACGATGACGGCGAGCACGCCGATCGGCATCGCGAAGAGCGCGACAGGGCCGAGGATCCCCACCCCGTTGTGGAGGCTCGTGAGCGGTTCGATCTCGTGTTCGGCGTTGAAACGGTCGTAGCCCGACGCTCCGATCGATTCGAGCAGCTGACCGACCGCGCCCATCCCCGTCACGATCAACAATGCCGCACGCCCCATCGACGTCGAACCGTCCGGTGCCGGCTTCCACAGCAGCGCGATCGCAACGAAGAGCGCGAGACAGACGAAGCTCACGAAGAGATGGAAGGTGGCGTGGTTGCGCGCCTCTCCTTCGGCGACCGCGAACGCCAACACGAGCGAAACCGCGCCCAACGCAACGCACACGATCGCGAAGACGAAGACACTGGTTCGACCGCGTCGAGATGACGACTCCATTGATCGGCTCACACTACCCGCCGCGCGTCAGGCGGTCGCGCACGTGCGGTAGGCATGCCCAGCCGCGCGAAGCGCATCGACCAACGCCTCGATCGGCGCATCCTTCTCCAACAGACCCGAGGCGCCCATGAACTCGGCGGCCCACTTGGAGTCCTTCTCGGAGAAGGCGGTGAGGATCACGACCTGGGTCCTCGGCTCCTGCGCCTTGATCAGCACGGTTGCCTCGATCCCGTCGACCTCAGGCATGCGCATATCCATCAGCACGACCTCGGGGTGCAGGCGGGCGACCTTCTCACCGGCCTCCAGACCGTTGCGGGCGTTGCCGACCACGTCGAATCCGAACGCCGGCAGACTGTCGCAAAGAACCATCGTCGTGCGATCGTCGTCATCGGCGATCAACACGCGGATCGGATCCTCGGGCTGCTCGAGATCCGTCGGGTTGTCGTGAGATGGGTCCACCATCATGGTGACTCCTTACCCCCGTGCGGGGGTTGCTCCGTCCTTCTCAGGTCGACGCGTGTGTCCAGGACCTTTAGCCCTAGGGCTGAATGCGGATGTGGCTGCCCCGCCGTGTCGCTAGTGCTTCTCCGCGGTGGACTCGGCCGGAAGGCACAACACGGTCAAGGTCGTCTTGAACCGGGCGACGGCGCGATAGCTGCCGGGTACGTCGGGGATGGAGGTCGAGTACCCGCCTCGCCGGCTCGTCCGGGTGCGCTTGATCGCTCGCCATTCTCCTTTGATGAGCTGCTGGATCAGGACGACGCGACGAGCTTCGCACACGTGCTCCCGATCCTCGGCCGTCACTGATCCTCGGGCGCGAAGGCTTCCCGCGAGGGCGAACGTGATGTGCGTGGTTCGATGGATCCGCCGCTGCTGGAACACATCTTTGCTCGTGTCCAGGCCCGCCGGGTTTCGAACCTTGATCTTGGCATCCACGAACCCTTCCGGAACCTTGGCTTTCAGCTTCGAGTGGGTCGCGATCGTGAACTGAGCCCGTACGGAACCGAACCAGACACGGTTCACCCACCGCAGCTGGTCGTTCCCGACGATCGTCACGATGGTTCCCACGGGGCCTTTCTGAGGGCTGAAGCCCGTGATCCGTGGGCGGCGGATGACGAGGAACGGCGTCGAGGAATCATCCGAACCGTCAGGACTCGTGACACTGATCACGCCGTCATGCGCGCCAGCCGGCACCTCGGCGGAAATCTCAGTTGGACCGGCCGTGAAGGTCGCCGCGACGCCGTCAAACGTGACGTCGGTCACGTCGTCGAGGTTTGTGCCAGTGATCGACACGGATGTGCCCACGATCCCCTTGGCGGGCGCAAATGAGGACACGGTTGGCGGGGTGGGGGTCGGCAGCACCGTGAAGTCGGTGAGCGAATCGCCGGTGCCGTCCGTATTCACCACCGAGATCTTTCCGGTCGTCGCTCCGGAGGGAACGGTCGTGGTGATCTGGGTCGGCAAATCGATCGTGAAAGCGGGCTGCGCGGTTCCATTGAAGGAGACAGCAGTCGCGGTATCGAAGCCGTCGCCCGTCAAGACGACGGAGTCGCCCACCATGCCGGAGGTCGGGTTGAACGAGGTCACGTTCGGCGAGGCTGCGGAAGCCGGCGTCACGCCGATACCGAGTGAACCAAGCAACACGACGACAGCCAGGAGCCTCTTCAGTCTCATGTGTGTTCCTCCATGGCGTGGTTGTACCACGACAACACGGTGCCTGCCCTCCTACTGTCGAGGGTCGACGAGTCGGCCCACTCATCGCGAACCGAGGGGACTTGGTGGGCGGTAGAGGATTTGAACCTCTGACCTCTTCCGTGTCAAGGAAGCGCTCTCCCCCTGAGCTAACCGCCCCAGCGCGGCAATGCTACCGCCCCGGTTCGAGGCGGGGACCGGAATCGAACCGGTGTGCGCGGCTTTGCAGGCCGCTGCCTAACCACTCGGCCACCCCGCCGAAGCAAAGCCCGGCATCCACCGGGCGAGCGGCCAGTGTACCCCCCGTGAGATGAAGGACCTGAAGCGTCGAGGCTAGACTCCGACGTATGGATCCGCTGGTCACGTGTCCTGAGTGCCGCTCGACAGAGCTGCACCACACCAAGCGAATCCTGGACTCCTATACCGAGATCGACGTGGTCATCTGCGGGGTCTGCCACTGGGCCTCGGACCCGCGCGTCGGGCGTCCACCCGCGGATCGCGGCAAGAACATGACGCTCCGCAGGCTTATCAGCGACGTCAAGGCGCCGAAGGACGAGACTGAACCCTCGGAGGACGACTCCGAGTCGTGATCCTGATCACGGGTGCGACCGGCGTGGTCGGCGGGCTCACGCGAGAGCGCCTCCTTGCCTCAGGTCACGAGGTGCGTGGACTTTCTCGCACGAGGTCGGATCAAGGGTTCGTCCGTGGCGACCTTTCCGACGCGACGACGCTCGCGCCAGCGCTGACCGACATCGACACCGTGTTCCTGATCTGGAAGCAAGTGACCGCCGAAAACCCGGAGGCCGCGATCGCGGCGATCGCCCGTTCTTCGGCGACACGCGTCGTCTACCTATCGTCGGTGTCGATCCGCGACGAGCTCGGGACGCAGGTGCACCCGATGGCTGCGACGCACCTCCGGATCGAGCGGTCGATCCGCGACTCCGGGCTCGACTGGACGATCCTGCGCTCGAGTTGGTTCATGGCGAACGCGACAGGGTGGGCCGACGAGATCCGCGACACCGGCGCGGTTCGATTCCCGTTCCCCGCGGCCCGTCGCTCGCCGGTCGATCAACGGGACGTGGCCGAAGTCGCCGCACGCGTGTTGACGGAGCCACACCACGAGGGTTTGCTGCACCTCGTGACTGGGCCCGAGGTCCTCACCCAGGCTGATCTCATCGAGACGATCGGTGAGGTGCTCGGGCGCACGATCCCGTCGATCGCGGTCAGCCCGGAGGCGTATCGCGGCGAGATGGTCGCCGAGGGGATGCCGCCGACGCTAGCCGATGCCGCGAACGCCCATTGGCGCTTTTTGATCGACCATCCCGAGCCGATCGCCCCAACGGTGCCCGAGATTACTGGCCACCAAGCTCGCACCTTCCGTGCCTGGGCCGAGGAGCACGCCTCAGCGTTCCGATGAGGCTTCGTCCGAAGCGGACCATTCGATCATCACGCAGGGCTCGTCACCAAGCGTCCAACCGTCGTGACCCGGCGGCACGTCGTACAGGTCGCCGGGGCCGTATTCGATCTCGGTGCCATCGGCGAGCAGGATGGCCTGCCGGCCCTCGAGCGTGATGCCGACATGGCGCGCCTGACACCACTCGCCGCCGACCAGCGGCTGATAGTGGTCGCGCCATCGCCAACCGGCGGGCTGGACGCTCCGTGTCACAGCGATGTCGCCGAACGAGATGACCTGCTCGCTCACACCGCCGAACTCAACGGTCTCGTCGGGCTCGTGGAAGCGTCTGATGAGGTTCATCCGCGCGAGTCTGGGCGCCCGCCGATCGAATCGCAAACCTTCCTCACGACCCCGACGAGGCCTCTGCCGTCGAGCGGCCAACGTGATTCGAGCCCCGAACAACCGTCCGGACGGGTCGCCTTCACGGCACGGCTCAGGAAGCCATGAATCGCGCGACAACGATGGTCGAGCCAGCGGTCGGACCAGCCTTCCAGCTTGCTCCTGCAGCCAGGATGCGCCCGTTTGGTTGCAGCACGACCGCGTTCGCGTCGTTCCACGTGCCGAGCCCGAACGTTGTCCAGGCGAACCCCGTTCCCCCGCCGAACGAGTTGTCCATCGTGCCATCGGAACGTAGGCGAGCGACGGTGAATCTGCCGCCGACGGTCCGTTCGGTCGACATGAACGTGGCAGCCGCCACGATGGTGCCGTTGGGCGCGATCGCGATGTCCTGCCCCGTGCCGTCCGGAGCCGCGCGCACGATGCCGTTGACACCGAAGACGGGGTCGGGTCGTCCGGTGGACAAGAAGCGCCCCACGATGAACCATTGATCGAGCTCGTTGGTCACCTGGTTCCATTGGCTGTCAGACCCGGTCACCACGATCTTGCCGTCGGGCTGGAGCGCGAGCGCCAGCCCCTCTTTCTGGGTCCCACCGCTGAACTTGATACCTTCGCCCCCGCCGAACGTCGTATCGAGCCGTCCGTCGGGCAGATAGCGGACCAGGAAGAGGGCGTGGCCACCGAAGCTACCGACCACGACGATCTTGCCATCGGACTGCAGCGCGACATCCTCCGCGGCGAGTCCACCCACACGAGGAGCCGGCGGTGGCGTCATGACGGTTCCGCCGACACCGAACGTGCGGTCCACCGTCCCCGTCGCAAGGTAGCGAGCAACCGCCACTTGCTGCGACGATCCATCCGGGGACACGGCCGATCCCACTACCAGGATCTTCCCGCCGGGCTGCACAGCCACCCCCGTGGCCTCGGCGGACCACCCAACCGGGAACGCAGTGGTCACCTTGCCGTCCGCGGAGAACGCCGGATCCAACGTACCGTTCGCCCGGAGCCGAGCGACCGCGAAGACGCTGCCGGACGTATCAACCTGCGCCGCCCCGACCACTACGACCTTCCCGTCGGACTGCAGCGCTATGTCGTTGCCCCGAGCGCCGCCGGTGAATGGCACGCTCGCCTTGCCATCACCGCTGAACGCAAGGTCCAGCCGCCCATCACTCAGATAGCGAACGACTGTCATGTGGCTCGGGCCGCCAACAAGACCAGCGGTGCCGCCGACGAAGATCGTCCCGTTGGGGCCGACGGCCACGGTGTGCATTTCGGCGTAGTCACCGGATCGCGTCTGAACTTTTCCATCTCCGCTGAAGCTGGGATCGAGGTCGCCGGGGGCAGCCAGAACAGGCATCGCCCCCAACAAGGCGAGGGACAAAGCAGACACCACGACTGTTGCACTCCACACACGCATCAGATCCACCTCCTCGTGGGTCTCCCCACACATCCAGGATGCGCTGCGGAGAACCTCCTGAACGTGGCGAGCGACCCCCGCCCCGCGGGACCAGCCGAACGGGCGACACGGCGACCCCACCCACCAGTCGCGACACAGGGTCGGGTTCGCGACCATCGTCCTCGCTGAAGGCCACTCGCCAAGAGTGAGCGACTGTTGCCACAAGGAGGCGGTCTCCGAGATCGAGACCGCCTCTGACCTGGAGCGGACGACGGGATTCGAACCCGCGGCCCCCACCTTGGCAAGGCGCCCGGTTTCCTCTCTCCCATGTCGTCGCGCCTCCTGACCTGCGCGTTCGTCTCAGGGACCGAGACGGGACGATGCCAGTGAGACGTCTGAGACGTACGGGGGACAAACACGATCCTGCTCGTCGGCCTTCCGGTCCCTCGAACTCGGTGGACGAAGCAAGGTGGCCATCGATGCGATGAGATCGGGCTCGCTCAGCGGGGGAGGTCATAGGCGCGACCTGCCTTGGTCCCGCCTACGCTGGTCGCCTTGGCCAAAGTGGTTCGGTTGGAAGAACCTCGGAGAGGGGCTCGATGCCGCCACGATCGGACGCTGTTACCCTGCGCCATCACAGGGGGGACCGCGATCGACCAGCGCACATCGAGCGACGCTGAGCCGTTGGAGCTGAACTTCGAGCTCACCTCCAAGGATCGAGTAGCCGCGGCGTGGATGAGGCTCGTCGGGACTCGGGTGAAGTGGGTCTTCCTCCCCTTGGTCGTCGTCCTCTTGGCTCCAGTGATCTTCGACCCCTCTTGGCTGAGGTTGTTGGGTCACCTGCTGACGCTGCTGTTCTTCCTGTTGTGCAGTGCCGTCATCCTCGTCGTCATCGCGATCCTTGCGAAGAAGCACCAACCGACGAGGGTCCGTCTCGACGACAGCGGAGTCGAGACCAGTTCACGCAGCATCCGATCGTTAATCGACTGGGACCAGTTCAGATCCATGCGTGAGTTCCGATGGGGCTATCTCCTCGTGGGAAATAACCTGCTGATCTCGGTCGTGATCCCCAAGAGCGCGTTCCCCGATCCGACCTCGGAAGGAACCTTCCGGTCGATCTGCTCTGCGCACCTTCCGCGATGACTCTTAGGCGTCCTGGTCCGAGACGCCCCTTCGACCTGGAGCGGACGACGGGATTCGAACCCGCGACCCCCACCTTGGCAAGGTGGTGCTCTACCAACTGAGCCACGTCCGCGCGGCCCACCCATCCTAGAAGCCCGCCGGATGAGCTTCAACCGCCGCCTAGTATCGCCGCGTGGCTGACCGAGTCCTCACCAAGCTCGAGCTGAACCGCGCGCTCCTTGCCCGGCAGCTCCTCCTCGAGCGCGCCGACCTCACGATCCCTCGCGCCCTGGAACGGATCGGTGGCCTGCAGGATCAGTACGCCCCATCGGGCTACATCGGCCTGTGGACACGGCTGCGGGCGTTCGACCGCGGCGCGCTCACGCATGCCCTCGAGCGGAGCGCCGTCGTCCAGGCGACGATGATGCGAGCAACCATCCACCTGGTGTCGAAGCACGACTTCTGGCCGTTCTGGGAGGCGATCGAGGAGCCGCTGCTCGCCTGGTGGTTCCGTTCGACGGGCCGCGCGGCGGATCGCCGGCGCCTCCGATCGGTCGATCGTCGCAGCCGTGCGCTGCTAGCCAAGGGACCGCTCCGACGAGCGGAGATCATGGCGGGCCTCGGCCTCGCGGCAGATGATTGGGCGGGTGTCGGGCTGTGGACGCCGCTCGTCCGCGTCCCGCCGTCAGGGACCTGGGACCAGCGCCGTGCCGATCTGTTCGCATTGGCCGAGGACCGGATCGGACCGTCACACGCGAACGTTGCGGAGGGCCGGGCGCTGCTGGTGCGCCGCTACCTGGCGGCATTCGGGCCCGCGGGCCGCACGGACATCTCGACCTTCACGGGACTGCCCATCCCGGCCCTCGACCCCGTTCTCGAACGGCTGTCGCTTCGTCGCTTCCGCGACGAGGCGGGCGGGCTACTGCTGGACGTGCGCGGTGGCGCCTTGCCCGATGAGACCACGCCATCACCCGCGCGGTTCCTCCCGACATGGGATGCGAGCCTCCTGGTGCACGCCCGGCGAACAGGGATCGTCCCCGAGGATGTCCGGCCGCGAATCTTCAACACGCGGATGCCACAGTCGGTCGGCACCGTCCTGGTCGACGGACAGGTGCGTGCGACGTGGCGGCTCGTCGGCGCCCGGGTCAGGGTCGAGCCGCTGACCCCGATACCTCGCCGGTTCGCACGCGAGGTCGCACAGGAAGCGTCGGCGCTCGGCGCCTTCTGCGCTTGATCCAGCCGGAGCGAACTCTCACGCACGCCCGGTCGAGCCGAAGCCGCCCTCGCCGCGCGCGGTCTCGGGCAACGTCTCGGCCCAGACCGCGGCGACCGCGGGCAAGGCGACGACCACCAGCTGTGCGATCCGCTCGCCCACGTGGATCTCGACCGGGGCATCTCGGTCGAGGTTCACCACAGCACAGATCACCTCGCCGCGGTAGCCGGCGTCGATCAGACCGGGGGCGTTCGCCAGCGTCAAGCCGTGTTTGGCGGCCAACCCGCTTCGGGGCAGAACCAACCCCGCGTGTCCGTCGGGGATCGCAACGGCCACCCCAGTGGAGATCATCATGCGCTCGCCCGGCTGCACGACCGCGTCGATGGCCGATCGCAGATCCAGCCCTGCGTCGCCGGGATGCTGCGATACCGGCAGCTCGCCGTCGGGACGGAGCCGCTGGAACGGCAGCTCCATCTAGCCCTCGACGGGTTCCACGAGCTCGAGGCGGTTGCCGAACGGGTCGCGAACGTGGCACCGGTGGAACCCCTCGAGCGGCACGTCATCGGTCACCCGATACCCGGCGGTCTCGATCCGTTCACGCAGCGTCGCCAGGTTCCGCACGAGGAAGGCCGGGTGGGCCTTCCGCGCCGGTGCGAACTCCGGTTCCTCAACGCCGAGGTGCACCTCGAGGCCCTCGTCGCGGAACCACACCCCGCCGCGCGGCGCCAGCTCGGGCGGCTTGTCGACCTGGGTGAGACCGAGGATCGCGCCGTAGAACCGCTCGGCGGCCTCTTCTTCGCCCTTCGGCATCGCCAGCTGGACATGGTGCAGCCCGAGCAGCTTCGCGGTGTTCTCGCCCACCGGCGCAGTCTACGAGCAGCCGCTGGTGCTGCCGCACGTCCCGCAGACGTAACACGAGCCCGCGGGCTGCATCCTCGAACCGCACTGGTAGCACAGCGGCGCATCGAGGATCTTGGCGCTGGTCTTCTCTCCCATGTCGATGCGCTGCGGCGCGGCCGGTGCGGCCGGCGGATCGGCGGGCGTCTCGACCGGCGTGCCGGCCTCGAGCTCGCCGATCTTCTCCTGGGCTTCGACCTTGCGCTCCTCGATCGACTTGATCCCGAGCCCTTCGCGCACGTCGAGCGGCAGATGGTCGATCGCCAGGCGCCGGAAGACGTAGTCAACGAGCGAGGTCGCGAACCGGATGTCGGGGTCGTTCGTCATCCCGCTCGGCTCGAACTTCGTGTTGATGAACTTCGAGACGTAGGCGTCGAGCGGCACGCCGTATTGCAGCCCGAGCGACACCGCGATCGCGAAGGCATCCATCACGCCCGACAGCGTCGAGCCCTGCTTCGAGGTCTTCAGGAAGATCTCGCCGAGGCCGTCGTCCGGGTACGAGCCCGCCGTGATGTACCCCTCGGCGTCGCCGACCTGGAACGAGGTCGTGACGGACGGGCGCGACTGCGGCAAACGCTTGCGCACCGGGTGCGCGAGCGTGGCGGGCTCCGGCTCAGCCGTCTTCTTCTTGTCGGCGGACAGCGGCTGGGCGACCTTGCAGTTGTCCCGGTAGATCGCCACCGCCTTCAGCCCGAGCTTCCAGCTCTCGAGGAAGAGCTGCTCCACCTCTTCCACCGTGACCTCTTCGGGCATGTTCACCGTCTTCGAGATGGCACCGGAGATGAACGGCTGCGCCGCCCCCATCATCCGAACGTGGCCCATGTAGTGGATCGGCTCGGCCCCCATCGCCGTGTCGAACACCGGGTAGTGCTCCGCACGCAGGTGCGGGGCCTCGACAACCGAATTGTGCTCGGCGATGTAGGCGACGACGTCCTCGACCTGGCTCGGCGAGTACCCGAGCTTGTCGAGGGCACGGGGGACGGTCTGGTTCACGAACTGCATCGTGCCGCCGCCGACGAGCTTCTTCGTCTTGACGAGCGCGAGCTCGGGCTCGATGCCGGTGGTGTCGCAGTCCATCATCAGACCGATCGTGCCGGTCGGCGCGAGGACGCTCGCCTGCGCGTTGCGATAGCCGTGCATCTCGCCGAGGGCGACGGCCTCGTCCCATGCCTGCTTCGCGGCCGACAGCATGTGCTCGGGCACCATCTCCGCGTCGATATCGTCGGCGGCCGCCCGGTGCTTGCGGATCACGCGGAGCATCGCGTCGGCGTTGGACGCGTAGCCCTCGAAGGGCCCGGTGACCTCGGCGATATGCGCGCTCGTGCGATACGCCCACCCGGTCATCAGCGCCGTGATCGCACCGGCCCACGCACGGCCCTGATCGGAGTCGTACGGCAGACCCCGCGCCATCAGGACGGCGCCGAGGTTCGCGTAGCCGAGTCCGAGCTGGCGGTATTGGCGGGCGTTCTCGCCGATCTTCGGCGTCGGGTAGTCCGACTCGCCGACCACGATCTCCTGGGCGGTGAAGACGATCTCAACGGCGTGCCGGAAGCTCGCGACGTCGAACGTGCCTTCCGCATCGATGAAGGTCATCAAGTTGAGGCTGGCGAGGTTGCACGCGGAATTGTCAAGATGCATGTACTCAGAGCACGGGTTCGAGCCGTTGATCCGCCCCGAGGCCGGGCACGTGTGCCACTCGTTGATCGTGGTGTCGTACTGCATGCCTGGGTCGGCGCACTCCCACGCGGCCTGCGCGATCTCGCGCATCAGCTCGCGCGCGCGCACGGATTCGATCGTGTCGCCGGTGGTCACCGCCTTGAGGCGCCAGTCGGCGTCGTTCTCGAACGCCTGCATGAACTCATCGGTCACGCGCACCGAGTTGTTCGCGTTCTGGTACTGGACCGAGTAGCTGTCGCGTCCGTCGAGGTCCATGTCGAACCCGGCGTCGCGCAGCGCGCGGGCCTTGTGCTCCTCCTGCGCTTTGCACCAGATGAACTCGCGCACGTCGGGGTGATCGACGTTGAGGATGACCATCTTCGCGGCGCGCCTGGTCTTGCCGCCCGACTTGATCGTGCCGGCGCTCGCGTCGGCGCCGCGCATGAAGCTCACAGGGCCGCTCGCCGTGCCGCCGCCGGCGAGCGGCTCGCGCGAGGAACGGATCCGCGACAGGTTGATCCCCGACCCGGAGCCGCCCTTGAAGATCGTGCCCTCTTCGACGTACCAGTTGAGGATCGAGCTCATGTGGTCATCGACCGCGAGGATGAAACAGGCGCTGCACTGCTGCGGAGTGCCAGGCACACCGACGTTGAACCACACGGGAGAGTTGAACGCCGCCTTCTGGTTGACCAACAGATGGGTGAGCTCTTCGGCGAAGATCCGGGCGTCCTCGTCGGTGGCGAAGTAGCCGTTCTTCGTGCCCCACCCCGTGATCGTGTCGACAACGCGGCCGACGAGCTGGCGAACCGAGGACTCGCGTTGCGGGGTGCCGAGGGTGCCGCGGAAGTACTTCTGGGCCACGATGTTAGTGGCGTTCTGGGACCACGTGATGGGGAACTCGACGTCGCGCTGCTCGAAGGCGTTGCCGCCCTCTTTGTAGTTCGGGATCACGGCGTCGCGGGTCTCCCACTCGACCTGATCGAACGGGTGTACCCCCTCTGCGGTGAAGTACCGATTGAAGGTCAGCCCTTCACGGATGACCTCGACGTCCCCCTCGCGTGTGACCATGGAACCCCTCCTTACCTGTGCCCCTCGGCGCCGTCGGAACCCCTCGTTGGAAAACCTGTGGGAACCGTGTGGATAGTTACAGCCGTGTGATTCGGCGGCTCGCGCATGATGGACCTGACGTCCCCCAGCGTCAAGGGGTTGTGGCGAGAAGTTGTGTCAACCACAACATCTAGTATCTCAGGCCGATTCCGATACGACAGGTGGTGGGGTCCCCGATGGTTCCCAGGAACTAGCCCTTGCGCCGCCGCTTCGCGGGTTCCTTCTTCTCCAGGAGCAGTCCGAGCTCGCGCTCGAAGTCCCCGGCGGCCTGGAAGTCCTTGTAGACGCTCGCGTATCGCAGGTATCCGACCTCGTCGGTCTTCTGCATGGCGGCAAGCACCGCCGCCCCGACCACGCTCGAGGGGACCGCTGGGCCCTTCTTGCGGACGCGAGCCTCGATCCGGTCGAGCATCCGGTCGATCTGCAGGTTGGTCACCGGCCGCCCGGTCAAGGACTTCCGGATCCCCGCCTCGAGCTTCTCGCGGTCCCAGGGCTCTCGGGTGCCGTCGCGCTTGACCACCACGAGCCCGACGTCCTCGATCCGCTCGTAGGTCGTGAACCGACGATCGCAGGCGACACATTGGCGACGCCGACGGATCGCCGCGCCCGTGTCGGCCGCGCGCGAATCGACCACACGGTCGTCGTCGACACCACACCATGGACAGCGCATCGGAAAGGGCCACAACATGTTGTGGCGGGGCGCACGCTAGACGCCGCATCGCGCGACCGTCAAGCCGGGACGACGAGCGACTGACCGACCTGCAGGGTGCCCGCGTCGACCCCGTTCGCCTCTTGGATCAGGATCACGGTGTCGCGCGGATCGGCCCCCGGACGCACCCGTTGGGCGATACCCCACAGCGTGTCGCCGGGCTGCACCACGACGACCGCCTGCCGGGCGGGCGGCGCCGGCACTTCCCCTCGCCGGACCGCCCCTGCACCCAGCGGGCTGAGCAGCACAGCGACGAGGGCCGTGCCCACGATCGCAACCGTCCGACGACGGCGAACATACGTTCGGTGCATGTGGATATCGTGGTCGAACGTCCGTTCGATGTCAAGGCTCTGGTCGAACATATGTTTGCACTCCCCCCGGGCCGGTGCTACGGTCGCCGCCACACGTTCAGGGAGGGTACGGACCGTGTCTGACATCACTGCACGACAGCAGCGCATCCTCGATTTCATCGCCGAAACCGTCCGCGAGCGCGGCTACCCACCCACCGTGCGCGAGATCGGAGAGGCGGTCGGTCTCACGAGTTCGTCCTCGGTCCACGCCCAACTCGCGAATCTCGAGCGGAAGGGGCTCCTGCATAAGGATCCGACCAAGCCGCGAGCGATGAGCCTCGCGAGCGACGAGGCCCGCGCGGCCGGCACGGTCGTGCCCCTCGTTGGGCGGATCGCCGCCGGCACACCGCTCCTGGCAGCCGAGCAGATCGAGGACTACGTCGCGGTACCGGCCGACTTCGCCAAGGGGGGCCCCCGCGACCATTTCGCCCTGCGCGTCACCGGAGACTCGATGATCGGCGCGGGCATCCTCGACGGTGACATGGTGGTCGTGCACTCTCAAGACACCGCTCAGGACGGCGACATCGTGGCCGCGCTGCTGCCGGGCCCCGCCGAGGACGAAGCCACCGTCAAGCGTCTCGGACGCGACGGTCCGCGCGTGATGCTGATCCCCGAGAATCCCGCACTCTCGCCGTTCGCGATGATCGACGGGCGCATCATGGGCAAGGTCGTGGCGGTCCTGCGCAAGCTCTGAGTCGGGTAGGCTCGCGGCCTATCTCGTCCGAGGGAGCCGCGAATGTCGCAGGGAACCGAGCTGTGGCGCCAGATCGTCTCGCAGCCTGATGAACTCGAACGGATGCTGATCGCCGGCACCGTTCGCGAGCAGGTGCATGCGGCGGCCGAGTCCCTTCACCGGGTCCGTCGGATCTGGGTGGTCGGCACGGGTACCAGCCAGCACGCAGCCCACCTCGGTGCCGCGATGCTGCAGGATGCCGGGCGCTCCGCGCATGCCGTGTCCTCCATGCAGTTCGTGAAGAACGCGCCGATCGTTGGTCCGCAGGACGGCATCGTCGTGATCACCCACACCGGTGAGACCTCCTACGCGCTTGCCGCTCGCGCGCTGGCGGTCACAGCAGGTCTCCAGACCGTGACGATCGCCCGCGAGGGGATCAGCATGAACGACGTGATCGAGACGGTCCCGCGTGAGCCGTCAGAGACCTACACGGTGAGCTATACGACGACGCTGCTCGCGTTGGCGATGCTCGCCTCGGAGATGGGAGCCGATTCCTTGCCGCATGACACGCTCTTGCTCGTGCCGGGTGCGGCCCGCAACGCGATCGAGTCGTCAGGCACTGAACGGATCCCGCTGCCCGCACGCTCGCTGCAGCTCATCGGATCTGGGCACGCCGCCGTCACGGCCCGGGAAGGTGCGCTCAAGGTCCGCGAGGCGGCGCGGGTGCTCGCGGAAGGCTTCGACGCAGAGTTCTTCCTGCACGGCAGCGCGGTACCGATGGATGGGAGCGATCATCTGGTCGCTCTGATCCGCGGTGACGACGACGGATTGGTGGCGGCGATCGCCAAGGCCGCCGCCGCGAGCGGCGTCGACGTGACGGGCCTCGACGAGCCCTCAGCCCTGCCGTCGTTGCTCGCACAGATCCCCTACGCGGTCCGCCTGCAGGTGCTTGCGGCTCGCTTCGCCGATGAGCGAGGGCAGGACCCCGATCACGTGGTCATCGGCGCCTGGGACGATCCGGCGCTGTGGTCGATCGGCAGCCCGCTCCGCTAAGCGCCGTCCTCGCCGTCCCGCCGAACGACCGACGTCGCGAAGGGGCGGATCGCCGCGAGCGCTCGCAAGCCGACCATCGCGTGCACCCGCGTCCCCTCCGGCTCGGCGTCGGCGCGCAGCACGTCGGCCTCGCGATAGAGCATCGCCACAAGATCTCCGCGATCCCACGGGATCACCGCACGGACGTCGACCGGGGGCGTCGGGACAGTGGCCGCCACCGCCTGGAGCAGTCCGTCCACACCCTCGCCGGTGCGCGCCGAGACAGCGACCGATCCCGGGAATCGCATCGCCAAACGCGCCCGCTGGGAACCGGGCACAAGGTCGATCTTGTTGAGCGCCAAGACCTCCGGCATGTTGGCCGCCCCGATCTCGTCGAGCACCCGCCGAACCGCCTCGATCTGCTCGGCAAGTGCCGGCGAGGCCGCGTCCGCGATCTGCACGATCATGTCGGATTGCGTGACCTCCTCGAGGGTCGACCGGAAGGCCTCGACCAGGTCGTGCGGAAGCTTCGCAACGAACCCCACGGTGTCCGAGACCGTCGCCGATCGACCCCCGGGAAGCACGATCCGGCGTGTCGTCGGGTCGAGCGTCGCGAACAGCTGGTCGGCCACGATCACGTCGGCGCCGGTCAGCCGTCGCAGGAGCGATGACTTGCCCGCGTTCGTATAGCCAACGATCGCGATCTGGGGGATCTCTGATCGCTGGCGGCTCGCCCGTTGGGTGTCACGCGCGGTCTGCATCGCCGTCACGTCGCGGCGGAGCTTCGTGATCCGTCGGCGGATGTGCTGGCGGTCCGACTCGAGCTTCGTCTCGCCCGGTCCACGGGTGCCGATCCCACCGCCGAGCCGGCTCATCGCCTCGCCCCAGCCTCGCAGCCTGGGGAGGAGGTAGTTCAATTGTGCGAGCTCGACCTGTGCCTTGCCCTCCCGCGTGTGCGCGTGCAACGCGAAGATGTCCAGGATCAGCGCCGTCCGGTCCAGAACCTTCGCCCCCAAGCGCGCTTCGAGCGACCGCAGGTGACCCGGAGACAGTTCCTCGTCGAAGATCACCAGCTGTGCGCCCGATCCATGGAGCAGGTCGTGCAGCTCGTCGACCTTGCCCTTGCCGATCCAGAACTGCGGGTCGGGCTCGGTGCGGCTCTGCACGACGCGGCCGACCGCCTCGGCGCCGGCGGAGTCCGCGAGCGCCGCGAGCTCGTCGAGGTCGTCCTCGGCGATCCCCGGGCCGATCCCAACGAGGATCGCCTTCTCGTGCTGGATCGAACGCCACGTGGCGGCGATCGGCGATTCGACGATGCGGGCGTCGGTTCGGTTTGGCATCGTGGTCAGCCGAACGACGAACCCGCGTCGCGCAGCAGGTCGTTCAACGCGACCTTGCCGTCGGTCGCGCCGGTTCGTTCGCCGATGATCAGGCCGCACGGCATCCCGTACTCGCCCGCCAAGAAGCTGCGCGGACGCGTGCCCGGCACCACGATGGCACCTGCGGGGACCCGGCCGCGAAACTCGACCGGTGCCGACCCGCGAGGGTCGATCACCGGTGTGTTCGCCGTGAGAACGACCCCGGCGCCGAGGACGGCGCGCGCGCCGATGTGGACGCCCTCCACGACGATGCAGCGCGAGCCGATGAAGGCGCCGTCTTCGATGACGACCGGTGCCGCCTGGATCGGTTCGAGCACGCCGCCGATGCCGACGCCGCCCGCCAAATGCACGTCGGCGCCGATCTGCGCGCACGACCCAACGGTCGCCCACGTGTCGACCATCGTGCCCGCGCCGACGTGCGCGCCGATGTTCACGTAGCTCGGCATCAGCACGGCACCGGGTTCGATGTGCGCCCCGTACCGAACGGTCGCCGGCGGCACCACGCGGACGCCGGCGTCGGCGTAGCCGTGCTTGAGCGGCAACTTGTCGTGGTACTCGAACGGACCCGCCTCCGTGGTCTCGAGACCACGGATCCGGAAGTACAGCAGCACAGCCTGTTTGACCCACGTATTGACCGTCCATGGGTCTCCCGCCGCCGCCGGCTCGGCGACGCGGATCGCGCCCCGGTCGAGGAGATCGATCGTCTCGGCGACCGCGTCCGCGTCGATCTCCACCCCCTCGCCCCAGGATGCCTCGATGCGGCGTGCGAGTTCGTCGTTCACGCACGCACCCCGGCCAGCACGGGCTCGAGCGCCGCCGCCGCCCGGCGGCATTCCTCGAGGGTCGGCACCATCGCCATCCGGACGTATCCCTCGCCCTGGGATCCGAAGAACGAGCCAGGGGCAACCAGAACGTCGGCGCGCTCGAGCAGTTCGAGCGCCCACGCGAGGCTTGGCCTCCCGCCGGGCACCGCCACCCACAGGTAGAAGGTCGCCTCGCTTGCCGCGACGTGGATCCCGTGACGCGCGAACAGATCGAGGAACACGGGGCGCTTGGCCGCGTAGCGAGCGCGGTTCTGCTCGACGTGTCGCTCGTCGCCCCAGGCGGCGATGCTCGCACGCTGCACGAACTCCTGCGGGGTCACGCCGACGGACGGGCGGAGTCGCCGGAGCGCGGCGATCAGCGTCGGATCGCCGGCGGCGAACCCACTGCGATAGCCGGTCATCGACGACCGCTTGCTGAGCGTCTGCACCACAACCACGTTGGCGCGGTCGGGGAGCTGAAGCGCGCTCGGCGGCGGGGCATCCCCGAACCACAGCTCGCTGTACGCCTCGTCGCTCGCGAGCAACACGTCATGCTCGCGGCACGCGACCGCGGCCTCGGCCAGGAACGACAGCGGGGCGACGGCCCCGGTCGGGTTGTTCGGGTAGTTGAGCCAGAGCAAACTCGCACGCCGCCACTGCTCATCGGTGATCGCACGCAGGTCGGGCAGGAACCCCCGCTCCTCCTCCAGGCGTAGGCGCGCGACCTCGCCACCCGCGTAGCTGGCGCCTCGCTCGGGGATGGAGTATCCGGGGTCGGTCGTCAAGACGAGATCCTTGCCCGCCGCCGGATCGAGCACCGCTTGGGCCAACGAGAACACCAGCTCCTTGGACCCGAGCGTCGGGAGCACGTCGGTATCCGGATCGACGGACGCTCCGTAGCGGCGCTCGACCCAGGCGGCGATCGCCCGGCGGAGCGCCGGCAGACCGGCGGCTCGCGGGTATGAGGAGATCGGATCGATCGCGGCGGCCAACGCGTCGCGCACGAGCGCCGGCGTCTCCTCCCGCGGGTCGCCGACGCCGAAGTCAAGCACGGTGCGCCCCGCGTCGAGCGCCGCCTTCTTGCGGCGGTCGAGGTCCTCGAACGGATACGGCTCGACCGCGCGCATGGCCGGCGACAAGTGCACCATCTAGACCTCCGAGCCGGCCAGGAACGCCGACACGATCTCGTGGGTCCGTACGAGCGCGGTCACCTCGACCTGCTCGTCGTCGGTGTGAGCGTACCGCGGGTCCCCCGGGCCGAGGTTCACGGCATCCACGCCGACCATGCCGAACTCGGCAACCGGGGTCCACGCTTGCTTGGGGCGAACCCGCAGTTCACTGCTACGCGCGAGCCGCTCCACGAGTGGGTTGTCGAGGCACACCGGACCGGGCGGGCCGTTGCCGAGGATCTCCACCTCGACCCGGTGGTGTTCGAGCAGCTCGCGCAGCCGGCCTTCGGCCTCGACCGGCGTGTGCGTCGGGGCGTATCGGAAGTTCACCGTCGCTTCGACCCGATCGGGCACCACATTGCCGGCGACGCCGCCGCTGATCGTCGTGACCGAGACCACCTCGCGGAACACGAGCCCGTCCACATCGACCTCGCGGATCGGCAGGTCGGCGAGCGGGCCGAGCGCCTCGATCGCCGCATGGATCGCGTTGTCGCCGAGCCACGGCCGCGCGCTGTGCGCCGCTCGGCCGTGGACCATCACCCGAACGCTCAGGTTGCCGTTACAGCCGACTTCGAGCTCGTTCGCCGTCGGTTCCATGACGATCGCGAGGGCCGCGTCTCGGAGCATTGGGACGCGCTCGAACGCGGGCAGCAGCGCGGACTCCGTGATCGGCACCTCCTCGCGGCCAAAGCACACGAACCCGACGTCCGCCGGGCGGCGACGAGATGCCGTCTTCTGCCAGCGCAAGCATCACGGCGAGCGCGCCCTTCATGTCCGCTGCGCCCCGGCCCACGATCGCGCCGTCGGCTCGCCGGCCCGGGCGGGAGGCGCCCGCGAGCGGCACGGTGTCGACGTGACCGGCCAGCAGCACGAGCGGCACACCGGAACGGCGCACTGGCAGGACTGCGAGGACGGTGTCGCGGTCGTCCGCGACGGTGGGGCCGCGGGCGGCGCCGGAACCGGGGCCGGAGCGCATCCACGATCGCCGTCTCGTCGCGGCTTTCCGACGCGATGTCGATAAGGGCCAGTGTGTCCGCGGCGAGCCGCTCGCCGAGATCGCTCATGGCTCGAGGTCGTCGAGGTCCACGACCGCGTCGAACACGTGCTGCACAGGCCCGCCGAGCAGGATCTCCCCGTCGCTGCGACGCTCGACGTGCAGCGGTCCCCCCGGAACCGCACGACCACCTCCCGGGGCCCGCGGCCTGCTTCGTGCGCGGCGACCGCCACGGCGCAGGCGCCCGTTCCGCATGCGAGGGTTTCCCCGACGCCGCGCTCCCAGACCCGGACATCGATGCCGCCATCGGCGATACGCGCGAACTCGACATTGATGCGCTCGGGGAACAGCTCGTGGTGCTCGAGCGCCGGCCCGATGTGCTCCAGGTGATAGCGAGCCGGATCCTCGTCGGTGAACAGCACCAGGTGCGGGTTGCCCATCGACACCGCTGTGGCTGCCAACGTCCTGCCGTCGCCGATATCGAACGGCTGCTCCTGGAACGTCTCCCACGCAGGCCCGCGCATCGGGATCGCGGCCCGCGTGAAGTTCGGTTCGCCCATCCCCACGGTCGCCCCGTCGAGCGTGAGCCACACGTGCCGGAGACCGACCGGAGTCTCGACGTCGAACGAGTCGCCGTGAGCTACCCGCTCCCGATCGCGGAGCCACGCCGCCAGACAACGCATGCCGTTGCCGGACATCGCCGCAGCCGACCCGTCGGCATTGGTCAGCGCGAAGGTGTAGGGCGCGTCGGTTCCTCGTCCGATGCGGATCAAACCGTCGGCGCCGACCCCCATCCACCGGTCGCACAGCGCCGGCACGTCGAGGTCGCCGGCCGGGCCGTCCAGCTCATCGACCAGCAGGAAGTCGTTACCGCTCGCCTGGTACTTGCTGAGCGTGAGCCCGCTCACGCTCCCTCCAGATACGCGGCGATGTCGTCGGCGAGCGGCACGGCGCCGCGCTCGTCGGCCTCGAACCACTGGATCCGTGGGTCGCGCCGGAACCACGCCATCTGGCGTCGGGCGAGCTCCTTCGTCCGTTTCACGGTGCGTTCCATGGCTTCGTCCAACGCAAGCCTACCGTCGAGGTGCGCGGCGAGCTCCGCATATCCGATCGCCTGGCTGGCGGTGAGCCAGGCGCCGAATCCACGGTCGACGAGCGAGCGCGTCTCGTCGAGCCAGCCGGTCCCGAGCATCGACGCGACCCGAGCACGCACGCGCGCGTCGCGCGAGGCAGTATCGAGCCGGATGCCTGCGACCCGCACGCGCGCGGGGTCGTAGATCTCCCAGGAGGCAGCGAAGTCGCTGAACGGCGTGCCCGTGATGGCCACCACTTCGAGCGCCCGGATCGTCCGACGGACGTTGGCCGGGTCGATCCGTTCCGCCGCGACGGGATCCGCCGTGGCGAGACGCCGGAAGAGCTCCTCGGGGCCGAGCTCATCGGCCTCGGCCTCAAGCGCCGCTCGCACGGCCGGATCCTCCGGCGGGAACCGGAGCCGATCCACCACCGCCCGGAAATAGAGCCCCGATCCCCCGACCAGCAGCGGGCTCGCCGACCGGGCCAGGACGGCATCCGCCTCACGCTGGAACCGAGCCACCGTGAAGCGCTCCGACGGCTCGGCCAGATCGAGCAGGTGATGCGGGACGGTGGCTCGTTGCGCCGGGGTCGGCTTGGCCGTACCGATGTCCATACCCCGGTACACGAGCATCGAGTCCACCGAGGCGACCTCGGCGCCGAGCGTCAGCGCGACGCCGATCCCCGCCTCGGTCTTGCCGCTGGCGGTCGGCCCCACCAACGCTCGCAGCGTCACGGCCCGATGGGGACCGGCGCCGGCACGACCGTGCCGAGCACGTGATGGGCAGCCGCCGCGGTGATCTCCGCATCGGCGAATGTGCCGGGGTCGAGCCTCTCCTCCAGATGCACGATGCGATTCGTGCGTGTGCGCGCCTGCGTGGATCCCGCCTTCTTCCCGACTCCTTCGACCAAGACCTCGACCGTCCGGCCGACCTGCGCCAGGTTCCGCGCGTAGGTGATCTGCGACTGGAGATCGACCAGTCGGTCGAAGCGCTCCTGCACGACCTCCTTCGGCACCTGGTCCTCCATCGTCGCCGCCCGCGTGCCCGGACGCGGCGAGTACTGGAACGTATAGGCACTGTCGAAGTCCGCCCGCTGCACGACGTCGAGCGTCTCGCGGAAGTCCTCCTCGGTCTCGCCCGGGAACCCCACGATGATGTCGGTCGTCACCGCGATGCTCGGGATCGCCGCTCGGATCCGCTCGAGCCAGTCGAGGTAGCGCTGACGGCGATAGGAACGCTGCATCGCTTTGAGCACCCGGTCGGACCCGGATTGCAACGGGAAGTGGATGTGCTCGCAGACGTTGTCGCTCGAGGCCATCGCGTCGATCACGTCGGGTGTGAAGTCGTGCGGATGCGGCGAGGTGAAGCGGATCCGACGCAGTCCGTCAACCTGGTTGACCTTCCGCAGCAGCTCCGCGAACAACGGCGTGCGGGCCGACTCGGGCACGGTCACATCGCGGCCGTACGTATTCACGTTCTGACCGAGCAGGGTGACCTCGATCACCCCGGTGGCGACCAGATCGTGCACCTCGGCGAGGATGTCATCGATCGACCGCGACCGTTGCGGTCCTCGCACGAGCGGCACGATGCAAAAGGTGCAGGCGTTGTCGCAGCCGGGCGCGATCGACACCCACGCACGGAAGTCGTGCGCTCGGGCGGCCGGCAACGCGCTCGGGAACAGCTCAGTGTGCTCGCGCACGTCCATCTGCGGACCCTCGGTGACCGCACGATCCAGCAGATCCAGTAGCTGCGGCAGCGCGTGGGTGCCGACCACCACGTCGACCCAGGGGGCCTTGCGCTGGATCAGTGCCTGGTCCTTCTGCGCCAGGCAACCGGCGACGACGATCTTGAGGCCCGGGTTGGCATCCTTGAGCGGCTTCAGGTGCCCGAGGTTGCCGTAGAGCTTGTTGTCGGCGTTCTCACGGATCGCACAGGTGTTGAACACGATGACGCGCGCCTCGCCGGGATCCTCGGTCGGCGTCATGCCGTCTGCCATCAGAACCCCACCGATCCGCTCGGAATCGTGCTCGTTCATCTGGCACCCGAAGGTGCGGATCAGGTACTTCGCCTCCATCAGACCCCAGGCTACGCCCTACCGTGCGTATTCGGTCGCGCGGGTCTCGCGCACCACCGTGATCCGGATCTGGCCGGGGTACTGGAGCTCCTCCTCGACCTGTTTCGCGATGTCGCGAGCGATCACCTGGGCCTGGATATCGTCGACGGACGTTGGCTGGACGAGCACGCGGACCTCGCGACCGGCCTGCATCGCGTAGACCTTCTCGACGCCCTCGAAGGTGCTGCAGATCTCCTCGAGGCGTTCCAAGCGCTTCACATAGGTCTCGAGCGATTCGCGGCGCGCGCCCGGACGGCCGCCGCTGATCGAGTCTGCGATCTGCGCGAGCACCGCGTGGATCGTGCGCTGCTCGACCTCGCCGTGATGGGACTCGATGCAGTGGACGACCTCAGGGTCCTCCTTCATCCGGCGAGCGATCTCGGCACCGATGATCGCGTGCGAGCCCTCGACCTCGTGGGTGACGGCCTTCCCGATATCGTGCAGGAACGCTCCGCGCTTCGCGATCGCGGGGTCGACCCCAAGCTCGGACGCGAGCGCCGAAGCGATGTGCGCGGATTCAACCAGGTGGCGGAGCACGTTTTGGCCGTAGCTCGTGCGGTACTGCAGCCGCCCGAGCAACTTGATCATCTCGGGGTGGATGTCCGTGATCCCGACCTCGGCGACGGCGTCCTCACCGGCGCGTCGGATCCGCTCGTCGATCTCGGCCATGGAGCGCTCGTGGATCTCCTCGATCCGGGCGGGGTGGATCCGGCCGTCCTGCACGAGCTTCTCAAGGGTCATCCGAGCCGCTTCGCGCCGGACCGGATCGAAGCTGCTCAGCACCACCGCCTCGGGTGTGTCGTCGATGATGATGTTGACGCCGGTCGTGGCCTCGAACGCCCGGATGTTCCGGCCCTCGCGGCCGATGATGCGGCCCTTCATGTCCTCGCTCGGCAGAGTGAAGACGCTGACGGTCGACTCGGCCGTCTGCTCGGACGCGACACGCTGGATCGCGATCGTCAGGATCTTCCGCGCCCGCTCTTCACCGTCTTCTCGGGCGCGCTGTTCGATCTCGCGAACCTGCGCCATCGCGGAGCGCTTCGCCTCGTCGACCTCGTGGGCGACGAGCTCTTCGCGTGCTTCCGACGAGGTCATGCCCGCGATCCGCTCGAGCTGGACCCGCTGGCGCTCGGCCGACTGCTCGAGTTTCAGCCGAGCGTCGTGGAAGATCTCCTCACGCTCGTCGAGCTCCACGGAACGCGCCTCGAGCTTCTGTTTGCGATCACGCAGCTCCTCTTCGGATTCCGTGATCCTGCGCTCGAGCCGCGCGATCTCGTCGCGTCGAGCCTTCACATCGTCTTCGGCGTCTCGTCGGATCTGCGCGGCGTCAGCCTTGGCCTCGTCGGTTGCCTTCCGGACGATGGCAACCGCCTCTTGTTCGGCCTGTGCGGAGCGCTGATCGGCCTCGAGGAGCTTCTGCTTGGCCTGGGACTCGACGGTCCCGGCCGAGGACTTCGCCATGTTGGCGCGGACGAGGAACCCGATGACGACGCCGGCCGCCAACGCGGCAACGCCCACGATCACCGAGGTCATGATGCCTCCCTGCAGAGTCAGGGAGAGGCCCAGACGGGCCTGGACACAGAGCAGCGTCGCGCCACCCCTACGGGGTTCCCGGCCTCCGTTCGGGCTGCTGATGGCTGGTTGAAAGACGCATACGCGGGTTGTCGGGTCGCTCGGTCACAGGTCTGGTGGTGCCTCTCGTTCGTGAGTGGTTCAGGTTTTCCACACCTTACGGCCACCCAGGACCCGAGGCAAGGTTCACTCGTCGATCGTCTGCACGGCAAGCGCCTTACGAGCCGCTGCACGAGCGACCTCCGGTCCGTAGCCGCGTCGGGCCAGGAACCCGTAGAGACGTTGAAACGCCACCTGCGGCTCGAGGCTTCGCAGCCGCATCGCCTTCGTCTCCGCGAGACGCGCGGCCCTGTCCTCGTCGGCCTCAAGCGCACCATCGAGAGCCATCGTCGCGATGTCGGAGGTCACCCCGGCCTGCGCCAGACGGCCGGCCACGACACGCCGGGACTCTCCCCGGGCCCCCATCCGACCCTCGACGACGGCTCGCGCGAACGCCTCGTCGTCGATCAGACCGACGCCCTCCAGCCGGTCGAGTTCGGCGTCGACCTCGTCACGCTCGAAGCCGGCTTGGACGAGCCGCCGCTCGAGCTCCCGGCGGCTGCGTTGCCGCACCGCGAGGAGCCCGAGCGACCGCTCGTGGACGTCCTTCCGTTTGCCTATGCGCTTGGCGGCCGGCGCACGGTCGGTGGGCACGCTCAGTCGGCCTTCTTGCCTGCCTTGACGGGAGATTCGAGCTCGATCAGGTCGGGTGCGATCTCGATCGGCTGGTCGTCGGCCTCGCTGAACCCGGTGAGGCCGACGGCGGCGCGCACCTTCGCCTCGATCTCGTCACGGACGTCGGTGTGCTCCGCGAGGAACGTCCGGGCGTTCTCCTTGCCCTGGCCGAGCTGCTCGCCTTCGTAGGTGAACCACGCGCCCGACTTCTTGATGATCTCGAGATCGACGCCGACGTCGAGCAGCGAGCCCTCTTTAGAGATGCCCTTGCCGTACATGATGTCGAATTCGCACTGGCGGAACGGCGGTGCGACTTTGTTCTTCACGACCTTCACCCGGGTGCGTGAGCCGACGACGTCGGTGCCGTCCTTGAGGTTCTCGATCTTGCGCACATCGAGGCGCACCGACGAGTAGAACTTCAGGGCGCGGCCACCGGGAGTGGTCTCGGGCGAGCCGAACATCACGCCGATCTTCTCGCGGAGCTGGTTGATGAAGATCGCGGTGGTGTCGAACTTCGACAGCGACCCAGACAGCTTCCGCATGGCCTGGGACATCAGCCGGGCCTGCAGGCCGACGTGTGTGTCGCCCATCTCGCCCTCGATCTCGGCGCGGGGCACGAGGGCCGCCACCGAGTCGATCACGACCAGGGACAGCGCACCCGAGCGCACCAGCATGTCGGCGATCTCGAGCGCCTGCTCGCCGGAGTCGGGCTGGCTGACGAGCAACTCGTCGATGTTGACGCCCAGCTCGCGTGCGTAGGTCGGATCGAGGGCGTGCTCGGCATCGATGAACGCCGCGATGCCTCCCGCGCGCTGCGCCTCGGCGATGATGTGCAGGCACACGGTGGTCTTGCCCGAGCCCTCGGGCCCGAAGACCTCGACCACACGCCCGCGCGGGATGCCGCCGATGCCGAGTGCGATGTCGAGCGCGAGCGACCCCGTCGGGATCGTGCCGATCGCCACGTTCATCGGGTGCTCGCCGAGCTTCATGACGGCGCCCCTGCCATGCTGCTTCTCGATCTGCTGGAGCGTGACGTCCAGCATCTTGTCGCGATCCACGCGATCCTCCTTCTTGTCACGGCCCACCCGGGAGGAGGGTCGAGCGAGCGCTTCGGTCTGACGGTCGAGGACACTAGCGACCCGGTCTGACATAAGTTACACCCCTGTCGTTCGGCGTTCGGACGAGGGAACGCTATCCGAACAGATGTTCGGATGCAAGCAAGTCCTCGCCTGCGAGGCGTCAGCGGCAGGAGAACGAGCCGGAGTCGTGGAACGCAGGGTCCGACGGTAGACCGACCCAGCTGTAGTCGTAGCCGGTGGGATGCAGTGTCATCTGCAAGACGCCGAACGACTTGTTCTGCACCGCGAGGAGATTCGCCGGGCGCGGCTTCTTCCCCAGGGGGTAGAGCGAGCGGCCACCCGTGCCGACGGTGAATTCCCGGATCCCGTTCGGATCGCGGTTGCCGGATGCATCCTGCGGCGCCCAGCGGTGGTAGATGTGGTTGTGACCGTTCAGCATCACGTCAACACCGGCGGTGTCCATCAGCCGCCACATGTCGCGATACACGATCACCTCTGATCCACCGTTAGGCTTCGGCTCGTCGGGGTCGACGAACTTCTCCCAGGTGCGCCAATCGAACGGTGGATGGTGCTGGAACGCGAGGGTGCAGGCAGCGCGGTCGCTCGCCAGGTCGGCGGCCAGCCACTCGTACTGCGGTGACCCGGGGCCGCACCCAGCAGCATCGAAGCACAGGTCGGAGTTCAGAGCGATGATGTGCCACGCCCCGAGGTCGAACGAGTAGTAGCCCTCAGGCCCGTGCGCCGCCGCGCCCCAATAGGTGAAATACCCCTCGGCCCCGGGCGTTCCGTATTCGTGGTTGCCCGGCGCTGGGGAGGTGATCCCGTTCAGCGCCCCGAACTGCTTCGCCCACACCTTGGAGAACTCGGTCAGCGTCCCGTTGTTGTACTGAAGGTCGCCAAGCGCGAGGAACCGGTTGGGGCGGAGCTGTGTGATCAATGCGGCGACCTCGTCGGAGCGACATGCTCCCTCGCCGTCGCTCTGGCTGTACGACTGGCAGGCGATGTCGCCGACGGCGACGATCTTCGGGTCGGGCGGCGGGGCCGCGGACACCGCCGTGGCGCCGGATGCGAGCGCCAATGCCAGCACGGCTGCCGCGACGGCGATCGCGGGTCGTGCGGAGCGTGGTCGAGTCACTGTTCCCTCCCCGTTCGTTCGCGAGAGTCAACCACGGCCGATGCCGGGACCGTTATCCGTCATTGGTCTCTTCGGGCGCCGCCGATCGCGAGGTCACCCGGCGTGGTGCGGAGGCGTCGCATCCGCGTGGACCGGCGGAGCGCCGAGGGCAGGCACGTCGCCCGCTGCGGCCTGGCGAACCGCCTTCACGATGCCGTCGTAGCCGGTGCAGCGGCACAGGTTGCCCGACAGGCAGATCCGGATCTCCTCGTCGGTGGGGTTGGGGTTCCCGCGCAGCAGGGCCGTCGCCGAGATCAACATGCCCGGTGTGCAGAAGCCGCACTGCACGCCGAACTGCTGGAGGAACGCCCGCTGCAACGGACCGACCTCCTCGTCGCCTGCGAGTCCCTCGACCGTCGTGACCTCCCGGCCCTCGGCTTGAAGCGCCAGGTAGGAGCAGGCGTTCACCGGCTTGCCGTCGAGCAGCATCATGCAGGCGCCGCACTCCGAGTCGTCGCAACCTTCCTTCGAGCCGGTCAGGCCGATCTCGTTGCGAACAGCGTTGAGCAGACTCACATGCGGATCGAGCTGGACCGGGTAGCTCGTGCCGTTGACCGTCAGGGTTGCGGGGACCTTCATCAGTTGGCTCCTCAGCTGCCGTAGAGCGCAGGGCTCGCAGGGATATCGACGGACCCGCCTCGGGCCCTGGTGAGCGCGCCGGCGATCGCCCGGCGGGCGATGACCTCGGCCATCGCGGTCCGGTAGTCGGCCGAACCGCGCACGTCGCTTATCGGCGCCGACGCGGCGGCCGTCGCGGCCGCGGCCGCGGAGATCGCGTTCTCTCCCCCATCGGTGCCGTTCAGCGCGGCCTCGGCCCCGGGGATACGGCGGATCGTCGGGGCCAGCGCCGTGATCGCGATACGGGAGTTCGTGACGACGCCGTCGGCGACCGTGACCACCGCAGTCGCACCGACGACGGCGATCTCCATCTGCTTGCGGTACTCGAGGCGCACGTAGCACGAGCCGGTACCCGGGGCGGGCAGCGGCACCATGACGGCAGTGAGCAGCTCGTCGGTCGCTGCCGAGGTTTTGCCCGGTCCCGTCCACAGCTCGGCGAGACCGAGCGTCCGCTCGCCACCGTGCGAGCGGAGCGTCACGGTGGCGCCGAGGCACAGCAGCGGACCACCGGTATCCATCGCAGGCGAGGCGTTCATCACGTTGCCGCCGATCGTGCCTTGGGCGCGCGTCGCGTGCGAGCCGACGATCGCGCTCGCGTCGGCGATCGCGGTCAGGCGTTCCCGAACGGTCGCGTTCGCCACGAGGGCCTCGTGGGTCACGAGCGTGCCAAGGATCATCGCGTCGGCCTCTACGCGGAACGTGTCGAGGTCGCTCAATCGGTCGATCGCCACGATCGCGTCCGGGAGCGGGGCCTTACCCTGACGTGCACCGACCACCAGGTCGGTACCGCCCGCAACGGGTCGCGCACCGGCGGCGACCGCCGTCAACGCCTCGTCGATCGTGGATGCCGAGGTGAACGACGGGCTCACGCCTGCACCGCCTGCTGCGCGGCCCAGACCCGCTCCGGGGTCATCGGGAGCTGCCGCACCTGGGTGCCGAGCACCTTCGCGATCGCGTTCGCGATCGCGCCGGCCGTCGGAACCTGGGGCGGCTCGCCAACCCCCTTGGAGCCGCGAGGGCCGACCGAGTCATACTCGATCCACCGGACGTCGATCTCGGGGGCGTCGGAGGCGGTGACCAGCTTGTAGTCGAGCAAGTGCGGGTTCCGCTGGCGGCCTTCGTCGTCGAGCATCGTGCCTTCGGATAACGCCAGGCCGACGCCCATCACCACGCCGCCGTAGACCTGCCCGTCGGCGCCGCGCTTGTTCAAGATGCGGCCGGAGTCGTGGGCGGCAGCGACCTTGAGCACCCGGACCACACCCGTCGCACGGTCCACCTGCACGTGCGCGGCTTGGGTGATCAGCTGCGGTGCGAGGAACGTCTCGTTGCCGAGGCGGCCGACGCACCCGCCCGTGTCGCCGGGCGTTGCTTCGGGCACCTCACCTGAGCCCTTGCCGTGGACGGTGCCGATCTCGCCGACCAGGTCGGCGATCGCGACGGAGCGATCGGGCGAACCCTTCACGAACGCGGCGCCGTCGGCGAGCTCGATGTCGCCGCGGTCGGCCTCCAGTTGCTCGGCAGCCTGCTCGAGGAGTTGCTCGCGCACCTCCATCGCGGCGGCGAGGATCGCCCTGCCGCTGTTGAACGTCGTCTGCGAGCCGCACGAACCCATATCCCACGGTGCGACGTCGGTGTCCTGGTAGATGACCGAGACGTCGTTGGGGTCGATCCCGAGCTCCTGTCCGACGAACATCGGCATCGCCATCACCGCGCCGCTGCCGTTCTCCTGGGCGCCGGTCACGATCGTCGCGCTGCCATCACCGTTCATCTGGACGTAGGCGCCGGCAGGAGCAGCCATGCAGGGCCACCAGCCCGTCGCGACCCCGATCGCCTCGTCCTCGGGGAGCTCGGCGCCGTCGTAGCCGATCATCTCGAGGGCGGTCTCGAGCGTGTCGCGAACCCCGACGTGATCGAATACCTGCCGCGTCGGGCCCTCGGAGCCCTCCGTGATCAGCGTGCGACGGCGAAGGTCGACCGGGTCCATATCGATGGCGCGCGCCACCTCGTCCATGTGCTGCTCGAGGCCCCAGCAGACCTGTGGCGCCGTCGGCGCCCGCACGGAGCCGGACGGCTGGTTGTTCGTGTAGTTCAGATAGGACTCGACGCTGATGGTGTCGATCTCGTACGGGCCGCAGGCGTGCATCGCCGCCATCTGCCCGAGGAAGCCACCCTCGCCGCAGTACGCTCCCTTGTCGAGAACGAGCCGGGCCTTGCGTCCAACCAGATGCCCGTCACTCGTCACGCCCGTCTCGAACTCCATCACGATGCCTTCGCGGCGCTGCGCGATCGCTCGGAACTCCTCCTCGCGAGAGAACACGAGCTTGACGGGGCGCTTGGCCACACGGGCGAGCGCCGCGACCTGGCCCTCGAAGTGAAGGTCGCACTTCGCGCCGAACCCGCCACCCAGGAGCGGCACGACGATCCGGACGTCGGCCTCGGGCACCTGCAGCGTTTGGGCCACGCCCGCGCGCGCCGCGTACGGCACCTGCGTCGAAGACCAGACCGTCACCTTGTCGCCCTGCCACTGCGCGACGACGGCGCGCGGCTCGATCGGCACACCCTGCGACGCGTCGGAGACGTACCGGCCCTTCACGACGACGTCGGCGCCCGCCATCGCGGCGTCGACGTCGCCCTTCACGATCGTGTGATAGGCCATCGTGTTGCCGCTCGCGACGATATTCTCGTCCTTGTCGTAGTCGGCGAGATCGTCATGGATCACGGGCGCGCCTGGCTCCATCGCCTTCTCGTAATCGGCGATCGCCGCCAAGACCTCGTACTCGACCTCGATCAGCCGCGCGGCCTCGGCCGCGATCTCAGGCGTGAGCGCGGCGACACCGGCGACGATCTCGCCCTCGAACCGAACCTTGTCTTTCGCGAACAGCGTGCGGTCCTGCACGAACGAGCCGAAACGCACATCGGGCAGGTCGGCCTGCGTGACGACCGCGACGACGCCGGGCAGCGACCGCGCCTTCGAGGTATCGATCGACAGGATCTTCGCGTGCGGGTGATCGGCGTAGCGGAACTTCGCGTGCGCCATGCCCGTCAGGTTGAGGTCGGCGGTATACCGGCCGGTCCCGGTCACCTTCTCTTTGCCGTCTTGGCGGATGAAGCCAGTCTCCACGGTTGCCACTCGGAGCCCTCCTTCGGTCGCGCGCGCATCCTACGGCGAGGGCGGCCCCAGGTGCCACCGCTGCACCGCTTCGTACCTGCCGGCCCCGGCGCCGGGGTGACTTCGGAACAGGGCGAACGAGGCCACGTCGAACCGGACGGGTTCGATCGCCGCTGCGAGGACCTGGCGCGGGACGGGAACCGGATCGCGGGCCCGGCCGACCGTCACGTGGGCGCGGAACGGGCGGTCCTCGGTCGACACGAGATCTGCCAACGCTCCCTTCGTCGCGCGCGCGAGGTCGCCGAGATGGCTCTCGTCGTCTCGAAGACCGACCCACAGCACACGTGCCCGAGAACGCTCGGGGAACCTCCCGAAGCCCAGCAGGGACGTTGGGAAAGGCGCAAAGAACGCCGCGACCCCCTCGAGCCGCGACCCGATCGCATCCACATCCCCCGGGTCGACCGCGCCGAGGAACAGCAGCGTCAGGTGGAGCTCCTCGCCGGGCGTAAACCGGAGCCCGCCGATCGGCGGGAGTGCGTCGACGGCCCGGACGATCGCCGCCCGGGCGTCGGCCGGCAGCTCCACCGCGACGAAGAGTCGCCAGCGGGCGCTCATCCAGCCGGCAGTGACGTGGTGGGCAGCGGCACGCCCTCCAGGTATCGCCGCAGGAGGTCGAGACCCGCTTGTTCGGCCCAGCGGCGGACCCGGTCGCGCTCGCCGCGCGCGAGGAAGCCACGGGCGTGCGCGACGTCTTCCGCGTCGATCGCGACCCAGATCGTGCCGGGATCCGCACCATCGTGCGGCTCGGGCCCGGCGGCGCCCGTCAACGCGAGCACGACGTCGGCGTCGAACAATCGACGTGCGCCCGAGGCCATCGCGAGCGCGCATGCCTCGGTGACCGTGCCGCCGACCAGCGCGTCGTCGGACACCCCGAGCACCTGCTGTTTCATCTCGCGCGAGTAGACCACCGCGGAACCCAGGAACGACGCCGACGCGCCGGCGACAGACGTCAGCCGCTGCCCGACGCCTCCACCCGTGAGCGACTCGGCGCACGCCACGGTACGGCCCGAGGCCGACAGCAGCCGCAGGACGGTTTCCTCCAGGGACTCGTCGACGTAGGAGAAGATCACATCGCCCAGCCGGCTCGACACCTCGGCTGCGAGCGGAGCGAGCAACGCATCGGCGTCGGCCCGGGTGGAGCCCTTCGCCGTCAGGCGCACCTTCACTTCTCCCATCGACGCGAGGTAGGCGACGCTCGGGTTCGCGGAGGCTGCGAAGAGGTCGGCGAGCCGCTCGGCGACGGCGGACTCGCCGAGGCCGGCCACACGCAGAACACGCGAGACGATCGCGCCGCCCGAGCGCTCACCCAGCGCCGGCAGGACCGTGCCCGTCATCATCTCCCGCATCTCGTCGGGCACGCCGGGCATCGCGTACAGGCGCACATCGCCGGCCAGGTCGACGATCAGCCCCGGCGCCGTGCCTCGGTCGGGCAGGATCCACGTCGCGCCCTCGGGCACGAGGGCCTGCCGCAGGTTCGACTCGGGCATCGCACCACCGCTCGACCAGCGAGTGAACTTCTGTCGGAGCATCGCCTCCAGCTCGTCGTGGAATCGGAGCGGTCGCTCCGCGAGCACGGCGACAGCGTCGCGCGTGATGTCGTCCTCGGTCGGACCGAGCCCGCCGCAGACGAGCACAACGTCGGCGCGCGAGGCCGCGAGACGCAGCGCGTCCACGATCCGCTCCAGGTTGTCCCCGACGGCTTGGTGGTGGGTGACGTCCACCCCGATCGCGGCAAGCTGCTCGGACATCCATTGCGCGTTCGTATCGGCGATCTGCCCCAACAGCAACTCGGTGCCGACCGCGACGATCTCTGCCCTCACGTCGCCACCCGGTGTCGCGACGTGACGAAGTACTCAACCCCGGAATAGATCGTGAGCACGACCGCGAGAACCGTCACACCGAGGACGAACGGCTCCCACGGCTCGGCGAGCGGCGCGATCGTCAAACCCACCGCGCAGAGCTGGGCGACCGTCTTCGTCTTCGCGATCTTCGACGCGGGCATCGACACGCCGCCGCCCTGGTCGAGCCGCCACCGCAGCCAGGTGACCGCCAGCTCGCGCGCCACGATCGCAACGGTGGCCCACCAGGGGAACTCGCCGCGCAACGACAGGACGACCGCCGGCACCGCGACGAAGAGCTTGTCCGACAGTGGATCCAACCACGCGCCGGTCGACGTGGTCATGTGATGGCGACGGGCGAGGTAGCCATCCAGGAAGTCGCTCGCCGCCCCCACCGCAAAGATGATCGCTGCGGCCCACAGCGCCTGCGTGGTGTCCCGCACGATCAGCCATGCGATCACTGGGATCAGCGCGATCCGGATCACGGAGACCACGTTGGGCCAGCCGAAACCGAAAGGATCGTGACGGGGCGTCGATTCGCTCATGACGATCGTCCAGGGTAGGTCGCGGACCACGGAACGCCCGGTTCGCCCGGCACGCCACGGTCGACACCGTTGACCGTCACGTCGATCGCACCACCATCGCTCGCGCTCACCTGCAGATCCTTGCTCGCCATCAACGCGATCGACTCGCCGGGCCGAAGCGTGGTCGGATCCTGCGCTGCCCCGTCGATCACCGCCGTGACCTCGACAGGGCCGGTCGCGGTGATCGTCACGTCGACCGCGGGTGTCATCGAGGCGCTCGGCAGCGTCGTCGTGACCTCCGGGGTGCCGATAGGGGCCGGCGCCGGCGCCCCGCCGCGCGAGACGAGCCCGACGGCGATCAAGGCGACGAGCACGACCGCGGCAGCCACCAGCAGGAACTTCTGGTTGTCGCGCACACGGCTCGCGGCCAGTCCGCGCTCGACACGGCCGAGCTTCCCAGGCGGCTCTGGCGGCGCGACCTCATCGGCGTGCCGTGCGTAGACCGACAGCACACGGTCTGGCTTGAGCCCGAGGTACTGGGCATACGTTCGAAGCATCGCTCGTGCGTAGACGGGGTCGCCGAGCGCCTCGAAGTCCTCATCCTCGAGGGCACGCAGCTGCTCGGTGCGAAGCTTCGTATCTCGGGCGGCTTCGTCGAGCGTGATCTCCCGGATCTCGCGGGCACGACGAAGCGCGGAACCCACTCCGATGGTGCCGGCCATGTCGGCGTCATGCTACCCCGCCCGCGATGGCCGCCCCGTAGACTCGGCGTATGGACGCAGGTGTGCTCACCGTGATCGTCGAGATCCCCAAAGGGTCGCGCAACAAGTACGAGATGGATCACGACACCGGCGAGGTCTTCTTGGACAGGATGCTGTTCACGTCGATGCAGTATCCGGCCGACTACGGGTTCATCGAGCACACGCTCGGCGGCGACGGCGATCCGCTGGACGCGCTGGTGTTCGTCGGGGAACCGACGTTCCCCGGATGCCACATCCGGGTGCGGCCGATCGGGTTGTTCCGGATGACCGACGAGAAGGGCGAGGACGAGAAGATCCTGTGCGTGCCCCTGCGCGACCCCACGTGGTCGCACGTCGGGGACCTCGATGGCATGCCGCCGCCACTGTTGAACGAGATCGAGCACTTCTTCCAGGTGTACAAGGATCTGGAGGGGCACACGGTCTCGACCGACGGGTTCGAGGATCGGGCGGCGGCCGAACGCGTGATCGCCGAGGCGCAGGCGCGTCACCCGGGCTGATGGTGCGCCTGCGGCCACCTCGCGAGGGCGACCGCGACGCGTTCTTGGCTGCGGCGCGCCGCAGCGTCGACCTGCATCACCCGTGGACGACCGCGCCGAGCACCGACGATGCGTTCGACGCGTACCTCGAGCGCGCTGCGCAGTCGAATCAGTCGTGCCTGCTCGTAACGACCGACGACGGCGAGCCGGCCGGTGTGTACAACCTGTCCGACATCGTGCGGAAGGTGTTCCTGAACGCGTACCTCGGGTACTACGCGTTCGTGCCGCACGCTGGCACCGGGCTGATGCGGGCAGCGATGCCACTCGTGATGGAGCACGCGTTCACCGAACTCGGACTCCACCGATTGCAGGCGAACGTGCAGCCGGAGAACACGGCATCGCGACGCCTCCTGGAGGCCACGGGCTGGCGCGAGGAGGGCTTCGCCCGGCGATACCTGTTCATCGACGGCGACTGGCGGGACCACGTGATGTACGCCATCACAGTCGAGGATCACGCGCCGCAAGCGACCTAGGTCACACGGCGTGCCGGAGCGCGAGAGATGTAGCCCTCCGGACGCTGGCGTCCCCCGAACGTCCCACCTAGCATGCACACCGGATACACACCGGAAGCGGAGGGGACCACACGTGCACGCACGTGACGAAGGGTTGCACCAAACGGACTCCCCGCTGGCGGCGTTGCGCGAGCGGATCATCGCACCGGATGCTCTAGCGGAGGGGCCGGTGCGGTACCTGCTCGTGTCTGGCGAGCGTGACGACGGCAGCTGGGGGCTCCTCGGCGCCCACTGGCTGTCGATCGATGGGCACCGGGGGGGCTTCCTCGTGGCGCCCGAGGCGATCTGGCCCGGTTCGGAGATGGCTCGCAACCTCAAGCATTCGCTCGCACGAGGGTGGTCCCACGAGGAGGTCTACCGCTACTGGCAGTCGCAGGTCGGCGCGTCGGCGTCGCTCATGATCGATCCGCAACAGCACGCCGACACGATGTTCCAGGTCGCCCGGCGGGTCGGCGCGCTGTAGATCACGCGCTCCGACGTTCCTCCCACTCTTGCGGCGTGACGAGGACGTCACGGGCCTTTGACCCCAGCGAGGGGCCGACGATGCCCTGGTCCTCGAGCAGATCCATCAAGCGGCCGGCTCTCGCGAACCCGACCTTGAGTTTGCGTTGCAGCATCGAAGTCGAGCCGAGCTGCGACCGCACGACGAGATCGGCCGCCTGCTGCAGCAGATCGTCATCGGACCCCAGCCCGCCGGCGCCCCCGCCCGAGAGCTCCGCTTCGGACGGGGGCAGGCCGAGCCCTTCGATCACCTGGTCGTACGCGACCTCGCGCTGACCACGGATGAAGTCCACGATGCCGTGGATCTCCTGCTCCGTGACCCAGGCACCTTGCAGACGCGTGGGCTTCGAGACGGAGGCCGGCGCGAACAGCATGTCGCCGTGGCCCACCAGCTTCTCGGCGCCGTTCATGTCGAGCACCACGCGCGAGTCGGCCTGGGACGACGTCATCAACGCGATCCGCGACGGGATGTTCGCCTTGATCAAACCAGTGACGACGTCGACGCTCGGCCGCTGCGTCGCGACGATCAGGTGGATGCCGACGGCACGCGCCATCTGCGCGATCCGGCAGATCGCGTCCTCGACGTCGCGCGGGGCGACCATCATCAGGTCCGCCAGCTCGTCGATCACGACGACGATGAAGGGCATGTGCTCGAACTTCTCGTCCATGCCCGGCGGGATGCGGAGGGTCCCGTCGGCGAGGCCGGCCTCGTAGCCGTCGATGTCGCGCACGCCGACGCTCGCGAGCATCTCGTAGCGCAGCTCCATCTCCCGAACGATCCACTGCAGGGCCTCGGCCGCACGCTTCGGATGCACGATCACCGGGCTGAGCAGGTGCGGCACTTCGGCGAAGTGACTCAGCTCGACCCGCTTGGGGTCCACGAGCATCAGGCGGACGTCGTCGGGCGTCGTGCGCATCAACAGCGATGTGATGAAGCAGTTCACGAGGCTCGACTTGCCGGCGCCCGTCGCGCCCGCGATCAAGATGTGAGGCATCGTCGCGAGGTTCACCATGCGCGCGCGGCCGTGGACATCCTTGCCGAGCGCAACCTCCAGCGGGTGCGTCGCCTCCTTCGCCGCGGGCGAGCGCAGCACGTCGCCGAGCATCACGAAGTCACGATGCTTGTTCGGCACCTCGATGCCGATCGCGGACTTGCCCGGGATCGGCGCCTGGATCCGCACGTCGGGCGTGGCCAGCGCGTAGGCGATATCGCTCGAGAGCGCGAGCACCTTGTTCACCTTGGTCCCGGCGGAGACCTCGACCTCGTACATCGTCACGGTCGGGCCGCGGTGCGCGCCGGTGACGTGCGCATCGACGCCGAAGTTCCGCAGGGTGCGCTCGAGCGCCTCCTGCATCTGGCTCTGATCGGCAGCATCGGCGTTCGCGGGTGGGGCCTCGCGGAGCAGATCTAACGGTGGCAGCTGGTACGGCCCCTCGGCGGTCTCGATCGTGCGGGATCGCGTCGTCCGGGCGGCCGGCGGAGCCACGCTGGCCGGAGCATCGTCCCCAAGATCCTCCTCGTCGAACGCCACGAACCCCGCGTCGTCGGCGTCGGGGAGGACGACGACCTCGTCGGGCTCGACCAACCCGAAGGCTTCGCGCAGGTGACGGATCCGCTCCTTCTTGGGCTTCGGCGGCTCCGCCGTCTCGAGCGCCGGCATCGGCGCCGGCTCTTCCTCCACGTCCTCGACGTCGGCCGCGGTGAAGAAGTCGTGGATCCGTCGCCACGCGGCCGAGATCGGCGTCCCCGTGAAGATGAGGAGACCGAGCAGCGAGAGGCCGAGGCAAACGATCGCGGCGCCGACCGAGGAGATCACGCTCGCGAGCGGGTGGGCGACCATGGCTCCCATCACGCCGCCCGCCCGCGCGACCGCGTCGTAACCCGCGGTCGGTGCGGGGTCGCCACGCAGCAGCGAGATCACGCCGAGCACGCCGAAGCCGAGCACCGTGAAGCCGATGAACATCCGCACCCGTTCCTCGCGCGCCGTGTCGCGCAGCAGCAGGACGCCCCAGTACGCACCGACGAGCGGGAACAGCACCGCGGCGACGCCCCATGCGCCGCTGAACAGCCATCCGAGGAAGTCCCCCACCGGCCCGGCCTTGTCGAACCACAGAGCCAGCACGGTCACGAGCGCGAGCACCACCAGGAAGATCCCGAAAGCGTCGCGCGCGTGCGGCGACAGGATCTGGCGCACCGGCGTCTTCGGCGGCTCTTGCGGCTTCCTCTTCTTCGCCGGCGGCCGCTTCGCGGGCTTCTTCTTGGTTGAACGGGTGGACGATGCGCGCGACGACGAGCGCCGCGAGGGGGAAGTCTTCGTGGCCATAGGCCGTCAAGTCTGACGGGTTCGGCGCCCGAGGCAAGCAGCCTCGGGGATCAGACCTCCATGATCACGGGCAGGATCACCGGCTTGCGCTGCGTGACCTCGACGAAGTACCGCTTGAGCACCCGGCGGATGTTCTGCTGCAGCACCGAGGGATCGATCACCTCGGCCGCCGCGGACTCCTCGAACGCCGCGATCACCCGGGCGCGGGCCTCTTCCAGGATGTCGCCGGACGTTTCCTCGTGAACGAATCCGCGGTTCACGACATCGGGACCGCCGACCAGCTCGCCCGTTTGCGCGTCGACCGTGACCACCACCACGACCACGCCGTCGCCCGCGAGCTTCCGGCGATCGCGGAGCACCTCTCCCCCGACGTCGCCGATCCCGAGACCGTCGACGAACGTCATCCCTGCGCGCACCCGCTGGCCTTTCTCCACCTGCTCGCCGATCTCGATCACGTCACCGTCCTCGCACACGAAGATGTGGTCGCGCGCGATGCCGACCTCCTCGGCAAGCCGCGCATGGTGCTGCAGGTGGCGTCGCTCTCCGTGGATCGGGACGAACCAGCGCGGGCGCACGAGCGAGATCAACAGCCGGAGTTCCTCTTGGGCCGCGTGACCGCTCGCGTGCACGGGGTCCGACGGCATCGCGAACACATCGGCCCCGCTGCGGTACAAGGAGTCCACCACCCGGTGGATCGCCGGCTCGTTCCCGGGGATGAGGCTCGAGGACAGCACCACCGTGTCGCCCTCCTTCAGTTTCACCCACTTATGCTCACGCGCAGCCATCAGGCTCAGCGCCGAGTAGGGCTCACCCTGGCTGCCGGTGCAGATGATCACGACGCGCCCCGGGTCGAGTGAGTCGACCTCCGAGATGTCGATCAGGTCGGCGTCGGCGAGGTGCAGGATGCCAAGCCGCCGCGCGGCGCCGACCGAGTTCTGCATCGATCGGCCGAGGAACGCCACAACCCTGCCGTCGCCGATCGCCGCGTCGATCACCTGCTGGATCCGGTGGATGTGGCTCGAGAAACAGGCGACTACGACGATCCCGGGCGCGTTGCTCACGATGTCGCGCAGGATCGGCCCGACGGTCCGCTCGCTCATCGAATGACCGGGCTCCTCGGCGTTCGTGGAGTCCGACAGCAGCACATGCACCCCGCGGCCAGCCTCCTCGGCGAACCCGTGCAGGTCGGTGGCGAGGCCGTCGATCGGCGTCGGGTCGAGCTTGAAGTCGCCGGTGTGCAACACGGTGCCGAACGGGGTGTCGACGGCGACCGCCATGCCGTCGGGGATCGAATGTGTCACGTGGAAGAACCGCATCGAGAACCCGCCGACCACGAGCGAGCCGCCGGGCTCGGCCACGGTCAGATCGACCAGATCGGTGACCTGGTGCTCCTCGAGCTTGCCCTGGAGCAACGCCAGCGTGAACGCCGAACCGATCACCGGCACGGGCCTGCCGAGGTCCTTCAGCAGGTACGGCAACGCTCCGACGTGGTCCTCGTGGCCGTGGGTGAGAACAACGGCGGTCACGTCGTCCGCGCGCTCCCGCACGAATTCCATGTCGGGCAGCACCAGATCGATGCCCGGCATGTCGGCCGATGGGAACGACAACCCAACATCGAGGATCAGGAGTCGGCCGTCGATCTCGAGGCAGGCCATGTTGCGACCGACCTCGCCGATCCCGCCGAGGAAGACGATGCGACAGCCGGGGTCAGCCAAGGAGCCCCGCGTCCCGCAGCGCGGTGCGGACCCGCTCTTCTTCCTCGGCGGTGGCCGGAACCAGCGGCAGGCGGGTTGGCCCGCACCCGCGTCCGAGCATCTGGAGCGCGGCCTTCACCGGGATGGGGTTCGACGTGATGAACAGCGCGTTGAACAGCGGCGTCAGCGATTCGTGGATCTTGCGGGCCGCGGGGATGTCGCCGGTGGCGATCAGATCGAGCATCCGATGGATCTCTGGGCCGACGAGGTGGCTCGCCACGCTCACGACGCCGACCCCTCCGAGGCAGGCGTAGCCGAACGTCGCCCAGTCGTCGCCGGAGTACACCTCGAAGCCGTCCGGCGACTCCGTGATCAGCTTCGACACCGCCTGGAAGTCACCCGTGGAGTCCTTCACCGCGACGATGTTCGGGTGCGCCGCGAGTTCGAGGAGCGTGTCGTGCTCGATCCGGATCGCGGTGCGCCCCGGGATGTTGTAGAGCATCACCGGCAGGTCGGTCGCATCGGCCACCGCGGTGAAGTGAGCGGCGAGCCCGCGCTGCGGCGGCTTGTTGTAGTAAGGGGCGACGACCAGCAGGCCATCGGCACCAGCCGCCTCCGCCGCCGCGGTCAGCTCGAGCGTCTCGGCGGTGGCGTAGGTGCCGACCCCCGCGATCATCCGGCCCTCGCCACGGACGGCCTCGCCCACGGCTCGGAACAGATCGGCCTTCTCCTGATAGGTCAAGGTCGGCGATTCGCCGGTGGAGCCGACAACCACGACCGCGTCGGAACCGTTGGCCAGCAACCATCGTGCAAGTTCCTGGGCCGCGTCGAGGTCGACGCCGTGATCGTCGCGGAACGGCGTGACCATCGCCGTGATGACGGATCCGAACCTGCCGCTCATCGATGGAGCCCCCTTCCGCGCCGCCCGGGGCGGTGGCGCAGCACGCGCCTATGCTAGCCGTCCATGCCGCGCATCTACACGAAGACGGGCGACGACGGGACGACCGGGCTGCTCTACGGCGGGCGGATCCCGAAGGACGACCTGCTCACCGAGGCGTACGGCACGACCGACGAGGCCGTCGCCGCGCTCGGACTGGCGCGGGCCTCGACGGCGGACGACGCGATGTCCGCCGATCTCCTTGCCCTGCAGCGTGAGCTCTTCGTCGTCGGCGCCGACCTCGCGACGAACCCGCGCGAGCGCAAGAAGCTCGAGGCGGAGGTCTCGCTCGTCACGGAGCGCATGGTTCGGCGGCTCGAGCGTCGGATCGATGACCTCGTCGACGAACGGCCCCTGCCCGAGACGTTCATCGTGCCGGGCGCGAGCACGGCGAGCGCCGCGATCGACCTCGCACGCGCGATCGTCCGTCGCGCCGAGCGTGCGGTCGTCGCGCTCGAACACGCGCAGCGGGACGTGAACCCCGAGGTGCGCCGCTACCTCAACCGGCTGAGCGACCTGTTGTTCGTGCTCGCCCGGTGGGAGGCCGGCGAGACAGAGCCGGCGAGCCGCTAACCGCATGGAGCACCTGGAACTCCGGCGGCACGCGCCGCGCGATGGCACGCGCGATGCGCTCTCGAGTCTCGGCCGAGCCCTCGCCGAGGACGTCGGGCGTGGACGGACGGCGATCCACTACGACGCGGTGTTCGTCTCACCGGCCGCACGCGCGGCCGAAACGGCAGCGTGGTTCCTTCGCGGCGCCGGGGCGCAGCTGCCCACAGACCACGCGGTGATCCCCGGCCTTGGGGGGCAGGACGCCAGCGGTGGCTCTCCCGACGGTATGGCTGCGGGCATGCGCGCTCTGCTCGATCAGCTCCCCGAGGGGGGGTGTGGCCTCGCGATCAGTCACAGCCCGCTCGTCGAGCGGGCTGCATTCGGCCTGACCGGTCATGAGGTCGCGCCGATGCACGAGTGCGAGGGCCTGTGGATCACACGGACAGACGACGGTGCGATCGAGGTGGCGGAGCTCCGGCTGAACGGGCGAGCGTGAACACCGACGCAGGAGTCTGGGCCGCATTCGCGTTCGGGTTCGCGCTCGGCGCCGCACCCGGACCGGTCCAGCTGCTGATCCTGTCGCAGACCGCGCGCCGGGGTCTCGCGGGCGGGCTACGGGTGATGCTCGGTGCGAATCTCACGATGCTTGTCATCCTGCTCGCACTCGCACTCGGCCTGTCGGCCCTCGAGCCGTCGCCACCAGCGCTCCGGATCCTGCGCGTGCTCGGCGGCGTGGTGCTCGTGGTCCTCGCCTTGCTCGAACTGCGGAGTCTCCGCTCGGCCGAACCCGTCCACGAGGGCGGGCCGACCGATGACCGCTGGGGACCGACGGCGATCGGGGTGCTGGCCGTCTTCCTCAATCCGGGGGCATGGCTGTTCTTCGCGACGACCGCCTCGTCGATCCTGGCGACGACCGCCGTGCGCGACGGCAGGGTCGCGGCGATCGCCATCGCGTTCGCGATCGCCATCGGCGTGTCGTGCAGCGACCTGCTGTTCTCGGTGCTCGGCAGCGGCGGCCGTCGCGTGATCGGGGACCGGGGCCTGCAGTGGGTCCGGATGATCCTGGCGTGCGCGCTCGGCGTGCTGGGCCTGCTCTTCGTCGTGCAAGGGGTCCGCGGCTGAGGCAGACGCGCCGATCCGGCCCTAGAAGAACACGATCGGCCACGGCGCGACGTCGACCCGAAACATCGCGTCGAGGTGCGCAATCGCGCCGGGCGTGTGTTCATGCACCCGACCGGCGGCCGCCAGCGCCGCCCACGTCGCGCCGCCGAGGTAGGTCGCACCGGCCGCCTGCACCGTGCAGGAGACATCCGGTTGGGCGTCGACGCGGCGACAGGAGCCGTGAGCGTCCTCGACGCGAAGCTCGAACGATCCGTTGACGGCGGGCAGCATCTGGTCCGACACCGCCACCGTGACGACGCCGTCTGCCGCGAACCCGCGCGCAGACCACGCCGCAGCGAGGTCGACCGGGCGCACGAGCAACCCATCGTCGAGTTCCGGCCGCAAAGCGCGCGGTTCGTCGAGTTGCAGGAGCAGCGGCTCGTCGACCGGGCGACCGTATGCCGTCACCTTCGAGACGAGATCGACGTCGAACAGGAAACGCCAGATCGCCTCACCACCCTCAGGCGTGGCCGCGACCAGGTGCTTCACCTTCAACACGGTGTGCGGCAACCCACGGGGCCACCGATGCTTCGTCCGGTACATCGCGAACGCGTCGGGCGTGCCGTCAGCGTCCTCGTGGATCGCGTAGAAGGGTTTCTCGTCCTCCTTCGTCGGTTCCCGGAAGAACACCTCGATCGCCGCCGGTTCCAACACGATGCCGCCCGCACGCTGCAGCACCGCTCGGTCGTAGATGTCGCACATCCGCCCGATCGCATCCTCGCGCGAGCGCAACAACACCCGCCCGGGCGGCGGGGCCGTCGCCCAGACCACCCGGTCCAGGGCGACACGCATCGTGAGGTTCCACGCCGCGGGAGCGAAGCCGAACCGCCCGTAGATCACCGCCTCCGAGGCGAACAGCGCGGCGACCGGCTCACCGCGTTCGGTCGCCTGCGCGAGCATCCGCGTCATCAGCTCGCGGAGGATCCCCCGCCGCCGGTGGGTGGGCAACACGCCCACCATCGTGACCCCGGCCGTCGGCACCGTCGCCCCGCCCGGCACCACCATCTGCTGGGTGAAGACGCCCGCGCACCCGACGAAGGCGCCGTCATCGACGGCGACGAACGTCCGGTCGAGCTCGATCAGCGTGCGATCCGCGGCGACCTCGTCCTTGTCGAGGTGTGCGACGCCGAACGCGTTCGACAAGGCGAGCAAGAACGGCTCGACCTCTGCGTCGGTGATCGTGCGGAATTCCATCCACCCAGCCTAGCGGCGGCTCACGCGTCAAGCAGCGGATCGAGCCCGACGGTCAGACCGGGCCGATCGGCCACGGCGCGGACCGCAAGGAGAACGCCCGGCACGAACGCCGACCGATCGGTCGTGTCGTGCCGCAGCGACAGCACCTGCCCGGGACCGCCGAACAGGACCTCCTCATGCGCCAGGAGCCCGGGAAGGCGGACCGCGTGCACCGGCACACCGTCCACCTCGGCACCTCGCGAGCCTGCGTATGGACCAACCGCCTCAGGCGCCGACCACGAACCGGCCCTCGCCGCGCCGATCGCCCGAGCGGTGGCGATCGCGGTGCCGCTCGGTGCGTCCGCCTTCTGATCGTGGTGCAACTCGATCACTTCGGCGGCGTCGAAGTGGCGTGCGGCTTCGGCGGCGAATCGCACCAGGAGCACCGCGCCGAGCGCGAAGTTCGGCGCCACGATGCAATGCGCTTCCCCCGTCAGTGCACGGAGCTCGTCGAGATCGGTTGGTGTGATCCCAGTCGTACCCACCACGGCGTGGATCCCGGAGCGCAAGCACCACCGGACGTTCGGCATCACCGTCGACGGGTGTGTGAAGTCGACGGCCACGCTGGTCTGGGCGTGCGCAAGATCCTCGATCGAGCCGCTGACCGCACGGCCTTCGATCTGCGCGCCTGTGTGCGACGGATCGATCGCTGCGACGAGCTCAAGGTCTGTTGCTTGGGCGACCGCCCGGCACACCGCGCGGCCCATCTTGCCGCCCGCACCGAGCACGCCGACGCGTATCACAAGGTGACCTCGGGGAGCCCCTTCATGCCCTTCGGTCCCACCACCGCGAGCGTCATCGGTTGGGACAGTACCCGCTCCGCGACACCTCGCGCATCCTCAAGCGTCACGGCTTGCACCCGGGCAAGCGTCTCGTTCAGGCTGAGGATCTCGCCGTGCGCGACCTCCGACTTGCCGACGCGCGACATCCGGCCGCCCGGATCTTCCTGCGAGAGCACGGTTGAGCCTTTCACATGGCTCTTCGCACGGCGGAACTCGTCCTTCGATAAGACCGCCATCGCGGACGTCCTCGAGTTCCCGCCGCATCAGCCCGAGCACCTCCGCGGCCCGGCCGGGCGACGTGCCCGCGTACGCGCTGAAGACGCCCGCCTCGGTGTACTGCGAGTGGAAGCTGTACGCCGTGTACGCGAGTCCGCGTTTCTCGCGGATCTCCTGAAACAGTCGCGAGGACATCCCGCCGCCCAGCGCGGCGTTGACGATTCCGAGCGCGAACCGGTCAGGGTCGGTGCGCGCCAGCCCGTTCGTGCCGAGCACCAGGTGCGCCTGCTCGATCTTCTTCGGGCGGATCGTCACCGCGCCCGAGGGTTTCGGCACCCGATGGTGGGCGCGCAGTTGCATGTGGGAGTGGCCCCGCGCACCAAGGGGCCTCCCAACCTCCAGCCGGTCGGCGAGCATGGCGAGCAGCTTTTCGTGTTTCACGTTGCCGGCGACAGCGACCACCAGCCGGCCCGGAACATAGTGGCGGCGGTAGAAACCGCGGACCGACGATCGCGTTGCCGCCTTGATCCGCTCCTTCGTGCCGAGGATCGGGCGCCCGAGCGGATGGCCGGGCCACAGCGTCTCCGTGAAGACGTCGTGGACGACGTCCTCGGGGGAATCCTCGTGCATGTCGATCTCCGACAAGATCACGTCGGACTCTGCCGCGAGATCGCCGGACTCGATGCGCGAGTGGGTCAGCATGTCGACGAGGTGGTCAACCGCGAGCTCGAGATCGCGATCGATGACGCGGGCGTAGAAGCACGTGTACTCCTTCGCGGTGAAAGCGTTCACGTCGCCACCGACGCCGTCGAACGCTTCGGCGATGTCGAGCGCACTCCGCCGCTCGGTGCCCTTGAACAACAGATGCTCGAGGAAATGGCAGTGCCCGCTGATCGCGGGGCGCTCGTCACGCGAACCGGCGAGCACCCAGACGCCGATCGAGACGGAGCGGACGCCGGGCATCCGCTCCGTCACGACGCGCAGGCCCGAGGTGTACTCGGTGCGCGTGATCGACATCGTCAGTCGTCGCTCGACGTGGCGCCGCTGTCGGCGCCGCCGTCGGTGCCACCGCCATCACGGTCGCGGAACCGCTTGCCCTGCCGTTGCGGCCGGTCACCGCGAGCCGGGCGATCGCTCCGCTCGCGGCGCTCGCCGCCGCCGCCGTCCCCCGAGGTCTGGGCGCCCGCGGGCGCCTCCCACTCGGGTCCGACCGGCTTCAGGCTGATCTTGCCCTGTTGGTCGACGTCTTCGACCAGCACGGTCAAGCTGTCGCCTTCCTTCACGGCCTCCTCGACGCTGGACAGGCGCTTGCCGCGCCCGAGCTTCGAGATATGCACCAGACCGTCGCGGCCGGGCACGAGGTTGACGAAGGCGCCGAAGGTCGTGGTCTTCACCACGCGGCCCTCGTACGTTTCGCCGACCAGCACCGGTCGCGGATTCGCGATCTCGTCGATCATGCGGGCGGCCTCGTCGGCCCCGACGCCACCGTAGGAACCGATCAGCACCGTGCCGTCGTCCTCGATGTTGATCTCGGTGTCGGTCATCGCGATGATCTCGTTGATCTTCTTGCCCTTGGGCCCGATCACTTCGCCGATCTTGTCGACCGGGATCTGGATCGCGATGATCTTCGGCGCGTTGGCGCTCACCTCACCACGGGGCTCCGGGATCACGTCGAGCATGACGTCGAGGATTTTCAGGCGGGCTTCCTTCGCCTGCTGCAGCGCTGCGCCCAGCACCTCGGCCGGCATCCCCTGCACCTTCATATCGAGCTGGATCGCCGTGACGAACTCCTCCGTGCCCGCGACCTTGAAGTCCATGTCTCCGAGCGCGTCCTCGGCGCCGAGGATGTCGGTCAGCGTCACGAACTTCCCGTCGTCGGCGATCATGCCCATGGCGATCCCGGCGACCGGTGCCTTCAAGGGGACGCCGGCGTCCATCATCGACAGGGTGGAGCCGCAGACGCTCGCCATCGAGGTCGAGCCGTTCGACGACATCACGTCGCTCACGAGGCGGAGAGCGTAGGGCCACTCTTCCTCGTTGGGCACCACCGGGATCAAGGCGCGCTCGGCGAGTGCGCCGTGCCCGATCTCCCGGCGGCGCGGCGAACCCACGCGGCCGGTCTCCCCGGTGCTGTAGGGCGGGAAGTTGTAGTGGTGCATGTAGCGCTTGGTGTCCTCCGGGTCGAGCGTATCGATCATCTGGGTCATGCGGAGCATGCCCAGCGTCGTCACGTTCAGCACCTGGGTCTCGCCTCGGTTGAAGATCGCCGACCCGTGCGCCCTCGGAACCACGCCGATCTCAGCCGACAGCGGCCGGATGTCGGTGACGCCGCGTCCGTCGAGGCGGATGCCCTCGGCGAGCACACGTCGGCGCATGACCTTCTTCTGAAGGGACTTCCACGCGGCCGAGAACTCCTGGCCGCGGCCCTCGAGCCCTTCGGGCAGCGTCTCTTCGAGGTGCGCTTTGGCCTCCTCCTTGACGGCTCCGAAGGCCTCGTCGCGGGCGTGCTTGTCGGGCACGATCGCGGCTTCGAGCTTGCCGGCAAAGCCGGTCCAGAGCACGTCCCAGATGTCGTCGCCGTACGCCGGCGTTGGCTCCCACGACATCTCGGACTACGCCCGCCTCGGCGATGAACGCGTCCTGGAACGCGATTACCTCGGCGATCTCGCGCTTGGCGACCTCGAGGCCCTGCGCAACGACCTCCTCGGTCGGTGCGAGCGCCCCCTCGGACAGGAGCGGCCATGTCTTGTCCGGCGCCTCACCTTCGATCATCAGGATGTCGACGCCGCCGTCGGCGGCCTTCGAGCCTGCGACCACGATGTCGAACGTGGCGTCCTCGAGCTGCTGATAGGTGGGATTCACGGTCCAATCACCGTCGATCAAGCCGAGACGCACAGCGGCGACCGGTCCGTCGAACGGCAGCCCCGCGAGCCCAACCGCACAAGCGGCCGCGTTCATGGCGGGGATGTCGTAGGCGTTCTCCATGTCGACGGACAGGACCGTCACGACGACCTGGACCTCGTCGCGGAAGCCCTCCTTGAAGGTGGGCCGCAGCGGGCGGTCGATCAGGCGGGCCGTCAGGATGGCGGTCTCGCCCGGCCGACCTTCACGCCGGAAGAACGAGCCGGGGATCTTCCCGGCGGCGTAGGCCCGCTCTTCGACGTCGATCGTGAGCGGGAAGAAATCGATCCCCTCACGGGGCTTGGAGCGGACGCACGTGGCAAGCACTTGCGTCTCGCCGTAGGTAACGACGACGGCGCCGTCGGCGAGCTTCGCCAGCTTGCCGGTCTGCATCGTCAGGTCGCGCGCGCCGATGGGGCGCGTCATCTGGGTGACCATCCGGTCAGTGTCCTCCTTGGACTCGGTGGCGCGCGGTGCGCGCCGAAAATTGGTCGAGGGGGTCGGCCGGTTGTCAGTGGTGAACCTCCGAACCGCAGCGGGCTGCGGGGGTTCGCGACTGAGAACCGACCGGCTTCTGGTGGCTCCCTCAGGGCCGGGTCAAGCTGTGGATATCACCCCCTCATGGGAAGGGCCCCGCATCGGGGCCCCGACAAGCACGTCCTATCGGCGCAGACCGAGCTTCGCGACGATGTCGCGATAGCGGCTGATGTCTTCGCGCTTCAGGTATTCCAGCAGCCGGCGGCGGCGGCCGACGAGCATCAGCAAGCCGCGGCGACTGTGGTGGTCGTGCTTGTGGGTCTTGAGGTGCTCGGTGAGCTGCGCGATCCGCGTGGTCAACACCGCGATCTGCACCTCGGCGGAGCCGGTATCGCCCGTGGTGCGGGCGTGCTCCGTGATGATGGTGGTCTTCTCGTCTTTGGTCAGCGTCATGGTCGGTTATGAAGGCTACCAGCGGAAACAGGGCTCCGACCCGGTCATACCAAGGCCCCGGCGGGAACCAGGGAACGGGCTCGGACGACGTCGGCTTCGATCGCGGCGACGAGATCGTCGACCGAGTCGTATTTGACCTCGTCGCGGAGCCGTGCCCAGAACTCGATCGCGAGCGGCCGGCCGGGAAGGTCATCCCCGTCGAAATCGAGCAAGAATGCCTCGACGTGCAGGGGTTCCACCCCGAACGTGGGGTTGGTCCCCACGTCGAGCGCCGTGCGGTACCGATGGCCGGCCAACTCGGCCACGCCCGCGTAGATACCCTGCCCCGGCAGCAGTAACCTCGGCCACGTGCGGAGGTTCGCCGTCGGGTAGCCAAGGCCTCTTCCCCGACCGTGGCCGGTCACGACCTCGCCGTCGAGCACGAACCGGCGCCCGAGCGCATCGCCCGGCCAATCGAGATCGCCGTCGGCGAGGGCTTCTCGGATCGATGTGGACGAGACGGTGCGGCCGTCACGCTCGACGAGCGGGACCGCCTCCGCAGTCAGCCCGTACGGCGCTCCAAGATCTGGCAGGTTCCGCATCGTGCCGAGCGCCCTGAACCCGAAGGTGAAGTTCGCCCCCATCGCCGCGTGCTCCGCGTGGATCGCACCAACCAATATGTCTCGCACGAAATCCTCAGCGGAGATCAACGAGAAATCCCGGTCGAACGGCAGCACGACGAGCTCGTCGATCCCGGCTTCGGCGATCAGCTCGGCGCGCCGCTCCACCGTCGTCATCAGGCGTGGCTCGGTCCCGGGCGCGAGCACCTCGCGCGGGTGGCGATCGAAGGTGACGGCGACGCTTCCAACACCTCGATGCGCCGCCTCCGCCACCACACGTGCGAAAACGGCCTGGTGCCCGAGGTGGACACCGTCGAAGAATCCGACCGTCACGACGCTCGAACCGTCAAACGTCGGCGCGGCGTCGTACTGGATGCGCATGGATCGGCAGGCTACCGAGGCACACCACCGACGTCACCGGGATAGCATCCGCAGCCATGACGGACGCCACGAACGACCCGGTTGCGCACGGCGCCTACATCGTGGGCCGCCGTGGGGCGCATCGCCGACCCTCCGGTGAGACGCCCCCGCTGCCGAAGGCCGCGTGGTGGCCCCGGGCGCTCGTCGCCCTGATCGCGGTCGTGCTCGTCGGGATCGCGATGGGCGCCTACTACGCGATCGAGCCTCCCACGTCGACCGTCCCATGGACCGTCGACCCGTCGAGCGCGTCGGTCTCGATCGCGAAGGCTGTCAACCTGCTCGCGACCTGGCAGGCGATCCTGGTGCTTCGGATCGCGCTCGCGATCGTGCTGATCCGATACGGGCGCTTGCGACACCTGGTGGTCGCGATCGTCGCGATGTGGTTGATGGACGCCCTCGTGACGTCGGACCTGATCCAGATCGGCCTGCCGCAGCCCTCGTCGTGGATCGTCGAGCCGACGAGTGGGAACTGGTACTTCCCGGCGTCGGCGATGGCGTCCCTGTCGATCACCTTGGGGGTGATGGTGATGGCGCTCGCGCCCGCCGGCCTCCTCCGCCGGCGCGCGATGATCGGGGCGCTCTCGCTCGCGGTGATCGTGGCCCTCGCTCGCGTGTTCCTCGGCGCGGCCTACCCGTTCGCCGCGTCGTACTCCGTTCTCCTCGGGTTCACCGTGGCGGCGGTGATGTTCGGCTGGCTCGCTCCCGACGAAGCCTTCCCCGTCTCGTACACGCGCGGTGGCAACGCGGCGCATCTCGACCTGGAGGGGGCCCGGACCGACGCCATCCGTGCCGCCATGCGCGACCAGCTCGGCCTCACGGTCACGGAGCTGCAGCCGTTCGGTGACGAGGGCTCGGGCGGTTCGACGCCGTTGTTGATGACCCTCGAGGACGGAACCAAGGTCTTCGGCAAGATCCTCGCAACGAGTCACGTCTCGAGCGACCGCTGGTACCGGATCATGCGCACGATCATGTACGGGCGCCTCGAGGACGAGACATCCTTCTCGTCGGTGCGTCAACTGATCGAGCAGGAGGACTACGCGCTGCGCCTGCTCGACGACGTCGGCTTCCATGTCGCGCACTCCTACGGGATCGTCGAGCTCACGCCGAACCGCGAGTACATGCTCGTCGAGGAGTTCTTCGACGGCGCGGACACACTCGGTCACGCCGAGGTCACCGGCGCCGTGGTTGCGGAGGGCATCGAACTCGTTCGTCGGCTCTGGGACGCAGGGCTGGCGCACCGCGATATCAAGCCGGCAAACCTCCTCGTGGTGGACGGACACCTGCAGCTGATCGACGTATCGGGACTCGAGGTGCGGCCGTCCCCGTGGCGCCAGGCGGTCGACCTCGCGAACATGATGCTGGTCATGGCACTGCGGACCGACCCTGAACAGGTGTACGCCGCGGCGCTGGAGCACTTCACGCCCGAGGACGTCGCCGAGGCGTTCGCGGCTGCGCAGGGGATGGCGATCCCCACCGAACTCCAGCGCTACGTGAAAGAGGATCCGAGGGATCTGCCGAGCGCCTTCAAAGCCCTCGCACCCGATCGCCCGGCGATCTCGATCCAGCGCTGGAGCGCCCGCCGGATCGGCCTCACCGCGGCGGTGGCCGGTGGTTCACTGGTGCTCATCGCCTGGTCGCTCTCCGTCTTCTTCACCGTCCTGGACTGAGCTCGGCGGCGGGGCGGGCGCCAGGATCATGATCGGCCGGGCTTTCGGCCCCTCGTCGTGGTAGATCCCGATCAGGCGACCATCGGGGTCATAGACCGCGTAGAGACCGTCGATCGCGGCCGGTGCCAGGATGCGACCATGCGAGGCGGCGATCGCCTCCTCGCGCTCGAGCGGGAACCGTGGGAGATGGGCGACCGCACGGTCGAGGCCCAACAACGCGCCGGGAGCGTTGGGCGGTGTCGCATCCGCCGCGACGAACGGGCCGATCGCGGTGCGGCGAAGCGCGATCAGATGCGCGCCACAACCCAACGTCTGGCCAACATCGGCGGCGAGCACCCGCACGTACGTGCCGCCGCTGACCGTGGTGGAGAACGCGACGTCGTCGCCGACCCGGCTCACGAGCTCGAACCGATCGACGCGCACGATGCGCGGGGGAGCCTCGAGGTGCTCCCCCTCGCGGGCAGCTTCGTAAAGCTTGCGTCCACCGACCTTGACAGCGGAGAACGCCGGCGGTCGCTGGGCGGTCGCCCCGAGCTTGGCGGCCATGGCCGCGCGGATCGCGTCGTCATCGATGTCCGCGCTGGATGCCGTTCTCGTCACCGCGCCGTCCGCGTCGAGCGTCGACGTCTCAACGCCGAGCTGCATCGTGCCCTCATAGGTCTTCGGGAGATCCCCGAGGAACCGCAAGAGCCTGGTCGCCCGTCCGACGCCCATCACCAGCAGGCCCGTCGCCATGGGATCGAGTGTGCCCGCGTGCCCCACCTTGCGCGTCCCGAGGGCCCGCCGCACCATCGCGACCGCATCGTGGGACGTCACGCCGGACGGCTTGTCGATGAGCAACAACCCGTCGGGGCCGAGCCCCCGCCGGGGGCCGGCGCTCATGCGGCTGCGTCGGCCAGGGCCGCGCGCAGCAGCGCGATGGTCTCAGCCGGCCCGTGGTCGCTCGTGTATCCGGCGGCGAGCCGGTGACCGCCCCCGCCGAACGCCGAAGCCACGGCGCTGAGATCGTGGCCGCCACGCGACCGGACGCTCACCTTGAACCGACCGTCGCGTTGTTGCTTGACCAACGCGGCCACGTCCGCCTCGCGGGCTGTGCGGAGCACATCGATCAGATCGTCGACATCCGCCGGCCCCACACCCGCCGCTTCGAGGTCGCTCCACAACAGATAGGTCCAGACGAGGTCGGCGTCTGACTCGAGCCGCGCACGGCTCATCGCCGTCGCCGCGACGCCGAGGTACGCCGCCCGGTTGTCTTCGTAGAGCAGCTGTGCGACCCGGGCGTGATCGAACGGGTGCTCGCGGAGCCGGGCGGCAAGACGAAAGGTCGCGGGCGATGCCGCCTCGTACTGGAACCGGCCGGTGTCCGCGACGAGCCCCGCGTACAGGCAGATAGCCGAGGCGTCGCTCATGTCGCCACCGATCGCGTCGATCAGGCCGGCGACGAGCTCGCACGTGCTCGACGCAGCGGGATCGACCAGCCGGATCGTCCCGCGACCGTCATTGGACCGGTGGTGGTCGATCCAGATCAACTCGATCGCGTTCGACGCCGCGTGCCCGAGCGGGCCGAGCCGATCGAAGGAGGCGCAGTCGCATGTCACCATGACCGCGGGCGCTTCGGGATAGGCATCCGGATGCACCAGCAGGTCGTTGCCCGGCAGCGCCGCACCCCAGGGCGGCAGATCCTCGGGCGCGTTCGGAAACGCGCAGACGACGTTCGTTCCACGGGCGACGAGATGGTGCGCGAGGCCCAGCATCGACCCGAGCGCGTCGGCGTCCGGGTTCACATGGCAGGCGAGTGCGACCGTGGGAGCAGCCCTCAAGACGGCCGCTGCGCGGTCGCGTTGCTCAGGGTCCATCCGACTCCTCCTCGTGGACCTCGGCGAGCAACTCGTCAACACGCATGCCCGAAGAAGCGAGTTCGTCCAGCTCGAACCGGAGCTCGGGGGTGAATTTCAGATGGATCTGCCTGCCGAGTTCGTGACGCAGGTGCGGGCCAGCCGACCGCAACGCGGCCCGGGTGGCGGCCACCTGCTTCTCGTTGCCGAGCACGGAGTAGTACACCCACGCGACATGGAGATCCGGGGAGACCCGTACCGCGGTGACGGTGACGAACCCCACACGGGGGTCTTTCAGTTCCTGGATCGCCTCGGCGAGGATCTCGCGGAACTCCTCGCCGACCCGCTCGGTTCGCGCGCCTTGGGGCATACGAGCAGCCTACCCGCCGTCGCTCACTCCTCGGGTCGCCATTCGTCGCGAACCCGGTCAAGGACGTCGACCTCCGCCCACGCGTCAACACGACGTTCGATCTGCTGCAGAAGCCGCGCCAGGTGATGGTGGTCGGCCCCGACGAGCGCGACCGCGATCGTCGCCCGCTGCCAGAGATCCTGATGATCGACCTCGGCGACGCTCGCCTGAAACGTCTGGCGAAGCATCGCGGTCAAGGACGACACCACGTGCCGCTTCTGCTTCAACGAACGGGCCTGGGGGATGTGCAACTCGAAACGCTCGACGACGACGACCACGGTGTCAGATCGAGCGGGCGACCTCTTCGACCTCGTAGGCCTCGATCACGTCGCCGTCTTTGACATCCTGGTAGTTCTCCAGCCCGATGCCGCACTCGAAGCCGTCGCGGACTTCGCCGACATCGTCCTTGAACCTGCGCAGCGAGCCGATCCGGCCTTCGTAGACCACGACACCGTCTCGCACAAGCCGGGCGAGCGCATTGCGCTTGATCGCGCCCCGCCGCACGTAGGAGCCGGCGATGACGCCGAGCTTCGGCACCCGGAACGTTTGGCGCACCTCGGCCTCGCCGAGGACCCGCTCGCGCTCCTCGGGTTTGAGCAGTCCGGACAGAGCGGCCTTGATGTCGTCGATCGCGTCGTAGATGACTCGATAGGTGCGGATATCAACGCCTTCCTTCTCCGCGAGCTCGCGCGCGCCGCCCGACGGACGCACGTTGAACCCGACGATGATCGCGTCCGAGGCCATCGCGAGGGTCACATCGTTCTCCGTGATGCCGCCCGCCCCCGCACGCACGATGTTCACCCGCACCTCGTCTTGGGGCAGCTTGAGGAGCGAATCCTCGAGCGCCTGCACCGAACCTTGGACGTCGGCCTTCACGATCAGATTCAGCTCGGTGACGACATCGGAGCCGGTGCGCCGCAACAAGTCCTGCAGCGTCGCGCGTCGAGCTGTTACGAGCTCGGCTTGACGGGACATCGCTTCGCGCCCGTCGGCGATATGCCGGGCCTCTCGCTCGTCCTCAACCTCGCGGAAATCGTCGCCGGCGCTCGGGACGTGACTCCATCCGAGGATCTGCACCGGCTTGGACGGACCCGCCAACTCCACGGCGGCACCGTATTCATCTTGCATCGCGCGGATCCGGCAATAGGCGGTGCCGGCGATCAAGGCGTCGCCGACTCTCAGTTCACCCTTCTGCACGAGCACCGTGGCGACCGGCCCGCGACCCTTGTCGAGATGCGCTTCCAAGACCGTGCCTCGTGCGCGACCGGTCGGATCTCCCTTGAGATCCTCGAGGTCGGCAACGACCAGGATCGTGTCGAGCAACGCATCGAGGTTCTGGTGCGCTTTCGCCGAGACATCCACGAACTCGTAGTCGCCGCCCCATTCCGAGGGCACCACCCCGTGCTCCACCATCTGCGTGCGCACCCGGTTCGGATCCGCTTGTTCCTTGTCGACCTTGTTCACGGCGACCACGATGGGCACGTCGGCGGCCTTCGCGTGATCGAGCGCCTCGAGGGTCTGCGGCATCACACCGTCGTCGGCGGCCACCACGAGCACCGCGATATCGGTGACGCTCGCGCCGCGCGCGCGCATCGCGGTGAACGCTTCATGGCCGGGGGTGTCGATGAACGTGATCTCCCGGTCGCCAACGTGGGCCTGATAGGCGCCGATATGTTGCGTGATGCCGCCGAATTCACCGGCGACCACGTCGGTCGAGCGGATCGCGTCGAGCAGCTTGGTCTTGCCGTGGTCGACGTGCCCCATGATCGTCACGACGGGGGCACGAGCGACGAGCGCCGCCTCGTCCACGTCCTCGTCGACATCTTCGCCCTTCAGCTCGTCCTCGAGTCCGACGATGTCGGCGGCGTAGCCGAGCTCGTTCGCGATCAGTCCGATCGCATCGTCGGTGAGCGACGTGGTCGCGGTCACCATGTCCCCCGCCAGGAAGAGGATCTTTACGATCTCGGCGGGCGACCGGTTCGTCTTCTCCGCGATCGTTTGCGGGGTTGCACCGTGGATCACCTGCAGGACGGGGCCGGTCGGCTCGGCTGGCTCGGCCGCCTGGCGCCGGCGTGGCTTGGTGGCCGTGGCGACCGCCGCCGTCCCGGCGGCGGGCGACACCGCAACCGTCGCTTCGACCGCGACCGCGGTCTCGGCCGTGGGCGTTGGGGTTGGCGCCGGTGCCGTGGCCTTCGGTGCCGGCTTCGGCTTGGGCTTGGGCTTGGGCTTTCGCGGTTGGGGCGGTGGCTCGAGGACCTCACGAGGCTTCGCTGGCGCCGCCGTCGCCTTTCCGCCCGAAGCGCGCAGGCGCGGCACCATGTCGTCGGGCACGCTCGAGGAAGCTGACTTCCCCGACACACCCATCTGATCGAGCGTCGCCAGCAACTCTTTGCTGGTGACACCGAGTTCTTTCGCCAGTTCGTGAACCCTCACCCATGCTCCTCGCTGCTCAGACCCCGTAGCCTACCGGCTGCGTCTTGCGTGACGCCCGCCCGCAGCCCGCGCGCGAGTCCCCCGCGTGCGATCGCGGTCTCGATGCACACCGCGTCGCGATGGACATAGGCGCCCCGCCCGGGCACGGTCCCGCGACGATCGGTCACGACAGATCCGTCCTGGACGACGACGCGAACGAGCGATGCCTTCGGATCCCGCGCGTCGCACCCGGCGCATCGCCGCAGGGGCACGTGCCCGCGACGAACCACCCTAGCCCTCCGCCGGGACCTCCGGCGGTGCGGCCGCCTGGGTCTCGGACTTGATGTCGATCCGCCAGCCGGTGAGCCGGGCCGCGAGACGGGCGTTCTGGCCCTCCTTGCCGATGGCGAGGGACAGCTGATAGTCGGGCACGATGACCTGCGCGGTCTGCGTGTCCGGGTCGATCAGCACGCGGTTGACTTTCGCGGGCTGCAAGGCGTTCGCCACCAGCTCGCCGGGGTCGTCTGACCATGGCACGACGTCGATCTTCTCGCCGCGGAGTTCCGTAACGACGTTTCGGACACGCGAGCCCTTCGGCCCGACGCACGCGCCGACCGGGTCGACGGCGGGCTCGTTGGACCACACCGCGATCTTCGATCGGTGTCCCGGTTCGCGGGCAACCCCCCGGATCTCGACGACGCCGTCCTCGATCTCAGGCACCTCCAGCTCGAACAGCCGCTTCAGCAGGCCCGGATGGGTGCGGCTCACGACGATCTGCGGACCCTTCGCGCCACGACGGACCTCGGTGATGAAGGCCTTCAGCCGCTCGCCGTTACGGTACGGCTCCGAGGGGACCTGCTCGGCTTGGGGCAGGAGCGCTTCGACCTTGCCGAGATCCAGCAACGTGTAGCGGCGTTCGGACTGCTGCACGATCCCGGTGACGACGTCGCCCTCGCGCCCGGCGAACTCTTCGTAGGTCATCTCACGCTCAGCGTCGCGAAGCTTCTGGAAGATCACCTGCTTCGCCGTCTGCGCACCGATGCGGCCGCGGAAGTCGTCGGTGACCGTGACCTCCTGCTCGGAGAGCACCTTCATCTCGACGCCCTCACCGTCTTCGGTGTCGACCTCCTCGAGTTCCTGCTGGAACATCCGCATCTCGCCGGTCTCGGCATCGATCTCGGCGCGGAAGCCGACGAAGTCGTCGTCGGCGTCTGGGTGTTCCTGCTTCCAGGCGGTCTTGTACGCGGCGGCCATCGCCTCTTCGAGACCTTCCAGGATCGTGGCGAAGCCGATCCCCTTCTCGCGCTCCAGCTCGCGGAGGGCTGCGATCATCTCGGCGTTCATACCTTCGTTCCCTTCAGCTCGGCGTCCCAGTCGGCCACCGTGCGCGCGGCGTCGATCGCCGCGTACTCGATGATCCGGGTTCCGCCATCAACCGCGATCGTGACGGCGACGTCGTCGCTCGCGATGATCACGCCCTCGTGGATCTGGACACCGTCCAGGGCCCCCGCGGTCTTGATCTTGACGCGCGAGCCAACCGCGCGCCCGAACTGCGCCGGCGTGCGAAGCGGCCGCTCGATACCAGGGGAGCTCACCTCGAGCTCGTAGCGACCGTCACCGAAGTCCTCCAGGTCCAGCCGCCGGGCGATCGCCTCGGACAACGCGGCGAGCGAGTCCAGGTCGAGGCCCTCATCACCGTCGACCGCGACCCGCAGGGATCGACGACCGCCCTGGCCGCCGTAGGTCAGCTCGACGAGCTCGTAGCCCGCCTGCTCGACCACCGGCTTGACCAGCGATTCCGCGTCCACCCTGCACCCAACCCTTTCGAAACGAAAGGTGGGCGCGTGCCCACCTCCGGCTATCCCACGATGACCCGTTTGCGCAGGCAGTATAGCCGATGGGTCCTTCGCGGCCCCTAGATGTCGGTGAGCAGCGCGCCGTAGGAGCGGAAATGGTGAGTTGGCGCGCCGTGCACGACGACCGGGTAGGCGCCGAAGACGGCCACCTGCGACGGATCCACCGGATCGCGATTGGCCGCGCTGAAGTCTCCCCATCGCTCGATGCCCGGGCTGAACTCGTAGCGGGCCTTCCCCGCGCGTACGGTGGTCTCAGCGAACGAGGTCACGCCCGGTTGCACGGTCGCGGCAACCATCGACAAACACCGGTCCAGGCCGGCTTGGGCGTAGGTGAGGAAGATCGTGCCGGCATCGTTCGTCGCGATGGCCGGCCAGGCCGAGTCCAGGTTCGCCGCACCGACGCTGCCATGGCGGAGGACCTGGGTCGCCCCGAGGCTCGCCTGCGGTGCGCTCTCGTACCAACGGATCACCGATTCCTGCGACCCGCCGCCGACGTTGCCAAGGGCGGCGGTGGCCGCGTACAGCCGGTTGGCCGTCGCGTCGTAGAAGGCCGACGTGATCCGCACATCGCCCGTATCCCACCACGTGGTCGGGCGCGCCGAGCCCGAACACTGGTAGCCATACGGCGGCAGCACGGTCTTCCCGACGGGGATCGCGGTGCGGCGCGCGATCAGCTCGCCGTTCACCATCCGGAGCCGCCACACGACCAGGTTCGCCGCGCTCGCCTTCGGCTCGAGCGAGACGAGGTACTGCTCGGCCGTGCCCACACCGACGGTCTGCGCCGCCTGCAGGGCGAACGCTTTGGTGCCGTCGGGGTTGCGGGTGGCAGCGCCGGCGACCACCTGCATCGGGACATGCTTCGAGCACGTGGGATCGTACAGAGCCTTCTTCGGCATCGAGATCACCTGCGCGAACCGGTATCGCTGGGTGCGGAAATCGAAGTTGTTCGTCGAGACGACGAACCGGTCGTCGGTGAATCCGACCATCGGATAGTCGGCGAATTCGTGCGTGCCGTTGCGGACCTGATCTCCCCGGATGTGCGTGAGACACCAACTCCCCATGTCCGCCGCCGTCGACGACGGGATCGTGACGACGTCGATGTAGCCCTCCGATCGGTCGTACGTAAGGAAGGTGAGCACGAACGTGTCGTCGTAGCCGTCGTAGACGACCTTCGGATCGGTCTCCCGGAGTCCCTTGAGGAGCGGGCTCATCGAGCGGAGGCGCTGCGGAGTCAGCAACACGGCGCCCGCTCGGTCGTAGACGGCGAACTCCACGTTGACAGCAGCGACGACGGCTGTCGGACCGGTCGCGCCGGTCGGATCGCCGGGGCTCAGCCGGCCGATCGGACCGAGCAGCGGCGCGTCGAGGCCGCCGGCGATCGGAGCGCCTGCGACCCGCGAGGAGTCCGAGACAACGGCGCCGCCCACCGACCCCCACCCCCGACCCGCACGGGTCCCCGCGTGGGGATCGACACCTCGGGTCCGAGCCGGGGCGATCCCGCCGTTGTCCGGCGTGTCCGCAACAGCTTCGGTGCGCCACCGGACATCGCCAGCCGGATCGGGTTGTTGGGCAGCCTGCCCGGGCACGGCGATCGAGAACGCGGCGACGAGGAAGACACAGGTCACGACGCGCACTCGGTGCATCACGGCACGGTAGCAGTCAGCCGATTGACGGCCTACGACGAGCCGTGCGACCATCCGCGCCTCATGGCAACGCAGGCGACCTGGTGGTGGTGTCGGGGCTCGTGGAGCCCGGCGCCGACGCGCGCCTGACTCGGATCGTCGATCCGACACTCCCACGAGCCCCGGCCCCGCCGGGGCTCCGTCGTTCCCAGGGCCCGAACGAGAGGATGGACATCGTGACCGACCACCACCTCGCGCTCCTCCCCCACCCGGATCGTGCGACGTTCGACCGCCTTGCGGCCGACTGGCCCCTCGTGCCGGTCTGGGCGGAGGTGCTCGCCGACGTGGGCACGCCCGTCGGCCTGTTCCCGGCGATCGCCGGTGACGGGCCCGGACTCCTGTTGGAGTCGGTGGAGCGCTCGGAACGCTGGGGCAGGTACTCGTTCGTGGCAGGGGACCCGGCGGCGATCCTCGTGGTCGACGACGCCGGGTTGCACCTGCGTGACATCGCCCGTGAACTCCCGGTCGGCGAGCCGTCGCGGCGCCTCTCGCCGCGCGAGGCCCTGCGTGCGACGGCCGGCCGTCTCCGTGCGCCTCGGCTGGACGGTCTGCCGCCGATCACCGGCGGCTTGATGGGGTGCGTGAGCTACGAGGCCGCAACGCTGCTCGATGGCCACCCGGCTCCTCATGCAGGCGATGCGGCTGTTCCACCGATCGCGCTGCTACTGATCGATCGCGCGGTCGTGTTCGACCATTGGCGGCAGCGGCTCGTACTCGTCGCGCACGCCTCGCGCGGCCACTACGACGAGGCGGTCGCTGCGCTCGACGCCCTGGCCGCCCGCGTTGCGTCGGCCCCTCCGCTGCCGCTGCTCGCGGCGGACGGCGATGCGACGGGCGAGGGCGATCCCAACATGAGCGACGAGGCGTATGCGTCGATCGTCGCCTCGTTCCAGGAGCACATCCTCGCCGGCGACATCTTTCAGGGCGTGCCGTCGCGGCGCGTGTCGTTCCCGGCGCCGGATGGCGGGCTTCCGATCTACCGGCGGCTGCGCGTGTCGAATCCGGCCCCGTACATGTTCTATCTGCGGGCGCTCGGTGTAGAGCTCGCCGGGTCGTCCCCCGAGCCGCTCGTCCGGGTCGAGGGGCGCCGGGCACTGATGCGCCCGATCGCCGGCACGCGACCGCGCGGACTTACCGAGGTTCGCGACCGCCTCCTGGAGCACGAACTGCTCGCCGACCCGAAGGAGCAAGCCGAACACGCGATGCTCGTCGACCTCTCCCGAAACGATCTCGGCCGCGTCTGCGTCGCCGGGAGTGTTCGTGCGACCGAGCTGATGACCGTCGAACGGTTCTCGAAAGTGATGCACATCGTCTCGACCGTCGAAGGCGACCTTCGTCCCGACGCCGAGCCGTTCGACGCGCTCGCGGTGACCTTCCCCGCGGGAACCGTCACCGGCGCGCCGAAGCGCCGAGCGATGGAGTTGATCGCGGCCCACGAGCCGACCGCGCGCGGCCCTTACGCCGGCGCCGTCGGCTACCTCACGTTCGCCGGCGACCTCGACTTCTGCATCACGATCCGGACCGCGGTGATCGCGGACGGGCAGGTGACGATCCAGGCGGGCGCCGGGGTGGTTGCCGACTCCGATCCAGCAGCCGAGCTGCGCGAGACGAAGGCGAAGGCCGCCGCGCTCTTGCCCGCGGTTGCCCCCGGAGGGACCTCGGCATGATCCTCGTCGTCGACCACTACGACTCGTTCACGTACAACCTCGTGCAGTTGATCGAAGGGCTCGGCCGGTCCACGACCGTGGTGAAGTCCGACGAGCGCAGCGCCCCGGACCTCGTGGCTATGCGGCCCGACGCGGTCGTGCTCTCTCCGGGTCCTGGGCACCCACGCGACGCGGGGTGCTTCACGGACCTGCTCACCGTGCTGCCGGACGACACGCCGGTGCTCGGTGTGTGTCTCGGACACCAGGCGATCGGATTGGTGGCCGGCGGCACGATCGACCGGGCGACACCGATGCACGGGAAGGCGTCCTTCGTGTACCACGAGGGCCGGGGGATCCTCGAAGGCGTGACCAACCCGTTCGAGGCGGGGCGCTACCACTCGCTCGTGGTCGAGCGTGACGATCTCCCGGCCGACCTCGAGCTCACAGCCTGGACCGAGGACGGGCTCGTGATGGCCACACAGCATCGATCGCTCCCCCGCTTCGGCGTGCAGTTCCATCCAGAGAGCATCCTCACGCCGGAGGGGCCGCGGATCGTCGAGAACTTCCTCGCGCTCACGCGGTGACGGCTACGGCGCCGGGCAGCCCAGCCCGTAGGCGAACCGCCCGCTCTTGTTCGCCACGCGGCACGCGAGCTCGTCCACGGCGACGAAGGCCCGCGCCGGGATCTGCTTCAGCTGATCCAGGAAGGTGTTCGTCCACCGCGGATCCACGGTCCCCTGGAAGTACCAATCGCTGCCGTTGTCCGCCACGATCAGGCCGTAGTGCTTCATCGCGCGGATCACCACGCGCGCGGCCGCCCCGTAGCCCTTCGCGTCAAAGCCCTGTCGCAGACGGAAGCGAGCCCCCATCGGAGGGCACCGCGCATCGTCGGTCCCTGCCGCATGGCGAGCCGGCCAGAGGTACGCGTCGTGTGTACATGCCGCCGTGACGCGGATCGCGTGGTCGACGAACCCGGCCTCAACCTCGTCGTAGCGCAACAACCCGGCGAAGATCGGAAGGCCCGCCGCGTCCGCGCTCGTCCAGCCCGCGGGGCGGAGATCGTTCGATGTCAGGTCGAAGACCGCACCTGAGCCCGCCGTCGGATCGCCGCCGTTCCATCGCGCGTCGTAGAGCTCGAACAGGGTGCACGTGGATCCGTCAACAATGATCGCGTGCCGATCCGAACCACCCTCGATCTGGATATCGGAACCGAAGGGATAGGGCCCGACATCGCTTTCGCTCGCGTAGTGGAACGACACCGACACGTCCGGATGCGCAGCATCGACGACGTCGTACGGGATGCCGTACGTCGGTGGTCCGAAATCGGGGTGCAGGAGGGTTCGGTGCGCGTGCATCGCCTTGCGCCAGCGGTCCGAGTTCCGATGCACCGGAAGGTTCGAGACGTCGAGATGCCACACGTTGTTCGCCGGAAACACCTCGCACGTCGTGGTGGGAACCGGCTGGGCCGTCGCGGGCGGCACCGGTGCCCAGGCAAGCAGCACCGCGAATGCTCCGCAGGCGATGTTCACGAACCTTCGCATCCTCCCAGTCATCGGCCAGACTGACCGCTACGGTTGAGCGCGTCATGTCCCACGTGCCCACGGGTTGGACCGGTGCGCTCCAGCGACCCTCGACCGCGCTGTTCGGTGTGCTCATCGGGGTCCATCTCGCGGTGCTCGTCGTGCTGGTGGCTCGCGCGGACGCGATCGCGCCGGGCGACGCCGACCTCGACCGGGCGAACCGGATCGCGACGTCCCCGGCCGTCCCCTACCGCGGTTTTCCGGTCGAGTTCATGCCGCTGCAGACGGCCGTCGACCGCGCGCTTGCCGGCGGAAGCGTGGCCGAGGCCGCCCGACGGATCGCGATCCTCGCGTTCGCAGCCGATATGGCGGCGGCGGCGGCGATGCTGTGGGGCTGGGGGCGGCGCGCCGCCGCGACGTATCTCCTGCTCGGTCTGCCGCTCCTGTCATTCGTCTACCTGCGGTTCGATCTGATCGTCGTGGCGCTCACCGCGTGGTCACTGGCCTTGCGTGCGCGCCGCCACGAGGAGGCCGGCGGGGGACTGCTCGGCCTCGCGGTGATGGCGAAGCTCTGGCCCGTGGTCCTCGTGCCGCTGTTCGCGATCCGCCGAGCCCGCCGCGGCCTCCTCGTTGGCCTTGCCGCCTGTCTCGTGATCGGTGCCTGGTGGTATGTCACCGGAGGACCCAAGGGGCCGTTCCAGGTGCTGTCGGTGCGTGATGCGCGCGGGTGGCATGTCGAGTCGGTGGTCGGGAGCGTGCTGTGGGCGATCGGGCACGGCGACGCCTATCGCGAGGCCGACGCGATCAGGATCGGCCACGCTGCGCTATGGGCAAAGGCCGTGTTGGCAGTGGTGCTCATCGGTCTCGAAGCGTTGGTCTGGTCCCGTGCGAACCGCGACCGTCGCGACCCGGCGGGCGCGGCCTCGCTCGCCGCAGTGGCGATCGTCACGATGTGCGCACCGGTGTTCTCCTTGCAGGCAGCCGCATGGCTGCTGCCGTTCGCCGCGCTCGCGTGGAACGGCGACCGCTCAGAACGCCACAGCGCCGGCGTCGCGACCGCGGCGGTCGTCTTGACGGGCCTCCTCGGGCTGGTATGGCGCGATCACGCCGTCGAGCCGGGCACATGGGTGCACTGGCTCGTGCTCGCGCGCAACCTCACGTGGATCGCGATCGTCGTGTCGTGGGTGCGGATCCCACCGATCCGGCGGCCCCCCGCGTCCTCGCCCGAAACGCCGCAGCGCCGGGCAACCGACTCGGCCGCCGACGGCATCGAGGCGGTCTTGCCGTTCGAGACGGAGTGAGCCTCAACCGGCCTCCGCGGCCTTCTCGGTCGCGACTTTGCGGGCCTCCACCAACAACGCATCGACGAGCTCGTCCTCAGGGACCTTCGCGATCGTCTCGCCACCACGGATGATGAACCCGAGCCCGTTGCCGCTCGCGATGCCGACATCGGCTTCGCGAGCCTCCCCCGGCCCGTTGACGACGCACCCCATCACCGCGACGCGCATCGGCACATCGAATTCCTCGGCGTGGATCGCGGCCTCGACCTTCTTCGTGAGTTCGAGGACGTTCACCTCGGCGCGACCGCACGACGGGCACGCGACGAGGTCGAGCCCCCGCTCGCGCAGACCGAGGGACTGCAGGATCGCGTTCCCGACCTTCACCTCTTCCACGGGATCGTCGGTGAGCGAGACGCGGATCGTGTCGCCGATCCCGTCGGCGAGCAACGTGCCGATGCCGACCGCCGACTTCACCCCGCCCATCGGCATCGGGCCGGCCTCGGTGACGCCGAGGTGCAGCGGGTAGTCACAGGCCGCCGCGAGCTGCCGATAGGCCTCGATCATCGTGGCCGGGTTCGAGTGTTTGACGCTGATCTTGATGTCGAAGAAGTCCTCGTCCTCGAGGATCCGCGCTTCGTGCATCGCGCTTTCGACCAGTGCCTCCGGCGTCGGCGCACCGTACTGCTCGAGCAGATCCTTCTCAAGCGAGCCTGCGTTGACCCCGATCCGGATCGGCACACCGCGGTCCTTCGCCTCGCGCGCGATGAGTCGCACCTTGTCGTGGTACTTGATGTTGCCGGGATTGATCCGCAGACCCTGAACTCCCGCCTCGAGCGCCGCCATCGCGTACTTCCACTGGAAGTGGATGTCCGCAACGACCGGAACCGTCGACTTCGCAGCGATCGCGACGAGCGCCTCGGCGTCCTCCCAGTGGGGCACCGCCACCCGGACGATGTCGACACCGGCGGCGACGAGCGATGCGATCTGCTGGAGCGTGCCGTTGATGTCGGCCGTCTTCGTGGTCGTCATCGACTGCACGGACACCGGCGCGTCGCCACCGATGGCGACCTTCCCAAGCTGCAATTGGCGACTCTTCCGGCGCTCCACGATGTCAGTGTCCCAGCGTCAGGACCCGATCACGTGGAACGTGATCGTACGGTCCTTCGGCTCATCCATCTCGAAGAAGATCAGTCGCTGCCAGGTACCGAACGCGGGCTCACCGGCCACGATGGGGATCGCGTGCGAGGTCGCGGAGAGCAGCATCGCCTTCACGTGCGAATGGCCGTTCTTCCGCTCGTCCTCGTGCATGTTCTGGGTGCGGATGTCGAAGTCATCGTGCTGGTAGTAGAGGCCTTCGTGCGGCACGAGATCCGTGAGGTGGCGGCGGAAGTCCGCGAGCGCGCCATCCTCCCACTCGTTGATCAACAAAGCACAGGTCGTGTGTGCACAGAACGCCACCGCCATGCCGTCGGTGACACCGGCGTCCTTGATCGCACGCCGGAGATCGTCGGTCACGTCGCAGAACTCGTAGCGACCGACGCCGGTGACGGTCGTGGTCGAGATGGCGGAGATCACTGGGCGGCCCTCCTGTCGGTGGCGGTGGCGACGGCGACCGTCGCGGGGAGATCGAAGGTGAAGATAGCGCCTCGGCCGGGTTCGCTCTCGGCGGTGATCCGCCCGCCGTGCCCTTCCACGATGGAGCGTGCGATCGCGAGGCCGATCCCAGTGCCCCCGCCGTCCTCGCGCGAGCGCGACGGGTCGGCGCGGTAGAAACGCTCGAACAGCCGAGGCAGGTGCTCGGGCCCGATCCCGACGCCGGTATCCGTGACCGACACGAGGATGCGATCGTCATCGCGACGCGCGCCGATCGCGACCGAGCCCCCCGGCGGGGTGAAGCGCACCGCGTTGTCCACGAGGTTGAACAGCACCTGATGGATCCGTTCTTCGTCCGCATCGACGACCAGGTCTTCAGGCACCTCCTCGCGCAGCTCCACGTCGGTGACGGCGCGCCCCACGGCGATCTCGGACAGCACCCGGGACACGAGCGACGCGACCGGGATCGGTTCGAGGTGCAGCGGCACCTCGCCGCTTTCGAGTCGCGAGAGATCCAGCAGCTGGTCCACGAGCCGACCGAGGCGCTCGGTTTGCGTGAGCATCACCTGCAGGGTTTCCTGGCTCGGCTGCTCGACACCGTCGGCGAGGTTCTCGAGATGCGCACGGATCGCGGTGATCGGCGTCTTCAGTTCGTGCGACACGTTGGCAACCAGGTCGCGCCTCGATTGCTCGAGCACCTCGAGCTCGGCGCTCATCCGGTTGAACGCGGCCGCGAGCTGGCCCACCTCGTCACGGCTTCGAGTCCGGATCCGACGGGTGTAATCCCCGGTCTCCATCGCCCGGGCGGCGGCCGCCATATCGCGCATCGGTTGGGTCATGCCGCGCGCGAGCCAGCGAGCGATCAGCAGCGAGATCACACCGGCGATCGCGCCCGCGATCAGGAACTGCCACCACACGCTCTGGAGGAACCCGAGCGTCGCGGACATGCGACCGAGTGCACCGCGAGAGGGTGACGGCTGCAACACGGTGATCGACCCGCCGTCGGCGGAGGGCACGCTGGCGAAGGTGAGGTTCCCGACGACCCCCCAATGCGGCAGACCATCCGTATAGGCGCTCGGCAGGAAGGGATATTGCGCTCCCTCGATGCGTGTGACGGTGCCGTCGGCGGCCCGGCGAACGATCGCCGTCTCGGGCGGGATCGTCTCGAGTTCCCCTCGCGACACCGCACTCGCGACTCGCAGCGCGTCGATCGCCTCACTCGCCCGCGGCGAGTTCCGCAGATAGAACCCGATCAACAGGTAGCTGATGAGCAACGTCATGGCCACGGCGAGGACGATCACCGATCCGAGCTTCGCGCGGATGGAGGGCAGCTTCTCGAGCGGTCGCATCGCCATGGCTACTCCTTGAAGGCATAGCCGACCCCGTGCACCGTTCGGATGAACCGGGGGTCGTTGCCGTCTTCGCCGAGTTTGCGGCGGATGCGCGCGACGTGCGAGTCGACGACCCTGCCGCCGGCGTAATCGCGGTAGCCCCACACGCGGTCCATCAGGGCATCACGGCTCATCACCACGCCGGGGTCACGTGCGAGCGCCATGAGGATCTCGAACTCCAGCGGCGTGAGCGGGACCTCCTCGCCGTCGACCTCGACGCGACGCCGGGCGTCGTCGATCAGCATGCCGTTGCGATCGATCGGGCCGGTCGGCTGGTGGCCGATACCTTTGATCCGGTCGACGCGACGCAGGATCGCCTTCACACGGATCGTGAGCTCGCGCAGGCTGAACGGCTTGGTGAGGTAGTCGTCGGCGCCGACGGCGAACCCCGCGACCTTGTCGGCTTCCTCGGCCTTGGCGGTGAGCATCAGCACGGGCGTCCACCCCTCACGCTGGATCTGCTGGCAGACCTCGAGACCGTCCATCCCCGGCAGCATCAGGTCCAACACGACGAGCGCGGGGTGGTGCTCGGCGTGCGCCTCGATCGCCTCGGGGCCGTCGCCCGCCACGACGACGCGGTAGCCCTCAGATTCGAGCCGGACACGGACTGCCTCGGCGATCGCCTCCTCGTCGTCGACGACGAGGATCGTCTGCTCACTCACGGCGCACATCGTACGCGGCACCAGCAGCGCCCACCCGTGGCCACGATGGAGAAATCGTGGTGCCGGGTCGGTCGTTCCTCCAGGTCAGGGACCTGTCGGGATCGGTCTGAACACGTCGAGGTACATCGCGGAGATCGAGAAGAAAGCGAGCAACACGAGCACGGTGGCCGAAATCGGCACCACTTTGCGCATGTCGATCGCTTTGCCTCGGACCTTCTCGATCAACGCGATCGCGACGTGCCCTCCGTCGAGCGGCGGCAGGGGGATCAGGTTCACCAACCCGATGAACAGCGTCACATAGGCGAACACGAAGACGAACTGCGCCCACTCCCCCTGTGACCCCAACGAGCCGGCGAGTGTCGTCACGCCGATCACGGAGGTGACGTCGCCTTCGTTGCTCTGTGTATCGGTGGTCAGACGCTCGAACATCCGCGCAGCACCGGCCGGTCCGAACGCCTTGCCGATCCCCTTGATCGACTCGACGGTCATCGTGCCGACCTGACCGAAGCCGTACCAGACCGACGCGAGCAGCGGGCGAGGGACGGGGCCCATCGTGATCCCGAGCCGCCACATCTCGAGCTCCTCGTCACGGACGGGGGTCGCCGTGAGTGTGACCAGTTGACCGTCCCGTTCGACGACGATCGTGACCGGCGTCCCCTGATGTTGATCGATCACCTGGCCGATCGCGTCCTGGTCGGGGTTCTGGACGTCGCCGATCCGCACGATCGTGTCGCCCGGCTGCAGCCCGGCGACGAGGGCGGGCGACGCCGCCGTCCCGATCGTCGGCGAGACCTCGTCGACGTGCGCGGCGTGCCCGTCGCCGACGGTGAACAGCAGGATCGAGAACAGGATGCCCGCAACCAGGAAGTGCGAGAACGGGCCGCACAGGATCACGATGACGCGCTGCCAGACCGGCTTCGCTGTGTAGGCACGCGACTCGTCGCCCGGCGGCACGTCGTTCTCGAACGGGTTCATCCCGGCGATCTTCACGTAGCCGCCGGCAGGGATCGCTTTCACGCCGTACTCGATCTCCCCCCGGCGGAACGACCACACACGCGGGCCGAATCCGAGGAAGTACTCGAGCACCCGGAAGCCGAACCTGCGCGCGGCAAGGTAGTGGCCGCCCTCGTGGATCATGATGATCAGGAACAGCGAGATGATGAAGAGGGCGATGGAGAATGCGAACCCCACGGATTACCGCTCCTCGATGATCTCCGCGGCCCGATGCCGCGCCCATGCGTCGGCGCGCTCGATGTGCACCACAGAGACGATCGAGGCGGGCTCGTGCTCGTCCACAACCGTCTGCACGATCTCGACGATGCGGGTGAGCGGGATCTTCCCTTCCAGGAAGGCCATGACGGCGACCTCGTTCGCGGCGTTCATCACCGCCGGGAACGTGAGCCCCAGACCGCCGACACGGTAGGCCAGATCGACCGCGGGGAAGGCTTCGCGATCGACCGGCTCGAAACTGAGCCCCTTGTCGGTGAGCGGCACCGGCTCGACGCCGGTCGGCAGCCGCTCGGGCCACCCGAGCGCCAGCTGGATCGGCAGCCGCATGTCGGCAGTCGCCAGCTCGGCGCGCAGGCTGCCGTCACGGAACTCGGCCATCCCGTGCACCACACCTTCGGGGTGGATCAAGACGTGGATCTGTGAGTACTCGAGGTCGAACAGGTAGTGCGCCTCGATCACCTCCAGACCCTTGTTCATCAGCGTGGCGGAATCGATCGTGATCTTCGGACCCATCGACCACACGGGGTGTTGGAGGGCCTCCTTCACGCTGGCACGCTGGAGCTCGGCGTGGGTCCAACCGCGGAACGGGCCGCCGGAGCCGGTGATCACGACGCGCTTCAGGTCCTCGCGCCGTTCGTGCCTGATCGCCATCGCGAGCGCCGCATGCTCGGAATCGACCGGCAGCAGCCGCTCGGGCTCGCCCTTGACGAGATCCATCACGAGCTCGCCCCCAACCACGAGGGATTCCTTGTTCGCAAGGGCGAGCGTCTTGCCGGCTTGCAGCGCCGCGAGCGTCGGCGCCAGGCCGGCGCTGCCCACGAGCGCGTTCAACACCATGTCGCCCTCGGTGTCGCGAGCGAGCTGCTCCGCGGCGTCGGGCCCGACGATGAACTCGACGCCCTTCAGCCCACCCAGGTGCTCTTGGATGTCGCGAGCCGCCTCTTCGTCGGCGATCGCCACGAGTGGCGGCAGGAACTCACGGATCTGGCCGACGAACAGCTCCTGGTTCATGCCGGCGGCCGACAACCCCACGACCTTGAACCTGTCGGCGTTCCGGCGCACGACTTCGAGCGCCTGCGTCCCGATGGACCCGGTCGCACCCAGGATGCTGAGCTGCCTCATCCCGACGAGCTTACCCCGTCGGTACGCGAAGCCGGTGGTAGCGGGGTCAGGAGAACAGCACGCGGAACAGCAGGAACGTGGCCGGCGCCACGAACAGCAGCGAGTCGATCCGGTCGAGCACCCCGCCGTGGCCCGGCAGGAGGGTACCCATGTCCTTCACGCCGATGTCGCGCTTCAGCAGCGACTCTGCCAGGTCGCCGAACGTCGCCGCGATCGAGATCACCAGCCCGAGGATCAGCGCGTCGACCTTGTGATCCTGGAATGGCTCCACGAACGACGTCACGAGCCCGACCGACGCCACCACGGTGCACGCGGTGCCGATGATGATGCCCTCCCACGACTTCTTCGGGCTGATGTTCGGCGCGAGCGGACGCTGGATCCAGCCGCCACCGGCGACCGAGCCGCCGAGGAACGCGAAGGTGTCGAACAGGAACGTGAGCAGGATCACCCACAGCACGAGCGACGCGCCGTCGGGCAGTTTCAACGTCGCGATCAGGTACCCCCCGAGCAGCGGGATCCATGCCATGTTGAGCACGGTCAAGCCGAGGTCGCGCACGACGTTGGTGCGTTGCTCGAGCGGGATCGTCATGAACCACAGGAAGGCGGCCAAGACGCCCAGGGCGAACATCGCGGGTGTGGCGGATTCACCACGCCAGTACGCACCCACCATCATCAGCGCGCCGGCCACGAGGCCGATCAGGGCCGCGGGACGATACTGGTGCTTCACGAGCACGCCGAACAGCTCCCCCTGCGCGACAAGGACGAGCAGCGCCGCAAGCCCCGCGAACCACACAGGCCCGGCCCACAGTGTGACCACGGCGAGGCCGGCCAGGATGAGCCCGGTCATGAACGCGGCAGGTACGTCACGGTCCCCCGACGGGCCCGAGCGGCGGTCGGCGTCCGCGCCAACCTCGACGGCGGCGGGCTCTTGCCAGCTCGGACCGCTCAGTCCTTCGGCGCCGACAACGACCGTACGCGGCGTCGACGACTCGTCGAGGTCGGCCAGCAGTTCCTCCTCGACATCGTCGGCGCCCAGCTTGGTCAAGATGTCCTCGCCGGAACTGTCGTACTGCTCCTGCGGCGAGTCGAGGACGTCGACGGGCTCCGTTGGGTAGGTGTCGTCGCGCGGCATCGAGGTGGCGAAGTGATCCGCAGCGGCCTCCAGCGCCTCGTCGGACGGCGCACGGACGACAACCTCGGATTCCAGATCGTCGAACGTGAGGGTGGGATCCGACACGGATTCGGTCGGCACCACCTCGATGTCGTCGACCTGATCGATCGTCACCAGCTCCTCCTCCGGTGTGTCGGTGTCGTGCACCGGCTCGCCGACCGCTTCATCGATCTCCTCGAGCTGACCCGTGTCGTACCAGGCGTCTTCGTCCTCCACGGACCCGGCGTCGAGGACGACCGGTTCGTCGGGCACCTGGATCGGCGTCGTCGGTTCGGTGCGAACGGCGACGTGCTCCTCCTGCGGGGCTTGCGTCGCCTGCTCCTCGGGCTCGTCCCAATCGACGTCTCGGATGGGTGCAAAGAACTTATCGAGGTCCTCGAAGAGCTCGTCGCCGCGTTCGTCGCCTGCCACCGGACTAGACCTCCATCAGTTCTTGCTCTTTGTGGCCCTGGATCTGATCGATCTCGGCCACGAACCGGTCGGTCAGCTTCTGCAGGTCCTTCTCCGCCCGCATCAGGTCATCTTCCGAGATGTCACCCGCGTGCTCAAGCTTCTCCAGCTCATCCTTCGCATGGCGACGGACGTTTCGGACCGCCACCCGGCCGTCCTCAGCCCGGGCGTGGACCTGTTTCACGAGCTCCTTGCGACGCTCCTCGGTCAACGGCGGGAACGCGAGCCTGATCACGTTGCCGTCGTTGTTCGGGGAGATCCCGAGATCGCTCGTCAAGATCGCCTTCTCGATCGCGCCGATCGCGCCTTTGTCGAACGGCTGCACCTGCAGCAGGCGCGGCTCAGGCACGTTCACGCTCGCGAGCTGATTCAGCGGTACCGGCGTGCCGTAGTACTCCACCGTCACGCGATTGAGCACCGCAGGCGTCGCACGGCCGGTGCGGATACCCGCGAGATCATCCTTCAGATGCGTGAGCGCCTGCTCCATCTTGTGCTCAGCGTCCTTCATCGCGGTGTCGATCGTCATCGAGGCTCCTCAGCTGATCACGGTCCCGATCGTCTCGCCGGTGACCACCCGACGGATGTTCCCCTCTTCGCGGAGGTTGAATACGAGGATCGGCAGCTTGTTCTCCATGCACAGCGACACGGCGGTCGCGTCCATCACGCCGTAGCCCTCTCGGAGGAAGTCGCTGTAGGCGAGCGTGGCGAGCCGGGTGGCGCCGGGCTCGAGGATCGGATCCGCCGTGTAGACGCCGTCGACCTTCGTGCCCTTCAGGAGCGCGTCGGCGTTGATCTCGAGAGCCCGCTGTGCTGCGCACGTGTCGGTCGAGAAGTACGGCACCCCGAGCCCCGCCGCGAAGATCACCACCCTGCCCTTCTCGAGGTGGCGGATCGCGCGCAGTGGCATGAACGGCTCAGCCACCTGCGTCATCGCGATCGCCGATTGCACCCGCGTCGGCACGTGGATCTTCTCGAGCGCGTCCTGCAGCGCGAGCGCGTTCATGATCGTCGCGAGCATGCCCATGTAGTCGGCGCGGTTGCGGTCGATGCCTGGCGCCTGCCGTCCGCGCCAGATATTGCCGCCGCCCACGACCACGGCCGGCTGGATGCCGATGTCGACGACCTCGGCCAGCTGGCGCGCGACGAGCGCAGTGGCGTCGTCGGAGATTCCCGAACCGGAGGTGGGAGAGAACGCTTCGCCGGAGAGCTTCAGCAAGACCCGGTGGTAGATGGGCCGTGCGTCTGCGTCATCCATGCGTGCCGCGTTCCTCCGTGCCTGGGCCGCCCGAGGACGGCCGATGTCGTTCCCCAGCTTACTCCGCGTCTTCACCCAGCTTGAACCGGGCGAACCGGCGCACCTGCACCTTCTCACCAGTCTTCGCGCTGACCTCGTCCAGGTACTGCTGGATCGTCTTCGAGTCGTCCTTCACGAACGGCTGGTCGACCAACACGTTGTCCTTCATGAACGCTTCGATCTTGCCCTCGACGATCTTCGGCACAACGTTGTCGGGTTTGCCCGCCTCGCGTGCCTGCGCCTCGGCGATCTTCTGCTCCGATTCGAGTACGGGAGTCGGCACGTCATCGCGCGTCAGCCAGCGCGGCGCGGACGGGCTCGCGATATGCAGCGCCAGATCCTTCACGAGCTGACGGAACTCGTCGGTGTTCGCGACGAAGTCCGTTTCGCAGTTCACCTCGACGAGGACGCCGACGGTGTTGTTGAAGTGGATGTACGCGTCGACGAGGCCCTGATCGGCGCTGCGGCCAGCACGTTTGGCCACGCTCGCGAGGCCCTTCTCCCGCAGGATCTCGGTTGCACGCTCCACATCGCCGTCGGACTCGATCAAGGCGCGCTTGCAGTCCATCATCCCCGCGCCGGTTGCATCACGCAGGGTCTTGACCATCGCGGCGGTGACGTCGGCCATCAGTGCTCCTCTCCGACCGCCGAGTCGGCGGGCGCTTCGACCACGGCAACCGCCTCTTCGACGACGACCTCGGTCTCGGGCGCCGCCTCGGTCTCGGGTGCCGCCGTTGCGACCTCCGGCACGACGTCATCGACGACGATCTCCTCTTCGATCTCGGCGGCCGGGGCGTCCGGTTCGAAGACGGTCGAGATGGCGATCGCCGCAGCCTCCTCTTCCGACGGGGTCTCGTCGACCGCGGCTGGCGCCGCCTGGGGCTTAGGGCCGCCCGCGGCACGCGGCGTTCGTGCGGTTCGCGCCTCAACGACCTCTTCTTTCGCCATGCCGTAGCCCTCGGCCAGCCCGTCGGCGATCACCCGGGTAACGAGGTTGACCGCCCGGATGGCGTCGTCGTTGCCGGGAATCACGAAGTCCACCTCGTCGGGATCGCAGTTCGTGTCCACGATCGCGATCACGGGGATGTTCAGCTTGCGTGCCTCGGTGACGGCGATGTGCTCCTTCTTCGTGTCGACGACGAAGACGGCGTCGGGCAGTCGCTCCATCTCGGCGATGCCGCCGAGGTTGCGTTCGAGCTTCTCGCGCTCGTGCCGCAGGCGGATGGCCTCCTTCTTCGGCAGCCGCTCCATCGCACCGTTCTCCTCCATCTCGCGGAGTTCGCGCATGCGGAGCAGGCGGCCGCGGATCGTGGCGAAGTTCGTCAGCATGCCGCCCAGCCAGCGGTTGTTCACGTACGGCATGCCGACGCGGATGGCATGCTCGGAGACGACCTCCTGGGCCTGCTTCTTCGTCCCGATGAACAAGACGGTGCCGCGACGGCGGCCGAGGCCCTGGACGAACGCGTGGGTCTCCTCGAGGCCCGACAGGGACCGCTCGAGGTCGATCAGGTAGATCCCGGAACGCTCCCCGAACAGGTAGGGCTTCATCTTCGGGTTCCACCGGCGCGTCTGGTGGCCGAAGTGCACGCCTGCTTCGAGGAGCTCCCGCCGGGTGACGACCGGCATGGCGCTGCTCCTTTCGGTTTTCTCCGCCGTCCGGATCGTCTCGCCGCCGGCCCCGAAGGGACCCCGGCGGCGATCACCGGACGTGTGAGCTCGGCGCGGGTGCACCGGCAATAGCGAGTCTACCAGCGGGTTCTCCGCGCGCCCGCTGTCATCGCCGTGCGGCGGTGCGCCGCTCCGGCGGGCCTTCGGGGACTTCCGCGGCGACAACGAGGTATCGATAGGCCAGCGTCGACTGCATGACGACGTGCATCGTGTTCACGAGGATGGTCACCGCCCAGGCGGCAACGGAGGGCGTGACCCCGATCGAGGCGCCGGGCAGTGGCAGCAGGAGCGTCAGCAGCGAGAGGAGGACGTAGACCAAAGCGACCCAGAGGTTCGCCGACCCCGGCATCCGGGCCGCCCGGATGCTCCGCACCAAGGTGTCCGCGAACCGCCGATCCTCATCGACCCCGATCGCCGGGGCGAACCCGAAGAAGTAGACGCCGAGGACCATGGCGCCGAGCAATCCGAAGATGACGCCGATCGCGCCGAAGAAGGCGGCGAGCACGTTGCCGGCGATGAGCAAGCCGAGCGAGATGAAGCCGATGCTCGCGGTGATGGGCACGACGTGCACGGCGCGGCGTACCGCCCACATCGACACCGAGCCCGTTCGGAGTTTCTCGACGCTGAGTGCCGAGACGATCGCGTTGACCGCTGCGTGGAACAACAAGATGAGGGCGAACCCGCCCAACCCGATGACTGTGCTGGAGAGGCCCGTCGCATCGATACCGGCCCGAAAGGCTTTGCCGGCGATCTGGGTGTCGGCAAACGTGGTCACCGGCGGGATCGCGAAGGTCACGTTCAGACCGGTGAACGGGCCTTGGTAGCCGGCGAGCACGAGAAGCTCCCAGACCGCCAACACGGTCACAGGGATGGCCACCATCAACCACGGGATGGCGGTTGCGGTCGCGACGCCACGCGCGACCGTACGGCGGGCCTTCGGCATCGGAGACCCGCCCGCGACGCGCGGCGCAAAGATCCCGTCGAGGAGGCCCCGCCGCGCAGTCTGTTTCGTCGCCGCGGGCGCGCGATAGCTGGAGGAACCGCCTGCCGGCCGCTTCCTCTTCTTCTTGTTGCTCACGGCTCGTCACCCTCCAGGTCGGCTTCCCACGGATCGACGGCATCATCGGGCACGGCTCCCAGGTCGGCCGGTCCCATGCGGCGGTCGAGCGTCCGCCCGAGCCAGATCAAAGCGGCAACGATCGGCGCCGAGGCGAGCAGCCAAGCGAGCAAGAGGCCCGTGGGGTCTGTGGAGGTCGGGCTCGCGAGATCCTCGGTCGTACCCGACGGGTCCGCGATCAGACCCGTCAGGCCCGGTGTCGAACCTGTGTGCGCGGCTACGACCACGGCGTCCGATGCTGCGAGACCGAACACGACACCGTCGGCAACTGTCGCGCTCCATACCTGATGTCCCGTCGAGACGTCGATGGCGACGACCGCGCCGTCGTTGGCCGGTTGCAGCACAGCGCTCGGCGTGGCGATCGGTGATGCCACGGCGAAGCGGTTCGTGCGCGAAGCGCCACCGCTCCGTACCCGTCGCTTGGTCGAACGCGTAGACGGTGCCGCTCTGGTCGGTCACGTAGACCGCCCCGTCGCGCACGACCGGTGGGGAACCAGCCGACGGCGAGTAGATCGCGCTCGCCCACCGCGTAGACCCGTCGGCGAGCGAGATCGCGCGTATCGATGCGTCGGAGGCGACCACGTACACCGTGTCCGCCTCCACGGAGGGCGCTCCGAGATCGAGGACCGAGCCCGACGGCTGGTAGCGCCACGCCTCGGCACCATCCGCGACGTGGAGCGCAAGCAGGGTCGGTGCCTCGCGGGCCTCCGGCCGCACGCTGGCCAGGATCAGGTCACCGCTGGCCGCCATCGGAGCGAGGGCGTGGTCACCGGCTCGGATGGTCCACCGCTGAGAACCTCGTTCGGCGTCGAAGGCGGTGATCTGGCCGTCGTCGGTCCCGACGATGACCGATCCTCCGACCGCGAGCACACCCGTGTGGCTCACGTCGGTCAGCGCCGCCGTCCACGTGCGCTCCTGGGTGTCGATGTCGAGGGCGACCAGGACCGAGTCGTTCGCGTCGGCGGCCTGGGGAAGTGCTTGCGAGGCGGAGGCGCTCGAGGTGGGTGACGAGCTGGTCGCGGCCGGGCCACTCGAACTCGGCGCGCTCGATGACTCATCGCCGCCGCCTTCGAGGAAGAAGACCGTGCCTCCGACCACCGCTGGAGCCGAGGACGGTCCGAGCGCACGAGGAGCCGTCCATGCCGACGACCCGTCGGTGACATCGACAGCAGCGATGGTCTCGCGTCCCTCCACGAACGCGAGACCGCCTGCGATGACGGGGACCGGCACACCCGCCCAATGGGTCGCATCGCCGATGTCGACGGCTGCCTGCCACGAGGACCGGTAGGGCGGCGCCGGTGCGGTCGCCGCCGACCCGAGCCTCGCTTCCCCGCCCTGGAACTGCGGCCACGGGTCAGCCGTGGCGGCCGATAGCGCCGCGACGGGTTGCGCGAACAGCAGCGCGAAGAGCGCGGGCAGCGCGAGAACCAGCCATCGGGTACGCAAGGCTCGTCATCCTACCCGCGGTCGCAAGCGCGGCTGACTAGACCACGCCGAGCGGCGCGAGCCGGATGAGGCCGGCAACGGACGGGGGTGCGAGGTACGCGAACGGGTCCACGTATTCGCCGTCGAGACGCACGCCGAAATGCAGATGCGGCACCGTGGCGGCCGCATGCCCCCAGCCCGTCGTCGCGACCGGCTCGCCTCGGACGACGGTGTCGCCTTTGCGCACGAGTAACGACGTCAGGAACGACGAGGTGCTGACAACGCCCCCGCCGTGATCGATCGACAGGAAGAGCCTGCCGCCGACCGGGCCCGCGAACGACACCACCCCGTCTTCGGGGGCCACGACGACGGAACTCGGCGGCGCAGCGATGTCGATGCCCCGGTGCCCGGCGCCGTACGGGTCGTCCGGAGGGTCGTATCCCTGGACGATGGCGCCGACGACCGGCCACATCCACGGCGTCGAGGCCGCGGCGCGTCCCGGCACTGCGAGGCTCGCGATCACCACGACGAGCACCAGCAATCTGCGCATGGCCAAACGTTATGAGTGCGCAGTACAGCGTTCAGTGACGGATGTCACGTCGAGTGGTTGTTCGAGGCGTCCTAGTCGTATTCGGTCATCTGGCCGCGCAGCACGCCGACGGCCTTCGTGTGGATCTGGCAGACCCTCGACTCCGTGACGCCGAGGATCTCGCCGATCTCCGCCAGGGTCAGCCCTTCGAAGTAGTACAGCGTCACGACGATCTTCTCCCGCTCCGACAGCTCGTTGATCGCGGCCGCGAGCAGCCCACGGGTTTCCTGCGACTCGACGCCCGTACTGGGGTCGAAGCCCTTGTCGGCCAGCGTGTCCACCAACGACACCTTCTCGCCGCGATCGGCCCCCACCGAGACCGTTTCGTCGAGCGCCAGGACGGAGACGAACGAGATCTGCGTGATCACCTCGTGCAGTTCGTGTCGCGACATCCCGAGCCGCTCGGCAAGCTCCACCTCGGTCGGCTGACGCTTCAGCATCGACTCGAGGTCGGCAAGCGCCTTTTCGATCTCGCGCTGCTTGAAGCGGACCGACCGAGGCACCCAGTCCATCGCGCGCAACTCGTCGATGATCGCCCCCCGGATACGCGGGATGGCGTAGGTCTCGAACTTGTTCCCGCGACCCGGCTCGAACTTCTGCAAGGCGTCGATCAGCCCGAACATCCCGTACGACACCAGATCGGCCTGGTCGACGGATGCCGGCAGTCCGGTCGCCACCCGCGAGGCCACGTACTTGACCAGCGGGGCGTACTGCAGGATCAACCGCTCGCGGGCGCTCGCGTCGTCGTCGGCCTTGAACGAATGCCAGATCGCCGCGAGCGCGTCGTCGACTTGGGGTGGCACCGTGTGCGAGATGGCCCGTGGATCGGTCGGCGGCGGCCGCTTCGCGGCCCGCGACTTCGTCGCGGTCGTCGCTTTCGCGGACGTCGCCTTCTTCGGCGCCCGGGCTGGGGGGTCGGCGGCCTTCTTCGTCGGACTCACGTCACGCCCTCGGATGCGCGCGCTCGTGGGCCTCGAACAGCCGTGTGCGTGACACGTGCGTGTACCGCTGCGTGGTAGCGACGCTGCTATGTCCCAACAGTTCCTGGACCGCGCGGATGTCGGCCCCTCCTTCCAACAGGTGCGTCGCGAACGAGTGTCGCAGCGTGTGCGGCCCAACACGTCGCCCGGGCAACAGAGCCCCAGCATAGCCGTCCACCATCGCTCGAACGTCCCTGGGCGACATCGGTTTCCGCTTGCGGTTCACGAACAGAGCAGGGGTCGACCCCGCGACCATGATCGGACGCCCCTCGGCGACCCACGCGCGAGCGGCCTCGATCGCATACTCGGAGAGCGGAACACGCCGTTCCTTGGCACCTTTGCCGAGCACCCGCACGCGGGCACCGTCAAGGTCGAGCTGCTCCACCGTCAGCGACGCCACCTCGCTCACACGCAGACCCGAGCCGTACAGCAGCTCGAGGATCGCCCGGTCGCGGAGGGCGACGGCTCGCTCGAGCGGGTCGTCGGTCTCCGGTTCGTGCGGCGTCTCCATCAGCCTCGCGGCCTCACTCGCGCGCAGCACGGTGGGGAGACGGTTCACGACCTTCGGACGCCCGAGGAGCAGCGACGGGTCCGAACCGACCCGGTCGTCGGCGAGCGCCCACCGATAGAAGGTGTGGATCGCTCCCACCCGGCGCGCGATCGAAGCGCGCGCATAGCCGAGCGCGTGCTGTTGGGCGAGGAAGCGTCGCAGGTGTTCGTGCTCAGCACCCGCCGAGATCCAGATGCCCCCGATGTAAGAAGACGGCGAGGTGTGTCAGATCACCCCGGTAGGCCGCCACGGTGTGCACGGACAGATGGCGCTCCAGAAGCAGGTGCTGCGCGAACGCTTCGATCAGGGCGCGGTCCGCGTCGGGCACGGCAGCAGTTGCATCGGCGTGGGATGGCACGGGTCCTCTCCGGGCGCGCCGGACCGTCCGGCCGCAGCCCGCGCGTATCGTCCCAGCGCGCCGAGGTCAGCGCAATCACCCCAACGGCCGTCGCCCACTACCCCGCGACGGCTGTGGCATCCGGTCCCAGCCCGTCGGTCCCATCCTCGCCCTTCGCCACGGCCCGCCTGTACCGTCCACCCGTGCCCCGGATGAGGCCACGCATCTCCAGCCGCATGAGCGCGGCGACGGTTTCGTCGACGGGGAGCCCCGCCGCGGCAGCGACGGCCTCGGGGAGCATCGCTTCCACGAGTGCCCGGTAGATCGCGTGCTCGTCACCGGGAAGTCCGTCGAGCGACACGGGCACACGAACCGCCTCGAGGCCAAGGTCGTCGAGCAGATCGTCTGCCCCACGGATCAGGCGAGCGCCGTCGCGGATCAACTCGTGCGGGGCGTCCGACAACGGGCTCGTGACCGGGCCGGGCACCGCGAAGACGTCCGCGCCAACCTGAGTCGCGAAATCGGCCGTGCTGCGGGTACCGCTTCGGGACACGCCCTCAACGATGACGACGGCGACCGACAGCGCGGCGATGATGCGGTTCCGCGCCGGGAAGCGGAACGGCTCCGCGGGGACACCCGGCGGGTATTCGCTCACCACCGTGCCTCGCTCGGCGATCTCTTCGAGCAGACGGCGGTTCGTGGCCGGATACAGGACGTCGATCCCCGAGCCCAGGACCGCGACGGTCGTGCCACCCGCATCGAGCGCACCCTCGTGGGCGCGCGCGTCGATCCCGATCGCCCCGCCACTCGTGACGACCGCCCCTGCACGGGCGAGGTCGCGCCCGAGTGTGCGAGCGACGTCGGCCCCCAGACCCGATGGACGACGCGACCCGACGACGGCGACACGACGGTGGCCGAGCGCGAGCGGACGGCCTCGCAGGAACACGCCGACCGGTGGATCCTCGAGGCGCTCGAACGCGGGCCAGTACTCGACGTCGCCGGGAACCGCGAACCGCGCCCCCGCCTCCGCGACCTGCGCCGCGATGCTCGTGGCGTCCGCAGCGCGTAGGAACGCCCGGTCCCGATCGGACCCCGCCTCACCGCGACCGATGGCCTCGACAGTCGCCACGGCCGAGCCGGTCCGCCAAGCGACCTCGCGCATCGTCCGCGGTGTGATGCCAAGCAGACATCGAAGCAGCAGGATCGCCCGCCACTCCGCCGGCGAGCTCCGCCCGAACCCGTGCGGGAAGCCGGCCGGGAGCGCGAGGTCCACCGGCGGATCGTCGCCGTTAGCTGGCACGAGCGCGCCCGTCGATCGTGGCGAACGCCTCGCGGTACGACAACGCTTCGAACATGTGCTCGTCGCCGACCCGTTCCGAACCCTGAAGGTCCGCTAGGGTGCGCGCAACTTTCAGTACCCGGTCGAACCCGCGGCCGGACAGCGCATGACGTTCCACGGCATCGCCGAGGAGGCGCTCCCCCGCCGGCGTGAGCGACGCCTCGCGGCGCGCGACCGGGCCGGGAAGGTGCGCGTTGCACGTCCATCCCGCGTCGCGATACCGCGCACCCTGCCGTTCGCGCGCCGCGAGGACACGGTCGCGGACGAGCGAGGACGGCTCGCCGTCGGCCGCCCCCAAGAGCTCGTGCTTCGTCAAACGCGGGACACGCACGCGGAGGTCGATCCGGTCCAGCAGTGGCCCCGAGAGTCTGCCGTGATAGCGAGCCTGTTGATCGTCGCGGCAGGTGCAGGGTCGCATCGGATCGTCCCGGAACCCGCACGGGCACGGGTTCGCGGCCGCCACGAGGGTGAACCTCGCCGGGAATTCGACGGATCCCGCTGTGCGAGTAAGCACGACCCTCCCGTCCTCGAGCGGTTGACGCAGCGACTCGATCGCGTCACGGCGGAACTCGGTCACCTCGTCGAGAAACAGGACGCCCCGGTGGGCGAGCGAGATCTCGCCCGGCCGAAACGCCGACGATCCGCCACCGAGAAGGCCCGCCGTGCTGATCGAATGGTGCGGGGAGCGGAACGGGCGTTCATCGAGGAGTCCTCGCCCCGCCAACAGCCCGGCCACGGAATGCAGCTGCGTGGCCTCCAGTGCTTCCGCTCGCTCGAGGGGCGGCAGGATCGACGGCAGCCTGCGCGCGAGCATCGTCTTGCCGGCGCCGGGCGACCCGATCATCAGCAGGTTGTGACCCCCGGCCGCGGCCACTTCCAACGCGCGACGAGCCTGGTGCTGTCCGCGCACGTCCGCGAGGTCCACGCTGGGCGCGCGCCACGTCGAGGCGCCCGGGTCGATGGCCGGGGCCTCCCAGGAGCCACGCAGATAGCCCACCACCTGCGTGAGGCCGGGCGCGGCCACGACCGCAAGGTCGTCGACGACGGCCGCCTCCACCGCGTTCGCCTCGGGCACGACGATCACGCGTGCGCCGGCGGCGGCCGCTGCGATCGCTGCGGAGAGAACGCCGGGGGTGGCCAGTAGTTCGCCGCGCAACGAGAGCTCCCCGAAGACGACGACCGCGGCGAGCGACCGCTCGGGCACCTGTGCCGTGGCCACCAAGACGGCGACCGCGATCGGGAGATCCAGCCCAGGGCTCTCCTTCCGGAGGTTCGCCGGCGCGAGATTCACGACGACGCGGCGCAACGGCCACTCGAGCCCGGCGTGCTCAACCGCCGGTCGGATCCGATCGCGCGCATCCTGGACCGCCGCGCCGGGCAGTCCAGTGACGATCAGGGAGGGCAGACCGCGCCCAACGAACGCTTCCACCGTCACGGGAAGACCGCCCACCCCGCGAACAGTGATCCCGAGCACTCGTCCGTACATGAGGGCGACCTTAGGATCGGGCACTGATCGGGCGCGTGACGGATGTCACGAGCGGTCGCTAGTAGCCTGCCGCACCGATGGCTCGCAACGATCTCCCCGAGGTGCCGGATCCGGAGCTGCTCGATCTCCGCGCGCCGGGAGCTCGGCGCGCGCTGGAGGCGTTCGACGAGGCCCTCGAGCGCGAGGCGTTCGATTGGTTGTTCGAGCGGGCGCTCGATCGCCCGATCCATCCCGAGAGCTACCCTGATTCGCGCCGGCGGTTCTTCGGCCCCGGCCGTGAGCCGGCCCCCGCGCCGAGGACGGGCGTGCCTGCCTCGGACGTCTTGCGGGCATTCCGCGAGCGCATCGCGCCGATGACGTTCAACGCGCAGCACCCGGCCGCGTTCAGTTACTTCACCCCGCCACCGCTGGCCATGTCGGTCGGCGGCGAGATCCTCAGCCAGTGGCTCCAGCAGGGGGTCGACGTCTGGCACGCCGGCCCGGTCGGCGCCTTCGTCGAGGAAGAGGTCACCCGATGGCTCCGAGATCTGCTCGGGATGCCCGATGGCTCATGGGGTGTGCTGACGAGCGGCGGAGTGATGGCCAACCTGATGGCGTTGGCGGTGGCGCGCGAGGTGCACCTGCGTGCGCTGCTCGATCTGGAGCGCTCGCCGCGCGGCGCCGACCTCGAGGGCGTGCGCATCTACGCGAGCGACCAGACACACTTCTCCGTGGCGCGCGGTCTCGACCTGCTGGGATTCCCGCCCGAGACCCTGCACGTCGTGGCATCCGACGACCGGTTCCGCCTGCAAGCCGATCCCGTTGCCGACGCGATCGCGGCGGATCGCGCCGCCGGGCGACGACCGCTCGCGATCAGCGCCGTCGCCGGGTCGACCAACACCGGCTCGATCGACGACGTGCCGGCGCTGGCGACGCTCGCGCGGAACGAGGGGCTGTGGCTGCACGTCGACGCCGCCTACGGCGGGGCGGCTCGGCTGTCGGCGCGTGATGCCGGACGCGTGCCCGGCCTCGAGCTCGCCGATTCGGTCACCGTCGATCCCCACAAATGGTTCTTCCAGGCCTACGACATCGGTGCGCTCGTCGTCCGCCGCCGCCAAGATCTGCTCGATACCTTCCATCGAGCGCCCGAGTACTACGCATCCAACGCGCCCGAGGACACCCCGCTCAACTGGTACGAGTACTCCCTCGAGGGCACGCGACGGTTCCGAGCCTTGAAGCTGTGGATGAGCTGGCACCACCTCGGCACCGAGGGCCTCGGGGGCCTGATCGAGCACACCGACGACCTCGCCGCCTACCTCGCCGCGACGATACAAACGGCGACGGACTTCGATCTCGCGTGCGAACCCGAGCTATCGGTCGTGTGCTTCCGCCACCTGCCGGCGGGATGGATCACGTGGTCACCCGATCGCGTGGACGCGTACGAGAACGCACTGCAGCGGGCGCTCGAGGTCGACGGCTCGAGTTGGGTGAGCGTCACCACGTTGCGTGGGCGGATCTACCTGCGCGCAGGCATCGTGAACTACCTGGCGACCCGTGCGGAGATCGACACGCTCGTCGCGGCGCTTCGCCGGCTCTCAGAAGGCGTCCTCGAAGATCTCGACCGCCGCTGAACCGTCGGGTCGCAGCCGGACGCTCGCGACGTCGAACCGGACTGCAAACGGGACGGCGTGCGCCCGCTGGATGAATACCTCGGCCAGCGCCCGGAGCTTCTCGCGCTTGCGAGCATCGACCGCCTCGTACCCACCGCCATAGCGCGAACCGCGCCGGGTCTTCACCTCGCAGATCACGAGCACGTTCCCGCGGGAAAGGACGAGGTCGAGCTCCCCCACGGAACACCGCCAGTTGCGCGCGACGACCCGGTATCCACGCGCCACGTAGCGCGTCTCGGCCGCCGCCTCGCCCCGACGGCCGACGTCGACTCGCACGTCCATCGTCCGAACGCTAGTCGCCGGGTCTGACACCACAGGCAGCGAACGCCCGGGCGATGTGGCTCACGTCGGAAGGGTCGGCCCGATCTCCGGCGCGTCCGGGATCGTCGCGTCGTCACGTCGGAGCTCCTCGACGTTCACGTCGCGGCGCGTCATCACTTGCACGTTCGCGACGAAGCGCGCCGGGCGGAACATATCCCAGACCCATGCGTCGGTCAGCCGCACCTGCACCCAGCCTTCCTCGATCGGCTGCAGATCGACCTTGTTCGCCAGGTAGAACCTGCGTTCGGTCTCGATCACGTAGCTGAACATCGGAAGAACATCGCGGTACTCCCGATACAGCTCCATCTCGCGCTCTTCTTCGAACCGTTCGATGTCGTCTTCCATCGAAGCGTCATCGTCTCACGCCGAGGCGAGGTCCGCTCGGCCGAGACCGGGCAACGCTGTCTGCCCCACGCCTGCGAAGCTGAGCCTGTGGATCGGCGTCGGTCCGTGCTGGTCCAGCGCGGCCCAGTGATCAGGAGTGCCGTACCCCTTGTTGTGCGAGAACCCGAAGGCGGGGTAGCGCCGATCGAGGCGGAGCATGATCCGGTCGCGGGTCACCTTGGCGACGATCGACGCCGCGGCGACGCTCGCAGACACGGCATCGCCTTTCTTGATCGCGAGGGCGGGGCACGGCATCCGCGCCACGGGGAAGCCATCCGTCAGCGCGTAGTCGGGCTCAGGATCGAGCGCCCGCGCGGCACGACGCAACAGGGCGAGGTTCGAGCGATGGAGTCCTCGCCGATCGATCATCTCCGGCGCTGCCTTAGCGACGGCGACGACGCAGGCGTCGACGATCCGCACGTACTGCTCATCGCGCTGCTTCGCCGTCAACACCTTTGAATCTCGGATCCCGGTGGTGTCGAACCCCGCCGGCAGGATCACGGCGGCCGCGACCAACGGCCCGGCGAGGGCGCCACGACCCGCTTCGTCCACGCCGGCGACGCGTGCGAACCCCTGCTCCCGAAGGGCTGCTTCGTAGCGCTCGAGGGCGCCCATCACACACCACCCCAGCGTGCCGGTGGATAGATGACGGCGAACGCCGTGCCGATGACATCGCCGACCGGCACGAAGCCCACGCCGGTCGGCGGCGGGAACCGAGAGTCCCCCGAGTGCGCACGGTTATCGCCCAACACGAAGAGCATGCCATCCGGAACCGTCACGGGTCCGTAGGCCGACGTGTCGATCTCGCGATTGAGGTACGGCTCCTCCACCCGCACGCCATTCACGAAGAGCTCGCCGTCGTGCAGCTCGACGATGTCGCCCGGAACCCCGATCACCCGCTTCACGAAGTCCTCCTGCTCGGGCTGGGCGATACCGATCCCCTCGCCCAGGCGATGGAGCACGGCGCCGACCACCCCCCGCTCGACCGGCGCGGCCGCCGGATCGGAGAAGACCACGACGTCGCCCCGATCGACGCCGCCGACGCGCACACAGATCCTGCACACCAAGATCCGATCGCCTCGCTCCAGCGTCGGCGACATCGAGCTCGACGGGATGAAGAACGCCTGGATCAGGAAGGTCTTGACGAGGATCGCAAGGACGAGCGCCCCGACGATCAGGAAGGGCACCTCGCGCCAGAAGCGGCGGACGGCCAGGCCGGGGTCGGTGGGAGCCGGATCGATCGGTGCGTCGTCCCGCGGCCGATCGGCCACGGCGATCAGCCCTCGGAGGGCTCTTCGGCAGCGGACTCGGCGTCGTCGGCCGGTGGCTCGGCGTCGATCGCGTCGGCCGACAGGTCGGCCGACGCCGGCGCAACGGACGCGTCCGCCTGGTCGGTCGCAGCATTGTCCGCGGACGCCGACTCGGTCTCGGCCTCGATCGCCGCGGCCTCGGCTGCTTCGGCTTCCGCGGCCTCCATCGCTGCGAGCTTCGCGTCGTCGATCCGGCGCTCCTTGATGCGCGCCTTCTTGCCGCGGAGATCGCGCAGGTAGTAGAGCTTGGCCCGGCGGACCCGGCCGCGTTGCACGAGCTCGAGCTTCGAGATCGACGGCGAGTGCAGCGGGAACGTGCGCTCGACGCCCACGCCGAACGAGATCTTGCGCACGGTGAACGTCTCGCGAACGCCGCCACCGGAACGTCGGATCACGACGCCCTGGAAGACCTGCACGCGCTCACGGTTCCCCTCAACCACGCGGACGTGCACCTTCACGGTGTCGCCGGGTCGGAATGCCGGGAGGTCCGTGCGCAGGAACGGCCGCTCGATCAGATCGGTCTTGTTCATGGCAACGGTTCGCGAGTGTACCAGCGGCCGCGTCAGGCCTCCTGTGCGAGATCAGGCCTGTTGCGGACGGTCTTGCTGCGCGCAGCCTCCCGCCGCCAGGCGTCGACGGCGGCGTGATCGCCGGAGATCAGGACGGCCGGCACCTGCATCCCTCGGAAGTCCTTCGGCCGGGTGTAGTGGGGGTGATCGAGCATCCCCGGGGTCGAGAAGGAGTCCTGCTCATGGGATTCCTGGGTCCCGATCACGCCCGGCAGAAGCCGGGTGACCGCTTCGATCACCACGAGCGCCGGGAACTCTCCGCCCGAGAGCACGTAGTCACCGATCGAGAGCTCCTCGGCCGGCAACCCGTCGATCACACGCTCGTCGAACCCCTCGTATCGGCCGCAGAGGATCGTCAGATGCGGCTCGGCGGCCAGTTCGCGCACGAGGGCTTGATCGAGCCGGCGACCGGCCGGCGACATCGCCAGCACCCGGCCACGGTCGGGGTCGAGCGACTCGACGGCGGCGAACAGCGGCTCGGGCTTCATCACCATGCCGGGACCGCCGCCGAACGGTGCGTCGTCCACGCTCCGGTGCGGATCCGTCGGTCCAACTGCGCAAATCGTGGACATGCACATCGACGATGCCCGCCTCGATGGCCTTGCCGAGGAGGCTCTCCTCGAGGGGCCCCTCAACGATCTGCGGGAAGGCCGTCACGACGTCGATCCGCATGCGCGGAGGCTACCGCGCCGAGGTCGGCCGAACCGACTCAGCGATGCAGCGGGAGTGTGACGAGGGTGGCGACCGTGCTCAGGACCCCGCTGACCTGTGCGCGACGGTGTGCGGACCGGCGCTTCGCGATCTCCCGGCCGGCCCGGTGTGCTTCGCTCGCACGCACCATGTCCTGTGTCCGGTACCTGGCTGCGTCTCCGTTCAGCATCTCCGTGACCTCCTGTTCCGATAGGTGCAGCGTAGGAGAGGTCACCTCGCACCGGCGATGACGGCCGACACGACCGTGTCGTGTTCTGCATGACATCGAGGGTGTGACCTTCGACACCACGGACGAGTTTGCGAGTCCTGGCTGGCTCGGCGAGGATGCCCCCGCGGGTCGGACCCGGATCTCGAGGGGGCAGATGCAGTACCTGATCTTGGGAGCGATGGTCCTTGCCGGCATCGTGCTGGCGATCGACGCGATACGACAGCGTGCGATCAAGGCGAAAGCGCTCAGGATCGACCGACTCCTCGCCGCGCGACTCGCCGCCTCTGATCCGATCGCGAACCGCCGAACCGTGTCTTCGCTGGTGCTGGCGTCGATCCCCACGAGCCCGGACGTGGCTGGCGGCCAGCCGGGTGGGATCTGGGGGCACGCCCGGGACCTCGTCGATCCCGACAAGTTCCGGCCTAAGCTCGATCCGCGGCACCGAGATCAAGCACTTCAGGATGAAGTGGGGGAACGACTACGCGATGGCCGCGCGTCCCGATCGAATGCTCCACTTCGAACTCCAGCCCTGGGAGGCCGATCTGATGGAGAAGATGGACGGCGCACGGACGTCGCAGGCCCTCATCGTCGACCACCTCGAATCGGTCGGGGACCTCGATCCCGGCGCGGTCCTGGGTCTCATCACGTCGCTCCGCGTCTACGGGTTCTTGGAGCCCGCGCTCCCCGACACGGGCGCGCTCGTGAAGGACCACCTCGACACCGCGTCGAAAGGACGCCGCAAGCTCCGGGAGTTGGCCACGAAGTTGCAGATCTCGTGGGACGGAGCGGAGCACCTCGTGATCGCCATGTACGACGCCGGTCTCAAGGTGTTCTTCAGGCGCCCCGTCGCGATCGCCTCCGCCATCTTCGCGGCGATCGGACTCGTGTGCTTCGCCGTCGTCGAGCTGTCCGGAAGGTACACGCTGTCGTCACAAGAAGCGCCGGCAGAAGCGATCCTATTCCTCGTGCTCGGCCTGTTCTTGACCTTCGTCCACGAGCTGGGCCACGCGATGAGTCTGCATCACCATGGGCGCAGGGTGTTGTCCGCCGGATTCTTCATATTCTTCGGTTCCCCGGCCTTCTTCGTAGATGCGTCGGACGGCCTGCTGATGGATCGAGAAGAGCGGATCGCTCAATCCTTCGCCGGACCCTTCGCCGAGCTGATACCCGCGGGCGTTGCCTCGATCGTGATGGTCGCGCTCCCGGGCACCTACATCGCCGCGTTCCTCTATCGATTCGCCCTGATCAACTACTTCGTGATCTTGTTGAACCTGATCCCCCTGCTCGAGCTCGACGGTTACTGGATCTTCGCCGACTTCATCCAAGTGCCAGACCTCCGGAAACGCTCCCTGCAATTCGTGCAGGGCGATCTATGGCACAAGCTGCGCATCCGGGAGCGGTTCAGCCTGCAGGAGCTCGGGCTCGCCGCGTACGGAACGGTCGGGATCGCCTTCACGATCTTCTCCTTCTACACGGCGTACTTCTTCTGGCAGCGCATCTTCGGGGGGTTGGTCTCCAGCCTCTGGAACGGCGGGTTCGCTTCGCGGATCCTCTTGCTGCTGTTCGCGCTTGCGTTCATCGGTCCGTTGATCCGTGGTGTGATCACGCTCGGCCGTCTGCTCATCAAACGCATCCGTGACGTCATCCGCAGGATTCGCTTCCGTGCGCAACGCACGTGGCGGATCGAGGCGGCTTCGCTGATCGACGCCCTCCCTGCATTCGAAGATCTGCCGGCAGAGGTGCTGTCGGACCTCGCCGGTCACGTAGAGCTGGTGCGGGTGCGCGATGGACAGGCCGTCTTCCGGCGCGGCGACGAGGCGGACGCCTTCTACGTCGTTCGAAGCGGTGTGATCCACATCGAGGATGAGGACATCGACGAGGGCGACATCCGCGTCATCGCCGCACCGAGCCGAGGGGACGCCTTCGGAGAACTCGCATTGCTCAGCGCGTCCGTCCGGGCCGCGACCGCCAGGGCGAACGGGGACGTCCAGCTCTTCCGCGTATCGAAGCCGGTCTTTGACGCACTGCTCGCCGACGACATCCGGGCGCCCTCGTTCGCGCCCACGATGCAAGCCTATGCGGAGCTGCGATCCCTCCCGGTGTTCAGCGCCCTGTCCACCGAAGACCTGGCGTTGATCCTCGAGCACGGGATCTGGCTCACACCCGGACCCGGCGAGCACCTGATCGAACAGGGCGATGTTGGCGACTCCTTCTACGCGATCGGCAGCGGTCAGTTCGACGTGATCCGCGACGGCGAGCCCGTTGCCGCCATCGGCCCCGGCGATCACTTCGGTGAGATCGCGCTGCTGACCGACCAGCCACGGAACGCGACGGTGCTAGCGCACACCCCGGCTCGCGTGTTCCAACTCGATCGCGAAGGGTTCGGCCGAGTCGTGGCGCACAGCTTCCGGCATGGGACCATCGATCGGACACCGAACCGGAACATGGAGCACTGAGGAGGCGACGTACGCATGGTCTGTTGGCACTGCCGTCGCGCCGCGGTTGGCGTCTGCCGTTTTTGCGGACGCGGGGTGTGTGAGGATCACGCGAAGGAGCAGGCATACATCCTGGAGCTCTTCAAGGGTGCAGACGTGACTCGGGCGCTCGTCGTCGAGGATGCATTGTTCTGCGGCACCTGCGCGCCTCGGCCCGACCCGATCGACTTGCCTGAATTGGACGTGTGACGTACGTCACATCCTTCGGTGACGTGCGTCACATCGCTCCGGTGATGGGAAACACCCCATCGATGTGACCGCCGCTACCGGCATCCTCGGCCCGATGGGTGCAGGATGCATCTATCGAGCGGCCAGAGGGGTCGCAATCGGAAAGGAGCCAGCGATGGCCGACAAGAAGATCGAGCCGAAGCGCCCCGAGGCTGACGAGAAGGCCGCAGGCGCCCGCGACGCACACGAGGCGAAGGCAGTCAAGGCTCGCCGCGCCCGTAAGGCCCGCAAGGCTCGCAAGTTCTAGGAGCCCACACAGCGTCGACAAAGCCCGGGCCGAAGGCCCGGGCTTTCGTCTTGGGACGCACCACTCGCTCACTCGGCTGATTGGCGCTAGTGTCGCCCGGGATGACGTCTGTCGCCGCCGACACGCTCGTACCCGCGATGGCGGGAACCCCGATCCTCAAGGGCATCTCGAAGAAGCTCATCGCGTCGTTCGCCGACGAGGGGCGGGTGCATCGGTTCCGGATCGGGACGTATATCTGCCACCAGGGCGATCCCTCGCCCGAGGTGTACTTCCTGCTCGATGGCCGGATCGAGATCAGCTCCTTCTCGCCCACCGGCACCCGCGTGCTGCACGCGACGGTCGACACACCGCAGTTCCTCGGCGAACTCGGGGTGCTCGGAAACTATCCGCGGACGGCGGACCTCCTGACGCTCGACGACACGGACGTCTGGACCACGTCGGGCGAGTCGTTCATCTCCTTCGTGACCTCCCAATCGTCGGCCTCACGACAGCTCTTCGGTGCGCTGGCGCGCCAGATCTTGGAGCATCAAGCGTTCGCCGACGACCTCCTCTTCCTCGATCTCAAGGGGCGCGTTGCGAAACGTCTTCTGCAGATGGGAACGAACTCTCTCGAGGATCTTCCCGCACCCGGCACGGAGGTGCCCGCGCTCACCCATGTCGACCTCGCGAGCCTCTGCGGCGGCAGCCGGGAGAACGTCACGCGGATCGTCACCGACTTCCAACGGCGAGGACTCGTCAAACGCGACGGGCAACGCTACGTCCTGAAGAAGCCGGGGCAGCTCGCGAAGATCGCCGGCCTCTAGGCGTCCGGAGCCGTCAACCCCGGCAACGACCGAACGACGGCCCGTCCTTCGTCGACATCGACCGAGAGCACAAGGTCGCTGACCGCAGGCAGCAAGATCTCGGCGCCGTCGTCCGCGACCACTCGCCACAGATCGTGCGCCGGGTAGTCGAGCACCTCGCGCACGGTGCCGAGATCGCGACCGTCGTCGGACGCGACGCGCAAACCGACAGCCTCGAACGCCCACCACTCCCCATGCGCAAGCTCGGGCAACCACGACTCCGGGACGACGAGGACGGTGCCGACGAGCGCTTGTGCCACCGTGCGGTCCGGCACCTCCACAAAGGTAACGAGGAGGCGGCCGCCGTGCGGGCGCACTGCCCGAACCGTGAACCGGGCGCCGGCGTCGTCGAATACCTGGGATCCCGGCGCCCACCGGTCGGGGTTGTCGGAGCGGTTCTCGACAGCGACTTCGCCGCGGACGCCGTGCGCCTTCATCACGCGGCCGACGGCGACCGTCGGCTCGTCCACATCAGTCCTCGAAGTCGACCCGCGTCGCGACGTTCTGGCGCGAGGCCGCGGCGCGGACGACCGTGCGGATCGCCTTGGCCGTCCGACCACCGCGACCGATGACCTTCCCGAGCTCGCCGGGGGCCACGGTCACGCGGTACGTCGGCCCTCGTTCGTCGAACGATTCGGTCACCTGCACCGCGTTGGGGTCGTCGACCAGTTCACGACACAGGAACTCGACGAGCTCCTTCACGTCACGCCTCAGCCGTCTCCTCGGCGGGAGCCTCCGGCGCCTCCGCTTCCACCACGGGCGCCTCCTCGACGGGCGCCTCGGGCTCGGGGGCGGGCGGCGGGGCGGCGGCAACGGCGGGCTCGGGGGCGGGCACCGCGGCTGCTGCGGCGGCGGCCTCGGCCGCCTTCGCCTGCGCCTTCTTCGAGACCTTCTCCTTGGCGGGGCGATCCTTCGGCGCCTTGACTGACGCGGCGGCCGCGGGGCGCTCCTTGATGAAGGTTTCCCAGATGCCGACCTTCGTCATCAGGTTGCGAACCTGACCCGACGGCTGCGCGCCGACCCGCAACCAGTAGAGCGCGCGCTCCTCGTCGATCTCGATCAACGAGGGGTCGCTCAGCGGGTGGTACTTCCCGATGTTCTCGATGAAGCGGCCATCGCGGGCGGCCCGCTGGTCGGCCACCACGACGCGGTAGAAGGGCCGACCCTTCGACCCCATCCGCCGCAACCGGATCCTCGTCGCCATGCCTGTTCTCGTCCTATCTGGTCGGGAGCGTGCTGGGCATCTTCATGCCCGGTATGCGCTTGCCGCCCATCATCGTCCGCATCATCTTCCTCGCGCCCTCGAAATCCTTGAGGAGCGTGTTGACGTCGGCGGTGGTGGTCCCGGACCCGTTGGCGATCCGGAGGCGGCGCGACCCGGAGATGATACCGGGTTCCCGCCGCTCCTGGAGGGTCATAGACAGGATGATGGCCTCGGCCCGCCGCAGCTCTCCCTCGTCGATCGCGCCGGCGAGTTCCTTGATGCCGGCCTTCCCGCCGGGCATGCCGGGCAACATCTTCATGAGGTCTTGGATCGGTCCGAGCTTGCGCATCTCACGCAGCTGCGTCAGGAAGTCCTCGAGGTTGAATTGTCCACTCATCATCTGCTCGGCGGCCTTCTGGGCGGCCTCTTGGTCGACGGTGTCCTGCGCCTTCTCGATCAAGGTGAGCACGTCGCCCATACCGAGGATCCGCCCGGCCATGCGATCGGGATAGAACGGCTCCAGGTCCTCGACCTTCTCACCCGTACCCGCGAAGAAGATCGGCCGGCCGGTGACGGCCGCCATCGAGAGCGCAGCGCCGCCGCGGGCGTCACCGTCGAGCTTCGTGAGGATGAATCCCGTCGTGTCGACCTCACGCATGAACTCCCTCGCCTGCACGACCGCGTCCTGTCCCGTCATCGCGTCGCAGGCCATCACGACGTGGTGGGGCTTCGTGACGTCTTTGATCTTGCGCGCCTGCTTCATCATCTCGGGGTCCACGTGCAGCCGGCCGGCCGTGTCGATGATCACCACGTCGGCGCCGGTGCGTTGCGCCTCCTTGACGCCGTTCTTGGCCAGCCGGACCGGGTCCCGGCCCTCGGACCACACGGGCACCCCGATCTCTCGCCCCAACGTGCGGAGCTGCTCGACCGCGGCCGGGCGCTCGAGGTCGGCCGCGATCAGGAGCGGTCGCTTGCCCTTGCCCTTCAGGTACTTCGCGAGCTTCGCGCAGGCGGTCGTCTTCCCAGAACCTTGGACCCCCGCGAGCATCACCACGGCGGGGTTCGCGCCCGGGAGCGTGAACGGCCGGTGCTCACCACCGAGCGTCACCGTGAGCTCTTCATCCACGATCTTCACGACCTGCTGCGCCGGGGTGAGGCTCTTCATCACCTCTTCGGACAGCGCGCGGGCCCGCACCCGGGCGATCAGGTCGTCGGCAACCTCCACGGAGACGTCCGCCTCGAGCAGTGCCGTGCGGATATCGGCCAGGGCGTTGTCCACCTGCTTGGGGTGGAGCTTGCCCCGGCTGCGGAGCTTCTTGAAGACGCCGTCGAGGCGGTCGCTCAGGGTGTCGAACATATCCGGGAGGGTCGCTGCCGGGTTCGTGCCGCGACCCGCCCTAGTGTAACGACCCATGAGAACGGGAGCGATGATGCCATGACCAACGACCTGCGCGCGCTCGAGCGCCAGCTCGTGCTGGTGCGGTGGCTCGTGGCGCTGTTCGGCGCGATCCAGGTGGGCTTCGCGATCCGCGACCGAGGGCACGATCCAGCGTTCGCCCTCCCACTCGGGATCGCGCTCGTGGTGGGGCTGGCGATCGGAAACCTGGCGATCTCGAGCTCCGTCCGACGCGCTGCGACCTCCGAACAGCTGCGGTCGATCGGTGTGGTCGCGTTCGTGCTCGACGCGGTCGTGATCCTCGGCCTCACGTGGACCGTGCCGAGCGGCCCCGCTGACCCCGTGTGGGTGCTCGGATACCTCGTCCCCCTGGAAGGCGCGGCGCGCTGGGGTCTCCGCGGCGGCCTGATCGGCGCGACGTTGTTCCTCGGCGAGCAGATCCTCGCCGAGTATGCGCGGGCCCAAGTCGCCGCAGGGGCCTCGCAGGTTGTCTTCCGAGCGGGGATGGCGTTCGTGATCGGGGCCGTGGCGGGGTCGTTCGCTTCGGGGCTGCGACGGTCCGCCGCTGCGGCTGCGGCGCTCGCCGAGAAGGCGACCGAGGCAGCCGAGCGCGCTGCAGGCGCCGCCGCACAGGCGGCGGAGGCCCAACGCGAGATCGCGGCGTTCCACGCGGCCGTGCTGTCGGACGCCCAACCCGAGCACCTCGCGGAGACGATGCGCGCGACGGCCGAGCGCGTGGGGGCGGAACTCGGCTCCGACGCGCTCGGGATCGTGACCCGGGGCACCGGCCCCGCCGGTGAGGACGCCTTCCGAGTAGCGGGGGTCTATGGCGATCCCGGCTATCTGGTCGACGACGTTCTCTCCCCAGCATCCTCACCGGTCGCCGCGGCGGCGACCGAAGGGGCGCCGGTCCTCGCCGGTAGCGATCTCGTCGTCCCGATGCGGGTGCAGGGGGAGGTCGTCGGGGCGATCCACGAACGGTCGATGGGCGCGGCGCTCACACCCGACCGGATCGACGTGCTCGGGCCGATCGCCGATCAGCTCGGGGTGGCGCTGGAAGCGACGCGCCTACGCGCCGAGCAGCAGGCCATCGTCGACCGTCTCACGGAGCTCGATGCGATGAAGACCGACTTCGTCGCGATCACGAGCCACGAGCTGCGGACCCCGCTCGCTGGCATGCGGGGATTCGTCGACATGCTGTTGCGGCGAGGAGTGGATCTGTCCGAGGCCGATCGAACCGAGTACCTCCAGATCGTCCTCGCGCAAACAGATCGACTGATCAGGCTCGTGGACGACCTGCTGATCGTGTCGAGGGTCGAAGGCGGCGCCCTCGTGCTCGAACCGGACGAGGTGGAGGTCCGCCAGATCCTGCAACAGGTCGTGACCGGACTGGGCGAGGCAGGCGAACGCCTCCGGCTCGAACCGGGGCCCGATGCGCCGGCAACCGTGACCCTCGACCCGCACCGACTCGTGCAGATCCTCACGAACCTCGTGCACAACGCGACCAAGTTCTCCCCTGCCGACGCATGGGTCACGGTACGGTGGGCGATGCGAGCGGAAGGCACCGTCGAGTTCCAGGTGAGCGATCGTGGCGACGGCATCCCGACAGAGGAACTCGGCATGATCTTCGAGCGCTTCCGCCAGCGGGGAGACCATCGATCGCACAGCGAGGGATTCGGACTCGGTCTCTACATCACGAAGCTGTTGACCGAGGCGATGGGCGGCTGGATCGACGTAACGTCCCAGGTCGGCGTCGGTACAACGTTCACGGTGACCCTCCCGGCGTCGCGTCGGTCGCCAGTACCCGCTCGACCGTCTGCAGCAACGCAGTCGGACTGAATGGCTTGGTGACGTACTCGTCGGCGCCGCAACGGAGAGCCTCGGCGCGACCCTCCTCCCCGGCCGCGGTCACGACGATCACTCGGGTGGCAGCTGCTCGGGGGTCTGCCCGGACGGCGGTCAACACGTCGATACCGTTCGCACCCGGGATGTTGAGGTCCAGGAACAGCAGGTCCGGTGGACGACGGCGAAGGGCCTCGAGCGCGGCGCGCCCGTCCGCCACCGCTTCGATCTCGACACCGTCTCGCTGCAGGACGAGCCGCATCGCGTCTCGCATGGTCGGGTGGTCTTCGGCGATGAGGATCGTCCGGACCATGGATCACCTCTCAGTCGAGCAGCCTGTCGGCGAACGCCGCCGCATCGAAGGGCGCGAGATCCCCGGTGGCCTCGCCGACACCCACGAACCGGATCGGGAGGTCGAGTTCCTCGCGCACGGCCAGCACGATCCCACCCTTGGCCGAGCCATCCGTCTTCGTGAGGACCACCCCTGTGAGCGGCACCGCCTCGGTGAACGCGCGCGCTTGTGCGATCCCGTTCTGCCCTGTCTGCGCATCGAGTATCAGCAGCGTTTCGTCAACCGTCGCGCCGGCCTTCTCGATCACGCGCTTGACCTTGGCCAGCTCGTCCATCAGCGGCTGCTTCGTGTGCAGGCGTCCGGCCGTGTCCACCAACAGGACATCTGAGCCGCGGGCCGTCGCGGCGTGCACCGCGTCGAACGCGACCGCACCCGGGTCGGCCCCGCGGTCCTGCGCGACCAGATGCGCGCCCGCGCGCGCGGCCCACACCTCGAGCTGTTCCCCGGCGGCGGCACGAAAGGTGTCGGACGCTGCGAGGCTCACCCGCTTGCCCTCTGCTGCAAGTCGAGCCGCGAGCTTGCCGATCGTCGTCGTCTTCCCGGCACCGTTGACCCCAACGACGAGCACCACGTCGAGGCCGTTCGCCCCGAGGCGCAGCGGCAGGTCCGGGCCGAGGACGGCAAGGATCTCGTCGTGCAGGAGCCCGACGGGGTCCATGCCGGAGCGGTAGGCGTCGCGCACGCGTGCGACGAGATCGGCGGAAGCCGCCGGGCCGACGTCGGCCTTCACCAGCAGGTCCTCGAGCGATCGCCAGACGTCGCCGGCGTCGCCGTTCCCGAACAGCGAACGGACGCGAGAACCGAGACCGCCGGCGAGGAAGCCACCCGCGGACCCCGTGACGGACGGCGCGACGTCTGCTCCCGCAGCGTCCGTGGACCGCGCGAGCGCGTCGTACTCCCGGCGCTGCCGGGCACGGATCCCGAAGAACGCGGCGATGCAGAGCACCGCGATCAGCGCGAACAGCAGGAGGTACCAGGTGGTCAAGAGGTCGTCAGCCTACCGGAGGGCGGGCGAGCTCCTCGGCGTCGAGGACCGGCTCATCGTCGGCGGAGCTCTGGGCGGCGAACGCCTCCGCGGCGGCCTCTCGCTCGGCCTCGATCCGGGCGGCCTGCTCGGCGCGCTCCTGGTTCTCCAGGCGCTGGGCAACGACCTTGGTCGTCCCGTCGTTGTTGAGGGAGATGCCGTACAGCATCCCGGCGACCTCCATCGTCCGCTTCTGGTGCGTGACGATCAGGACCTGCGATCGCGCGGCGAAGCCCTCGATCAGCCGTAGGAACCGATGCAGGTTCAGGTCGTCGAGCGCGGGCTCCACTTCGTCCATCAGATAGAAGGGCGACGGTCGCGCCGTGAAGATCGCGAACAAGAACGCCATCGCGGTCAAGGAACGCTCGCCCCCGGACAGCAGCGAGATCCGCTTCACGCGCTTGCGGCCGGGACTGGCCTCGATCTCGATGCCCGACGCGAGCGGGTCGGCCGGATCGGTAAGCACGAGACGACCCTCCCCGCCGGGGAACAGCTCGGCGATCAACCGTTCGAACTCGACGGCGACATCGCGATAGGCGGACGTGAACGACTCGGTGATCTGTTCGTCGATCTGGCTGATGACCTCGAGCAGATCGCGGCGCGCCTTGCGCACGTCGTCCAGCTCACGTTGCATGAAGTCCGCGCGTTCCTGGAGGGACTCGAGCTCCCCGGTCGCAAGCAAGTTGACGCGGCCAAGGAGCGCGAGGCGGCGCTGAACCAGTTCCTGTTTCTTCTCGATCGACGCGACCGAATCGTCCTCTGTGAGCAGTGCGAGGACCTCGGCGGGCTCGGCCTGGAACCCCTCGCGGAGCAGGCGTTCCGCCTCACCGATACGACGCTCGATGTCGCCGCGCTGGCGATCCTCATCTTCGTAGCGCTGGCGCAGCTCGTCCAGAGCGGTCGACGCCTCACGCCAGTGCCGGTTGATCGCTGCCTCTGCCTCGGCGGACTCGCGTTCGCCGGCGGCGGCAGCGTCTCGTGCCTCGGTGGCCGCAGCGAACGCTGCGTCCGCGGCGGCGACAGCCTGTTCGGACGTGCTCCGAGTGACCTCGGCGGCAGCGAGTTCCTCGCGCACACGCACCGGGTCGTGGGCGGCCAAACGCTCGCGCTCGGCGCGGAGTTCCGCCGAGCGGTGGTCCAGGCTGGCACGCTCGCGCCGGAGCGTCTCTACGCTCACTCGGGCGGCGACCGGTGCTTGCGGCAGCGGCGGCAGCTCAGGGAGATCCTCGATCGCATGCGGGCCCATCGCGCCGAGCTGATCGCGCGCCGCCGCGGCGGTTTCGGTGATCGCCGCGACCCGCTGGGCGAGCAGCTCTTCCTCTTTGTGCATCGCGGCCAGATCGCGTTCCGCGATAGTCAGGCGCTCGGCGGCTTCCGTGATATCGATATCCGCCGCATCGATCTGCTCGAGCAGGAACGTGATCTCGCCGGCGATCTCCTCCAAGCGCTCGACCCGAGGACGCAACTGCTGCTCGGTCGCGGACAGGTCGTGCGCGAGGACCTGCAGCTCCGAACGGATCTCGCGCAGGCGGACGTCGGCCTCTTTGGCCGTGTGGATCACCGCCGGACCGACGAGCACCCCCTCGGGCGTGACGAACGACGCGCTCGGGTGTGCCGCCTGTTTGGCCGCAGCGTCGGCGACGTCGTCGACCACGTAGACATCGCGCAGGACGGTCGAGACGATGCCCCGGGCGGCTGGATCTGCGTCGACGGCGGCCAGCAACCGCCGCTCCTCGCGCAGGCCGATCGGCACGGGTCCGCCGGCCGCGATCGCGAGGATGGCGCCGTCACCGACGGGCGCGTCGGCGAGCGCCTGGGCGCCGTCGTCGTAGACCACGGCGTCGGCGAGGGGTCCGAGCGCCGCGACCAGAGCGCGCTCCAACCCCTGCTCCACGCGAACGAGATCCTTGAGCAACCCAAGCGCGTGGCTCCCGTGGCTCGCGAGGAACCGCGACCCCGGCGTCTCTTCGATGTCGCGGCGTCGCGCGTCGAGCAGATCCTTGCGGGCCTGCATCGCCCGGCGGGCCTCCGTGAGCTCTTCGATCTTCGTGACCAGCCGGTGCCGCTCCTCGTCCAGGTGCCCGCGACGTTCGGCGAGCGGCGCGGTCTGACCGTCCATCTGCTCGATATCTGATTCGATCTCGTCGCGCGCTGCCTCGGCGGCCGCGATCCGCCCCCGGATCGCCGTCAGATCGGCGGCGAGGCGCTCGTGCTCATGCTCGGCACCGTCGATCGTGCGCTGCATCGCCTCGGCTTCGGCGCGTCGTCCGGCGGCCTCCTCGCCGATCTCACGGCGACGCTCCTCGATCCGCCGGCGGTGATCCTCCGCCTCGCGGTATGCGGCTTCGGCGCTGTCGAGCTCACGCTCCCGGGTCTCGAGCTCGGTCACCACATCGGCGAGCGCCGCCTCGAGCCGAACGAGCTCCGCTGCGACGGCGTCCATCCGCGCGGCTCGCTCTGCCTGCCCTGCCAACTCCTGCCGAGCCACGCTCTCGCGTTCGACCGCCTGGCGGAAGCCCTGCTCGGCGTGCTCGCGATCGAACGACGCCGCGCGGAAGCCCTGCTCGGCCGTCGCGAGCACGCCGGTCGCCGCAGCGCGAGCGTCGGCGGCGGCCAGCACCTGACCGTCGAGAGCATCCAAGCGCTCCCTGGCCGCCGTCCGCTCCGCGAGACCCTCGTCCCAGCCACCCCGGCGCCGCTCCTGTTCCCGCAGCAGCGCGCGCAGCCGGGCCGCGGCGAGCTTGCGGGCCAGGTCGTCGGCCTGGTCCGTCAGCACCTCGTGCTTCTTTGCCGACTCGGCTTGCTGCCGCAGCGGCTTGAGCTGCCGCTTCAGCTCGGCCAAGACGTCGGCGAGCCGCAACAGGTCCTGGTCGAGGTTGGTCAGCTTGCGCTCGGCGCGCTCCTTGCGCCTGCGATGCTTCGCGATACCGGCGGCCTCCTCGATGTACTTGCGCCGGTCCTCTGGCCGAGCGAGGAGCACCTCCTCGAGCTGGCCCTGCCCCACGACGGTGTGCAGGGCCCTCCCGATGCCGGTCTCGGACAGCAGCTCCTGCACGTCCATCAGCCGGACCACCTGACCGCCGATCCGGTACTCCGACTCACCGCTGCGGAAGATCGTGCGGCTGATCTCGATCTCGGTCATCGGCACCGGGATCCTGCCCGCGCTGTTGTCGATCACGAGCTTGACCTCGGCCATGCCGAGCGCGGGGCGCGACGGGGTACCGGCGAAGATCACGTCGGCCATCTGGCCGCCGCGGAGCGCGCGAGGGCCCTGCTCGCCGAGGGCCCAGCTGATCGCGTCGACCAGGTTGGATTTGCCCGAACCGTTGGGCCCGACGATGACCGAGACGCCGGGGACGAACTCCAGAACCGTCTTGTCCGCGAACGACTTGAATCCGCGGATCGTGATCGAGCGGAGGAACATCGCGCGGATGCTAACAGGCATGTGATTCTGGGGTGAGCAAGCGCCCGGAGGAACCGTATCGCCCCAGGTCAGCCCCCTTGCGCGTCGCGGATGTGGAACCCTTGAAGACCCTCGGGAACCTCCCGCGTGACCTCGACGCGGGCAACCCGCGCGAGCGGCGGACCGGAACGACACCACGCGAGCATCGCCTCGACCCCGTCCGCGGGCCCTTCGAAGACCGCCTCGACACGGCCGTCGGATCGGTTGCGGATCCAGCCGCGGACATGACGGTCGACCGCCGCGAGACGGCAGGAGTCGCGGAACCACACACCTTGGACACGCCCCTCGATCCGCACCCGCCGGCGGACGATCTCAGCCGACGTCCTCGGGATCCTTCGAACGCTTCACCCGGAAGTCCTCGGGTGAGCCGTACCCCGCGACGACGAACGCCTTCGCGGTCTCCCGCGCGAGATCCTTCGTGCCGTAGTGCCCGATGATCTGCCAGTGTGTGCCGTCCGGATGGCGGTGTTGGAGCGTCCATCCACGCGACGCACGCGGCACCGAGTGCGAGGCGGTCGTCGCGATCGCCGCCAAGGTGTATTGGTTCCCACTCGCCGCCATCGCTCGGTCCAGTTCCCTCGTCGGCCGTCGGAATCCCTAGCCAGAACGGAGGCGGCGGATGCGCACGACGGCGGGATCCACGCCGTCACGCACCAACGCATCGCGACTGCTCTGCGCGTCAGCGCGTGTGTGGAACCTCGCGGCCACCACCCAGTGGTCACCGCTCCGTTGATGGACCTCGTACACGGCGGCCGACGTCGCGTCCGTCATCTGATCGATGGCCACCTTGGTTTCAAGGACCATCTGCTTCGAGCCGGGCCCGGCGAGATTCCCCACGGGTTCTCCTCGTGTCTGTCGTTCTATTCCTAGGGCATCGGCCGTTCGTGGTGAAGTGGCCTAGCTCTGACACTGCGGGCAGTAATACGAGTTGCGCTGCGAGATCTTCACCGTCTCGATCGGTGTCCGGCACCGCCGGCAGGGCAGACCCGCACGCCCGTAGACCTTCAGCTCGCCCTGATACGCGCCGGGTTCGCCGAACAGATCGAGGTAGGCCTCGTCATCCAGCGTGGTCCCGCGAAGTTTGATCGACTCCTGCAGCGTCTCCTGGATCGCGCGGTAGAGACGCCGCACCTCCTGGCTCGACAGCGTGTTGCTCATCCGGTCGAACCGCAGGCCCGCGCTGAACAACACCTCGTCGGAGTAGATGTTGCCCAGCCCGCTGATGAACTTCTGATCCATCAGCAACTGCTTCATCTTCGAGGCCTTCTCAGCCAGCAAGTACTGGAAGGCGAGCCACGTGAAGACCTGGTCGAGGGGGTCGATCGCGATGTGCTGCAGGTCCTTGATCTTGCCCATCTCGTCGGGCGCGGCGACGAAGGATTCGCCGAAGGTGCGCGGATCGATGAACCGGAGATCGCCCCCCTGCTGGAAGGTCGCGACGACGTGCGTGTGGGGCGCCAGCGCCAGTCGCCCGTTCCGCGTTGGAACCGGCCGCTCATCCCGAAGTGCGTGACCCAGACGTCGCCCCCGTCGAGATGCAGCATGATGTACTTCCCGCGCCGCTCGGCCTTGGTGATCTTGTGGCCCGTGAGTCGCGACGTGAACTCCTTGCGGGTCTTGTGGCGTCGGATCACACGCATCGCGTTCTTCGTGCCCTTGACCTCGGCGATCTTGATCTTCTTGCCGACGACATCGCGATCGAGATCGCGTCGCATCACCTCGACTTCGGGAAGCTCCATCCATCCCCTCCTAGGGTGTCTCCCCGGCGCCGCGAGCGACGGAGCGCCTCATATGCCTCTCGCGCGGCCTGCTGCTCCGCTTCCTTCTTGGTCCGACCCGCGCCAGTGCCGAGCCGCTCGCCTGCGACGGACACGGTCGCTGTGAACGCCTTCTGGTGATCGGGGCCTTCCTCGTCGACCTCGTAGTTCGGCAACGCCCGCAGTTGCTGAGACGCAAGTTCCTGCAGGATCGTCTTGAAGTCGCGGTCGCCTTCGCCGCGCACGTAGGCCTCCATCCGGGGCGGAACAGCCGCTCGATCAGCTCGCGGGCGACGTCCGGGCCCCGATCGAGGTAGACGGCGCCGAAGATCGCCTCCAGCGCGTCGGCGAGGATGCTCGCCTTGTCGTGGCCGCCGGACTGCTCCTCGCCCTTGCCAAGCAGGATCAGGTCGCCGATCCCCAGCCCACGAGCCACCTCGGCGAGCGCCTGCATGTTCACGATCGCCGCGCGGAGCTTCGCGAGCTGGCCTTCCGGCAGGTCGGGATACGTTCGGAACGCGAGATCGGTGACGATCGACCCGAGTACGGAGTCCCCGAGGAACTCGAGACGCTCGTTCGTGGCGGTACGTCCCTGCTCGAACGCGTAGGAACGGTGTGTGAGCGCGATCTCGCGCAGCGTCGCGTCGCCGAACCGGACACCGAGCGCCCTGTCCAACGCCTCTGGCGACGCCGCCACGACCTGCGCCACCCCGCTACTCGACCTCGACGGCCTGGCGCCCGGCGTAGTACCCGCAGTTCCGCACACGCGGTGCGGCATCTTCGGCTGCTTGCACTGCGGGCACGAGGAATAGGACGTGGCCTCGGCTTTCCAGGTGGCCCGTCGCTTCGCGGTGCGTGTCTTGCTCTGCTTCTTCTTGGGGACCGCCATTCGGTGTTCCTTCCTGATCGTTCAGTCGTTGTCGGGCAGATCGGGCAGCAGGTCCGCCAGCACGGCGAACCGCGGATCGATGGTTTCGTGGCCGGGACAGCCGCCCGTGTTGCGGTCGCCACCGCAGATCTCGCACAGGCCTCGGCAATCGGGACGGCACAGCGGTGCGAACGGCATCTCAACGCCCACGGTGTCGCGCACCAGCTGATCGGGGTCGATCGCTTCCTCGACCAGCTCGTACGTGTCGTCGTCGCCCTCATCGTCGTCCCCGTCCAGCTCCGCGGCATCGGCGATGAACAATTCCTGCACGTCGACCGAGAAGGGCTGTGTGAACTCCGTCAAGCAGCGCGCGCAACGAACGGTCCACGTGCCGGTGATCGACCCCGACACGAGGACGCCCTCGACCACCGATTCGAGCAGGAGCGAGCCGCCGAGCGGCGCATCGTCCGGCACGGCCACAAGTTCGGTGGCCAGGCCCTCGATCGTGCCCAGCACGTCGGAACGCCTGGAGGCGCCCGGGTGGCCGAGGAGGTCATGGACGTCGATCCGGTCCAGAGCCATCAGCCGAAGTCCTCTCCGGTCGCTTCGGCATCGAACAGGTCGGACGTTGCTTCGGGCTCGTGCGGCGTCAGCCGCTGTTCGGCGGCGGTGATCGGCGCGCGCAGGCGCTCACGGCCGACCTCGACCTGGTCGAGCGTCTTGGCGAGCGATCGCGCCGTCGCTTGCGCGTCCTCCAAGATCTTGCGGAGAGAGATCTCGAACTGTGCAAGCTTCGCGTCGACGTAATCCTCCGCGTCGCGACGCATCGTGTCCGTCGCGTCTTCGGACTCCTGCACCATCCGAGCCGCCTCTTCCTCCGCCCGCTTGGCGACCTGATCGCGGAGCGCCATCCGGCGTTGTTCCTCGCGGGCCTGCTCGATGATGTGGTCACCGTCGGCCCGCGCCTTCGCCAACAGCTCCTCGCGATCCTTCACCACCCAGCGAGCCTGCTTGATCTCTTCGGGCAAGGCCTCCTGCATCTCGTGCACCATCTCGAGGACCTCGTCGCGGCTGATCAGCACCGACGAGGACAGCGGCATCGACTTGGCCTCCTGGATCAGCTCCTCGAGCTGCGCGAGCCGGCCGGCGAGATCCATCAGGCGCGCTCCAGTCGCGCGACCAACGCGGCGCGTACGTGCTCGGGGACCAGACCGTCGACTGCGCCGCCGAGTCGTGCCACTTCCTTCACGAGCGACGACGACAAGAACGACCACTTCGGGCTGGTCGCCATGAAGAGGGTCTCGATCTCGCCGATGCGTTGGTTCATCTGTGCCATCTGGATCTCGTACTCGTAGTCACTCACGGCCCGCAGGCCCTTCACGATCACCGTCGCGCCCTGCGCGCGGGCGAAGTCGACGAGCAGCCCCCCGAATGCGCCGACGCGGACGTTGCCGCGGTCGGCGAGCGCCTTCTCCAGCAACTCGATCCGTTCCTCCAGGGCGAACAGCGGTGTCTTGGAGGGGTTCTCCAAGACAGCCACCACGACGTCATCGAACATGCTCGCGGCACGGCCGATCACATCGAGGTGCCCATTGGTCACCGGGTCGAACGTTCCCGGACACAGGGCGGTCAGGCCCATCGCTCCTCCCGGTACAGGGTGAGGAGGCTGTCCCCATAGCGGAGCTGCCTCCGGACGGCCCAGTGTACCGGAACCGCAGGCAGGACACCCTTATGACCGCGGGTCAATACCACGATCCAATCCTGCCCGGCAAGCCATCCGGCATCGAGCGACCCGAGCGTTGCTTCGAGCGCAGCGCTGGGAACGTCATAGGGTGGATCGAGCACCACGATATCGTAGCCCGCCTGCAACGCAGACGTTCTCGAGAGCCACCGGCGAACCTCGGCCGTGTGTACCGTGGCGGCGTCGCCGAGCTTGGTGCGCCGAAGGTTGTCGCGGATCGTGGCCACCGCCGCAGCGTTGCGATCTACGAACGTCGCACTCGCAGCCCCACGGGACAGGGCCTCGATCCCGACGGCGCCGGTTCCCGCGTACAGATCGAGCACAGCTGCGCCTTCGACGCGGCCGCCGAGACTCGCGAACAAGCCCTCGCGGGCCATGTCGGACACTGGCCGGGTGCCTCGCGGCACCGGACCCAGGCGCGCCCCCTTGGCGAGACCCGCGATCACCCGCACGACCAGCGAGCCTAGCCCCCTCGCGCTTGTCTAGGACCGGAACAACCAGTCGATCGAGGCCGCGAACCGCAGGGCGACCTCGTCGAGTAACGCAGGGTGCTCCCGCAGACCGGGGTCGTCCGCGAGCACGGCGAACGCCCGGGCTCGGGCGCGTTGCACGAGCGGCAGATCGTCGGCAAGACGCGCGAGGCGCAGGTCCGGCATCCCCGACTGCCGGGTGTCGAACAGGGTGCCTTCCCCGCGGAGCTTGAGATCCACGTCGGCGAGCTCGAAGCCGTCCATGGTGGCGACCATCGCCTCGACCCGTGTCCGGGCATCCTCGTTGTCCGGCTCGGAGCCGTCGAACAGGATGCACGTGGACGGGTGCGTTCCGCGGCCGATCCGGCCGCGCAACTGGTGCAGCTGTGCGAGCCCGAACCGCTCGGCGTTCTCAACCATCATCACGGTGGCGTTGGGCACGTCGACCCCAACCTCGATCACCGTCGTTGCGATCAAGACGTCGGCGTCGCCTGCGCGGAAGCGGTCCATCACCCCTGCTTTCTCTTTGGGCCGCATGCGACCATGCAGCAGCTCGACGCGCAGGTCGGGGAACACGTCCGCCTGCAGGCGCGCCGCCTCCGTCTCGGCCGCCTTCACCTGCGTGCGATTGCCCTCGTCGATGGCGGCGCACACCACGAACGCCTGGCGGCCTGCCGCGACCTCGTCGCGCACCAACTGCTCAGCCGTTGCGCGCTCGTCAGCGGTGCGGACCGCGAGCGTGCGGATCGGTTGGCGACCCGGCGGCATCTCGTCCAAGACCACCACGTCGAGGTCGCCGTAGTACGTGAGTGCGAGGGTTCGAGGGATCGGCGTCGCAGTCATGATCAAGACGTCGATGTCGCCGCCGCCCTTCCCCTTGAGCGCCATGCGTTGGTGCAGCCCGAACCGATGCTGCTCGTCGATCACCGCGAGGCTCAGGTCGGCGAACGACACGCCCTCTTGCACGAGCGCGTGCGTGCCGATCAGCAGGTCCAGTGACCCGTCGGCCGTCGCCGCAACGATGCGCTGCCTGTCCGCACCGGTGACGGTGCCCGACAACAGCGCATACGTCAGCGTCGGGCGAGCCGCGGTCTCACCGAACAACGACGACTGGTCCTCCGCAGTCCCGACGGCACGTGTCGCGAGCAATGGCATCGCGCCGATCGCACCGAGCAGCGCCTCGGCCGAGCGAAGATGTTGCCCGGCGAGCACCTCGGTCGGCGCCATCATCGCCGCCTGATGTCCCGATCCGATCGCGACGAGACACGCGTGCAGCGCGACGAGCGTCTTGCCGGCGCCGACGTCGCCCTGGAGCAGAACGTTCATGGGCTGCGACGTCGCCATCTGCTCGCCGATCGCGTCCATGGCTCGAAGCTGGGCTCCGGTGGGCGCGAAGGGCAGGGACCCGGCGAGCGCCTCGATGAGCGGGCCCGTCGGCTCGTGCGCCACACCTGTCTGCTCGGCCGCGAGTCGTTGCTTGCGGAACCCAACACCGAGCTCGAGCGTGAACAGCTCGTCGAACTTCAGGCGCTCCCGAGCGGCTCGCAGCTCCCCGTCGTCGGCCGGGAAGTGGATCCATCGCAGCGCGCGGTCGCGATCGTCCAGCGCCTCGGCGTCTCGGATCTCGGGTGGGAGCGGATCCTCGAGGTGTGGCAGCTGCTCGAACGCGCGCCACAGTAGCTCGCGGATCGTCCGCGGCGTGACGCCCTCCGCGGCGGGATGCACGGGCGTGATGCGGCCGGTGTGCACCAGGTCTTGATCGCCGCTGCGCAGGACCTCGACTTCCTGGTTCGCCAGCTGCAGACGGCCGCGATACCGCTGGACGATGCCGGAGACCGCCAGCTCGGCGCCCGCCGGGTACCAGGACGCGACCCATGGTTGGTTGAAGAACGTCAGATCGAGCGAACCGGTGCCGTCGGTGATCGTGACGACCACCATCGATTGTCGCCGCCGCGTCTGCCGCTTCGCCACCCGGCGCACCGTCGCGATCACCGTCACGTAGGCGTCCAGCGGGAGCGAACCGATCGCGAGTACCCGAGACCGGTCGATATACCGCCGGGGGTAATGGTGCAGGAGTTGCCCGACCGTCAAGATGCCGAACGAGCGCTCGAGGACCTCGTCGGCCTGCGGTCCCTTCGTGCGACCGCTCCGGCGGGCCGCGAGTCGCCCATCGATCGCGACGATCGGATCGTCGAGGCTCAGGACCATGTGCCGCCTTCCACGGTTCGGGTTCTACCATGGCCGTCATGAGAGGTAGGCCGCGGGGGTGGACGGGCATCGTTGTGTGCATGGCGCTTGCGGCCTGCAGCGCGGGCGCGGCGGTCACGCCGTCTGGCACGGGGCCGCTGCTGCCGAGCACGCCGGACGCCCTGCCCGCGATGGATCCGACCGCCTTCAACGCGATGCTGGCCGAGCAGCGCGGCACGCCGGTCCTCGTCAACTTCTGGGCCACCTGGTGCCCGCCGTGCAAGGCGGAGATCCCGACCTGGTCGCGGCCCACGAGCGCTTCGGCGACCGAGTGCGTTTCATCGGCGTGGACGCGCAAGACGATCGGGGCAGTGCCGCACGCTTCATCGGCGACTACTCGATGACGTACCCCAGCGTCTTCGATCCCTCGAACGAGATCGCGATCTCCTACGGCTTGTACAGCCCGCCCGCGACGCTGTTCTTCGATAGCGACGGCACGCTCGTGAAGACGATGCCCGGCCAGATCTCGCCGGAGGATCTCAGCGCCGAGCTGCGCGCGCTCACGCGGGCGCCTAAAGGGCCCTCTGGTAGCCTGGTCCGGCTATGGCAGCCGTGTGCGACATCTGTGGAAAGAAGCCGTGGTTCGGCAAGTCGGTGACGTTCTCGCACAAGCGGAACAATCGCCGATGGGACCCGAACATCCAGCGCGTGCGCGCGCTCGTCAATGGCACCCCGCGGCGCATCTACGCGTGCACCAGCTGCATCAAGGCCGGAAAGTCATGCGCATCCCGCGCGGCTGAGTCAGCCGATGATCGCCGACGCGAACCGGTAGCCGGCCTTCCCGTTCTGCTTGACCCCGTACATCGCCTCGTCCGCCCGCCCCACGATCGAAGCGGCGGACTCGCCCGGCGCGCCGATCGCGATCCCGACGCTCGCCGACACGGTCGCGACACCGGCCGCAACGGGAACCGCGGCGCGATCCACCGCCACCACACGGGTGGCGATCTTCTCGGCGTCATCGGGCGTCGCGAGGTTCTCGCACAGGACGACGAACTCGTCACCACCGAGACGCGCAACGATGTCGCCTGGCCGCACCACCGATTCGAGCCGTCGAGCGGTTTCGGCCAGGACCCGGTCGCCGGCCTGGTGGCCGAACACGTCGTTCACGTCCTTGAACCCGTCGAGATCGAGGTACAGGACCGCGATCGCCCGGCGGGATCGCTCGGCACGAAAGACCGCGCGTACCAGCAGCTCGTCGAAGAGCTTGCGGTTCGCAAGCCCGGTCAATGGGTCGTGCGTGGCCTGGTGCTCGAGCTGATCCTCGTGCAGCTTCCGTACGGTCGCGTCCCGTGCGATCACCGTGAACAGGTCCCGATCGCCGACCGACGTCGTCGTGAGCGACAGGTCGAGCGGGAGTGTGGAGCCGTCCTTCCGGAGCCCCTCCACCATGTGTTCCTGCTCTTCCCAGCGAACATCGTGCAGGCCGGAGGTCTCACCGGAGACCGCGAGCGACGGCACGAGGTCCCCGATGGGACGGCCGGCGAGCTCGGCCTCGCTCCAGCCGAACAACGCCTCGGCGGCGGGGTTGACGGTCTCGAGGCCGCCGGTCGCGTCTGCGGTCACGATCGCCTCCACCGCGCTGTCCATCACCGCCTTGGCCCGAGCCTCCGACGCCGCAAGGTCCATGCCCAGGCGCGCGGCTCGATCGAGTGCTGCGACCCGTGAGGCGCCGAGCAGGAACAGGATGCAGGACACGACGAGCGTGACGACGAGCCCCGCGACGAACACACCCCATGCGAACCCGACGGCGTGCGTGTCGAATGCGCGCTCGGCGACAACGTCAATGGTCCACGGCGTCCCGTCGACCACGACATGATCGGTGGAGGAGAACATCGCCGCACCGGCGGGGTCCGTCCCCTCACCGGTGGCGGCGCCGAGCACGACGCCGTCCGCGTCCCAGTGCACGACCGCGGTGACGCCGGGTACCGGCCTGCCGAGCATCTCGCTCGCCAACGCGTGCGCATCCAGCGTGGCGCCGACCCATCCCACGAACGCGCCGTCACGGCGAACGGGCGCCACGAGCTGCATCCGGAGTTGTCCGTAGGTGTTCTCCTTGGGGGGAGTCATCGTCACGCCGTGATCGCGACCGACCTGCTCGAGCGCGTCCCGTGCCCCCGGATCGCGCGCGAGATCGAACCCCAGCAAGGTCGGCGCGGCCGACGGCGGCGCGACGAGCGATACGGGGTAGCTCGCAAGGCCGTTCGGGCCGCCGGCACGACGCTCGATGAATTGCAGCGCGACCACCGACGGATGGGCCTCGGCAAGCGAGAGCGCGCCCACGAACCGTTGGAACTGTGGATCGGAGGGGTCCACGGTCGAGAAGAATCCCTGCGTCACGGCCAGCATGCGACGGTATTCCTCCACCGTCGTAGTGACGTGTGATCGCTGCGCGGCGACCGCATCCTGGAAGCGCGCCTCGGCGGCATCGCGCCGGTCCATCCCCCACACCGTTGCGCTGGCGACCGAAACGGCCAAGCCGATCACCAACATCGCGATGGACGCGGCGATCAGCGATCGACCACGCCGCCGATGCTGTTTGCGGGCTGCCTCGAAGGTGAGGCTCGTACGCATGCGTCCTCCGGTGACACGACGAGGTGGGTATCCATCCAGGGTTCGACGCTCGCGCGGCGCACCTTGACGATTGGGGTGGTCTATCCGACCTGGTCCGAGCTGACTAGTCCGCCGTCCCCTGAGCGAGGGACACGGACGCGCAGGAGGGGCGCCGAGGGCCGTTCGATACACTTCGGAGCGCTTCAGCACACGCTCGAAACGCCGTTCCGGCGTTCCCTGATCGATCCGAGGAGGCCCCGAGTGGCTGACATGCTGCACAACCCGTCCCCCGAGGACCTGCGAATGTTCACCGAAGAGATGCCCGAGGCGCGCATCTCCGAGTACGGCAACGTCAACGTCCAGACGAAGGTGCTCTCTCGTTCGGCCGGATCGACCTACGTCGTGGACCGCGAGTCCAGCGGCAAGACGATGTCGCGCGCCGACTACGAGAAGGTCGCTGCGATGCAAGAGGCGTACATCGCCGAGCACGACACGGTCGCGATCGACGGCTACATCGGCAACGATCCCGAGATGCGCACGGCCGCACGGCTGGTCATGGAGAAGCGGTACGCCAACATCGCCGGGATGCAGCAGAAGCTCTACTTCGAGCGCAACGACGGAGCCGACCCACAGGTCCAGGTGATCTACACACCCGGCCTGCGAGCCGAAGGGTATCCCGACGACCGCGTGATCGCCGTCGACCTCGATAGCTACACCACCCGCGTCCTGAACTCGGACTACTTCGGCGAGTCCAAGAAGGGCGGCCTTCGGATGTGGAACGACATCGTCTACAACAAGGGCGGACTCGCGCTGCACGCCGGACTCAAGGTGATCCCGACCGCCGGCGGCGACAAGGTCTTCATGATCATCGGGTTGTCGGGGACGGGAAAGACCACGACGACCTTCACGACACAGAACGGGTCGAAACCGATCCAGGACGACTTCGTGGGTCTGATGCCCGGCGGGCACGCCTCCGGCACCGAGAACGGGTGTTTCGCGAAGACCTTCGGCCTCGATCCCGACTTCGAGCCCTCGATCCACGGCGCGGTGGTCAAGCCCAACGCCTACCTCGAGAACGTGTACCAGGACGACCGTGGCGAGATCGACTTCTTCAACGAGCACTACACGAAGAACGGCCGTGCGGTCTTCGAGATGCGCGACCTCCTGTCCTACGACGACGCGCGCAATGTCGGGCCTGTCGACTACCTGTTGATCCTCAACCGCAACGAGAACATCATCCCGGCGGTCGCGAAGCTCGATCAAGAGCGGGCCGCGGCCTACTTCATGCTCGGTGAGACGACCGGCACGGCGGCGGGCGGCGCGGCCGAGGAGGGCAAGTTCCTGCGGGTCCCCGGGACGAACCCGTTCTTCCCGCTCCCCCACGGACTGCAGGGCAACCGGCTCCTCGAGCTGTTGGCGACGCACCCGATCGAGACGTACCTGCTGAACACCGGGCGTGTCGGCGGCACGGACGACGACGACCGGTCCAAGAAGCTCGGATCCCCGACACGTCGGCATGCGTGAAGGGCATCGCCGAGGGCACGATCGTGTTCGACGAGGACCCCGACTTCGGCTACCAGGTGGCCACCTCCGTGCCCGACCTCGACGACGTCGAGAAGCTCCAGCCCCGGCGCCTCTACGAGGCGCAGGGTCGGCTGGACGACTACACGGCGATCGTCGAGCGGCTGAAGACCGATCGGGTCGCCCACCTGCAGCAGTTCACGCAACTGTCCGAGGAGATCATCAAGGCCGTCGGCTGAGTAGCCAGCGACCGTCAGCCCACCCGAGGCCGGGGCTCGTCCCCGGCCTCGTCGGTGTCAGAGCCGAGCGCTCGGTCGCGCGCCGAGAGGAACCAGGCGGCGATGAGCTGCGTCGCGCCGAGCGCAAGGAACACGATGATCAGCCAGACATACTGGCTCGCCTCATCCGTGTAGGCGCGGCCCTGCGCGTCGATCGAGGCGAACACGAGCCACATCCCCGAGGCGAGGAGCCACGTGCCTACCCGGCCCGTGACGAAGGCCGCGAACAGGAGGTCGTCCGCGGTGTCCCGTGCGTCCAGCCGGTGACGCGACCAGTAGACCGCGGAGCGAATGCCGAGCCCGAGGAAGAGCAGCGCAACGACGAGCTCTCCGGGACTCACGCCGTTTCCTCGAGAACGGCCCGCACCTCGTCGTCCGTGACCTGGGTGAAGTCGTCGTAGGCGAGCCCGACCGCACGGAACATCGCGGGTGTCTCCAGCGCGACCACCAGATCGAATGCGTCGGCCACGCGAGCCGCAGCGTCGGCGGGCCCGACGGGGATCGCCAGCACCACGCACGCCGCGCCGTGTGCCCGCGCCCACATCCCGGCGGCCCGCGCCGTCCCGCCGGTCGCGACGCCGTCGTCGACGACCACCGCTGTTCGTCCTTCGAGCGCGACGACGGGGCATCGCGAAGGCATCGGTGCGACGCCTGACCTCGGCGTCGACCCGTGTCGTTTCGGCCGCGAGCCACGCTTCGTCCACCCCGACGGCCGCGATCACGTCGGGTTCGAGTACGCGTACCCCCGGCGCGACCGCGCCGATCCCGAGCTCCGGATTGGCGGGCGCTCCGAGCTTCTTGGTGACGACCACACCCAGCGGCCAGCCGAGGGCCCGGACGATCTCGGCCGCAACGAGCACGCCACCTCGCGGGATCGCAAGGACGACCGCCGGCGGGGTGACGCGTTCACGAACCAACGCCGCCAGCCGGCGACCCGCGTCACGTCGATCCCTGAACATCCTGCACCCATCTTCCTGCGTTGCGCGCTCAGCGGCACGGGCCGTACCATGTGCCCCCATCGACGAGGAGGCCGTCTCATGGTCCACGCGTACATCCTGATCCAGACCGAGGTCGGCAAAGCGGCAGCGGTGGCGTCAGAGGTTCGAGCCGTTGTCGGTGTGACGGAGGCGGACGATGTGACCGGCCCGTACGACGTGATCGTGCGCGCTGAGGCCAACACGGTCGATGACCTCGGCAAGCTCGTCGTTGCCCGGATCCAGTCGGTCGAGGGCATCACACGGACCCTCACCTGCCCCGTCGTTCACCTCTGAGCGAACTCCAGCGCGGTCAACGGCTCTCCGGCCCGGGATCCGGCTCCGCGCGACCGTGCAGTTCCGGCACATCGATGCGCTTGGCATGCTCCGCTTCGAACCGCTCGGCCGCGAGATCCAGCAATCGTTCCACGAGGTCACGGTATGACAGGCCACTCGCCTCCCAGAGCTTCGGATACATCGAGATCGACGTGAACCCCGGGATCGTGTTGATCTCGTTGATCCACACCTCGTCGTCACGAAGGAACAAGTCGACGCGCGCCATGCCCGCGCAGGCGACCGTCGCGAAGGCCGCGACCGCGAGCCGCTGCACCGTCGTCGCGAGCGCGGGGTCGAGTGACGCCGGGATCACGAGCCTCGCGCCGTTCTCGTCGAGGTACTTCGCGTCGTAGTCATAGAAGGCATGGCCCTGCGGCACGATCTCGCCGCACACGGAGGCGACCGGGTCGTCGTTCCCGAGCACGGCGCATTCGATCTCGCGCACGGGCTCGATCCCCCGTTCGACGATGGCCTTGCGCTCGAACCGGAACGCCTCGTGCAGTCCGGCGTCGAGACCCTCCGGCGTCGTCACCCTCGTGATGCCGACCGAGGAGCCGAGCGACGCCGGCTTCGCGAAGACGGGGAACCCGAGCCCGGCGATCCGCGCGGCCACCCCCTCGGGGTCGTCCAGCCAATCGTGCTCGAGGACGACCTCGTGCGCCACCACGGGCAAGCCGGCCGCCGCCCACAGCGCCTTCTGCATCGCCTTGTCCATGCCGAGCGCCGACCCGAGCACCCCGGCTCCCACGTAGGGGACCCCTGCGACCTCGAGCAAACCCTGGATGGCGCCGTCCTCACCCCGCGGACCGTGCAGGACCGGGAACACGACGTCGAGATCCGCGCGCGAGCCGTCGGCCAGCTCCAGCGCCGGGTGGCCGAGCGTGTCGTCGGCGAGCCGCGCGATGACGCCCATCCCCGCAACCACTTCGGGCATCCGGCCGCTCTCGGCAGGCAAGGCCGGCGGGCCGGGCAGCACATGCCACCGACCGTCGCGCGCGATGCCGATCGCGATCACCTCGGTGGTCTCGGGGTCGAGCGCGTCGATCACCGACCGAGCCGACAGACAGCTGATCTCGTGCTCGGAGGAGCGCCCCCCGAAGAGCACCGCCACGCGGCGACGGGGATTCGTCATGCGATCCGCTCCGGCGCTCCGTCCAGGGGCACGCTCGGCGTTTGGTGTTGGATCGGCGGCGTGACGGGCGCGTGGATCGCTCGTGTCTGGAACCCGCGTTGCGACGCCACGACGCTGAGCCTACCTGCCGGCCCAGGGTGCGGGATACCGATCGCGCAGGTCGGTGGCCAGGTCGGTGAGCACGTCCATCACCTGCTTGGTCAGCGCTGTCAGCAGGTCGTGATCGTCGATCGGACCTTCGGCTGTGGGCAGCTGGATCGGCTCGCCAACCCGAACCCAGACCGGCCGGCCCGGCCGCAACGAGCCTCGACCGGACTTCTGCCACACAGGTGCGGAGCCCCAGCTGACGAGCGGCAGGATCGGTAGACCGGTGGCGAGTGCGAGCCGCACCGTGCCGGTCTTGCCCGGCATCGGCAGACCGTCCTCCCGCTTGGTCACCGTGCCCTCGGGATAGACGACCACGACCTCGCCGCTGCGAAGCGCCTGTTCGGCGGCCTCCAACGAGGATCGGTCACGGGTGCCACGCGCTACCGGGATCTGGCCGGTGCCACGCATAACCCACTTGATCCCCGGCGCACGGAAGAGCTCCTGCTTCGCGAGGAACCTGGGCCGACGGTGCGCGCGGATGACCGCGTACGAGTTCACGAGCGGATCAAGGTAGGAAGCGTGGTTGCAGGCGATCAGCACGGGACCGGTCGCCGGGATCACGTCGAGCCCATCGAATCGCCAACGGAACCAGATGCGCAAGATCGGGAAGACGGTCCAGCGGATCGCGTGGAACCAGGGTTCGCGTCGCGTCGCCACAGAGCCTCCTCCTCGGTCGGCCGTGGCGCGAGGCCACGACGATCGGGCCGAGAGGCTACCGGACTCGGCTAGGCTCTCGCGCGATGCGCGCGATCGTGCTGCCGGTGAAGTCGCTCGACACCTCGAAGTCGCGCCTCGCTCCCGTACTCGAACCGATGGAGCGGGCCGCGCTCACCCTCGCGATGCTCGAAGACGTGCTGGATGCGAGTCTTGCCGCGCCCGGTTGGACGACCTGGGTCATCTCTCCCGACGAAGCGGTGCTCGAGGTCGCGATCACCCGAGGCTCCATCGCGATCGCTGAGCGCGAGGGACCACTGGGCGCGGCGCTGCGCCAGACCGATGAGAAGGCAGCTGGTCTGGGGCTGGAGTCTTTGGCGGTGCTGTTGCCCGACACGTGTCTCCTCACCCCGGTGGCGCTCGTCCGTGCGCTGCATATACCCGGTCCGGTGGTGCTCGCCCCGGACGCCGACGGACACGGGACGAACCTCCTCGTTCGACGCCCTCCCGGGGCGATCCCGGCACTGTTCGGTCCCGGCTCGGCCGATCAACATCGCGGAGCCGCCGCTGCTGCCGGCATGGACGTCGCCGACGTGCGGACCCCAGAGCTGGCGTTCGACCTCGATGCGCCGGACGATATCCTCACGGTGCTGCAGCACCCACGGAACACCAGGACGCGCGAGGTGCTCCGCGCCCTCAAGGTGGAGGACCGTATGAGCGCTCGCGCGGCGGGTGCGTGAGGAGGTCGACGTGCAGGGAACGATCAAGAGCTACGACCAAGCGAGCAAGACGGGGGTAGTCGTCACCGACGACCGCACGGAGATCGCGATCGAAGACGGGTCGTTGGCCGACCCTTCGATCCTGTTCCTGCGGATGGGTCAACGGGTGCGATTCGATGTGGAGTCGGGCGACACCGGCGACGTCGCGCGTGCCCTCCACCTCGTGACGTTCTAAACGCGCGCGGAGGTTCAGTCGCCGCCGAGGACGTGCGCTCGGAACTCCTTGCCCGCCGTGAACGACGGCAGGTCGCGGGCGGGCACGACGATCGGGATGTCGGGCTTGCGAGGGTTGCGCGCGATCCGCTCGTTGCGGTGCTTGCGCTCGAAGGTGCCGAAGTCCGCAAGCGTCACGCGTTCGCCGTCCACCACCGTTTCCCGGATCACGTCGATCGAGGCATCGACGACCCGCGCAACCTCGGCCTTCGACACACCAGTGCGCTTCGCCACTTCGGCGACCAAGCCGCCCTTGTTCATCCCGTCCTCCCTCGCTGGAACCCGTTGCCACGCTACCCCTCCCTCGTTGGCCGGGTCAAACCGTGCCCGTGCTCGCAACCGGTCAGGTCAGCGTCCGGATCCGATCCTGTTCCGCGAGCAACGCGAGCAGCAGGGCAACGCCGGCTGAACCGGCGACCCAGATGAGGATCCACATGCCGCGTCGCGATCCGTGACGCACGCCTATCACGCCGACGACGAGACCGACGACGAGACCGACGATCGCCCCGGCGATCGCGCCGAGGAACCACAAGATCTGACAGTCCCCGCCCTCGCAGCCAATGATCTGAGCACTCGTGTCCAGCAGCGCAAGGGTCGCGCCGACCAGCGCGAAGGCAACGGTGCCTGCGAGCACGCACACCGCCGCGACGACGATGCGTGCGCTCGCGGAGTCACGCGATCCGTTCACCGACCACGACAGTAGTTGGTCGCCCACCATCTTGGGGCTGGCACCTCATGACGGGTGGGAGCTGACGCTATGCTGTGCGGGTTGCCTGGTGAGACCAGGTGGACACGGTGGCCCGTGGTGTAACGGCAGCACGACTGACTCTGGATCAGTTAGTCTTGGTTCGAATCCAGGCGGGCCAGCCATCCTTCGTCGTTGGCGTTTGGCCCCGGCGAGGTACTGAGGCGAGCGCAGACCGCCCGAACGTCGTTATCCGCATCCCGCATCTTCTCCACAGCATCGAATCCGAGGTCGCGCAGCAACGGCCCGACGATGCCGAGCTGGTCCCCTCCCAACTCGAGCAGGAGCCTGCCCCCCGGCCGCAACCAGCGAGGGCTGCGGCGAGCGACCTCACGCAACAGTGCAGTCCCGTCGATCCCGCCGTCGAGCGCCAGCGGGGGCTCGTACAGCAGGACGTCGCTCGGCAGAAGCCGGAGCTCATCGGTCGGCACGTAGGGGACGACGGCGGTGAGCACGTCGACACGCCCCTCGAGATCTCGCGGAACCGGATCGTCGAGAGACCCCTCGAACACGATCACGCCGTTGCTCCGCGCGCACGCGACGGCGGTCGGTTCCAGTTCCGTCGCGACGACGCGTGCATCGGGTCGCGAGACCGCGAGCACCCGCGCGATCGCGCCGGACCCTGTGCACAGATCGACGGCCACGCCGTGTGACGGAAGCAGCTCTGCCGCTCTGCGCGCGAGTGCCTCCGTCTGGGGTCGAGGCACGTACACACCGGGCGCAACACGCAGCGTCTCTTCGCAGAACATGGTTGAACCCGTGATCCACGCGACCGGTTCACCGGCGATGCGTCGAGTCAGCGACCGCTCCAAGATCGCTCCGTCGCTTCCGGCGGCGCGGATGAACTCGTCGGCCTCCGCGCTGGGCGCGACGCACCCCGCCTCGGCGAGCACTCTGATCACGTGATCGCGATCCATGTCTCTCGATACCACAGCCGACCGACAGCGTCCCGTCGTCCCGACACGGGCCGCAGCTCTTCGCTCGAAGCGCCCAGCTACCATGACGGCGTCCGTTCTTCGATCGACATGACTAGGAGGATGCCGTGGCAGTGCCCGGTACCCAGATCCCTGTGACCTTGATCCCCGGCGATGGCATCGGCCCCGAGGTGGTGAACGCCGCCCGCAAGATCGTCGAAGCGACCGGCGCCCCGATCGCATGGGAGGAGCACCTCGCAGGGGCCGAGATCTTCAAGCAAGGACTGCCGAGCGGCGTGCCCCAGGACACGATGGACTCCATCGCACGCACTCGCGTCGCGCTGAAGGGTCCGCTCGAGACCCCGGTCGGGTTCGGCGAGAAGTCTGCCAACGTCACGTTGCGCAAGCTCTTCGAGACCTACGCGAACGTGCGGCCCGTGCGCGAGATGCCTGGCGTGAAGACTCCCTACAGCGGTCGCGGCATCGATCTCGTCGTCGTCCGCGAGAACGTCGAGGATCTCTACGCCGGCATCGAGTACATGCAGACACCGAGTGTCGCCCAGGCGCTCAAACTGATCAGCGTCAAGGGATCGGAGCGGATCTCACGCTTCGCATTCGAGTACGCGCGGTCCGAAGGGCGGACGAAGGTCGCGTGCGCCACGAAGGCGAACATCCTGAAGTTCTCCGAGGGGACGATGAAGCGTGCCTTCGAGCGCGTCGCTCCCGACTACCCCGACATCGAGTCGTGGCACGTGATCGTCGACAACGCCGCGCACCAACTGGTGAAGCGACCCGAGCAGTTCGACGTGTTCGTGACGACGAATATGAACGGCGACATCCTGTCGGACCTCACCAGCGCGCTGATCGGCGGTCTGGGGTTCGCCCCGAGCGCGAACATCGGCAACGAGGTCGCGATCTTCGAAGCTGTTCATGGCTCAGCCCCGAAGTACGCCGGCAAGGACGTGATCAACCCGACCGCGATGATCCTGTCGGCGGTACTGATGCTGCGTCATCTCGAGCTCTTCGACGAAGCCGCGATGATCGAACACGCGGTCTTCGTGACGCTCGAGTCTGGCGTGCTGACCGGTGATGTTCTCGGCTACGACCGGGGCACGCCCACGAGCGCGTACACCGACGCGATCATCGGCAACCTCGGGAAGCGCACCGAGACCTGGACGATCCGTGAAGAGAAGCCGCTGCAGCTGCCGGTGCTCGACGAAGCGCCCGACTACGTTCGGCCAACGGAGCGCAACGTCGTCGGACTCGACGTGTTCGTCGAGTCCCCGTTGTCGGCCAGCGAGTTGGGAGCCTCCATGATGGAGCTCACGCACGATACGCAGTTGTCGCTCAAGATGATCAGCTCACGCGGCACCAAGGTGTTCCCACCGACGGGGGCGATGACCGAGACGGGTGATCATTTCCGGTGCCGGTTCATCATCAAGGAGTCGCCGGGCGACCTGCCGGACGAAGACGTGAACCAGCTGCTGGTGAAGATCAGCCGGCGGCATCACTGGATGCATATCGAGAAGCTGCAGGAGTTCGACGGAGAGCTCGGCTTCACGCGCGACCAGGGTGAGAACTAGTCCTAACCGGCATCCAGCTGGTGTGCTTGCCCTCTCCCGACTAGATGGAGAAGGTGTGGAGGAGGTGGCTGACGGTCGGAGCGACGGCCGAGCGATGCTAGCCTCGATCCCGTGCCGGACACCGGACGCGTCAGTCATTTCTCCCGTCGCGACTTCCTCCGACTGAGCGCTGGAACCGCGGCCGCTGCGTATCTCGCCGCCTGCACCCGTTCGACGGGCCCCACCGATGCGTCTGTGCTTCCGACGGGACCGTTCCTGCTCTCTCGGAGGGATCCGCTGTACGACCGCGTGTGCGGTCTCGCGCCGGAGACCACTCGTCGCATCGTCCGCGGCTACTACCCGGGCCGCAGTGCAGAGTTGCAGGTCCTGCCGAAGGCACCGAACTTCATCGGCGATGGTCTCCCGCACGTGGGCCCGTGGGATTACGTCTCCCGCGTTCCGATGTTCTGGTACGGACCGGGGTTCATCCGGTCGCAGGGGCGCGTCAACACGCGTGTCACCTCGGCGGACATCGCTCCGACATGGGGCAAGCTCCTCCGGTACGACTTCCCTGCCCCGAACGGCCAGGCAATCCCCGACGTGTTCGTACCCGCCGCCCAGCGTCATGAGGCTCCGCGCGTCATCGTCACCCTCGTGTGGGACGGTTGCGGCCGCAACGTGCTCGACACCTGGCCGGACGAATGGCCGAACCTCCGCTCACTGGTTCCGCAGGGCACCTGGATCGAGCAGGCTGAGGTGGGTTCGAGTCCGACGAGCAGCGCACAGATCCACGCGACGATCGGCACGGGTGCCTTCCCGGAGATCCACGGGATTGTGGGCCACAGCATCCGCATCGACGGGCAGATCGTGGGGCCATGGGACAAAGGCCCCGACTACTTACTGAAGCCCAGCTTTGGCGACTTGTTCCAGGAGGCCAACGCCGAGACCGTTACAGGGTTCGTTGGCACGGTCCCGATCCAGATGGGCATGCTCGGCCACGGTGCGGCCTGGCATGACAACCCGCCACCCCTTGCCGTTATGCGCGAAGCACCTGATGCCACAACGCTGGGTGCCGAGGGATCCGCCTGGAACCTCAACGCCATGCTGCAGCAGTGGTACCGGTTCCCGGAATACGCCAACGACTTCCCGCCGCTTTCGGACTACTTCGATCAGCTTGATCGTGCCGACGGCACACACGACGGGATGTGGCTGGGTCACACCCTCGCCGATCCGATCATCGAAGGCGGCTTCCAGACACCCGCTCGGATCCCGTATCAGACGAAACTGGTGGAGGAGGTTCTTAGTCGGGAAGGGTTCGGTTCTGATGACCACACCGACCTCTTCTACCTGAACTACAAGCTGATCGACATGGTGGGGCACATCTTCTCGATGAACAGCTTCGAGATGCGCGACTGCCTGCGGATGCAGGACGAGTACCTGCCGGTGCTGATCGAGACCTTGAACCATCAGGTCGGCGAGGGGAGGTGGGCGATGGTCCTCACCGCCGACCACGGCTCCAATCCCAATCCGCAAGTGAGCGGCGCGTTCCAGATCTCACTGAACGGTCTTCAGGCGGTGATCGACGAGAACTTCGCCCAGGGCGGAGCGCCGGTGGTCGAGAAAGTCAAGCAGACGGAGATCTTCTTCAACATGGGTCGGCTGGCCGAGGTGGGTGCAACGCTCGCTGACGTATCCGACTTCGTGATGACGCTCACGCAGGCCGATGTTCTCAGCGAGGGGGTGTCGATCGTGTCCAACCCGAAGGCGCACGTGTTCGAGGTTGCCTTCCCGTCGGACATGATCCCCACATTGCCTTGCGAGCCCGTCAGCCGAAGCTGACGATGCACTGAATCCACTCGAGGCCTCGACGCGTGCCGTTGGTACACTCGGCGCCGCGATCCGGTGAGGCTCGGCCACCCGGATCCGCCTTCCGGTCCCATCGTCTAGAGGCCTAGGACACCACCCTCTCAAGGTGGAGACACGGGTTCGAATCCCGTTGGGACTACGAGCATCTCTGGGATGGTGTCGGCGCCGGGGTGTACCGTTCCTTCTATGAAGCAGAAGGAGTACCGGATCTTCAAGCCGGACGAACCCGCCGCTCGGAACGAGGCTCGCCACCGCGCGGGTTCGGAGTTCAGCGTGTCCAGCGATGTCGTGACCATCCTCAGCACCGAGAAGATGGAATCGGGAAGCCGCGTGGTCGGGTGGCTGGTCCGCGTTCAGATCGACTGACGCGGCGATCCCTTGTATCTGGGCTCCGGTATCCTCGCCGTCATGGATGCCCGCCAGCTGCCCGGATCAATCATCAGGGCCTCTCGTTCGTCGGCGGATTGTTGAACGACGGCGGGACATCGCCGCTCTGGGAAGCGGCAGCGATCGCCCAGACGAGCCCAACCGAGAGCGCGACCACGAGGAGCGCCCAGCGCACCCTCGACCAAACGCTCCTCGGTGGTTCTCGGTGGGGGTCAGGCTGTATGTACGTCATAACGTTTCGCTCGTCGACGCGGACAGGGTAACGAACTGCGGACCGTACTAATCCACCCTAACCTTCACGGTTGGAACAAGGGTTCGAATCGCGTTAGATCGACGCGCATGACCTATCGCCACGCACCAAGGTTTCCGAGTAAGGAGTTTGACAGCGTGGCTCGTCGCGTCCAACTCATTGGCCAAGTACAGAATGGCCGCACAGGAACCCGAAACCATTGGCATCGTGAACGCGATGAAGAGAATCAGGAACCACCCCATCCCCCACGTGATGATCATTGCTCTGCTGCTGGCGGCGTGCGGTGGCAATGAGGCTCACGATCCCGACCGATGGGCCGGAGCGCCGTGGGGACTTCGCGACGCACCGCTGCCCGACCGTCGACCGGAGATCCAACGCTGGTTCAAGGCACTCGACGACCCGCCGTTCTATTCGCTCCCGCCATTCACGATCGGAGATGATCGGGAAGTCCAAACGATCGTTCATTTCCCCGACGGCGGTCAGGGGACGATGACAGCCACTCCGACGGGAACTGGCGCCGACGCCCTCGAGAAAGTCGCAGCCAGGGATGAGAGCGTGCTGGCGTCATTCGAGCCATCTGCTCGCGTGATCTTCGTCGCCGCTGCGATCGATCTCCACAGCGAATCCGGAAACTCGGAGACGATCTCGGAACTGTCGTTCGCGCAGCCGCAGGGGCACTGGCTATTCACGATCGACGGGCCAAGCCCGCAGGATCTACAGCTCCTAGCGGAGGCGCTCGCCGGATCTCGAGAACAAGCGCAGATACGCGTCGGGTATTCGGTTCTAGGCGACGTTCAGAGTGCCGGTCATCGACGGGTGGATGTTGCAGTGGAAGCCAACCGTTTGCGTCAGACCAAGCTTGATCGTCTGGGTCTCACCTGCCGGCAGATCCGTGCTCGAGCTGCCGTCGTCCAACGTGAACGTGTGGGCGGTGGTGTCGCTGTTCGTGACGGTCAACGTCACCGATCCGGCGGATACGTTCAGCGAATCCGGGTGGAACGCGAATCCGGAAACGTCGATGGTCGTGCCTGACGCTCCTCCACCACCACCGGTCGGGCTCGCAGGCGAGCTCACGCTGCTCGACGTGCTCGTGCTACTGCTGCTCGAACTCGAGCAGGCGGCTGTCACGAGCGCCAGCGCGACGACGAGCAAGATGATCGCGTGCCCTCTCCTCATGTTCCTCTCCTCCACTCGATCTTGGGCCAGTTCAGGTGGTCTACGGACGAGACGCGGGAAGGTTCGATGCCTTCGAGAAGCATCCTCCAGAACGTCGGAACACGAAGCTGAGCTTACGGCCAGCGGGTGATAGCCAGCCCGGTGGCGAGCAAGACCATCGATATCCAGAGCAGGCGCAAGGCGCCTTCCGGGGCAGTCGTCATCGCTGCCACGCGGATCGGCTCGCTGGTGCCGTCGTCGTATGTGATGGAGCCGGTCACGTCGACCGATCGCCGCCGGAGACGCCGAACCGGGGTGGACAGTCGCCGTTGAGCGGCCGAGACGTAGGCGCATCCCGCGCTCACCAACAGGATCGGCGCGTCGATACGACCCGTCTGAGCGAAGCCGCCGGCGAGCGCGGGGAAACCACCCCACATCACGGCGAACCATAGATCGGTGTGGAATCGCCCCTCGAACCACTCCAGGTTGTACGCGGGAACCAAGAACCCCCCGATACCGATGAAGACCAGCCCCCACCACGACACGATCGACGCGCCGTAGACCCCGATCGCGAGAGCGCCGAGCAAGCCGATCGCCGCCAAGCAGACGAGCAGTGAGCGCGGGATCTGGGTTCGCAGCGGCCGCCCGTGCAACTCATCCAGTGCGTGCGCGGCGACACCGACCGCTAGGAAGAACGCGACCAGCGCCATCACCAGGTATCGAGGCTGCAACGTGTCCACCACGCACGCGCCGAGGACCACGAACGAGAGATGCCACAGGGTGTACGGGGGATGCAGGAGGGTCCAGTAGTCGCGAGCCCCGCCGGGCGATAGTGCATAGAAGGCCGGCTTGTCGGTCACGGACCGCGCACCCCCCAGATCACGATCCCACCGCCCAGACTCATGCGGCGCCACCGAACAGCGCCGACGCCGGCCTCATGCCAGAGTCGCACCTGCGTCTGCATCGGGTAACGCTCCCAGAACGCTTCGATGCTCGGGCCGAGGAACCGCCCGACCTCGAACCAGTCGCGGGAGACGAGCCGACCGACCGCGGGCATCACGACCCGCGTGTAGAACCACCACGGCGGGTAGCGCACTCCTTCGGGCACGGCGAACTCCAGGCTCGCGACGGCCCCGCCGGGACGGACGACACGCGTCAGCTCGCAGAGCGTCTCGGCGGGGTCGTCGACGTAGCGCAGCAGGTACGTGACGGTGAGCGCGTCGAACGACCCGTCGCCGAACGGCAGCCGCTCCGCCTGGCCGAGGACGAACGTAGACCCGTCGACGTGCCGAGCAGCCTCCCGGAGCATCGGTTCGCTCTGATCGAGTGCGATCACTGCGGCAGCTCGACCGCTCCGAAGGAGTTCGCCGGTCACGAGCCCGGTACCCGCAGCGACATCCAACACGAGGGGCATCGCAGGTGACAGCCGCGAAACCAGGAACCTGCGCCACCGGGAGTCCTGGCCGAACGACAGGACGGCACCCACGCGATCGTAGGTGGTCGCGAGTCCCGCGAAGAGCCCCTGCGCGAAGAAGGTTCGATCGCTGGCCACACCCCGACTCAAACACAGACCGGTGTTTCGTGCGTCCGTTGACGCCGGCAGCCACGAGCACAGGTGGGTGTTGCGACTTGGTGGCGTTCTTGCCGCGGGCGCTTACGGCGGATGGAACCGGCTCGAGATGAAGGGGGGTCGCTTCGCCGCTCGGACGAGTGCGGCCCGCCAGAAGGCGCGCGATCAACCCGGCACCTCCCGGCCTCGGCGAACTGCATGAGCGTCAGCGCGAGAGTGGTTCGCCGCCATACGGAGGATCGACCTGTACGCTAGGTCCGTGCGGAACTCGATGTCAGCGCCCGTCAGCGCGGTACGGCGCATCGGCGATCAGGTGCGGATCGAAGGTCAGGAGATCCTTCGATTCCTCTCGTCACCTGCAGGACGACGGTTCCGTGGCGTCCTGGCCGCGGGCATCATCCTCACGGCTCCGGCGCTCTTCCGGCTCCCCGGGCTTCGCCGTTACCCGCTGATCCGGGCGCTCGAGTTCATCGGCGGAGCCGCGCTGATCGTGCGGTTCGCCGAGGCGCTCCGAGACTGGGAACGTGCGGACGAGCCGATCGTGATCGACTTGCCGCCGCAGACTCCCTAGAACGACGCCGCGAGGCTAGTCCCGGCGTTCCCCGACGAGCGGCGCGATGTGGCACTCGCACAGCTCATCCGAACAACCGCGTTGCCGGTCGGCGCCGGGCTCCCACACGAGGTCGTGGTCATCCTCAGCCAACAGGTAGCGGCACCCGCACCCGTAGCAGACGTCGCGCATGACCTGATGCCAGGCGCCGGTCGCGTCCTGCCGTTCGGGAAGGGCAAGGGTTTTGGCCACGAACACCCCTCGGGGTCGTCCCTCGTATCCTGCTCCCCTGGGCGGGCCGACGCAAGCTCGGGTCAGCAGCCGCTCGCAACCCAGTCGGGTCCCGGGCCGACCCCGATCCCCCGCCGGTCTGCCAGATCGCGCAGCCGCGAGCGGTACTCGCTCATCGCCCATCGAGGGAAGTCCGCGTGCGTTTGGCACCGCCAGCTCGGGTACAGCTCGTGGTGGAAGGGGCTGTGGAGCGTCTCGGCGTGGCCGATCACGTTGCCGATCGAGATGTCGAACCGTGTCATCAGCCACAGGGTCAAGCGCAGCGACGAGCGCATCTGCGCCGCATCGCCGAGCACCATCCGATCGCTCGTGCCGACGTGCTCGATCCCGATCGCGGTCCAGTTCATCCCGATCGCATGCCGGCATCGGATCCCGAGCGGCACGAGCTGATAGATCGTCCCGTCGCGATCGATGATGAAATGCGCGCACGTCCCCGGAAGCTCGCCGAGATGCGGCGCGTTCGCCGCGAACGTGTTCCACGCGCCCGAAAACGTGGTGCCATCGGTGTAGTGCTCGACGATCACCCGGGGGTTCTCGAGTACGTAGGTGCGCGTGCCGTAGTGACGCTTCGAGTACGCGGCCATCTGGTCCATGCGCTTCGGGCCGAACGGGATCCGCTTCCAGACGACGTGCGGCCGTGCCGACCGTGCCCGTCACGGCCTGGGCGGGATCGCCGCCGTACGGCACCGTTCCGAGAGCGCCGGCCACCGCGACGATCACGACCAAGATCGCTGGCGGTGAGACGCGTCACGATGCTGCGCGGATGCGCTCGAGCGTGCGGTCGCGGCCGAGCAGCGCGAGCGACTCGGGCAGCGGCGGCGAGACGTTCGAGCCCGTCACCGCCGCCCGGATCGGCTGCCAGCCCTTGGTTCGGTTCAGTCCGGCGCCCTGTGCAAGGGCGTCCAGCGCTTCCGAGATCTGCTCCGCGTCCCATCCCGCACAAGCATCGAGCGCGGCGACGGCGTCCTTGAGGTAGCCGTCCGGCGCCTTCGCGAGGAGCCCCGCCGCCTTCTCGTTGAGCGCGATGTCGTCGCTGAACAGGAACCGAAGAAGCTCCACGACCTCGGCGAGCGTCTTCATCCGCTCTTTGACGAGGGGCATCGCCTCGCGGAGCAGGACGGGATCGACACCCACGCCCGCCTCCACGAGGAAATGGACGCAGCGCGCCGCCAGGTCGTCGTCATCGAGCGACTGGATGTAGCGATTGTTGAGCCAGGTGAGCTTCTCGGTGTCGAACGCGGCCGGGTTCGACGACACACGTGCCAGGTCGAAGGCGGCGATCAGCTCATCGCGATCGAGCACCTCGCGGTCATCGCCGGGCGACCAACCGAGCAGGGCGAGGTAGTTCACCAACGCCTCGGGGAGGTAGCCGTGCTCGCGGAACGCCTGGACGCTGGTCGAACCGTGGCGCTTCGACAACGGCTTTCGGTCGGGCCCGAGCACCTGCGGCACGTGCGCATAGGTCGGCGGTGTGCCGCCGAGCGCCTCGATCACCCGGGCGTTGCGCGGCGCGCTCGCGAGCAGGTCGTCGCCGCGCACGACGTGCGTCACGCTCATCAGCCAGTCGTCGACCGCGACCGCCAACAAGAACACCGGCGACCCGTCGGCGCGCATGATGACGAAGTCGCGGAGCTCCCCCGGCGCCCACCGAACCTCGCCCTTCACGAGGTCGTGCACGACCTGCTCATCGTCGGGCATCCGGAACCGGAGCACCGACGAGCGCCCCTCGGTCTCGAACGCCTCGCGCTCGTCGTCGGTCAACGTCCGGCACCGACCGTCGTAGCCCGGCGCCTCCCCGCGAGCCAGCGCCGCCTGTTCCGGTCCTCGAGTTCCTCGGGCGTGCAGTAACAGCGGTAGGCGTGGCCGCTCGCCAGCAGCCGCTCTGCGTGCTCCGCGTAGATTTCGGCTCGCTCGGATTGCCGATACGGGCCGTGCGGGCCGCCGACCTCGGGCCCTTCGTCCCAGTCCAGGCCGAGCCAGCGCAGGTCGTCGAGCACGCCGCGGAACGCCTCCTCGGTGACGCGCGATGCGTCGGTGTCCTCGACCCGAAGGACGAAGGCGCCGCCGTTATGCCGCGCCCAGAGCCACGAGAACAGGGCGCTTCGGACGTTCCCGACATGCAAGGAGCCGCTCGGCGCCGGCGCGAAGCGGCAGCGGACCTCGGTCACGGGCCGACCACCGGATTGCGGAGCGTCCCGACCCCGTCGACCTCGACCTCCACCACATCGCCGTGGACGATCTTGCCGACACCCTCCGGGGTTCCCGTGAGGAGCACGTCACCGGGCAGGAGCGTCATGAACGCGGTGATGTACTCGATCAACGCCGCCACCCCGAACACCATGTCTTCGCTGTTTCCGCGTTGCACGACATCGCCGTTCAGCCGTGTCTCGACCCCCACGCTCGTCGGATCCACCTCGGTCTCGATCCACGGGCCGAGCGGGCACGAGCCGTCGAAGCCCTTCGCTCGCGCCCATTGGTCGTCTGTCTTCTGCAGGGTTCGCAACGTGACGTCGTTCGCGCACGTGAACCCCAGGATGTAGCGCGAGGCGTCCTCGGCGCGCACGTCGCGCGCGATCCGTCCGATCACCACCGCGAGCTCGCCCTCGTAGTCGATCCGCTCGCTGATCGGTAACAACCGGATCGGATCCTCGGGCCCGATCACTGCCGTCGAGGGCTTCAAGAACAGTAGCGGTTCGTCGGGCACCGTCATGCCGAACTCGGCAGCGTGCGCCGCGTAGTTCTTCCCGACGCACACGAGCTTCGACGGCAGGACGGGCGCGAGCAACAGGACGTCGTCGACGGGGATCTCCTCGCCGGTCGGCACTGGGTCCTCGAAGAACGTGCCACGCAGCACCTGGATCACGTCGCTGCCGGACTGGATCGCGCCCGTCGCGATCCGGTCGCCATGTCGGAATCGGAGAAGTCGCATCTCGCGCGGCAGGCTATCCGACCGGCTCGCCGCCGACGAACGTGGCGCCGACCTGGCGCCAGTACGCCGCGATCGGCTCGGCGACGGTCAGCGACGACAGCTCCTCGCCGGGCGCCTCGTAGAGCATCACCTCGGCCGAGCCCTTCCAGACCGGCCCGAGCTCGACGTCGGCCGAACGCATCGTCACGAGGTCGGCGTGGGTGTCGGAACCGTCCGCATCGATCGACGGCAACCACCGGGAATGCAGCATCGGCAACGCGTTCACGAACCCACCCGTCTCGCTCGGCTCGGTCAACGTGACGAGCACGTCGGCCAACCGTCGGTCGTTTGCCGCGAGCGTCGCCCCAAACACCCCGCCGGGCTGCAGCCGCGGGCCGGCCTTTCCCACCGTCACGGGCCGGGTCATCCAGATAGACCCGAGCTTCTTCGGGTAGCCCTGGAACCAACCGCGTGCCAGCGCGAAGTCCTTGTCCACCCAGATCAGCACGCACCGCGAGTAGGTCTCGCCGCGGTATCGGCATCGCACGACGACGAACGCCTCCTTGTACTGAGAGCGAACAGGGTCGAGCAGCTCGCCGCCGTCGGCCGCGCACGACTGCCAGTCGGCGAAGATCAGCGCGACCGCGTCGGGCTCGTCCTCGGCCGGATCGACGCCCGCGGGCAGCCAGGCGGCCACACCACCGGGATCGGTCCGGTATTCGATCGTCAGAACGTCGCCGGAGTAGTGCCAGGGCGGCGCCGGCACGATCGAGGACGCCCCTCGCGGGGAGCGCGGATACCAGAATCCCTGCAGCTCGGGCATCCGCCTATCCTACGCAGCATGGAAACCCGCAGGATCGCACTGCACGGCCTGCCCACAACCGTTACCCGCGACGGCGATGACCTCGTGGCGATCGACGGCGAACGGATCCCGATCGCCGAGGCGCAGCACCTCCCGCCGGTCGAGCCGAGCAAGATCGTGTGCGTCCATCTGAACTACGAGAGCCGACGCGCTGAGTTCCAAGCGAAACTCGGCGCCGCGCCGACGTACTTCCACAAGCCGGTGAGCGCACTCAACCACCACCAAGGCGTGGTGATCCGACCGCCGCGATGCCACTACCTGAACCACGAGGGCGAGATCGCGATCGTGATCGGCACGCGCACGCTGCACATCGCGCCGAAGGACGCCGGCGACCATATCCTCGGATACACCGTGGCGAACGACTATGGGCTGCACGACTTCCGCGACACCGACGCAGGATCGATGCTTCGCGTGAAGGGCGCCGACACGTTGTGCCCGCTCGGCCCCGGGCTCGTCACCGACTGGGACTTCCACGGCAAGACGATCGAGACTCGCGTGAACGGCTCGACCGTGCAGTCGGGGAACACCGACGAGATGATCTGGGACATGCACTACCTCGTTGCCGACATCGCTCGAACGATCACGCTCGAGCCCGGCGACGTGATCCTGTCGGGCACCCCGGCGAACTCTCGGCCCGTGCAGCCCGGCGACGCCGTCGAGGTCGAGGTCGAGGAGCTCGGCACGCTCCGCAACACAATCATCGAAGGCGACGTGCCGATCCGCGAGGACATCGGCGCCCAGCCGAGCGCGTCCGAGGAGGTCACGTCGACAGCGTTCGGCGGCGACTGGGAGTTCCGCGGGATCCGGCCGCCGCAGAGGGGATGAGGCAATTGGCAACGATTCGCTACATGGTGCACGACGTGGGAGTCGCGAGCGACTTCTACGTGGGATCCCTGGGGTTCGAGGAGATCGAGCGGTTCGGTCCGGCGATCGCGATCGTTCGCCGTGGCGATCTCGATCTGTGGCTCGCCGGGCCGGCGAGCTCGGCGGCCCGAGCGATGCCCGACGGTCGCGTGCCGGAGCCCGGCGGCTGGAATCGGCTCGTGGTCACCGTCGACGACCTCGACGAGACGGTCCAGCGCCTGCGAGACGGCGGCGTTCCGTTCCGGAACGAGGTCGTCGAGGGTCCGGGTGGACGGCAGATACTCGTCGAGGATCCGTCGGGCAACGTCGTCGAGCTGTTCGAGCCGGCGTAGCCTCAGCGGCTGGGACGAGCCGGGTGTATCCTCCGGCGATAGTTCGTACCCGAAGGAGCAGGGGGAGCTTCGGATGGACACGACCGGGACGCGCCTGCGGCTGTTGTGGTCGGACATGCACGGCCTCGAGCGCGGGAAGTACCTCCACGGCAACTGGCAGGAGCGCGGCCGCGCCAACTTCTGTCTCGCGACGTTCCCACTGACCTTCGACAGGGAGATCCTGCCGATCGCCGGGCTTTCGTTCGATGTGGGGCTGCCCGACCTGGAGGCGACGCTCGAGACCGACACGCTGCGGAGCGGCTGGGAACCCAACACCACGGTCGGGATCGGCCGGCTGAGCCACAAACAGCGACCTGTCGGCGTCGACCCACGGTATCTGCTCGAGCAGGCCGTCGCACCGTGGCTCGAGCGGGGCCTCACTCCGCAGGTAGCGTTCGAGTTCGAGTTCTACCTGCAGCGGCCCGACGGGGCGGGCGGGTGGACGACGCTCGACACGCCGTCCTCCCGCGTCTACGGAACCGGCACCGCCGTGGACCCCGACGGCGTGGTCGCCGAGATCGTGGCGAAGGCCGCCGACGCCGAGCTCGACGTCGAGGCTTGGTGCACCGAGTTCGACGATTCGCAGTTCGAGATCAACATCCGCTACACCGACGCCGTGCGCGCGGCGGACGACGCATTCTTGTTCCGGGTGCTCGCGCACGAGGTGGCGACCTCGCGGGGGCACCGCGCAACGTTCATCGGTCGGCCATACGGCGATCGCGGCGGCTCGGGGCTGCACGTGAACATCAGTTTCCGGGACGCGGCCGGGCACAACGCGCTCTACGACCCGGACGACCCCGAGGGCCTCTCGCCGCTCGCGCGCCAGGGGATGGCCGGGATGCTCCAGCACCACGAGGGCACGGCCGCGATCTGCGCACCGACGGTGAACGCCTACAAGCGGCTGCTGCCAGAGATGATGAACGGCTACTGGGCGAATTGGGGTCACGACGATCGCACCGTCGCCCTTCGCATCAGCCCAGACCGAGGGCCGTCGACGCGCCTGGAGAACCGCGTGCCCGACGGCGCGTGCAACCCGTACCTCGCCGCCGCCACGTTGCTGCACGCTTGCCGGTTCGGCGTGGAGGAAGGGCTCGTCCTGCAACCGCCACAGCCGCTCGGCGCGGATCCGGTGGCCTTCACACATGTGCCGGCAACGCTGGAGGAAGCGGTCGCCGCAATGCAGCGCGACACCGCGATGTGTGAGGCGATGGGTGCGCCTTTCATCGACGCCTTCTCGCAGCTGAAGCTCGCCGAGTGGAAGCGGTACGTCGAAGCGGTCGGGGACCCGGTCACCACCGAGCTCACCGACTGGGAGCTCGACTACTACTCGCCGTTCTTCTAGGAGCCGGATGTCGTCGACGACTACGAGCCGCCTGCCCGAGGGGATCGACCTGGCGAACCCCGACAGCTACGTCGACGCGTTGCCGCTCGACTGGTTCCGGCGGCTGCGCGAGGACGCGCCGGTCGTCTGGCACCCGAGCCCGGACCCAATCGAGGATTCTGGGCGGTGACCCGCTACGACGACCTCACGGCCGTGCACATGGACTGGGCGACGTACTCGTCGGAGGTCGGCGCGGTCTCGCTCGAGGAGCTCGACGCCGAGCAGCTCGAGATCCGTCGATCGATGCTCGAGACCGACCCCCCTCGCCACACCGCGCTGCGCAAGATCTGCTCGAAGCGATTCAGCGCTCGCGGGGTCGGCGTCTACGAGGACTGGATCCGCGACGTGGCGCGCGAGCGTACTCGATCGGGCGCTCGCGGCGGACGAGCCGTTCGACTTCGTCGCCGAGATCAGCCGTGAGCTGCCGATCCGGTTCCTGTGCTCGATCTTCACGGTGCCGCAAGACGATGCGCCGGAGCTGATCTCGTGGGGCGACAAGATGATCGCGAACCAGGACCCGGAGCTGTCGGCCGCAGTCGTCGACAAGGTCGACACCGAGGCGTATCGGCTGCTCCCGTTCCGCTCCCCCACGGCCCTCGAGGTGTTCGCGTACGCGGACCGACAGCGCGACGAGCGGGTGGCCGAGCCGCAGCGACGACGTGATCCAGGCACTCGTGACCGCACAGAGCGAGGGCATGCTGAACGAGCGCGAGTACCACAACTACTTCGCGCTGCTGATGATCGCGGGGAACGAGACGACCCGGCACACGATCAGCTCGGGGATGCTCGCGCTGATGCAGCACCCCGACCAACTACAGCTGCTCCAGGACGAGCCCGACCGGATCCCAATCGCCGTGGAGGAGATCCTGCGATGGGCGACGCCGGTGCTGCACTTCCGCCGGACGGCGACGCGCGACGTTGAACTCCGCGGCCAGGCGATCACGAGGGCGACAAGGTGGTCACGTGGTACATCAGCGCGAACCGAGATCCGGACATGTTCGCGGAACCCGACGCCTTCGATGTGACACGGACGCCGAACGAGCACGTGACGTTCGGACCGGGCGGGCCGCACTTCTGTCTGGGGGCGCACCTCGCGCGGCTCGAGACGAAGATCCTGTTCCAGGAGTTGCTGCCGCGACTCGATCGATCGAGCTCGCCGGCCAGGTAGAGCGGATCCGCTCGAACTTCGTGAACGGGATCAAGCGGATGCCGGTGCGGCTCACGACCCGATAGAGCGGTTGAGGAGCTGAGCCGCAACCTACGTCCCCGACGGCCTGAACTCCCGTCGATCGCGCTGGCGATACCCGGAGCCTGGCGGCGAGCTCCTCCTGTTCCTCGTCCGTCAGGGTCGCGACCAGCTTCGCCTCCTCGTCGTTGAATCGCGGGAAGAGGTGCTCGATCTCGGCACGGCCGGGGGCGGTGAGCGACACGAGGACACTCCGGCCGTCGGCAGGATCCTTGCGACGCCCACCCATCCTCGCGCCTCCAGGGTCTTCAGCACCCCGGTCGCGGTGGGCTTGCTGATCCCCACCTGCTCGGCGAACGCGTTCGCGCCCAGCTCCCCCCAGACCCACAGCACCCACAGGCCGACGAACGACGTCCACGAGACCTGATCGGGCGCGAGCACCGTTGCCTCCATGTGCCGACGCACCGCCGTCGCGGACCGGAACAGGTTCGAGACCGCCCACATCGCGCGGAAGTCGAACGGTCGATCGCCGAGCGCCTCGAGCACCTTGCGTTCCGCCGGAAGCAGCTCGTCGCTCACGATGCGCTCCTTCGCGAGTCGTGTCCCGAGATCGCGGGCGACCTCCATCAACGCAAGGACATCGTCGTCCGTCGTGCGGAAGTTCACGAAGCACGGCCGCAGCCAGACCTCGCCGTCGATCAGCGCCGACGCGAGGTAGACACGGCCGTCGGCCTGGATCGCCTCGGCCAGCCGCTGGTTGTGCGCGTTCGGCTGCGACCCCGGGCGGCGACGTGGCGGATGGGGACGATCGATAGTTGCGGTGGCGCATCCATCACCTCGAAGTCCTCGGTCATCTGCGCGTGGCGGTACAGCAGTTCGGCTTGCTCGAGATTGCCCGCGATCGCCTCCCGGAACTGCGCCGCGCCGTGGACCCGGAACGCGAGCCAAGCCTTCAGCGCGCGGAAGGCCGCGAGTACTCCAGCGTGATGTCGGCCGCGTGGAGCTCGTGTTGCTGGTGCGGCAGATAGCCTTGCTCGTGTGCGAACGACTCGGCGAACACCCGCTCGTCGACTCATCGCGAGGCCACAAGCCTTGGGCAGGTAGAGCCACTTGTGCGCGTCGACCGAGCATCGAGTCGGCAAGCTCGAGAGCCGGCGAACGCCGCCGGCCGGCCGGCGGCCGCGGGCAGTCCGTACGCACCGTCCACGTGCATCCACACGTCACGTTCCTCGCAGACCGCGGCGATCTCCGCGAGCGGATCGACGGCGCCCGTGAGCGTGGTTCCCGCCGTCGCGACCACCGCCACCGGTGTTGCGCCGTCGGCACGGTCGGCGTCGATCGCCTCTGCGAGCGATCGGGACGCATCCGGCGAAGCGGATCGAGGGGGATGGCACGGAGCTGGTCCGAGCCGATCCCGAGCAGCTCCACGGCTCGCGTCACCGAGTAGTGGACTTCGGCTGAGCAGTACACCACCGGCCTCGCACCCCCGAGCCCGGCGTGGCGCGCCCCGGGCAAGGCGTACTCGCGAGCGGCGGCCAACGCCGTCAGATTGCTGATCGTGCCGCCGCTCGTGAACGCCCCAGAGGCGGCCGGGTAGCCGACGAACTCCCCCACCCAACGCACGGCCTGGTGCTCGACGACCGTCGCCGCGCGGGCGTCGACCGCCAGATTGATGTCGTACGTGTGCGCCAGCAGGTCGCCGATCGCGCCGATCTCCAGGCCGCTCGAGCCGATGAACGCGAAGTATCGCGGTCGCGGTTGCGCGATCGACTCGTCGAGGATCCGTGCGGCGTCGTCGAGCGCTTCGTGTACCGGGACTGCCTCCTCCGGCAGCGCGGCGCGGATCAGCTCCGCGACGCCTGGGTCGACCGGCGGTTCCTCGGGCCGGAACGATCGAAGGACCCCCACGCCTCGGCGACTAGCCGAGCGGCATGCGCCAACGCCTCCTCGCGCGACGCGTCGAGGCGCAAGGGTCGTTCGACGTCGGTCATCCGATCCCTTCAGCCCGCACGCCAGCGGGATTGATCCCTGCCTCCTCGTCGGAACGAAGGTCGTCGAGCACATCGCTCGCCGGCGTCCGCCCTTTCATCAACAGGGTCACGATCAATCCGAGGACGGCCCACGCGGCGACCCACTCCCATACGAGACTGAATGGGTTCACCTGCTTGTAGATACCGCCGAACACGGCGAGTGCGGAGATGGTGACGCCGACGATCGCCGCGATCACGATGCCGACGTAGTTGACCTCGTGCCGAAGCTTCCAGAACCCGAAGATGGATCCGAATGCGAGGAGCCCGTAGACGAGCATCAGCGCGAACCCACCGAACGTGGACAGCCACGCGAACATTTCGAAGTAGTGCGGCAACCTCGCTGCCTGCGCGAACATGTCGTCGGCAAACTCAGCCAGCCCCACCATGATCAGCGAGATCGCCTCGACGAACACGATCGCCGCGACCGGTGTGCCCCGCTTCGAAACCTTTGCCAGACCGCCGGGGATGCGGCGGTCGCGAGCCATCGCGAACACGCCGCGCGCCGAGGCGACGGCGGCACCGAGGCCGACCGCAAGAACGTCGAGCAGCACGACGACTTCCAGCAATTTCAGGATGTTGTCGGACCCGTAGCCACCCACAGCGGGAGGCGAGCCCAGCGCGAACAGCGGCGCGCTCGCCACCGCAGGATCGGTGATCACCGCGACGTCCATGCCGAACCCGACGATCTGTGCGTACGCGGCGATCAGGTAGAAGACCGTCGCGATCACGATCGTGTACAACACCGCCCGGGGGATCGCCCGCTTCGGCTCCGCGGTCTCCTCCCCGAGGTTCGCCGCTGTCTCGAATCCGACGAAGATCAACACCCCGTACAAGACGCCGAACAGGATCCCCGACCAGCCGTCAGCCGCTGAACTCGGCTTGAACGGATCCAGGTTGGTCACCGGCGCGTCCATGATCACCTTGATGAAGAACGCCAGCACGACGATCGCCGAGACCAACGCCAGGGTCAATTGTGCTCTCGTCGAGATCTGGACTCCGAGGTACTGGATCACGAAGACGCAGAGGATGAAGGTGACGCTCCAGCCCCACATCGGCAGCGGTGACGACGACGACAGAACCCCGGGCAACGCCGGATCCGCGGTGAAGATGACGTCGTGCATGTACCACCCGACGAGGCACGCGATGGCCGACGCGAGGACAGTCGTGCCGCCGTAGTAGATCCAACCGGCGAACGAGCCCGCCTTCCCGCCGAGGCCGTTGGACACGTAGTCGTACAACGACCCTGCCGCATGGATCCGTTTCGCGTACTGCGCCACGATCCACCCCAACGCAAACGTCCCCAACGCCGCGATAAGCACGGCGAGCGGTGTGGCAACCCCTGCTCCTTGCCCGCCGCGCTGAACCCCGCGATCAACGGGATCAGGAACGCCGCCGAGAACACCGGCCCCATGAACCCCACGGACTGCGAGATGCAGTCGACGAGCCTCAGCTTCTTCTCGCCGAGCCGCTCGTACCCCAGCTTCTCCTCCGTTGCCATACTCGTCCCCCTCTCCTCGACGGCTACGCTGCAGAACCGTTCCATCCGTCGGCGGGCCGCTCGAACCAAACGTGCACCTGGCCCGTGCCCACCGACGCCTCGTACTCGCTGAACAGCTCGCCGGGAGCCGGCAGGCCTCCCCGCCGAGCGCCGATGCCATCATCAGATAGTGCCCGAAATGCCCTTCCGGGTAGGCCTTCTTGTACTCGTTCATGTTGCCGATCACGCCCGCGTGATCGCCGGCCTGAGCATGTCGAGCACCTTCATGTCGGCCTCGTAGTAGGCCATGTCGTAGATGTTGTCCGGCGCCCGCTGGCTCTCGCGCTGTCGGAGCTCCTTGAAGTTGAAGAAGCGGTGCGTCATGCCACCGCTCGCGAGCAACACGACCCGCCGATCGCTCGCCGCGACCGCGTCGCCGATCAGCTTGCCCAAGAGCAGGAAGTCGTTGGTGTCGCACGTCTGGTTGATCGCGACGCTGATCCACCTCGTGTCCGGACGCCCGAGAAACGTCCAGATGTTGATCGTGCCGTAGAACACCGGGAGGTGCGGATCGTCGCAGGCGAGGATCCAGCAGTCGTCACGCCCATCCGCCTGTCGGGCGATAAGCTCGGCGAGCTCCGGGTCTCCCGGCATGTCGTACGGGATCTGCTTCATCCCACGCGGCAACTCGTGGCTCGTGAACAGCCCCTTCCGCCGATCCTGCGATGTCACGATGTGCTCGAACGTCGACTCCCAGTGCGTGTCGAAGATGATCACGGTGTCGGGCTCGAGCCGGTCGATGCAGTCGGCTCGCATCCGCTGTAGACCGGGCACAAGGGTGATCTCCTTACCCTCGTTGATCTCCAGCCGCACGTCCTCGGGCAGCATGATCGTCGGTACGTGCGCGACGAGCGCCGCGCCCACCACCTCACCCATCGTCGGCTCCTCTCAACTCTCGGACGGCGGCGCCGTCACCACATTCTTCAGGTCCGCGTAGAAATCGAAGCTCCAGACGCCGCCCTCGCGACCGATCCCGGAGTTGCGCGAGCCCCCGAACGGCGCGTTCAGGTCCCGCACGAAGAAGCAGTTCACCCAGACGGTGCCGGCAACGAGCCGCTCAGTCACGCGGCGCGCCCGCTCGGCATCGCCCGTGTAGACGATCGCCGCCAGGCCGTAGTCGGTGCCGTTGGCGAGCGCCACGGCCTCGTCCTCGTCGGCGAACGGCTGCGCCGTCAGCACCGGTCCGAAGACCTCGTGCGTGAGGATCTCCGAGCCCGCTGGGGCGTCCGTGAACAGTGTCGGACGGTAGTACAGCCCGCCGAGCTCCTCGTTGGGGCCGCCCCCGAAGACGAACGCCGCGCCGTCGGCCTTGGCGCGACGGACGAACCCGTCCACGCGCTCGAAATGCTCGCGACTGATCAACGGGCCGATGTCGGTCGTCATCGCGCGGGTCGCCCTGCCTGATCACTGCCGATGACTCGGCGAACCGCTCAAGGAACGCGTCGTAGATCGAGGTCTCGATCAGCAACCGGGTGCCGGCCAGGCACACCTGGCCGGCGTTGTCGAACTGCCCCACCGCTTGGCGCACCGCTGCATCCAGATCGGCGTCGGCGAAGATCACGAACGGCGACTTGCCGCCGAGCTCGAGCGACGTCGGGGTGAGGTTGGACGCGGCGGCGCGCGCCACCAGCATGCCCGTCTCGACCGAGCCCGTGAACGCGATCCGATCGACGCCGGGGTGGGCCACGAGGGCGGCCCCGGCCTCCTCGCCGATCCCCTGCACGACGTTGTAGACGCCGGGCGGCAGCCCGGCCTCGAGCGCGATGTCGCCGAGCAGCGACGCGGTAAGCGGCGCCCACTCGGGCGGCTTGTGCACGACGGTCGCGCCGCTCGCGAGCGCCGGCGCGATCCGCCACGTCGCGAGCATCAGCGGGGCGTTCCACGGCGCCGATGACGGCCGTGACCCCGGCCGGATCCCACGTCACACGCTCGGCGTGGCCGTTGATCTCGGCATCGGCCGAGCCGTCGAGCTCCAGCAGCTTGTCGGCGAAGGACCGGAAGTTGCGTGCCACACGGGGCATCACCGAGCGCACATGCGAGCGCAGCAGCGACCCGTTGTCGCGAGTCTCGACGGCAGCCAGCTCGGGAACCCGGGCCTCGACCCCGTCGGCGATCCGATGCAGCACCTCGGCCCGCTCCTTCGCGGACGTCGCGCCCCAACCAGCGAACGCGTCGCGCGCCGCCTCGACCGCGGCATCGACCGCACCTGCGTCGCCCCTGGCCACCATCGCGATCGGCTGCTCGTCGATCGGCGAGACGTCGACGAACCGCTCGGAGGATGCAACCCGGGTGCCGCCGATCAGATGGTCGGTCGAGACCTCGACGCCATCGACCACCGCGCGCTCGTCCAGCGGGTTCCCCCTTCGCCTCGCAGGTCGTTCGTACCCGAACGGTAAGGAGGGGTGCGGCCCGTGTCAAACGCTGCGTCCGAGGCCGCCCACGACGTGGTTCGATACAGGCATGAGCCTGATGTCACCGGGGGATCAGCCGCTCGACGTCACGCGGTTCGACGTCGAGAACGCGGTGCAGCGTATCGCCCCGTATGTGCGCTCAACGCCCGTGATCGAGTTGGAGCCGAACGCGTTCGCGGTCGACGCGATCCTCACACTGAAGCTGGAACTGCTGCAACACACAGGTTCGTTCAAGCCGCGGGGGGCGTTCAACCGGATGCTGACCGCCGACATCGACGCCAGCGGCGTGCTGGCTGCCTCCGGCGGCAACTTCGGGATGGCGGTCGCCTACGCCGCACATCGCCTCGGCCATCCGGCGGAGATCTTCGTTCCGTCCACGTCGCCGGAGATGAAGATCGAGCGGATCCGCTCCTACGGCGCGACGGTCCACGTGATCGACGGCTTCTATCCCGAGGCGTACGCGGCGTGCGAGGAACGGGCGTTCGACACCGGTGCCGCGTTCCTGCACCCCTATGACCAGCCTGCGGTCGTCGCAGGTCAGGGCACGATCGGCGCAGAGCTCTCGTGGCAGGCGCCGGCGCTGCAGACCGCGATCGTCGCTGTGGGGGGTGGCGGGCTGATCGGCGGCATCGCTGCGTGGTTCGCCGGCGATGTCCGCGTAGTCGGCGTCGAGCCCGAGCGATGCCCGACGCTCTCCTCGGCGCTGCTCGCTGGCGAGCCGGTCGATGTCGAGGTGGGGGGCGTCGCTGCCGACGCGCTCGGAGCGGCGCGTGCCGGCGTGATCGCGATGGGGATCGCCCAGCGGTTCGTGCGCGAGGTCGTCACCGTGTCCGACGACGACATCATCCGAGCTCGTCGGGTCCTGTGGGAAAGCTGCAGGGTCGCGACCGAGCCCGGCGCCGCAGCGACCCTGGCCGCCCTGCTCAGCGGGGCGTACCGTCCGCAGCCCGGCGAACGCGTGTGCCTGGTGCTGTGCGGCGCGAACGCCGACCCTTCGGATCTCGAGCGCGATTGAGGCGACCGCTCAGTCGCTGAAGCGCGCAGCGAGGTCGCCGGCAACCCGCTCCCGAACCGCTGCCATCACCCGCTGGCGCTCGAGCGCCTGCTGCAGCATCAGCCGGTTCTGCGGGATGTCGTGTTTCGCGAAGAACGCCTGGACGTCGGCGACCAGGTCCGGCGCCGTCTGCACCCGAACCCCGTAGGCCAGGTGGATCACGTTCGAGGCGGCGAACCGCGGAACAAGCTCGTCCCATCGGTCGCGGACGAACCGCCAGGCAAGCCCGCCGTGATCGCGGTTGGCCTCGGCCGCCGACAACAGGAACGGCGCGTCCTGGGAGCGGATCTCGCCGCTCATCGCCAGGTCGAGCGTGCGCTGCATCAGATCCGCGTCGCGGAACCGGGCGAGCGCGTACCGATACCGGTCCTGTTCCTGCGGGGTCGGTGCGCCGTGCATGCGCGTCAGGAACGCGTCGTAGTCGTCCGGACCGCCGACCACGGCGACGACGTCGACGGCCGCCGCCGCGATCGCAGGATCGACTGGCGTGCCGCCGCGCGACAGCGACTCGGCCTCGCGGGCCATCGCCTGCGTCTCCGGGTCGTCGCCGAGGATGCCGAGGACGCGGATCAGATCGCCCCGCAGCTCACGGTCCAATGCACTTTCGGTTGGCTGCGGGTCCCAGCCGAGACGCGACATCGCCGGGCGTACGAGGACCCGGACCAGATCGCGGAACCGCTCACGCGGTTCACCGTCGAGGAAACGATCGCACCACGACAGCCCCGTGATGATCGTGTGCCACACGGCTGGCGCCGTCTCGTCGGCGAACGCGGCAGCAAGGTCGAGGAACGATCCAACCTCGGCGCGCCCAGCGACGACCGCGGCCCACGCGTCATCGACCAGGCTCTGCCGCTCTCCCGGCGTCAGATCGGCGAGTCGCGCAACGAGCCGCCCGCGGAGTTCGTCGTCGTAGAACGTCCGCACGAACGCGGCGGCGCCGGCGTTCGCAACGACCAGTGCGTCCGGGTCCGCGAGCGGCATCCGCAGGCCGCCGGCCTCGACGATCACATGGTCGAGGCGCTCACCGTCTGGTGTGATCTGCCGAACGATCAATGGGATCGGCCAGGTTGTCGGATCCTCGGGTAGCGAGGGGGCGAACCGATGTTGCGTGAAGACCAGCTCGTCACCCTCGCGTCGAACCTCGACCGATGGATACCCCGCCTGGAAGATCCACGCGTCCATGATCCGCCGAACGGGCTCGCCACTCGTCGCCTCCAGGGCGTCCCACAGATCGTGGGTCTCGGTGTTCCCGTAGGCGTGGGTCGCGAGGTAGCGCCGGATCCCGTCGCGGAACCGATCGGGGCCGAGCCACTGCTCGATCATCCGCAGAACCGCGCCGCCCTTGGTGTACGTGAGCGTGTCGAACATGCCCGAGGCGTCGTCGGGCGACTCGACCGGGAACTCGATCGGCCGCGTCGAGCCGAGCGCGTCCACCTCGAACGCGCCCACCCGCGTGTTCTGGAAGGCGTCAAACACCCTCCACGCTGGTTCCATCGCGTCCACGCAGAGGTAGGACATGAACGTCGCGAATGCCTCGTTCAGCCAGATCCCGTTCCACCAGCACATCGTCACCAGGTCGCCGAACCACATATGCGCGAGTTCATGGGCGACGGTCTCGGCAACGTCGACGGTCTCGTCGTGGGCCGCGGCGGCGGGGTCGAGCAGCAACAGCGTCTCGCGATACGTGACGAGCCCGGTGTTTTCCATCGCGCCCTGGGCGAAATCCGGCACGCCGGCTTGATCGAGTTTCTGTTCGGGATACGGGATCCCGTAGTACTCGCCGAACCAGTCGAGCGCGAACACGCCGACCTCGCGTGCGTAGTCCGCAAGGTGCAGCCGATCGGGCCGGCACGCCACGCGCACCGGCGTTGTACCGGCGAACGCGGGCTCGCTCAGCCCGAGGTGCCCGACCACCACACAGACCAGATAGGTCGACATCACCATCGACGTGTCGAATCGCACCCGAACGAACCCCGGCTCGGCGGGCTCCCGGCCGATCTCGGGCGTGTTCGACAGCGCCGTCACGTCCTCGGGGACGACGAGCGTCATCTGGAATGAGGCCTTCAGGTCCGGCTCGTCCCAGCACGGGAAGTTCCGGCGCGCGTCGGTCGCCTCGAAGTGGGTGGTGATGATGACGTGCTCCTCGCCCGCCTCGTCGGTGTAGCGAGACCGATACATGCCCTCCATCAGGTCGTTGAGCAACCCCGTGAACGCGAGGTGCAGGGTGTAGGCGCCGGGCGCGACCTCGACTGGTAGCTCGAGCGTGACCCGCTCGGCGTCCTCGTCGAGCACGGCCTTATCGACCTCGATCGGGGTGCCGTCGCTCGTCAGCGAGCCTGTGTGGATCGTGAGTTGCTTCGCGTTGAGCAGGATCGCGGCGGTCGTTTCGTGCACGTCGATCGCAACGTCGACCGTACCGTCGAAGGTTGGTGACGTCGGGTCGAGCCGCAGCTCGATCGCATACCGGGACGGCGTAACGGTTCGAGGCAGCCGGTACCGCGACCCCTGCATGCGCGTCCCGACGTCAGTCATCGACGAAGGTGAGCCAGTCGATGTATCGGTCATCCTCGCCCTTGGTCGCTGCGAAGAAGGCTTCTTGCAGTTCCTTGGTGACCGGGCCGCGATGCCCGATCCCGATCGATCGATCGTCGACCTCACGGATCGGCGTGATCTCGGCGGCCGTCCCAGTGAAGAAGACCTCATCAGCGAGATACAGGTCGGTTCGAACGAGATCGCGCTCGAGCACCTCGTAACCGAGATCGCGAGCGAGCGTCATGACGGCACCACGCGTGATGCCGCCCAGGGCACCGACACTCGTCGGCGGCGTGATCAGCGCACCCCGGTCGACGCAGAAGATGTTCTCGCCCGAGCCTTCCGCGATCTTGCCCTCCTGGTTCAGCAGGATCGCCTCGTCGTACCCACCCTTGATCGCTTCGACCTTCGACAGGATCGAACCGAGGTAGCCACCGGTGGCCTTCGCTGCCGACGGCAGCGAGTTCTGGTCGTGGCGCTTCCAACTCGAGATCTTCACACGGGTGCCTTGCTCCAGTGCGTCCTCGCCGAGGTAGGCGCCCCAGGGCCAGACCGCGATCGCCACATCGACGGGGGCCGGCAGGGGGTTGACGCCCATCTCGCCATACCCGCGGAACGCGATCGGGCGGATATAGCAGCTATCGAGCCCGTTCGCGCGGATCAGACCCCTCGTCGCCTCGACCAGCTCGTGCTTCGAGTACGGGATCTCCATGTGATAGATCGACCCGGATGCGTACATCCGGTCGAGGTGCGCGTCGAGGTGCCAGACGGCGGGCCCGCGAGCCGTCGCGTAGGCGCGGATGCCCTCGAATACGCCAGAGCCGTAGTGCAGTCCGTGGCTGAGGACGTGGATCTTGGCATCGGCCCAATCCACGAGCTCACCGTTCATCCAGATCTTGTCGACCTCGGTGATCGGCACGTCGACCTCCTACGCTCGCGGCCCGGAAGGCTCCGGACGTCCGTACAGGATAGCGGGGTCAGGCACGGTCGTAGATGCGCCAGCGATGGGGCGCCTCGCGCTCGAACGGGCGGTCCAAATCGCCTCCGTACCGCCCGATGGCCCACGCCCGAACGGTCGCCACCGCACGGTCGAGGTCGGCCTGGGGGACTCGCCACGTCCACGAGTAGGTCTTGGCCGCCGTCTCCTCGAAGAATGTGCCCAGCGACGCATCCAGCGTGCCAGCCGTCTCGATCACATCGCTGAGCACTGCCCCCTGGGCGGCGAACGCCTCGTCGAGGTCGGTGTTGCCGTTGCGCAGATCCAGCCCGACGGGCGCGGCGACCTCGCCGAGCTCATCCAGGAACCGCAGGTAGATCGTCCGCCACTCGCCGCCGTACCCGCCCGGTTCCACGACAACCCGCCCGCGCGCGACCCGGCAGAGCTCGCCCACCGCCGCCCGCCAGTCGGCAACCAGGTGCAGCACCCACCGGCAGTAGGCCCCGGCGAAAGAGCGATCTCTCGAACGGCAGCCGGGTCGCATTCCCGATGGCCAGACCCACTTGGTGCTCGGGATCCTTGTTGCGCAACCGTTCCAGCATCGCTCGGGAGAGATCGAGTCCGGTGAGCGCCCTCCCGCGGGCCACCAGGGGCACAGCGAGCGCGCCGGTTCCGACCCCGATCTCAAGGAGAGGCCCCGGTGGCAGGCCTGTGTCGAGCGCTTCGATCGCAGCCGCCATCTCCACCGTGTCCGTGATCCGCGTGCGGTCGTAGAACGCGGCCGCCCGCTCGAACGACACCGATCCCGTCACGCCCCCCTCCTCGTTTCGCGCCCGGTCGCCTCTACCCTGCCGCACAACCTGCCGATGTCACAACGATGCAGGTAGAACGGCATGACTCGTCGCTCACGGCCGATATCGACGGCGCCTTCCGGGAGGTGCTCGAACACCTGCCCGGTGCCGTGTACTTGCAGCGCGGCGACGGCGACGCCGTCACCACCTACATCAGCCCGCGCGTCGAGGAGTTGCTGGGCGAGCCCGCGGACTCGCTGACGGGCACCTCGGGGGCGTGGTTCCGGCTCGTGCATCCCGATGACCACGAGGCTGTCCGCGCCGCCGACAGCGAGGCCGACGTCGTTGGCGTCTTCCGCTGTGAATACCGGCTCCGGACCGCAGACGGCACCTACCGGTGGTATCGCGACGAAGCCCATCGGCACCCACGCCCCGACGAGTTGCCGCTGTGGATCGGCGTGCTCGTCGACATCGACGAACAGAAGGGGCGCGAGCGCGAGCTGCAGGACGCGGTGAAACGGTTCCAGACGCTCGCCGAGCAGATCCCCGCTGTCACGTACATCGAACCGCTCGGCGGTCTCGCACACCCCGCGTACATGAGCCCCCAATACGAGCAGTTGTTCGGCTACTCCCCTGAGGAACGGCTCGCCGACCCCGGGCTGTGGGAACGCCTCGTCCATCCCGATGATCGGGACCGGGTGCTGGCCGACATCGACGCCCTCGACGACGACGCCGACGGCTGGTGCTTCGAATACCGGATGGTGCACCGTGACGGCCACATCGTGTGGGTCCGCGACCAGGCCACGAGGGCCTACGGCGATGACGGCACGCCCCTGTTCTATCTGGGCGTCCTGTTCGACATCACCGACAGCAAGCTGGCACACGACGAGCTTTCACACGCGCTCGCCGAGCTCCGCCGAGCCGACGAGATGAAGAACACGTTCCTCACGGCCGTCTCGCACGACCTGCGGACCCCGCTCGCCACGATCCTGGGCAACGCGGTCACCCTCGAGCATGCCGATGAGCTCGGGCTGCCCGACGAGGATCGCCGCGCGATGGCGCGGTCACTCGCGGCGAAGGCACAGCGCCTGACCGAGCTGATCACCGACCTGCTCGACATGGACCGGCTCACGCGCGGGGCGCTCGAGCCGCGCCTCGCCCCGGAGGAGCTCGCGGGTTTGATCGAGCGCGTCACTCGCGATGCCGATCAGCTGCACGGTCGCACCGTTCAGCTGGACCTCGTACCCACTGTCGTGATGGTGGATCGCTCGATGGTCGAGCGCATCGTCGAGAACCTCGCTGCGAACGCTGCGAAGCACACTCCACGGGACGCCACGATCCGGATCCGGCTCCGAGCCGCTGGCACGGGCGCGGAGATCGTCGTCGAGGACGACGGGCCGGGCGTGCCGGATGAGCTCCGTGAGCACCTGTTCCGGCCGTTCGAGCGTGGACCGAGCGCCAACGAACAATCCCCCGGCGTCGGCCTCGGGCTGTCGCTCGTCGCGCGGTTCGCCGAACTGCACCGTGGGCGCGCGTGGGTGGAGGACGCGCCGGGCGGCGGCGCCGCCTTCCACGTCGTGCTCGGAGGGAGTTAGTTCATCGCCGGGTCGGCCGGCATCGTCCGGAGGAGGGCGTACGCAGGACCGAGGCGGGCGACCACCCGTTCCCACAGGCGGTCTGGATCGTCGGTGAACACGTCGCCCGCGGTCGCCGGGGTCAGCAGCCAGGCATCCTCGGCGAGCTCCTGCTCGAGCTGGCCCGGTCCCCACCCGGAGTAGCCGGCGAACACCCTGGCCTGCATGATCGCGTCGCGCTCGTCGAGGTCTGCCTCCTCCGGCAAGAACCCGACATTGCCAAAAGCCACGAGGCCCGCGCGAGAGAGATCGGTGAACTCGGCGACGACAACCGCCGCGTCGGTCTGTACAGGCCCGCCTTCGAACAGCTCGTCGCCCGGCTCGACCAGATCGGCCAACGGCGGCACCGCCTCGTCGACGGCCACGCCGAGCGACCGGTTGAGCACGACGCCGACGGCACCCTCCTCGTCGTGATGCCCCACGAGCACGACCGTGCGCCGGAAGTTCGGGTCGAACAGCGTGGCGTTCGACAACAGCAGGTGCCCGGTGAGCTGGTCCACGCGAAGAAGGCTAGCGCCTAACGCGTGATCTGGACCTTCCGCTTCGCCCGCTTGCGATCACGAACGATCTCGCGCACGCAGTTGTAAGCGGGGATGCCCGTCACGCCGCCGCCTGCGTGCGTCGCGCTCGAGCATTGATACAGCCCGGCGATCGGCGTGCGGTAGTCCGCGTACCCGGGAGCGGGCCGCATGTGGAACAGCTGCTCGGCCGAGAGTTCCCCGTGGAAGATATTGCCGCCGACGAGACCCCACTCCTCCTGCATCTCGTGAGGTCCGAGCACCTGGCGGTGCAGAATGCTGTCCGTGAAGCCGGGTGCGAGTTCGTCGTAGCCGGCGATCACGCGGTCCGCGTACGCGTCGAGCGCAGCATCGTCGGGTTCGTCGGCCCACCCGGCAGGACACCACTGCGTGAACAGCGAGACGATGTGCACGCCCTCGGGCGCGAGCGACGGGTCGGCGAAGGTCGGCAGGCAACCGTCGCTGAATGGCGCGGTCGCCGCCGTTCCGGCGCGGGCTTCCTCGAAGGCCTTCTCCAGGTAGTCGATCGAGTGCGCGAGCTCGAACCCACCGGTCAGATCGGCTTGATCGGGCTTCGCCGTGAAGACCGGCGCCCGGTCGAGCGCGAGATTGATCTTCACGGTACCGCTGCGTGACTTCCAGCTGCGCATGTCCTGGACGAATGCGTCGGGCAGCTCGCTCGCTTCGAGCTGGCGCAGGAACGTGATCTGCGGATGCGTCGCCGCCACGACGATCGGCGCGCTCAGCTCCTCCCCGCCGGCGAGCGATACCCCCCGCACGCGCCCGTCGACGGTCATGATCCGCTCGACCAGTGCCCCGGTGCGGATCTCGGCGCCGAACGAACGAGCGCTCGAATCGTGATAGACTGCTTTGGCGTCAGCCTCGCTGCGAATGAACAACATCGGCGACGCCATGCGTTTTACGTTCACTTGGCCGCCATAGAGCATATCGAGCTCGAGACTGAAGGTGGCGGAGCCCGACATAAATCCTTCCGCAAGCAGATCCTGCTTCGCAGTTGCCACCAGTTTGTCGACCGTTTCGTTGAATGCCGCTTGATCGATGACCAGTTGTTCGGTGATCGCTTGCATGAAGATCATGCGCCGCGAGACTTCATACATATGGACGATGTCCATAATCGACGAGCCTAATGCGCAGAATACCGGCGCGGATGGAAACACCACGGCCTTGCGGACATCTTCCTTAAATCCTGCGGCATGGGTCGGACCCGCTCCACCGAACGCAAAGATGACGAAATCCTCGGGCTTGTATCCGCGCATATGGACTTCACGCTTGATGGCTTAGGCCATATTCTGGTCGACGATATTGCGGATTAGCGCCGCCGCCTCAACGACGTTGACGCCAAGCGGATCTGCAATCTTCTCTTTGATCGCCCGCTCTGCCTTCACCTTGTTTAGGGTCATTCGCCCGCCAAAGTAGGTGTCGGGGTTAATGTCGCCGAGGACCAGGTCGGCATCGGTCACCGTCGGTTCGGTACCGCCAATGTCGTAACAGACGGGTCCCGGGACCGAACCCGCGCTGCGCGGCCCGACCTGCAATTGATTGCTCATTCGGTGATCGACGGACGCTATCGATCCTCCTCCGGCGCCGATCGAGATGGTTTGTAGCATGGTGATGCCGACCATCCAGGTATCGATGACCGGCCGGAATTCGTAGTTTCGCACGTTAGAATTAGCCACGAGACCGACGTCGAAGCTGGTACCGCCCATATCTGCCGCGATAACGTTCTTGTAGCCCAAAACCGAGGCGAAATGGGCAGAGCCCATGAGCCCAGCCACCGGACCGCCGTTAAAGGTCCGGCTCGCCGAAGTATTAAAGATCTCGCCGCTACCGCCGGAATTGTGGATCATCAGGAAACTGCCGCGATAACCTTGATCGCGCATCTTGTCCCAAGTCGCCGAAAGCTCGGTCTGCATGGCGTGCTGCAGATAAGCGTCAAGCACGGCCGTCATAGTGCGCTCGTATTCGCCGAGCTTTGCCACTACTTGGCTCGATAGCACCACCGGGAGATAGCCGATGTGGTACTCCTTGTATTCCTCGCGGATAATTTCCTTCACGCGATGCTCATGGTCGGGTTTCATGAATGACCACAGTAGCGAGACGACGATCGCCCGGGCACCACGATCGATCAGGCGTCGAGCTTCAACCGAACATCGTCCTCGTCGAGCGGGCGGATGATCGAACCCGCCGAATCGATGCGTTCGCGAATGCCGACAATCATGCGGCGCTCGATCAGCGGCAGGGGCTTGCGCTGGACCGCGAGGTTGCGACGTTCAGTGACGCGCTTGCCGTCAACCCATTGCGCGCCGCGACCAATAAGGATGGCATCTTCGTGGCCCTCCGTCATCATGAGTCCGACGCGGGGACCCTGCCGTTGAATGGTCTCTTGAGCGCAACGGTCGTCGAGTAGCGGACGATGTCGATCCGTGGCATCAGCTCCGACATAGCCAAGCCGCATATTTGCGCGCCCTCCTCAACCGCATTCATGAAACAGATCGAAAGATCATGGGGCGTGGTTGGGCATTTCGCGATCGTCCGCTCGCCATCCAGCGTTAGGACGAGATCGGTGAACGTACCGCCGACATCGATGTCGATCGAGTTCATCGGGCGGTCCGGCGATTTAGCCATGACGATGTTCTCCCTGCTCCTTGCCGGGATGCAGCTTCCCCTCGCGGATGATCAGATCGCCAGTGGACAAGCGTCGCTTTAAACTGTCGATATCGACCTCGATATCCGCAGTGATCGGGTGCCCCGGCGGCAGGTATTCGGTCTCCACCTGTCGCCCGCAACTCGGGCAATAGAACTCAAGGATGCGCACCCAATTGGGATCCGGCGAGAAGGTGTATTCACCTTCCACGACGCGTGGATGGATTTCGGCCGGGTCTCTTTCGGCGACCAGACAGCCGCGCTTGTAGTTCTCGCGAGCCGAGATCAGACCATGCCCGCAACTGTTGCAGTGCCACTGATCGTCATTGAGATCGAGATCGAGGTACTCGGTAAAGCGAATGCGTTCTAACGCCACGAATTCCTCCCCTCAGTGCGCTGAATGTGACAGCGCTGATTATTTGCGTTGGCGTCGGCTTAGGCGTCCATTGCCATATTCGTCCATGGCCATCTGCCAATTTGGCGGAATGAGGCAGGTCAGCGTCTCCGCGGCGACGATGGCCGGGCCCATCATCGAACTGCCTGCACGCAGATCCTGCCAGCGGAAAATTTCCGCTGCTATGGATGCGCCACCGACCAGGATCGGACGCGTTCCCTCTGCTTTAGCCTTGCTGTCGCCGGTTTTCTTTTGCCGTGGGAGTTTGAATTCGCCCACGGAATAGGTCGTTTTGACGCTAACCGCCTGAACCATGGCTCGGTCATGAGCGCCGGCCTCGGGCGTCTGATGGCGGTACTCCTGCAGCAATGCGTGAACCGACGCGGCATCTGGATTCTGTGTTGCGGCGAGTCGGACGGTCACCGGCTCTTTTTTCCCGTTCGATATGTCCGCCTCGATCTCGATTTGCGCCCGGTCGATCGAAAAACCTTCGCCGCGCAAGTCGCGCTCCGCGAGACCGTAAAGTGCGCCAAGGCTCTCGGCGACCCGCCCCCGCCGCCGGGATCCACGATATCCGCGCCGATCCCACGTTCATAAACATGGACGACGTCGGATATGGCGGACCCGAAGGCGCTGAAGACCGGACTCAATCCGAAAACCACCACATCGGGTATGCCTAGTCGCTCGGCGACGAGTGCGCCAAACAGCGGCCCATTTCCGCCATAGGCAAAGAGCGACACGGCCTCAGCCTTAAGCTTGGCTTCGGCCACAATCGAGCCGACGAGGTCGGCCATGATGTCGATCGCCTCGTCGCGTACCAATTCCGCCGCACTCTCCACCGAAATGCTGAGAGGATTGGCCAGCCGCTTCTGGATTGCCTGAGCAGAGCGCTCGACGTTCAGATGGCGTCTGCCGCCGAGGAACGCCGCGGGGTCGAGCAAGCCGAGCACGAGCAGAGCGTCGGTCAATGTCGCGGCGTCGCCGCCGAGGCCGTAACATGCCGGCCCCGGCGAAGCACCCATGCTCTCCGGACCCAGTGACACCTTTCCGTCTTTATCCGCGTGCGCGATGCTCCCGCCGCCGAGAACCGCCAACGCACCATGGGGAACGACGTCTGTACAGGAACGCCGACTAGGTCCCCGCCGCGCTGGAATACCGGCTTGGCGTCTTTGACGACGCTCGCTTTAGTCGTGGTACCGCCGACATCTAAGCACACAACATTCGCTAACCCATACTCGCGCGCGAAATAGGCGCCGGCGAAGGTGCCGAACACCGGCCCGGATTCCAGCGTGTCGACTGCCTTGGTCTTGCCAATGCGCGCCACGCCTCCGTTGGTGTGGCCGATTAGCAGTGGTCCATCCCAGCGTTCCTCGTATTTGAGGATATCCTCGGCTTTGAATAGGGAGGTCGCGAGTTGGCTGTGCACATAAGCGTTCATCAGCGAATAATGTGCGCGCGTCGTGTCATGAACCACCGGCGCCATGTCGCTGCCCAAGAGCACGGCACCGCGCCCAGATAGTGATCCGGATATTGCTGTTCGATAATTTTTTTGATCTCGATTTCGGTTCGATTATCCGGGAAGGCGCCGCGCAAGCTAACGCAAATGCGGCGGACGCCGTCATCGAACAGGCGCTTGACCGCGTTGAGAACATCCTGCGGCGATGCGCCCTCGGGGAGCCCTACGACATTGTCCTCGGCCACCAGTTCATCGATGACCGGCGACTTTCCGGCGCCATAGAGGTCTTGTTCGTGACCACTCGTAACCAGCAGGCCGACCTTCGCGCCGCGCCGCTCGCCGAGCACGTTGGATGTGATAGTCGACGACCAACGAATGAGCGTCACGTTGTCGAGAAAGGACTGAACACTGCCGTATTCATATTGTTTCGCCGCTTCGGCTAGGCATTCGCGGAACGAAACGGTGTAATCATGGGGCGTCGTATCGACCTTGAACGCCCTGATCTCCTTACCATCGGAGACCAGCGCGTCGGTCATCGTCCCGCCGGTGTCGATGTCCACCGTGAACATGCCTGATCCTCCCAGAACTCGGGCCCTCGGGCTGCACGTCATTGCGCGTCAGACGATGCGGGATTGTCCGCGAACCGTATGCCGCCTGTTGGCGGAGTGGCTCGTCCTTTCTTGGCAATGACCCTAGGTCGTGGCGCCGCCGTGACAATCAGGGTCGACACTTAAACGTAAGTGTTTCCACTTACCCCGGCGTCGGTTACGACGGACGTGGATCGTGCTTTCTTCCGACAAAGGAAGCATCACGCTGAGTTGTAGCTAACACTGACCGGTCGCTTGCGCGAAATCGAAAGAGGGAAGATGCGCGAAGGTTACATCCCGTACTGCGCCTATTGGAGCACTCCGTTTGCTCGCTGGCAGGGCAGCTTCGCACATCTGCAAGCGCTGAAGTTTGGCGCGCCCACCACGAAAACCGAGTTGGCGCGTCGACGCGTTCTGGCGAAATCGACTGATCCAGGTCGCGCCGTCTTTATCGAGAAATACATCGGCGCTTATCTCACGACCGACACTGTCAGTGTGTGGCATGCCCTAGAGAGCAAGCCTCGGCAAAGCTATCCGCGACGAGCATGCTGAACGGCGGGAGGGCGCGAGTTGGAGCATAGCGAAGGAGTATGCTCGCTCGGTGCTGCATAGGATGACGTAGCTTCAGGCCGCCCGGCGAGCATGGGGGCGCAGTGTGCAACTCGTCACTTGCTCCTCTTAGTGCTGAGGTCCCCTCTGTCAGTGGGTTAGCCGCTAGGCGTGAGCGGTGACCGCACTCACGCAAGGTCAATTGCGAAGCGTTTAAGATCGGCAAGCGAGCAGTAAGCGAGAGCACCCTCGTGAGACGCGCGCATAACAACACGAGGCGCGTGGCCAGCCTCGAATGCCTCCTGCCAGCAAGGGGCACAGAGGCACCAACGGTCGCCGGGTTTCAAGCCAGGGAAGCCAATGGGTTGAAAACTCTGGCTGCGTGCCCGTTAGGCTTTATTCGGTTCGCACCTATCAGCCCGCCTCACCGAACATCCATGCTCCATAGCCGACGACGCGATCGCCCGCCCGCCGTGTTGCCCAAGTTGCACAGTGCGAGCCGGAAGACCTTAAGTCCGCGGCGCCGGGTCTCGATAACCAGGCCGGCCACCGCCACCCAGCCAGGCTTGGCTCGAGCCCAATGGCCGCCGCAGCACGCTCATATGATCCATCCCTATGGCAATCCGGCCTTCGCTAGACCTTCCAGAATGCGCTGAAAATCATCCGCATTCTTGTAAGGAAGAACACGCGAGCGCTGCGTCAGCGAGAAGTCGGGATTAACTTCGAGAAGTTCAGTCCATACTGCCCTCGCGTCTTCCACGCGCCCGAGATGACCATAACAAGATGCCAACAGCATGCGGCTGGCGTCGGTGCCAGGGTTGCGTGCGATGCGATCGATAAGCTGCTGGGCGGCGATCTCATATTTTCCCAAGCTGAAATTCGCCTGCGCCAGGAAGTGCAGCACGATGTCCGGATAGTGAGGGTCCAGGCGCATCGCTATCGCGAACGGCTCTAGCGCCCGCGTTGGCTCGCCCGCATACATCAGCGCCAGGCCCGTCGCGGCATGACCCTGAGCAAAGTTGGGATCAGGGCGATCGTGCGGCCAAATTCCGCGAGCGCGCCCTCGTGATCGCGCCGCCACAGCAGCACGTTGCCGAGCGCCATGTGGCTCACCGGCTCCTGATCGTTCAATTCGAGCGCGCGGCGTGCCCATCTCTCCGCCTCAAGTAACGCCTGTGCTGAATCAAGCGCCCAGCCACTGACGTAGTCCGCAATCCAGCAAGCGCCAGGCCGGCATGCGGAGCGGCAAAGTTTAGATCGAACTCGATCGCTCGGCGGTACATCGCTCGAGCTTGGATGATCGACGCCCGACTGCCGCGAGTGAGCAATGCGCGCGCCCGCAGCCAGCACTCATACGCCTCCACGTTGCTGGTACCGTGTCGGCGCAGCCGCTGCTGCTCACCCCGTGTCAGCGTCACCGCCAGCGCGCCGACAATCTTCTCTACCACCTCGTCCTGAACCTCGAAGATATCCGTCAAATCCCGGTCGTAGCGGTCCGCCCAGAAATGCCCGCCGGTTGAAGCGTCGGTGAGCTGTGCGGTAATCCGCACGCGGTTGGCAGCGCGGCGGATGGAGCCTTCGAGCACCGATCGCACGCCAAGATCGCGGCCGATGGTGCGAACGTCGACCGAGCGCCCCTTATAGGGAAGCTCGAGTTGCGCGCGATTACCGTCAGGCCGGCGATCTTCGACAAGTCGGTGATGATGTCTTCGCTGATGCCGTCGGAGAAGTACTCCTGTTCAGGATCGCCTGACATGTTGGTGAACGGCAAGACAGCGATCGACGGCGTCTCGACATTGGGCAAAGGATTGTCCGTCTTGGGTTTGGTCACGTCGGGTGTCGCGCCCGGATGCCATTTCCAGACTCGGATCGGCCGGTCGATATTCTTGACAGGATGTCGCCGGCGTCCTGGAAGCAAACGTCGATTCGGTTGCCGATGCTTTCGTTGACGATCGAGGAAACGCAAATGCCACCGGGTTCGGCCAGCGGCTCGAAACGCGCGGCAATGTTAACGCCGTCGCCGTAGATGTCGTCGCCCTCGATGATGACGTCGCCGAGATTGACCCCGATCCTCAAAACGATCTCAGCTGGCGCCGTTTGCGTCCGGCAACGGGTTGCCGGAGCGTTGCACCGAGAGCGCGCAGTTTACAGCATCGACAACGCTGGCGAACTCGACGAGGCGCCGTCGCCGATCAGTTGACGACCCGGCCATGATGGGCGGCAACCGCGGGGTTGAAGACGGTCTCGCGGTGACGCTTCAGAGCCGCCAGCGTGCCCGCCTCATCGGCGCCCATCATGCGGGAATAGCCGACCACATCGGCGGCGAGGATAGCCGCCAGTTTGCGGTTGATGCGTCTGTCGGCCATGAAGAAGTGCATACCGGGAATGTAAGGGTATCCCGGTGCGGGGCCATGTTGACCATCTGGGGTGCGGCCGAACCTTTCGCGAAACAAGACGGCAAATTGGGTCCTGGCCTCGGCTAACAAGTGGGAAATGGTCTCAAACCGGGCCCACCGCAAGAGGGCGAAACGCTAGACCGGTTACACTTTCTCGCGCCCAACGTTACCAGCTAAAGTCCGGGCCAATCGCCCACGTTGGAACGAACGTGGTGACAGCGGCTGAGGAGCCTTAGCGAGCTTCACACCACGCAACTGAATTGTGCTATCTTTTTAACGTAGCGAGCGTCGACATCGCGCAAGACCCCGGATGTTAGCACGCCCCTTACCAACGTCGTCGCCCTGCTTGTCGACGTGAGCGCAGGTCATACCGATCAGTTCGCGGTGCTTGACCAGAACGCCGGTTCCCTTCGCGGCCGGCTCCTCCCCCGCTCTACCGCCGGCACGTTCGAGTCGGGAACGATTGCCACGGCTAGGGAACGCGTCGGAGGCCACTGAAACCGACAGATCCGTGAATTTGAAAACCGTCGCTACTTGCCGGCGTTCGTCGAGTTGATGAAGGCCTCGGGCCATACGTTTTACGTTGCATTCAGGCAACACATTTCACAAAAGACTACGAGCTGCAGTTCTCGTCATCATGCGATCATTTTTGATCCAACAGATCAGTGCCGTCGCGTGGGCAAAAGGATGGTAGAGGAGGCAACGGAGTGATCAGTCCGCGGCGATTTGCGATCATGACGGCAGCTTGCGGAACTGTCATCGCCGCAGTTGCCGGCTTCAGTTTGGCCGGTATCAAGAATACCCACACACCGGCAATCGAGGAGCGAGCCACCACAACGGGCGAAGCCGGCTCCGAAGCGGAGTCGACCGCCGCAGCAGTGGCCGCGATTGCCGAGGCCGGGTTGCTGGACGCTTCGCAGACGCTCTCGCCCGAAGCACAGCCGCAGCAGATCGGGGCGGTGAGCGCGCCTGACCCGGTGTATGCCGAGGAGAAGGAGGTAGCGAGTACCGCCGAAAGTCTATCATTGTCTGAGTCTTCGCAGACGCTCCCGCCCGAAACACAGCCCGTGCAGATCGCCACGGTGAGTTTGCCTGATCCTGATCCGGTACATGCCGGCGCCGAGAAGGCCGTGAGCTCCACCGAAACTCTCGATGAGACTTCGCAGACGTTTGCGTCCGAAACGCCAAGCGACGCCAAGGAAACAGTGAACTCCACCGAAACGCGAGATGAATGTCTGATCCGCGAGGTCTGCATCGACCAATACTTGTGGTCGGTGTATCAACGGACGCCCAAGCAAGACACCGTCAAGGTTGTCGAGCGAAGGAAAATGACGGTTAAGATGAAGGGTAATCGCGGACGATCATCAAAGAATTTACAAAGCTCGTCGATGAGGACTTCACTTGGAAGGATCCGAAGGCGGCGAGAAAGCCGGCAAGTCATTGATGGAATACGTCATCGGAGGCATGGATCAGGGCTTCAAGCTGAAGCTATATCATGCTCTTCGCGCAATGGACGAAGCGGGGCTCTCACCGGGCATAACAAGCGCATTCCGCGATGATTACCGTCAATCGCTCACAACGGGGCTGAAGGCGGCGACTGACAGGTCGTACCATGGCGGAAGCTTCCGCGGCGGCTATGGTCACGGGCTTGCTGTTGATCTCGTCAGCATAAAGGGCGAGAATCGCCCGGAGCGATTGATTTCAAGCGAAAATTTGTGGAAATGGATCGACGCGCACGGCAAAGAGTTGGGAATCGGACGACCCTATCTTGATAAAGATCCACCCCATGTAGCACCGATTGACGGCAAAGAATATGCCGATCACTCCCGCGGGGCGAACACGCAGCACGCGCGACCGGAGATCAAAAAGCGCAATCTCCTCGCTGTTCGCGACAATCACAGCATCGCGAACCTCGCAAGAACCGCGAAGTCATCAAATTTTTAGAGATAAATCTAACCCTGATCAGCGTTGCAAAACGCTTGCGGCCAGTGGGTGTGGGCCGTCAGCGCTTCTCGGACAGAGAGCCATACCTTCGCGGGGACGCATGTGTGTGAAGCGCGAAGACCGCGGGCCCCTGCGATCCACGCATAGGCCGGCAGATAGAGCACGAGCGAGGCGATCGCGGCAATGGCAGCGGCATGAAGGCCATCAAGGCGAGCGCGGCGCATCGCGACGGTGTAACCGGCCCAAGCCAGTCCGGCGGCAAGAAACAGCAGATGTCCGACATTCTCGACGTGCCAATGGTGCCGCCAGTGACCCACCCAGGCCTACAGCACCTACGACGATCAAGCCTAGTGAAGGTTCTTCTGACGTCCGAACGTCTCTTTCTTAATTAAAGCGGCTTACAGGGCCACGATCAGCGGCATCACACCGGGAAACAGAGCACCCGCGTGGGCAGCGGGAGCAAACAGCAGGCCGGCATTCACCAAGAGGAGCATGGGCGCTCCGCAGCCGATCACGATTGCCGCAACCCCGAGCCATCCGAGGCGGTTGAGCGCCAAGCCTTTTCTCATCGCACAGGGCAGCAGCAGCGTGCCGGCGACGGTGAACCGGATGGCAGCAACGTCCCATGGTGTCAGACTCGTGCGGACGCCCAGTCGCGACACGACGATGAAACCTGCCCAGATGCAGACGGCAGCCAAACCATAAAACGCTCCGCGCGCATATTCCGATGTTGTCGGATCAGGCATGCGCGTCAACCTTCAGTCATGCTGCGGCCGTAGGCCACCCGATTCCTGTTTCGCCGCGCCTTTCCCGGTGCAGCACCGTCGGCGCGAGCGCACCCTTTACGACCGATGCGCCGGCGCGCAGACGCGTCGAGTTATCCGCCCCGGCGGGTGCCCCCCGGAGTGACCACCCTGGGTCTCCAGATGATTTCCACGGAATTAGTTTTCCTAAAATAGATGCAGCTGTACGGTCTCCATCCCGCCGCGCTACGCCGTCGACGACGCGATCTTGCGATAGGACAGCCCATCGGCACGTAGTTTCTCGAGCGGGATAGCACGCTGCTCGAACGAATTGACGAGGCGCCGTCCTGCCGGCAGACGACACGCCCTGGGACGTGGTGTCCGTGCTCGGTTTGCTTAGCCCTTGTATAGCGGCGGCCGTTTTCAGCTTGCAAATCCGCCAACAAGGGGT